>CAVSFS010000006.1:0-153832 GCA_963727115.1 uncultured beta proteobacterium | reverse complement strand
AGCCGCTGGTCATGGACTGCAACGAGCAATTGCAGATGCGCGGCATGGCGCGCAGCAACCCGGTCGTGCTGCCGGCGCCGAGTGCACCAGCCGCCTCGGTGTGGATCAGCGCGGGCAACTGATGATGAGCCTCGACATGCCGGACGCCCGCCATCCTTACCAGAGCTTCGTGCCGATGGTCGGCGACAGCATCGCGGCAATTTTCGAGCATTACCTGGAGCAATCCGAACAACAACCCTCGCGCCTGTTCGCCACCGCCGGCCCGCAAGCCGCCGCCTGCCTGTTTCTGCAAAAGATGCCGGCAAGCCGAACACCGCGACGCCGATGGCTGGCAGCGCATCACGCAGCTGGCCGCCACCGTCAAGCCTGCCGAACTGCTCGAACTCGACGCCGAAGCTCTGCTCACCCGCCTCTTCCATGAAGACATGGCGACCCACGGCGTGCGCGTTACGACCCGTTGCCGGTGGTCGACCATGGCCCGGAAGACTGGACCAAGGTGCGCGAGATCATCCGCAGCCTCGGCCGCGAGGACGCCGAAACCATCTTGCGCGAACATGGCGAAATCCTGATCCGCGACGACATCTGCAACCACGAATACCGCTTCAGCACCGAAGACATCGCCGACCTCTTCGCCGACGACGCCGCCCAGACGCGCCACTGAACCGCGGTATCCATTCGCGCTAACCTTTCCCGACTACCGGGAATTGGGAGATTCGTCATGGCAACGCTGCTCGATCCAACCTCCAACGAACAGAAATTCAGCAAACTGAACAGCGCCGCCATCGTCGGCGCCACCACGGCTGACAGCACCCGACTCTGGGTGCGCGTCTATCAGAAGGGACTATGGACGCTCGTCGTTACCAAGGCGCCACTCACCGGCGACCTGGTGCGGCTTGAAGAAAAGAGCGTTCAGGATTTCCTCGCCGCCAACAGCATCGTTCCGGCCTATATCGGTAGCAGCGACATCACCCAGGCCAGCAACCTGACCCACGTCTTCGAGATCGCCGGCCTTGAAGCCGACACCCGCTACTACTACGCGGTTATTTCCGAAACCACCGACGCCAACCGTCATCCGTCGCCGTACCGAGATCGGCGCCGAGACGCCGCACAGCTTCTGCACCCCAGCCGGCGTCGCCAGCGAAATCACCTTCGGCTTCTAGAGCCGCCACGACCATATCAGCGCCAGCGGCGACGTCGGCGCCTGGCCGCACTTCGCCGAACAACTGGCCGACGCCGGCGCCGGCTTCGTCATCGGCGGCGGCGACCAGGCCTACGTCGACACCAACGGCAAGAACGGCTTCCTCGACATCGGACCTGGCTCAAGGACAACAAGGCGGCGCTGCTGGAAAAATACGCGCTGGGCAACGGCAAGTACGACGAGGCCGCCATCGAGCTTTACCTGCTCAACATCTACCGCTGGTATTACCGCGTTTACTGGAGCGTCCCGGCGCTGCGCGAGGTTTACGAGAGCTTCCCGCAATACATGATCTGGGACGACCACGAAATGATGGACGGCTGGGGTTCGCTGACCAACAAGGAGCGCCGCGCCCGGATTTCCGGATTCTTCGAGGAAAAGGACAGCAAAACCAACCATCGGTGATTGACCTGATGTGGCGCGCCGCCTGCCGCGCCTATTACGAATACGAGCACAGCCACAACCCGCCGATCTGCGGGTCCACCTCGAAAATCCCGACAATTCGCAATGGGACTACGCCTTCCGGCAAGGCGAGGCCGCCTTCTACGTCCTCGACATGCGCGGCCACCACGATGTCGAAAAGAACAAGGGCAAGAAAAACGGACTCGACCCCAACATCATTCTCGGACAGGCGCAGTTCGACCGCTTCACCGCCTGGCTGGCGAGCAGCGAAGCGCAAAGCGCCAAGGTGTTGTTTGTCGTCTCGCCGGTGCCGGTGGTGACTGGATCGACCGGCTGGTGAATTACGTTCACCTCGGCGAAGCCAAGGACGATTTCATGGACGAATGGGGCCACGAAAACAACTGGGTCGAACGCAACCAGTTGCTGGAAACCGTATTCCGGCAGATCGACAAATCCGGGCGCAAGCTGGTTTTCCTGAGCGGCGACGTGCATTGCGCCTCGGTCTTCCGCATGCAGCACCGCAAGTTTCCGGCCGCCCGCGTCTATCAGGTCACCTCGAGCGCCATTTCGCGCAAGCCCGGCCCCAAGATCAGCCTGATCGGCATTTCATCCGGCGGCGCCATGGATGGCAACAAGGATGTTTCCTGCGAGCGCCTTTACGCGCTGACCGGCGCCAAGAATTTCGCCATGATCCGCTTCAAGTCTCCGCTACCGGGCGCCGATGCGGAAATCATCGTCGACCTCCACTGGCCGGGGGGTGAAGAAGGCGAAGTGACCAAGCGCCGGGTGGTTCTTTGAGTGCCGTCGCGCCGCCCCTGCATCGAAGCTACACCGCCTTTATTACCGACCCTAAAAATGACCTACGAAGAACACCTCGACGAAGTAACCACGCTCATCACCGAGAAATATGCCGTTGCCGACGCGGCCGCCATCAAGATGGTCATGCGCGCCCAGGCCGACGATTTTTTCAGCGGCCACGACGATGATCCGTTCGATCTGCACGCTCGAGCGCGCCCACCGGGATGCGCAAACCGTCTTCAAGAAATACAGGTAAGGGATAGCGGATGCGTTCAACCCGAGCCAGCGCCGCCATCGCCCGCCTCAACCGGCGCAGCGAAGGGCGCAACTACCTGATGGCGATGACCGGCAGCGGCTTGTTCCTGCTCCGCGAGCGGATCGATGGCCAGGACAAGGATGTTTCGGAAGCCCTCCCGCTCGATGATTTCGTGCGCTTCGTCGATGCCCAGGGGCCGCAGCCGGCACCGCGCATCACCAGGAACGATGCCGCCTTCGCCAAACAACTGGTCAGCAAGCCCTGACCCGCCCCAGTTCCCATTCCTTCACCAGCGCATAAATCGCCGGAATCACCACCAGCGTCAGCACCGTCGACGAAATCATGCCGCCGACCATCGGCGCGGCGATGCGGCTCATCACTTCCGAGCCGGTGCCGCTGCCCCACATGATGGGCAGCAGGCCGGCCATGATCGCCACCACGGTCATCATCTTCGGCCGCACGCGCTCGACCGCGCCTTCCATCACCGCGGCGTAGAGATCGGCCGGCTGCGGTCGACGCGCCTTCGGCGGCACGCTTTGCCTTGATCGCCTTCCAGGCGTGGTCGAGGTAGATCAGCATCACCACGCCGGTTTCCGCGGCGACGCCGGCCAGCGCGATGAAGCCGACCGCCACCGCGACGCGACAGGTTGTAGCCGAGCAGCCACATCAGCCAGACGCCGCCGACCAGCGCGAACGGCACCGAGAGCATGACGATCAGGGTTTCGGTGAGGCGCCGGAAGTTGAGGTAGAGCAGCAGGAAGATGATCAGCAGCGTCACCGGCATGACGATCTTCATCTTCTCCTTGGCGCGCTCCATGTACTCGAACTGGCCGCTCCAGGTGACGTAGTAGCCGGGCGGGAACTTGACCTGCTCGCGCACCGCCTTGCTGCGCATCGGCGCACGTAGCCGCCGATGTCGCGGTCGCGGATGTCGACGTAGATGTAGGCCGAGAGCAGCGCGTTCTCGGTGCGGATGGCCGGGGCGCCCGTGGCGATCTCGACCTTCGCCAGCTGGCCCAGCGGCACCATCGCGGCCGCCCATTGGTGACCGGCACCAGCACCTCGCGTGGCGATCGTCTGCGGGTCGCTGCGCAGTTCGCGCGGATAGCGCACGTGACGCCGAAGCGTTCGCGGCCTTCGACCGTGGTGGTGACCATTTCGCCGCCCAGCGCGGTGCCGATCACCTCCTGCAGTTCGCCGACGGTCAGGCCGTAGCGGGCCAGCTGCCGCGCGTCCGGCTCGATGTCGAGGTAAAAGCCGCCGGTGATGCGTTCGGCGATAGGCGCTGGTGGTGCCGGGCACGGTCTTGACCACGGCTTCGATTTCCTTGGCCAGCGTTTCCATCTCGTCCAGATCCTTGCCGAACACCTTGATGCCGATCGGCGTGCGGATGCCGGTGGACAGCATGTCGATGCGCGCCTTGATCGGCATGGTCCAGGAGTTGGCGACGCCGGGGAATTGCAGCGCCTTGTCCAGTCTCGGCGATCAGCTTGTCGATGGTCATGCCGGCGCGCCATTCGCTTTCCGGCTTGAGGTTGATCACCGTCTCGAACATCTCCAGCGGCGCCGGATCGGTGGCGGTCTGCGCCCGGCCCGCCTTGCCGAACACCGACGCCACTTCCGGGAAACTCTTGATGATCTTGTCCTGCGTCTGCAGCAGTTCGGCCGCCTTGGTCACCGACATGCCGGGCAGCGTGGTCGGCATGTAGAGCAGCGTGCCTTCGTTGAGCGTCGGCATGAATTCGCTGCCCAGCTCGGCTGGCCGGGTACGATGCTGATCGCCAGCACGACCAGCGGCGAGCGGCGATGGTCAGCTTCTTCCAGCGCATCACGCAGGCGATGATCGGGCGGTAGATGCCAGATCAGGAAGCGGTTCACCGGATTCTTCGGCTTCCGGCATGATCTTGCCGCGGATGAACAGCAGCATCAGCACCGGCACCAGCGTCACCGACAGCAACGCCGCGCCGGCCATGGCGAAGGTCTTGGTGTAGGCCAGCGGCGCGAACAGCCGGCCTTCCTGCGCTTCGAGGGTGAATACCGGCAGGAAGGAGACGGTGATGATCAGCAGGCTGAAGAACAGCGCCGGGCCGACTTCCTTGCAGGCGTCGATGATGGCCTCGCTGCGCGATATCGCCGCGGTTGCAGCCGCTCCAGATGCTTGTGCGCGTTCTCGATCATGACGATGGCCGCATCGACCATCGCGCCGATGGCGATGGCGATGCCGCCCAGGCTCATGATGTTGGAGTTGATGCCGAGCGCGCGCATGGCGATGAAGGCGATCAGGACGCCGACCGGCAGCATCAGGATCGCGACCAGCGCGCTGCGCACAGTGCAGCAGGAAAACGATGCAGACCAGCGCGACGATCAGGCTTTCCTCGACCAGCGTGCGCTTCAGGGTGTCGATGGCGCGGTGGATCAGGTCGGAGCGGTCATAGACGGTCTCGATGCTCACCCCTTCGGGCAGGCCGGGCTGATCTCGGCGATCTTGTCCTTGACGTTGTGCGATGACCTCCAGCGCGTTCTGGCCGTAGCGCGCCATGGCGATGCCGGACACCACCTCGCCCTCGCCGTTCAGCTCGGTCAGGCCGCGCCGCTCGTCCGGCCCCAGTTCGACCCGGCCGATGTCGCGCATCAGCACCGGCGTGCCGTTCTGCGCCTTGAGCGACCAGGTTCTCGATGTCCTCGCTGCCGCGCAGATAGCCCGGCCGCGCACCATGTACTCGGTCTCGGCCATTTCGATGCGCGCGGCCGCCGACGTCGCGGTTGGAATCGCGGATCACCTCGGCGACGCGCATCAGCGGGATGCCGTAGGCCTTGCAGCTTGCGCGGGTCGACCATCACCTGGTACTGCTGCACGAAGCCGCCGATGCTGGCCACCTCGGCCACGCCCGGCGCCTTGGTCAGCTGGTAGCGCAGATACCAGTCCTGGATGGTGCGCAACTCGGCCAGCGTCTTGTCCTTGGCCAGCACCGCGTACTGGTAGACCCAGCCGACCCCGGTGGCATCCGGGCCGAGCGTCGGCGTGACGCCCTGCGGCAGCTTGCCGGAGACCGAATTGAGGTACTCCAGCACCCGCGAACGCGCCCAGTAGATGTCGGTGCCGTCCTCGAAAATGACGTAGACGAAGGAGGCGCCGAAGAAGGAGAAGCCGCGCACCACCTTGGATTTCGGCACCGACAGCATGCGCGTGGTCAGCGGATAGGTGACCTGGTCCTCCACCACCTGCGGCGCCTGGCCGGGATATTCGGTGTAGACGATGACCTGCACGTCGGAGAGGTCGGGGATGGCGTCCAGCGGCGTTTTCAGCACCGCATAGATGCCGGCGATGACGATGAACAGCGTGGCGAGCAGAACCAGGAAGCGGTTGCGGGCCGACCAGTCGATCAGGGATTGAGCATCGGATCAGTGCTGGTGTGCGGCTTGCGGTTTCAGCGAGATGATCACCCATTCCCCCGGCTGCCGCTCGACAAACTCGATGGCGACCGCCGTCCCCGGCGCGATCCCCGCAACCAGCGCCGGATTGGCCAGCACGAAATCCATCTTCATCGCCGGCCAGTTCAAACTCGCCACCGGCCCGTGGCTGATCGTCACGCTGCCGGCAGCCAGCATCGATGGCATTCAGCGTCCCCTCCGCCTTGTGGCCAACCGCCGCCGGCTTGGCCGCCGCGCCTTCCGCCTTCTGCATCCCGCCAAGCGCCGCCTTCAGGTTGCTTTCGGCATCGATCAGGAAGTTGGCGGCGACAACCACCTGTTCGCCCTCCCGGACCCCTTCCAGCACCTGGACAAACTCACCGCCACGCTGCCCGAGCTTGACCGGGCGCGGCTCGAAGCGCCCTTCGGCCAGCTGCACGATCACCACCTGGCGCGGGCCGCTGTCGATCACCGCCGAGGTCGGCACGGTCAGCACCGGCGCCGCGCCGCCGGCCGGGATGTCGACATCGGCGAACATCGCCGGCTTCAGCTTGCCTTTCGGATTGGCCAGTTCGATGCGCACCGGCACCGTCCGCGTTTCCGCCTTCAGCGTCGGATAGACGTAGGCGATGCGGCCTTCGAACACTTCGCCGGGGTAGGCGTTGATCCTGATTTTGGCCTTCTGGCCGACGTTGACCGCAGCAATGTCCTGCTCGAAGACGTCGGCCTGCACCCAGACCGCGGACAGTGTCGGCGATCTGGTACAGCGCCTCGCCGGGCATGAAGCGCATGCCCTGCACGGCTTTCTTCTCGGTGACGATGCCGGCCACCGGCGAGCGGAAGGTCAGCGTGCGCTTGGCGTCGCCCGATTTCGCCAGCGCCCTGACCTGTTCTTCGGAAATGTCCCAGTTCCTCAGCCGTTGCAGGCTGGACTCGGCGAGTTGCTGCATCGCCGCCCTGCGCCTCGCCGCCGGCCTCGTTCAGCTTGCCGACGCCCTGGGCGGCGATGGCGTATTCGCGCTGCGCCGAGACCAGTTCCGGGCTGTAGACCTCGAACAGCGGCTGGCCGCGGCCGACCGGCTGGCCGGTGGTGTTGACGTGCAGCCGCTCGATGTAGCCCTCGAACTTGGCGGTCACCGTGTAGGTGCGGCTCTCGTCGATCTCGACGCGGCCGCTGGCGCGCACGCTGCGGTCGAGCATCTGCAGCTTCGCCGGCTCGGTCCTGACGCCCAGTTTCTGGACCTTTTCCGGGCTGATCTTCAGGCCGCTCTCCGGCTTCATCCTCGCCTTCGTAGACCGGCATGTAGTCCATGCCCATCGGGTCCTTCTTCGGCACCGGCGAGGTGTCGGGCAGGCCCATCGGGTTGCGGTAGTAGAGGAGCTTTTTTGCCGGTTTTTGGCGCGTCGAACCGCGCCCGGCAACTAAGTCCCCTTGGGGGCAGCAGCCATCGCGTTTTCGGCTGCGCCAGGCAGTAGCCGGCGAAACCTGCCGGCGGCCAGGGCGATGCGCAACGACAATCAGCGTGGTCCCGGTTTTCACAGGTCTTCTCCGAGCAGGCGTTCGATTTCGGCCAGGCGCAGTTGCTGGCTGGCCTGGGCGCGCAGCAGCGCGAGGCGGGCGTTGCGGATCTGGCGCTGGGCGTCGAGCAGCGTGGCGAAATCGACCTTGCCGGTTTCGTAGCCGGCCAGCGCCGACTTGAAGGTCAGTTCGGCCTGCGGCAGCAGGCGGGTGCTGGCGATCTGCTCCGTCGTCCGCGCCGCGTCCAGATTGGCCAGCGCCGCGTTGAGTTCGCCGCCCAGCCGGTGGGTCAGCGCCTCTTTCCGCGCCCCCGCCGCTTCCAGCAGGCGCTCGGCTTCGCGCTCCAGCGAGCGCCGGGTTCCCTGTTGCAGCGGGATGTTCATCTCCAGCATCACGCCCCACGACTCGACGCGATCCTGCACCTGCATCGGCACCGCGCCGACGATGAAGTCCGGGTAGCGATTGCGGTAGGCGAGGTCGCGGCTCTTCTCGGCGCCGTCGATGCGCGCCGTTTCGATGCCCAGTTGCGGATTGCGGGCGACCAGACGTTCATTCAGGCTGCCCGGATCGAGGCCGGAAGGCAGCGGGCGCAGGGTAAGCGGCTCGGCCAGCCGGGCATCGCCGGGGCGCGCCAGCATGGCGTTGATGAAGGCGCTCAGTTGCCGGTATTCGGTTTCCGTGGCGACCAGTTCGGTCTCCATCGTGCTGCGCTCGACCTGGGCGCGGATGGCATCCTGCTGGGCGCCGAGGCCGCTGGCGTAGCGGATCTGGGCGATCTTTTCCAGCTTCCGCGTCAGCTCGATGATTTCGCGGACCAGTTGCCGGCTCCTGCTGGACAGCCAGTATTGGGCGTAAAGGCTCTTGATGCGGGTTGCGACCTCGACCCAGGTGTCGCTGGCGCGGCCGCTGGCCTGGTCCGCCTCGGCGCTGGCGATGTCGCGCTTCAGGTCGCGCTTGCCCCAGAACGGCAGCGGCTGGGCCAGCGTGTACTTGGTATCACCGGCGCGCGACGGCGACAGGGTCGCCTCCTGCGTGCCGTTCTTCGTGATGTTTTCCAGCTCGATACGCAACAGCGGGTCGGGCAGCGCCCCGGCCGGATCGATGCGTTCGCGCGCCGCCTCGGCTTCCAGGCGCGACATGCGCAGGTCCGGACTGACCTCGCGGGCAACGGTGAGCAGCGATTCGACATTGGCGCCGGGCGGCGTTTCGGCCTGGGCGGTCGTTGCCAGGCCCAGCAGCAGCGCGACGATCAGCGGTTTCATCTGGCCAGTTCGTAGCGGCTGACGAAGGGCGTCGCCGCCCTTCATCTCGGCCGCGAAGCGGATCTTGTCGCCGGCCTTCAGCTTGTTCAGCCAGGCCTTGTCGGCGACGCCGAAGGCCATGGTCATCGGCGGCATGCCGATGCTGTCGAGCTGGCCGTGCTGGATGACCACCTCGCCGGCGGCCTTGTCGACCTTCTTGACCAGTCCGTCGCTCAACGGCGCGTTCCGGGCGGCGGCCGGCATGTGGCTGCCGTGGTCGTGCTGGGCGTAGGCCGGCAGGCTGAGGGCGAGAAGCAGCGAAAAAATGAGGCGCATGACGGGTTCCATTCGGGAAGACATGCGCCGATTGTCGACTGCCGCAGTCAACATGCCGCTGACGGCAAAATTACAAATTTGTAATCTGCGGACAAGTCGCTGCCGGCTCGGGCAAAATGCGGCCATGAAAATCCTCATCGTCGAAGACGAAGCGAAGACCGGCGACTACCTCAAGCAGGGCCTGAGCCGAGGCCGGCTTCACCGCCGATCTCGTCCGCAACGGACTGGACGGGATGCACGAGGGACTGGCCGGCGACCATGACCTGCTGATTCTCGACGTCAATCTGCCGGGACTCGACGGCTGGCAGGTGCTCAAGGCGCTGCGTGCCGCCGGGCGCGACCTGCCGGTGCTGTTCCTGACCGCGCGCGACCAGGTCGAGGACCGCGTCAAGGGCCTCGAACTCGGCGCCGACGATTACCTGATCAAGCCCTTCGCCTTCTCCGAACTGCTGGCTCGCGTGCGCACCCTGCTGCGACGCGACCGGATCAAGGAGGTCAGGACGCTGACGCTGGCCGACCTTGAACTCGACGTGCTGAAGCGCCGTGCAACCCGCGCCGGGAAGCGCATCGACCTGACCGCCAAGGAGTTCGCGCTGCTCGAACTCTTCCTGCGCCGCCAGGGCGAAGTGCTGTCGCGCAGCTTCATCGCCTCGCAGGTCTGGGACATGAATTTCGATTCCGACACCAACGTTATCGAGGTCGCCATCCGCCGCCTGCGCGCCAAGGTGGACGACGATTTCACGCCCCGGCTGATCCACACGCTGCGCGGCATGGGCTATGTGATGGAGATCCGCTGACCGTGACGAGCTGGCGCCACTCGATCACGCTGCGCCTGTCGCTCGCCTTCGCGTTGCTGGCGACGCTGGTCTTCGCGGCGCTGGGCGTTTATCTGGGCCGCTCGGCCGACGCTCACATGGCCGAACTCGATGCTCACGAACTGCTCGGCAAGCTGGTGCTGGTGCGCAACGTCGGCGCCCGGGAAAGCTCGCCCGAAGCGCTGGCCGCCCGGCTCGGCGATGCATTGGTCGGCGAGCATGGCGTGATGGTTGCGGTCGACGGCGAAAAAGGGGCGATTTTCCGCTGGCCGGCGGATGGGCCGGCCGCCAGTCTGGTCACCGCTACCGCCAGCGTCGGCGAGACGCCGGTGCGCCTGGCGCTCGATGGCCGTGATTTCCGCGTCGCCGCCGGGACGGTGCAAACCGCCTGGGGCCAGCCGGTACGCGTCGTCGTCGCCCGCGACATCCGCCACCACACGGATTTTCTCGACGAACTGCAACGTGATTTCTGGCTGGCACTGGTCGCGGCGGCCATATTGACAATGGTCGTCGGCATCGTTGTGGCACGCCGCGGCATGCAACCGGTACGGGCGATTGCCGCGGCGGCCGGCCGCATTTCCGCCGGGCAGCTCGCCGAACGCATCCCGGAGGCGAACGTGCCGCCTGAGCTGGCCGAACTGGTCAGCGCCTTCAACGCCATGCTCGGCCGGCTGGAGGAATCCTTCCAGCGCCTGTCCGACTTTTCCGCCGACCTCGCCCACGAACTGCGCACGCCGCTCCACGCCCTGCGCATGCAGACCGAGGTGTCGCTGACCAAGCCGCGCAACGGCGACGAATACCGCGACCTGCTGGCCTCCAGCCTGGAGGAATACGAGCGGCTGTCGCGCATGATCGCCGACATGCTGTTTCTCGCCAAGGCCGAACATGGCCTGGTCATCCCGCAAAAGGAGATGCTCCGCTTGATGGACCTGTGCCGCCAACTGGTGGATTACTACGGCATTCTGGCCGAGCACCTGCAACTCGAACTGGAAGGCGAGAATCTGGCGATCCTGGGCGACCGGCTGATGCTGCAACGGGCCATCGGCAACCTGCTGGTCAACGCCATCCACCACACCCCGGCACAAGGCCGGGTAACGCTGGCGGTACGCCGACGGGACGGCATGGCGGAAATTGTCGTCGGCAATTCCGGCCCGCAGATTCCCGCCGCCGCATTGCGCACGATCTTCGAGCGCTTCGTCCGTGCCGATCAGGGTGGCGAAGGCAGCGGCCTCGGGCTGGCGATCGTTCGCTCCATCGTCCGCGCCCACGGCGGCAGCATTGCCGCCCGTTCTTCCGAAACCAGCACCGAGTTTGTCGTTGCCCTGCCCCTGGCCGAGGCGCCGGCCAGCTAGACGATCTTGCCCGGATTCATCAGTCCGCGCGGGTCGAGCGCCTGCTTGAGCGAGCGCATCAGGGCGATTTCCACCGGACTCTTGTAGCGCAGCAGTTCCTCGCGCTTGAGCTGGCCGATGCCGTGCTCTGCGGAAATCGAGCCGTTCAGCGCGTGGACCGCGTCATGGACGATGCGATTGACCTCGGGCTGGCTGGCGATGAAGGCGGCGTTTTCCTGCGCATCGGGCTTGGACAGGTTGTAATGCAGGTTGCCGTCGCCGACATGGCCGAAGGCGACGACGCGGATTCCCGGAAAGGCCCGTTCCAGCGCGGCGTCGGCCCTCTCCAGAAACGTCGGAATCGACGAAACCGGCACCGCGACATCGTGCTTGATGCTGATGCCCTCGATTTTCTGCGCTTCCGAGATGTTCTCGCGCAAGGCCCAGAGTTTTTTCGCCTGGGCTGCAGAGTGCGCGATCACCGCGTCGCCCACCCCGCCCGCTTCCAGGCGCCCGGCCAGCCAGTGCTCGACAGCGGCCGGCGCGGCGTCGGAAAACTCGGCCAGGATGTACCACGGGCTTGGCGCCGTCGGCCGCGCGCTAGCCGGAATGTTTTTCAGGACCAGCGCGAGCGACGCTTCGGATACCAGCTCGAAAGCGGTGAACTGCGCGTCGAAAACGGATTTTGCCGAATTCAGCAGGTTGACCGCGCCCCGAAGGTCCGCATGGGATACCGTCCCCGGCAGCGCCGGGGACATAAAGTCCCCTCGGGGGACGGCAGCCGGTGAACCCACATTGAGCCAGCAGGTGGTCTGCGATTTGGGCAGCGGAAAGAGTTTCAGCACGGCGCCGGTGATGATGCCGAGCGTACCCTCGGCGCCGATGAAAAGCTGCTTCAGGTCGTAGCCGGTATTGTCCTTGCGCAGACCGCGCCGGCCGTCCCAGATCTCGCCGTTGGGCAACACGACTTCGAGACCCAGCGTCAGTTCGCGGGTATTGCCATAACGCAGCACCTGGACGCCCCCGGCATTGGTTAACAGATTGCCGCCGATCTGGCAACTGCCTTCCGAGGCCAGGGCTAGTGGAAACAGGCGGTCGGCGGCGCACGCCGCTGCCTGCACAGCGGCCAGCGTACAGCCCGCCTCGACGGAAATCGTGTTATTCAGCGGGTCGACCGCGACAATGCGGTTCAATCGGCTCAGGCTGAGCACCACTGCCCCGCCCTCGCCATCCGGCGTCGCCGCGCCGCACAGGCTGGTATTGCCGCCCTGCGGCACGATCGCCGCGCCGGCGGCGGCGCAGGCACCGACCACCGCCGCCACCTCGGCGGTATTGCCCGGCCGGACAACGCAGCGCGCGACGCCCTGGTAACGGCCGCGCCAGTCGGTCAGGTAGGGCGCCAGATCGGCTGCCTCGGTAAGCACCTGTCCGGAACCGACGATCCCGGACAGCGTTGCGACAAGCGGATCGTTCGTCATCGGCGCTTCATCCCATAAGCGAGCGCAGGAGCGGCAGCATGTGCTCGGCCGCCATGCGCCCGGCGGCGATCGCCTCGTCGCCCCGGTGAAAATCGAGCAGCCCGAGCTGCCCAAGGCGTGGCGCGATCAGCACGTCGGCCGGCTCGCCGGCCAGCCGCGAGCGCGAGATGCGTCCCTGCATGATGGCAATGCTGTTGGTCACGACATCGGCCAGCGAGGGCCGGAACACCTCTTCGCCATTACTCTCGCGCCCCAACCAGCGACCCATCGTCTGGCGCCAGGCGGGTACCGGACTGGACGCTTCGGCTCGGCGCGGGCGCAAGCTGACGGTATCCATGCCCAGATCGACGGCAATCACCAGATCGGCACCCAGCGCCCGACACAGCGATACCGGCACCGGATTGACCAGCCCGCCGTCGACCAGATAGCGCCCGTCGAGGAGGTGCGGCGCGAGCAAGCCGGGCAGCGCAACCGAGGCCCGCACCGCGTCGATGACCCGGCCCTCCTTGAGCCAGACCTCGCGACCGCTGGCAAGATCGGTGGCGACACAGGCAAACGGCTTCTCGAGATCGGCAAAGGTCTCGTCGAGAAAGAGGCGTGAGGTGTAGCCCAGCAATTTCTCGCCCTTGATCAGGCCGCCGGCCGCCAGAGTGACATCGAAGAAACCGAACACATCGCGCCGCGTCAGGCCACGCACCCAGCCTTCGAGCGGATCGAGCTCGCCGGAAGCATAGGCCGCCCCGACGAAGGCGCCGATCGATGTGCCGCACACGATGTCGGGAACGATGCCGGCCTGTTGCAGGGCGCGCAGAACGCCGATGTGTGCCCAGCCACGCGCCGAACCGGAGCCGAATGCAATGGCGAGGCGCGGCTTGCCCATGGCGGGTCAGCCTTCCCCTGCCGGCTCGGCGTAGAGGTCGTGGTGGTCGGCGTCGATGACTTTGACCTTGATGAAGTCGCCGGGCTCGGCATCGAAGAAGCCGTCGACATAGACCAGCCCGTCGATTTCCGGCGCATCGGCCTTGGAGCGGGCAATCGCGCCCTCCTCGTCGACCGCATCGACCAGCACCTCGATCACGCTGTCGATCTTGGCGGCCAGCTTGTCGGCGCTGATATCTTCCTGCACTTGCATCAGCCAGCGGCGGCGATCCTCGCGCACGTCTTCCGGCGGCAGGCCGGGAATTTCATTGGCTCTGGCGCCGTCAACCGGCGAGTAGGCGAAGGCGCCAACGCGGTCGAGCCGGGCATCTTCGAGGAACTGGATCAACTGGTCGAAATCCTCTTCGGTCTCGCCGGGGAAGCCGGTGATGAAGGTCGAGCGGATGACGATTTCCGGGCAGATGTCGCGCCACTTGCGGATGCGCTCCAGCGTGTTCTCGGCCGACGCCGGGCGCTTCATCGCCTTGAGGATCTTCGGACTGGCATGCTGGAACGGCACATCGAGATAGGGCAGGATCTTGCCCTCGGCCATCAGCGGAATGACCTCGTCGACCGAAGGGTACGGATAGACATAATGCAGGCGTACCCAGATGCCGAAGCTGCGCCAACGCCTCGCACAGATCCTTGAGCCGTGTCCTGACCGGCTTGCCGCCCCAGAAGCCGGTGCGGTACTTGAGGTCGACGCCGTAGGCGCTGGTGTCCTGCGAAATGACCAGAATCTCTTTCACCCCGGCGCGCGCCAGGCTTTCGGCTTCGGCCAGCACATCGCCGACCGGGCGCGAAACCAGCGGCCCGCGCAGCGAGGGAATGATGCAGAAGGTGCAGCTATGGTTGCAGCCTTCGGAAATCTTCAGGTAGGCGAAATGGTCCGGCGTCAGGCGCACGCCCTGCTCGGGAATCAGCGAAGTGTAGGGATCATGCGGCTGCGGCAGGTGCTGATGGACGATGCCCATCACCTCGTCCGCCGCATGCGGGCCGGTCACCGCGAGCACGGAGGGGTGCGTGTTTTTGACGATGTCGCCCTTGGCGCCGAGGCAGCCGGTAACGATGACGCGGCCGTTCTCGTTGAGCGCCTCGCCAATGGCATCGAGCGACTCCTCGACCGCGGCGTCGATGAAGCCGCAGGTATTGACGATGACCAGATCGGCATCGTCATAAGTCGGCGACACGACATAGCCCTCGGCGCGCAGCTTGGTCAGGATATGTTCGGAGTTGACGGTGGCCTTCGGGCAACCCAGCGAAACGAAGCCGACGGTCGGTACTTTAGTGTTCAAATTCATCACCTTACGCACTGCATCCACATGGGATACGGTTACCGGCAAAGACGGTGACACATCCACAAGGGATACCATCACCGGCAGAGCCGGTGACATAAAGCAAAAAAGCCCCGATTCGGGATCAGGGCTTGGCGAATCATGGCTGAAGCGGTAAATCGCACCGAACATTCAGTGGAGCCGATTTTCCGGCCAGCGGCAGTTTTAGTCAAACGGTTCAAGCCGGGCCAAGCTACGGTAGCATTGCGAAAACTCGCGGATTTTGAAGATGGCCCTGCCTGTACTCACCCAGCACATTGCCCAGACCAAGCTCAACGCCTATTGCCAGCGGAAAATCCCGGCCGCAGTCCGCGACCAGGTGCGACTCGAACTCGAGTTCGAAGGCAATCAGGTCACGCTGGTCGAAGCCCGTCCGTACTTTCGCGATCCGACCCAATGGACCCGCCTGCCTGTAGCCCGCTTTCGTTTCAACGCGGCATCCGGCACGTGGTCGCTCGACTGCCCGAATCTACGCGGAAAAGGCGGATGGCGGCCCTATCCGGTCCAGCCCGGCCGCGATCTGGACAAATTGATTGCCGTACTCGACCTGGATGCAAGCGGGGTATTCTGGGGATAGTTGGCTCCTGCAATCTGGTGCCATGCGCTTGATCTACCCACGCCTGAGGACTATAGTTGAATCAGAAAACGCTAATTAACCGGCATCGCACGATGCGTCGATATCCGATGCTCGCTCTCGGTGCTGGAAACATCACAGGCGCTGGCTTGGTCTTGAATGGCCGGGGCCCAAAATGACCCCTGACGGGGCCGGGGAAAAAGATGGAAGATCATCTCAAACGCCTTCTCGAGGCCGAGTCCCGTGCGCAGGGCATCATCGATGCCGCAAGCGCCGAGCGGCACCGTATCCTTGACGAAACCTTGGCTATTGTGCGGGATGCCGACGAGCGTTTCGAGGCAGGGCGCGCGGAATTACGCGCCCCCTTCCTGAAGGAAGCCCACGGTCGTGCCGAGCACATCGTGGCGGAACTGGCCCGCAAATACGAGGAGCGTCAGCGCAACCTGCGCGAAATGGCCGCACGTCATGAACAGGAGGCGGTCGACGCCGCATTGATCCTCCTGCTTGATCCCAGACGTTGAGCCTTGAGTCGAGCGATCGCCTGACCGGATGACATCTTGTCCACCTATCTGAATACTCGGGTCAGCCTCTTCTCCAGCCGCCTCTGGCAGAAAGAGGATTTCAGCGCATTGCTCGAGACCGGGCATGCCGAAATAGCCGGGGTGCTGGCCGAGCGCGGCCTGCCGCAACTGGCTGCCGGATTCGACAGCCTTGATAATCGCTCTCTGGAACAGCGCATCATTTCCCAGCTCCTGGATGAAACGACGGTGCTGATCCGCCCGCTGGCCGGTAGCGAACGCAACTTCCTGCTTTACTGGACCGAACGCTTTGAAATCGGCAACCTTAAGACCCTTCTGCGCGGCAAGATGACCGGCGAGCGCCCGGCGGTTCTCCTGACCCGACTGACGCCGATGGGCGCATTTGGACGACTGGACATACAGGATCTGGCGCATGCCGAGGACGTCGGTGAACTGTTGCGCCGCCTGGAAACCAGCCCCTATGCCGAAGTCGTGCGACCGGCCCGGCGCGCCTTCGAGGAAAGCCACGACCCCTTCATTCTCGACGCCGCGCTCGACCGCAGCTACTACGAAGGTCTGGAACATCGCGCGCAACCGCTGGAACACGCTGCCGGAACATCGTTCCGGAACCTGATGGGTTCGTTGATCGATCGAATAAACCTGGTCTGGCTGCTACGTTACCGCTTCAACTACAATCTGCCGCCTGCTCAGGTGTATTTCCTTCTGGTGGCATCGCGTTACAGTCTGCCCTCCTCGCAATTGCGCAAACTGGCGGCGCTGGGCAGCCAGCAAGAGGTACTTTCCGCGTTGCCTGAATCACTGCGCGGACTGCTGGATGGCGTGAATGACATTCCGGAAGTGTTCGCAAGAATGGAGCACAGCACAGTCAACAGCGCCCGCAAGGTATTGCACGCCGGCGCGCCCGCAATCTCGCGCGCCTTCGCCTACCTGATCCTGCGCGAACACGATCTGCGAGCGATACGGGCCGTGTTGCGCGGTCGCCTTCTGGGGCTGCCCGCAGCCGACATCCACATGGCCATGTTTCACTCCGGCGCCGGGAGTACCTGATGTTTCGCGCCGAACCCCTGGTCAAGATCCGCCTGCACATGCTCGCTTCCGAGGCGGCGGATGCAGCGCTCGAGCTGGCGCGTTTCGGCATTTACAGCCCGGCTCAACATGCGTCGGAGCAACTCTCCGAAAACCCCGCCGCTGCCTACCGCGAAACATGGATGGAAGCCGAATCGCGGACTTCCAAGCTGGTCGAGCGCTGTGGCGGTCTGTCTCGTCTTACCGTACCCGAGGGCGCCGAAGCGCCGACCCTTGTCAACCTGGAAGAACTAAACGTCTGGCTGAAGGAGGTATGGAACACCTGTCTGGCCGCCTATGAGGGCGAGGTCCGGATCGAGGAAGAGATTCGCCATCTGGATGCCCTGCAGGACACTCTGGGCAGGCTGGAGCACCTCAACGTGGACCTGGCGCATCTGTTGCGGCCCGACGGTCTGTTGGCGGTCAATATCGGCAGCCTGCCTGCCGCCAGCGTCAAACGCATGGGAGAAGCGCTGTCGATGACCGGCTACGTCATCTACAACTTCGACACGATTTCCGATCAGGTTTATGCCGTCATCGCCGGCCCGCGCGACCGCCACGACGAAGTTCGCGGTCTGCTGTCCCAGGCCGGTTGGCGGGAACTGCCGGTGCCCCCGGAATTACGGACCCATCCACGAACCGCGCGCGCCTGGCTGACCGAGGAACGCAAGCGTGTTGAGGAAAAGAACATCGCCGAATGCGCCATTCTGGACAGCCTGCGCGGCAAGTACCGCGCGGGCCTGGACGAAGCCCGCCTGCGTGTCGAACTCGGCCGCCCGCTGGCCGAGGCAGCGGTACTCGGGGTCCGCGGACATGGCGCCCTGGCCAGCCTGGCCGGCTGGATTCCCCGGCGCCATGCAGATGAATTGAAGGAAAAGCTGGAACAACGATTCCATGGCCATTACTGGCTGGATGTCGAAGAAGCGAACAAGCATGAAGCGGCAACGATTCCCTCACTGGTGCATTATCCGGCCTGGCTGACGCCGTTCGTGCCGCTGGTCAGGAGCTATGGCGTGCCGCGCTATGGCGAATTCGACCCGACGCTGCCCTTTGCCTTTACCTACCTGTTGTTGTTCGGCGCCATGTTCGGCGACGTCGGCCACGGCGCTGTCATTGCCCTCCTCGCCATCCTGTTCTCCGGGCGCCTTGGCCGGGTTGCCTGGCTGGGGATCGCCGCCGGCGCGGTATCGATGCTGTTCGGCATGTTCTACGGGAGCGTTTTCGGCTTCGAAGACGTGATCCAGCCGGTCTGGATATCCCCCATGCACGACCCGATCCGGATGCTGAGCGTCGCAATGGTATTCGGCGTCGGCTTCATCGTCCTCACCCTGCTGGTGAACGCGGGCAACCGCCTGGCGTCCGGCCGTGTCACCGAAGCGCTGTTCGACTCGGGCGGACTTGCCGGGCTGGCGTTCTACATCGGCGCCACAGGAGGCGTCGCCAGCCTGGCAGGCGCCAGCACGCTCGCCCTGCCGTTCTGGCCGCTGGCGCTTGCCGGCATCGTCACGGTAGCGATCTACAAATGGGTGGAAACCGACGCCGGATTCGGTGAGCGGGCGCTGGTCACGACCATCGAGACCATGGAAACCGGCATCAACCTGTTCGCCAACACCTTGTCCTTCGTGCGCGTGGCGGCATTCAGCCTTAACCACGTGGCACTGGCCCTTGCGGTCTTCACGATAGCCAATGGACTTGATGCGACCGGCCACTGGCTCACCATTTTGCTGGGCAATGTCGTTATCATCGTACTCGAAGGGGGCATCGTCGCGATCCAGGCCTTGCGCCTGATGTACTACGAAGGCTTCTCCCGTTTCTTCAGCGGTGACGGGAGCGAGTTTGTTCCTCTGAAACTGATGGATGCCAAGTAGCACCATAAAAGCAGAGGCTGGCACTAGTTTTCTGATCAATCTGAAACTTTAGGAGAAAAAAATGAACTGGCTGATCACCTTGGTGGGTTTGTCCGTCGCAGCCATGATAACTGCCGGCGTCTGGCTCGAACTCAAGCCGCGCAACCGACCTTCGCCGCGTTTCCTGAAAGGGGGGGTACTGGCGAATTTTCTGGTCGTTGGACTGGGCCTTGCCGGCATGCTGATGTTGGGTGCCCAGGAAGTTCTGGCGGCTGAACCGATCGCCGGCGGCGCGCTGGAAATCTCGTTGGGCAAGGGTCTCGCGCTGATCGGGATTGGCCTCCCGACCGCTTTTGCGGCGATCGCCGCCGGGATCGCCCTGGGTCCGGTCGGCTCGGCGTCCCTGGCCGTGATCGCCGAAAAGCCCGAGATGTTCGGCCGCACGCTGATCTACATGGGACTGGCCGAAGGCATCGCCATCTACGGTCTGGTCATGTCGATCCTGATGCTCGGCAAGATTTGAGTGACGCGAGGCCAGAGATGCCACGTGAGGCTGACATTTTTGCTGCAGGGGCGCGACTGGTCGTGCTCGGCAGTGCTGGCTTGACCGAAGGCTTCAGCCTGATCGGGGCAGAAGTCTATCCGGATGCTGATCCGACCCGGGTCGAGGAAGTCCTGGCACAACTGGTCAAGGATGGCAGCGCGGCGCTGGTTTTGCTGGAGTCAGGCTTGTCGCACGCCGGCGGCCCCTGGCTCGATCGTCTGCGCAACGAAGGTGGACGCATCGTGGTGACCGAGCTGCCACCTCTGTCGGCCCCCCATGATTATTCACCGGCGGTCGACGATGTAGTGCATGCGGTATTGGGGCCCGAGGCGCTGAATTGATGGCCGACACCGGCTTCAAAAGCCGTACTGAAGTGCTTGACCCGCTGCCGGCCGGAAGCCGCCATTGGAGAGAATCATGGAAGCAGATGCACAGGTAAGCCAACTGGAAGCGGCGCTGATACGGCAGGCCGAGACCCTTGCTCGTGAGCAGCGGCAGAACACCGAGTCCGCCAAAGCCCGCATTCTCAAGGATGCCTCCGAGCGCCTCGAACTGGCCGAGGATCGCGAAGTACTGTCGGCCAAAGTCGATGCCGAGCGCATTATGCGACGCGAGGTTCAGGTTGCCGAAGCGCGAATGGCCGCGGAACTCGACCGGCTGCGCTGGGCGCTTACCGAGGCCACGCTTTCCGGCGTGCAACTGGCGTTCAGGAATCTCGTCGGCGATGAAAAGCGCTATTCAGAGGTACTGGAAGCGTGGCTCGCCAACGCCGCCCAGGCTTTGCCGGCGGGCGATCTGATCGCCGAGGTGCGGCCGGCGGATCAGCCAAACCTGTCACGGAACTGGGCCCGGATTGTCGAGCGTGCCGCACCAGGTCGCAAGGTCGAACTGCACGTCCACAGCAAGCTCAGTGAAGGTGGCATCCGCGTGCTCCTGGCGAACAACCGGGCCCAACTCGACCAGACCTTCGAGGCTCGCCGGTCGAGACTGGCGGACGAACTTGCCCGCGAAGCGATGGAGCGCCTGTTCGCCAGCGCCCCGAACCTGGGAACCCTGGTCCATGGCTAGAATGAAAACAAACCACTGGCCCGACATGACGCTGTTTGTCCGGGCTACATCCTAGGATCAACGAAAATTCAAATGGGCAAGATACTCGAAATCAACGGTCCCCTGGTCAGCTTGCTATTGCCGGAAGCGGTCATCGGCGAACAGGTCCGCGTCGGTCGTATCGGCTTGGTGGGCGAAGTGATCGGCCGCAATGGCGACACCGCGCTCGCGCAACTGTACGAAGACACCGGCGGCCTGCGGCCCGGCGAGGTGGCGGACGGACTGGGCTGGCCCTTGTCGGTTGAACTCGGGCCCGGCCTCCTCAATTCGATCTTCGATGGCGTGCAACGTCCGCTGAATGCAGTCCGGGAAAAGAGTGGCGACCGCATCGCGCGCGGTGTCTCGGTTCCTTCCCTAGCCCGCGACCGGCGCTGGCACTTCGTTCCCGATCCGCGGCGACAGACCGCCGTGCAGATCAACGGCGGCGATGTGCTGGGCACGGTGCAGGAAACCGAGTCGATCCGCCACCGCATCCTGACGCCGCCCCTGACTCATGGCGAATTGCTCGAACTGGCGCCGGAAGGCGACTACACAGTCGATGAAGTGATCGGCCGGATCAGGCTGGCGGACGGCGCCATCGAAAAGCTGCGCATGTTCCACCGCTGGCCGGTGCGCACGCCGCGTCCGTTCAGGAAGCGCGACCATGCGGTAAAGCCGCTGATTACCGGACAGCGTATTCTGGACACCTTCTACCCGTTGCTGAAAGGCGGCAAGGCGGCCATTCCCGGCCCCTTCGGCGCCGGCAAGACAATGTTGCAGCAGCAGATCGCCCGCTGGTGCAACGCCGAGATCGTCATCTACGTGGGCTGCGGCGAACGCGGCAACGAGCTTACCGACGTGCTTGAGTTCATGCCCAAGCTGGAAGATCCGCATACCGGTCGCCCGCTGATGGAGCGTACCCTGCTGGTCGCCAACACCTCCAACATGCCCGTGGTCGCGCGCGAAGCCTCGATTTATGTGGGCATTACGCTGGCCGAGTACTTCCGCGACCAGGGCTACGATGTGGTGATGGTGGCCGACTCGACCAGCCGCTGGGCCGAGGCCCTGCGCGAAGTCGCCGGCCGTCTCGGACAGATGCCGGTCGAAGAAGGCTATCCGGCCTATCTCGGGTCACGCCTGGCGGCATTCTACGAGCGCGCGGGCCGGGTGGAAACACTGTCCGGAGAACACGGCTCGGTTACCCTGATCGGGGCAGTTTCGCCGCCGGGTGGCGACTTCTCCGAGCCGGTGACCAGCCATACCAAGGAGATCATTCAAACCTTCTGGGCGCTCTCGAAGGAACTGGCCGACGCCCGCCATTACCCTGCGGTGGACTGGCTGGAAAGCTTTTCCGGCTATGTACCTTCCGCTGCCAGATGGTGGGCGGAGAACGTTGACCCGGGTTGGGAAGCGGCACGTAGTGAAGCCCTGGCCCTGCTTTCGGTGTCGGAAGAGTTGCAGCGCATCGTCAACCTGGTGGGTGTCGAAGCACTGTCGAGCGAACAGCGGTGGACACTTGAATCGTCCGTCCTGATCAAGGAAGGCCTGTTGCAGCAATCAGCGACCGATGAAACCGACAGTTTTGCATCGCCCGAAAAACAGTACGCCCTGCTCACCGCCATGATCGAAATCTACCACCAGGGCATGAAGCTGGTGAAACTCGGCGCCCCGGCGCGGCGACTGATCCAGATGCCCCTGCTGGCGCAGGCCCGGCGCTGGAAAAGTCAGTACAAGTCAGACGACCTCGCCGCGCTGAAGGAAAAGACCGACAGGATTCCAGCCGAATTTGAACAGATTGCGCTGGATTACCAGCAGGTAGCAAACCCCGGTTAAGGCTTATCAATCATGAAAAACATCGAATTCCGCACGGCGACCTCGGCTCAGGGCGGTCTCGTTGTAATGGGCGGGGTGCCGGGCGTGGCGGCAGGCTCGCGCGTGCAGTTGCGTGACCATACCGGGCGCCTGCGTTCCGGCCTGGTGATCCGCTCGGCCGAGGACGCCGTGCTGGTGGAGGTATTCGAAGGTACCGACGAACTGGATCTGGAGCGCACCTGGGTGCGCTTCCTGGACGAGCCATTCAAGTTGCCCGTCTCGCGCGACATCCTTGGCCGCATGTTCAACGGCTCCGGGCTACCGCGCGATGGACGGCCGCCGATCATTTCCGGCGACCGCCGCGACGTGAACGGCGAACCACTCAACCCCGCTGCCCGTGCTTACCCGCGCGAGTTCATCCAGACCGGGATTTCCGCCATCGACGGAATGAATTCGCTGACCCGCGGCCAGAAACTGCCGATTTTTTCCGGTGGCGGCTTGCCGCATAACCGGGTAGCGGCGCAGATCGTGCGTCAGGCCAAGCTGCTGGGCGAGGAATCCTCGGAATTCGTCGTCGTGTTCGCAGCCTTCGGCGCCTCCCACGCCGACGCCAGGTTCTTCCAGGAAAGCTTCGAAGAGAGCGGCGTCCTGAACAAGGTGGTCATCTTCCTGAACCTGGCCGACGAGCCGGTCATCGAGCGTCTGCTCACCCCGCGGGCGGCGCTTACCGCCGCTGAATATCTCGCGTTCGACCTCGACTATCACGTGCTGGTGGTGATGACCGACATGACCGCCTATGCCGAAGCACTGCGCGAAGTAGCGGTGCTGCGTGGCGACGTGCCGGCGCGCAAGGGCTACCCGGGCTATCTCTATTCGGACCTGGCGGAAATCTACGAGCGCGCGGGGCGGATCAAGAACCGTTCGGGTTCGATCACGATGATTCCGGTGCTGTCGATGCCTTCCGACGACATCACGCACCCGATTCCCGACCTGACGGGCTACATCACCGAAGGCCAGATCGTGCTCGGGCGCGAACTTTTCAACCAGGGCATCTATCCGCCGGTCACGGTGCTGCCGTCACTGTCACGCCTGATGAAAGATGGCATCGGCAAGAATTTCACGCGCGAGGACCACCCCCACGTCGCCAGCCAATTGTTCGCCAGTTACGCCAAGGCGCTCGAAGTGCGCGGCCTGGCGGCGATCATTGGCGCCGAAGAACTTGGTGACGCCGACCGCCGCTACCTGAAATTTGCCGAAGCCTTCGAGCGTCGCTTCATCGGCCAGGGCGAAGACGAAGACCGCAGCATTTCGGAAACCCTCAACCTGGCCTGGGACCTCCTGTCGATGCTACCGGCGACCGCGCTGATCCGGGTCTCCGAAGAAGAGCTGGCGAAGTATCACAAGAATTCCGATACTTATTCGCCTGATGCCGATACCTGAACATGAAAAAGCGCCTTTCCGTTCCCCCAACCAAAAGCGCCCTGCTCCAGATCGACCGCGAGGTCCGTTTTCTCGAACAGGGACAACAAATGCTGGAGAAAAAGCGCGACCTGCTGACCCGGCTCGTCTACGAGCGACTGGCGCAGTATCGGGAGCTACGCACCCAGACTACCCAGGAACTGGCGGAGGCCTACCACTGGCTAGGCATTGTCCAGATGCGCATGGGCGGGCAGATGCTGCGCCAGGCCTCGGTGGGCCTGAAGTCTGCCGTGGCATTGAAGATCGTTGCCCGATCCAGCGTCGGCGTCGAATACCCGAGCGTTTCGGCCACGCCGCTACCGCTGCAAGCTGTCGGCCTGATGGGGACCGATGTCAGCTTCGACGAAGCGCGCATGCGCTTGCAAAGCCTGACGATAACCCTGGCCCGCCTCGGTGAGGCGGAAAACGCCCTGTGGCGCCTGTTGGCCGCGAGCCGCAAGACCCAGAAGCGGGTCAATGCCCTCAAATACAACATCATTCCGCGTTACCAGGCGACCGAGCATCACATCCGCGCCGCGCTCGAGGAAGACGAGCGCAATACGCTGTTCCAGATCAAGGTCCTGCGCGCGCGTGCCGGCAACTCATCCGCGCCCTGAAACTACCCGGACAACGCTTCGGAATCACCTCGCCATGAACTCGCCTTACGTATCGACTTTCCTGGGAAACCGCTTCTTCCTGACCCGTCCGCGCATCGACGATGTGGCGATCGAGGACATCGCGCACGGCCTTGCCTATCAGTGCCGCTTCAATGGCCAGACGAGCGCCTTCTATTCCGTCGCCCAGCACAGCCTGATGGTCATGTCACTGGTGCCCGAATCGCTGCACTTCCAGGCCCTGCTGCATGATGCGGCGGAAGCCTATCTGGGCGACATGGTGAAGCCGCTGAAACACCTGTTTCCGGAATTCAGCGTGATCGAGGCACGGGTCATGGAAATCATCGGCCAGCGCTTCGCGATCGACCTGAGCCATCTCGACCCGGCGATCAAGCGCGCGGACATGGTCGCGCTGGCGACCGAAAAGCGCGATCTCATGCCCTTTTCGACAGAATCCTGGTCTTACCTGGAGGGCATCGATGCCTTGCCCGACATCATCGAACCGATGGGTCCGCAGGCGGCAAAGGAGGCTTTTCTAAAAGTGTTCCGCAGCTTGTCGGCGGATTGAAAAGCAGAAAGGCCAGTCCGCAGACTGGCCTGTGCGGTTAATCCGAACGGCGCCTCAGTACAGGACTTCGTGCCAGCGACCACTCTCCTGCATGGCTTCCTTCGCCTGCTCCCATGCGGCGGTGGAGCCAGCGATGTCGGCGAGCGTTTTTTCGACCCGCGCCTGCATCTCATTGACGCCGGCGAAATAGACGTGTGCATCGGCGCTTTGCATCATTTCCCACACCTCGGCGGCATTCTGCGCCAGCGCCTTGTCGATATCCACCGGCGCATCGAAGAGCGGACGCGGGCTGATCGCCTGGAAAGCCTTGAAGGTCGGCTGATAGACGTATTGCGCCAGATCCTTGTTTTCGTCGTTCATGTAGAGCATCTCGAGGCCGGTCTTGGCGCCATAGAAGAGGCGCACCTTGCCATCCCAACTGCCGAATTTTTCGTAGATGGTGCGGATCAGCGCGCGGAACGGCGCAATGCCGGTTCCCATGCCGATCATCAGGATGCCTGATTTTCGGCTGGCCGGCACCTCGAACGGGTAGCCGAAGGGGCCGGTGAATTCGACCGCGGCGCCGAGTGGCAGGTCGCACAGGTAGTTGGAAGCGATGCCCTGATAGCGTTCGCCGTTGAAATCGTCGATGTAGCTGTGGCGCTTGACGCAGATGGCGAATTCGACGCCGCCGTCACGCTCGACATCGTTGTCGGCGACCAGATAGAGGCGCGGATGGTACTTGTTGCCATACTGGCCGGGCGCCATGACGCGCACGCATTGCCCCGTCTTGCACGAGAAAGACAGGTCATCGCGGCGAAACACGAGGTGGCGGACATCCTCGGTCGAGGTCGGCGGCGTGATGCGCTGGGACCGTACCAAGGTGGCGGCATACTGCTTCCCGGCAGCAAAATTAGCGGGCGTGGCGTTCGACATTTCTGTTCTCCAACAATTTCAAATAGTCCATTGCGCGGATGATACCTGAGAGTCAGCGGGCATACACGAGGATGCCCCGCTTTTCCAATCCTGAATCCTGCCAAGGCCTGTACCGTCTATTGCCAGACCATCATGGCGATGCCGGTCATGGAGGAGTGGAGGCCGCCGAAATCGCACCATATTGAAGCGGCATGCTCGCCACTGGCGCATGCCGGGACAACCTTCATCACAACACAACCTGCGTCCCGAGTTCCACCACGCGGTTCGACGGGATCTTGAAGAAAGCGGTCGCGCTGCCGGCATTGCGGAACATGGCGACAAAAAGCAGTTCGCGCCAGTAAGCCATTTCCGAACCGAGCTTGGGGATCAATGTTTCCCGACCGAGGAAGAAGGACGTGTCCATCAGTTCGATATCGAGCCCGACACTCGCGCACAAGGCGAGTGCCGCCGGAATGTCGGATTCGTCCTTGAAGCCGTATTGAACGATGACCTGGGAGAAATTGCCGCCAAGGCGATGGACTTCAACCCGGTCAATATCAGGCACGTACGGCACGTCGAAAACGCGGACGCTCAGGACCAGCACTCGTTCATGCAAGGCCTTGTAGTGCTTGAGGCTGTGCAGCATGGCGTGGGGAACATAATCCGGATCCGTGGTCATGAATACGGCGGTACCGTGAACCCGGCCAACACCGCTGTCCGTGATGTCCTTGATAAACGGCTTGAGCTGCAGCGCATCGGCCGCCAGCCGATCATGCAACAGTTCGCGTCCGCGCTTCCAGGTGGTCATCAGGATGAAGATCGCCAGGCCAAAGACCAGCGGAAACCATCCGCCATCGAGAATCTTGACGGAATTGGCGAGGAAGAAACCGAGGTCGATGCAGATGAATGGCAAGGCCCCCGCCACGGCGCGCAGCGGACTCCAGTTCCACAGGCGGACGGCAACGGCAATGGCCAGGAAATTGGTAATCAGCATCGTGCCGGTGACGGCAATACCGTAAGCCGCGGCCAGATTCGACGACGTTCCGAAGCCGATGACCAGCGCGATGATGGAAATCAGCAGGAGCCAGTTCAGCGCTGGCAGATAGATCTGGCCGATTTCCTGATCGGAGGTGTGTTGAATCTCGAGGCGCGGCGTATAGCCCAGTTGAATCGCCTGTTGCGTGATGGAGAAGGCGCCGGAAATCACCGCCTGCGAGGCGATAACTGTCGCCACCGTGGCCAGAACGACGAGTGGATAGAGCGCCCATTCCGGGGCCAGCAAGTAGAAGGGATTCTCGATGGCGGAAGGGTCGGCCAGGATCAGCGCCCCTTGGCCGAAGTAATTGATGAGCAGGGACGGCAGGACGTAGCCCAGCCAGGCGTACTGGATCGGCCGCGCGCCGAAATGGCCCATGTCGGCATAAAGCGCTTCGGCGCCGGTAATACAGAGCACGACCGCCCCCAGCGCGAAAAAGCCAAGCGCCGAATTGCCGGTCAGGAAATTGAGGCCATACAGCGGGTTGACCGCAGCAAGCACGGCCGGATGCTGGACGATGCCGATGGCGCCGAAAACGGCAAGTACTGCGAACCAGAGCAGCATGATCGGACCGAAAAGCGCGCCAACACTGGCGGTTCCTCTTCGCTGAAAGAGGAACAGACCGATCAGGATGCCCAGCGTAATCGGCAGAATGTAAGGCTTGAAGGCCGGCGTGATCAGTTCCAGCCCTTCAACGGCGGAAAGTACGGAAATTGCCGGCGTAATGACCCCGTCGCCGTAAAAGAGCGCGGCGCCGAACAATCCGAGTGCAATCAGAATTTTCTGCTGCCGGGAGGCGGGATCTCCTTTCTGCAAAGCCAGTGTCATCAGGGCGATGATGCCGCCCTCGCCCTTGTTGTTGGCTCGCATCATGAAGGAAACGTATTTCAGGGTCACCACGATGATCAGCGACCAGAGGAAGAGGGAAAGTATGCCCAGCACGTTGTCGGGCGTGATCGGCACCGGGTGATGCGCTCCGCCGAAAACTTCCTTGATCGAGTAAAGCGGGCTGGTGCCGATGTCGCCATAGACGATGCCGAGAGCAGCCAGGGTCAGCGTCGCGAGACGTTTGTTGTTTTGAACTTGCATGGTTTCCTCAGGGCTGGAAACGGTAGCCGACACCGGTTTCCGTCAGAAAATACTTGGGCTGAGTCGGGTCGTCCTCCAGCTTCTGGCGTAGATGGCCGACATAGACGCGCAGGTAATGACTGCTTTCGACATAGGACGGGCCCCAGACATCGCGCAGCAAGCTGCGCTGCGTCAGCACCTTGCCGGGGTGGCTGAGCAGAGCTGAGAGCAGGCGGTATTCGATCGGCGTCAGATGCACCGCCTCGCCCGCCCGGGAAACAACACGTCGCGACAGGTCAATGCTGACCGCGCCGAATTCGATGATCGGGCTGGCTGACTCGCCATTGCGGATACGCCGGCGCAACAGCGCACGGACCCGGGCGCGCAGCTCGCCAACGCTGAACGGCTTGGTCAGATAATCATCGGCACCGGCATCCAGCGCATCGATCTTGTCGTTTTCCTGAGAGCGGGCGGAGAGAATCAGGACGGGCACGTCGGACCAGCCGCGCAGATCACGAATCAGGTCGATTCCGTTGCCGTCCGGCAGGCCAAGATCGAGAACCAGCAGATCCGGTTTGCACAGCCCAGCCTCGATCAGGCCGCGGGCGACGGTTTCCGCCTCGACTACCTGGCAGCCCTCTTCCTCCACCGCCATGCGGACGAAGCGGCGAATCTGCTTCTCGTCTTCAATCAGGAGAACTTTGGGGTTGTTTGAGCTCATGGCGTTTCTTCCTCCAGCACCGGCGGCACCCCTCTGGGCAGGGTGAAGCGGACGCAGGCGCCACCATCC
Organism: uncultured beta proteobacterium; assembly: GCA_963727115.1. GTDB lineage: Bacteria > Pseudomonadota > Gammaproteobacteria > Burkholderiales > Rhodocyclaceae > Azonexus. The sequence continues at coordinate 124,903 of CAVSFS010000006.1, read as the reverse complement.
GGGCGATTCTCGGCGCCGATTTCCCCGCCGTGCGCCTCGACAATGGCACGGCAGATGGCCAGCCCGAGACCGGTTCCCGGCGATGCCGGAATCCGTTTGTCCGCGCACGAACATGTTGAACAGATCCTCATTGCCGCGCACCGGAAAACCCTGGCCGTGATCGCAAACGCGGACCTCGATGAAATCGCCGGCTTGCTGAGCCGAAATTTCAACGGTGCTTCCCTCTGGTGAATATTTGGCAGCGTTTTCCAGCAGGTTGCAGAAAACGCGTTCGAGCAGCACGGCGTCAAACTCGAGAAGAGGCAGCTCGGCCGGCAGCGCGACACGGACCGGATGAGCATCCAGTGCACCACCCAGGAGCTTGATGCTGGCCCCGATGACCTCTTCGAGTGGCTGCCACTCGCGGCGCAAGGTGACATTGCCGGCATTGAGCCGGGCCATGTCGAGCAGGTTGCCGACCAGACTGGCCAGGCGGGCTGCCTGTTCATGCATGGCCTGAGCGGTTTCCAGGGCCGGCGCAGGCAGCGGCGGCTTGATCAGGGACAGCGAATCAGCCAGCCCGACCAGGGCCGTGAACGGTGTGCGCAAGTCGTGGGAGAGGGCCGAGAGGATCGAGCTGCGCAGGCGCTCGGACACCATGTTGAGTTGCGTCGCGTGCGCCACATCGACGTAATGCAGACGCTCGACCGCAATGGCGATCAGCGAGGCCAGTGCTTCGAGAAGCGCCAGATTCTCGGGCGGCAGTTCGGAGGCGTTGGCCGTGAAAGCCAGCGCCAGAACCCCGCGCACCCGCATCGACGCCTGCAGCGGCAGGTAGAGCGAGGCATAGCCGCTACCAGCGATTTCGCCATTGCGCACCGGTTGCCCACCATTCAGCGCCATTTGGGCCAGGTGCGGCTCGATGCGGCAGGCGTGCGTATCGGCAGCAGTGGTTGCAAGCAGTCCATGATCGTCACGGAGAAGGATCACCGCTTCCGCATCAAGCTGGACCCGGACAAACTGCCTGGCGAACTCGATTACCTGCTCAAGTGCGAGGGTTCCCGCCAGTTGCCGGGCCACCTCGTAAAGGGCTTGCGTTCGCTGCTCGCGAATCCGCGCTTCGTGTGCCTTCTGTTTGAGACCGGCCGCCAGTTGCCCGGTGATCAATGCCGTCGCCAGCATGACGGCAAAGGTGATCAGATACTGGATATTGCTGACAGCCAGCGAAAAACGCGGTGGGACAAAAAAGATGTCGAACAGCAAGACGCTCAGCACTGCCGCCAGCACGGCGGCACCCCGGCCCAGGCTAACGGCGATGAGCAATACCGTGAGCAGGAACAGCATCACGATATTGGCCAGATCAAGGTAGTCGAGCAACGGGGTGGCCAGCAACGTCGTTCCCGTACAAGCCAGCACGGTGAACAACATGCGTTGCCAGAGCCTGAAACGCTCGGAGGATTGAATTACCGGAGTGCCTTCGTATTGCATGATCCGCTTCCGCTGATTCAGTATTCGTAGCCTAAGCCAGCGCATGTAAAAACACTGATTATTCTGGCAAGCCCGACGTAAAAATGTCGTAAAGATTCGGGCGGGAAGGCAGGCCAAATAGGCAAACGCGGAACACGATTGCCGTGCCGAACCGCTCATTACGCACCGGGATTGGGCGTAGCCGTGCTAGAGTGCCGCCCAGGAAAGCCAATCATCCATCGATTCAATGCATTGGCGAAACCCCATCTTTCTGCATGCTTCTTGCTTGTTCTCAATCCCGTTGCCGAAGAACGACAGACAATGAACAACGTGTACAAACTGGAACCTGATACGAAGCTCGACGAACACCCCACGGAAGGAACGCGGCGCATCATCGCCGGTCAGGAACGCGTGCTGTACGACGGTTACTGGATCAAGACCTACCCGGTGCCCGCCGATTCGCTGGATGCCAAAAAGCGCCTGATCGAGGCGCTGACAAGGCGCCTGTTCAATCACACCGAACACGGCCTCAACATTCCCGGAACCCGGCTCGCCGAGGCGCGGGCGACTTACGCGGCGGAAACCGACCTGGCAAAAAAACGGGTCAAGGGCGCCATGCTGGCCGGCGCGATGTTCAACCGGGCAACCGACATTTTCCGCAAGCTGGTCGAATTGCAGGCCGATGGCATCGAAATCCGCAGCGACGATGCGCTGATGCGCGAATGCGGCCTATGTCTGCTCGATGCCATGGAACTCGGTCGCTTCGTACTGCACCGTAGCGGCGAGGAAGGCATCGACGAACTCTGGGGCGAGCCTTTCCGCGCCTTTTCGATCCCGGTCGAGGATTTCTACGAAAGCCGCTACATCAAGATCGGCCAGACCCTGCGCGACATCGACCGGATTGCCGGGGCGATGATCGCCAATTTCAGCCGGATTCCGCTCTTTGAAGGCATCGCCGCCCCAATTCTCGATTTCGCCTGTGCCGCCAGGATCAAAACCGAAACCCTGCGTACCGACCCGGATATTTTCGATGTCTGGTCGCAACTGGTCACCGCCGGCGAACGCCTCGCCAATTTCACGCCACAGCCGCCGGCCAAGCTGGCGGGCAAGCGCTGCCGCCCGGTGCACAGCGTTTCCGACGGTCTTCAGCTACTGCGCAACGGTCGCGACCTGGTTTTCTACATCACCCGCGCCCGCACCCCGATGCCGAAAAGCACCCGCGAATATATCGAACGCTGCGAAACCTACCTCGCCACCGGCAAGGTGCCGTTCATGCCGGCGCCGTTGCCGGCCTGAAGCGCCTTCACGCCAGCACCCGCTGCCATCCTTGAGCTAATGCCGGCAGCAAGACCCACACTAACGGCGGATAGCTTCCGTTCGGACAGCCTGACTTGATCGTCAGGGTTTCGGCCGTTCGCCGACGGCGGGTACAACGTGTACACCGCGGCGCCAGTCAAGCAGGATATTTGTCTGTGCGTCGCTATTAAAATAATGTGCGAAAACGAAGATATTACCTACCCGACTTTCTTCGCTTCGTAAAATTGAGGAGACACCGTGTCAGAACAAGGCGGATTGGCAAAAGGTGCACTCGGCACCTTCGAGTCTGCAGTTATGGGCATTGCCGGCACTGCGCCAGCGTTCAGCGTAGCCGTCACGACAGCGGCCATCGTGGCTGCGGTCGGGGTGCTGTCGGTGGGCAGTATTCTCTACTGTGGCCTGATCATGTTTGGCATCATGCTGGCGTTTTTCCACCTCAGCAAAATAACCCCGCATGCCGGCGCCGCCTATGCGTGGGTGGGTCATGTCTTTGGTAAAAAATGGGGATTCTTTACCGGCTGGGGACTACTTGTTGCGTCGATATTCTTCATGGTCTCGGCAACCATACCCGCGGCCACCTCGACCCTGGTTCTCATTGCCCCTGATCTGGTCGAGAGTACCGTCTGGGTTACCGGCACTGCGGCTATCTGGCTCACCCTGGTCACCATTGTGGTTACCAAGGGTATCAAACATGCGAGCTATGCCCAGTTGATCCTGACCGGGGTCGAAACCGCAGTGATTTTTGCGCTGATTGCCGGGGCTTTTATCCAATATGGCGGCAATCCGGCACATACGCCTTCATTTATCTGGTTTTCCCCATTTTCGTTCACGCCGCAATTATTCGCCACGGGCGCCTTGACCGCCATATTCTTTTACTGGGGCTGGGATGTCACCATGAATCTGAGCGAAGAGACCAGGACGGGTGATTCAGGCAAACCGCATCCGGCCAGCCAGGGCGCCTTTTGGGCCATGGTCAATTTGATTCTTTTCTTCATCATCATGATGATCGTGGTTCTAATCGTGTTGAGCGATGACGAGATTGCCGAGGCCAATACCAATGTGCTCTACGCGATCGCCAACAAGTTGTTTCCGCCGCCATGGAGTTATCTGGCGGTACTCTCGACCATCCTGAGCACCATTGGCACGATCGAGACCCAAATCCTGCAATTCAGTCGCAGCATGTACGCCATGGCGCGCGATGACATGCTGCATCCCCGTTACTCCAGGATCCACCCGGAATGGCAAACCCCATGGGTGGCAACATTTGTGATCTGGTTCCTGGGGGTGCTGCTGCTGTTCAGTTCGTCCTACATGCCATCGGTAAAAAGCATTCTGGAAAGCTCTATCCTCGCCATCGGTTTTCAAATCTGCTTCTATATGAGTCTGGCCGGATTTGCCTGCGCCTGGCACTACCGCGACAAATTGCGAAGCGGCGCTTACAACGCCGTCTCCTATGTTCTCTGGCCATTGTTTGCGGCGCTATTCATGGTGTTCATTGCGCTCTACAGCATTCCGACGTTTGGTCCAGTCACCACCATTTTGGGAATTGGCGGAATCCTGGTCGGCTTTGTGCCTTTGTTCCTGGGTAGCTTGCGGCGCGTGAATGGGGCGAAGGCGTAAGCAAATCCCAGCAGGATTAATAGACGGCTTTGAACGGCAGTTTCGCCCGACCAAGCGACAAGCGAGGGGCCGGCACGAACGCCAGCTCACCGGCCGAAGCGCGGGCCATCCATAGCTGTCGCTGTTATGCAAGAGGGTGCCTTACTCTGCCCCCTGAGCAGCTTCTGGCCGGCACATACGACGAATTTCGTTTTCCCTGATAGCCAGCTCGACCTCCATGAGTACAGCGTTGACATCGGCGAGATGCTCATCGAGCACGACGTGGCCCGTCAAGACATGGTCCGGATGCAGCAAGCCACTTTCATACAGACCCCAGATTTCCTTGCCAAACTGGGTGTCCTTCAAAACCGGGGCGAAGGCACTGAAATAGGTTCGCAAATTGATGACGTCACGCTCAAACATTTCTGCTGCCGTGCTGTTCGCTGCCGCATCGATCGCCTGCGGCAAGTCGATGATCACCGGACCATCCTGGCCAACCAGGATGTTGTACTCCGACAAGTCGCCGTGAACGATGCCGGCACAAAGCATACGCACCACCTGATTGAGTAGCGCCTGGTGAAATTCAAGTGCCATTTCTTCATCAAGCCCGACATCGTTGAGACGCGGCGCCGGATTGCCCTCCGCATCAACCACCAGATCCATCAACAAAACACCCTCATGGCAAATGTGCGGCTGTGGAACGCTGACCCCGGCTGAAGCCAGACGATACAAGGCGTCAACCTCGGCATTTTGCCAAACCTCTTCCTGCATTTGGCGTCCATAGCGGCTGCCTTTTTCCATGGCGCGCGCCTGACGGCTATTTTTTACTTTGCGGCCCTCCTGGTAGGAGGCGCTTTTCTTGAAACTGCGCTGATTTGCCTCTTTATATACCTTGGCACACCGTATGACCTCGCCGCAACGAACCACATAGACGGTCGCTTCCTTGCCACTCATCAATTGACCAAGCACCTCGTCAATGAGCCCTTCTTCGAGCAATCCGGTAAGTCTTTTTGGGGTTTTCATGGGGGTGCTGAGTTACGTCCTGGGCAGCGTCCCCGCCGAGGGCGTTGACGTCGATCCTTCGGATGGGCTCGCTGTGACTTCCTCCTCTAAATTATTGATGACGCTCCCCGCGAGCTTCTGGCGCTGCTTTTCTTCCTTTTTATTTTTCTTTGCGAGATCTCTTTGACGCTTTTCGAACTGGTAGTTTGGTTTGGCCAAGGGGCCTCCTCTTATCGACACAATTGCTGGTGAAACAGTGGGAAAAACAGCCTTCAAGCCATCTCAATTACCGCGCCGGCTTCGTTCGCGTCTTTGTAATCCATCGTTCGCCAAAACGTAGAATGCGAACCACCCGATCGACGCTCCATGCGCGAGCGATAACGACCGCTCGCCAGATCAGCGGCGGCCGGCTCGGTTCACCGGGCCACCCATATTGACTGCGCCGGCTCCGGGAGCACCCACGCCAACGCCTGGTGCAGCACCCTACGCCAGGAGCGCCCACGCCCGGCGTGGCAACAGCCCCCGGACGTGCCACGCAACCCTTCGGCACGCCAACGGTTTTACAATAGTCGGCGGCACTCGCCGGCGAAGCGGCGAAGGTCAAGCCCAACACTGCCAGGGCAATCAATCTAGTCATCATTGTCTCCTGCGTCTGGCTGGCGAGCGTTGGAAAACATTCGCCACAAAACTGCTTTTTTGAGTATGTGTGGCGTAATGGCGTTAGTCAAGAAACGATTCAGTGCATTTGCAGCGGACTGAATCGCTTCGGATTGCAGCGTAGTGCCCAGCGGTTCGGCCCGCAGCTTTTCCAGGCCGCAAGCCCGAAGGACAGTTCGAGTAGCGCGCCGACGGTGTGCAGATTCGGGGCAATGTCATTTTTGGGCTTTTCCGGCAGTTGACCGTAGCAACGCTCGAATTGGTCGGCGCTCAGTGGCAACTCGAACCGCGGGGCACCGGGATCATGTCATTGAACATATCGCGGTCATGGTCGTCCATGTCCGGGTCGGTACCCCTTTGGATTCTTCGCGTTCCGACCGACCTCGCTTGTCGATTGGCCGGAAAGCCGGAGAATGTTGACCATCGGTCCGGAGCCCGGGGTCGGAATAAGGGAAAAAACATCATGGACGACGCGACCGCTGGCAAGTTCGCCGCCACCGAGGCTGCAGAGCGACTGATCGACGACGAGCAGTTTGGCGACCTGGTCCGCTGGCGTAGCCGTCCCCTGCTTGCACTCGCCCGCCGCTTGGCCGCCATGAGCGGCGGCGAACTGGCGCTGACGCGACCACTGAGCGGTCGCCTGCTGCTGGAATCGGAAAAGACGGAAGAACTGCTGGACGAGTACGGCGCCAGCCATAATCGCCGCTGGAGCCGGTTCCGTGCCCTGACGGCGACCCTCAGGAACTTCGCCCGCATCGGCCAGGCGCTGGCCCATGTGCAGCGTCGCCTGCCGGCCTACCGGCTGCAGCCGGTCGCGACCGATTTCCTGGCCGCGACCGGCGAACACTTGCACCTCGTAGGCGGCGTCGTGGCGGAGGTCGCCGCCGGCCTGCTGGAGGAAGCTCAACTGCTGGGCATCGAGATCAAGGACATCGCCCCGTCGCCTGATGATTTTGCCGAGCATTTGCCGCCGGGGCGCCTCGTCCGCAATCGCGACGACCGCATCACCGGCGACACCACCACCACCGTTGCCCACCTGGCCACCGAGTTCCTCAACCTGGCGGCCGAAAGCGATCTGGTGCTGGCCGCGGCCCGAGTCGCGCCGGTTGACTATGCGGCCTGCTTCCCGGACCCGGTCAGTGAGGAACGCCTGCGCCAGCTCGCCTTCCGCTTCCATAACCTGCAATCCCTCTACGACACTCACGTTGCCGGAACCTCGATTGAGACCTCGGACCCCGATCTGCCCACCTTGCGCGGTCACGCCAGCGTCATCTATCACCTGCTCGGGATGGCCACCGACCTGGCCCACTACTACGAACGGCACGTGAGTCCTGAGACCGGCGACACCGTGCTGAGCGAGCGGCCGGTGGTTGATACCGAGGCCACCATGGCAACCCTGTTCGGCTACGCCATGGCTTTTTCCAGCGACTATCTGGCCGGAGGCCAGCGCCTCAGCCAGGGCATCCTGCGCCGTTATGCCGAGCCAGGGCGCCTCGAGGTGCCGGTGCCGAGTTACCGGGGTTTTCACGTCCGCCCGTCCAACCTGGTGGCGCGCATCGTCGCGCATTACGGCGGCGAGGTGCGGATGGATATGGACGGCAAGCTGTTCGACGCGGGTTCCCCGCTTGATCTGTTCCGTGCCAACGAGACCATTAATGCCCGCAAGCGGCGCTGGCTGGCGGCGGAAATCGCCCGCGTTCATCCCGACCGGGCCGGAACCATCGACGCGGCGGCCATCGAAGCCGCCGTGCTGGCTATCGTTCATCGCCTTGCCGGCGAGGGAAAGATCGTCCTCTACCGCCAGCCGCTCCAGCTTTCGGACCAGATCGGCAGCCGCGAGGGCGGCATCCTCGAAAACACCGTGGCCGAGATCGCCGGCTTGCAGGCCACGGGACAAATCGACATCCGCACCGATCTCACCGTCACCTTCATCGGAGACAAACGCGTGCTGGCCGACGTAGACACCTTGGCCAGGCATGGCTACGGCGAGGATGCCTTCGGCAACAACGTGTTACTGCCGAAAGAACTGTCGTATCTAAGGCGGTAGTGTAGCGTTGCATTCTTGTGGGAACGTATATCATGGCCGCTGCTCTCATACTGCACGACGAAATAGCGTGGAAAACGCAAGTGCGAGTACCCGCCAGCAGAAATGCTGAAGATGGCTACTGCCGACAACGCCCAGCTTCTGGCGCTCTCGGGGCCGCGCAATCCCTATCCGGGCAAGCTCGGCGTGGTCGAGGAAGACGCGCTCGCCGACCTGTTGCTGGTAGATGACGACCCGATCGCGAATATCAAGCTGATAGAGAATCCGGCGAAGTGCTTTGTCGTCATCACGAAGGACGGCAAAGTCATCAAGAATATCTTTCCATGATGCTAAACGGGTCGCGCCCAGTCCTTCGCTCACTCTGATCCAACGGCGATTCCGGTAGCCAACTTTCATTTGAGTAGGGGCTCAAGCCAATAAATCCATGGAATTTAAGTAGCGGCATAACCGCCATACGCGCAGCTACGCAATTCATCGTATTCCCGCCTTCAGGTCTGCCCCGTAATCTGTCGCTGCACTGCACAAATTGCGGACGGACCCTTCATGACCAAAACGATTCTTGTATTTCTGCTCTACGCCTGCAGCCTGTCGGCGCAGGCGGCGCTCGATGCGGCGCAGGTGCGCCAGCTGGCGGCCGAGGATTCCAGCGACAAGGTCGCCGCCATCCACCAATTGACGCAGACCGCCGACCCTGATGCCGTGCGCGCCCTCAAGGCGATGGCCGAGGACAGCCTGTTTCTGGCCGGTGACAAGGCAGTGATCATCGACGGCGACAAGGCTGTTCGATGCCGCTACCGGCGCCGCGATCAGGATGCCGGCCAATCCCGAGTCGGTTACGGTCAACAACCGGATTCGCGGCGAATTGGCCAATGCGCTGGCCGCGCTCAAGCTGTTCGATGCCGACACCAGTGTCCGCCTAGCCTCGGCGCAGAAACTGCAGAGCAGCGTCAGCCCGGAGATGGCGCCGTTGCTGGCGCGGGCGCTGGACAAGGAAAGCGACCCACAAATCAAGGCCCTGCTGACCCTCGCCCACGCCCAAGCCAACCTCGGCAATGCCGACCCGGCGGCGCGCATGGCGGCGGTCAAGGCGCTGGCCGAGACTTCCTCGCCGACGATCAAGAGTGTGCTGCTGCCGCTCACCGAAAAGGCCACCGAGCCGGACGACAAGGTACGCTACGAGGCAATTGCCGCGGTCAAGGCCATCGACAGCCGGCTGGCGCTGGCCGAAAACCTCGGCCGCGTCTTCTCCGGCCTGTCGCTCGGCAGCATCCTGCTGCTCGCCGCGCTCGGCCTGGCCATCACCTACGGCGTCATGGGCATCATCAACATGGCGCACGGCGAGTTGCTGATGGTCGGCGCCTATGCCACCTACGGCATGCAGAGCCTGTTCCGCGCCTACTTCCCCGAGCGCCATCGACTGGTATCTGCCGGCCGCCATCCCGGTCGCCTTCTTCGCCGCCGCGCTGGTCGGCGTCGTCATGGAGCGCACGGTCATCCGCTGGCTCTACGGCCGCACGCTGGAAACCCTGCTCGCCACCTGGGGCATTTCGCTGGTCCTGATCCAGTCGGCGCGCGTGCTGTTCGGCGCGCAGAACGTCGAAGTTTCGAACCCGAGCTGGATGTCGGGCGGCATCGAGATCATGCCCAACCTGATGCTGCCGTGGAACCGCATCATCATCGTCGGCTTCGCGCTGTTCGTGCTGACCCTGGTCTGGGTGCTGATGAACAAGACGCGACTCGGCATGTTCGTCCGCGCCGTCACGCAGAACCGGGCGATGGCCGGCTGCGTCGGCGTGCCGACCTCGCGCATCGACACCATGGCCTTCGCGCTCGGCGCCGGCATCGCCGGGCTGGGCGGCGTGGCGCTGTCGCAGATTTCCAACGTCGGCCCGGACATGGGCCAGGGCTACATCGTCGATTCCTTCATGGTCGTCGTCGTCGGCGGCGTCGGGCAACTCGCCGGCGCAGTCTGGGCGGCACTCGGCCTGGGCATCTTCAGCAAGCTGCTGGAAGGCTGGGCCGGCGCGGTGATCGCCAAGATCAGCATCCTCGTCTGCATCATCATCTTCATCCAGAAGCGTCCGCAGGGCATCTTCGCCCTCAAGGGCCGCTTCGTCGAGTAAGGCTGAACCATGCGCAAACCTCTCACCATTCGCATCCTGTCCGCCCTGGACAGGAAAAGCTGGCTGGCGCTGGGCGTCTTCCTCGCCCTCGCGCTGGTCGTCGTCCCGGTGCTGCACCTGCAACTTCCCGGAAGACAGCGCCTTCCACGTCTCCACCTACGCCATCACGCTGATCGGCAAGATCATGTGCTACGCGCTGGTGGCGGTGGCGATGGACCTGATCTGGGGCTACGGCGGCATCCTGTCGCTCGGCCACGGCCTGTTCTTCGCGCTCGGCGGCTACGCCTTCGGCATGTACCTGATGCGCCAGATCGGCCGCGACGGCAGCTACCAGAGCGACCTGCCGGACTTCATGGTCTTCCTCGACTGGAAGGAACTGCCCTGGTTCTGGGTCGGCAGCGACAGCTTCGGCTGGGTGGCGCTGCCTGGTCGTGCTGGTGCCGGCCATGGTTGCCTTCGTCTTCGGCTACTTCGCCTTCCGCTCGCGCATCAAGGGCGTCTATTTCTCGATCATCACCCAGGCGCTGACCTACGCCGCGATGCTGCTCTTCTTCCGCAACGAAACCGGCTTCGGCGGCAACAACGGTTTCACCGACTTCAAGCGCGTCCTGGGCTACAGCATCACCTCGCCGGAAACGCGGCTGGTGCTCTTTGGCCTGACCGCCCTCGCGCTGGCGGCGACGCTGGTCTTCGCCTCGTGGCTGGTGAAATCCAAGTTCGGAAGGGTGTTGACCGCAATCCGCGATGCCGAATCGCGGGTCATGTTCATCGGCTACAACCCGCTCTGGTACAAGCTGACCATCTGGGTCATCTCGGCCGTCCTGTGCGGCATCGCCGGGGCGCTTTACGTGCCGCAGGTCGGCATCATCAATCCCTCGGAAATGAGCCCGGCCAACTCCATCGAAATCGCCATCTGGGTCGCCGTCGGCGGGCGCGGCACGCTGATCGGCCCGATCATCGGCGCCTTCGTGGTCAATCTCGCCAAGAGCTGGTTCACCGTCAGCTTCCCGGAATACTGGCTGTTCTTCCTCGGCCTGCTGTTCATCGTCGTCACGCTGATGCTGCCGCAAGGCCTGGTCGGCCTGTGGAAGAAGGTCATGGCACGCAAAGGAGCCGCCGCATGAACAGCACCATCGAAACCGCCCTCGACGACCGCCCGGAAGGCAGCGACGGCATCGACCAGATGAGCCACTTCGTCACCGGCGAACTCGACCTGTCGCACGGCGTCGCGCTCTACCTCGAAGACATCACCGTCAGCTTCGACGGCTTCAAGGCGCTGAACAACCTGACCCTGGCGATCAACGCCGGCGAACTGCGCTGCATCATCGGCCCCAACGGTGCCGGCAAGACGACGATGATGGACGTCGTCACCGGCAAGACCCGGCCCGATTCGGGCAAGGCCTACTTCGGCCAGACCATCGACCTGACCCGGCTGACCGAGCCGGAAATCGCCCACGTCGGCATCGGCCGCAAGTTCCAGAAACCGACCATCTTCGAGCAACACACGGTGTTCGAGAACCTCGAACTGGCGATGAAGACCGACAAGCGCGTCTGGAAAAGCCTGTTCGCCTGGCTCGCTGGCGACGAACGCGACCGCATCGCGGAAACCTTGAAGCTGATTCGCCTGAATGGCGAGGCGGATCGGCAGGCCGGTTTGCTCTCGCACGGACAGAAACAATGGCTGGAAATCGGCATGCTGCTGATGCAGGAGCCGAAGCTGCTGCTGCTCGACGAGCCGGTCGCCGGGATGACCGACGACGAGACGATGCGGACGGCGGAGTTGTTCGTTTCGCTGGCGGGGAAGCATTCGCTGGTGGTGGTCGAGCACGACATGGCTTTTGTCGAGAAGCTGGGCGGGCTGGTTACCGTGCTGCATGAGGGGTCGGTACTGGCGGAGGGGGATCTCGCCACTGTGCAGAATGATCAGCGGGTGATTGAGGTTTATCTTGGGCGCTGAGCTCGCTTTCTCGACGGCATGGGTTTCCGCGCTTGCGGCGCGAGCGTACTTTCTTTTGCTTCGCCAAAAGAAAGTAGCCAAAGAAAAGGCGACCCCGGGTTACGCGGTCGGCTACGCCGACTCCCCTGCGCTACTCGAAACCGGCGGGGGCTGCGGAACTCGGGCTTCGCCCTCAGACAGTCCTCGCCCTTTTTCCGCCGCTTTCTCCGTTGCTCGGCGCTTCACACGGGGCCCTAAAAACGGGATCGCTCAACCATGGCCACAACAAATTGACTGCTGCGGTCAACCGGAAAAAAAGCCCAGAAATGAAAACCGCTGCCTCAGCCCGGACGCCTTTCCGGGCCCCTTGAGAGGTGCCGAGCAACGCAGAAGCGCCGGGGGCAGTCGGCTGGCGTTGTCCGAGCCACAGGCGAGTTTAGCCAGCCGCCCGGCACTTCGAGTAGCACAGGGAATCCGGCGCAGCCGGACACCGACCCAGGGGTCGCCTTTTCTTTGGCTACTTTCTTTTGGCGAAGCAAAAGAAAGTACGCCCGCCAGCAAGGCGGAACCCCAAGCCAAATCAAACACCGAAGCCCGAGGTAAAACCAAATGCTGAAAATCGACACCCTCAACCAAGCCTACGGCGGCAGCCACATCCTCCGCGGCCTCAGCTTCGAGGTCAAAACCGGCGAAGTCACCACCCTCCTCGGCCGCAACGGCGTCGGCAAGACCACCCTGCTCAAGTCCCTGATGGGCCTGGTCAAGACCAAATCCGGCAGCATCACCTTCGACGGCAAGGACATCACCCACCTGCCCCCGCACGAGCGCGTCAAAGCCGGCATCGGCTACGTGCCGCAAGGCCGCGAAATCTTCCCGCGCCTGACGGTCGAGGAAAACCTGCTGATGGGCCTCGCCACCAAACCCGGCAGCACGCCGATCCCGCAGCCGCATCTTCGACATGTTCCCGGTCCTGAAGCAGATGATGCACCGCCGCGGCGGCGACCTCTCCGGCGGCCAGCAGCAACAGCTCGCCATCGGCCGCGCGCTGGCCATGGGGCCGAAGCTGCTGATCCTCGACGAGCCGACCGAAGGCATCCAGCCATCGATCATCAAGGACATCGAACGCGCCATCCGCATGCTCGCCGCAACCGGCGAAATGGCCATCCTGCTCGTCGAGCAGTACTACGACTTCGCCGAATCGCTGGCCGACCAGTACCTGCTGATGGAGCGCGGCGAATTCATCATGCGCGGCCGTGGCGAAACCATGCCGCAGGACGGGGTGCGGGAGGCGCTGGCCGTATGAATTTGCGAGGCTACTTGGGCCAACTTACGTCCAGGACTCGAACAAAAACCCGTCTGCGTTCTTCGGGATCAAGTTGCGCTTCAAGGCGAGCCTGCAACTCTTCCGGTGAAGTTGGCTTTTTCCCCTCATCTTTCACTGGCCCTAGATCACCCTCGCCAAACCAGAGAACAAGGTAAATACCGTAACCCGAAGTTTTTCGCGAGACAGTGTATTGGCCCATCAATTGGTCGCGCAATGACTTCCATAGCGACCTGTTGTCGTCTCGCTTGATTTCACGGGAACCTCAAATTCATTGCAATAGGACAAGCGGATGTCTGCGTGTTTGTCATTGGCATAATCCCCTTCTGGCTGGCAATCAATGCCGAAGGGATCGAAAGAATTTCGCAGCCTCGTCAGCAATGCATCGCGACAAATATTTTCTTCCCGCTTTCCGGTCGGCTTTTTATTCTCAATATTCCAGAAGGCACGAAATCCGTCGTCGTTGTCGTGACGAATCTCCACGGCGATTTGCTCCAGATACTCGACAGCTACGGCCGCCAAGTCTGCCGAATTGGCCGGCCCACGATTAGCTAGTATTCGGGCAACGCTCGATAGCGGAGGGAAGCGGAAAGCGCCCTCGCGTTGCTTCAACTTCAACTGGTGGCGTGCATTTTCCAATGATTGCTTCAGCTTGCTCAACGATGGCAGGGCGAGCAATCGTTCGATTTCCCGCTCTGCCTCCTCCGTTGCCAACGTACCGATTCGGGTAATCATTCCCCGAATCGATTCGCCGCGCTGCATCGGCCCGTGACGATGCCCGACATTCGTTCGAATTCGGCATGAGGACTCAGCAGTTCGACCAATTTGCCTAGTGTGCTGGCTGAAAGGGCGTAGTCGTTGCTGATCCTGTTAAAGCGGTCATCAAGAAAGGCAAAAAGATGATTGGCGCGAATCCAGTTCGTGCCGATGTATTGCCAAAGCAAGGGTTCATATTTTGCCGGATCGAGCAGCATAGCAGCCGTCAGCCAATAGACCTTTTGGGCAACATCCATCCCCTTGGCCGCCAGCTTCTTTTCGATCAGCTCTCCAAGTGGCTCCACGGAATAGCGCAAGGCGGCTCTCAGCAGATATTCGAGGTGCGACAACTGGGTCGATTTGGCGCGCACCGGGAAAGCCGCCAACAATGGGAGTACAGCAACTTCCGCGACACCGCGATACTCGGGATCGTATGCCAATGGATAAATGCCGGAAACGAAATCCTGCCTGGTTTTCAGGGTGGTGCCAGCATAGTCGACCAGCACGTCAGCCACCAGCGCGGGACGCGATCGGACAAAGGTAAGTGAACCACTCCGGCGTATTGTCGGCGCCGTAAGTCAGGCGGAAGGCGAGCATGCGGCGCAGGCAATCGTCGGGCAACGCATCGACGAACGATGCCCCTTGCTGCCAGCGCAACTCCATGCCGATCAGGCATGGTTTGCGGATGTAGTGCTCACGCCGCTTGATGCTGAGGTTGATTATTTCTGCAACGCTGGGCAGGTCGTCGCGTAGCGGGCACAGGAAAAATCCGGCCTCGGCAGCCTTTAACTTCCTCGCCCGTTCTCGCAATAGCTATCGAAACGCTCTACTGGCGTTTCGCCTCGCGTATTGCTGTAATGATTCATCCAGACACCAGCCAACTCGTACAGGATGCCGGTCGTTGCGCTGGCAGATTGAATGGCCGCCAAGTGTTTGGACAAGTCAATGTTGCGTTGCCGCTTTTGCTCTGAGTGTTTGAGCTTGTGATCCTTGCTTCTGGCAGCTTGTTCAAGGCGCCACTCTGGAATCTCCCAAGCCAGCATTGGCTCCAACCAGTGCTGGCGTTTCAGATCTTCCTCGCTCCATGCCTCGACTTTCTTCAGCGACAGGCCGACGCATCCGTGTTGATACGTCAATGATCTCACGGCCTCGAAAAGATGGTTCTTGCCCAGTTCGTCGTTGGCTGTATGCGATGCCTGCTCAAGTGCCATAGCCCGACGTCGTCGGGCACCGTTGCGCCATGCAAACGCTTTTCCTGGGTATCGATGCATGACCCAACGTGTTCGCTGCCTTCGCAGTGCATGTAGCAAAGCGCGAGTCACTGCCTTGTAGCGTTCAGGCGCTTGCTTAGCCAATTGGCAATTGCCTCCTGGTGCTCTTTTTCCCGGCGGTTTTCGCCGTATTTGTCTGTGCCAATTCCTAGCCAGGCAAATAATTGCTCATCCAGGATTACGTCGCCATGAACTTCGATACCTCGGCTGAGCAAGCCTCCAGCATGCGCCGGGAATCGAAGCTCAACTCGATCTCGTCAGAGACTTCCAGATCAGTTCGTGCGGCAAGTTGGTCGAGAAGAATGGGAAGGTGCGAATCCGGCGCTATTCGTGCTAATTCATATCCCCAGAACATTGAATGCTTGCCGATGTAGTCTCGTTTCTTGGGTGCATGCAGATAACGAAGTAGTACATACGGCGCGATGTGCTCGGGATAGAGATGACTTAGCAGGTTGCCGGCCAGCTCGTCATCTGAATCGGTGATTCTTTGATCGTTGATTGAGCTCAGCAAGGCAATCGCCTCTTCAATCGGTGGCGATAATTTCAACCAGGCACTCAGCGCATGCCTTCGAATGCCGCTCCAGCGGCTGTCATCCACCACAACCGCCTTGATAGTCGCCACCAGTTCAGGAATCGGCTCGCCCTCGTTGAGGATATCGAGCACGCAGTCAGTAAAGGACTGGCTTGCGTCGTCGCGCTCAGGTGCGCTCAGGGTAGCGGTAAATTCCGTGGCCAGGTCGGGCTCTGCCAAGGCGCCAAAGGGTGTCGTCGAAGGAGTTTCCCAACGGAAGGCAAGGTGTTGCTTTGCTTCCTGTTGCAAGCCAGCAAGGATCTTCCGCTTGTCGGCAAGGGACATGGGTTTGACATCGCCGTAGACCACCACCGTTGCCGGGTCTGCTTCGATGAGGCGTCAACGCGCTGCCCGGCAATGTAGAGCCAGCCAGCCATATAAGCCGCGTAACCCGGAGATTGTTTGCTCATCTCGTCCGATGAACAGATTCAACACCCGCCGAAGAGGCAGGCCGCGGTCGTCAATTTGCTCAGCTAGCCACCGCGCCGCCAGATATTCGGCAACGCTCCGGTGGCTGGGTATGACACGCTCTTCACCATCGGGCGATTGGCGAAACAATTTTCGGCGTGCAGCCAACCGCGCTATCGCCAGATCGGAAGGAGAAAAATCGTCGATAAATGGAAATTGCTCGGTGGAACTATCCTTATCCAGAGCCAGGCCGGCTTTGTCTGCAAGCAGCAAAGCGGCACAAAGCTGGCCGGCTGCCTCCAAGATTTTCTCCGCAGGTATTGCTTGTGCGCGCAGTTGGTCGCGATGCGGCTGGAATCTTCATCCGCCAGTTTTTTGCAGGCAAGCTGGAATGTTTCTTGGCGCGTATTCGGCCATTCTCCTTCTCGTATCGATTCCGCTAGGAGGCGAAGTGTCTGCGGATTATTTACGCAGCCCATCTATACCGCGATCTTCCGCTTTCTCCACGAAACTTTCAGGATCTGCGATGCCGTGGTTGTGACGCAGAATTTCGTGAATTTCCGGGATGTTGAGCGGCTCCAGTACAAAAATTCCAAGCTGCCCATCCGGTGAGGCATCGCTAATCGCCTGGCTATCTGTCAAGCCGAACCAGTCTGCTGCGCGGCAGGCGATGCGAAATTTCGGGTTGCCGAGTTTTCTCAGGTGGGCGCGGACTTTCAACAAAATACTGATGTCTCCGCCACTGGCACGAGTTTCGTCCAGGCCGTCCAGAAACAGCGTCTTTCCTTGCCACGCTGGGTCGGGGTCATCGCTCAGAAATTTGGCGATAGAAATACAAATGGCGCTCGTCGCTTGAGCTTCCTGTTCGAAAGCAAGTGATTTTCCGGCACCTGGCTCGCCAAGTAGAACCCACGCGGCTTGATCGCTGAGTTCATCCAAAGGACGGCTCTGGTTTTCATCCGATTGTTCATTGGCCGATAAGCGACGACCCGACGCGGTATGAAGATCATGCTTATTCCAACCAATGCACGGCAGGGCAAGACAGGAATTCCGCCAAGGGAACACCGCCTTCTCCGACAATCGGGTGCGTGCTTCCGTGAAACTTTCCGGCAAACACTTCCAGTCCTTTCGGGGTGGCGAATTTCGCACCGCTTTTGACTTCGATGGCGAGAATTTTCCTACCGTTAGTGAGAATGAAGTCAACTTCGTGGGGGCTTTCTCGCCAATAGTGGATTTCGCGATCTTTGGAGGCTGTATTGATCAAATGCGCGCCGACGGTGCTTTCCACCAGACGCCCCCAGTAGCTCCGATCGCTAGTTGCCTCGGCAAAAGAGTATCCGGCCAACGCTGAAATCAACGCCGTATTGTGAGCATTCAGCTTCGGACTGGAGGCCCGTTTCCGAAACGCCTGCATGGCAAACTTGGACAAGCCTGACAACAATCCAGCCAGAGAGAGCAGTTCAAGATAGTGGGCAAGTGTTGTCGTATTTCCAGCATCCGCCAATTGGCCGCGCAGTTTGTCGTAAGCGATGATCTGGCCGGAATAGGCACCGCAACCCAACTCAAACAAGGCTTTCAGCAGTGCGGGTTTGTCGACCCGCGTCATTTGCAGAATATCTTTCTCGATGTTCGGCTGAATCAGGGCGGTACGAACATAGTGACGCCAGCGTGTTTCCTCCCTGATCAGCTTGCACTGCCGGGATAGCCGCCGAAATAGATGTATTCGTCGAGCGAAAAATCGAAAGCTGCCTGCATTTCCCCGTAAGACCAGTGCGCCATACCTATCGGTTCGTAGCGACCGGCCAGGCTTTCGGTGAGCCCTTTTTGCATCAGCCAGGGAGATGAGCCGAGCAAGATGACGTGTAGCGGCAAATTCTTCAGCACGATCAGCATCCCACAGCCCTTTGACGACTTCAGACCAGCGCGGAATTTTCTGAATTTCGTCGATAGCCAGGACGTAGCATTGCCCTTCGGCAAGTGTCTTTGCCTTTGCCCGTGCTTGCGTCCATTGCCGTACCAGCCATTCGGCGTTAGGTCGGCGATCCCGGGCAGTGCTTGCGTCAAGGAAGTGGGGCTTTGATTGCTGAAATCGTCATCCACTTCCGACAGCGGTTGATCGACAGCAATAAAGTTGGACTGATCCCGATATTCGGACAGGGCCTGTCTGACCAAGGTGCTTTTGCCGACTTGGCGCGGGCCAGTCACTACGATCATAAACCGGGGCGACTCACCGAGTCGGTGTTGCAAGATATTGATTTGGCTACGCTGGAAAGTCATTTTTACGATATTGAGTAAATTTACTCAGTAGAATAGTTTGCATGCATTCTGATTGCAAGTGATTTCTTCATCTCGGCTTTTTCAGTCGAAATGGACGAATATTCAAATCGAGGAGTGCACGTCATGCGTGAGATACCAACCCTCACCTGCGCATTCCTGCGTATTCCCCTCCGCCTTTGTTTTCCCTGATAATCCGGGCATGACCTCGCGCCTTCCCTTGTCGCTGCCGGAGCTTTCGCCGAGCTGGCATGCCGAGTTGCATCTTGGCTTCGCCCGTGCACGGCGAACGCACGGTGCTGCGCGAAAACCGCCATGCGGGCCATTGCGCGTGCAGAAGGCCCTTTACCCGGAAGGCGATGGCGGTCTGTCAGGCCATCCTGCTGCACCCGCCATCCGGCATTGCCGGCGGCGATCATCTGCAGATTTCGGCCAACGATCGGCGCCGGTGCCCATGCCCAGACTGACCACGCCGGGCGCCGGCAAGTGGTATCGCATCGGGGGGGCAGGAGGCCTCGCAGCGCATCAGCTTAGTGGCGGCGAGGGTGCCACGCTGGAATGGCTGCCGCAGGAAACCATCATTTTTCGACGGCGCCCGGGCGCGCATGGAAACCCGTGTTTCGCTGGCCGCCGATAGCCGCTTTATCGGCTGGGACATTCTCTGCCTTGGCCGTGCCGCAGCCGGCGAGCGCTTTGAACGAATGGTCGTTTTGACCTGTTTTTTCGGGTTGACCGCGACAATCAGCCGATCTGGATCGAACGCGGCGGCTTTGCCGGCAACGATCCGATGCTGGCCAGCCCGGCCGGTTGGGCCGGCGCCACGGTGTGCGGCATCGCTGCTTGCAGCTTTCCCGAACTGCCGCACAGGCGCCGGCACTGCTCGAAGCCTGCCGCACAATTGCCCCGGCCGATGGCGCCACATCATGGCGCTGACGCGCCTTGCCCGGCCTGCTGGTCGCGCGCTATCTGGGCGACAGCAGCGAAGCCGCCCGTTTGTGGTTCGCCGACCTGTGGGCAATCCTGCGCCCGGCCTGTTGCGGTCGACCGGCAATTATCGCCCCGAATCTGGAATACCTGAGGAGTCTTCATGGAACTGACCCCCCGCGAAAAAGACAAGCTGCTGATCTTCACCGCCGGCCTGCTCGCCGAACGGCGCAAGGCGCGGGGCCTGAAGCTCAACTACCCGGAAGCCGTGGCGCTGATCACCTGCGCGATCATGGAAGGCGCGCGCGAGGGCAGGACCGTCGCCGAGCTGATGCACGCCGGCACACAGGTGCTGACCCGCGCCGACGTGATGGACGGCATCGCCGAGCTGATCCCGGAAATCCAGGTCGAAGCCACCTTCCCGGACGGCACCAAGCTGGTCACCGTGCATAACCCGATCGTTTGAGGACGCTGACATGATCCCCGGAGAACTCCTCGCCGAACCCGGCGAACTCGAACTCAACGCCGGCCGCCCGACCATCACGCTGGTCGTCGCCAACACCGGCGACCGGCCGATCCAGGTCGGCTCGCACTACCATTTTTTCGAAACCAACGCCGGCCTGAGCTTCGACCGCGAAGCCGCGCGCGGCTTCCGCCTCAACATCGCCGCCGGCACCGCCGTGCGCTTCGAGCCGGGCCAGACGCGCACCGTGCAACTGGTCGCGCTGGCCGGCGACCGCAAGGTCTACGGCTTCCGTGGCCTGATTCAGGGGGCGCTATGAGCACGAAAATCACCCGTCAGGCCTACGCCGAAATGTTCGGCCCGACCACCGGCGACCGCGTGCGCCTGGCCGATACCGAGCTGATCATCGAGGTCGAAAAGGACTACACGATCTACGGCGAGGAAGTGAAGTTCGGCGGCGGCAAGGTCATCCGCGACGGCATGGGCCAGAGCCAGCGCGTCTCGGCCGAAGACGGTCGATACCGTCATCACCAACGCGCTGATCGTCGACGCCGTGACCGGCATCGTCAAGGCCGACATCGGCATCAAGGACGGCCGCATCGCCGCCATCGGCAAGGCCGGCAACCCGGACATCCAGCCCGGCGTCACCATCGTCATCGGCCCCGGCACCGAAGTCATCGCCGGCGAAGGCATGATCGTCACCGCCGGCGGCATCGACAGCCACATCCATTTCATCTGCCCGCAGCAGATCGACGAGGCGCTGTATTCGGGCGTCACCACCATGATCGGCGGCGGCACCGGCCCGGCCACCGGCACCTTCGCCACGACCTGCACGCCGGGGCCGTGGCACATCCACCGCATGCTCGAAGCGGCCGAGGCCTTCCCGATGAACCTCGGCTTCCTCGGCAAGGGCAACGCCAGCCTGCCGGAAGCCCTGCGCGAGCAGGTCGAGGCCGGCGCCATGGGCCTCAAGCTGCACGAAGACTGGGGCACGACGCCGGCCGCCATCGACTGCTGCCTGACGGTGGCCGACGAGATGGACGTGCAGGTCGCCATCCACACCGACACGCTCAACGAATCCGGCTTCGTCGAAGCCACGCTGGCCGCCTTCAAGGGCCGCACCATCCACACCTACCACACCGAAGGCGCCGGCGGCGGCCACGCGCCGGACATCATCAAGGCGGCCGGCCTGCCCAATGTCCTGCCCAGCTCGACCAACCCGACCATGCCCTACACGGTGAACACCATCGACGAGCATCTCGACATGCTGATGGTTTGCCACCACCTCGACCCGAGCATCGCCGAGGACATCGCCTTCGCCGAGTAGCCGCATCCGCCGCGAAACCATCGCCGCCGAAGACATCCTGCACGACCTCGGCGCGTTCTCGATGATGTCCTCCGACTCGCAGGCCATGGGCCGCGTCGGCGAAGTCATCATCCGCACCTGGCAGACGGCGCACAAGATGAAGCTGCAGCGCGGCGCCTTGCCGGAAGACAGCGCCCGCAACGACAACTTCCGCGTCAAGCGCTACATCGCCAAATACACCATCAACCCGGCGCTCACCCACGGCATCGCGCACACCGTCGGCTCCATCGAAGTCGGCAAGCTGGCCGACCTGGTGCTGTGGAAGCCGGCCTTCTTCGGCGTCAAGCCGTCGCTGATCCTGAAAGGCGGCATGATCGCCGCCGCCGCCATGGGCGACCCCAACGCCTCGATCCCGACGCCGCAGCCGGTGCATTACCGGCCGATGTTCGGCAGCTTCGGCAAGGCGCTGAAAACCTCGGTGACCTTCGTCTCGCAGGCGGCGCTGAAGAATCCGGCCGTCGCCGCGCTTGGACTTGAGCAAACCGCTGATCGCCGTCTCCGGCACGCGCACGCTGCAAGAAATCCGACATGGTGCACAACGGCGCCACGCCGGAAATCACCGTCGATCCCGAAACCTACGTGGTCAAGGCCGACGGCGTGCATCTGGTCTGCGAACCGGCGACCGAACTGCCGCTGGCGCAACGCTATTTCCTGTTCTGACATGCTGATCCTCAACCAACGCACCCAAGCACCCCGCCACCGACTCGGTCGCGCTCGCCTACGACGAACGCAAGCGCAGCCGCCTCAAGGTAACGCTCGCCTCCGGCGCCGAAGCCGGCATCTTCCTCGAACGCGGCGACCACCTGCACGGCGGCGACAAGCTGGCGGCCGAAGACGGCAGCGCCGTCGTCGAAATCCTCGCCGCGCCGGAAAAGCTGATCGAGGCCGTCGCCGACAGCCCGCTGCTCTTCGCCCGTGCCGCCTACCACCTCGGCAACCGCCACGTGCCGGTGCAGATTCTGCCGACCGAGAACGGCGGCAAGCTGCGCTTCCAGACCGACCATGTGCTGGCCGAGATGGTGCGCGGCCTGGGCTGCTCGGTCAGCGAAACCGAAGCGCCTTTCCAGCCGGAATCCGGCGCCTATGGTTCGCATGGCGGTCATCGCCATCATGGCGATGACGAGCCGACGCCCGACCTGCACAACCCCGGCCACGGCCCGCACCGCTCCGTGCCGAAAATCCACGAATTCAAGCCGCGTTGAACGCCAACCTGCAACTCGCCCGCCTGCTGCAACTGGCCAGCCCGGCCCTGCCGGTCGGCGCCTACACCTATTCGCAGGGGCTGGAATGGGCCGTCGAATCCGGCGTGATCCGCGACGAAGCGAGCGCCGGCCGCTGGATCGCCGACCTGCATGCAGCACGGCATCGGCCGCTACGAGGCACCGCTGGTTGCGGCGCTGATGGCAGCGTGGACGCGCAGGCAACGGCGATGAAATCGCCCGCCTCAACGGCGAATTCCTGGCCAGCCGCGAATCGGCCGAACTGCGCGCCGAAACGGCCCAGATGGGCTTTTCGCTGAACCGGCTGGCTGCGCGACTTGCGCGACCCCGGTCTGGCCGCGCGTCGAAACCACGCTGGCCGGGCTTGGCGAAATTGCCTTCCCGACCGCCTGGGCCGGCCTCGCCGCCTACTGGCAGATCGAGCCGGAAGCGGCGGTTACCGCCTATCTCTGGTCGTGGGCCGAAAACCAGGTGATGGCCGCGCTGAAGGCCGTACCGCTCGGCCAGGCTTCCGGCCAGCGCCTGCTGGCCGATCTCGGCGGCAGAATTCCCGCTGTTGCGGTCAACGCCCTGAAACTGCCCGAAAACGAATGGTCCAACTTCACGCCGGCTTTCGCCATCGCCTGCGCCCGGCACGAAACCCAATATTCACGTCTTTTCAGATCGTAAAACCATGAGCAAACAAGCACTGCGAGTAGGCATCGGCGGCCCCGTCGGTTCCGGCAAGACCGCCCTGACGCTGGCCCTGTGCCAGGCCCTGCGCGAGCAGATCGACATGGCCGTCGTCACCAACGACATCTACACCGCCGAGGATGCCAAGTTCCTGGTCAATCACTCGGCGCTGGCGCCCGAGCGCATCATCGGCGTCGAAACCGGCGGCTGCCCGCATACCGCGATCCGCGAGGATGCCTCGATCAATCTCGAAGCCATCGACCGCCTGCAACGCGCCTTTCCCGGATGTCGAGCTGATCCTCGTCGAATCCGGCGGCGACAACCTGGCCGCCACCTTTTCGCCGGAGCTTTCCGACCTGACGCTCTACGTGATCGACGTCGCCGCCGGCGAGAAAATTCCGCGCAAAGGCGGCCCCGGCATCACCAAGTCCGACCTGCTGATCATCAACAAGATCGACCTGGCGCCGATGGTTGGCGCTTCGCTGGAAGTCATGGCGCACGATGCCAAGGCCCAGCGCGGCGAGCGCCCCTTCGTGTTCACCAACCTGAAAACCGGTGAAGGGCTGGAAACAGTCATCGCTTTCATCCGCGAACGTGGCATGCTCGCCTAGAACTGTCGCGCGATTGCATCGGCGCAACTGTCTGTTACGGTCGACGCCGTAAAATGGTCGAATCTCAATTTCTGAAGGAGTCGGCATGGCGCTTTTCCGCCTCGGTGAGAAACAACCGCAACTCGGCAAGAATGCCTGGGTTGCCCCCAACGCCACGGTGATCGGCGACGTTCGCCTCGGGGCCAATGCCTCGATCTGGTGGAACGCCACGCTGCGTGGCGACAACGACCCGATCCATATCGGCGCCAACACCAACATCCAGGACGGCTCGGTGTTGCACACCGACGAAGGTATTCCGCTGCACATCGGCGCCAATGTCACTGTCGGCCATCTGGTCATGCTGCACGGCTGCACGGTCGGCGACAGCAGCCTGATCGGCATCGGCTCGGTGATCCTCAACCGTGCAGTGATCGGCAAGGGCTGCATCGTCGGCGCCAACACGCTGATTCCCGAAGGCAAGGTATTCCCCGACCATGTGCTGATCGTCGGCTCGCCCGGCAAGGTGGTGCGCGAACTGTCAGCCGATGAAGTCGCCCGCCTGGAGAAATCTGCCGAGCATTACGTCGCCAATGCGCAACGCTACATGGATACGCTGACGCCTCTTTGAGGAGGAGACAGGGTGAACCTGCGGCTGCGGCGCATTGTCGGTGGTTGTATTTTCCCGCCGGATTGAGCATCATTCACCCCCTTTTGCTGCACTGCCGCACCCATGCTGCCACCCATTGAACACCGCATCGCCGTCGAGCTCGGCGTCCGCCCAGCCCAGGTCAACGCCGCCATCGCCCTGCTCGACGAAGGCGCCACCGTGCCCTTCATCTCGCGCTACCGCAAGGAAGCGACCGACGGCCTCGACGACACCCAGCTGCGCAACCTGGAAGAGCGCCTGAGCTACCTGCGCGAGCTCGAAGAGCGGCGCACGGCGATCCTCGCCAGCATCGACGAACAGGGCAAGCTGACGCCGGAACTGAAGGCCGAGATCAGCGATGCCGAAACCAAGCAGCGCCTCGAAGACCTCTACCTGCCGTACAAGCAGAAGCGCCGCACCAAGGCGCAGATCGCCCGCGAAGCCGGCCTCGAGCCGCTGGCCGTTGCGCTGCTGGACGACCCGAACGCTGACGCCGGAAGACGAAGCCGAGAAATTACCTCAACGCCGAAGCCGGTGTTGCCGACGCCAAGGCCGCGCTCGACGGCGCCCGCCAGATCCTGATGGAGCACTTCGCCGAAGATGCCGAACTGCTCGGCGAGCTGCGCGAATACCTGCAGCGAACACGGCCATCGTCCGGTCGACCGTCGTCGAAGGCAAGGAAACCGAAGGCGCCAAGTTCCGCGACTAGTTCGACTTCGCCGAACCGATCGCCACGATGCCCTCGCACCGCGCGCTGGCCCTGCTCCGCGGCCGCAACGAAGGCATGCTGCACGTCGCGCTGGTCCTCGACTCCGAACTCGATCCGGAAGCCGTCAAGCCCGGCACGCACAACCCCTGCGAGCAGCGCATCGCCGTCCGCTTCGGCATCAAGACCGCAGAACCGCCCGGCCGACAAATGGCTGGCCGACACCGTGCGCTGGACCTGGAAGGTCAAGATCTTCACCGCATCTCGAACTCGAACTGATGAACGCGCTGCGCGAACGCGCCGAGGAAGAAGCCATCCACGTCTTCGGCGCGCAACCTGAAGGACCTGCTGCTCGCCGCCCCGGCCGGCCAGCACGTCACGATGGGCCTCGACCCCGGCATCCGCACCGGCGTGCAAGGTCGCCGTCGTCGACGCCACCGGCAAGGTGCTCGACACCGCCACCATCTACCCGCACGAGCCGCGCAACGACTGGGACGGCTCGCATCGCCACCATCGGCCGCCTGGCCGCCAAGCACCAGGTCAGCCTGATCGCCATCGGCAACGGCACGGCCTCCCGCGAAACCGACAAGCTGGCGCAGGACGTGATCAAGCGCTACCCGGAAGCTCGAGCTGACCAAGATCGTGGTCTCGGAAGCCGGCGCCTCGGTCTATTCCGCCTCCGAATTCGCCGCGCAAGCGAATTCCCCGACCTCGACGTCTCGCATGCGCGGCGCGGTCTCCATCGCCCGCCGCCTGCAGGACCCGCTGGCCGAACTGGTCAAGATCGACCCGAAATCCATCGGCGTCGGCCAGTACCAGCACGACGTCTGGCAGACCAAGCTGGCGCGCACGCTCGATGCCGTGGTCGAGGACTGCGTCAACGCCGTCGGCGTCGACGTCAATACCGCCTCGGTGCCGCTGCTGGCGCGCATTTCCGGCCTGAACGGCCGCGCTGGCCGCCAACATCGTGAGCTACCGCGACGCCAACGGCGCCTTCCGCTCGCGCGACGAACTGCAAGAAAGTGCCGCGCCTCGGCGACAAGACCTTCGAGCAGGCCGCCGGCTTCCTGCGCATCCCGAACGGCGACAACCCGCTCGACGCCTCGGCGGTGCACCCGGAAGCCTATCCGGTGGTCGAAAAAATCCTCGCCGACCTCAAGCAAGTCGATCAAGGAAATGATCGGCGACAGCCGCGCTGCTCAAAGGCGCTCAACCCGTCGAAATACACCGACGAACGCTTCGGCCTGCCGACCGTGCAGGACATCCTCAAGGAACTGGAAAAACCCGGCCGCGACCCGCGCCCCGAGTTCAAGACCGCCACCTTCGAGCGACGGCGTCGAAAAGCTCGAGCGACCTGCAGCCCGGCATGATCCTCGAAGGCGTCGTCACCAACGTCGCCGCCTTCGGCGCCTTCGTCGACATCGGCGTGCATCAGGACGGCCTGGTGCACATCTCGGCGCTGTCCAACACCTTCGTCAAGGACCCGCACACCGTGGTCAAGGCCGGGCAGATCGTCAAGGTCAAGGTGCTGGAAGTCGACCTGCAACGCAAGCGCATCGCGCTGACCATGCGCATGGGCGACGAGCCGACGCAAGGCAAGCGCCACGACAACGCGCCGGCCAGCCGCGGCAACCCGAGCCGGCCGCCGCGCCCTGGAGGAAGTCCCCTTGGGGGACAGCGCAGCAGCGGCCCGGCACCGGCCGGCAACGCGATGGCATCGGCCTTCGCCAAGCTCAAGCGCTGATGGCCGGGCTGTTCCACCTGACCTCAGCCGCCGGGCGCCGCCTTTGGCGCCTGGGCGTGCGTCTGGCCTGGATCACCGGGCTGGTCGGCCTCGCCATCGTTTCCGGCTTCACGCTCTACGCGGTCACCATGCTGCCGCCGCTGCACCCCTGGCATCTCGAACGCCTGACCGAGGAATTCTCCGCGCTGCGCCACAGCGACCTCGATTTCGCCGGCTACCTCGCACGCGAAGACAAGCTCTTCGCCGAGTACCACGCCAAGGTTGCCGGCTGGAACAGCCGCGACGAGGCCTATCTCTTCAGCCGCTTCAACCCCGCCAGCCCGGTCAATCGCCTGGTCAACGGCGCCCCGCACAACCGCTCCTTCCGCCTCGCGCAGACCCAGCCCAAGGGCCAGGCGCTGCTCATCCACGGCCTCACCGACTCGCCCTACTCGATGAAGGCGCTGGCCGATTCGCTGCATGCGCGCGGCTTCGACGTCACCGTGCTGCGCCTGCCCGGGCACGGCACCCTGCCCTCGATGATGGTCGAGATGAGTCACCGCGACTGGCGCGCCGCAGTGCGCATCGCCGCCCGCGACGTCGCTTCCCGGGTCGCCCCCGGCCAGCCCTTCTACATCGGCGGCTACTCGACCGGCGGCACGCTCGCGCTCCAGTACACCCTCGACGCCCTCGACGATGCCGCATTGCGCCGCCCCGACCGCGTACTGCTGATCTCCCCCGCCATCGAAATCACCCGCGTCGCGGCCCTGGCGTCGATCATCGACTTCTTCAGCGTCATTCCCATCCCGCTTCTGGAAAAAGTCCGCTGGCAGAACATCAATTCCGAATTCGACCCCTACAAATTCAACTCCTTCCCGGTCAACGCCTCGCGCCAGGTCAACCGGAGTACCCGCGCCCTGCAGGAATCGCTGCTGCGCGCCCGCGAAAGCGGCCGCATCAAGCAACTGCCGCCGATCGTCACCTGGCAGTCGGTCGTCGATTCCACGGTCGGCTCGCTCGGCGTCGCCGAACGGCTCTACGGACAACTCGACGGCGCCGGCCACCGGCTCGTCCTGTTCGACGTCAATCGACAGCGCGTTCTCGCCAGCGTGCAGCGCCCGCAAGCCGGCGAGTTGATCGAGCGCCTTGCGCAGCAAACGCGCCGCTACCAGCTCGAAATCGTTGGCAACGCCAGCCCGGAAACCGCCACCATCAGCATCCGCCATCTGGCGCCGGACGGCACCGAAAGCAGCCGCGAGCCCGGTCTCGCCTGGCCCAGCAACCTCGTCTCCCTCGGTCACGTCGCCCTTCCCTTCCCGCCGGACGACCCGGTCTACGGATTCATCCCCGGCAGCGGCCACAATGGCGTGCCGAGCATCGGCTCCTGGCTGCTGCGCGGTGAAAACGGCGCGCTGACCATCACCCTCGGCTCGCTCACCCGTCTGCGCAGCAACCCCTTCTGGTCGCTGATCGACAGCGAAATCGACGCACTGGTCGCCGCCGACCTCGGCAAGCGCCGCTGAAGCCATCGCGCGATTGCGTTTTTCTAAAATTAACCCAGCAATCAAATAGCCGATTGTGATATAATGCTGGGCATGGAAAAGTTCGATGCTCGTAAATTACCGCGCGATGCCCAAGACGAAATGCGTCGGCAGGCGATGCGGATGCGTGAAGAACTGAAGTTACCCTGGAAGGAAATTGCAAGGGTGGTTGGCGTGCATGTGAGTACGGTCATCGGCTGGTCCAAGCGCTATTCAATGGAAGGCTCGACGGGCCTGAAGTCGAAGACGCGTGGCCGCCGCTACCTGTCGGGACGAACGCTGACCCTGGCTCAGGAGTGGCAACTGCGCTCGGTCATCGTCGGCGAGAACCCCAAGCAACTGAGTTTGCCGTTTGCCTTGTGGAACCGCCGGGCAGTGATGCAGTTGGTCAAGGTGTTGTTCGACATCGAGATGCCGATTCGCACGGTCGGCGAATACCTGCTGCGCTGGGGCTACACCCCGCAGCGGCCGATGAAGCGGGCGCTGGAACAGAACCCGGTCAAGATCGAGCAATGGCTCACCGACACCTACCCGACGATCGCGGCACGCGCCAAGGCGGAAGGCGCTGTCATTTACTGGGGTGACGAAACAGCGGTCGCAGAAGATGGGCACTGGCTTCGTGGCTATGCGCCGGCCGCACAGACGCCGGTCCTCGCGGCGCCGAGCAAACGACATGGCCTGTCGATGGTTTACGCCATCAGCAACCAGGGCTTGGTACGCTTCGAGTTCATTGAAGAAGCCATGAACACCGACCTGTTCATTGGTTTCATGGAAAGACTGATTGCCGACAGTAGCCAGAAAGTGTTCCTGATCCTCGACAACCTGAAAGTGAATCATGCCTGGCTGGTCACTGCTTGGTTGGCCGAGCGGAAAGATCAGATCGAGGTCTTCTATCTCCCGCCGTACTCGCCGGAGATCAATCCCGACGAATACCTGAACCTGGACTTCAAGACCGAGTTGCGCTCTTCCGATCGCGCCACCAACAAAAAGGCGTTGCTGCACAAGGCGACCGCCTTCATTGAGCGCTTGGTCAAGAGCCGGAACGGGTGATGGCTTATTTCAAACATTCGGCCGTCCAATATGCTGCGCTCTCATCTATTTGATTGCCGGGTTATTAATGGCGCATTGGTGCAGACCGACGGCTGCGGCCGACGACAAAAAACCACCTTTTTTCGGTGTAATGCCGTTCAGTTAAGTCTGAGCGGCATTTTTGTTTTTACGGCAAGTTATTGTAAACATTAGAAATAGCTGTTAACTTCTGGCTCGATGCTATCGAGCCCACTTCATGCGACGACGGATGTTCTACCCCTGGCCGGTCTTGACCGGCTGGCTGAGCATTTGCCCGTGGCCTGGATCGAGCAAGCCCTTGCGGCCACCGGCACGGCCAGCATCCGGCGGCGGCGACTGCCGGCCGAGCAAGTCGTGTGGCTGGTCATTGCGCTGGCCCTTTATCGACATCAGTCGATGCCCGAAGTCCTGGCAACACTGGATCTGGCGCTTCCCGCTGCCTCGGAAGGCGCCGTTAGCAAGAGTGCGGTGACCCAAGCCCGGCAACGTCTGGGGGCCGAACCGCTGGCCCAGTTGTTTGGCGAGACTGCCCAAGCCTGGTGTGCGCAAGATCGTGAGCGCCATGCCTGGAAAGGCTTGTCTCTCTGGGCGATGGATGGCACCACGTTTCGGACGCCCGATAGCGCCGACAACCGGGCATTCTTTGGCGCCCAGTCGTACGCGAGCGGGAAGATTGCCAGTTATCCGCAGGTTCGGGCGGTCAGTATCACCGCCATTCCGACCCACCTGGTCGCTGATATGGCCTTCGGTCAATATGGCCAGAACGAGATGCTATATGCCAAGACCTTGACCGAGCGGATCGTCGATCACTCGCTGACCGTCTTCGATCGTGGCTTTCTCTGTGCAGAAATCCTGTTGGGCCTGACGATGGCCGGCGAACAGCGCCATTACCTGATTCCCGCCAAGTCGAATACGAAGTGGGAGGTGCTCTCCGGCACCGCGGACGATTGCCTCGTTCGCATGCGTGTCTCACCCCAGGCACGGGCCAAAGCGCCTCATCTGCCGGCGTACTGGACAGCCCGTGCGGTGGCTATGGTCTCGGCCAACGGGAAGCGCCGGACGCTGCTTACCTCCTTGCTGGATCGCCGACGTTTCAAGGCGGATGACCTGGCCGCTTGCTATCGGCAACGCTGGGAAATCGAAACCAGCTATCGCGAACTCAAACAGTCCATGCTGGGAAGTGCGCTGACCTTGCGCAGTCAGCAGCCAGAAGGCATCAAGCAGGAAATCTGGGGCGCTTTGATTGCCTATAATCTGGTCCGTCTGGAAATGGCCAAGGCCGCCATTGCCGCCAAGGTCGCCCCAACCAATCTGAGCTTCCTGCGGGCGCTACATATCCTGCAGCACGAGATGATCTGGGCGGTTGGCATGGCCCCAGGGAAACTCCCGGCTCACCTGGTGCGCTTGCGCACCCAATTACAGTTCGCCATCGTCGAAAAACGACGGGGGCGTCTATGCCCCCGTGTCGTTAAAGCACTACCTAAACGGTATGCCGTTCACTATCTCAAAAAAGACCCTTAACTGAACGGCATTACCCTTTTTCGGTGGCTTTTAGTTTTTCGCAGTCGGCGAGCGAACCCGTGCGGTCAAACGACTCATGAACGCCCATTCCGAGTTGCTCAGCCGGCCTGCCCTTCCTCCTTGAGCCTGGCGCTGAAGAATTCCAGCGAGGTCTTGGTCTTCGCAGACTGGTCGGCGCCGAGCACGATGCCGTGGCCGGCGAGGTAGGCCTTGAAATCGGCGGCGACCTGGAAGGCTTCTTTCGGAAGGCACTTGGTGGAGACTTCCAGGATGCGCGAACCATCGGGATAGAGCCACATTTCGACGGTGATGGGGCGGTCGAAGTCCTTCGCCTTCGGCTGGTGCTTGGCCTTGAGCAGGAAGGTGGGGCCCAGGAGGACCAGCTTGTCCATCGTGATGCCCGCCGGAGCGTGCGCGTCATAGAAGGCGCGCTGTTCCTTGGAGAATAGCTTGCGCAAAGGCATCTCGCCCGAGGTCACGTCGAGCACCTCCTGGCCGGTGCAAACGCCCTTGAATGAAGCCGAGCAGACGAACCCGCCCGGCATCGCATCCACCTCGATCTTGAAGGCCGCCGAGCGGCGAAGCTCCGGGTCGATGGTGGACGGATCCACGGGGCGCAGCTTGATGACCGTATCGGCGTCACCGCCCTGGATACGCCGGGCCCGGACGACCACGCCGGCCCGGTTCAAGGCCAGGTCGGGCGTATCGAAGAAGAATGCCTGCCGCGGCTGCGCCTCGACCGGGTCGAGCCCGATGCTCTTGATCGTCGCGCGCTGGCCTGCAAGGGGAACCGACAACTTCAGTTCAACGCTGGTCGCCCCTTTGATGAGCTTGAAGACTTCGAACTATCTCCTCGGCTCGTAAAGTGGTTTCGCCAGTGCGGGTTGAGCGGCCTTCGGCGCCTTCCGGGGCGTCAGTGTCTTCTTCGGGGCCGCTACTGTCTTCGTTGTCTTCACGGGCTTTGCGCTCGGCGTGGGTTTCGCGGTTTTTGTGGCTGTCTTGGTAGTCATGGCTTACATCTCTTTCGTTGTAAGAAGCAAAAACTCGTCTCGATTCACAGAGCCTTCTTTATCAAGCATAGCACACCCTTCAGGCTCCGAAACGCTCGGCCAGCACGCCGTGGCGCAGGCCGCGGTCGCTGACGGTGAAGCTCTGCTTGCCCAGCTTCTCCATCACCGTACGGACGATGCAGGCACCGGCGAGGATGACTTCCGCCCGCTTCGGCTGGAGGCCGACGATGGCGCGGCGGGCATCGGCATCCAGCGACCGGTAGAGCTCGATCTGGCGATCGATCTCGGCGCGGTCGAGGACGCTGCCCTGAACGACCGCAGGGTCATAGGTGGCGAGGCGATGGCATGACCGCGGTGATATTGGTCACCGCGCCGCCCATCGCGACCAGCGCGTCGGGAACCGGGCGCCCGTCGATGCGCGAGAGGTCGGCCGAAATCGCCGCCATGGCCTCGCGCAGCACCTCGGGCGAAACGGCGCGGTCGAGTCCGTAGCGCTCGGTGTAGCGCACGGCACCGACATCGACGCTGAAGCGCTCGTCGACGCTGGCGTCGTGCCCGAAGGTGAACTGGGAACTGCCGCCGCCGGTGTCGAAGACGACGAGCGAGCCCTTGTTCAATCCGAGACCGGCCTTGGCGGCCACGTAGGCCAGCCGGCCCTCCTCTTCGCCCGAGATCACCTCGATGTGAACGCCGGTGCGCGCCTCGATGGCGGCCACGACTTCGCTGCCGTTTGATGCGATGCGCAGGCCGGCCGTGCCCACGGCGGCGATCGCCCGCACGCCGTGCCGCTTCGCCTCGTCGACCATGCCCGCGATCGCTGCGGCCGTTCGCTCCAGCGCGGCGTCGATGATCGACGCCCTGTTGTGCCAGCCCCTCGCCGAGGCGGGTCATCTCCGCGCGGTCGACGACGGTTCGCCACTTCCCGCCGACGTCGCGCTCGCCGATGTGGAACTTGATGGAATTGGTGCCGGCGTCGATCACGGCGTAGCGCTCCGGCTCGTCATCGATCAGGGCCGCCAGTGCCGCGCGGATAGCTGGTGTTCGTGTAGCCGCCCAGGCCGAGTTCCCGGACGGCCCGGATGACCCCTGCCGCATCGCTCCGACTCGACCGCGATCGTGCGGGTGGGCTTGCCGTTCGCCACCACTTCGGACAGTTCGGCCATGCAGCCGCCGACCGTGTAGCGGGTCCGCCGCTTGTGGACCTTTACCGCGCGAATGGCGCCGCCCGGCGCGGCGAACTGCTTCGATGAACTCGTCGAGCGTGTAGCTCGCACGGGACAGCGAAGGCACCGGGAGCCGGAGCGCTTCGAACACCTTCGCCGCCTCGGCTGCCGGCAGCGGAAACCCGGCCTTCATGACCGGCGTCCACTGCTCGAGGCCATCGGCATTGACCTCCCGCAGCACCTTGATGTCCATCAGCGCATCGCGGACCTTCACGTTGTCGCCGGCGCCGGAGAGCAGGTAGATCTCGTCGCTTTCCTGGACGCCACTCGGCGCGAGCTGCGCCAGCCGCCCCTCCGCTTCGCCGAAGCGCTGGCCAAACGAACGCCATTCCCAGCGCGGTATGATTTCAGCCATGACCTGTTCTCCCAAGAAAGCACTCGACTCGGTCCTGCTGGCGCCCAGTGAAAGGCACCCCAAGCAGAACCTTCAGTCTGCAAGCTCATCGTAGATCATCGTCCCTTTCTCCGCAAATCCCGTCACGCAAGATTCGCATTCTTGCGGGTCGAATCTGAAAGGCCCGGGGAACCACCCGCCATGTCGACATGGCTATGCAGAATAATTCGCAAGGAGCAATATACGACAGGTGCCTTTCCGCAAAGAGGATGGCCAGAAATGAAAACCCGCACGACAGAACCTTCCCGCGACTGGGATCTGCTCCGCAATCCGCCGGAGTTCTCGCTCGTCCTCGGTGGTCCGCTCTTCCAGCTTTTCCGTCGGGCGCACCTGACCGACGATGCGCTGATGTTGGTGCGCCAACGCATCATCGTCATCGCGCTGCTTGCCTGGCTGCCGCTGCTCTTGCTCTCGGCGCTGGAAGGACAGCTATGGGGCGGCAGCACAAGCGTGCCGTTCCTGTTCGACATCGAAGTTCACGTCCGCTTCCTGGTGGCGCTGCCTCTGCTGATCATTGCCGAACTGGTGGTGCACCGGCGTATGCGCCCCCTGCTGCAGCAGTTTCTCGAACGAAACATGATTCCAGGGAACGCCATGGCGCGATTCGAGGCAGCCGTCGAATCGGCATTCAGGCTGCGCAACTCGGTGCTCGCCGAGGTACTGCTGATCGCCTTCGTGTACGGGGTCGGCGTCCTGATCGTCTGGCGCCATTTCGTCGCGCTCGACACCGCGACGTGGTACGCGACCTCGGCCGCCGGCGGCTCGCAACTCTCGCTCGCCGGCATGTGGTTTGGCTACGTGAGCGTGCCGATCTTCCAGTTCCTGTTGCTGCGCTGGTATTTCCGGCTGTTCATCTGGGCGCGCTTTCTCTGGCAGGTGTCGCGCATCGAGTTGAGCCTGGTTCCCACGCATCCCGATTCCCTCGGCGGTTTGAGTTTCATTTCCGGCCAGGTCTACGCCTTCACCATCCTCGCTGTGGCGCACGGCGCCATGCTTGCCGCAAACCTGGCCAACCGCATCTTCTTCCTGGGAGCTGCGCTGACCGACTTTAAGGTCGAGATTGCCCTTGTGGTCATCTTCATGCTGTGCGTGGTCCTCTGCCCGCTGCTGGTTTTTGCCCCTCAGCTCGCCCAGGCAAAGCGCACGGGTTCCCGCGAATATGGTGTGCTGGCCGAACGCTACGTGCGCGAATTCGATGCCAAATGGGTTCGCGGCGGCGCGCCGGCGGATGAACCGCTCGTGGGCAGCGCTGACATCCAGTCCCTCGCCGATCTCGGGAACAGTTATCAGGTCGTGCGCGGCATGCGCATCGTCCCCGTAAGGAAGGAAGACGTCCTCCGGCTTGCGGGAGCCACGCTGGCGCCGATCGTGCCGCTGGCGCTGACCATGATGTCGCTGGAAGAGTTGCTGAAAAAGCTAATGGGTGTGTTGTTCTAGCGGTGCTGGATTCTGTTTGGATATCAAGCGGCCATCGGCAGCGTGACAAATTTTGCCGCACGCCTGTGCGCCGAAGCCGCCACGGGCGAGGCGCTGGTGAACCTCAAGGTCATCGATAATGTCGAGCCGCTTGTTGCCGCACCCCCGGTCGGTACGCTGGCGCTCAAAGGTCTGCTGCAGTCGGTTCGGACATTTGCGTTAACCGGGATGAACCCCGAATCGAGAGAAAGCTGACTGCTTGGCCTCGATTACCCGTCATTTTACATGCGTTTGGCATAGGGCGACTTTGGGCACAACCGAGACACTCAACTACAATATCCATCCTCATCAAGAACCATCCAACCACCATCAAAATGACCAAGCTCTACGGCATAAAAAACTGCGACACCATGAAGAAGGCCATGAACTGGCTGACCGAAAACGGCGTCGCCTATGAATTCATCGACTACAAGAAGGCCGGCGTTGCCGAGGCGAATCTGCCGGACTGGAATGCCCGCGCCGGTTGGGAAAAATTGCTCAATACGCGCGGCCTGATGTGGAAGAAGCTCTCCGACGAGGAACGTGCTGCCCCCCAAGGGGACTTCCTTCGGGGCGCGGTCAACGAGCAAAAAGCGCTCAAATTGATGGCGCAGTATCCGAGCCTCATCAAGCGACCGGTGCTCGATACCGGCAAGAAGCTACTGGTCGGCTTCACGCCGGAGACGTATGCGGCAGAACTGAAATGAGCGACAGCTTCGTCCGCCGCTTTCTGTTCGAGCATCTCGACATCCGCGGCGCCATCGTGCACCTCGGCGATTCCTGGCAGCAAATGCAGGTCGACCGCGACTATCAGCCGACCGTCGCCCAGTTGCTCGGCGAAACCGCCGCCGTCACCGCGCTGATCGCCGCCCAGCTCAAGCAGCCCGGCCGCCTGACGCTGCAATTGCGCGGCAACGGCCCGATCCAGTTGCTGGTCATGGACTGCAACGAACAATTGCAGATGCGCGGCATGGCGCGCAGCAACCCGGTCGTCCTGCCCGCCCCGGTGCCCGAACTGCTCGGCGCCCATGAGGGCGGCCAGTTGATGCTCAGCCTCGACATGCCGGACGCCCGTCATCCCTACCAGAGCTTCGTGCCGCTGGTCGGCGACAGCATCGCGGCGATTTTCGAGCATTACCTGGAACAATCCGAGCAGCAGCCCTCGCGCCTGTTCGCCACTGCCAGCCCGGAAGCCGCCGCCTGCCTGTTCCTGCAAAAAATGCCGGCGGCCGACCACCACGACACCGATGGCTGGCAGCGCATCACCCAGCTCGCCGCCACCGTCAAACCCGCCGAACTGCTCGAACTCGACGCCGAAGCCCTGCTCGGCCGCCTCTTCCACGAAGACATGGCGACCCATGGCGTGCGCGTGTACGACCCGCTGCCGGTGGTCTACCACTGCCCGGAAGACTGGACCAAGGTACGCGACATGATCCGCAGCCTGGGCCGCGAGGATGCCGAGACGATCCTGCGCGAACACGGCGAAATCCTGATCCGCGACGACATCTGCAACCACAACTACCGCTTCAGCGCCGAAGATGTCGCCGAGCTGTTCGCCGGCGACGCGGCCCAGACGCGCCACTGACCGGCGATATCCATTCGTGCTAACCTGTTCCGGTTACCGGGACATGGGGAGTACGAAATGCCAACGCTGCTCGATCCGACCTCGAACGAACAAAAGTACAGCAAGCTCACCAGCGCCGTCATCATCGGCGCAACGACTGCGGACAGCACCCGGCTCTGGGTGCGTGTCTATCAGGAAGGCCGCTGGACCCTCGTCGTCACCACCGCGCCATTGACCGGCGACCTTGTCCGGCTGGACGAAAAAGCCATCTCCGATTTTCTTGCCGCGCAGGGCATTGCCCCCGCCTTCATCGGCAGCGCCGACATCAGCCAGGCCAGCAACCTGACGCAGGTCTTCGACATTGCCGGACTGACGCCCGACACCCGCTACTACTACGCGGTGATTGCGGACACCACCGATGCCGCCGTCGTCCGGCGGCGCACGGAAATCGGCGCCGACAGCCCGCACAGCTTCTGCACCCAGCCTGCCGCGCCGCGTGAAATCAGCTTCGGCTTCTATAGCTGCCACGACCACATCAGCGCCGCGGGCGATGTTGGCGCCTGGCCGCACTTTGCCGAGCAACTGGCCGATGCCGGGGCCAACTTCGTGATCGGCGGCGGCGATCAGGCGTATGTGGACACCA
This sequence comes from uncultured beta proteobacterium, assembly GCA_963727115.1. GTDB lineage: Bacteria > Pseudomonadota > Gammaproteobacteria > Burkholderiales > Rhodocyclaceae > Azonexus. The sequence continues at coordinate 87,449 of CAVSFS010000006.1, read as the reverse complement.
ACGGCAAGAACGGCTTTCTCGACATCTGGACCTGGCTCAAGGACAACAAGGCGGCGCTGCTGGAAAAATTCGCCCTCGGCGGCGGCAAGTACGACGAAGCGTGGCATCGAGCTTTACCTGCTCAACATCTACCGCTGGTACTACCGCGTCTATTGGAACGTGCCGGCGCTGCGCGAAGTGTACGAGCGCTTCCCGCAATACATGATCTGGGACGACCACGAAATCATGGACGGCTGGGGTTCGCTGACCAACAAGGAACGCCGCGCCCGCATTTCCGGCTTCTTCGAGGAAAAGGACAGCAAGACCAACCAGTTGCTGGTTGACCTGATGTGGCGCGCCGCCTGCCGCGCCTATAACGAGTACGAACACAGCCACAACCCGCCGACTGCGGTCGACCTCAAAAATCCCGACAATTCCATATGGGACTACGCCTTCACCCACGGCGAGGCGGCCTTCTACGTGCTCGACATGCGCGGCCACCACGATGTCGAAAAGAACAAGGGCAAGAAAACCGCCATCGATCCCAACATCCTCCTCGGACAGGCGCAGTTCGACCGCTTTACCGCCTGGCTGGCGAGCAGCGCGGCGCAAAATGCCAAGGCGTTGTTCGTTGTCTCGCCGGTGCCGGTGGTGCACTGGATCGACCGGCTGGTGAATTACGTCGACCTCGGCGAAGCCAAGGACGATTTCATGGACGAATGGGGCCACGAAACCAACTGGGCCGAACGCAACCAGTTGCTCCAGAGCGTCTTCACGCAGCATCGACAAGAGCGGACGCAAACTCGTCTTCCTCAGCGGCGACGTCCATTGCGCCTCGGTCTTCCGCATGCAGCACCGCAAATTTCCGGCGGCCAGGGTATATCAAGTCACCTCAAGCGCCATCTCGCGCAAGCCCGCCCCCAAGATCAGCCTGATCGGCATCTCGTCCGGCGGCCCGATGGACGGCAACAAGGACGTCTCCTGCGAACGCCTCTACGCCCTCACCGGCGCCAAGAACTTCGCGATGATCCGCGTCCGCTCGCTGGATCAGGGAAATGACGCGGAAGTCGTCGTTGACCTGCACTGGCCGGGCGGCGAGGAAGGCGAAGTGACCAAGCGGCGGGTGGTTTTGGGGTGAGGTCGGGGGCTGGATTCGGCCAAGAGAAGGTGTTCCGCCGGTCTCAATTGAGATAGAAAACGTCAGCTTGACTCCGGATAACTGACCGTCACAAGGAAACGGCTGGCACCATTACCGTCCCTTGGGGCAACCCGCGAGACAGTCTTGAATACCGTCAAACGAAATCGACTTTCTGTTCTGTAACTGGAAAATAGTCGCGACTTTTGTCCAGTTACTGATAATATAGTCGCCATGAAACGCTATCTCGACGACCTCGTCGCCACCGACCTTCAACGCAAGATGGTGCTGATTACCGGCCCGCGTCAGGTTGGCAAGACGACACTTTGCCGGCACCTGATGGAGCGATTTCACGCCAGCCCAGTATCTGAATTGGGATGTTGCGCCGGACCGGGCGATTCTGCAGCGCCAAAGCTGGAATCCGCGCTCCAGCCTGCTGGCCATGGATGAAATCCATAAAATGCCGGACTGGAAAAACTGGCTCAAGGGCGTCGTCGATGGCCGTCCGCCGACCCAGGCCCTGCTGGTCACCGGTAGCGCCCGCATGGAAACCTGGCGCCAGAGCGGCGATTCGCTGGCCGGGCGCTACCTGCCGTTCCGGCTGCATCCAATTTCCGTGCGCGAGTGGTGCGAGCAGCAAGGTGGCACGCCTGCCGCCGCCCTGGATCGGCTCATGCAACGTGGCGGTTTTCCGGAGCCCTGCCTCGCCGACAATCCCGATGATGCCGAGCGCTGGCGGCGGCAGTATTTCACCGACCTCATTCGCGAGGATGTCGTAGAGTTTTCGCGTCTCCACGAGGTCAACACCATGCGCCTGTTCGTCGAGCTATTGCGCGAACGGGTCGGCTCACCGCTTTCGCTGGCTTCCATCGCCCGCGATCTGGCCATTTCGCCGACGACCCTCAAGCGTTACCTCGATATCCTGCAGGCGCTGTATATCGTTTTCACCGTGCAGCCCTGGCACCACAATATTGCCCGCGCCATTCTGCAAACGCCCAAGGTCTATTTCTTCGATACCGGCCTGGTGCACGGCGACGAGGGCATTCGCTTTGAAAATGCCGTCGCCGCCATGCTCTTGAAACACACCCATTTTCGCCAGGATGCCCGGGGCAAATCAGCCGGCCTGCACTACATCCGCACCAAGGATGGCGCCGAAGTCGATTTCGCGCTCAGCGATGACAATCGCCTTACCCACCTGATCGAATGCAAACTGGCCGACCCTTCCCTGCATCGCGCGTTGGCCGGCTTCGCCGCCAAGTTCCCGGAGGCTGATGCCATACAACTGGTGCGCGACTTGCGGCAGGAAGAATACCGGGCGTCGGTAGCCATCACCGATGCAGCCGAATGGCTCGCCCGTCTCGATGCTTGAGGCTGCGTTGCGACCAAGTGAATTGAAGGCAATCGAGAGCGCAAAGGGTTTGACCTAACAACTCCAGGCCTCGCCCAGCGCCTCCGCCTGACCGAGGGTATCGCCACCCTGAACGAGGCGGTCGCGGAAATAAAAAAGGGCACTTCGGTAGAAGTGCCCAGATTCGCATCTGAATGGCGCGCCCGGAGCGATTCGAACGCCCGACCCTCTGGTTCGTAGCCAGATACTCTATCCAACTGAGCTACGGGCGCGCTGTCAGAGCCGCGCATTATACGGATGGGCGCGTAGAATGCAAGCCTTCCTGGAGAAACGTGGGTCATGAGCTTCTTTTTCGTCCGGATGCCGAATTACCCGGAATGCTGGCAAAGCTGCGGCTCCTGCGCCAGTGGTGATGTCTTTATCCTGGAATTGCTGGTGAAAGTCGGCGACGTCATCGCGCGTGACGACAACGTGCTGACGCTGGAGACCGGCAAGGTGGCGCTGGATATTCCCTCGCCGGCCGCCGGCCGCGTGGTGGCGGTCCATGTCACAGAGGGCGATACAGTTGCCGAGGGAGCGCTCCTGGTAAGCCTGGAAACAACTTGACCAGACCCTTCCAGATTCGCCCTGACTCGCCCTCCGCCGCTACTTTGGGAACTCGACCACCATGCCGTTGCGGATTTCCCGCACGCCCTTGATCCCGCTGGCCAGATCCAGGGCGCGCCGCAGCGAGTTTTCGTCGGGCACGGACCCAGCCACGGTCACCACGCCGGCGCTGGTGTGCACCCGGAAACGACTGCCGGCGAGGCCGATATCGGTACGCAGCAAGGTCTCCACCTTGTCGTTGAGCATGGCGTCAGACGATTCCCCGGTAGTTGCCGAACCTTGAGGGTTGTCGATGGCGAATGCCGTCATCCCGATGCCGGCAAACAGACTGCCGGCGACGATGATGACTGGCACGAAATTGCGCATGGTCATGAGAGCTCCTTTTCACGTTGAACGTGATAAGCACTATGCGAAGTCCGTGCCAGGATATTTTTAATTCAATAAATCAAACAGTTGAAAAACAACGGGCATTTCTCAAGGGCCAAATCGTCGCCCGTGAGCAACAACTATCCCGCCCGCTGCGAGCAGCCGCTACTCGGGCGCCGGTTCGCCATCGCCGCGGAACATGGCCGGGGTCAGGTCGTATTTCTGCAGCAGCCGATAGAACTCGGTCCGATTGCGGTCGGCAATACGGGCGGCATCGGCAACATTGCCTTCAGTCAGCTTGAGCAACTGGACCAGATAATTGCGCTCGAAGCGCTGCTTTGCCTCGGTGTAATTCAGCGCCTCCATCGTCGGGACGCGCAAGGCGCGTTTTACGAGGGTCAGCGGAATCAGCGGCGTCGTGGTCAGGGCGCAGCTTTGTTCGACGACATTGTAGAGTTGCCGCACATTGCCGGGCCAGGCAGCCGTTGCCAGCGCTTCCAGCGCATCCGGCGCAAACCCATGGAGCGGCTTGCCGTATTTGGCGGCCACCTGCTGGACGAAATGGGCCGCCAGCGGCGGTATGTCTTCCCGGCGCTCTTCGAGCTTTGGCAGGGTGAGCGAAACGACATCGAGACGGTAGTAGAGGTCTTCGCGGAACTGGCCCTGTGCCATGGCGGCGTCAAGATCGCGATGGGTCGCCGAAAGCAGGCGGACATCGACCGCTTCGGTCCGCGTCGCGCCGACCGGACGCACCACGCGTTCCTGCAACACGCGCAGCAGTTTGACCTGGAGCGCCAGCGGCATGTCGCCGATTTCGTCGAGGAACAGGGTGCCGCCATTGGCCGCCTGAAAAAGCCCGCCCCGTGTATTGCCGGCACCGGTGAACGCACCCTTGACGTGGCCGAACAGCTCGGATTCGAGCAATGGCTCGGGAATCGCCCCGCAGTTGATGGCGACGAACGGCCCCTTGGCGCGCGGACTGGCGCGGTGAATGGCGCGCGCCAGAACTTCCTTGCCGGTACCGCTTTCGCCGCGAATCAGCACGCTGGCATCGGAAGCGGCCACCATGCGCGCCTCGGCCATCAGTTCGGCCATGCGGGAGCTGCGGAAGACCATGCCGACCAGCCATTCCTCGGGCTGCCCGCCGGTGGCGAGCGGCTCGGCGGCCCCCTCCCCGCCGCTTGGCGCCGAGAGTTGCAGGGCCTGGTCGATTTTTTCCAGCAGTACCTGGCTGTCGAAGGGTTTGGTCAGGTAGCCGAAAACCCCCCTCGAAGTGGCGTTGACCGCGTCAGGGATGGTGCCATGCGCGGTCAGCAGGATGACCGGCAGCGTCGGCCGGGTACTGCGGATTTCCTCGAACAGCGCGAGTCCGTCGCGCCCCGGCAGACGCACATCGCTAACCACCGCGCGCGGCGGATCGACGGCGATGCGGGCCAGCGCCTCTTCGGCCGAGGCAGCCGTTGACACGCGGAATCCGCGGGCGCGCAGACGGATGGAAAGAAGGCGAAGAATGTCCTCGTCGTCGTCGACCACCAGGATGTGGGCGCCGGCGCTCGCCACGGGATTCATCGCGTGCCCCCGGCCGGGCGCGTGGCGCGCGGGCGTTGCGGCAGGGTGCGTTCGATGTCGGCCAGCTCGTCGATTTTTTCCTGCAATTCGACGGTCTTGCGCTGGCTGTCCTTCAGTTGCTGGCCCTGTTTTTCGAGCTGCGTTTCCAGCTTCTGGCGCTCGCTGTAGTTGTCGGCCAGCAGGCGCGCCAGCGGATGCAGACTGACGGAACCGGGGTCGGTGGATTTGAGAACCCCTTCGAGCAAGGCCAGCGCCTTGGTGAAATCCTGCTGCCCGCGCGGATGACCGAGGACCATGGCAGTCCGCAGCTGGGTGTTCGGGGTTGGCGGCAGCGCGGCAAGCACCATGCGTTCACGATTGACCTGCGCCGGCGTCATGCGCTGCAGCATCTGGTAATACGCCAGGGTCGGCAGCGGTCCGGCGTCCTCGCTGGCGGTAACGGGTGGCGCGGCGGGCGGCACGGCGGGCGGAGTGGCGGCACAACCGGCCATCAGCACCGCCAGCGCGAATATTGATCCCCGGATGGCCATCCCGCGGAAACGCGCGCCAGGCAAGCTACTATTTCTTTTCATCTGGGATTTCCACGTAAAAATGCGCGCCTGCAGGGCTGGTCAGCAGGCCGACGCGACCGCCCATGGCGCGCGCCAGCTCGCGGACGATCGAGAGTCCGACACCGCTTCCCTGCCTGGGCGCCGCTGCCTTTCGTCGGCCCTGAACGAAGGGTTCGAAGATTCGTTCCCTGTCTTCCTCGTCCACGCCCGGCCCCTGATCGATGCACTCCAGACGCAAGTTGCCGTCGCCCGCTGTGGCGAGCAAGCGGATCTCGCCCCCGTCGGGACTGAAATCGATGGCATTCGAAAGCAGGTTATCGACAATTACGGCCAGCTTTTCGCCATCGACCGAGACGACCAGATCGGGCGCCTCGATCCGCAGCGTCAATTGTCGGGCCTGGCTGTGCAACTCGCGACGGCGCGCGGCGTCGGCCAGAAAATCATGAATGCCGATCGGCCGCCGGACCAGGCGACTGCTCTCGAAAGCGGCCGCATTGAGACTCAACAGGCCCTCGATTTGGCGCTGCAGGCCGATCACGTTGTGCTGCAGGATATCGACCACCTCGCGCTGGGCGCTGCCGAGCGTGCCGGGAACCTCGTCCTGCAACAGCGCCACGCCTTCACGCAGGGCGGTCAGCGGCGTTTTGAGTTCGTGCGAGACATGGCGCAGGGTGCGCTCGTGGTCGGCTTCCAGTTCGGCCAGACGCTGGCGCAGCCAATCCAGTTGCCGGCCGAGTTGTCGGAAGTCTGCCGGTCCGCTGACCACGACCGGCTGGTCAAAGCGCTGTTCCCCGAGCCGTGCGATCGCCCGCTCAAGATTGCGCAAGGGGCGAACCAGCCACCAGCCTACCGCCAGCACAACGAGCAGGGCTCCGGCAAGCGCCACCAAAATCTGTCCACCAAGACGCAGCCGGCTGGCCTCCAGTTCCGCGAGAAGCGCACTGTTGCGGATGTCGATCCAGTGCTGCCCGGCGCCCTTCAGCAGCCCGTTGATTTCAGCCAGACGGCTCATGACCGGCGTTAGCTCAGCCGCCGGCGTGCCTTGATCAAGGCCGCGGCGCAGGGCCTCGGCCCATTCCCGCCAATCGCCCAGCAGCGATCTGAGCGGCTTGGCGTCAAGCGCATCGAGGCGATCAACGACCGCCAGCGCCTGTCCCAGATGGTCGTCGAAACGCTGGCGGATCGCCGAATCCTGAAGCACCAGAAATTGCTTGGCGCTGCGCGCCACATCGACCGTGCGCTCGCCAAGTTCCTGTATCGAAGCCGCGACCTGCAGCGCCTGCTCGCCATTCTGGCGACTTTGCTCGACAAAATGTTCGACCACCAGCCAGCTACGCAGCGACGCGCCGCCAAGAAGGAGAACGATCATCAAAAAACCGGCCAGCATGCCCTGGCGGAAAGAGATTCGAATCATGCAAAGCGTTTTTCGCAAAATTGGAGTGTAGACCGCAACAGCCGGAATTGCAGCCACCGGGCGCCGCGCGCGGATCTGAAATCAAGGTATTTCCGTGACATTAATATCATTGTAAATCATACAGTTAAATCCATGTCGCCTTTTGCCGACAAGGCTCTGACGCTGGCCGGCGGTCTTTGCCGGCCGATGCGGAAATAACTGTCGCCATTCCACGACTGATAGCCCGCCTGCGTCCCCGAGCCAAGTCACGACTGGACTTCAAGCAATTGTTTCGATGAAGATTTTTTATGCTGGCACGCTTATCGCTGCTGTTTCTCCATTTTTCAAGCGCAGCCAAAGGAAACGTCATGTTCAACAAGCCAGGCTTTATCAAACCCAACGATACGATTACCCGCAAAGACGTACGTAATGTGCTCAGCTCCGGCATAACCGTCACTACCCAACCGGTTGCCGACCTCACCACAAGAGCCGCACTCCAGGCAGAAACGAACTCCCAGCCGCCAGGCACTCCGGCGTCGGCGCCCGTGGAGGCAACGCCCGTCGCCGAAAGCAACACATCCGAGGCCCGCTTGATCGTTGGTCCCGATGTCAAGCTCAAGGGGGCCGAGATTCTGGATTGCGACACGCTGGTCGTCGAAGGCCGCGTCGAAGCCACGATGGACAGCCGCGTTATCCGCATTGCCGAACAGGGCGCATTTACCGGCAAGGTGAGTATCGATATCGCCGAGATTCACGGTGTCTTCGAGGGCGAACTCACCGCGCGTTCCCAGTTGATCATCCATGCCACGGGCCGTGTCAGCGGCAAGATTCGCTACGGCAAGCTGGTGATCGATGAAGGTGGCGAACTGTGTGGCGACATCAACACGCTTTCGGCCGAGAAGTCACTGCAGCAACGAAGCCGTAGCGAGGCGGCGCCCGCATTGAGCGCCGTGGGGACGTAACGCGCCCCGCTCGCTTGCTGGACTGGCGAGCGTAATCCGAGGAAATCCGGCATCCGCGCAAGCGGTGCCGGATTTTCTGGCGTTAACGGAGATGGCAAGTTAGGGCTGGTCATTCGGCGCCAAGCCTCGTAAACTTCGGCGTTACCGATTCAAGCCGAAAACTCATGAAACCGAACACCTCACTGATTTCCCGTCTGGCCGTGCTGACCCTGAGCGCCATGCTGGCAAGCACCTCCGCCCTGGCTGACAAAGGTGGCAAGCACGGGCATGGCAACAAGCACGAGGATCAAGACCACGATCGCTATTACCAGGACGACCGGCCTGACAATGTCTCGATTCAGATTTACTTCGGCGACAACGATCGCCGAGTGATCAACGATTATTACGGGAATGAATTCCGTTCCGGCCATTGCCCGCCCGGGCTGGCCAAGAAGGGCAATGGCTGCATGCCGCCGGGCCAGGCAAAGAAATGGAAGAAGGGGCATCCCCTGCCCGCCGGCGTTGCCTATTACGAATTGCCCCCCGACCTGATTTATCGCCTGCCCCCGCCGCCTCCCAGGCATCGTTATGCCCGCGTCGGTTCCGACGTCCTGCTGATTTCGATCAGTTCCGGCATCGTCGTCGATGCCATGATCAACATCGGCCGCTAACAATTTCCAGGTTTCGTCATACCAACTCAATAACAGGCTAATTCAATGGCCCAATACGTAATGTCCATGCTCCGCGTGAGCAAGATCGTCCCGCCCAAGCGGCAAATCATCAAGGATATTTCCCTCTGCTTCTTCCCCGGCGCCAAGATCGGCCTGCTCGGCCTGAACGGCTCGGGCAAATCCACCGTGCTGCGCATCATGGCCGGCGTGGACAAGGAATACGACGGCGAGGTGCAGCACCTGCCCAACATCTCGCATCGGCTACCTGCCGCAGGAACCGCAGCTCGACCCGGCCAAGACCGTGCGCGAGGAAGTCGAATCGGCGCTTGGGCGAAGTGATGCAGGCGCAGGCCAAGCTGGACGAAGTGTATGCCGCCTATGCCGAGCCGGATGCCGACTTCGACAAGCTGGCCGAGGAACAGGCGCGGCTGGAAGCGATCATCGCCACCGCCGGCTCCGATACCGAAGCACCAGATGGAACTCGCCGCCGACGCGCTGCGCCTGCCGCCTTGGGATGCCGTGATCGAGCAACCTCTCCGGCGGCGAAAAGCGCCGCGTCGCGCTGTGCAAGCTGCTGCTGGACAAGCCCGACATGCTGCTGCTCGACGAACCGACCAACCACCTCGACGCCGAATCGGTCGAATGGCTGGAACAGTTCCTGGTGCGCTTCCCCGGCACCGTGGTCGCCGTCACCCACGACCGCTACTTCCTCGACAACGCCGCCGAGTGGATTCTCGAACTCGACCGCGGCCACGGCATTCCGTGGAAGGGCAACTACTCGAGCTGGCTGGAGCAGAAGGAAGCGCGCGCCTGGAGACCGAGAACAAGCAGATCGACGCCCACATGAAGGCGATGAAGCAGGAACTGGAATGGGTGCGGCAAAATCCGAAGGCGCGCCAGGCCAAATCCAAGGCGCGTATCGCCCGCTTCGAAGAACTCAATTCGCAGGAATACCAGAAGCGCAACGAGACGCAGGAAATCTTCATCCCGGTCGGCGAGCGCCTGGGCAACGAAGGTCATCGAATTCGACGGCGTCAGCAAAGCCTTCGGCGACCGCCTGCTGATCGACAACCTCAGCTTCAACGTGCCGCCCGGCGCCATCGTCGGCATCATCGGCCCGAACGGCGCCGGTAAATCGACGCTGTTCAAGATGATCACCGGCAAGGAACAGCCGGATTCAGCGGCGACAGTCGAAGATCGGCCCGACCGTCAAGATCGCCTACGTCGATCAGGCGCGCGACTGCGCTCGACAGCACGACAAGACCGTGTTCGACGCAATCTCCGGCGGCAACGACATCCTGCACCGTCGGCAAATACGAAACCCCGGCGCGCGCCTACATCGGCCGCTTCAACTTCAAGGGCGGCGATCAGGGCAAGCTGGTCGGCCAATCTCTCCGGCGGCGAACGCGGCCGCCTGCATCTGGCCAAGACGCTGATCTCCGGCGGCAACGTGCTGCTGCTCGACGAACCCTCCAACGACCTCGACGTGGAAACCCTGCGCGCGCTGGAAGACGCGCTGCTCGAATTCGCCGGCTGCGTGCTGGTCATCTCCCACGACCGCTGGTTCCTCGACCGCATCGCCACCCACATCCTGGCCGCCGAAGGCGATTCGCAAGTGGAGCTTCTTCGACGGCAACTATCAGGAATACGAGGCGGACAAGACGAAGCGTCTGGGCGAAGAAGGCGCCAAGCCGAAGCGGATTCGCTACAAGCCGATCACCCGCTGAACAATCCTGCACCCCAAGGGTACTTCCTGCGCCGCGAAGCAAGTCCCCTGGCGGGACGGGTGCGTCAACGCCGCCGCAGAATGCAGAACGGGCACCGCATGGCGCCCGTTCTTTTTCTGCCCCCCGCCAGCGCGCGAGGCTGAAACCTGGATTCTAGTGCCAGCCTCTGGGTCTGTGGTATTAGTGCCTGAGACTGGCGGAAAAAACCGCCTTGGTCTTTTCCGGAAAGTGGAATTCGTTGAAAGCTCGGTCGATCTCTGCTTCGTTGCGGCCATCGGAGTGATCTTCGAAGCTGATACCGATGATCTTGCCATTGGCGGCCAAGGTCTGGAAGGCGTAACGCCAGCGTTGAGCTTCAGCCAGACGCTCGCGCAGTTCGGATTCGTTGGAAATCGTAATGCCGGCTTTCTTAAGGGAATCCAGAAACTGCTCAAAGGATTCGTTACTCAAACTGCCCATTTGTCTCTCCGTATATAAGTTCGGTGTTGGATCACCATGAGCCTAATAACGACGCGTTTTCAATTCGGTTTACACGAAAGTCATAGAAGTTTGAATGCGATAATTGCGCCATATGAAAAAGCCGAGCCCACCCGCCACGATCCCGGAAATCCGTCCCGGGCAGTCCATCGAACTGCTCAAGGAACTGCATATCCTGACCCGTGACGGCAAACTCAACCAGGACACCCGACGCAAACTGAAACAGGTCTATCACCTCTACCAGTTCATCGAACCGCTGCTGGATGGCGCCGAAACGCTGGTTGACCACGGGGCCGGCAAGTCCTATCTTGGCTTCATCCTCTACGATCTCTGTATCAAGAACCGTGCCAGTGGTGAGATCATCGGCATCGAAAGCCGTCCGGAACTCGTCGAAAAATCCCGCGAACTCGCCGCCCGGCTTGGCTTTCCGCGCATGCGCTTCCTCGCCTGCACGGTCGAGGATTCGCTAACCTCGCCTGAACTGCCCGAACGCGTCGATGTCGTCACCGCGCTACACGCCTGCAACACGGCGACCGACGACGCCATCCGTTTCGCGCTGACCAAGAACGCCAGGCATATCGTCCTCGTGCCTTGCTGTCAGGCCGAAGTCGCCGCCGCGATGCGGGCCAGAAAGAACGAGTCGCTGGCCAGAACCCCGCTGTCCGAACTCTGGCGACATCCGATCCATACCCGCGAACTCGGCAGCCACCTGACCAACGTGCTGCGCTGCCTGCTGCTCGAATCGCATGGCTACGACGTCACGGTCACCGAACTGGTCGGCTGGGAACACTCGATGAAGAACGAGCTGATCATCGCCTCGAAATCGGCCACAAAAGGCAGTTGACCGCGCCCCGAAGGCGAAGGGGCCCGTGGCTCAAGTCCCCTTGGGGGACGACAGATTGCCCGCGAGCGCGCCGAAGCCATCCTGCGCGAATTCAACATCGAAGATCTCGCGCCGCGCTTTACCTACTGAACCACGATGCGCCCCCAACACCCTCTAGAACTCCTCGCCCCGGCCAAAAACGCCGATTTCGGCATCGAAGCGATCAAGCACGGCGCCGATGCCGTCTATATCGGCGGCCCGTCGTTCGGTGCCCGTTACGGCGCCGGCAACGATGTCGCCGAAATCCGACGCCTGTGCGATTTTGCCCATCGCTACCGCGCCAAGGTCTTCGTCGCGCTCAACACCATCCTGCACGACGACGAACTGGAAGGCGCCCGCCAACTGGCCTGGCAACTCTACGAAGCCGGCGCCGACGCGCTGATCATCCAGGACATGGGCCTGCTGGAGCTGGATCTGCCGCCGATCCAGCTACACGCCAGTACGCAGACCGACAATCGCAATGCCGACAAGGTGAGGTTTCTGCAGGATGTAGGCTTCTCGCAGGTCGTTCTGGCGCGCGAACTCAGCTTAAACGAAATTATTAATATAGCGTCGCAAGCAACTGTTGCATTGGAATATTTTGTTCACGGCGCCCTCTGTGTCGCTTATTCCGGACAGTGCTACATCAGCCACGCCCACACCGGACGCAGCGCCAACCGCGGCGAGTGCTCGCAGGCCTGCCGCCTGCCCTACACGCTGGTCGACGACAAGGGCAAGACGATCACCGAGAACCAGCACCTGCTGTCGATGAAGGACAACAACCAGACCGAGAACATCCTGGCGCTGGCCCAGGCCGGCGTCTGCTCGTTCAAGATCGAAGGCCGGCTGAAAGACCTGTCCTACGTCAAGAACATCACCGCGCACTACCGCCAACTGCTCGACGAGGTAATTGCGACACACCCGGAATTCACTCGCGCCTCTAGCGGCAAGAGCAGCTATACCTTCACGCCGCAGCCGGACAAGACTTTCAACCGCGGCTATACCGACTACTTCGCCAACGACCGCCAGGACGACATCGGCGCCTTCGACTCACCGGCTTTCGTCGGCGAACTGATCGGCGAAGTGACCGAGATCGGCGACGGCTGGCTCATCGTCAATGCCGAACAGGCCTTTCACAACGGCGACGGCGTCTGCTTCTACGATGCCCATGGCGAAGTGCTCGGCATGCGCATCAACCGTGCCGAAGGCAATAAGCTGTTCCCGGCCGAGATGCCGGAAGAACTGAGCGAAGGCGCCACCCTCTTCCGCAACCGCGACCAGGAATTCGAGCGAGCGCTGGAAAAGGATTCGGCCGACCGCCGGGTTTCGGTCAAACCGGTATTCGCCGAAACCGCCGATGGCTTCCGCCTGACACTAATTGACGAAGATGGCGTGACTGTTGCGGTCGACCTGCCCCACAGCAAGGAAATCGCCCAGAACGCCGAGCGCGCACTGGCCACGCTGCAGGACAACCTTGGCAAGTTCGGCAATACGATGTTCGTCGCCGAGCCGGTTGAGTTGAAACTGTCGCAAGCGTGGTTCCTGCCGGTTGGGACGATCAACGCCCTGCGCCGCGAAGCCACCGAACAGCTCGAAGCTGCCCGCTTCGCCAGCCATCCGCGCCCGCCGCGCGCCACGCCAGCACTCGATCCGGCCCCTTACCCGCAGGAAGAACTGACCTACCTCGGCAATGTATTCAACACCAAGGCCCGCCAGTTCTACGAAAAGCACGGCGTCAAGCTGATCGAGGAAGCCTACGAGGCCGGCAACGAAACGGGCATGGTGTCGCTGATGATCACCCGCCACTGCCTGCGCTACAGCTTCAATCTGTGCCCGAAGGAAGTGAAGCACCTGAAGCCGGACCCGATGACGCTGATCAACGGCAACGAAAAGCTGATCCTCAAGTTCGACTGCAAAGCCTGCGAAATGCACGTCATCGGCAAGATGAAGAAAGGCGTCAAGCTCAACCTCGGCACCATCCGCCCCGCATGAATCAGCCCACTGCCTGCCCTTCCTGCCGCCAACCGATGGTGCAGAAGACTTTCGAGCGCCAGTTGCTCGGTGAAGTCGAACTCGACCTCTGCTTTGCCTGCCAGGGTATCTGGTTCGACGAATTCGAGAGTCTGCAGATCACGCCGGGCGGCATCATCGAGCTGTTCAAGCTGATCCACGAACACCGCGACGACCAGCGACTGCCCTTGAACGCCGTACTCGACTGTCCGCGTTGCCACGAGCACCTGCTGCACGTACTGGACGTCGCCAAGGGCGGCCATTTCAATTACCACCGCTGCCTGCAGAAACACGGCCGGTTCACGACCTTCGCCCAGTTCATGATCGAAAAGGGCTTCGTGCGCCAGTTGACCGCGGCAGAAATCAACGAGCTAAAGCAAAAGGTCGGTGTGGTGCGCTGCACCAGTTGCGGCGCGCCGGTCGATATCCGCCTGGATAGCGCCTGCGGCCATTGCCGCTCACCGATTTCGATCCTCGACCCGGAAGCCGTCGAACAGGCGCTGGCCCGCTACCAGCAAGCCGAAGTCAAACGGACGACGCTCGACCCGGAAGGCCTGGCCGACGCCATCCTGATGACCGAAAAGGATCGCCTGCGCCGACAACGGGAAAAGAAGGCCGACGCGCTAGAGACAATGGACATCGGCGATCTGCTGGTTTCAGGCGTCGAGATGGCCTGGAAGTATTTCCGGCAGCCAAAGTAACGGGTATCCGGCAACCCGTGCTTGATACCAAACCGCAAGTGCGTCATGCGGATACGCCGCGATCCACAAAGGTGCGCAACCTGCCAGTGGCAAATTCCCGCTGACTTGACCACGTAATCTCATTGCACCTGACCAATCAGCGTCACCTCTTTGAGCATTGCCAACAGCAGCAGACGACCCACACCGGCCTTATAAATATTGCTTGATCATTGGCGGCTTACTGATCATCAATCCGCCTAATGACAGAAGGGAGGCAACCGACTGCTTAAGCCAAATAATGCTAATGCCTACTATTGTTTAGCGTTGTTCGACGCCTGCCCAACCGCGATGACGTAGGCACACCTTGACTGGCCGATTCCAGGCTCATAATGCATCCAAGGATCGAGGCTTTACGCTCTGTTGCTGCGTTCAACGACAACTCAACCACGGCGGATACTTTGGTTTTTCAGTCTTTTTCGCCGTTGACCGCGCCAGGTTGTGTTAAACTCACGCGCCCGCGCCGTACGCAATTCCGGTATTTCGAGGCAATCCGCCCGAGCGCGCCATTGCGGTAATCGATCAGCAAGATCGACGCTGCCTTTCCGATATCCGGTTTGCCGCCGCGACCCTTGGGAATGCAGCCGCGTTTTCTGGCGATGGCTTCGATTACCGCGAATGCGTCAATGCCTTTCGTCGCAAACCCGTAGCGTGCGGTGAGCAGGGCCGGGTAATGGTCGAGCAGAAAACCGGATGACAGGGGCTTTCGCAAAATCAGCAGTTCTCGATGCGGCGGCCCTGATGCCACCAGACAGCAGCGGCGTCGGATGTAGAATAATGCGGTATTGCTGCATTGTGCGATGGGGAGAAGAAAATGGACAAGGTGACAGACATTGAACAGGCTATCAGGGCGCACGCGCAGTGGATGGCGCAGCTCAGACAGGCGGTGGTCGACGCGCTGTCAGGGATCGACGTGCAGCGTATTCGTGCCGACAACCACTGCGAATTCGGCAATTGGCTGCATGGCCCCAGCCTTTCACCAGATGAGCGGCTAACGGATCACTATCTCGAGGTTCGACGCCTGCACGCCGAGTTTCATGAGCTTGCCGGACGGATCGTCGAACTGGCGGCCGCCGGCCAAGTGGCCGAGGCCTATACGCTGCTTTACGGTGAATACATCACCTTGTCCGGCAGACTGATCCTGGCGATGCGGGCATGGCAGTCAAACCTGCTCGGGGTCTGATCGCCCGGGCTGCTTCGCTTCTCGGGATTCCAAATTCAAGTTATGTGAAACCATAAACAGTCGAACACGTTCGACTGAACGCTCACCGGCAAGCGCGAAAAAATTTGTAATTATGTATTACGGGGATATGGCGAATTCATCCGCATTCCGTTAGGGTTGTGGCATGGGCAGGAATGCTCATCGAGACAGGTTGAAAAAACATGAATTTGATCGACGACTGGAGCTGAGACATGACTAAAAAAATTGCATATGTAACCGGTGGCATGGGCGGAATCGGGACCTCGATTTGCCAGCGCCTTGCCAGGGATGGTTTTCAGGTTGTCGCGGGCTGTGGCCCGAATTCGCCGCGCAAGGACACCTGGCTGGCCGAACAGAAAGCGCTGGGTTTTGACTTCGTGGCTTCGGAAGGCAATGTCGGCGACTGGGACAGCACGGTTGCGGCGTTCGCCAAGGTCCGCGCCGAAGTGGGCGAAGTTGATGTGCTGGTCAACAATGCCGGCATTACCCGCGATGGGGTTTTCCGCAAAATGACGCCGGAAGACTGGAAGGCAGTCATCGACACCAACCTGAATTCGCTTTTCTTCGTCACCCGTCAGGTGCTCGATGGCATGCTCGACCGTGGCTGGGGCCGGATCATCAATATTTCCTCCATGAACGGTCAGAAAGGTCAGTTCGGCCAAACCAATTACTCTACCGCCAAGGCCGGCATGCATGGCTTCACCATGTCCCTGGCTCAGGAAGTCGCCGGCAAGGGCGTCACTGTCAATACCGTTTCGCCGGGTTACATCGGGACGGATATGGTCAGAGCCATCCGCGAAGATGTTCTGGCAAAGATTGTTGCAACCATCCCGGTCAAACGCCTTGGCACACCGGACGAAATCGCTTCAATGGTGGCCTGGCTAGCTTCGGGCGAGAGCGGCTTTGCGACGGGCGCCGACTTTTCGCTGAACGGCGGCAACCATATGGGCTAAGCCCGGCGTTGTCGATGGCGGCTTGAGCCGTCAAAGAGAATTGCCCCGGCCGCAACAACCTGTGGCCGGGGCATTTGTTTGGCCAGGCCTGCCAACAGACGTGCCCGCGCTGGCAGGAATCTCTAGGTCAGCGATGGCGCGACGGTTTCGCGCGACAAATGGAACGGAAAGTCGTTTCCCTGAAGCCGTCGCGAACGACGGTTCCGCTATCCATGTTTTTCAGTCTTTTTCACCGTCGACCGTACCCAGCCCGGAGTCCGCCAGGGGGGCAGCAGGCTGCTTCAACTCGCGCGCCCGCGCCGCTCGCAATGCCGGGGTTTCGAGGCTGATCCGGCCGAGCGCGCCGGTGCGGTAGTCGATCAACAGGATCAGCGACGCTTTTTCGAGATCGAGTTCGCCACCGCGGCCCTTGATGATGCAGCCACGCTTCCGGGCAATCGCCTCGATTACCGCGACGGCGTCGACGCCGTCCGTCTTGAAGCCATAGCGGGCGGTAAGCAGAGCCGGGTAATGCATAAGGAGAAAGCCGGCAAGAAAGGTCGCGACCTCGATGTCGATGTAGGCGTTGACGCCGATCGCGTGGCTGGCCGCCAGCATCAGCCCATCGACCGGATGGGCGATCTTCGGCCACAGCATGCCGGGGGTGTCGTAGAGGGTCAGGCGTGAACTGATGTCGATGCGCTGCTGGCTCTTGGTCACCGCCGGCTGGTCGCCGACGGCGGCCACGCGCTTCCTGACCATCGCGTTGAGCAGCGTCGATTTGCCGACGTTGGGAATGCCCATGATCATCAGGCGTAGCGGCTTGACGGCGTCGTTGCGATGCGGTGCGAGTTGCTGGGCCAGCGCCGGAACGCGCGCGACGTCGCTGGCTTTCTTGCAGGAAATCGCCACCGCCTTGACGTCCGGCTGCTGGGCAAAGTATTCCAGCCAGGCCTTGGTCGCCGCCGGATCGGCGAGATCGGCCTTGTTCAGCAGCTTGAGGCAGGGCCGCTGGCGAAAGGCGCGCAACTCGTGAATCATCGGGTTGCTCGAGGCCACCGGCAGGCGGGCATCGAGTACCTCGACGACGACATCGGCCATGGCCAGCGTCTCGGCCGCCTTCTTGCGGGCGGAGGTCATGTGACCGGGGAACCATTGGATGGACATGGGCAGGTGCGTCGTCGTTGCGGGAAAGGTGGGCATTATCCCAAATCCGGCGGATTAGCGCCGGCCTACATTTTGTTACAAACCTTTACAGCTTGGCCGGCGCGCACCCGCTATCCTTGGTTCATGCAGTCCGGCCCAGCGTGGCCGGCACCTTGAACCGCAGGAGAACAAACATGAAAACCTTGATGAAAATCGTTGCCGCCACCCTGACCGGCGCCATCCTGACCCTCTCGGCCTCGGCCGCCTTCGCCGATGGCCGTGGCCATGACCGTGACTACGACCGCCGCTACTACGATGACCGCGGCTGGGAGCACAGGCACCACCACTATCATCGGGGGCCGCCGGTCGTCTATGCGCCCGCTCGCTATTACGCGCCGGCGCCGGTGTACTACGGCGCGCCCGCGGCGGTCTATCAACCCAACTATTACGTCCCGCGCCCGGCGCCGGCGGTAACCATCGGCATTTCACCGATCGTCATCCCGCTGCACTAGGCCAGCCAGGAGGTATCATCGGGGGTCAGCCACAACCGGACTCCCCATGCATATCTGGGTCGATGCCGACGCCTGCCCCGGCGTCATCAAGGAAATTCTCTACCGCGTCGCCGAACGTACCCGCCTGCCGCTGACGCTGGTCGCCAACCAGTGGCTGAAGACCCCGCCCTACCCGAGCATCCGCTCGATTCAGGTACCCAAGGGTTTCGACGTCGCCGACAACCACATCGTCGAACAGGTACAGGTCGGCGATCTGGTCATCACCGCCGACATCCCGCTGGCGGCGGCGGTCATCGACAAGGGCGCGCTGGCGCTCAACCCGCGCGGCGAACTCTACAGCAAGGAAAATATCCGGCAGACGCTGGACATGCGCAATTTCATGGACGTCCTGCGCAGCAGCGGCGTCGAAACCGGCGGCCCGCCGGCTTTCAGCCAGGCCGACCGCCAGTCCTTCGCCAATCAGCTCGACCGCCTGCTGGCCAGCCGCCGAACCAGCTAACCGCGCTGCCACATTGCGCGCTTACCCGCGATCCGTCCGCTCCCAGATCGTCGCTTCCGCCAGCGTGTGCTGGAATTTTCGGCGCGTTTCGCGGATCACGAAGGGCACCGCACGCGGTTCGCCGAGCAGGCGAAAGTGCTTGCCGAGGATCTCCTTCAGGCCATCGAGCGTGGTGAAGTTTTCGCCGTCCTGCTTGAAGCCGCCGATCCATTCCGCGCGGGCCGTGTGGTCCTCCAGCCAGGTATAGGGCGAGGTGATGACCAGCAGGCCACCGGGCTTGATCCGGCTGTGGATGCTTTCGAGCAATTTGCGCGGGCTGTGCAGGCGGTCGATCAGGTTGGCCGCCACGATCAGGTCGTAGTCGGTATGGACCGCCTTCAGGTTGCAGGCGTCACCCTGGACGAATTCGACCTTGTCGCGCACCGCTTCCAGGCCGAGGTCGGACAGGCGCCGCTCGCGATAGGAAACCAGCTCTCCCTCGTCGACCAGCGTGTAACGCAGGCTGCCTTGCGCTGCGAGTTGCGCGCCGACCCCGATGAAACGCGCCGAAAAATCGAGCCCGGTCACCTTGTCGAAATGGCGCGCCAGTTCGAAACTGGCCCGGCCGGTGGCGCATCCGAGATCAAGGGCCTTGTGCGCCGGCCGTCCGGCCATGGCCGCAATCGCCAGTTCGGCGACGGCACGGGGAAAATTCGGCACGCCGAAGTATTCGTCACCGTAATGGAATTCGGCGTATTCCGAGACCAGACGGTCGGTTTCGTAATGCGATACCGGCCGCGCCGGCAATGGCTCACCCACCACGTAGCGGAAACCGGCATGCTGGAAAAAATGCCGGCGGAAAGCATAGCGCGCGGCGTGCCGGGCCTCGTTGCCGCAGGATATCCAGGAACCGCCCTTGATCAGGTTGTGGCGATCGTCGAAGGTTGGCGTCGTGAAATCGTCGTAGATCGGGTGCACCCGGAAACCGTCGAACGGATGGATTGGCGTTTCGGTCCATTGCCAGACGTTGCCGACCACATCGAACAAGGGCCCATGGGCAAAGGTATTGACCGGGCACGACGACGCCCAATGGTCAAGGTGGATATTGGCGGCCGCCGGCGCTGCGTCGGGCAACTCGTCCAACCCGGACACCGCAAGCAGTCGATACCACTCGTCCTCGCTCGGCAGGCGGACGGCCGCGCCGCTGGTCCGCGCCTTCCACCGGCAGAAGGCGGCGGCCTCGTGACAATTTGTTTCGACCGGCCAGTCCCAGGGCATGTCGACGATCTGCGTCAGCAAACGCAACCGCCAGCCGTCGGGCTCAAGACGCCAGAATGTCGGATGGTGTGCTTGGGCGAAGACTTTCCACGCCTTGCCTTCTTCCTGCCACAGACTGTCATCCTCGTAACCCCCGGCTTCGACGAAGGCCAGGAACTCGCCGTTGGAAACCAGATGGCGCGCCGCCTTGAAGGCCGGCACGGTAGCGTGGTGTTCCCCGTATTCGTTGTCCCAGCCATAGCTGGCGTCCGCAAACGCCTTGCCGAGACGCACTTCGCCGGCCGCAATGTCGACCAGCCGGTTGTCCGGCGCCGGCCCGGTCAGGCTGCACGGCAGCCAGGCCGGATGCGGGCGCACATAGTCAAGGCGGTGCTGACGGATCAGCACCGACGAGGTTTCGAGGTGAATCCGCTCGTGTTCGATGCCCATCACGATCACCCACCACGGGTTCTCCCAGTCGATCGGCAGAGTCAGCGGCGCGTTGCGGATGATCGCGTCGACCGCGGCGCGCACCTGTTCGCGATAGGCCTTGACCTCGGCAACCGTCGGCCAGTCGTAATGCGCTTCGTCGAGGTCGTCCCAGCTCATTTCATCGACCCCGATGGCGAACATCGACTCGAAACGGGGATTGATCCGTTCCTTGAGCAGCCCGGCCAGGATCAGCTTGTTGATGAAAAAAGTCGCCGTATGGCCGAAGTAAAAAATCAGCGGGTGGCGCAGCGCAATCGGCTTTTCGAAATACGCTTCGTCGCAGGTCAGAACCTCGAACAACTGCTCGTAGCGGTCAAATGTCCGGTGAAAATAGTCGAGGATGCGGGCACGGCTTCTCGCCAGGTCGCAATCGGCGAGTGGCGGGGTTCTGGGAAATAGCGCTGCTGACACGATTGTCGAGTTGGAAACCATGAAGGGGTTGGTTGGCCGGACGGCGAACCAGCTAAATCACCTCACGCGCCTCGTCGAAGCGCAGATTCGGATATTTTTCTTTGACCATGT
Organism: uncultured beta proteobacterium; assembly: GCA_963727115.1. Classification (GTDB taxonomy): domain Bacteria; phylum Pseudomonadota; class Gammaproteobacteria; order Burkholderiales; family Rhodocyclaceae; genus Azonexus. Next base: position 66,537 of record CAVSFS010000006.1, on the reverse strand, counting down.
TCAGGTAAACATTGTTCGGCGCGAGATAGACCGGATCGTCGGCGCCGTCGAGCGCCACATTGGCGCTGTAGCGATCGGAGAGCTGGCGCAGTTCGCTGGCATCGCCGTGAATCCAGCGCGCCGTCGAACAGTTGTAGTTCTCGAAGATGACCTGGACGCCGTATTCGTGCTCGAGCCGGCTGGCCACCACGTCGAACTGCAGCGTGCCGACCGCGCCGAGGATCAGGTCGTTGCCCGACAGCGGCCGGAAGAGCTGGGTGGCGCCTTCTTCAGCAAGCTGTTGAAGACCCTTCTGCAACTGCTTCATCTTCAGCGGATTTGCAATTCGCGCACGGCGGAAGATTTCGGGCGCGAAGGACGGAATGCCGGTGAATTTGCAGGTCTTCGCCTTCGGTGAAGGTGTCGCCGAGCCGGATCGTGCCGTGGTTGGGGATGCCGATGATGTCGCCCGGCGTAGGCTTCGTCGGTGGTGCTGCGGTCGCTGCGCCATGAAGGTGATGGCGTTGTTCACCGCGAGCGAGCTTGCCGCTCGCGCACCTGCTTGACCTTCATGCCGCGCGTCGAAGCGACCCGAGCAGACGCGCATGAAGGCGATGCGGTCGCGGTGCTTGGGGTCCATGTTGGCCTGGATCTTGAACACGAAGCCGGAGAACTTCGGCTCGTCCGGCTGCCACCGTCGCGCGTCGCGGCCGGCGCGCGGCAGCGGCGGCGGCGACAGTTCGACCACGGCGTCGAGCAAGCGATTGCACGCCGAAGTTGTTCATCGCCGAGCCGAAGAACACCGGCGACTGCTTGCCGCAGGTAGGCCTCGGCGATCGAAGGTGTGCGAGGCGCCGCGCACCAGTTCGATGTCGATGCGCAGTTCGTCGGCCTGGTCGCCGATCAGCTCGTCCAGGCGCGGGTTGTCGAGGCCCTGGATGATCTCGGCGGTGCCCTTCTCGGCACTGCGGGTCGAAGACGGCGACGGCGTCGTCGTAGAGGTGATAGACGCCGCGAAAGCGCTTGCCCATGCCGATCGGCCAGGTCATCGGCGCGCACTGGATGCCGAGCACCGACTCGATTTCGTCGAGCAGGTCGATCGGCTCCTTGCCCTCGCGGTCGAGCTTGTTGATGAAGGTCAGGATCGGCGTGTCGCGCAGGCGGCAGACGTTCAGCAGCTTGATGGTCTGCGCTTCGACGCCGTTGACCGAGTCGATCACCATCACCGCCGAGTCCACCGCCGTCAGCGTGCGGTAGGTGTCTTCGGAGAAATCCTCGTGGCCCGGCGTGTCGAGCAGGTTGACCATGCACTCGCGGTAGGGGAACTGCATCACCGACGAGGTCACCGAGATGCCGCGCTGCTTTTCCAGTTCCATCCAGTCCGAGGTCGCGTGGCGCGACGGCCTTGCGCGCCCGCACTGCGCCGGCCATCTGGATGGCGCCGCCGAACCACAGCAGTTTTTCGGTCAGCGTGGTCTTACCGGCGTCGGGGTGGGAAATGATGGCGAAGGTGCGGCGGCGGGAGATTTCAGTGTCGAGTGCAGTCACGGCAGGCGGCTAAAGACGGAAAGTTCGCGATTATACCTTTGCCGCAATGCACCAATGACTCAGCGCACCGGCAAAACCTGGCGATACAGTGCGCGGCTGGCGTAGGCAAGCCATGGCAGGGTCAATGGTAGAAGCGGCAGGAGCAGGATGCTGACGATGGTTGCGGTCAACAGCAAAAAAGCCCACAAAATGGCCGACCCGAAGTTGCCGAACACAACGCGCACACTGATCGCCACCGCTTCGACCAGGTCTGCACGCCGCTCGCACAGCAGCGGCACGGAAAATGCCGAGATGCAGAACAGCAGCAACGCCACGACCAGTCCGGAAAGCGCTGCCCATTTTACGAAGCTGGCGACGCCAGTTGCCGCCGGTAACAGGTCGGTCAGCCACACCGCTTCCCTGCCCACCATATAGGCATAGAGGATTGCTGCGTCGGTAAGGAAGATCATGAACAACAGCCCGCAGACCAGTGCGAGCGCCCACAAGGCGCCAGCCGCCGCAGTAAAGCCGCGCGCCACCGCGCCGAAGCCGACCACCTCGCCAGCCTCTTGCGCCTGGGCGATGCCGAAATATCCAGCCAGAATCACCGGCCCGATCAGCATGAAGGCACCCGCCGCCGCGATCACGAACGGCGTCCATCCTTGCGCCAGCAGCCCGCCCATGATCGCCACGCCGCCCAGCACGAACAACAGCGAATAGGCGATGCTGACCCCGCGCGTGGCATTGGCCAGTCGCCAGCCTTCGCCGAGAGCGCTGCGCAAAGAGGCAAACGTGAAAGGCTGAATATTCATTGCGAAGGAGATCGGGCAGGAAAGGGAAAGAATAACGAAAGCTACCGGCTTGGGCGCTAATCCAGATCAAATATTTGTTCTACTGCGCGCCCCGTTACGCACTGAACGTGGAATAGTTCATGCCGGGTGGCAAAAGACGCTGATATGCTGCCGGACATGCCTGCCGCCATCAACTTTCCCTCGCGTCGCCACCCCGCTATGCCTCTGCCTGGCTTGTCCTGGCTGACTTTGGTCGTGCTGCTGTGGCTGGCTGTCATGCCGGCGGCACACGGCCAGGTCGCCGCGCTCGAATCCTTGCCGGCGGAGCCGCTCGGTCTCTGGATGGGCGTCCTGAGCGAAAAAGACAACCCTCTGGCATTCGACGAGGCCTACGGGCAACTGCAACGGGGCGCCTTCACGCGCAGCGACGCCGAGGTGCCAAAATTCGGCATCGGCGCGCGTCCGGTCTGGCTCCATCTCGCCGTCAACAACGGCGGGCGCCGCGATAGCGAACGCCGTCTGCAGCTCGAGATCTCCTGGCTCGACCGCATCGATGTCTTTCTCGTGCACGACGGGAGGGTCCTGGCGCACAAGACTGCCGGCGACGCTGACGCAAGCGGGCAGCACCCGTTGCCCGGCCTCGGCTATGTTTTCGATCTGGCATTCCCGCCCGGCCAGACCGACATCCTGTTGCGCGTCGCGACACCTGACCCGCTGCTGGTCCCGGTCCGCCTCCTCGATACCGCCCAGATCGATGCGCTCCAGCGCCAGTACAACTATGGCTACGGCCTGCTCTACGGTTTCCTGCTGGCGCTGATCGCCTACAACGCCATGCTCTTCGTCGGCCTGCGCGAACGCAGCTATCTCGACTACACGCTCTACCTCGGCAGCTTCGTACTGCTCAACCTGAGCTACACCGGCCATGGCTATACTTGGATCTGGCCTCAGCTGGCGGCCTTTCAGCAGTACGTCATTCTGTTGCTGATGGTCGTTTTCAGTTGTCTGGGCTTGCGTTTCGCCGACGGCTTCCTGAATCTCAGCGAGCATGAGCCCAAACTTCATCGACTGGTGCGCGTGCTCTACCTGTCCGGGCTGCCACTGCTCCTGCTGACGATCTTCCTGATGCGGCAACAGGATACGGCGACCTTCGCCTTCGTCTTTGCCCTGGTGTTTTCCGTCGTCATGGTCTGGATCGGGTTCGTCGCCATCCGCCACGATCGTGTTCCCGGCCGCTATTTCCTCGCCGCCGCGCTGACTTCCATGGCGGGAATCACGACGACCACGCTAACCGTATGGTTCGGCCTGGCTTATTCGCCGTTCTCCTTCCATGCCGCCGGCTGGGGCGTGGTCGCCGAGGGCATCCTGCTGGCCCTCGCCCTCGCCTACCGGATGCGCCAGAATCAGCAAGCCCGCCTGCAGGCCGAGTCGCTCGCCCGCACCGACTCGCTGACCGGGCTGCTCAACCGGCGCGCCTTCCTCGAACACGCCGGCCCGATCTGGAGCACCGCCCGGCGCAGCCAGCGCCCGCTGGCCGCGATCATGGTCGACATCGATTTCTTCAAGGCGATCAACGACACCCATGGCCATGCGATGGGCGATGAGGTGCTGCAGGCGGTTTCCCGCCTGCTCACCGACGTTTGTCGCAGCGGTGACATCCTTGCCCGCTGGGGTGGCGAGGAATTCGTCGTTCTTCTGCCGGAAACCAGCGCGGCACAGGCGGCCCTGCTGGCCGAACGGCTGCGCACGGACATCGCCAGTTTGAGAATGGGCTCGCCGCGCAATCCCATGCGTCTGTCAGCCAGTTTCGGGATTGCCGAACGGAACGGTCACGAAACGCTAGCCGAACTGATCCACGAAGCGGACGAGTGGCTCTATCGGGCCAAACAATCCGGCCGCAACCGCGTCGCCGGGCCACTGGAACTGCAGCCGGCAGGGTAGGACCATAAAACCGGGGGCTGGCACCAGCGCCAGCCGTTGCCGATCAGACCGAGACCAGCGTCTGCCGGCCATACCATTCTTCGCCGGCCGGCACGATCACCGGATTGCGCACCGCCGCGGCCTCGACGCACAGCATGTGCCGCCAGCCGTCGGGCGGCATGTCCTTGAGCCCGGCGCAGAGATCGACCCACGGGTTCCAGACCACCACGTCGGGAAAGCCCTGACTCTGGATGCCAAGGCTCAGGTTGCCGGCGTTGAGCAGTTGCGGACGCCTGACGTCGTAATAAACGCGGTCGACCTCGCCCTCGACCCGAATTTCCGTGCCGGATTCGCGCACGACCCGGTTGCCGTTGGCGGCATCGAGGTAATCGTGGCCACGAAGCCCTTCCAGAGCCGCATCCTCGACCTGGACGAGGCGCAGATAGGAATGCAGCGCCCCGGTAAATTCGAAGGGGTCCGAACCGGTGTTTTCGACGCAGAATTCGACATCGATGCGGTCGGCCTCCAGCATTACCGTAATTTCGGCATGGAAGGCATGCGGCCACAAGGCGCGGGTTGTTTCGTCATCGGCCAGGTCAAGTGTTGCCAGCGCGTAATCGTCAGCGCAACGCTGCGCGGCAATCGACCATTCGCGGGTGCGCGCGAAACCGTGTTTCGGCAAGTCACCAAGCCCGCCGAACTGCGGAAAACAAACCGGAATGCCGCCACGGATCGGCGTGCTGCCGTCGAAAACGGCGCGCTCCGAGAGAAACAGGTGTTCGCGACCATCGGGCGTGATCCACGACAGAACCTGCCCGCCCAGTCGGGCGACGACTGCGGACGACCCCCGCGGCCCGTTCAGGCGCAGGGCTTCGACGCCCTTGAACTCAATGGTTTCAATGAATGGTTTCATGAGGTTCCGGTGCCTTGGGCACCACATAGAGTTGGGGACGGACATGCAGCAACTCGACCCGCTGCCCGAGCAGCGTCACGCTGCCGGGACGCCGGTTGTCGCCGGTATCGCTGTATTCGAAGGCATAAACGCGGCGCAGTTTCAACTGCCCTTCGTCGTCGCGCGCCGGCCGCAACGAGCGAATGAGTACGGTATCGTCGAGAAACTGCAAATCTTCCTCGGCGCAAGCCTGCTTCGCTGCCTTGATGCCGATTTCGCGGGCCTTGAGGCTGTCCAGCCAGAGCCAGATGCCTGCCGCCATCAGCCCGAGGACCAGCAATTCGAGTAATTCCATCGCTCAAGTATACGCAAACCGTGAAATTTCCAACGGTTCAATGGATTTTTTTGCTGGATAATGGAAACACTGTAACCCTGTATCCAATCGATGAACGCAGCTTTTAGATTGTTCCGCGACATTCTTCCTTTTCGCCAGCAAATGGCCGAGAAGGAGAGTGCTGACGCTCGCGAACTACTCGATACGGTTGTAGGCCTATCTGCCTCCGAGGTAGCAGTGCAGCTGACTTCGCATGTTATCCCGACCGTCGTCGAACAGCGGAATCTGACCATGCGCTTTAAGTTGCTCGAGGACACGCGGCAGGAAGCCGAAACTGCTCTGCCAGTTCTTGAGCGGCACGTCGATTCATCTGTATTGCCCCTGCCGCGCACCGTCAGGTCCTCCGCCCTGGCCGCCGACAACCTGCTCAAGGCACTGGCAGCAGCCTATTTCGACATCGCCAAGACAATCGGCAAGAGCGGTCACCAGAGAGGCTACGTTCATCTTCTGCAGCGCACAGTCAATCGCGCAATGCTCCTGATTGCTCGACGCCAGAACCTCGCCTACAGCTCCTACACTAGCCCTTCGTCGACCTCGTGGCTGATGTTGCACGAGCTCTACCAAATCGTCCGCGACTTGCGCGCCATCCACCCCGAAACGAATATCACGCCACTCGAGCAGCAGTACCTGAGCACCCTGCTCTTCGCCTATATCGACCCAAGCAAGTTGCAACGCGACGAGTTGACGGTCGCAATTTTCTGCACACAGCAACTGGCGGTGCATGCCGCCATCGTCAAAGTCACGCCCGATACACCCACATGCAAAGCGGCCTCCCCTTGCTTCCTGGTACGCCCGGAGGAGGGAAGCCCCGGCGCGCCGCTGCTCCGCCTGCCAAAAGGAACGCCAACTCTGGGCGGCTTTATCGTTGACTGTACAGTTGTCCTCGAAGCGCTCAACAAGTCTGCCGAGCATGCCGATTATGGCTACAGTGATCCTGGACTCGACATCCCACCGTCGCTTCTTCAGACTTTCCAACATGCAATCGGTAGCCAGTCGATACGCCGCTTCAGCCGTATGCGCTTTAGTCCGCGTGCCCACGTCGTGTGCGGAATTTCCCAGGTCATTTCGTTCCTCGAAGGCAATCCGGTTTCACGGCGAGTAGCCGACTTGGCAGGTCGCACCGAACAGCGTGACTTCTCACACAGCGAATGGTCGCTGATCGACCAGAGCCCCGACGGCTTTCTGGTACGTTTCCTCCAAGGTGATCAGTGTCAAGTCGGCGTAGGTAACATTATCGCCCTCCAGCCCCGAGAGGCGCGGGATGTACACGTATGCCTGGTACGGCGCATCGCCGTCAGCGAAGACGGAAAAGTTGAACTGGGCGTTCAGGCGCTTTCCCCAAAAGTCAGTGTAATCAGGCTGCCCGGGCACGGCGAGATCCGGCGCGTGATCTACCTCCATAGCTTGCCGGCTTTCAGCAACCGTCCGGGCATCATCGCCCACCCAGGCCATCTCGCCAGCGGCCACAAGATCAAGTTTGAATTGCAAGGGTCGAATCATCTCTTGCAAGTCGGCAGGCGTCTCGAAGCCTCCGAGGGGCTCGAATTCTTCGCCCTCGTTCCGCTCTAGGCCTGACAGGCGCGCATGCTCAGCTACCGTCACGGCTTTCACGCCGGCAATCATGCCGACGTCCTGAAACACATCATCCTGCTCCAGATTGCCGAATACATGGCCGAAAAGCCGGCGCCGTTCTGGATCATCGACACCCATGCCGGTGCCGGGCGTTACGCGCTGGAGTCAGCCCACGCTGCCAAGCTCGGCGAATACCGCGACGGCGTAGGCCGCCTGTGGGACAAGAAAGGGCTGCCGCCGGCTGCGGTCGACTACCTTGAATTCGTCAAAATGCTCAACCCGGATGGCGTGCTGCGCCACTACCCGGGCTCGCCCTGGCTGGCCAGCCAGTTGCTGCGCGAGGGCGACCGCCTGCGCCTGTACGAACTGCACACGACCGACGTCAAGCACCTGCAGGAATGCTTCAAGACATCCGGTCGCCAGGTCACGGTCAACACCACCGACGGCTTCGCCGGGCTGAAGGCCATCCTGCCGCCCCCGCCGCGTCGCGCGCTGGTGCTGATCGACCCTTCCTACGAAACCCGGGACGACTATGTCAACGTCGTCAAGGGACTGCAGGAGGCCATCAAACGCTTCGCCACTGGCACCTACGCGGTCTGGTATCCAATGCTGACCAAGCTGGAATCGCGCAAGCTGCCGGACAAGCTGAAGAGACTGGGTGCGGCGAACTGGCTGCACGTCACACTGGAAGTCAAGGCGCCTTCAAGCGAAGGTTTCGGCATGAACGGCAGCGGCATGTTCATCATCAACCCGCCGTGGACGCTGGAAAAGAAGCTGCACGAAACCCTGCCCAAACTGACGCAACTTCTCGCCCAGGGCGACGGCGCGAAATTCACGCTGGAAAGCCAGTCGGCCTGACCCTCAGCCGAGCTCGGTGTACTTGGCGCGTGAGCCGTAGGCCTTGTCGACCGGATACTTCCGCGCATTTTTTTCAAGCTTCGCCTGCGCCGCGGCGGCCAGGTCGATCCCCACCGCATCGGCGATCAGCAGCAGGTAGAGCAGGACATCCGCGCATTCATCGCGCAGCGCCTCGTGAATTGCCGGATCGGCCGGCATTGCTTCGACCTCGGCATCGCTCTTCCACTGCGTCAGTTCCAGAAGCTCCGCGGCTTCCAGATTGAGCGAGGTAATCAGGTTGCGCAGCGAATGGAACTGCCGCCAGTCGCGCGCATCGCGAAACTCCAGCAATGCTGCGGTCAACGCTTCAAAATCATTCAATTTCACTCTCCGGGCAAACACAACGAGACGCTATGCTAGCGCAAAACGCACCGTCACCCGCGCACCACCCAGCTCAGGAGAGCGGTCGATACGGGCATGGCCGCCATGCTGGCGGGCAATCTCGCACACGATGGCCAGCCCGAGGCCGCTACCGCCGCTGGCAACACCGGGCGACTAAACAACTAATACTGATCAATCCCGCCCGGCCAAAAATAAACCCGCCACGAGGGCGGGTTAAGTGTGTCCAGGAGGAATTGCATCTGTATCCTGCCCGAACTAGCTGACCATGCCCTGACCCAGATCATGCCGGCCGGATACAATGCATCTTCTGACAAGCTCTCCGGACCGGCCGCATGGCTCACAAACTGTCGCTCAATTCGCAAATCCTGATCGGCTGCGTTGTCGGTATTGCCGGCGGTCTGGCGCTTCAGGCACAGGGGCAGGCAGCGTTTGCCGAAAGCACGCTGTACGGCGCGAAGCTGGTCGGCACGCTGTTTCTTGACCTGCTGCGCATGATCCTTGTGCCGCTGGTCTTTTCGTCCATCGTCGTCGGCGTCGCCAATCTGCGCGCCCACGACCAGATGCACCGGGTATGGACGACGACGCTGGCTCTTCTTCTTCGCGACCATGGGCCTGGCCATCCTGATCGGCTTCGGCGCCGCGCACGTCTTCCGCCCCGGCGAAGGCCTGCAACTGGAGATGTTCGCCGACGCCACCCGGAACTTCCAGGCACGCCAGATGCCGCTGCCCGACTACATCGCCCAGTTCCTGCACGGCTTGTTCCAGAACCCGTTCAAGGCGCTGGCTCAGGGTGACATCCTCGCCATTGTCATGATCGCCCTCTTCCTGGGCATCGCGCTGGTCATCGGCGGCGAGCGCTACCGCAACATCCGTGCCTGATCCAGGAACTGCAGGAACTCTGCCTGATGATCGTCGGCTGGATCATGCGCCTCGCCCCGTTCGGCCTCGCCGCGCTGCTGCTGCAACTGGTCGCCGCGCAGAATGCCGGCCTCCTCAAGAGCCTCGCCCATTTCATTGTCGTCGTCACCGGCACCACGCTGTTCCACGGACTCATCGTATTGCCGCTGATCCTCTGGCTGTTCACCAGGATGTCGCCCATCCATTTCTTCAAGGGCGCGCGCGAGGCGCTGATCACGGCCTTCGCCACCAGTTCCAGCGCCGCCACGCTACCGATCACCCTGCGCTGTACCGAGCAGCATCTGCATGTGCGCAAGGACATCGCCAACTTCGTCGTGCCGCTCGGCGCCACCGTCAACATGGACGGCACAGCGCTCTACGAAGCCGCCGCTGCCCTCTTCGTCGCCCGCCTGGCCGGGATCGAACTCGATCTTGCCAGCCAGATGATCATCTTTTTCGTCGCCATGCTCGGCGCCATCGGCGCCCCTGGCATCCCCAGCGTCGGCATGCTGAGCATGGTACTGGTCCTCGAATCGGTCGGCCTGCCGACCGCGGCCATCGCCATCCTGCTGCCGATCGACCGCATTCTCGACACGGTGCGCACTGCGGTGAATGTCGAGGGCGACATGGTTGGCAGCCTGATCGTGCAGAAACTGGCCGATCGTCCCGGCGGCATGGAATCCGCAACTGATACCATAGCAACAACTGCTGGCACCAGTACCGTCACCGGCAGAACCGGTGACATAACGAAAAAGGCCTGATTTCTCAGGCCCTTGGCAGTCTCTGACGTGGTGGGCGGCGAGGGTTTCGAACCCCCGACCCCTACCGTGTGAAGGTAATGCTCTACCCCTGAGCTAGCCGCCCACGCTTGAGAGGCGCGCATTTAACCATAAGTCCCGGAGCGGGTCAAACGCCGGTCGGATAGAATACGGCCCTTTGCCTCCCTACGGATTCCGCACTCAATGAAGCCCGTTCGTACCCGTTTCGCTCCCAGCCCCACCGGCTACCTCCACATCGGCGGCGCCCGCACCGCCCTCTTCTCCTGGGCATTCGCCCGCCGCCACGGCGGCACCTTCATCCTGCGCGTCGAGGACACCGATGTGGCCCGTTCGACGCCGGAGGCGGTGCAGGCAATTCTCGACGGCATGGCGTGGCTCGGGCTTGACCATGACGAAGGCCCGTTCTACCAGATGCAGCGCATGGAGCGCTACAAGGAAGTGATCCAGCAAATGCTGGCCGCCGGCACCGCCTATTACTGCTACACCATCGCGCGAAGAACTGGATGCACTGCGCGACGAGCAGCAAGCGCGCAAGGAAAAGCCGCGCTACGACGGCCGCTGGCGCCCGGAACCCGGCAAGACCCTGCCCCCGCCGCCGGCCGATGTGCCGCCGGTAGTTCGCTTCAGGAACCCGCAGGACGGCGTGGTCGCCTGGGACGATCAGGTCAAGGGCCGCATCGAATTCGCCAATGGCGAACTGGACGACCTGATCATCGCCCGCGCCGACGGCACGCCGACCTACAACTTCTGCGTCGTGCGTCGACGACTGGGACATGGGCATCACCCACGTCATCCGCGGCGACGACCACGTCAACAACACGCCGCGCCAGATCAACATCCTCAAGGCGCTGGGCGCCGACGCTCCCGCAGTATGCCCACCTGTCGATGATCCTCGGCGATGACGGCGCCAAGCTCTCGAAGCGCCATGGCGCGGTATCGTCATGCAGTACGACGAGGACGGCTTCCTGCCCGAGGCGGTGCTCAATTACCTGGCCCGCCTCGGCTGGTCGCACGGCGACGAGGAAGTATTCTCGCGCCAGCAGTTTGTCGAATGGTTCGATCTCGACCACATCACCGCCTCGGCCGCCCAGTTCAATACCGAAAACTGCTGTGGCTCAACCAGCACTACATGAAACAGATGCCGGTTGCCGAGCTCACTGAAAAGCTCAGGATCCGCCTCGTTGCCCGTGGCGTTGATGTCGATGCCGGGCCCGATCTGGAAAAAGCCGTCGCTCTGTACGTCGACCGCAGCAACACGCTGAACAGCTGACCGATGAAGTCGAGGTGTTTTATGTCGAGGTCTCGCCCGCGCCCGAGCTACTGGCGCAGCATCTTTCAGACGAAGCACGGCCGGCGCTCGCTGATTTTGCCGCCGGCATCGCCACGGTCGCCTGGGAGGCTCCGGCCATCAATGCGCTGATCAAAGAGACAGTAACCAAGCATGGCCTGAAGATGCCGAAGCTGGCCATGCCCCTGCGCGTGATCGTGACCGGTCAGTCCCAGACCCCCTCGGTCGATGCGGTGATCGCACTGATCGGCCGCGCGAAGGTGCTGGAAACAGACTGGCGGCACAAAAAACCTAGAAATTCCCCGGAAGATGTTTACAAGGACGTTTCGAGTCCATATAATGCGCGCTCTTTCACGTGCCGGGGGTATAGCTCAGCTGGGAGAGCGCTTGCATGGCATGCAAGAGGTCAGCGGTTCGATCCCGCTTACCTCCACCAAGCAAACGTGAAGGAATCGTAGTTTTTGTCCGGGTCCCCATCGTCTAGAGGCCTAGGACACCGCCCTTTCACGGCGGTAACCGGGGTTCGAATCCCCGTGGGGACGCCAAGCTTTCCAGCGCGGAGTGGTAGTTCAGTTGGTTAGAATACCGGCCTGTCACGCCGGGGGTCGCGGGTTCGAGTCCCGTCCACTCCGCCAACAAATACAAGAACCGGCTTCGGCCGGTTTTTTGTTTCCCTGTTCCAATCAGGGGAATTCTGGTTCAACGGGGTTATAATTCCCACCTTGGACCACCCCCCGTTCCGAGGCAGGAGTATTTAGCCATGCATCATCGCAACGTACTGTCGCTGGTCAAAGGTTTCGCCGGTTTCGCGCTGTTCTCGCTGGCATCAGTTGCCGCCGGGCCGGCTTGCGCCGACGGCAACAACCAAGCCTTCCCGCTGATTTCAATGCTGACGCCCGCAACACCTCTGCCGTCAGCAAACGCCCTGACCGTCCTCGAAGTTCGCCCCGCCCCGACCGTGGCTCGTACCGTTAACCTGACCGCCCAGCATGACGATCTCTGGATCCGTCTGCGCAACGGTTTTGCGATGACCAATCTGAACGACGACCTGACGCTGCATTACCAGCAGTGGTACCAGAACAGGCCGGATGCCCTGCGTCGCATGGTCGAGCGTAGCCGGCCCTATCTGCACCACATCGTCGAGGAACTGGAAGCGCGCGGCATGCCGACCGAGATCGCGCTGCTGCCGATGGTCGAGAGTTCGTTCAACCCGATGGCCTACTCGCGTTCCCACGCGTCCGGCCTCTGGCAGTTCATCCCGGCGACCGGCAAGCGCTTCAATCTGGAGCAGACCTGGTGGCAGGATCAGCGTCGCGACATCGTCGCCTCGACCGGCGCCGCGCTGGAGTATCTGCAAGCCATTTACGAAATGCATGGCGACTGGCACCTGGCCCTGGCTTCCTACAACTGGGGTGAAGGCGCGGTAAAAAGGGCGATCGAGAAAAATGCGGCGCGCGGCCTGCCGACCGACTACGTCAGCCTGACGATGCCGAACGAAACCCGGCACTACGTCCCGAAGCTGCAGGCGCTCAAGAACATTTTCAGCAACCCGGCCCTGATGAGCCAGCTAGGCCTGCCGGAGATCCTGAACCGCCCTTACTTCGCGACCATAGAAACGCCGCGGGCAATGGATGTCAAAACCGCCGCCCGCCTCGCCAACATGCCGGTTGACGAGTTCGTCGCACTCAACCCGTCGCATAATCGTCCGGTCATGAAGGCCGATACACCCGTCGTCATTCCGGCCGAAAAGGTCGCGACCTTCCAGAGCAACCTGGAAAAAAATGATGCGCCGCTGACCGAATGGCAGGCTTACACGCTGAAATCCGGCGAGAAGCTGGACCAGGTGGCGCCACGCTTTGGCATTACGCTTTCCGACCTGCAACGCGCCAACGGCCTCAGCGGGAAGATCAGGCTTGCCAGCGGTTCGACCTTGCTGGTGCCAGCCGGAAAGGGTGCGGACAATGTCGAGTCCCTCGGTTCGGAGCCGCGTCTGCCGCAGATCATGGAACCCGAGCCGCCGACGAAGGCAACCAAGCTGGCCGTTGCCCCGGCGGCCGGCAAGCATTCGAACAAGGCGATCAAGTCCGCCAAGTCCTCCATGGCCCGAGGCCACGTCGAGGGTAAGGCCAGTGAGATCCGGATTGCCGCGAAGGACGCCAGGAAATCCGACAGCAAGACGGCAAAGCATGCAGCGGCGAGCGGAACGAAGAAAACCGCTGCATCCAAACCTGCACCAGCGACTACGCAGAGCACCAAGGTCGCCAAATCGGGCAACGGCCGGCGTAGCTGATTCAGCCGATCAGGTGGCAGTTGACCGTATGCGTCGCTGACACACTGCTGGTTTCCGGGTAGCGCTGCCGGCAGATCTCCATCGCTTGCGGGCAGCGCGGGTGAAAATGACAACCGGCCGGCGGATTCGCCGGCGACGGCGTTTCACCGGGCAGCCGGATCACCGCCGACTGCGCTTCGAGCCGGGGCACCGGTACCGCCGACAACAGGGCCTGCGTGTATGGGTGCTGTGGCGACCGCAAGACCTCCTCCGCACTGCCGCGCTCGACGATACGGCCGAGGTACATCACCGCCACATCGTTGGCCAGATACTCGACCACCGCGAAGTTGTGGGTAATGAACAGGTAGGCAATGCCGAGTTCTTCCTGCAGTTTCTTCAACAGGTTGAGGATCTGGGCCTGCACCGACACATCGAGGGCCGATGTTGGTTCGTCGCAGATCAATAACTCCGGTTGCACGGCCAGCGCGCGGGCGATGGCGATGCGCTGGCGCTGACCGCCGGAAAACTCGTGCGGATAGCGCCCGGCGGCTTCGTCGGGCAGGCCGACCTGCTTCAGCAAGGCCGCGACCGCTGCCGCCTGCGCCGCCGAATCCGCTTCCAGCGCCAGCGCACCCATCCCTTCGGCGATGATTTCGCCGACCCGCATGCGCGGGTTGAGGGAAGCGAAGGGATCCTGAAAAACCATCTGCATGTGGCGGCGCGCCGCGCGCAGACGCTTAGGGCTGATGCCAACCAGTTCGTTGCCACCCAGGCGGACCTTGCCGGCAGTCGGCTTGACGAGTTGCAGCAGCGCCTTGCCCACCGTCGTCTTGCCACAGCCGGATTCCCCCACCAGCGCCAGCGTGCGGCCAGCGGAAATGGCCAGCGAAACACCGTCGACCGCAAGAACATGCCCGACCGTCCGCTGGAACACGCCACGGCGGATCGGGAAATGGACTTTCAGGTTGAGCACTTCGAGAAAGGGCGCCATTTCCGGCATCAGATCGCCAAGCCCCAGTCGTGGCGTGTCGGCGACCATAGCCGCGCTCCCCGACCAGTGGCAGCGCAGCGTATGGCTGGCGGCCACGCTGCGCCAGTCCGGCGAGATGTCCCGACAAACCGGCATCACGTGCGGACAACGGTCGGCGAAGCGGCAACCGGCCGGCATTGCCGACAGCGATGGCACCTGGCCGGGAATCGTCGTCAACACCATGCCGCGCCGGGAGACCTCGGGCAAGGCGGCGAACAGGGCCTGCGTGTAGGGATGACTCGGCTGGGTGAAGAAATTCACGCGGCTGGCCACTTCGACCAATTCGCCGGCGTACATGACGCCGATACGATGCGCCATCTTGGCGACGACGCCGAGGTCGTGGGTGATCAGCAGCATGCCCATGCCGCGCTCGCGCTGGAGTTGCGCCAGCAGGTCGAGAATCTGCGCCTGGACGGTGACGTCGAGCGCCGTCGTCGGCTCGTCGGCGATCAGCAGGTCGGGCTCGCCGGCCAGCGCGATGGCGATCATCACGCGCTGCTTCATGCCGCCCGAAAACTGGAAGGGATATTCGTCGAGCCGCCGCTCGGGGTCGGCGATGCCGACCTGGCGCAGCAGTTCCAGCATGCGCTGGCGTGCGGGCTCGCCGCGCAACCCACAATGCAGGTCGAGCACTTCGCCGATCTGCACGCCCACCGTCAGCACCGGATTGAGGCTGGTCGCCGGCTCCTGGAAAATCATCGCAATGCGCGCGCCGCGCACCTGGCGCATGTCCGCTTCGGATCGGGTCAGCAGTTCCTCGCCATGCAGCTTGACGCTGCCGCCGGTAATCCGCCCGGCTGCCGGGAGCAAGCGCATGATGCCTTGCGCCGTCGCCGATTTTCCGCAACCGGATTCGCCGAGCAGCGCGAAAGTTTCACCCTTGGAAATGGCAAAGGAAATGCCGTCGACCGCAACAAGGGTCTTTTTTCCGGCCGTGAAGCCGAGGCGCAGGTCGGTGACTTCAAGCATCAGGCAGCCCGTGGGTCGAATGCGTCGCGCACGGCATCGGCGAACAGGTTGGCCGCCAGCACGAGGATGAACATGGCGCTGAATGCCGCCGCCAGCGACCACCAGACGACCGGTTCGCGGCCCAGTTCCATGCGCGCGCTGTTGATCATGGTGCCGAAACTGATCATCGTCGGATCGACGCCGATGCCGACGTAGGACAGCACGGCCTCGGCCAGCACCAGCCCGGAGAAATCCATGACCAGCGCGATGATGACGATGTGCATCAGGTTGGGCAGGATGTGGCGGACGATGATGCGCCAGTTCGACACGCCGAAGGCCTGTGCCGCCTGGATGTATTCGAGTTCGCGCAACTTCAGCGTTTCGCCGCGCAGCAACCGGCACAGCCCTGTCCAGCTGTGATGCCGAGGATGAAGCAGAGCGCCAGCAGGCGCAGGTCGGCGCGCTCGGCGGCGGTCGAGAACCATTGCGGATTGCTGTCGATGACCACCTGCATCATCAGCACGGCGGCGGCGATCAGCAGCACGCCGGGGATCGAACTGAGCACGGTATATATGTACTGGATCACATCATCGACCCAGCCGCGAAAATAGCCGGCGACGATGCCGAGCAGCACGGCCATCGGCAGCATGACCAGCGTCGTGACCAGGCCGATGATCAGCCCGGTGCGGACGCTTTTCAGCACCTGGTAGAGCACGTCCTGCCCCACCTTGTCGGTGCCGAAGACGTGGTATTGCGCGGAAAGCCAGAACAACGGCACGCCGACCAGCAGCATGATGCCAAGCATGATCAGTACCGCGTTCCAGGCAAAGGCCGTCTCGCCGCGCCAGATTTTTTGCCATCCAGCGGCGTTGACCCTGGGGCCAGCAGTTGCTTTCATGGTCGCGCCCCGCAGGAAGTCCCCTCGAGGTGGCCTTGGGCCATGGGGGAGAGCATTGCCGCGCTCGACTGCCGCTGCGGCAACGACCGCCAGCGCCAGCCAGCCGAGCAAGGCCAGCACGCTGACGCGGAAGGCGGTAAAACCGGCATCGGCGACGACTTCGTCTTCGCGCTCACCGAGATGGGCGCCGCCATGTTTCAGGCGCGGAAAATCACGGACCGTCTCGCCGCCCGGCAAATCGATTGTTTCCTTGGCGTAAAGGCGGGTGGCGAAAGGCTCGGAATAGGTTTTCTCGTTGCGCGTGCGCAGCGGCGCCAGCAGTGCGTCGAGTACCGACAGCACCTCGACCGCGTAGATCGCCTTCTGCCCCGGCTTACCTTCAAGCTGGACACGGTAATGCAGCGAATCGAGCAGACCGATCAGGATGAATGCGAGCAGCACTGTCGCCGAGGCCATGCCGACGCGGTTGGCGCCGACCCGCCGCCAGGCGGCCAGCAACGGCGGACTCTTCGCGATCAGCAGGCCAAGGCCAACGCCGGCTGCGACCAGTAACCAGATCAGCGCGTCCGACCAAAGAATGACGACCTGGAAGCCGGTCATTCGAAGCGGATCCGCGGATCGACCAGGGTATAGGAAATGTCGGTCAGGATCAGGCCGACGATGTAGAGCACCGAGCCGATGAACACCATCGAGCGCACCACCGCGAAGTCCTGGGCGTTGATCGCGTCTATCGTGTAGCTGCCGAGACCGGGGATGCCGAAGAATGATTCGGTCAGCAACGAACCCATGAAGAGCAGCGGGATGACCACCACCACGCCGGTCAGGATCGGAATCAGCGCATTGCGCAGCACGTGGCGGAAGAAGACGACAGTTTCCGGCAGGCCCTTGGCGCGGGCAGTGCGCACGTAATCCTTGTTCACTTCCTCGAGAAAGATCGTCCGGTACCAGCGCGTCGACGAACCGATCCCGGAAATCACGCCGATCACCACCGGCAGGATCAGGAAGCGCCAGGCTTCGAAGCCGTCGCCAAAACCGGAAATCGGCACCAGGCGCCAGACCTTGCTGATCAGGAATTGGCCGCCAATGAT
Source organism: uncultured beta proteobacterium (assembly GCA_963727115.1). Classification (GTDB taxonomy): domain Bacteria; phylum Pseudomonadota; class Gammaproteobacteria; order Burkholderiales; family Rhodocyclaceae; genus Azonexus. The sequence goes on along the minus strand of CAVSFS010000006.1, from coordinate 49,029 downwards.
GTAGAACAAGCCGGAAATCGACATCATCGCCACGCACAGCACGACCCCCCAGAAATCGAAGGCGCTGGCGCGGAAAAAGGCCAGCGTGAGCGCGAAAGTCACGGTAACGAAGAGGCCGAGAATGAAGGTCGGCAGCGCGATAGCCAGAGACGGGCCCATGCGGCCGGCGATCTCGCGGGCGATGTCGCGGCCGTCCTCGGCGCGGCCGAAATCCCCGACGAACATGCGCGCCGACTTCTGGAAGAAAACCGTATCGGTTGCGGTCGACAGCCCGGAAGCTCCGGAATTGAACAGCAGCGGCTTGTCGTAGCCGCGCTCGACTTTCCATTTCTGGATCGCTTCCGGCGTCACCCGCTTGACCCCGAGTTGCATGCGCGCCATGTCGTCCGGCGTATTGACGACGAAGAACAGCGCGAAGGTGAGGAGATTCACCCCGATCAGGATCGGAATGGCGTACAGCAGGCGACGGACAATGTAGGCAAGCACAGGCGGATTATGCCAAGAGCCGGCGCAGGATGAGCAAAATCAGCACAACAATCGCCAATCCCCAGGCCGCCACCGCATAATCGGAGCGCAGCCACGGCTCGGCTGGCGACCGCTGATCGCGCAATTCATCGGGAAACTTGCGTGGCGGCACCGGGATAATCTTCTGATCCGCAGGGTTTTTCGGCACGCGTGCGGTGTACTCGACGCTGGTTTCCACCGGATAGTCGCCCCAGGCGCGGCTGGACGGAAACTGCGGCACGCGGACAAGCAGGATTTCCTCGATATCCTCGGCCAGGACCCGCTCGAATTCGCTCAGCTTGCGGCCAGCCTGCCCGGATGCCAGGCGCAGCAGGTCGGCGCCCATTTCCTCGAAGGCTGCCGCCGGGTAGAGCCTGGTCTGGTCCTCGGTCAGGTAGTCGAAGGTGGCCTTGCCCTTGGTCAGACTGCCTTCCTTGGCGGCGACCAGTGGCAGGCCGACGATCGCTTTCGGCCAGCTTTCGGAACCGCGCGCCGGAATCTGCCAGCCCAGCGTACGCGCGGTCGTGACGCTGATCCCGGCGCAGTTGGCGCGGGCATGCTGATAGGCGAACTGGTGGCGATAGAACTGGTTGTACACCCGCCCGAGCGCCGACTGCAGATGGGCCGCGCTCCGCGCATCCTTGAGCGTCGCCACCAGCATGTACGACGGGCGATACCATGCCTGGCCGCTATTCAGGTCGCCGAGGTAATTATCGAGCGGCACCGGGGCGGCGATGATGCCTTTTTCGCTTTCCGAATCGAGCGTGTAGAAATTATTGACCAGCCATTCGTCCATCCCCCCCTGTGCGCCGATGCGGCCGGTCATCACCGCAAAATGGCCGCCGTGCGCCTCGTCGTCATCGCCCTGCGCGCCGTTCAGCATCAAGCCGATCAGCGGCTGGCCGGCGCGCGGCGCACTGCTTCCCGGCCGCCGCCAGAGCGATTCCACGGCAAACGGACTCTGCGCCCCGCCCTGCGCTTGCGCCCGCACCCAGCCGCGCAAGGCTGACGGATCGGCGGCCAGCGCAACGCTGGCCGGCGCTTCCGGCAGCCGGAAATCCTGTGGCCAGAAGGTCCGCGCGACGAAACCTTCGCCCTGTTGATTTCCGCGCATTTTCAGGGGTTGACCGCGGAAGAAGGCGACGCTGTTCGCGTCGAACCACGCACTGTTCAGTGGCAGCTTGGGCGCCAGTTGCAGTGCCATCTCGCTGCCGCCGCTGCGTATCGTCCGCCCATCGTCGGCAAGCTGCACCCCGGACAAGGTATCCGGCGCGCCCAGCCAGACCAGCGGCGGGTAGGTGGTGGCTGCGTTGATCGGAGTCACCTTCGCCCACGCAACCAGATCATCCCGAACCGGCAAAGCCGGGTCGAAACCGGCGAGCGGCGCGCCCTGCTTCGGCACCGCGATGGTTTCGTTCCGGAAGTACCACAGCGCCTGCGGCAGCGCGGTGCAGTCCCGGCAACCACCGCTGGTCACGACGAACTGGTCGGCAGGAAACAAACCGTAGGCGGGCATGGCGTGATTTTGCCCGAATCCGGCCGCGCCGACAGTCCCTCCGTTCAGCAAGAAGCTTCCAAGATAAAACAGGCAAGCAAGCAGATGCGCACGCATCCCTCTCCCGATCCGCCATGAATTCAGAAACAATCAAAAAAGCCCGTCCGAAGACGGGCTATCCGCGCGTCCAACCGGCCTTCGCCTCAAGGAACTCGGCGACGTGCTTGTCCGCGACCTTGCTCTCGGGCAGTTGCGCTATTGCCTGGAAAATATGGGGCATTCCATCGAAGACATCGAGCTGAACATCGACCCCGGAGCCATGCGCCTTGGCCGCCGCCCGCGTTGAATCGTCGAGCAGTATCTCGTTGCTCCCAACCTGGAACAGCATTGGCGGCAGACCCGCAAAATTGCCGGTCAGCGGCGAAACGAGCGGCGTCAGCAGCAGTTCCGGCTCGGAAAGGTACATCTCCCCGAACCAGCGGAGCATGGGTACCGAGAACATCGGGTCGCTCGCCTGATTGACCGCCGCACTGCGACCACTCAGCGAGAAATCGGTCGCCAGCGACAGGAAAATGGCGGCGGCCGGCAGGGGCAGCCCCTCGTCACGGGCGCGCATCAGCGTCACCAGCGCGAGGTTGCCACCGGCTGAATCGCCGCAGATCACGATATTTTGCGCTGGCACGCCGTGATTGAGCAGCCAGCGATAGGCGGCGAGGCAGTCGTCGGAAGCCGCCGGATAGGGGTGCTCGGGCGCCAGCCGATAGACCGGCATCAAGGCGCGGGCGCCGGATTGCCGACACCAGCGGGCGATCATCGCCGACTGGATGCGCGGCATGCGAAAACAGAATGCCCCACCGTGCAAATAAAGAAAGACGCGATCGAGGCGGCTCTGCGGAACTTCAAGCCACTCGGCCCGCACTTCGTCGCAGACCTGCCTGGATATCCGGACATCGTCCGCGAGTTTTCCGAGGTTGTGATCAACCAAGGCGATGCGTTTGCGCATGTCATGAATCGCATCGCTCGTCAAACTGAAGCGCTTGAATGAGAAACGCAGCAGGTTGTCGATGATGAACTGCGCCGACTCCCTGCCCATATGCGGAATCACGCGGTAGTAAGGCGGCGCGGCAATCCTGGCGGCAAATTCAGAATCCATGAAGTCTCCTCAATCCTGAACCAGCGCCGGGACCGTTCGCCGCGTCCGCCTGGCAGGCTTGACTTCCGCCTTCGACGCCTTCTTGGCGACAGCAGCGGCGACCAGTTCGGCGAAACTCTCGGTCAGGCATTTCACGAACACGGCGGGGTCAGGCAGCATCTTGCGGCAGGAAACGAAGCAAACCCACAAGGTGCCGTTGTAGCTCAAGCCGGTCAGGTTGAGACCGATGCCGTCAATGATGATGGAAACCGGCGTGAACATCTGCAGCTTCGCACCCGCCATATACAGTTGCTTGTCCGGACCGCGCACGTTCGAAACCGTGACATTCACCAGGGGTACCAGTGCGGCACGGGCAATCTGCTCGACCACCACGGCCGGCAATACGTCGACCAGCCTGGCCGGCAAATCCTTGCCCAAGGCGGCAGAAACCGATTTGCTCCGGTTGGCGGCCCGATGCACGGCGAGGAGCCGTTCGAGCGGATCATCGATGTCCGTCCCCAGCGGCACGGCTGTCATCCCGACCTGGTTGCCGGGATCCCGCCCCGTATGCTCGCCCCGTGTGCTCAACGGCATCATTGCATTCAGGCTGCTTCCCGGCAATTCGCCCTTCAGCTCAAGATACTTGCGAAGAGCGCCCCCGGTTGCCGTCATGAATATGTCATTGATCGTAACTCCCTCGACGTGCTCGCGAATCTTCTTGCAGTCGGCAAGGGAATAACCGACCGCATCGACCACGCGGTGGGCGGAAATCTTGCCATCGAAGCGGGTATGCGGCGGCAGGTGCAGGGTTTTGTCATAAGCCCTGGCCAGCGCCGCGGCCACCTCCGACATTCCAGGGCGCCCGGCGAGAACCTTCCTGCCGGCATCCAGTACCCTCCCGCTGGCAGCGAGGTCCACGCCGGCAAGTAGCGCACGTTTGCCCAACTCGGCAATCAGCCGCGATCCGTCAAACAGTTGCAGGGCACGGTGACCGACGGCGCGCGCGAACAACTCCACGGTCGTCGGGTCACGATCGGTGATGATGGCCATCTGCCGCTCGCCCTCCTCCTGATCCGGATCGGGCGTCGGGGAGAGTGAATGGATGGCGCGGATGATTTCGACCCCTGCCTCGCCGTCGACCGCAGCATGGTGAAACTTGATGTAAAGCGCGAAGCTGCCCGGGGCGATGCCGTGGATATTGTCGAGCCCCTCGATGATGTAGGCCTCCCACAGGGGCTTGGTCTTGTCCAGGGAGCGCGAGTGAAGCCGCGCGACCTGTATCATCAGTTGCCGCCAGTCGCCAGGCTGCGGCAACGCGATATGGCGGACGTGGTATTCGATGTTGACGTCGTTGTCGTTGACCCAGTAGGGCCGATCGAGTCCCCAGGGCGCTTCAACCAGCCGGCGCCGGAACACCCTGATCTGCTTCATCCGGGTTTCGAAGAAGTTGAGCACCGATTTGAAGCGGAGCGTGCCGCCGGGCGCGGTTGACGGGTCGTAGATGCCGAGCGCCGCCACCTGCATCAACTGGTTTCCGTGATCCATCGCCAGAAACAGGCTGTCGATACCTGAGAGGTGTTTCATCAATTTTCCCCGAGGCAAGCTTGCTTAATGCGTTTCCCGATACGGCGCTGTCTTGGTGGCCAGCCGCGCCCGAACCGGATGGTGCGGCGCCTGGCCCGGGTCCGGCTGACTCGCCGCCGGCGCAGCCATCCGCCGCTTGCTGGCGCGTGGCTGAGAGACTGCTTCCGCCGTGGCGCGCTTGCCCAGTTCTTCGCGATCAACTTCGGCCACCAAAGCTTCGAAGCTCTGTCTCAGGCAGTTCGCGAAGACATCGGGGTCCGGAATCATCTTGCGGCAAGAGACCACGGTCGCCCACAGGTTTCCGCAATAGCTGAAACCGGTGATATTGAGCCCGACGCCGTTCTTGACAACACCGATCGGGTAAAACCGGTTCAACTGCGCACCGGCAAGGTACAAGGGAACGTCAGGCCCGCGCACGGTGGACACGACAATATTCAGATAATCGCCAAGCAGGCTGTCCACCACCGCCGAGGTGATGCGTGTCGGCAGCTCGTCCGCCAGTTGGCGGAGCAGATCGTGGCCAATCACGTCCGCGGTCTGGCGGTTGTCCCCCGCCGATTGCCGAATGGCGCGCAGACGCGCCAACCCGGATTCGATTTCGACATGCAACGGCACCCGATGCTGGTTCAGCTTGTTGCCGCGATCGCTGCCCGGCAGGATATCCTGATGCGACGCCGGCACCGCGGCCGACAGCCCGGCCTCCAGAGAATCGCCGCATTCCTGCAGGTAGCGGCGGACGGCCCCGCCCACGGTGGCCATGAAAACATCGTTGGTGGTTGCGCCACTGACCCACTTGCGAACACGCTGAACCCTCGCCATATCGAAACCGACGCCTTCGACGATACGGCGCGACGACACCGATCCGGCAAAGCGCGTCTTGACCGGCTCCTTCGGCCACGCCAGTTGCTCCAGCAGGCGGTCACGCAAGCTCCCGCCCGCCACGCGCTGGTAGAGCACCTTGCCTGCAAGCGACGTCATCTTCAGGGTTGCTGCCGAAACGGTATGCCACAGGCGAACGACCCGCGGCACAGCATTGCCCACGGAACGCGCATACAATTCGACCAAAGTCGGCACGGCATCGGCAAAGATCGGCTTTCTCGGCACATAACTGTGCTCCGGCATCGAGATCAACGAGTGCAATGCGCGCAGGATTTGGGCGCTTGCTTCACCATCGACCTCGGCGCGGTGGAACTTGATGTAGATCGCAAAACTGCCCGGCTTGACGCCCTCGACGTTATCGATTCCCTCGATGACATAAGCCTGCCAAAGCGGCTTGTTCCGATCCAGAACCAGCGAATGCAGGCGCGCGACCTGAATGCAGAGGTGCCGCCAGTCACCCGGCTTGGGGAGCGCAATGTGGCGGATATGGTATTCGAGGTTGACTTCCGCTTCGTCGATCCAGTAGGCACGGTCAAGATCGAACGGCACGCGCACCAAGCGGCGACGCAACACCGGCGAGACATCCAGCCGTTCGCGAATGTGCGCCATGATGTCGCGCAACCTGACCTTGCCGCCCGGCGAAGTGCTCGGATCATAGATCCCCAGTACCGCCACATGCATGCACTGATTGGGGCGCTCCATGGCAAAGAAGAGTTCGTCCAGACCACCAAGTTGTTTCATGGTTAGCTCAAAAATTGGATGAATTTCCCATTGATCATTTGTCGGCCTCCGCCGACCTCCCTGAAACCCTGGTCATCCCTTCCTGTCCAGCGCATGAGAAGCTTGACCCAAGCTGTCAGTGTGGCCTGACCGGCTATTTGAAGCTTACTACACCGGACTCGCCGACAATAGAACAAAACCCCTATAGATGAAAGGGAAAACGGGACATTTACCTTCGCGGCTCAGCAACTGGTAACCAGCCCTCGTTTTGATGATTTGATTGATGAGTACAACAAAAAAGCGCCCCGAAAGGCGCTTTTTTGTGATGTTCATGGCGGAGAGACCGGGATTCGAACCCGGGGTGGGATGTTATCCCACACACGCTTTCCAGGCGTGCGACTTAAACCACTCATCCACCTCTCCGGAAGGCGCGCATTGTAGCAGAGGGGGTTCGTTCGTCAAAGCGACTTTCTCGGCTGGAGCAGTTCTTCAAGCCGCCCCCTACTCGTCATCGATGCCAAGCTCGGTATCGAGCTTCCGCATCTGCCGGTTATAGAACCAGATCAAGGCCAGATAGATGATTAGAGACCCTTGGGCAGCCATGTAGAAGCCAAGAGGAAATCCGAAGAAGCTTGAGGAATTCAATTCGTCGGCAAACCAACTGAGTCCGAAGGTAACGACAACCCAGATAAGGAGCAGCGAGAAGGTGAGACGCCGTGTCTTCAGCCAGTACGAATCGCCCGTAACCAGTTGTCCATGCACCGTGGTGCGACGAAGCGCATCGAGAAATGCCGCATCCTCCTTCTCCGGCACTCGGGTGAACAGGCTGACCAGGACGATGGTCACGAACCCGGCCGCCACTCCGAAAACGCCCGCCGAGGTGGAGTTGACATGGAACCAGGGCGCCATGCGCAGGCCGCTTATACCAATCCAGGTCATGCTGTCGAATTCCATGCGGAAGATGTAATAGATCGCTACCGAAAGCCCGACAATCATGCCTGCCAGCGCGCCGGCGCGTGTCGCCCGCCGCCAGAATATGCCAAGCACCAGCGCCGGAAAGAAGGCGGAGCCGGCAATCGAGAAGGCCCAGGCGACCATCGAGAGGATCGTGCCAGGCTTCTGCGCCGCCACCATGGCGGCAAGGACGGCGACCACGAGAAGCAGCGACTTGGAAATCACGAGGCGTAGCTGCGTCGATGACTGCGGGCGGAACACGCGGTAATAGAGGTCGTGCGATAGCGCGCTGGTGATCGTCAGCAACAGGCCGTCGGCGGTTGAAAGCGCCGCCGCCAACCCCCCGGCGGCAACCAGACCGGAGACGACGTACGGCATGCCGGCGATCTCCGGGGTGGCAAGCACGACCACGTCCGGATTGAGGGAAAGCTCGGCCAGTTGCAGGATGCCGTCGCGATTGATGTCCTCGATGCTGACCAGCCCGACCTTGCTCCACGCCGCGACCCAACCCGGCAGCTTGGCGATGGGGATATCGACCAGATGCGTGAACACCTCGTATTTGACGAATACGGCATAGGCCGGCGCGGTGATGTAGAGAAACAGGATGAAAAGCAGCGACCAGAAAACGGATTCCCGCGCTTCGCGGACACTGGGCGTCGTGTAATAGCGCATCAGCACGTGCGGCAGCGCCGCGGTGCCGATGGTCAGGCAAAACACCAGCGCCAGAAAATTGACGCGTAGCGACCAGCTTGGCCTCGGCATCACCGGGGAAGGCTTCGTCGTGATGCACCGGCGGCAGCGCCCTTTCCGCGGCTGCATACATCGCGGTTTCCCAGCGCAAGCGGGCCTGCTCCGGATCGTGCGGCAGGTCGCGGCGCTGTTTCTCGAGGGCCACGATATCCTTCATCTGGGCATCACCGGCCTTGAGCGCGTTAATATCTGCGGTCAGGTGCTCCCGTTCGAGTGACAGCGAATTTGGCAACTGCATGATCTTCCGGGCATATTCGTCGGCCCGCTCACGATAGAGGCTGCGTGCCTCGATCTCGGCCGGGCTGTCGAACAGCTTGTCCTCGAGTTGCCGAACCTGTTGCAGCACCTGGCCATAAACCACTTGCGGGACGGGGTTGCCGGTCACCGACCACGAGAGGATGGCAACGGGTGTCACATAGGCGACGATCAGGATCACGTATTGCGCAACCTGCGTCCAGGTCACCGCGCGCATGCCGCCGAGAAACGAACAGACGAGAATGCCCGCCAGGCCGACGAAGACGCCGATCTCGAATTGCAGGCTGACGAAACGACTGGTAATCAGGCCAACCCCGTAAATCTGCGCCACGACGTAAACGAACGAAGCGAGAATCGCCGCGCCCACGGCAACGAGGCGAATCGCATAGCCACCGTAGCGGGCGCTCAGAAAATCGGGAATCGTGTATTCACCGTAACGCCGCAGATAGGGTGCCAGCAGAAGCGCCACCAGAACGAAGCCGCCGGTCCAGCCAACCACGAAGGCCAGCCCCTGGTAGCCCGAAAGATAAAGCGTTCCCGCCAGACCGATGAACGAGGCCGCGCTCATCCAGTCGGCGCCGGTCGCCATGCCGTTGAAGAATGCCGGAACCCGGCGCCCGGCCACGTAGAACTCGGACACATCCGAGGTCCGGCTGACGATGCCGATCACCGCGTACATCAGAATCGTGAAGATCAGGAAGGCATACCCGATCCAGCGCGGCGGCATGCCGTGCTCCTCGAGCACGGCAAGCGACGCGACAAACATGAGGAACCCGCCGGTATAGAGCAGGTAATAACGCTGAAGCCTGGTCATGGAGCCCAGCATCGGCCGCTGCTCAATGGGTGCGGCGCAGGAAGGAAGCGGATTTCGATTCCTCGATCAGTTTGCCGGCGGTCAGGATTTCCTGGTCGTTCGCGCGGACCAGCAACATCTGGAACAGGCGCGCCAGCATCAGCGTATTGGTCATCGTGTCGCGCCGCCCGCCGCTGTCAATGGCAAAGATTTCCAGCCAATCATCCAGCGGCCGCACCGTTGGCGACTTGTCCTTGAACAGCGACGGCAGCAACCAGGCGAGGTCTATCCACTGCGGCTGAAAATCGACCGCCAGTCGCGCCTTGTAGGCCTGCTGCAGAAAGCCGCCGACGAACGGCGCGTGGTAGGTCACCAGGGGCGCCTTGGCCGCGTAGGCAAGAAATGCCATCAATTGACTGTCGACCGCGCCCCGCAGGCTGGGGCCAGACCTTGTTTCTATGGTCAAGTCCCCTTGGGGGGCAGCATCGTCGGATTCCTCGCTGGAAAGATCGAGCGCAAAAGCATCGGCCGCAACGATAGCCCCGGTCTGCAGGCCGACTGCCGAAATACCCCGCAACTCGTTTTCTTCAGCACGCGGCCCGGTGGTCGCGACGTCAATCACCACATAGCGCGTGTGAAAATGCGGCTCGTCGAGCGCCGGCGCCGGACTGGCGCGCCAGGATTCGAGCGCCTGCCTTACATTTTCCGGCAGGTTTTCCGGCGCCCCGGCGCGCCCCTTGAAACCGAAACTCTTGAGCCCGAACGCCATTACTGCACCTGATAATCGAGTTTGAGGCGTGACTGAATCTTGCGCGCCTGACGGAAGGCTTCCTTGAGAATCCGGCGATCCAGTTCATTCAGGCTGTCCGGATCGATCAGGTTGTCGCCCTGACGTCCAGGCTCGCCTTCCAGATACTGGTGGCGCAAGCGCAGCAACTGGATGAAATCAAGGCCCTCGAGTATGGCGTCGATTTCCTCATCGCGAATGGACAGCCGCTTGCCGACCAGGCGCAAGCGCTGCACCGAATTGGTGTTATGGACACCGGTGGCCAACGCGTAGATGCGTGCCACATCGACAAAGATGCGCGAGCCGTATTTCTTGAGATCGATCTTGCCAGGTTGCCCTGGTTCAAGATCGGTAATGAAATCGCGAATTTTGCCAAGCGGCGGCGACACGGTCAGGGCATTTCTCGCCATCGCCTGCAGGAACAGTCCGTTCCCGCCAGCCTGCGCGAGCAGGTGACGACGCATTTGCTCGGCCAACTCCGCTTTGCCAAACAGCGAGCGGAAATCAAAAAAGATCGAGGCATTGAGCAGAGCCTCCGGGTGCGGCGCCCGCACCCATGTGGTGAATTGATTCTTCCATTCATTGAGGCTCAGGCACCACTGCGGGTTGCTGGCCATGATATTGCCCTTGCACAGAGGGAAACCGCAGCGATCGAGATCCTTGTTGACGTCGAGCGCAAACACCAGAAAGCGCTGGCGCAGCCCGTCGAGCAAAGTCTCATCGGAACTGACGAAGACGATCCCGTTATCCTGATCGGTACTGAAGGTCTGTTCGTCGCGCCCCTCGGAGCCGAAGGCCAGCCAGGCCCATTCGATCCCTTCGAAATTGTGATTTTCCAGGTTGAGCTGGATGACCCGACGCGTCAGCGCATCGTTGAGCGCCGAGATGAACTGGGTCAACTGCTCGGCCCCGATACCCTGCGCCAGCATGTTGAAGGACAGTTTGACGCACATCGGCGGCCGACTGTTGCAGTGACTCGACATCCTTGGCCGACTCGATCGCATGGCGAATCTGGCGCAAGCCGACACGCTGCAGGGCAAAGAGATCGCGCTCGGAAACGACACCGGTCAGCTTGCCTTCCGCATCGGTGACCAGCACGTGGCGGATGCCATGGGTCGCCATGGCGAGCATCGCATCATAGGCCGTCGCCTGTTCTTCCAGCATGAACGGAGCCGGCGACATGGCCTGGCTGATCGGCGCCGTCTGCGGCAGGTCAGCCAGCAAGACGCGATCGAGGAGATCGGAACGGGTGAACACGCCGACTGGCTTCCTGTCTTCACCGGCAATCACCAGTGAACCGACGCCCTCCTTCGACATGCGTTCGAGTGCGTTGCGCAGCGGCATTTCCGGGGCTACCGAGATCGGCGAACGTGAACCGATGTTGGCCAGTTGCGAATTGAGCGTCTGCTGTTCGCTGGCGCGCTGGGAAAACTGCTGCTGGAGTTGCTGACGCGACTGCTGGAGCAAACTGGCGATGTATTTCGTGCAGAACAGATTGAATTCGCGACAGGTCGCCATCAGGGTCATGAAATCTTCAGCCGGCAACTGGTAGCAGAAGGTATCCTCGACTGCGGTGAAGGTATTGGTCGTTGGTCGCCCGGCGGTCACCGCGCCAATCGGGAAACTTTCGCCGGGACCGAGGCTGAGTATGGAATACTCGGTCACCGCCACTTCTCCGGCCTGGCGTGCCTGAACCTTGCCGCTCTCGATCAGGTAGAAAAAGCGGACTTTGCCGGTATCCGGCCCAAGGATCTCGCTCCCGGCCGCATGAAACGCCAGTTGCGCCTTGTCGGCGAACAATTGCAGCGCCTCGGGCGACATCTTGTCGAACGGCGCATGCAGTTTGAGAAAATTCTGGATGCTGCCTGCAACACGACGGCTTCCTTGCTGCCGCAATTCCATTTCTGCCTGGCCGATTGCCTTTTCTTCGGTGCTCACGAAAACCCCGTCTGTTCTTCAAAGTCCATAGTTTAGCTTGAGACGCTGCTGCAGTCGCCGTGCCTGCTTCAACGACTCCTTCAAAATCGCCCTATCCACGTCGTGCAGACTGTCCAGCGGAATGCCGTGACCAGCCTCGACCGCAGCCGGCCCGACGGCAAGCTGGTGGCTCAGTCGCAGGCGCAAAATATGAGAAAAAGCGGCGTTGACCGCGGCAACCTCGGTCGCCAGCAAACCGGCGACCAGCGCGGCATCGCTCAACCGTGCGCTGGTATTCACCGAACGTGCGCCACTCGCCAGCGCGAAAATCCGTGCCGCATCGACAAAGACGCGGCTGCCGAACTTCTTCAGATCGACCTCGTTGCCGGAGGCTCCGCCAGCGGCGACCACATCGCCCCGAAAATTGAGTGGAATCTGTACCTGCAGGGCATTGGCGGCCATCAGGTGGAGAAAGGCCGTTGCCTCTACCGTCAACGACAGCAATTGGCTGCGCAGGCTTTCACCCAGATCGGCGTCGCCGCAAAGCGGCTGCAGGTCGAAAAAGATGCTGGCATTGAGCAGTGCTTGTGGTTCCGGAACACGCACCCACTCGATGAACTTCTGCTTCCATTCATCGAGCGACAGGCACCAGGCCGGGTTGCCGGCCATGATCCCGCCGCTGCACAGCTTGAATCCGCAGTCGGCGAGGCGTCGATTGACGTCCTGGGCAAAGGGCAGGAACAACGCCCGCAAGGCATCGGCTTCATGATGATCGGCCGCGCTGAAGATCAGCCCGTTGTCCTGATCGCTGACAAAGGTCTGTTCGTGGCGCCCCTCCGAACCGAGCGCCAGCCAGCACCAGGAACTGGCCGGCAGGCGGTGGCGGCGCGCGGTCAGTTCGATGACGCGGATTGAAAGCCGGTCGTTGAACGCCGAAATCAGACGCGTCAGCAACCGGCCACTGAGGCCCCGCGCAGCGAGATCGCGCAGGAATTCATGAATCCGGCCGCCGAGCCGTGGCGCCTCCTCGAGCGACGCGAGGGCATTCAGCTCCTTTTCCAGTGTCAGTTGCCGGCGGCAGGGCAACACGCCTTCCAGAGACCAGGGCACGTCAGTACTTGACCCTGGCGAAATAGGTTTTCTCCGAGGCTTCGAGCGCCTGACGCACCGTAACGATCCCCATTTCCTCAAGCAGCGGCACTATCTTCAGGAAGACCTCGGCCGTTGCCAGGGCATCCTCAAGCGCGTTGTGGCGGCTCTCGATGTGAACGCCGAGACGCTCGAGAATCACGTCCAGCTTGTGCGATTCCTGGTTCGGATGAACGACCGCCGAGAGCAGCAACGTATCGAGCACCGGCTGTGTGAAGCGAATCCCCGTGCGCTCCTCCTTCAGTTGCAGGAAGCGCATGTCGAAGGCCGCGTTATGGGCGATCAGCACCGTGTCCTCGCAGAATTCGTGGAAGGCCGGCAGGACCACGTCGATGTTCGGCTGGCCGCGCACCATGTCCTCGGTGATCCCGTGAATCGGAATCGATTCGGGCTTGAGCGGACGCTCGGGATCGACCAGTTGATTGAAAACCTCCTGGTGCAGAAGGCGATTGTTCACGATGCGCGCGGCGCCGACCTGGATGATTTCGTCGCCGTTGGACGGCTCCAGCCCGGTGGTCTCGGTATCGAACACGGTGTAGGTCAGATCGCTGAGCTTGCGGTCGAGGTCGATGGACTTGTCCGCGAAATTGAACAGGTCGAAATCGTAATATTCGGGACGGCCGGTACCGCGCGCCCGATCTTCCTCCTGGGCAAGCTCCGGCAACGCGACCGGCAGCACGAAGCGGAAGAAGGCACGGTGCGCCGCCTTTTCGCGCTGGTACCAGATTTCGCCGCCATGACGGTCGATGACCTCGCGCAGGCTGAGTGGCGTGGTCTCGCCGCCAGCCTGCATTGATTCCATTTCCCAGGTGTAGAAAGTTTCCGACGACATCGCCGGCCCGGCCCAGATCAGATCAAGATAGGCCAGCTTGCCTTCCGAGGACAACCGGAAGCGCAGTTCACGCGGCTCGTAGTGGTCCTGCAACTTGGAAGCAAGGAAGAGCAACGCGAAAACCAGCGAAAAGCTGTCGGCCTTGACCCACAGTGCGTCATCAAGCTCTTCGGTCTTGATCGGCAGCTTGAGCTTGTCCTCGATGCGGCGCTGGGCGGCGGCGATGACATCGATGCCGAGAATGTCCTCGAGCGGCCAGCGCGTCTTCATCGAATCCGAGAAATCCGCCATCGTCTGATCGAGGCGCTGGCTCATGCCGGAAACCTCGTCGCCGACAATTTTCAGGAAGCGCTCGCGCAGCTCGCCCTCCATGTCGGGATAGTCGATCAGATTGGTCACCGCGGCGCGGATATTGCCGAGCGCCGCGCGGCTGCCTTCGGTGAGCGAGTGCAGCACCTGGTCGCGCCGTGCTTCCTGTTCGATGCTGCGCGTGATGTTCTCGACCGTCAGCACGTAGCCGGACATCCCGTCACCACCCTCGGCCGCGGCCAGCACCGGAACCATCTGGACGCGCAGCAACTGGCCGCCGCGCAAGGTGGTTATGAAATTGGCCAGCGCCGTCTTGCCGGCGCTCAGGCGCTGACGAATGACGTCCTGGGCGTGCTGGACCTGGTTCCGCTCAAGGATCGAGAAGATCGAGCGCCCGAGACCGATCAGGGCGCCGCCGGAAGCCGAGGTCGGCCCTTGCGCCAGCGCCTTGAACTGCAGGCGGGCGCGATTGTTGTAGAGCAGGATGCGGCCGTCGAGATTGCAGACGACGACGGCCTGGGCCAGCTCCGACATCAGCGCCGCGAGACGGTTTTTCTCCTCTTCGACCGACGCCTTGGCCGTCGCAATCTGGGCTTCGACATCGTCCATCAGGGCATCGCGCTGCTGCGCCAGATCGTTGGCGGCGCGGGCCAGTTGCTGAACCTCGGGCGGACCTTCCGGCGTGACCCGGAAATCGCGGTTGGCGCCAAGCATCAGGCGCAAGGTTTCGGACATGCGCATCAGCCCGTTGACATACTGTTTGAACAACTTGTTCAGCACTACCACGCCAATCGCGAAGCCGAACACGGTCATCATCACGCCGATCGGCAAGCGGGACAGCAGCAGTTGGCCCAGCAGCTCGCGCTCGCTGTCTTTCATGTCCAGCCAGACCAGCAGCACGGTGACAGTGAATGGCCCGGTCATCAGCAGACCCAGCACGATCACTGCAAGCACGAATCGATGTTTTGCCTTCATGACGATCATCCGGAATGGATTTCGGTCTGTTGCGGCCGTTGACCGCAACAGTGCATCGGGGTCAGCGCGCCAGCATGTCCTTGACCTTGGCGACCAGATCCTTGGTCGAGAACGGCTTGGTGACATACGCATCGGCGCCGAGCGCCAGGCCCTTGGCCACCTCGGTGTCGCGCCCCTTGGCGGTGAGCATGACGATCTGCAGGCCGGCGCGGTTCGGGTCGGCGCGCAACGCCTCGCAGACTTCGAAGCCGGACTTCTTGGGCATCATCACGTCGAGCAGGATCAGGTCGGGATTGAAGCTTGCCACCCTGGCCAGCGCCTCTTCGCCGTCGTTGGCAACCGCCACCTCGAAACCTTCCTTCTTCAACAGGAACTCGAGCGAAATGACAATATTGGGTTCGTCGTCGACGATAAGTATCTTGTGCGCCATGAATTCAGTCTCCCCTGTTATTTCTCCAGCGCCGGCAACGGCACCGTGAAAATGAATTTTGCGCCGGCGCCGGGCCGACTTTCAACCCAGAGATTACCACCAAAGTATTCGACAATCTGCCGGCTGATCGGCAGACCGAGCCCGGTGCCCTGCGGCTTGTCGGTCATCGTGTTCCCACCCTGGCGGAATTTCTCGAAAATGACAAGGGACTCCTCGGCGGTCAGCCCCGGCCCGTTGTCTTCGACCTCGACGCGCACTTCGCGACCATTGGCCGTCACCCGCACATTGACCAGACCGGTCGCGCCGGGAACGAACTTCACGGCATTGGACAGCAGGTTGATCATGACCTGGGTGAGTCGGTCACGGTCGGCCAGCACCACCGGCCCGTGCGGCGGAATCTCGCTCTCCAGCGCGACTCCCCGGTCGCGGAAAAGCTGGCCGAGCGACGCCATCGTCTCGCGTGCCACTTCGCCGATATCAACCTCCTCGGTTGCCCATTCGGCGCGACCCGATTCGAGCTTGGCCATGTCGAGAATCTGGTTGATCAGCCGGGTCAGCCGTTCGGCTTCATTGACGATGATGCCGAGAAAGCGGGTGCGGTCGGCGAGGTCGATTTCCGGATCCTCGTGCAACATCTCGGAAAAGGCGCGGATCGAGGTCAGCGGCGTGCGCAACTCGTGGGTCACCGTCGAGATGAAATCATCCTTCATGCGGTCAAGTTCGCGCAGCCGTTCGTTGGCTTCGCGCAGTCCCGTGGTAGCCGCTTCCAGCTCCTGCGACTTGATCTCCAGCCGGCGGCTGTAGGCCCTGACCTGGGTCGCCTCGTCGAGAATGTCGAGCACCTCTTCGAGTCCGAGATTCTCTTCCCGCGCGACCGAAGCCACCATGACCCGGGCGCTGGCCGAACCGATCGCACCCGACAACTGGGCCTCGGCGAAGCGAACGAATTCGGCATCGGCCGGCAACACCTTCCAGTCATTGGCGCCGTGCGCCGCGGCAAAGGCAGCGAGTTGCTGGCGCGTCCGGACCGGACCGAGGAAGCGTTCGAGCAGGCCGACCAGTTCCTCGACCGAAGCAGTGCCGCGCCACAGCCGTGCGTCGCTCTCGCGCACCCCGTGCCTGAAGACATCGACGAATCGCTCGGCTTGCCCCGCTTCGAGCGCATCCGGCCGGGTGTTGAGCGAAAACAGCACATAGAGGCCAATATTGGCGAGCAGGCTCCACCACAGGCTATGCGAGATTTCGTCGAGACCGGAAAGGCCGAACAGCGCCTGCGCCTTGAGCGCTTCGACGCCCCACAAGCCCTGCTCGACAAAGCCATTGTCGATCCAGCCCGACTTGGCGAAGGATGGCAGCAGCAGCGTGTACAGCCAGACGGCAAAGCCGCCGAGCAGCCCGGCCACCGCACCGGCATGGGTGCCCTGTTTCCAGTACATGCCGCCGAACATGGCCGGGGCGAACTGGGCGACGGCGGCAAAGGAAATAAGCCCGATGCCGACCAGCGCATAAGCCTCGCCCGCCGCCCGGAAATAGATGTAGCCAAGGAGCAGGATCACCACGATGGCGGCGCGCCGGATGCCGAGCAGAATCCCCGAGAGATCCTTGCGTTCACCAACACCGAGCCATTGCGAGCGGAGCAGCCAGGGCATGACAAGGTCGTTGCAGACCATGGTCGACAGCGCGATGGTCTCGACGATCACCATGCCGGTCGCCGCCGACAGACCACCGATGAATACCAGCAGCGCCAGCACCTCGGCGCCACGCGACAGCGGCAGGGTCAGCACGAAGGTATCGGGGTTGAAGTCCTGGCCCTGGAAGTGCAGCAGGCCGCCGAGCGCCAGCGGCAGGACGAAGATGTTGATCAGCACGAGATAGAGCGGGAACAGCCAGACGGCCCGCCGCAGATGTGATTCGTCGACGTTCTCGACGACGATGATCTGGAACTGGCGCGGCAGGAAAATGATGGCGAGAGCGGAAAGCAGAATCAGCGCGGTCCACGTCCCGGCACGGCTCGAATCCAGTTGCAGCAGGCGCGCCAGTTCGGGCGCCGCCGCGGCTTGCCGGAACAGATCGGAAAAGCCGCCGAACATGCCGTAGGTGACGAACAGGCCGACCGCCAGGAATGCCACCAGCTTGACCACCGACTCGAAGGCAATCGCCGCCACCATCCCTTCATGGCGTTCCGTCGCATCGAGATGGCGCGTGCCGAACAGGATGGTGAATACGGCCAGCAACGCGGCAATCACGAAGGTCGAGTCGAGCATCGGCAGCACGAAGCTGCTGCCCGAGTGGTCGAGCAGAACCTCCAGGCTGGCGGCCACTGCCTTGAGTTGCAGGGCGATGTAGGGAACCACGCCGACCACCGCGATCACCGTCACCAGGCCGGCCAGCAACTGGCTCTTGCCGTAGCGCGAAGCGATGAAGTCGGCAATCGAGGTGATCCGCTGCGCCTTGCTGATGCGGATCATCTTGACGATGACCCCGACGAACATCAGCATCAGCGTCGGCCCGATATAGATGGTCAGGAAGGACAGGCCGCCCGAGGTCGCCCGCCCGACGCTGCCGTAAAAAGTCCACGAGGTGCAATAGACGGCCAGCGACAGCGCATAGACATTGGCCGAGATGATCGACTTGCCGGCATCGGCCCGCGCATCACCGAAGCGCGCAACAGCGAACAGCAGCCCCAGATAGGCCGCCGACAGCAGAAGGATGAAGCCGGCTGACAGCACCTACTTGCCCCACCGCTCGGCAACGCTGGCGGCCAGCACAATGAGCATGGTCCACACCCCGAACAGGTAGAGAAAAACGGCCGGAATTCCATCCCAGTTTCCATTCGGCAAACTGAGCAACGGATAGGTCAGCAGGGGAATGCCGAGCAGGCTGAGCGCCGCCAGACGCTGCCGCACCGGATTTGCACGCTTCATGTGCCACCCTCCAAAAAGAAAACGGCCGACACGCCAAGCGTGCCAGCCGATGTTGGCATGCAGTCCGCTACGACCACACGGGAGGCCACCTTTGGGGCGACCATTGTCTCCTCCTTGCCATTATTCGTTGGAGGCGGCTTGGCAAGCACGCCGCCTCCCTGAAGCGATACGGAATCAGCCCTTGAGCTGTTCCAGGATCGCCGGGTTTTCCAGCGTCGAGGTGTCTTGCGTCAGTTCCTCGCCCTTGGCCAGACCGCGCAACAGACGACGCATGATCTTGCCGGAACGGGTCTTCGGCAGGTTGTCACCGAAACGGATGTCCTTCGGCTTGGCGATCGGTCCGATCTCCTTGCCCACCCAGTTCTGCAACTCCTTGATGATCCGCGTCGCATCGTCGCCGGTCGGGCGCTGACCCTTGAGCACAACGAAGGCGACAATCGCTTCACCGGTCAGATCATCCGGACGGCCAACGACTGCGGCTTCGGCAACCAGCGGGTTGGAAACCAGCGCGGACTCGATTTCCATCGTGCCCATGCGGTGACCGGAAACGTTCAGCACGTCGTCGATACGGCCGGTGATGGTGAAGTAGCCGGTGTCCTTGTCGCGGATCGCGCCGTCGCCAGCCAGGTAGTACTTGCCCTGGAAGTCGGCCGGATAGTAGGACTTGACGTAACGATCATCGTCGTTCCAGATCGTGCGAATCATCGACGGCCACGGCTTCTTGCAGACCAGGATACCGCCCTGGCCCCACGGCAGATCGGCGCCGGTCTCATCGACCACGGCGAACTGGATGCCCGGGAACGGCAGGGTGCAGGAACCCGGCACCAGCGGCGTGGCGCCCGGCAGCGGGGTGATCATGTGACCACCGGTTTCGGTTTGCCAGAAGGTATCGACGATCGGGCAACGGCTGCCGCCAACGTTTTCGTAGTACCACGTCCAGGCCGCCGGGTTGATCGGCTCGCCGACCGAACCAAGGATGCGCAGCGAAGACAGGTCGTAGCTCTTCGGATGCACAGCCGGGTTGGTGTCGGAGGACTTGATCAGCGAACGGATGGCGGTCGGGGCGGTGTAGAAAATGGAGACCTTGTGATCCTGGATCATCTTCCAGAAACGGCCGGCATCCGGGTAGGTCGGGACGCCTTCGAAAACCACTTCGGTCGCGCCGCAGGCCAGCGGGCCGTAGGTGATGTAGGTGTGACCGGTGACCCAGCCGATGTCGGCCGTGCACCAGAAGACATCGTTCGGCTTGATGTCGAAGGTCCACTTCATGGTCATGATGGCGTGCAGCAGGTAGCCGCCGGTGGAGTGCTGAACGCCCTTCGGCTTGCCGGTGGAACCGGACGTGTAGAGCAGGAACAGCGGATGTTCGGCTTCGACCCATTCCGGTTCGCAGACGTCGGACTGGTTGGCAACCACGTCGTGCAGCCAGGAGTCGCGACCGGCAACCATGTTGACTTCGGCGCCGGTGCGCTTGAAGACGATGACGTTCTTGACCGACTCGCAACCACCCATGGCGAAGGCTTCGTCAGCGATCGGCTTGAGCGGGATGGCCTTGCCACCACGGTACTGACCGTCAGAGGTAATCAGGGCAACGGCGCCGGCGTCGTTGATACGGTCGCGCAGGGATTGAGCGGAGAAACCG
The DNA here is from genome assembly GCA_963727115.1 of uncultured beta proteobacterium. Taxonomy (GTDB): domain Bacteria; phylum Pseudomonadota; class Gammaproteobacteria; order Burkholderiales; family Rhodocyclaceae; genus Azonexus. The sequence continues at coordinate 28,998 of CAVSFS010000006.1, read as the reverse complement.
CCGAAAACGATGGAGTGGATGGCGCCGAGGCGGGCACAAGCCTGCATGGCGCAGATGCCTTCGATGGTCATCGGCATGTAAATGACGACGCGATCACCCTTCTTGACGCCCATGCCGCGCAGGGCATTGGCAAACTTGGCAACCTTGGACAGCATTTCCTTGTAAGTAACCTTGGTCACTTCGCCGTTGTCGGCTTCGAAGATGATGGCGACTTTTTCGCCCAGACCGGCTTCGACCTGACGGTCCAGGCAGTTGTAGGAAACGTTCAGCTTGCCATCGGCAAACCATTTGAAAAACGGAGCATTGGACTCATCAAGCGACTGCGTGAAAGGCTGCTTCCAGGTGATCATTTCACGGGCGCGCTTGGCCCAGAATTCCGGGTAGTCAGCATCCGCTTCCGCGCACAGCGCCCGGTAGGCGTCCATCCCCGAAACCGCCGCGTTCTTGACCATTTCGTCAGACGGATAAATTAGTTGCACGGACTCATTCGACATATTCTTCTCCTCTGCGGTACTTCGCAATCATGTTGAAACAACCGACCGGAACCCGGGAGAACCCCGGGTCTGTGTAAAGCCGCGCAAGCCGGGAAACGGCCACTCCCCCCTCGCCAGCGGTAGCGCGACATTAGACGGCCATATTCTTACAAAGCCCTTACGAAATCACGCTGCGCCGCAACAAACCGGCACCCTGATCCTCACAACCGGCATGATAGACTTTTGCCTTTCACACATTTCCCGCAGCCAACGATGAATTCACTCGTCAAACCCCTTGAGACCTTTATCTTCGCCAGCCGCTGGATCCAGGCGCCACTCTACGTCGGCCTGATCATCGCCCAGATGATCTATTGCTGGCTGTTCATGATCGAACTGAGCCACCTCGTCCATGGCGCGATCACCGGCAGCAACTTCACCGAAACCGAAGTCATGCTGGTCGTACTCGGCCTGATCGACGTCGTGATGATCGCCAACCTGCTGATCATGGTCATCGTCGGCGGTTACGAAACCTTCGTTTCCCGCCTCGACCTCGAAGACCATCCCGACCAGCCGGAATGGCTGTCGCACGTCAATGCCGGCGTGCTCAAGATCAAGCTGTCGACGGCGATCATCGGCATCTCGTCGATCCACCTGCTCAAGAGCTTCATCAACGCCGCCAACCTGACCGAGCATACCTTGCAGTGGCAGGTCGACCATTCACGTCGTCTTCCTTTTCTCGGCCCTGGCCATGGCCATTGTCGACAAGACCATGACCCAGACCCTCGCCCTTCAACACCAGAAACACCACTGACCCGGAGTCGCGCATGACCGCCATCAAACAGGAAGACCTGATCCAGTCCGTCGCCGATGCCTTCCAGTACATCAGCTACTACCACCCGCTCGATTACATCAAGGCGCTCGGCGAAGCCTACGAGCGCGAGGAAAGCCCCGCCGCCAAGGACGCCATCGCCCAGATCCTGACCAACTCGCGGATGGCCGCCGAAGGCCACCGCCCGATCTGCCAGGACACCGGCATCGGCATGGTCTTCATCAAGGTCGGCATGCAGGTCACCTGGCCGGATGCGACCATGAGCATCCAGCAGATGATCGACGAAGGCGTCCGTCGCGCCTACGGCAACCCGGACAATCCGCTGCGCGCCTCGGTGCTGGCCGACCCGGCCGGCGCCCGCAAGAACACCAAGGACAACACCCCGGCCGTCGTCCATTTCGAGATCGTCCCCGGCCATCACGTCGAAGTGATCTGCGCGGCCAAGGGCGGCGGCTCGGAAGCCAAGTCCAAGTTCGCCATGCTCAACCCGTCCGACGACCTCGTCGACTGGGTGCTGCAAAAGATCCCGGAAATGGGCGCCGGCTGGTGCCCGCCCGGCATCATCGGCATCGGCATCGGCGGCACGCCGGAAAAGGCCATGCTGCTGGCCAAGGAATCGATCATGGCGCCGGTCGACATCCATGAACTGAAAGCCAAGGCGGCCGACGCGGCGCCAAGCTGACCCGCCCGGAAGAACTGCGCCTCGAACTGTGGAAAAGATCAACGCGCTCGGCGTCGGCGCCCAGGGCCTCGGCGGCCTGACCACCGTGCTCGACGTCAAGGTGCTCGATTACCCCTGCCACGCCGCCAACCTGCCGGTCGCGCTGGTCCCGAACTGCGCCGCGACCCGCCACTGCCATTTCCACCTCGACGGCTCCGGCCCGGCCAAGCTCGAAGTGCCGAAGCTGGAAGACTGGCCGGCCGTCACCTGGACGCCGGACCTCAAGTCGGCCACCCAGGTCAACCTGAACACGCTGACCAAGGAAGAAGTCGCCGCCTGGAAACCGGGCCAGAAACTGCTCCTCAACGGCAAGATGCTGACCGGCCGCGACGCCGCGCACAAGCGCATCGCCGACATGCTGGCCAAGGGCGAGAAGCTGCCGGTCGACTTCACCAACCGCGTCATCTACTACGTCGGCCCGGTCGATCCGGTGCGTGACGAAGTCGTCGGCCCGGCCGGCCCGACCACCGCCACCCGCATGGACAAGTTCACCCGCATGATGCTGGAGACAGACCGGCCTGATCTCGATGGTCGGCAAATCCGAGCGCGGCCCGACCGCGATCGAGGCGATCAAGGACAACAAGTCGGCCTACCTGATGGCCGTCGGCGGCGCCGCCTACCTGGTGGCCAAAGCCATCAAGTCGGCCAAGGTCGTCGGCTTTGCCGATCTCGGCATGGAAGCCATCTACGAGTTCGATGTCGAGAACATGCCGGTCACCGTCGCGGTCGACTCTTCCGGCATCTGCGGTGCACAACACCGGGCCGAAGGAATGGCAGATCAAGATCGGCAAGATTCCGGTCAGCGCCTGATTCCAGACCCTGACGCCGAATCGCCTAGCCCCCGCCAGCCGGGGGCTTTTTCATGTCTGAAAATTGCCGTCTGTCGCGGTCGACCCGCAAAAAACGGCAAAAATCACCATTGGAAAATCAACGAAGACGTTCCAGCCCGCCATTCGTGACACGAACGCGATCACCGGCCCGCACCGGCGGCTGGGAAGCCTGCTCGATATTGGCGTTCGTACCGTCTTCAAATTGCACATTGACGACCCACACCGTCGAGGTGCCGCTGGTCAGGCGGTTACCCACCACCGCCCCGCCGGCGGCACCACCCACCGTGGCGAGCGTGCGCCCCCGGCCCTGTCCGACCTGATTGCCGAGCACACCACCGACGACCGCGCCGCCGACAGTACCGAGGGTGGAACCGGAATTCGGCACAGCCTGCGTACGAACGGATTCAACCGTGCCAACCCGGCCTTCGAACTGGGCTGCGGGGCTGCCGGTTTGTGCTTGCGCCGTCGCAGCCAGCGGCCCCACAAGGCTCAAGCCAAGCACAAGCGCGCCGATCAGGGTATTAGGTTTCATAGCGTAATCCTTTCAACAAAAGAGATTTTTTCAATCGTTCATCCGACGCCGAGAGAAAGGAGCGATCCTTCTCGGATTCAGGATGCTAGCATGTCTTTCCGCAAGTCATGTCCCTGGCCAAGGCACCACATGACCCATAACTGTCCTCCCGACCCGGTGAACAAAGCCGCTTCCCGAAGCGGGTTCGTGGCCCGGGAATACGGCGCGGAATGCCGGAAGCTCCGCTGATCCTGTTTGCCCACGGCGAGAACATGGCGCGGACGCCAGGAAAGGCGCATGATCGGCCAATGTCCGTGCTGTGTGCGGTGGGCGGTTCAGGAGGGAGCGGGTATGACAACCAGAATCAAGATTGCGGCGGCCGAAGTCCAACTCGGTGATTTAATCTACAACGGTCTCGGCACCAGCAAACACCCAACTGACACTTGGGAAACGATCACCCAGGTCAATGTGGTGGATGGTCTGATCCTGCTGATTACCGGCCGTCTCAGTGGTCCCCATGGCGAGTTCTGGTACGAGCCTGACGAACTCGTGGCAGTGATTCGCCACCCGCCCGAGGTTCCCGAGCCGGTGGTCGCCAAGCCCCACAACAAGCGCTCGCACGGGCACTAAACAGCGGTCGCGTTCAGGTAGCGTTTCAGCTACCGATCACTACCGCCTGGTTGTCCGTCCGGGCAATTGCTGATCAGGCGGAAATCGCAACTTCATGTTTGGGCGTAGCAGCAACATGTGCACTGCCCTCGGTCAGCAGGGCCAACGCTGCATGCGCATGGTCCACGGCGTTGCGCCCCAGACTGGTCAGATAGCCGCCATCCTGCTGCGTAACCAGCCCTTTGTCGTACAGACGCCGGGTGGCGGAAATCACCTTGGCATCGGCCGTGTGGGTGTGAACCTTGAGGCCTTGTTGATTGGTCACCAGGTCGAAGCGAATCAGCATATTCAGTTCATCGAGCAGTTCAGGCGTGTAGGGCATGGTCAAACCTTTCAGTGGTTGGAGCGCAGTAGATTCTACAGTGGCTTTCGGTTGTCGATCTGGATGTCAGCGTGTCTCAGGCCACCTTGGAAATCGGTGCGTTTTGCCGAGTCATCAATTTGAACCGATACTGCCGAAAAAAGAGGGGGCTCTGAATTTTGTTTTTGCCGCATGTTCGGTTTGCACTCGGAAGCAGTCTGAGTTGACAGCGATCTCTACTGTCGGCTTTGGCCGCCATTGGAACTGCCCGCCCTTTGCGGCAGTAATGCGCTCCTTATTCCAACCGGATTGTCGAAAAATCTTATACGGGTAATTAGTTAAACTCACTGCCGGACTGGAGCAACACTCCTCGCTTTGAACTTCGATCGAATGAAAAAACATGCTCTCGTGGATGCTCCTCACAGCGTCCAACGATTCGACGCGGGAAATCGGGCTCACCTCGATCCAACTTCACCATTCAGCCACAGATGGGACAGTCAGATACCACCGGCAAAGCCGGTGGCTTGAGATTGTGAGCGCCTCAAAGGCGCCCATGAAACCGTGAGCCGCCCATGGCGGCTTACCCCATCGCGAGCTTCATCTGGTCGTACCGCTCGTCTTCGTCCTCCTGATTCCGGATGTACGCTCGAACCATGTTCTCGTCCAGTCCTACCGTGGAAACGAAGTACCCTCTCGCCCAGAAATGCTCTCCCGTGAAGTTCTTCTGTCGCCCTCCGAACTTCCGTGCAATCTGGATCGCGCTTTTCCCCTTCAGGTACCCGACCACATTCGACACCGCATACTTCGGCGGAATGCTGATGCACATATGCACGTGGTCGCCCATCAGGTGCCCTTCCACTATCTTCGACTCCTTGTGCGAAGCCAATTCGTGAAACATCTCGCCCAGATGCCGGCGCAGCACTCCGAAGACCCGCTTCTTCCGTCGCTTCGGTATGAACACCACGTGGTATTTGCAGTCCCATCTCGTATGGCTCAGGCTCTGGTACTCTTTCATCGTGAATCTCCTTTCTCTTGGCAGAGATCAGAAATTCACGCCGACCGTCGTAAAGGTCAAACCTTGGTGAGTCCCCCGGCATAGCCGGGGGCTTACCTCTATGAGTTAGCCGCATAGCGATGCACATGGATCGTACTTGGCGCATCGGCATCTTTCGAGCGATTGATTTCAACGGTTGGGTTAGCTCCAGGCCAGCATCCACTCCGGCGCAATCATGATTCGGTCATCGAACAAGCGAAAAATCCCGCTGAAGTGCCAATTCGCGCCCCACGGCAATCCAATGGCCATCGCCATCAGCAGCAAATCCTGGCCGGTAACCGGTTCTTTTCGGTTCCAGAGGATGAGCCAGAGCACGAGATCGAATCCGACCACGCTTATCAAAAACAGCAATTGCCAAGACAGGTAACTGTAGCGCTTGAAAGGTGTCCATTTGAGGCCCTGGTTGAAAAACAGCTTGCCCAGCCACGACAGTTCCAACGAAAGATCGCGTTTGTAACGTACTGTGTTCGGCGGAGGCTCATCGTCGTCTTCGAATAGCGTAGATTCCGGGGGCGGCAAAGCTTTCGCACCCAAGCGATAAAACGCAGGCTTTCCGTTGTCCTTCTCCAGAATGGGATACACCGGCAATCCTGCCTGACGACATAGATCGATCACCGTGGCCTCAATTTCCGGGTAGCGGCGATCCTCGATTTCGGCCCAGATCGGACTCAGCCACGCCGAGGGCTCCTGGTTGGGATTACCACCCAGGTCCGCATGGATTGCCTTGGTCGGCACACGTGCCGCTCCCTTGCCCCGCGCTACGGAATCCCTCGTCTGCGACGCCAGATAGGCCATTACCTTCCCACTCCGCAACTGCCTTCTGTCGCCAGGAATCGCCTCGATCAGGATCTCTGCAAGTCGCACATAGTCATTCGGCTGGAGATCACCCGGCTTGCTCTTAACCAATTGATCCAATTCAACTTCGCTCACCATAAACCTACCCTCAAATGACTCAAACTGACTACTGACAAACGCTGCCAAGGCCTAGCTTGGCCCTTGTTATCAAACAAGGCCAAGCAAAATGATAAAATCCAGCAATCAGAAACATGGTATTCCATTCGGGTGGCACGTACCCAGCCAGCGCATGGTTAACGCCAAGGAAGTTGCCAACGGACGGGCATGTGAGTGCATCTGTGTCGCCTGCGACGTCCGATTACAGGCAAGACAAGGCCCCATTCGGGTTTGGCACTTTGCGCATGACGAAGAAACCGTTTGCAACATGCCGCCGAAGCAGCCATCCATCGCATGGCGAAGCAGATGATTGCCGAGCGAGGCGGCGTTTTCGTGCCCCACAGGCAGCGCTCGCGGACCATTCACGGCAAGAAGCGGGTGCTGCTGAACCGAGACGATCGCCGTCGATGTGCAATCCGCTGGCCTCCAAATACTGGCAGATTGCACGCCAGAAAAGACGATTGGCGACAACAGGTCCGAAGGCAAATCGCGGCGGCCCGATGTCCTTGCATCGCTGGAAGGACGCCCTCTGGCGATCGAAATCAGGAATACCCACGCCGTCGATTTCGACAAGCAGGACTGGCTTGAACGCTTGGGCTACTCCATCCTGGAAATTGGCATTGCAGACATCGACCAACTCTCGCCTGACCAGATTCCGGATGCACTGGAGGTTCGCCTGTTCCAGACATCAGATCGTTCGACTCTGGCTTCCCCACGTCGGGGATCATGAGGGGGAGCGCACCCTCGACGAACTAGAAGCGCAGATCAGAGCGGCGCGAAAAGAGGAAGAACAATCCTTGCTCGCCAGGCTCGACGCTGAAGAGGCTGAGCGAAAGAGGGAAGGGGGAGGCCCGCAAGCGCTACAGAGACATCGAGGACTTCAAGATCGGTCTCGGCGGCTGTACGGTAAGAGTCGGCCGAAACGAACAGAGGGTCTCGCTGAACATTCATGGACATGCACCTGATCCAGTCTTTGAAGGCACCAAACTGCTCGGGCGAAGGCACCATGGACACTTCAACGACAAAGCGCGGTGCTAAGAGGAATTATCGTCATTCTGAAAACGAGGCATTCTTCAAGCAACTCTGCGCCGAGGTCCAACAAGAATGCCTTGAGCGTTACTGCGGTGCCTCGTTGTCGCCATCGGCGCCGCAACGATTGGTACGCACTCCTGCTGAAGTGTCTATAGAGCGGCCTTTGCCTATCTACTTCGACGATCCAGCCCTGCAGGAAGCATTCGACGAACGTGCGGCGGTGCTTGAGTTTGAGGCAGGCTTCGAGCGCCACGTGGCTGAGAATCAGGCACTAGCTGAAATCACCGATCTACTAGCCAGCCAAATCGAATGACATTCGGGAAACCAAGGACTGCTTACTACCAGATTGCCGTCCAATGCCGACCGATTTTCCACTGCCAGCAGTGGCCGAAAAGCACGCATCCGCCTAAGCCCCGACCCAAACCACCAGCGGCTCGGGCACTGAGATATCCGCTTGGGAATAGTTGCCCTTGCCTGAGGTCTTGACTTGGTTCAAGGTTTCGTCGGCGCCGTCGATCACGTCGGTCACGGTCATGCCTTCGTAAGGAAAGAGGCGCAGGCGGATCGCCACATGACCGATAATTGCCATCCCGACCCAGTGAACCAGGCTGCTTCCCGCTGAACCGCCATTCCTGCGGTTAACCGGAAAAAATGCCCCGTTTTCACAGCCAGCCCGCAGACCCGCATCCTCCCGAAGGCATGTTCCGCAAAATCCGCATCCTGATCCTGCTGCTCATCCTCGCCACCGTCGCCCTTGGCACGTGGCGGGCCAATAGTCGGCTGACGGCCTGGGAACACACGGTTCATGTGGCCATCTACCCGATTGCCGCCGACGATTCGCCGACGACAAGCCGCTTTATCGGCGAGCTGGCGGGCGACGACTTCGCCGACATTGCCCGCTGGCTGCAGGAACAAAGCGACCACTACGGGCGTTCGGTATTGCAGCCCGTGGCCCTGCGCGTCGCGCCGCCGCTGGCGAGCCATGCCGCCGCTGCCGCCCGAACACCCGAGTACGCTCGATGCCATCCTGTGGAGCCTGCACCTGCGCTGGTGGGCCTGGCGGCACGACCGGATCGACGGCCCAAAACCGCAGGTTCGTCTTTTCGTGCTCTTCCACGACCCCGAGCGGATGAGCGCCCTGCCCCACTCGACCGGTCTGAACAAGGGCCGGATCGGCGTCATCCACGCCTTCGCCAGCCGCCCGCAACGCCGGCAGAACGCCGTGGTCATCGCCCACGAACTGCTGCACACCTTCGGCGCCAGCGACAAATACGACCTCGCCACGCTGCAGCCGATCTACCCGGCAGGCTATGCCGAGCCGGCGCTCAGCCCCCGCCTGCCGCAAAGCAAGGCGGAAATCATGGGCGGCCGCACGCCGGTTGACGAGCAGCACGCCGAAATCCCCGCCAGCCTTGCCGACACCGTCATCGGCGCCGAAACGGCGCAGGAAATCGGCCTGTTGCGGTCGACGCCGTAAAACGGCCAAATTCCTCTCGCTGCCTGATCGCCTCGCCGCTCAACGGCTGATATTGACGACGACCCGCCCGCGCACCTTGCCTTCGAGCAAGCGGGCGCCGGTGGCGATGGCTTCCGACAGGCCGATCTCGGTCGTGATGGCGTCGAGCTTGGCGATGTCGAGATCCCTGGCCAGGCGCGCCCAGGCTTCCTGACGCACCGCCAGCGGCGCCATGACGCTGTCGATGCCGTACAGCGTCACGCCGCGCAGGATGAACGGCGCCACCGTCGCCGGGAAATCCATGCCGCCGGCCAGGCCGCAGGCGGCCACGGCGCCGCGATACTTCGTCGTCGCGCAGGCATTGGCCAGCGTCTGGCTGCCCACCGTGTCGACGACGCCGGCCCAGCGCTCCTTGCCGAGCGGCTTGCCCGGCGCGGAGAGTTCGCCGCGCTCGATGACATCGGTCGCCCCCAGCGCCTTCAGGTGCTCGGCTTCGGCGGGACGGCCGGTCGACGCCACCACCGTGTAGCCGAGTTTCGACAGCAGCGCGATGGCCACGCCGCCGACGCCGCCATTGGCCCCGGTGACCAGAATCTCGCCGTCGGCCGGCTTGATGCCGTGCCTTTCCAGCGCCAGCACGCAGAGCATCGCCGTGTAGCCGGCGGTGCCGATCGCCATCGCCTGGCGCGCCGTGAACGCGGCCGGCAGCGGCACCAGCCATTCGCCCTTGACCCGCGCCACCTCGGCCAGACCGCCGCAGTGGGTTTCGCCGACGCCCCAGCCGTTGAGCACCACGCGGTCGCCCGCCTTCCAGAGCGGACTGGAACTCGCGCTGACGGTGCCGGCGAAATCGATGCCCGGCACCATCGGAAAGCGCCGCACGACCGGCGACTTGCCGGTCAGCGCCAGGCCGTCCTTGTAGTTGAGCGTGCTCCACTCGACACGCACCGTGACGTCGCCTTCGGGCAGCACGGCATCGTCGATCTGCTGAACGGCGGCCTTGTAGCCGGACTCATCCTTGGTGATCAGGATTCCCTTGAACATGGTGACTCTCCTTTGCCGGGGCATTCGGGTTGAATGCGCATAACTTAACGAAAAATCTGAAAAATAGCTGTTTCCGACGGTCGACCCTAGGGCCAGCCTTTGCTTCTATGGTCGCAGCAGCCCGGTTTGCCAAATGGAAAACCCCATCCGAGTAGCGGTTCGCATCCGGCTCAGGCGACGTAGAATTGCACTATAAATAATTTCGCCGTTCCCGGAGACTAAAAATGACTCACCCGCTTGCCGGCCAACCCGCGCCGCTCGATGTCCTGACCGATATCCCGGCCCTGCTTGCCGCCTATTTCAACCAGCCCGATGTCAGCCAGCCTACCCAGCGCGTCGCCTTCGGCACCAGCGGCCACCGTGGCAGCGCCCTCAATGGCAGCTTCAACGAGGCGCACATCCTCGCCATCACGCAAGCCGTGTGCGAATACCGCAAAGCGCAAGGCATCAGCGGGCCGCTATTTCTCGGCAAGGACACGCATGCCTTGTCGGAGCCGGCGCAGCGCAGCGCGCTGGAGGTGCTGGCCGCCAACGGCGTCGAGACGCGGCTGCAGCGCGATGACGGCTACACGCCGACGCCGGTCATTTCGCGCGCCATCCTGGTCCATAACCGCAACCACGCAGGCGCCGCGCGCCGATGGCATCGTCATCACGCCGTCACACAATCCGCCGCGCGACGGCGGCATCAAATACAACCCGCCGCACGGCGGCCCGGCCGACACCGATGCCACCGGCTGGATCGAGCAGCGCGCCAATGCGCTGATGCAGGATGGCAACCGCGACGTCAGGCGCGTGCCCTACGCGCAGGCGCTGGCGGCGCCGACGATCGTGCAGGAGGATTTCGTCGCTGACTACGTGGCCGATCTGGGCGCCGTGATCGACATGGAAGCGATCCGCCAGGCCGGCCTGAAGATCGGCGTCGATCCGCTCGGCGGCGCGGCGGTGGCGTACTGGAAGCCGATTGCCGAGAAATACGGCCTGAATATCGAGGTGGTGAATCCGCAGGTCGATCCGGCCTTTGCCTTCATGACGCTGGACCACGACGGCAAGATCCGCATGGATTGCTCCAGCCCCTACGCGATGGCCAGCCTGGTCAAACTGAAGGATCGTTTCGACATCGCCTGGGGCAACGATGCCGATGTCGACCGGCACGGCATCGTCACGCCGTCGCTCGGCCTGCTCAACCCGAACCATTTCCTGGCGGTCGCCATCCACTATCTGCTGACCCACCGGCCGCAATGGCCGGCGCATGCCGCGGTCGGCAAGACGCTGGTGTCGAGCGGGCTGATCGACCGCGTGGTCAACGGACTCGGCCGCAAATTCCTGGAAGTGCCGGTCGGCTTCAAGTGGTTCTCCGGCGGACTGCTCGACGGCAGCTTCTGCTTCGGCGGCGAGGAAAGCGCCGGCGCATCCTTCCTGCGCCGCGACGGCAGCGCATGGACCACCGACAAGGACGGCATCATTCTCGGCCTGCTGGCCGCCGAGATTACCGCCGTCACCGGCAAGGACCCCGGCGTTTACTACCAGGAACTCGCCGCGCAGCACGGCACGCCGTATTACGTGCGCATCGATGCCGCCGCCACGCCGGCGCAGAAGGCCGCGTTCAAGCAACTCACCGGCGAACGCGTCGCCGCCGCGACGCTGGCCGGCGAGCCCATCATCGCGAAAATGACCCGCGCGCCGGGCAACGATGCGCCCATCGGCGGCCTGAAAGTGACAACAGAGAACGGCTGGTTTGCCGCGCGTCCGTCCGGAACGGAGGACATCTACAAGCTTTACGCGGAAAGCTTCAGGAGCGCCGAACACCTGCAGGAAATCGTGCGCGAGGCGCAGAACATCGTCACCGCCGCGCTGGCGGGGATAATCACGCCCGCCCTGAACCGGCTTGCAGGATAGACCTGCAAGCCGGAATGGGATCAGGGATTGAAGTGGCCGCCGCCGAGCAGACGGTCGATTTCGGCTTCGGCTTCGGCCCAGTCCGCTACTTCGCGACCCGGCGTAAACCCGTGCCGCTCGGCAATGTAATAGGCGGCGATCTCGACGTAATTGTTTCTCTGTTCAGGCAAAACCTTCGGCGCCTTTTTCTCCTGGCCTTGGCGGGTGCAGCGGCTTTCTTGGCAGCCGGAACAGCCTTGGCTGCCGTCTTGACGGGGGCCGCAGCTACTGCCTTGGGTGCTGCTTTGACTGCGGCCTTGGCGGGTGCGACGGTTGTCTTGAGCGCTGCCTTGGCTGCCGGCTTGGCTGCGGCCTTGGCGGGTGTCTTGGTTGCTGTCTTGGATGGTGTTGGCATGCTGTTGTCCCCTATCGAAGTTCAATGAATAAATCGTAAAAACTCTCTTATTCCCGTCTGCCCGATAATTTTGTAGTCCTGTAGGCAGATGCGGAGAAATCGCCGGTAAATCCACCCGGGATTGTAATCAAGCTTGTCCCTTCCCCGCAATTCCTTTCGCTTGTCGTACCGGATCGACATCAAATCCACGGGCAGCGGGGAAAGCTATACTCACTGCCTGTCCGAACCCCAGCGTGTCACCATGACCAGCAAACTCCCAGCCTGGCAAAGCCAGGCCAACTACTCCGACATCCTCTACGACGCCGCCGAAGGAGTCGCCCGGATCACCATCAATCGCCCCGAGCGGCGCAACGCCTTCCGCCCGGAAACGGTCAGCCAGTTGATCGATGCGTTTCACCGCGCCCACCGCGACAACAGCATCGGCGCCATCATCCTGACCGGCGCCGGCAGCGCGGCCTTCTGTTCCGGCGGCGACCAGACAGTGCGCGGCAACGAGGGCTACATCGACGAGGGCGGCACCCCGCACCTCAACGTGCTCGATCTGCAGATGCAGATCCGCCGTCTACCGAAGCCGGTGGTGGCGATGGTTGCCGGCTATGCCATCGGTGGCGGCCATGTGCTGCACCTCGTCTGCGACCTGACCATCGCCGCCGACAACGCCCGTTTCGGGCAGACCGGGCCGCGCGTCGGCAGCTTCGACGCCGGACTCGGCGCCGGGCTCATGGCGCGCACCATCGGCATGAAGCGGGCCAAGGAAATCTGGCTGCTGTGCCGCCAGTACGATGCTGCCACCGCGCTCGACTGGGGTCTGGTCAACGCCGTCGTACCGGTCGAACAACTGGAAGCGGAAACCGTGAGCTGGTGCCGCGACATGCTCAAGCTGTCGCCGATGGCGCTGCGCATGATCAAGGCCGGTTTCAACGCCGACACCGACGGCCTGGCCGGCATCCAGGAACTCGCCGGCAACGCCACCGGCCTCTTCTACATGAGCGAGGAAGGCCAGGAAGGCCGCAACGCCTGGCTCGAACGGCGCCCGCCAAACTTCGGCAAGTATCGCAAGCGTCCGTGAAGATTGTAACGGTCAACTGGCTGCCCTACTGCCTGCCGCTACGCCGGCCGTGGCAGAACAGTCGCGGCAGCATTAGCGAACGGCATGGCAAGCTGCTCCGTGTGCAAACCGATGACGGACTGACCGGCTGGGGCGACTGCGCCCCGCTGCCGGAATTCGGCATCGACGAAGCCGCCGCCCGCGATTACGCCGAAGAATGCGCCCGCCTCGACCTGACCGCCCAGCGCGCCGGCCTGCCGCTTGGCGCCTGGCTCGCCTGTTCATCACCGATGACGTCTGTCGCGGTCAACGCCGCCTTGGGGGCAATTTCCACGGTGACACCGGAAGCAGTTCAGGATTCGCTTGCGGCAGGTTTTCACATCCTCAAGATCAAGGTCGGCAACGGTCCGCTGGCGGAAGAAATCGAACGCCTGCAAATGCTCTGCGCCGCCCTGCCCGCCGGCATCCGTCTGCGCCTCGACGCCAATGCCGCCTGGGACGCCGCAGATGCCGAACGCTTCCTGGCGGCCTGTCGGTCGTTGCCGATCGACGGCGTCGAAGAACCCCTGCACGCCCCGGATATCGCCACGCTGCGCCGGTTGCAGGCGCTGGTCGATTTCCCGCTGGCGATCGACGAATCGATCCACCTGATCGCCTGCGATTTCTGGCAGGCGCCACCCGTCCGGCGTCTGATCATCAAGCCGGCCCGGCTCGGCGGCCTGCTGGCCAGCGTCGAACTCGGCCTGCGCGCCCAGGCAGCGGGCATCGAGTGCATCGTCACTTCAAGCCTGGAAAGCGCCTGCGGACTGACCGTCTGCGCCCATCTCGCCGCTGCCATCGCTCCGGACGCCTGCCACGGCCTCGCCACGGCCGAGTGGCTGGCGACCGACACCGGCGATCCACCCGCCATCATCGGCGGCCGGATGTTGCTACCGCAGACCCCGGGACTTGGATTTGCAAATTCCATCGCCCCGCAACCAGTAGATACCCTGAAGCCTTGGACCAAGGCCCAAACTTGAATCGGAGAAAACCATGACAGCCAACCCTTACGCCATCTACAACCAGGAACTCAAGGTCGGCGACCGAACCGTGCTGATCGACCAAGAGGGCTACATTCAGGACATGGACGAGTGGTCCGAGGACTTCGCCAGTGCGCTGGCTGCGCTTGAAGGTCTGTCGCTGACCAGCGAACACTGGGATGTCATCCGTTTCATTCGCGACCACCAGGCGGAGCACCAGACACAGGCTCAGGTTTGCGACATGATCAAGCGCTTTCGTGAACAGTGGGGGCCGGAGCGTGGCAACAATCATCACCTTCACGAACTTTTCCCGAAGGGCGGCCCGCAGAAACAAGGCAACCGGCTGGCCGGCATTCGGCGCACGAAAGGCGAGCATTAAATATCAATTGTCCGCGGATTGCGGATACCGGCTTTCTTGATCTGCCTCGCCGCAATCCGGCGTCCCGCGAAACTATAATCCGGGGACCATGGAACCCGTCCGTTCGCTTGCCCGCCATCTCGCCGACGCCGCCGCGCGCTGGCCGCAGGCGTTGGCCCTGCGTACTGCGGAGCGGCAATGGACGTATCCAGAGTGGCTGGCCGAGGTTGCGGCGCTGGCCGACACCATCGACGCTTCCCGCGACACCCTTATCGTTTCGGGCAGCAGCCTCGACCTGGCTCGTCATGCCTTCGCCTGCAGCCTTAAGAATCGGCCATTCCAGCCGGTTACCGCACCGCGTCCGGACGAAGCCAGTCCCCTGGCGGGACGCCCCGCAGGAAATACCCTTGGGGTGCGCCCCGCCATCTTTTTCAGGGCCCCCGCTGCCCCCCGGGGTCGCTCTCGTCATCGCGACCAGCGGCAGCGAAGGCGAGCCGCGCGACGTCATGCTCACCGTCGCCAATCTCGACGCCGCAGCCGCCGCCGCCAACCGCCACCTGGCGCTGGCAAGCGGCGACCTGTGGCTGGACTGCCTGCCGCTTTATCACATCGGCGGCCTCTCCATCCTCTGGCGCTGCACCCGCGCCGGCGCCGGCGTCCTGCTCCACGACGGCTTCGCCGCCGCAGCCGTAGCCGCAGCCCTGACCCGGCATCCGGTGACTCATCTGTCACTGGTGCCGGCAATGCTGGCGCGCCTGCTCGACACCGGCGCCCGCCCGCCCGCCCGCCTGCGCCATGTGCTTGTCGGCGGCGCGGCGCTGGCGCCAAGCCTCCACGACCGGGCGACGGCTGCTGGCTGGCCGCTCAACCCGAGCTACGGCATGAGCGAGACCGCCGCCCAGGTGGCCACGTACACGTCCGTTGACGGTCCGTGGCATGAAGGGCTGGTCGGCCGGCCCCTTGGCGCCAGCGAATTTGCGCTAAGCGCCGATGGCCGCATCCGCATCCGCGGCCCCCAGGTTATGGCCGGTTACCTCGACGGCAGCGGCGTCGACGCCGACGGCTGGCTGACCACCGGCGACCTCGGGAAAATCGATGCAAAAGGACGGTTGACCGTAACCGGCCGCGCCGACGACATGCTGATCAGCGGCGGGCGCAACGTGCATCCGCTGGAAGTCGAATCCTGTCTCGCCGGCTGCCCGGGCGTCCGCGATATCGCCGTCACCGGCCTGCCGGACAAGGTTTGGGGTGATCTGATCGTCGCGCTGGTGGTCGGCGATGCCACGGCGCAAGGCATCGCCGACTGGTGCAGGCCCCGCCTGCCGGGCGCCGCGCAGCCGCGACGCATCGTGCATCTGGCCAGCCTGCCGCGCAACGCGACCGGCAAGCTCGAGCGCTCGCTATTGCGGCAACTGGCGCGGGAGGCGCGCTCGTGATCGCCGCGCTGCGCCGCCGCCTCGCCGATCCAGCGCTGCTCGCGCAACTGCAGGCGCTTGCCGCCGGCGCGCCGGCATCGGCGCCGCTCAGCCTGACGCTCGAACTCGGCCCGCGCGCCGCGGACTGGCTCGCCGCCCTGCCCGCCAGCGGGCCGTTCTGGTACCAGGCGCGGCCGGCGCAGGGCCTCTATCGCCTCGGTATCGGCCACGCCCTGCAGGTCAGCAGCACCGGGCCGAACCGCTTCGCCGCGCTCGACAACGCCTTTTCCGGCCTGGCCAGCGCCTGGCGCCACAACGCCCCTCCGGTCGCTTTTTGCGGCTTCGCCTTCGACGAACAGAGCCAGACGCCCCTGGCCAACGCCCTTTTGGCGATTCCCGCCATCCTCCTCGAAGCGCATCAGGGCCGCTGCCAGGCAATCCTCAGCACGACTGCCGGGAAAATCGCGCAGGCGGGCGCCGGCTGGCAAAAACTGCTCGCCACCCCGGCGCGCCATGCGGACTATCGCCTGCTGCCGGCGAACGACCACGCGCTGGCTGACCGCGCCTGGATCGCCCGGGTCAGAGCCGCCCTGCGTGACATTGGCAGCGGGCAGGTCGACAAAATCGTGCTCGCGCGCAGCCACCACCTGAACGCCGATGCGCCGATTCCGGCCAGCCGTCTGCTGGGTGCGCTGATCGAGCAGCAGCCCGACGCCATGATCTACGCCTGCGGGAACGGCCAGAGCGCCTTTCTCGGCGCCACGCCGGAGCGGCTGGTCCGCCTGGCCGGCCGGCGCCTCGCAGCCGATGCGCTCGCCGGAACGGCGTGGCCCGGGTCGCTCGATCTCGATGCCCCGAAGAATCGCCACGAACAGGCGCTGGTCACGCAAGCCATCGTCGCGGCGCTGGCGAAATGCTGCGTCATGCCACCGCGACCGGGACCGGTCGAAATCCATGCCGCCGGCCAGATCAGTCATCTGCGCAGCCGGGTCACCGGGATTACGGCGCCCGGCATCACGATCTTCGATCTCGTCCGCGCGCTGCACCCGACGCCGGCAGTCGGCGGCTTTCCCGGCGCGGCCGCCGCAAGCTGGCTGGCCAGCCACGGCGAGGTACGAAGCGGCTGGTACAGCGGCGGCTTCGGCACCCTCGATGCCAATGGTGACGGCGAGTTCCACGTCGCCCTGCGTTCAGCCCTGATCGACGGCAAGCGCATCGAACTGCACGCCGGCGCCGGCATCGTCGCCGGCTCCGATCCGGAACACGAGCTCGCCGAAACCGAGGCCAAGATCGGCACGCTGCTCGCGGCACTCCGCGCACCACCGGCACACGACGCCAGCGCCCTCGCCTGAAGCCCCTTACCGGCGTTGTTTTCAGCGCTACCGTGTCATATTCCGGCCATGCAAATGCACCAAAATGAGGGTCTTGAAGCATATACTCCAAGGATAAGAGGAGACATCTCATGAGCCGTCAACACATCAAACCGCGTTTTCCGGCAGAGGACTATCTGAACCGGGAACTCGGCCTTCTGGCTTTCAATCGTCGCGTGCTGGCCCAGGCGCAGGACGATCGCATCCCCTTGCTCGAGCGCCTGCGCTTCCTGTGCATCGTCTCCAGCAACATGGACGAGTTCTTCGAGATTCGCATGTCCGGCATCAAGGAGCAGATCAAGGCCAGCGCACCCGGCCTCAGCACCGATGGCAAGACACCCCAGGAGTCGTTCCGTCTGGTGTCCGCCGAAGCGCATGCCCTGGTGGCCGAGCAATACCACCACCTGAATGACGTCATCCTGCCGCTTCTGGCTGACCAGGGCATCCGCTTCCTGCGCCGCTCGAAATGGACCGATGTCCAGCGCGAATGGATTCGCGAGTACTTCATCCGCGAAATGGTGCCGGTGCTGACGCCGATCGGACTCGACCCCTCGCACCCCTTCCCGAAGGTGCTCAACAAGAGTCTCAATTTCGCGGTCGAACTCGAAGGCAAGGATGCCTTCGGCCGCAGTTCCAACGCGGCGATTGTTCAGGCGCCGCGCGTCCTGCCGCGCGTCACCCGGCTGCCGGAGGAAATTGCCGGCTGCGAGTACGGCTTCGTCTTCATGTCGTCGATCCTGCACGAATTTGTCGGCGAACTATTCACCGGCATGACGGTTCTCGGCTGCTACCAGTTCCGCGCGACACGCAATTCCGACCTCTTCGTCGATGAGGAAGAAATCACCAACCTGCGCACCAAGTTGCAGGGCGAACTTACCTTCCGTCACTTCGGCGACGCCGTGCGCCTCGAGGTCGCCGACAACTGCTCGGTAACGATGAACGAATTCCTGCTTTCCCAGTTCGGCCTCAAGGAAGAAGATCTTTACCGTGTCCATGGCCCGGTGAACCTGGCGCGCCTGATGCAGGTGCCCGACTGGGTCGATCGTCCCGAGCTCAAGTTTTCGGCCTTCGTTCCCGGCCTGCCCAAGGCAGTCGGCAAGGGCGTGAACATCTTCGACAGCATCCGCCGCAGCGACATCCTGCTGCACCATCCCTACCAGTCTTTCGCGCCGGTTATTGAATTCCTCAACCAGGCCGCAAGCGACCCACAGGTGGTGGCGATCAAGATGACCGTGTACCGCACCGGCACCGACTCGGTACTGATGCAGTCGCTGATCCGCGCCGCGCAGGACGGCAAGGAGGTGACCGTCGTCGTCGAGTTGATGGCGCGCTTCGACGAGGAGGCCAATATCGGCTGGGCGACCAAGCTGGAAGAGGTCGGCGCCCATGTCGTCTACGGCGTCGTCGGTTACAAGACACACGCCAAGGCGCTGCTGATCGTCCGCCGCGAAGAAGGCGGACTCAAGCGCTACGCCCATCTCGGCACCGGCAACTACCACCCGCGCACCGCCCGCCTCTATTCCGACTTCGGCCTGATGACCGCCAACGAGGAAATTACCAACGACGTCAGCGAAGTCTTCAAGCAACTGACCGGGCTGGGCAAGGCGCGTACGCTGAAGCACCTCTGGCAAGCCCCGTTCACGCTGCAGCAAAATGTCGTCAAGGCGATCCAGGCCGAAGCGGAAACCGCGCGCGCCGGCGGCAAGGCGATGATCGTCGCCAAGATGAACTCGCTGCTCGAACCGGAGATCATCCACGCGCTGTATGAGGCATCGCAGGCCGGCGTGTCGATCGAACTGATCATTCGCGGCGTCTGCGGACTGCGCCCCGGCGTGCCGGGCCTCTCGGAGAACATCCGCGTCCGCTCGATCATCGGCCGCTTCCTCGAGCACCATCGTACCTTCTACTTCTACGACGGCGGCAAGGAGACGGTCTATCTGTCCAGCGCCGACTGGATGGAGCGCAACTTTTTCCGGCGCATCGAGCTGGCCTTCCCCGTTCTCGACCCCAAGCTCAAGAAGCGGGTCATCACCGAGGGGCTCAAGTTCTACCTCGCCGACAACCAGCAAAGCTGGGACATGAACGGCGACGGCCACTACCAGCGCCGCAGGGGGACACGCGCCAAGCCGCACAGCGCGCAAAGCGAGTTGATGGCGACGCTGGGCACCGTGGGCTGACCAGCCAACCACCTGGTGCACCCCATGGCCCGAGGCCACGCCGAGGGTGCCTGAACCACAGCCCCCTTCTCCTGCGGGGCGCGGTCGACCTCCCGAAAAACACAAAAATGCGGCTGGAAGCCGTCAAGGCGAATACACCAGCTCGACCCTGCGCGCCATTTTCCAACACTCAGCCGACTTGCAAGCGGCCGGAATTTTTTCTCTACTGACGCTATGAGGTCGAATCTGGCGAGCCGAAACTCCGTAGGACCTGAGCAATTTACTGACCGACAAAAGTCGTTGTTCGGCGATCGCCAGGTTGTAGCTTCGGCTCCCCAGGTCGTTGGTGTACGCCACCAGCGTCAGCGTTTTCTTCGGGGTTTTTTTCAGGTAGTCAGCGTGTCTGCGCAGTGTCGCTTGCCCCGCGCCGTCTACCGCAGTGACACCAGCGCTAAAATATATATTGACCTCGTCGATAACGCTGGCGTTTGCATTTTTGTCAGTTGAAGATGAAGTCTCTACAGGTTTTGGAGTCTGCGAAACAGCGAGGTCGGCTTCCACCTTTGAGGCTCCTTGAGAGTCTTCCTCGCGTGGTTGTGTTCCGGCACATCCCGCAATCGACAGAGCGAAGACAAACAGCCAGTGGTGGCAACGGGTCAAGAAAGGCTTTGCGGGTGATTTCGTTCGATTCATGCATCATTTCCATTAAGGAAGCACTGATTTATCCCAATCTTGCCACGGCCCAAGGCCACGTCATTCCGGCATCCCGCAGGGGCGGTATCCCTTGGGGCCGCTAGCGGGACGAATAATTCAGCGAACCCCTGATGTACATTCAGTTTATAACTTTGTGGCGACGGTAGAACGATATGGAAAATGCGGCTTTTCTGAATTGGTTTCGAGAGTTCGGCGCGGATGCGCTAAGCGTGGCGATCAGCATTTCGCTTGTAATTGCCTACTATGGCATACATCGGATACGCGTAAGGCGCGATCCATCGTATTCGATTCACTACGTAAACGACGTGACCCGGCGAATCTGGGTCGAAAGCGTCATGAGCAACCCGGGGAAAGACGTGATGGCGGTACAGACATTGCGGAACTTCATCATGTACCCGATCCTGATGGTTTCGACTTCCACGCTCCTGATCATTGGAACACTGACCTTGTCCGGTCAGACCGAAAACATCTCGCACAGTTGGCACGCCATTAATTTCGTCGGCTCGCACTCGGCTGAACTCTGGATAGTCAAGGTCATGTGTCTGCTGCTCGATTTCCTCATCGCCTTTTTTGTGTACGTCATCGCCATCCGATTGGCAAATCATGTGCTCTTCATGATCAACATCTCCCGGGAACTTCAGTCCGCGCATGAAATATTGTCGCCGAAACACGTTGCCGACCGGTTGGTTCGAGCCGGGAACATGTTGGCCCTGGGAATGCGGACATTGTTGTTCGCCATACCGTTGGCGTTCTGGCTGTTCGGGCCGCTATACCTGGTGATCGGTACCGTTGGCGTCATCGGCTTTCTGTCGCTTATGGATCGCCATCGCCGGGGGCTATAGATGCCCTGCAGTGGCGCCGGAGATGATGTTTAGGGACAGAATCGGTGTTTCACACCCAAGGAGCGCGGCGGCCGTCTGTCGCGGTTGACCTCCCGAAAAACACAATATTTCGGACAGGCTGGTCTGCTATTGGCGCTTGGCTGGCATACTGGAATCCGTCCTGAACACTGCGCGGACCGCCCCATGGAAAAGAACCGACTTGAAGCCTTCAGCGACGGCGTACTCGCCATCATCATCACCATCATGGTTTTGGAGTTGAAGGTGCCGCATGGAGTTGATCTGGCTGCGCTGGGGCCGTTGCTGCCCATATTCCTGAGTTACTTGTTGAGCTTCGTGTACGTGGGCATCTACTGGAACAATCACCACCACATGATGCGGGTGGTCACATCGGTTAACGGCGCTGTGCTATGGGCAAACCTGCACCTGTTGTTCTGGCTATCGCTGCTGCCGTTTACGACAGGCTGGATGGGCGAGAACCATTTCGAGCGTTGGCCGACCATGCTGTACGGCCTTAATTTGCTGCTCTGTGCGCTAGCTTACTATGTGCTGCAGACCTGCCTCATCCGGCTCAACGGGCCCAACAGCTTGTTGGCGAAAGCAGTGGCCGGCGACTTGAAAGGCAAGGCTTCACCGGTGCTGTATGTGAGCGGGATTCTGGCGGCTTGGGCAATTTCCGCTTGGGCCGGCATGGCCTTTTTCGTAGGTGTCGCATTGATGTGGCTCGTGCCAGACCGGAGGATGGAAAAGGCTCTCTCAGGGCATCCCCATTAGCAGCACGGCGGCAATGTGTGACCCGCCTGCTGCCGATGGTGTTTCCCGAAAACTGCCTATGGTCTGGATGTCAGCTAGCGCGGAGGTTCAGCAGGCCGCACCCGGCCACAACCCGCCGGTCGGGGTTGCTATCCAATTTCAATGGTTCGGGCGTCGTGCGGGTCTGGCGAATGGCTGCTATTCGCCGAGCAAATTGACGTCATCACTGCCTCGACCCGGCCAAATCCCGCCATTCTGCATCCAGAAAACCTTAGCCTTTAGGCGTCCGGATCACGTCACATTGCTGCCGTTCAAGTAATACAACCGTGGCCACGACATCCTTTCCTGGAATTGGCCATACACAAAACTTGCGGTAACCTCAGTTATAAAATATGCAACTCTGGAGATCAATGAACATGATTGAGATTTTTGGATTTCTGCAAGAATTAAACGATTCCGTCGAAGTGTTCAAGAAACACACCGAAATCCAGCACGACTGGGTTCCAACCTTGGTATTTACTTTATTCACCTTCATGAACTCAATACGTATATTTGCCTATGTTCCCCAAATTCAAAAAGTTATTGAAGACAGAAACGGCGCATCAGCCATTGCGTATAGCACTTGGGCGCTATTCTTTCTTTCCCACTTGACCACGGTTGCCTTTGCAATTTTTTATGTAGGCGATCTTGTCATGGCTCTAATATTTTTCGGCAACGCTTTAGCGTGTTTTGCAATTCTGCTGGCCACCTTTATAAAGCGCAGAAATCATGACGTTGGTTTGAAGGCTACGCCTCAATGAGGGCGATCGCATACGCAAACATTGTAGCCCTTGAAAGAAAGTTGTTCGCGAAGTGGATCCATGCTCTCACAGACAACATTACAGGCAACTCCCAGTAGTTTTGAAGGATTCCCCCAAGACTGATACAGCGGCGTGTTGTCTATCGTCGGTGGCCATGCCCGATCGGCACTGCATGCTATACGAATGTCGCACGAAAGCAGTTGGCCTCGAAACGCTCATTCCTACTTTTTAGTCTTGGTCGCCGGAGTCCTTCACAGCAACGACTCCGGTGTGTTCAGGCTCGCCATATATGCGGCGACGAGGACCAAGTCGGCATTGCTGAACATCGAAAGGGCCTCAAACATTTCGGCTGGCACGTTCAACGCGCTTTCCATCTCGAATTTCAGTCATCTGTCGCAGCAAATACCTGAAGTGCTGGTCGGGTGCACTCAGTGGCGACTGGCTGCTTTAAGGAATTGGAACTTCACTGACCGCTTTCCGGCGATGAATCCGAAGGGAGGACGGTCGCGTCGCGACCGAGGTTGTGTGAAAACCCTTCGGCTGTGTACTCCAAACAGGAGGGTCGTGCGTTGATTCCTGTAGGGAGGTACAGGAATGAAACGATTCATCGAAGGCCAGGTACGAAGCCAGCTCACGTTGATGCCGGAATCTCTGGAAGACTATATTGGCACGGACAATCCAGTCCGGGTCATTGATGCTTTCGTGCACGCATTGGATCTGGCCGAGATGGGATTCGACCCGAGTGCCGCCGCGACAGGCAGACCGGGCTACCATCCGGCGCTCCTGCTCAAGATTTACATCTACGGCTATCTGAACCGTATCCAGTCCAGTCGGCGGCTTGAACGTGAGGCTGGGCGCAATGTCGAGTTGATGTGGCTGACGGGACGCCTGTCGCCCGATTTCAAAACCATCGCCGACTTCCGTCGGGACAATGGCAAAGGGATCCGCAACGTCTGTCGGCGCTTTGTCGCCCTGTGTCGCCAGCTCGACCTGTTCAGCGAAGCCATCGTGGCCATTGATGGCAGCAAGTTCAAGGCGGTCAATAACCGGGACAAGAACTTCACCCCACACAAACTCGAACAACGGATGAAGCAGATCGACGAGAGCATCGAGCGGTATTTGCAAGAATTGGACACAGCCGACAGAACGCAATCCGCCAATGCCGGCCACAGAAATCAGCACATCCAGGAAAAGCTTGAAAAACTCCGCCAGCAGATGGAATACCTCCGCGAAATCGAGATCCAGTTGAAGCAGCAACCGGACGAGCAACTGTCGCTGACCGACCCGGATGCCCGCTCGATGGCGACCAGCGGCCGAGGGACAGGCATGGTTGGCTACAACGTACAAGCGTCCGTCGATACCAAGCACCACCTGATCGTTGCCCATGAGGTCACCAATGAAGGGCATGACCGCAGGCAACTCTCAAATATGGCGTTGCAGTCGCGAGAAGCCATGGGGGCTGGACAACTCGACGTCCTGGCCGACCGGGGGTATTTCAAAGGGCCTGAAATCCTGAAGTGCGTTGAGGCAGGCATCACGCCCTGGGTACCGAAGACCATGACCTCGGATAACAAGGCCAAGGGGCGATACGACAAGCGCGATTTCGTCTATGTCGAGGCGGCGGATGAATATCGCTGCCCTGCCGGAAGGCAACTTCCTTATCGCCATTCCTCGATGGAGGACGGGATGCGGATAAAGTCCTATTACACGACAGCCTGCCCGACCTGCGAACTCAAGGCGCAATGCACCACCGGCAAGGAAAGGCGGGTACGGCGCTGGGAGCATGAAGGCGTGCTCGATGCCATGCAGCACCGCCTGAACATCACGCCGGGGAAAATGAAGCAGCGACGCTGTACCGTCGAACATGTCTTCGGAACGTTGAAGTTCTGGATGGGTTCAGCCCACTTCCTGATGAAGAGGTTGAAGAACGTGAAAACCGAGCTGAGTTTGCACGTCCTGTCCTACAACCTCCGGCGAGTGATCAACCTGCTGGGGGTCCAGGGAACCCTGCAAGCAATAAGGCAGGCGGTCGTTTGAGGGGCGGAACCCCCTCTCTTTATGTCGGGATGCGCTTAAGAACACCCCCCCAAGACCTTCTGGACAACGCCCAGCCTCACGCAAGGATCAAAAAGCCATCATCAGGATACTTGCAGCATCGTTTCCACAAAATCCGCTTCGAAATCGCGTTTCCACACAACCTCGACCCTTAACAGACCCAGTCGGGTAGAGGAAGCAGACGCTCAACGTTGCGCTTGATGGCGGCATGTCCCTTTCGAACCCAACAGCATTAGCCTCATTAGCAGCAAATCTGTGATTGGTGACAATCAAGGGCGGGTGGCTATATCCACATAATTATCATATAGGCGAGGCGAATAAAGGCATCGTCCAAAATCTCTACAATCACAGATTCATCGTTTAGTATTTTCTCGAATGTCAAAGGCCTCTCCGATTTTTCGGAATCTTGCCAAAAATATCTCCTGGCAATAATTGCTCCATCAGAACTCGTTGTAATGTTGCGAAAACCCCGTATCTCAACTGCGGTACGCAACGAAACGTGCCTTCTATGCTGGCGGTGTTGTAGCTCAGAGTGACATCGATTCTCAGCTCAAGCAAGGTGTCCAATCCGTGACTATTCGCATAGCTTATGCGAGCCTCTTGGCTCAGGCTCGGAACCGCCTTCGACAAATAGTTTGTTGGCTCGGGCGCCAGAGAAAAATGCATCTAAGATACGTGCATTTCCAATCTTGATGGCAGTTGAAGACGCTTGATTGTCTCTTGGAAATGTTGTTGGGATTTTCAATTGAGCTTAGCTCGCTATGACACATGCCCCCTGCCAATGAGCCCGCAGCAGCCGTAACGACTGGTCCCCCGATAAACCACGACAATGGATCTAAAAGACCGAACAGAAATCCTAAAGCCGCGCCAGATAGTGGGCCACCTGAGGCGCCGATAACATTGAGTTCCACCCCGCCCAGTTCCGGATTTGCTACAAGACCGAACTTTCGAATGGATTTTTGTTCTTCTAGCGTGGGATTCGATTCATTGGTGTGGCACATCCTCCCATAAGAATGCTGAGCATGATTAACAGTATGCATCGAGCCAAGCCCATTTCTCTCTGTAGCCGACTACAAAAAGAGAAAGATAGGAATGTTGGCTTTTGCATGGTCTTGGGCCTAAACACACCGGCGACAAAGCTTGGCAGTGTTCATCCTGATACTGTGTTAGCTATAAAAAATAACATGCTGACGCCGGACTTGCTGTTCAAGGCTCATAAGTTTCGGTCACTTGAAATTCTTCCTGCCAATATGAAAGCAATATGTCAGACGCTTGCAGCCTTGTAAAGCACCAACATCTTGGGAGAGAACGGCCGCATTGTGGAAGAAAGGCCAGCGACAACTTCTGGCCGGGTCCTGAAATTCTCGCGACCAACTTGATCGCCGAAAACCAGCCATTCGATTCCACCTGGCACGAGAAATCTAGATGTAACCGCCACGGGCGGCTGATGGCCGATAGGGTGAGACCACCAACGGCAGCTATGTAGAGGGCTGACTCATCAGAGCGGGTCGAGAATGCTGCTTCTCAGATAAATCCCTCAATGGCTCCTCCCAGTCTAAAACTGCCGCTGCTAAAAAATGCTAACCGGCCGCAGGGGTCGAATTCCGACCTTCGCAGATGCAAGTCACGCAAATCGCCAAACAGGAAAAGAAAATGGAAAGCCGGCCGATAAGCCGGGTTCTGTTCCCCCCTTGCGGGGTTCGGCAATCATTCCTCTAGGCCTGCCGTCACCGACAGGCTCGAGCAACCTACCCGGAAGCAGCGCGGGCCACGCCCATGCTTCCCTATTTGGTCTTGCTCCGGATGGGGTTTGCCATGCCGCTGAACGTTACCGCCAGCGCGGTGAGCTCTTACCTCGCCGTTTCGCCCTTGCCTGATCCCCTTGCGGGGCCATCGGCGGTTTATTTTCTGTTGCACTTTCCGTTGCCTTGGGTCTTGCGACTTATAGCACCCAGCCGTTAACTGGCATCCTGCCCTGTGGAGCCCGGACTTTCCTCCCGACGCCAAGGTTGCCCCCAACGTCCAGCGATTGCCTGGCCGACTTTCCGCTGCGAATTATCGCACGCCTGACCCGCGCCAAGGTATCATGCCGGGTTAGACTTCACCGGATCGGTGATTTTTGTATTGACTGGAGAAATATACTTGGCAAAAGAAGAGCTACTTGAAATGCAGGGCGTCGTCCATGACGTCCTTCCCGATACCCGTTTCCGCGTCACGCTGGAAAACGGTCACGAACTGATCGCCTACACCTCGGGCAAGATGAAGAAGAACCACATCCGCATCCTGGTTGGCGACAAGGTGACTTTGGAACTCTCGCCCTACGATCTGAGCAAGGGTCGCATCACCTTCCGCCACATCGAAACTCGCGGCACCGCACCACCACCGCAGCGCCGTCGCTACTGAAACCGGCCACCGGAGCGTGGAGCTCGGCTTACGCTCGCTTGCCTAGCCGCCGGCAACCGGCAACGCGGTCTTGTCGACCACCCGCCGCAGGACAAAGCTCGAATGCACGCCGGTCACGCCGGGAATGCGCGTGACGCGGTTGAGCAGAAGGTCCTGATAGGCGTCCATGTCGCGCACCACGACTTTCAACTGGTAATCGGCGTCCTGCCCGGTAATCAGCAGACATTCCAGTACTTCCGGATTCTCGCCGACCTGCGCCTCGAAGTTGGCGAAACGCTCAGGCGTGTGCTGGTCCATTGAGATGTGGATCAGCGCCATCAGCGACAGCCCAAGCTTTTTGGCATCGAGCAGCGCGCGATAACCGGTGATCAGTCCCGACTCCTCAAGCGCGCGCACCCGGCGCAGGCAGGGCGAAGGCGAAAGGCCGATGCGGTCGGCCAGATCCTGGTTGCTGATGCGGCCATCCTGCTGCAGGATTTCAAGAATTTGCCGGTCGTAGCGATCGATTTCCATTTTATTGCTCACAAAATAAACATAGAGCAATTATCTACCAATACGACAAACAAACAAGGCAAACAACGCAAGCACCTGCCGGCCACATTTCCTTAAAATTTCGTCCATCAAGACAATTTCAAGGAACAGCGCCATGTTGCACACCCCCGCCACCAAATACCACGCTTTTCCCCCGGTAAAGTCGTCGACCGCAACTGGCCGAACCGCACCATCACCCGGCCGCCGATCTGGATGAGCACCGACCTGCGCGACGGCAACCAGTCGCTTGTTCGAGCCGATGGACGCCGACAAGCAAGATGCGCATGTTCCAGACGCTCTGCGCCATCGGCTTCAAGGAAATCGAGGTGGCCTTTCCCTCGGCCTCGCAGACCGAGTTCGACTTCGTGCGCAGGCTCATCGAAGACGGCCACATTCCCGACGATGTCACCATCGAGGTCCTGACCCAGGCGCGCGAACACCTGATCCGCCGCACCTTCGAGTCGCTCAAGGGCGCCCGGCGGGCCATCGTCCACGTCTACAACGCCACCTCGCACGGCCTTCCGCGACATCGTGTTTCGGCATGAGCAAGGCGGAGGTCATCGACATGGCCGTCGCCGCGGTGCAAGCTGATCAGGCAGCTTGGCCGCCGCGCAGCCGGAGACCGAGATGGACCCTCGAATACAGCCCGGAGACGCTTCACCGCCACCGAGCTCGACTTCGCCCTCGAAGTCTGCGACGCCGTCACCGCCGCCTGGGGCGCCACGCCGGACGCAAGGTCATCCTCAACCTGCCCGCCACGGTCGAGATCGCCACGCCCAACGTCTACGCCGACCAGATCGAATGGATGCACCGCAACCTCGCCCGCCGCGACAGCGTCGTCATCAGCCTGCACCCGCACAACGACCGCGGCACGGCCGTGGCCGCCGCCGAGCTGGGCCTGATGGCCGGCGCCGACCGCGTCGAGGGCTGCCTGTTCGGCAACGGCGAGCGCACCGGCAACGTCGATCTCGTCACCCTGGCGCTCAACCTGTACACGCAGGGCGTTCGACCCGGGCCTCGATTTCTCCGACATCAATGCCGTCGCCCGCACGTCGAGCACTGCACCCAGCTGCCCGATCCACCCGCGCCATCCCTACGTCGGGCGATCTGGTGTTCACGGCCTTCTCCGGCTCCCACCAGGACGCCATCAAGAAGGGCTTCGCCGCGCAAGCAGGCGGATGAGCACGTGGGACAGTGCCCTACCTGCCCGATCGACCCGGCCGACCTCGGCCGCAGCTACGACTCGGTCATCCGCGTCAACAGCCAGTCCGGCAAGGGCGGCGTCGCCTACCTGCTGGAAACCGAACACGGCATCGTCATGCCGCGCCGTCTGCAGGTCGAGTTTTCCGGCGCGGTCCAGCAACACACAGACGCCC
>CAVSFS010000005.1:0-10579 GCA_963727115.1 uncultured beta proteobacterium | reverse complement strand
CAATCGCCAAACAGGAAAAAAATGGAAAGCCGGCCGATAAGCCGGGTTCTGTTCCCCCCTTGCGGGGTTCGACAGTCATTCCTCTAGGCCTGCCGTCACCGACAGCTCAAGCAACCTACCCGGAAGCACGCGAGCCACGCCATGCTTGCCTATTTGGTCTTGCTCCGGATGGGGTTTACCCTGCCACTGAGTTGCCACCAGCGCGGTGAGCTCTTACCTCGCCATTTCACCCTTACCTGATCCCCTTGCGGGGCCATCGGCGGTATATTTTCTGTGGCACTTTCCGTCGCCTCGGGTCTTGCGACTTTAGCCCGGCCGTTAACCGGCATCCTGCTCTGTGGAGCCCGGACTTTCCTCCCGGCGCCGAGGTTGCCCCCAACGCCCAGCGATTGCCTGGCCGACTTTCCGTTGCGAATTATCGCACGCCTGACCCGCGCCAAGGTATCATGCCGGGTTAGACTTCACCGGATCGGTGAATTTTGTATTGACTGGAGAAATATACTTGGCAAAAGAAGAACTACTTGAAATGCAAGGCGTCGTCCATGACGTCCTTCCCGATACCCGCTTTCGCGTCACGCTGGAAAACGGTCACGAACTGATCGCCTACACCTCGGGCAAGATGAAGAAGAACCACATCCGCATCCTGGTTGGCGACAAGGTGACTTTGGAACTCTCGCCCTACGATCTGAGCAAGGGTCGCATCACCTTCCGCCACATCGAAACTCGCGGCACCGCACCACCGCCGCAGCGCCGTCGCTACTGAAACCGGCCACCGGAGCGTGGAGCTCGGCTTACGCTCGCTTGCCTAGCCGCCGGCAACCGGCAGCGCGGTCTTGTCGACCACCCGCCGCAGGACAAAGCTCGAATGCACGCCGGTCACGCCGGGAATGCGCGTGACGCGGTTGAGCAGAAGGTCCTGATAGGCGTCCATGTCGCGCACCACGACTTTCAACTGGTAATCGGCGTCCTGCCCGGTAATCAGCAGACATTCCAGTACTTCCGGATTCTCGCCGACCTGCGCCTCGAAGTTGGCGAAACGCTCAGGCGTGTGCTGGTCCATTGAGATGTGAATCAGCGCCATCAGCGACAGCCCAAGCTTTTTGGCATCGAGCAATGCGCGATAGCCGGTGATCAGTCCCGACTCCTCAAGCGCGCGCACCCGGCGCAGGCAGGGCGAAGGCGAAAGGCCGATGCGGTCGGCCAGATCCTGGTTGCTGATGCGGCCATCCTGCTGCAGAATTTCAAGAATTTGCCGGTCGTAACGATCGATTTCCATTTTATTGCTCAGAAAATAAACATAGAGCAATTATCTACCAATACGACAAACAAACAAGGCAAACAACGCAAGCACCTGCCGGCCACATTTCCTTAAAATTTCGTCCATCAAGACAATTTCAAGGAACAGCGCCATGTTGCACACCCCCGCCACCAAATACCACGCTTTTGCCCCGGTAAAGCTCGTCGACCGCAACTGGCCGAACCGCACCATCACCCGGCCGCCAATCTGGATGAGCACCGACCTGCGCGACGGTAACCAGTCGCTTTTCGAGCCGATGAACGCCGACAAGAAGATGCGCATGTTCAAGGCGCTCTGCGCCATTGGCTTCAAGGAAATCGAGGTCGCCTTTCCCTCGGCCTCGCAGACCGAGTTCGACTTCGTGCGCGGCCTCATCGAAGACGGCCATATTCCCGACGATGTGACCATCGAGGTCCTCACCCAGGCCCGCGAACACCTCATCCGCCGCACCTTCGAATCGCTCAAGGGCGCCAGGCAGGCGGTCGTCCACGTCTATAACGCAACCTCCAAGACCTTCCGCGACAACGTTTTCGGCATGAGCAAGGTGGAGGTAGTGACTATGGCCGTCGAGGCGGTCAAGCTGATCAGGCAACTTGCCGCCGAGATGCCGGAAACGAAGATCACCCTCGAATACAGCCCGGAGCTCTTCACCGCCACCGAGCTCGACTTTGCCCTCGAAGTCTGCGATGCCGTCACCGCCGCCTGGGGCGCCACGCCTTCGCGCAAGGTCATCCTTAACCTCCCGACCACGGTCGAGATCGCCACGCCCAACATCTACGCCGACCAGATCGAGTGGATGCACCGCAATCTTGCCCGTCGCGACAGCGTCATCATCAGCCTTCACCCGCACAACGACCGCGGCACGGCGGTGGCCGCCGCCGAGCTCGGCCTCATGGCCGGCGCCGACCGCGTCGAGGGCTGCCTCTTCGGCAACGGCGAGCGCACCGGCAACGTCGATCTCGTCACCCTCGCCCTCAACATGTACACGCAGGGCGTTCATCCCGGCCTCGATTTCTCCGACATCAACGCCGTCGCCCGCACTTTCGAACACTGCACCCAGCTCCCGATCCATCCGCGCCACCCGTACGTCGGGGATCTCGTTTTCACGGCCTTCTCCGGCTCCCACCAGGACGCCATCAAGAAGGGGTTCTCCGCTCAAGAGGCGGATGAGACATGGTCAGTGCCCTACCTCCCGATCGACCCGGCCGATGTCGGCCGCAGCTACGACTCGGTCATCCGCGTCAATAGCCAGTCGGGCAAGGGCGGCATCGCCTACCTCATGGAAACCGAACACAGTATCGTCATGCCGCGCCGTCTCCAGGTCGAGTTTTCCGGCGTTGTCCAGCAACACACAGACGCCCATGGCGGCGAAGTGACGGCGAGCGATATCTGGAGCATTTTTTCGGGCACTTATCTCGAGTCAACCGCGCCCGTCTGTTATCGCGAACACCACCTCTACGAACACGGCAACGCCCAGTGCATCCGCTTGAGCGTGGATATCGACGGGGCGCCGCACATTCTCACCGGCGAAGGCAACGGGCCGATCAATGCCGCGGTCCACGCCTTGCACAGTGCCGGAATCAACATCCAGGTGCGCAGCTACGAGGAGCGCTCGATGGTGCCGATGGGCGAGGACGGCAACGCCCAGGCCTGCGCCTTCATGGAAATTGCCGGCAGCGGCAACGGCGAGTTCTACGGCGTCGGCATCGACGGCAATATCGTCACCGCGTCGCTCAAGGCGCTGGTCAGCGGCATTAACCGCATGGGCATCGCCGCGCAGGCCCGGCTTATCGAGCAGGCTGCCTAGGCAGGGCGCATTACTTGGGGAACATGAACTGCATCTGGAAGCGGATTTGCCCGTTTGATCGGGCGGTGCCGAATTCCAGGATACAGGCCTCATGCATGCTTGACAGAACGCGACATCTCGGCGGCGTGCGGCAGATTCCGGCGTCGCCAATCCCGGGGCGAACAGCCGTGCCAGTTGCGAAAGGCTCGGGTGAATGCGCTGGCGTCGGAGTAGTCGAGCGCCGCCGCAATCCTGCCCAGCGTCATGTCGGTATCAAGCATCAGGCGTTCGGCAAAGGTGCGCAGCACCGTCTGCGATATCTGATGATAGGTCGTTCCTTCACGTTCGAGCATCCGATTCAGGCGCCGCCGATTCATCGAGAACTGGTTGGCAACCGCGTCGAGCGAACATTTGCGCACCGCCACCAGCCCGCGGACAACACGCAGCACCTGTTCGGAAAAATTCAGATCTCGCTGCCGGGCGACGGTCTTCAGGTGTTCCGCCAGCAAGGCGAATTTTCCCGGATCGGCGCCGGCAATCGGCCGCTCGAGATCTCCGACGGGAAAGAGCAGCGCCGCCTGCTCGGCGTTGAATTGCGGCATGCGGCCAAAGACTTTCTTGAAAGGCGCCGCATCATGCGGCCGGCGGTGTGGCAGCAAAACCGCCGCCGGTTTCCATTTGGGACCGCACAGGGCGCGCATCAGGCTCATGGCAATGGCCATCGACCCGTCATAGATCTGATCGACGACAGGACCCTGCGCATCGAACAAAATGTAGCCGAGCGATGCAACCTTGCCATCGACGAAACGGGTCGCCATCGCGCCGCGATCATGCAGATGGAGATTCTGCTGGGCGTAGGCGATGGCCGTCCCGACATCGGCGCATTCCTGCATGACCTCGCCCAGCATCCCCAGCGGATTGCCGGCGGCGCCCGCGCCGAGCAGCAGCCCGAAATGCGGGCAGCGGGTGGCCACCAAGCAGTGTTCAACCAGGGTGCCGATCGCCTGAAACGAAATCGAGTTCTCGGGATTATCGAACAGTTCCGCCGGTATGCCCGCATCGGCAAAAACCTGCCCCGGGTCGGCGCCCAGTTCGCTGATCGTCCGGGCAATATGCATGATGGGCTGGACACGGACACAACCCGTCTTGACATTGCCAAATACTGTCGCTGCCGGGGAATTTTCGGAATTGATATCGGACATGACGTTAGCCAAAAAACGAGTGTCGCGAATTATCAAGCAAGACGAAAGCATTTGGTCAACAATCCGCAAATTACTACTTCTCAGCAGTTTTCCGAACTGGCATAGAATATCGACGGCTTGTTTCTTGCCGCGCGGGGAAAATGGGGCGTCACTTGGAGGAGAGACATCTTGGAAAACTGGCACATTACCGAGCAAGCCCTGGTGGGACTGGATTTCAAGTACGGCAAGCAAATCTTGGCCGCTTTGCTGCCCATGGGCCTGACCGTCATTTTTCACGGCCTCGGCATCGATCAGGTGCATTCGTTTTTCAGGCGCTTCGGGCGCCCCGTCATGCGCGGCCCACACCGAACCGCACGTACCGCGGTCATCATCGGCGTGGTTGCGATACTGCTGGTAAGCCACTTTGTCGGGGTGGTCGTGTGGGCTGCTTTTTATTTCCTGACCGATCTGACCAGGGACATGTCGCAGGCCATGCTCTATTCGATCAATGCCTTCAGCACCATGGGGGACAGCAATGTTGTTTTGCCCAAGAGCTGGCTAGGTTTCGGCAACTTCGAGGCAATGACGGCAATGTTGATGTTCGGATGGTCAACCGCGGTCCTTGCCGACATTGTCGGGAAATTCCACAATATCGACGAGTAGCTTGTGCCGTGCGTGATACGTCGATCCTTCGTTTCCTTCTGGAGTAGAAGCCATGTCAAAAAGCAGAGCAACCGTGGGTGACGATGGATTCGTGCTGCCGATCCTGCCGCCCGAGCGCGACCCGCGATTGTGGACGCGGCTCGTCCGCGTCATGTTCTTCACGCCCGGCTTCATGGCGCTGCTGCTGATCAAGGCGGGGGAGCCGGCGGCTTTCGGAGTCACCATCGAATTGCTGATGCTGTCGTGCGCCACGGCGGTTGTCGCCGGCCTGTTCATCGGCTCCCAATCGTCAGGCGCGGGCGCCGATCCGGCCTCCGAGGTCAGCCTCTGGTCCGGCGGACTGATCCTGGAGTTCCTGTCGGTCGTGCCATTCCTGTGCGCATTGCCGCCGCTGTTCCACCAGTTGGCGAACAGCAACCTGCTGCACACCAAGGCGCCCGGCGCCGTCGATTTGAGTCTTGGCGTATCCGAGTTGATTCCGGCTTTCGCGGTTCTACCATTCATGCTGTATCAACTGTCCGGATTCGGAACGCTGCATTACATCGTCTCCAAGACGACCAACTGGCTTCTCAACTTCGTGATTCTGGCAACGATCATTGCCGCCTACATCGCCAACCGGACGGGTCACTTTTCCGCCGAGGAAGTCTTTACAGGATTCCTGGTTACGCTCATGACGGTAACGGTCTTCTACGGCGTGCTCAAGCTGAAGAGCCTGCAGGAGGTCTATGAAGCGCACGCGCCAGCCAAGCCGCCCAAGGAAGCAAAAGAACCCAAGACCGCTTAGCACACGCCTCGGAAGCCAGTCCTGAAACCTGAACAGACTAATTTAATCGGAGGTTGCATGTCTTCACGCTCACTGCTGGTAATGCCCGACGACACCGGCAAGCCGCTTCTGGATGCCATCGCTGGCGCAAAGAAATCGATTCGCATCAAGATCTTCCTGTTTTCCGACCCGTCGCTGCTCGCCGCCGTGATCGCCGCTCACCAGCGCGGGGTCAAGGTTCGCGTCATGCTTAACCCGGCCCGCCGTGGCGGCGAACCGGAGAACGAAGCAACACGCAAGGCCCTTGAAGATGCGGGGGTCGAGGTTGCCGACAGCAACCCGGCCATCGACATTACCCACGAAAAATCGCTGGTCGTGGACGACGAGACCGCTTTCATCCAGTCCCTCAACTGGGAGACCAAGAACCTTACGGTGACCCGTGACTACGCGGTGGTCACCTCGCATCGCCATGAGGTGGACGAAGTCATCGCGTGCTTCGATGCTGACTGGGAACGCAAGCCCTTCGACCCCGGTCAGGAATCCCACCTGATCTGGTGCAACATCAATGGCCGCAACCGGGTTGCCCGGTTCATCGACCAGGCCATGGAATCGCTGTTCCTGCAAAATGAACGCTATCAGGACGAAGTAATCATCGAGCGCTTGGTGCGGGCGACAGCCCGCGGGGTCAAAATTCACATACTGGCGCGCCCGGCGCATACCCTGAAAATGGGCAAGCTGGTCGAGGGTGTCGAGGGCCTGCGCATCCTTCAGGATCTGGGCGCCAAGGTGCACAAGCTCAAGGGACTCAAACTGCACGGCAAGATGATGCTGGCCGATGGCGCGCGCGCCCTGATCGGCTCCATCAACCTGGCGCCCGGCAGTTTCGACAGCCGCCGCGAACTGGCGATCGTGGTTCACGACGAGGCCGTGGTGAAACGCCTTCAAGAGTTTGTTCACCATGACTGGGCGCATTCCCACTCTCTCGACCTTTCCGACGAAGGCCTGCTCGCCGACCTCGCCGACGAGAAAGAGGAGGCCACCCGGGAACTGGCGCTCGAGAACAATCACAAGGGCCACCATCAGTGAGCCTGACCACATCTGTGCAGGGCTTTTGCACCGAAGGCGGAGCAAGCTGCTTCTCGTCCGATCCGCTGGGCAATATCCGATGAACTCGCAACCAGCAAGGCTCTCCGCCAATGAAAACTGATATTATGAATGCGTAGTTTTTCGGTGCGCGCCCCCCGAACCATCGCGCCAATTCACAGAACCCCTCTTGAGGACAACATCATGTTCAAAAAATTCTCAGCCTATGTTTCCGCCCTTGCCCTCGCCCTGACCCTGACCGCCTGCGCCACGCCCGGCACTCAATCAGGTGAGCTGGAGATTCGTTCCGGGTACATCGAACAGATCACGCCAGTCGAATTGAGGAGCGGCACTCCCAGCGGCGTCGGCGCCGTGGTTGGCGGCCTTGCCGGCCTTGGTATCGGCAGCCTGATCGGCGCCGGCACCGGGCGCGACGTCGCCATGGTCCTCGGTGCGGTCGGCGGTGCGGTCGCTGGTCACGAAGTGCAAAAGCGGCGTGACCAGCCGGTTGCCGGCCAGCAGATCATCGTCCGGACGAACAAGGGCGTTCTGGTTTCGGTAACCCAGGAGGCAAATCCCAACCTGCGCAAGGGCCAGAATGTCTTCATCGAAGGCAACGGTGAGGACGCACGCGTCGTCGCTCGCTAAGCCAGTCGGCGAAACGCGGTGCCGGGGATTGTTTTTGCGCCCGGCACCGCGTTTCGGCCGGGAGACAAGCCAATGACCAATGCACTTCATACCCGCCGGACGCTCCTGGCGTTTGCACTTTCTCTTTCCCTTGCCGCCTGCGCCCCGGATGCCTGGCGTCCGGACTCGCCCTACGAGGCATTCCTGAACCAGGTACAAAACAAATGCTGGAACCTCGACCTTGGCGGGCGCGAAATCAACAGCCTGCTGAATGATTCGAGCGACGCAGCGACCGGTGCCTATTTCCTCGACCTGACCTCGCGCTACTTCAATGGCCGGATTTCGCGGGAGAACTATGTCGACACACTGAGCACCAACTACAACACGTCCCCGGACTCACCGGGCATCCGCTGCATTCTCCAGCAAATGCCGCCTGCGGTCTCGCCACCCCCGTCAACCGTGCCGCCGGTGATCAGCCAATAAGCTTACGGGTCGCGCGTTGCGCCGCGCCCGTTTTCGATTTTTTCCGCCGCAACAATACCAACCCCTGGAGTTCATTCATGAAGACCGTTCTAAAAGCCTCGCTGCTCGCCATCACCCTTGCCTTCGGTTCAGCCCATGCGGCGGATGCGAAGCCCACCACCCCGGCCGCCGAAACCCCCGCCATGGTCATGGGCGACTCCGTCAAGGCCGAAGCCGAAGTTGTGGCGATCAACAAGAAGACCCGCACGGTGACGCTCAAGGGTGAGGACGGCAACGTGTTCGACGTCGTCGTCGGCAAGGAGGCCAAGAACCTGCCCCAGGTCAAGGTGGGCGACCGCGTGATCGCCGAGCACATGGAAGTGCTGGCGATGGAACTGATGAAGGGCGGCGGTCTGCGCGAAACGGTCGAGAAGGACATCAACCAGACAGCCAAGCCTGGCCAGAAGCCGGGCGCGATCCGGGGACGCCAGATCGACTTCGTGGCTGACGTGAAGTCGGTCGATGCCAAAGCCAGCACGGTTACCATCCTTGGTGCCAAGGGTCGCGTGGTCAAGCTCCACGTCAAGGACCCGGCAATCATGGCCCAGGTCAAGGAAGGCGACCAGGTCAAGGGCACCTACATCGTGGCGACCGGGATCGTCGTTGTGGCGCCAGCGGCCAAGAAGTAAACGGCCGATTCGACCAAACGAAGGCTGCCGCTCGGCAGCCTTTTTTATGTCGCCGGCTCTGCCGGTGAAGGCAACGTGGCCTTGGGCCGCGGAGCGGCATTGGGTTTTATCCCTTGCGGGGCCGCCGGTCAGGCGCGCCGCCGCCCGGGCCGGAACTGCCAGGTATCGTCGTAATAGGCCGGATCGACACTGTCCGGCGTCACGCCGGGAATGCCGAGCAGCGGCAGGGGCTGAAAATCGCGCGGCCGAGGGTAGCGACCGCTGGTCAAATCCGCCGCCAGCAGGGCGTCGACCGCGGCAAGCTGCGCTGCAGCCGGCAGGTGCAGCCAGGGCTCATCGATGTCATGGAGAATCGCCTTCGCGGTCAGCCCGCGAAACGGCTTGAGCAGGGCTTCGTAGGTGGCGTGGCCGAAAACGACGAAACGCATGGCGCGCATCACGTCGGCCCGGCGTTCGGAAAAAAGTGCTTTCCACTTGAAGTCGCGCAACAGGTCGAGCAGGTCAGGCTGGCTGGAGAGCACGACGATTCCGCATTCGTCGAAGTGGGTCAGGGCATCGCGCGTCGCGCCGCGCGCCGTGCCGGCCTGTACCATCGCCCGCGCGTGGCGCCCGCTGAGGGCCAGCTTGGCCTGCGGAAAGCTCAGCCAGACCAGCGCATTGAAGAAATCATGCCAGTTGTCGGGGCGCGTCTCGACCTCACCGTTGTCGCGGATACGGCATTCGTAGGCGAGGCCGTCCGCCCGCGGCGGCACGAAACGGATGCACCGGCCATTCGGCGCAAGGATGGGAATGTGCGCGGCGACGACCGCCGCCGTATCCGGCCTTCCATCCGCCCCCGGCGGCAACCGGTCAAGCCAGCGGCGCAGCGGGTCGTAGAGCGGCGATGCGAATGCTTCCGGAGCCATCACCGTGCAGCCGGTCGCTGGCTCAGCGCATCTTCCAGGACAGCGTTTCGCCGGCCCGCAACGGCACGATGCGGTCGCTGCTGATGTAGGGATAGTCGGCCGGCACCGTCCAGCTTTCCTTGACCAGCGTCACCGTGCCGCTGTTGCGCGGCAGACCGTACCAGTCCGGGCCGTGGAAGCTGGCGAAGGCTTCGAGCTTTTCCAGCGCGCCGGCCTGCTCGAAGGCCTCGGCATACAGTTCGAGCGCCGCGTAGGCCGTGTAACAGCCGGCGCAGCCGCAGGCGGCCTCCTTGGCCATCTTGGCGTGCGGCGCCGAATCGGTGCCGAGGAAGAATTTCGGGTTGCCGGAAACCGCGGCGGCGACCAAAGCCTGGCGGTGCGTTTCGCGCTTCAGCACCGGCAGGCAGTACCAGTGCGGCCGCACGCCGCCCTGGAAGATGGCG
The DNA here is from genome assembly GCA_963727115.1 of uncultured beta proteobacterium. GTDB lineage: Bacteria > Pseudomonadota > Gammaproteobacteria > Burkholderiales > Rhodocyclaceae > Azonexus. The sequence continues at coordinate 680 of CAVSFS010000005.1, read as the reverse complement.
TTGCGGTTGTAGAGCAGATGATGGGCGGTAATGGTGGCGGCCACGGTTGACGGCGAATTTTGCACGAATTCCGCGGCGTCCCGGGTCGTGATGTGCTCCATGACCACCTTCAACTTCGGGAAGCGCTGCGTCAGCGGCAGCAGCACGGTGTCGATGAACACCTTTTCGCGGTCGAAGAGGTCGATCTGCGGATCAGTCACTTCACCATGCACCAGCAGCGGCAGACCGACGCGCTCCATCTCGGCCAGCGTATCGTCGGCCTTCCGGATGTCGGTCAGGCCGGCATCGGAGTTGGTCGTCGCCCCCGCCGGGTAAAGCTTGACCGCCTTGACGAAACCGGAAGCGGCGGCCCTCGTCACCTCGCTGGCCGGCATGTTGTCGGTCAGGTAAAGCGTCATCAGCGGCTCGAAACTGGCGCCGGCCGGCAGCGCGGCGACGATGCGGTCGCGGTAGGCGGCAGCCTGGTCGACCGTGGTCACCGGCGGCTTCAGGTTGGGCATGACGATGGCGCGGGCGAACTGGGCGGCGGTATGGGCAAGCACCGACGCCAGTGCTTCGCCGTCGCGCAGGTGAAGATGCCAGTCGTCGGGGCGGGTGATGGTGATCTGCATGGTCATTCCCTGTACGGTTTCCCGAATTTTAGCAGGGCGCCAAAAAACCGCAGGCGCGATTGTCGAATG
>CAVSFS010000004.1:0-421571 GCA_963727115.1 uncultured beta proteobacterium | reverse complement strand
TTTCTTGTCGCCATCATTGGTCATTCGCGAACTGACCTGCCAAACTTTCCCAGGAATTCGTCACGGCTTTTCGTGCGGGTTCAACGAAAGGCGAAGATCCAGCGTGCCGCGGTCAGCTCCGGTTGTCACCGCGAAGCCGAGGCGCCGTGCAAGACGCTGCATGCGCAAGTTGCTGTCCAGCGTTTCGCCGCGCAATTCACCGATGCCGCGGCTACGGCAGTAGCTGACCAGGCTCTGCAGCAACAGTTGGCCGAGTCCCCTGCCTTTGATTCCAGAGGCGACAACAATCGCAAAGTCCGCGAATGTGCTGCCGGGGTCCGCAACGGTCCGAACCTCACCCAGCGCATGCTCGGCGCCGTCGTTCCCGCGCTCGATGGCCACCAGCGCCATTTCGCGATCGTAGTCAATCTGGGAAAAGCGGGCGAGGCGGGTACGCGGCAGGTTCCTGGTCGAGTCGAAAAAGCGCATGCGGGAATCCTCGGGAGTAAGAGCATTAAGCAGTTCGCCGAGCAGCGTCTCATCCTCGGGTCGAATCGGCCGGATCAGGAGCGTGCGACCCTCCCAATCCACCTGCCGCTCCAGTTCCTTCGGATAAGGGCGAATCGCGAAGCGGCGGAAGCCGAGCTTGCGTCCCCGTTGCTCGATGTTGATGCGCGCCCCCAGAACGACCACGCCCGAAGCCTCGACGTGTAGCGGATCAAGTTCCACGTCTGCCACTTCATCTATATCCGTGAGCAGTTGCGACAGACGAACCAGCGCATTGCTCGCGGCTGCCTGCAGCGCCGGCCGATCGTCTTCAGGGAGTCCCTCGGTAAAGCCGCTGCGTGCCACCAGATCACCGGCCAGCACCAGATTGAGCGGCGGCAGTCCGACGACCAGGCGGTCTTCGCGGAAACCAGTGACCGATGCCGGACCCAGGAAGATCACCGGACCGAACACCGGATCGTCGGCAACGCCCAGACGCATTGCGGGGGCGCCACTGCGGGCGGCGCTCGGGCGCAGCCGGTAACCGCTGACGCGGTCGCCAGGGTGCCGTGTCCGCGCACGACTGCGCAGACCGCGCGCCGCGATGCGGATTTCTGCAGGCGAACGAAGTCCTGGCACGCGCTCTGCAAGCTCCGCTCCATTGGCAAACATGAGAAAGAGATCGACCGGATAGCCGATTTCATCGGCGGTGGCGATCGCCTTGTCGATGCTGCCCGCCAACTGATACTCACCTACGGCCAGGCCGTAAGCCTGCAACACGCGCCTTGCCTGGCGTGCCGACAGGGTCCGGGTTCCGGCGGCGAGCGCTTCGCCGAGCGCGCTTCGGGCCGTATCTACGTCCGGCGCGAAGCCCTCCGCGAGCGACGGTGGCATCTGCATCAGCAACTCGCGATTGCGCCGGTAACTGACGGCACCGAGAAAGACAGCAATCGCCCTTTCCGGAGACTCATGGCTCAACACGCCGTGCGCCGCCGCAATCCTTTGCGCCTCCAGCATCGCCATGCCGCCGACCCAGCAGGTGAAGACGTTGCGCTCGGTTTCCCGGGACACCTCGCAGATCACCGCGGCGACTTCAGCGCTTGGCGCGTATGGGGACGGCGAACAGACGGTCAGCACGTTTTCCGTATGGTTGTCGGCGAGCACGGTCGTCAATGCGGCTCCCCAGTTCGTCGCCGTGATGTCCGCCGGCAGCGCCAATGGATTTGCGAGTGCAGAACGGGTCTGCAGCTGCCCCTCCAGGCGCTTGACGGTTCCTGCAGACAACTTGCCCAACCGACCGCCGGAAAATAATAGAGTGTCGCTGGCAATCCGTCCGAGGCCATGACCGTTGGCCAGGATGGTCAGACTCTCGCCGCGCAACGGACGCACCCGTGCCATCCCCTCGATGGCTTCGAACAGATCCCCGAGTGTATCGATGCTAACCCAGCCGGCGCGGCGCAACGCCGCTTCATAAACCTCGGCGGTGGTGAATGGCCCGCCACCCTGATGCCTGCCGTACGCTCGGCCAGGGTGGATGGCGACTACGGGTTTGCTGCGTGCAGCGGCACGCGCTGCCGACATGAACTTGCGCCCGGCCGAAACTTCGTCGAACTGCACCAGGATCGACTTGGTGTCCGGGTCTGCCGCCAGCCAGTCAAGCACGTCAGCCAGATCGACATCGAGGCTTGCGCCCAGGTGCAGCACCGTAGAGAAGCCGATTCCCTTGCTGTAGGCACGATCGAGCACGGCTGCCGTCACCGCCGTCGACTCCGCGACCAGGGCAATCTTCCCTGCCGTGACCGGGACGGGGGTGGCGCTGGCATTAAGCCCTCTGGCCGGCACGACGAGACCGCCGCTTCCCGGCCCCAGAACACGCATCAGATACGGCCGGGCCGCTTCGAGAATGGCCTTGCGCGCCTTCGCTATCGCGCCACTGCTCATCTTGTGCCACATCCAGGGTCCGACGATCACCGCACGGGTGCCAAGGGCGCCGAGTTGAGCGATGATCGACGGCACCTGGTTCAGTGAAGCACAAATGATCGCCAGATCGGGCACCACATCGAGTTTGCCGACGCGGACATCGTCGCCCATGTAGAACAGCGAGCGCTTCCTTGCGCTGACCGACACGACCGGACCGTTGAATCCGCCGGCCGCGAGATTGGCCAGCACCACTTCGGCGTAGCGGCTCGGCTCGTCGGGTTCGGCGACCACCGCCACTGAGGCGGGGCGAAAGAGGAATTCGAGGTTGCGGACTGTCATGGTTGCCTACGATCGGTGATCTCGACAAGAACTCTATGTAAATGGCCATAAACCTCTTGGAAGCTGCGATTAGATGCTTCAGGACAGATGCAAAACAATGCTTCCTGTATCACGTTGGAAGGCGCTCAATGCTTCTCCTCGCCGACATAGTATTTGCCCGATTTGCTCGGCCTGCCGGGCTTCTTTTTCATGATTACCACGCCCCTGACGCCGGACAGGCTGGCGATCGGGTGATCGGGATAGGCCGGGTTCAGTGCGTGCAGCGCCCAGCCCGCCTCGCGCTTTATCAACTGGCGGAAAATGTATTCCTCGTTGTGGAAGGCGACGACATACGATCCGTCCTTTGCCAGTCCTTCCGGCTCGACGACGATGATTTCGCGTTCCAGAAACTCCGGCTCCATGCTGTCGCCCAGCACCATGAGCGCGAACGGCTCGGCTCCCGAGCAGTCGCCGGAGGGGCTGACAGCCTGCGGTTCCGCGGATACGACCGGGATGTTTATCGGTTTGCGTTTGTATTCCATGCAAGCTCCACAAAGGGGTATTTCAATCCAGCCAGCGCACCAGGTAATAGAGCCTGAAGCCTTCCGACGAGCGTGACGGGCCGATGACGATTGCCGGATGCAAATCCTTCCCAGCCCGTCGCAGTGCTTCGTCTTCGCTGGCGACCGCTTCCACCACGCCTTCCGGAAAGCGCTTGCGCGCCTTGCTCGGACTGCGGATCAGCGCAGGCACTTCTTTTGAATGGTCGGGGTCGAGATACAGTTTCATGGCCGCTAATTTGTCTGGTGCTGGCAATCCTGCACATCTTTCCCGGGGAGAGGGGTTCTCAGTGTCTGCAGCGCCAGGTTGATGGGCGCAACCAGCGGTTCGATTCTACGCCGCATCAGCGCGCCCACCGTCGTATTGCGCAGCAGCCAGGGGTCGGCGGTCTTGCCGGTCAGCCCGGACAAGGCTAGCATGGCTTCGATGCCCTGCCGGTAGCGGGGGGCGGCCTGCAACACCTTCAGAAGATCGGCGGGCGCATCGTGCTCCCCGCGCGCCAGGGTCCCGGCTTCGGCAAATACCGCTTCCAGCGCTTCGCTTCTGACCGGATAGCCCATGGGGTGAAAGTAGCGGCTGATGGCATCCAGCAGGGCGTACACCACCAGCGCCGTTGAGGGCCGGGCCAACACTTCCGAAACGGCCTTCAACCAGGTTTGCCCATTGGCTGACAGCAGCGACAGGTAGCGTTCCGCATACGCATTGCCGCCTTCCGCCAGCGGCTTCAAGAGGGCCGATGCGTCCAGCTTATCGGCGCGCGCGGGCCGATCGGCGGGCAGATTGTCAGGCAGAAAATCCAGGAAGCCGATGAAATAATAGGGCACTCCCTTGGCCAGGCGCCAGAGTTTGGCCGTCATCTGCTGGTCGGCGAGTTTGCCGTACAGCACCAGACGGATGGTATGCATGCGGGCGTCCGGGTTCTCCTCGAAGGGCAAATGCTCGATGAGAAAGTCGGCCAGTACCTTGCCCATCCTGCCCTGAATGACCGCATCCTTTTCCAGCATCCAGCGGGCCATTTCCATGGTCGGCTGGCACCACCAGACGCGCCGGGCGAGTTCGTCGGTGAGGCTGGCGGCATGGGCGACGGCGACGACGGCCTCGGGCTCGCCGAGCAGCAGCAGCGACGCCAGATTCTTGTCGGAAGTCTGGCCCATCCGGGTCCAGTTCTGAAGATAAACCGGATAGCCGCGCGGCGAGCCGAGGGCATGTCCGCCGAGAAACTCCTTGATGCGGGTGATGTACTGGTCGGCCCGGCAATTGGGATGCAAGCGGATTTTCGCCTCGCCGCCTTCCCGCAGCGCATACAGCGTCATCGCGCCTTCGTCGAGGCGCACCGCCTGTACCGGGTCGGCCATCATCAGCACGTTGAGACGCAGACTGTCTTCGGGGGAGAGTTCGCTGGCAGCCATCAGTTAAGTTGAATCCGTTTGCCCCAGGGTACCGGCTTCTTGCCCTTGACCAGCCAGATGGCGGGATAGGGCGGCGCATGTTCCGGGAATTCCGCATCGGCATCCGTGAAATACACCAGCGCATCGGGCCGCAGGTTTTCCCGTTCCACCCATTCGAACACCGGCGCGAAGTCGGTGCCTCCTCCACCCGCGAAAGTTCTCGGCAGACGGAATTCTTCCCAGGGTTCGAACACCCAGGGGCAATCGTCGGCGAGTTTTGCATCACAGGCCAGCAGCGTGATGCGCACCGGCAATGCACCTTTGATCGCGTTGATTTCGGAAAGGAATTCGGAAAGCTCGTCTTCGCCGATCGAACCCGAGGTGTCGATCGCGACGACCAGATCGCATTGCGCGCTTTTCAGCGACGGCAGGATCATCTCGCCTTCGCGCCGCGAGGGTCGCATGTAGTTGTAGTCGTTGCGGGCACGCTCGAAGAAATAGTGCGCCAGCAGCGTGCGCCAGGGCAGCTTGGGTTCAAGCCAGGTATCGACCATGCGCGCCATCGCGCCGCCGAGTTTGCCCGCCTGTTGTGCCTGCTGCGCGGCGCTGGCCAGATACTGCTGCCACTTCTGCCCCAGTTCTTCGCGCTCCTGAGCTGTCAGGGGAGCGGGTAGATTGTCCTTGTTGTCATCTTCACCCGCCATCTGGCCGGATTGGCCTTGTTGGGGGTTGGCTTGAGTGCTGCCACCGTTGCGCTGTTGCGGATCCTTGTTTTGCGCTTGCACGCCTCCCGATGACAGCCCCTGATGATCCTGCTGGGAATCGTCGGGCGGCGGTTCATCGCTCCGGCCACCCTGGCTGCCGTCGGCATTGTTGTCGTATAGGTGCTGGTCAAGGGTTTCGTCATCGGGGTTGTCGTCGAGGCAGGGATAGATTTCCTCGGCGCTCATGTTGTCGTACATGCTCAGCACCACGACTCCTGGCGGCGGCTGCAGACCATCGCTGACGAGAATGGGATTGATCGCGAAGTCGCAGGCGAGATCCCACTTGCGCTGGATGCGGTGCCCACGGCGGACAAAATGGGCCAGGGCGCAGTGCAGAGCTTCGTGTGCCAGGACAAACTCGATCTGGGCTAGCGACAGACGGTCGATATACGACGGGTTGTAGTAGAAGCTTTTCATGTCCGTGGCGGTCGTGCGGCACCACGGTCCGGCCTCGACCATCGGCAGACGCAATACCAGCGCGCCGAGGAAGGGCTTGTCCAGGATCAGCCGTGTGCGCGCTGCTGACAGTTTGGTAGCAGGGTCGTTGGTGAAGGCGATCGGAGCAGAACTAGATGACATGGCTTATAACGAAGCGGCACGATGCGCAGCTATGGTGAAAACTTATTCGTATAAAACAATATCTGCCACCTGGTTCGCCCAGTTGGCAAACTGCGGCACGGCAAACAAGGTTTGTCCGATATTCCGGTGGATGTCGGAAACCAGCATGACGCCCATCTCCCTGAGTGGGAAGCGGGCGGCATAGTCGAGGATGTAGCCCAGCATTTCCTTGATGTCGCTACTGTTCTTGTTGCGGATGGCGCGGGCGACCAGTGCGGCGGCAACGGCATATTGCAGATCGGTATCGCGCGGGACGTCGGCCTCGCGTCCTTCGACGATGGCGTCCAGGTCGGGCATGCGGGACAGGTTGGCGAGGTAAGCCGAAAATTCGATACCCGCCGCCTGGCCGACGCAGGCCGCCAGCGCCGGGCCGAGGAGGTCGGGCTGATCGATGAATTTTTGCAATGCGCGGTGGGCAAATTCCCATGAACGCGGCGTGGGAAAAGCCGTCGGGTTGCGCGCCGGGTCAAAGTCGAACAGCAACTCTGGGCGAAAGCGCAAGAAGCCGATCAGCCGGGCATCGATGTTGTTTTCGTAGGCCCATCGGGACCAGTCATCGAGGTTGGCTTCGACGTCGAAATGAGAAAACCGGTTGGCCAGCGGCGCCGGCATGGCGTAGGTCACGCCTCGGTCGCCCTGGCGGTTGCCGGCGGCAAAAATCGCCCAACCCGGCGGCACTTCATAAGCGCCGAGGCGGCGGTCAAGAATCAACTGATAAGCCGCGGCTGAAACAGAGGGCGGCGCGGAAGTGATTTCGTCCAGGAACAAAATGCCCTTGTCACCATGCCGTTTAGCGTCCGGCAGGATGGAAGGAATCGCCCAGTCCACATGGTCACCGACCCGGAAGGGAATGCCACGCAAGTCCGAGGGTTCCATCTGCGAGAGGCGGATATCGATCACCGGCACCTGATGCCTGGCCGCCACCTCGCTCACCATCTGCGATTTACCGACGCCGGGCGGACCCCACATCATGACCGGGGTGTGGTGGCCTTCGGCGGCGCTAAGGAATTCAGTTTCAAGAATCGGGATCAACTGGGCGGGGCGCATATGGGAACGGAAAGTTCATCAAAGTTGACTATTTTACTGTGGGTTAAAGGTCGCCGGACATCGAGCTTGCGCCGTTGACCGTCCGGATCAATCCGCCAGCAGGGTGACGGTCGCTTCGGCCGTCGATTTGTCGATGGCGAAGATCAATTCGCAATACTCGTTTTGCGGCTCGACCGGCGTCGGATCGTCGGCGCAGCTACAGCCGGTGGTGATGCCGGAAAAGAAAACGCCCACCTTGGCGCGAATGAAACCAGATTCGTCGGCGACGCTGATGATCATCGTTTCGAGGGGGCCGTCCAGGGCATGGCTGCTTGCCTTCAGGCCTTGTTGCAAGGGCAACTGCCCGCCGCCCAATTGCTCGATTTCACGTTTGAGAACGGCCTCGAATTCGGGCGAACTCCAAGCATGTAGCGCATTGGGGAGGCGAATCATTCCGGGTCAAGTCCGGCTCAGTTCGGCTTTCTGGTCGGCTTGGGCATGGCCACGACCTTGCTCGCGGGGGGCTCGTCCGTGTAGTAGGGCTTCTCGTTGTCGGACAGTCCAGCCATCAGGGCCAGTTCCCGCTCGCGCTCGGCGATCAGCCCGAACAGGTCGCGAATGTCGTGGATGGTGCTTTCCTTGAAGGGGTGGGGCGTGCCCTGCGCCGGCATGGCGTCCTTGACGATATTGCCCAATACCTTGCGCAGGACGCGCAGGATGCGTTGTTCTTTCGACAGGTTGTCATCGTTCATTTGAGTGCTCCAGGAAAGGGGAAAGGTGATGGGTTCAAGTTACATCAGTAAGGCGACCGGCGCCAGTGTCGCGGCTTGATGCTTGAGTTGAATCCTGCCATGCAGGCTTGGCCAGAATCCGATTCGGCAGGTCAAGCGGAGGCGCGCAGGCGGGCCTCGACCTGCAAGCGCGTGACGAGCGCCGGATCGGCGCGCGCCGGATAAAGGCGACAGTAGTGCGCTACCCCGTGGGCATCCTCGACCGCAAACTGCTCCAGTGCCGCGCGGGTTGCGGTGGATAGCGGCAACATCAGCAAGCGGGCGGCTTGGCGCGCGAGAAAGGCCGATATCAGGGATCGGTCGGCGGCGAGGTCGAAAGCATCGATCGACAACAGGCATTCGGGGAAGGCAGTGGACGGCAAGTGCTTCGCCTGCGTATTGGTTGGGGCAGCCACATCGAGGCACTCGCCGCTGCCATCGGCGGTGCGCCGGAACCAGAGCGTACAGTTGCCTGCGCGCTGCACGCGAGCCTCGATCTCGCTCGCCTGCGGATCTTCCGGCAGCGCCCGCCAACGGGAAACGACCCGGCGCTCGGGCAAGACGGTAGCCGACGCCAGCAGTGCCACGGGGCGGGCGTCGGCGCACCGCCAGCATTCGTAGATATCGGCCAGTGCAAAGGGCAGGTCGGCCTCATGCTCGGCAATCGCTGCCTTCAGAATGTCGGCGGCGGTTGCCGCGTCGAACTCGGTGGTTGGAAAATACGGGAATCTCGCCAAGCCTTCGCTGGTTGACCAGACCGCATAGCGGGCGTAATCAAGCGGACCTTGCCGATTGAGACTACCCCAGCCAGCAGGCCGGCGTGCCAGTAGTTGCAGTTCCCAGTTCCTGCCGTTGACACTGAGCGCGCGACCGGCGTCGGATTCGATAACCTGCTCGACGCCCCGGTACGGATTGAGTCGAACGCCGCGCGTAGTGGCGCAAGGCGCCGGTCAGGATGCCGCCTCCAGGCGTGTGCGCAATTGCGCAATCAACTGCTCGGCAGGTTCCTGCAACTCCGGATCGAGGACTTCGTACAGGTACTCGACCTCGTCCAGAAGCGTTTCGATCTCGCCCCGGTCGGTCAGTTGAGTCAGACGTTCGGCAACTTGCTGCATGTAGACATAGGGATTGACGCCAGGCATGGGTAAACGCTCCTTCGTTGATCCGCAAATGAGATGATATCTTGCCGCTGGATTGGACCGACCGCAAAAAATTGGTTCCTCTGCCGGTCAACTGCTCAATGAAAATCGCTAGAATCCTCGAGAAAAAGTAATAAATTGGTTCCGGGTCGATGCAAAAAATGCTTCAAGTCACACAGCGTGCATGTAGCTGTGCGTCTTGCATGAGAGGTGGTGAGGGGCTTGTTCAAGATTTCCGGGTGGTTCGTTCCATTGGCGCGGCGGGTGCTCTATTTTTGGGTACGCACGACTGTTTTTGCCGAGGCCGCCTCGGTCATCGATCCGACGCGTCCGGTCTGCTACGTTCTGAATGACCGCCATCTGTCGAACCTGCTCGTCCTCTTCGAGGAGTCACGCCGGGCCGGATTGCCGCAGGCCGAGGCGCCGCTGGTCTTTGATGGTATCAAGGCGAGGCGTTCGGTCTTCTTTCTGAACCGGCATGACAACGGTGGCACTCGCGAAGTATCACGCCTGCTGGCAGCCGAGGTGCGGGCAGTGGTTGCCGACCCGAGCATCGATATCCAACTGGTACCGGTGGTGATTCTCTGGGGACGCAGCCCGGACAAGCAGGAATCCATACTCAAGGCGCTGTTTGCCGAGACCTGGCGGAATCCAGGCGTGTTTCGCCAGTTTCTCGCCGTGCTGCTGCATGGACGGCAGACGCTGGTGCGCTTCAACGCACCACTTTCCCTGCGTGAACTGGTACATGGCGGAGCTGCGCCACTTAGCGAAACGCAGGCCTCGCGCAAGGTATCGCGCATCCTGCGCGTGCATTTCAGTCGACAGCGGCAGATGGCCATCGGCCCCGATCTTTCGCACCGCAATACGCAGATCGAAACCTTGCTGGCCAGCGATCCGGTGCGCATGGCGATTTCCGAAGAGTCGGCCAAATTGGGGATTTCCTCTGGCGAGGCCCACAGCAAGGCGAACAAGTTTGCGCTGGAGATCGCCTCCGATTACTCGTACGGCACCACGCGGGCGCTGGAGCTCTTCGTCAACTGGTTACTGGAGCATCTCTACGACGGCATCGAGATGCACAATTTTGACGCGGTAACGCAAATCGCTCCAGGGCAGGGCATCGTCTATGTTCCCTGCCACCGCAGCCACGTCGATTACCTTCTGCTCTCCTTCCTCATTCATCGCAATGGCTTGACGACGCCGCACATCGCCGCCGGCGTCAACCTCAACATGCCGCTGGTCGGTTCGCTGTTGCGCCGCGCTGGTGCCTTCTTTCTGCGCCGCAGTTTCAAGGGCGAACCGCTGTACGCGGCAGTGTTCCATGAGTATCTGCACCTGATGCTGGCGCGCGGTTTTCCGATCGAGTATTTCATCGAAGGTGGCCGTAGCCGGACCGGTCGCACCCTCGCACCGAAGGCCGGCATTCTCGGCATGACGATCGCCAGTTTCGTGCGCAGCCACAGCAGGCCGCTGGTGTTTGTACCGGTTTATATCGGTTACGAGCGACTGATCGAGGGGCCGACCTATGTGCGCGAATTGGCCGGGCGTCCGAAGCAGCGCGAGTCGCTGTGGAGCCTGCTGACCAGCATCCGCAACATCCGCCGCATTTATGGCAGGGTGCATGTCAATTTCGGCGACCCCTTGCCGCTCTCGGGATTCCTTGACCGCTATCGGGCCGACTGGCGGTCGGAGCGCGACGAGGCCGGCGGCGAATGGGTGCGTGGCGCCACCCGCGAGGCGGCGTTCACGCTCGCCACCCGGATCAATGACGCAGCCGTGATCAACCCGGTCAGCCTGATCGCGCTGGCGCTGCTGGCGACGCCGCGCTGCACTGCCGATGTCCATGGACTGCGCCGGCTGATCGGGCACTTTCAGGCGCTCGATGCCGCGGCGCCCTACTCGCCGCAGCGCATAGCCTGCGACCTCGATCCGGCGCAGATCATTGCCCACACCGAGCGGCTCGGCATCGTCGAACAGATTCCGCATCCATTCGGCAATCTGGTGCGTGTGGTCGAAGCGCAGGTACAGCAGCTTCCCTATTTCCGCAACAACGTGCTGCACCTGTTTGCGGTGCCGGCGCTGATCGCCTGCCTGGTTGGCAACAACCGCAGCCTTGACGTGCAACGGCTGACTGATGCGGTTGTCGGCATTTATGGCGTGATGCGTTCGGCGCTCTTCCTGCGCTGGTCGGAAGACGAACTGCTGCAAGAGATCCAGCGCACCATCGGGATATTCGCCGAGCGCGGGTTGTTGCGCCGCGCCGAGCGTAGCGGCTGGTTGCTGGCGCCGGAGACCAACAGCCAGGAATTTCCGGAACTGCACATGATCGGCGAGACCCTGCGGCCCATGCTCGGCCGCCACTTTCTGGCACTCGCCCTGTTGCAGCAGCGCGGCTCCGGCAAGTTGACGCGCGCCGTGCTGGAAAAGGACTGCCAGTTGCTGGCGCAGCGCCTCGCCCTCCTGCATGGTTTTGGCGAGGCCGAGACTGCCGACAAATCGGATTTCGCCAATCTTGTTTCCAGTCTGCTCGATGCCGAACTGCTCATGGAAGACGAAGAGGGCCTGCTACGCTTCGACCAGCATCTGCTGGGGCCGCTCAACTATGTGGAACTGGTATTGCCGGCCGATGCCCGGCAGTCGATCCGGCGCGTTGCGGAACAACCATCGGCTTGAGGTCTGTTGCGGTCGACCGGCATTCAGGCCAAAAAACCGCACCTGCTTCCTGAACAGCCATGCTTCAGCCGAGCAACTTGCGCTGGTCGAGGAATTTTTCGAGGATTTCGAGACGGGAGATCGGGTCTTCGAGTTCCAGCAGTTTCTGCTTGGCCAGGTTCTGCACCGGCAGAATTTCCGTGATGCGGAAGCCGACCCATTCCGCATCGTCGTAGCGGTGCGGTTCGGGTATCCGGGTGGTGCCCATGTCGCCGGCGATCCGCCGCAGTAGAGGAAGCAGGCGCTGGTGTTCGAGGGGGAAGGGCAGCGGCCCATCGTCGTTGATGATCTCCACCTCGGCCTGCAACAGGTTGTTCGGGCCGACCGTCTTGTCCAGAATGCGGAAACGCTGTTCACCCCGCGTCGTCACCTGCAGAATGCCAAGCTGCTCCATTTCCCAATCGGTGATGCGGGCCAGCGTGCCCACCGGATGGGGTTCGGCGACGCCGCCTGCTTCCTCGCCGGAGGCGATCAGGCAGATGCCGAAGGCGCGCCCCTCCTTCATGCAGACAGCGGCCATGTCGAGATAGCGCTGCTCGAAAATCTTGAGTGGCAGCACGCCGCCGGGAAAGAGGACGGTATTGAGCGGAAACAGTGGAATTTCCATGCGCACCGGAGGTTCATTGTCCTGCGGACTTGAAAAGCCGAACCAGCCCATCATTCGCCCCAGCGCTGCATCAGGGTGTGCGGGACGGCGAGCTGGTCGAGGATGCGGGCGACCACGAAGTCGACAATATCGTTAACGGATTGGGGATGATGGTAGAAGCCTGGGCTGGGTGGCAGGATGACGGCGCCGGCCCGTGCCAGGCGCAGCATGTTTTCGAGATGAATGGCCGACAACGGCGTTTCACGTGGAACCAGAATCAGCTTGCGGCCTTCCTTGAGCACCACGTCGGCGGCGCGCTCGATCAGCTTGTCGGCCAGCCCTTGGGCGATGGCGGCGAGGGTGCCCATCGAACAGGGGCAGACGACCATCGCGTCGGGCGGGTTGGAACCCGAGGCGACCGGGGCGAACCATTCCTCGCGGCCGAAAACGGCCAGTTTTTCGGGGTCAACCGTAGCAGGTAGCCGGGCGAGCAGGGCAGCCTTCGCTTCGGCCGGGCGCGACGGCAGTTCGAGGTTCATTTCCTGGCGCGCGACGACCTGTGCCGCTTGCGAATAAAGAACCTGAACGCGACAGCCGGCGGCGAGCAGGCATTCCAGCAGGCGCAGGCCGTAGGGCATGCCGGAAGCGCCGGTCAGGGCGAGGCAGATCGTCTTGTTCATCAGGTGGTTTCCGCAGCGGGGGTTTCTGCCAGCAGTTTAGCCGCGATCAGCCCGTTGATGGTGCCGAAAACCAGCGCCGCGGCGGCGAAGACCGGGGTTAGCAGGAACACGCCGTTGTGCGGGATCAGCCACGCCCGAGCCAGCAGCAGCTGCCCGCCGATGTGGGCGAAGGCGGCGAGGATGCTGAGGCTGACCGGCCCGAACCAGCGCCTTGGCAGATGGCGGGCGAGGCCGAGCGTGGCCAGGCTGAGCGTCGTGCCGGTCAGCGACAGGAAAAAGCCGGGGGCGAGAAAATAGCCGAGCAGCAGGCTGCCGGCCAGCACGCGCAAGCCGCTGACCCAGACCGCCGTCGCCCAGCCGTAGCGGATCAGGACGACCAGCGTGACAATGTTGGCGAGGCCAGGCTTGACCCCGGGCAAAGGGCTGGGAATCGCCGCATCGACCAAGGAAAGGGCGACCGCCGCGGTGGCCAGCCAGGCGACGCGGCGATCTTCGGCGGTGACCGTCAGTTCAGTAACTGAGACTGTCATAGGCGCGGGTTCGTCCGGCGATCTGCACGCTGACGCGGTTGGGGGCGCAGATGGCGATTTCGCCGGGGCGCGCCAGCCAGCCCTGACGCACGCAATACTGGCGCGGTCCGGGATCGGCGACGACGCGGGCGCGGCCCGGCTCAATGGCCACTAGCGTCGTGCCGAGCGGGCCGGGAACCGAGAAATCGCGCCGGCTGCCGAGATCGACCTCGGCAAAGACCTGACCGTCCTGGCGGATGATGGCGCGCTCGGCAAAGCCGCCTTGCCAGAGCAGCGGCAGCGTGACGCCGACCAGTGCCGCGCCGCAGGCGATGACCAGCCAGTCGCCGGGCCGCAGGAAGGCCAGCCAGCGCATCAGCTGCCGGCCAGTGTGCGGTGGCGGATCAGGACACGGGCCTGGTCGCGGAACTCGTGACCCAGCCACTCGGCGAAGTAGACCGAGCGGTGCTGGCCGCCGGTGCAGCCGATGGCCACGGTCAGATAGTTGCGGTTGTCGCGTACGTAAGCTGGCAGCCAGGTGGCGATGAAGCGGGCGATGTCGTCGCGCATACGGACGACTTCGTCCTCGGCTTCGAGGAAGCTCACGACCGGCTGGTCCTTGCCGGTCAGCGGGCGCAGTTCGGCATCGTAATGTGGGTTGGGCAGGCAGCGCACGTCGAAGACCAGATCGGCATCGAGCGGAATGCCGTGCTTGAAACCGAACGATTCGAACATCAGCGTCAGGCCGTGCCCCGGTTCTGCCTCGATGAACTGGCGAATCCATTCGCGCAACGCGTTGGCCTTGAGGCCGCTGGTATCGATGCGGTGGCCGAGCGTCGAGATCGGTTCGAGCGTCTCGCGCTCGGCACGGATTGCCTCGCCCAGCGTTTGCCCTTCAGTGGCCAGCGGGTGACGGCGGCGCGATTCGGAATAGCGCTTGAGCAGGGTCTCGTCGTTGGCGTGAAGAAAGAGAAAAACTTGTCGCGTCCCTTCTTCCTGGAGCAGGCGCAGTTTTTCCGGCAGCAGTTCGATGCCATGGCCGGAGCGGGCATCGATCGCGACCGCCACCTTGCGGATCTTTTCCTCCTTGAGCATGCGCACAAGAACCGTGAGCATGATTACCGGAAGATTGTCCACGCAGTAATAGCCTGCATCTTCAAGAAGGTGCAAGGCGACTGACTTGCCTGAACCGGAGAGTCCGCTGATGAGAACGAGTTGCATGAGCCGGAGCATAATCAAGGCAGCGCCTGCAAGCAACCCGCGGCATAATGGGTGCCAACAAGGAGACGATCATGCACGCGACCATTCCTCTTCCTGAGCTGCCCTTTCTCGCCGAGTTTGACGGCTCTGCGCCGCGATATTCACGCGCATCCGGAACTGGCCTTCAACGAGAACCGCACCGCTGAAATGGTTGCACGCGAACTGGAGCGCTACGGGCTGGAAGTTCATCGCGGCATCGCCCGAACCGGGGTCGTCGGTGTTCTGCATGCCGGGACCTCGCAGCGCATGATCGGCCTGCGCGCCGACATGGATGCCTTGCCGCTGGTCGAGATGAACGAGTTTCCGCACCATTCCCGACATCCTGGAAAGATGCACGCCTGCGGCCATGACGGCCACACCGCGATGCTGCTGGGGGCGGCGCGCCACCTGGCCGGGCATCCGGATTTCGACGGCATCGTCGCCTTCATTTTCCAGCCGGCCGAGGAATCGGAGGGTGGGGCGGCGGTGATGATCGAGGATGGCTTGTTCGAGCGCTTCCCGGTCGAGGCGGTGTTCGGCCTGCACAACTGGCCGGGCGTTCCGGTCGGCGAGATGGTGGTGATGCCGGGTCCGGTCATGGCTGGCACCTGCGCTTTCGAGATCACCGTGCGCGGCCACGGCTGCCATGCGGCGATGCCGCATCAGGGGGTCGATTCGATCGTCGCCGGGGCGCAACTGGTCCAGGCCCTGCAGACCGTGGTCAGTCGCACGCTGCATCCTTGCGATTCGGCGGTGGTCAGCGTCACCCAGTTTCATGGCGGCGAGGCCTGGAACATCATTCCCGAGGAAGTCGTCCTGCGCGGGACCATCCGCAGCTTCAAGCCCGAGGTGCAGGAAGCCGTCGAGCGTGCCGTCGAGCGCCTGTGCAATGGCGTTGCCGCGGCGAACGGGGCGCAGATCGGCGTTCATTTCGACCATCGTTACCCGCCGACGGTCAACAGCGTGGCGGAGGCTGAATTTTGCCGCAGCGTTGCCGCCGAAGTCCTGGGGAGTGAGCGAGTGCTCACTGATGTTCTGCCATCGATGGGCGCCGAGGACTTCGCCTACATGTTGCGCGAAAAGCCGGGTTGTTACGTGTGGCTCGGCAACGGCCCGGGTACTGGCGGCTGCACCTTGCACAACCCGCATTACGATTTCAACGATGAAATCTTGGCATCTGGCATCGCCTATTGGGCAAGGCTGGTCCAGCGCGCGCTACCTGCGGGCTAACCCGCCACCAGAAATCCGTCCTCGCGGCGCAGGGCGTTGACCAGCAGCAGTTCTCGTTCGATGCGGGCGGCAAGCTTGTCTTCCGGCAAGCTCAGATAGCGGGTGTTGACGTCGATGGCAAAGGGTAGGCTGAGCAGAAAGGCCGGGAAATCATCGGCCGGCAGACGGCGTTTTTCCATCATGGCGAAGGAGGTCATGACCTTGATTGCGTGCCAGGCCAGCTTGCCGATGTCGGCGTCGAAGCTGTTGACGCGCCGGAAAGCCCGCTCGAAAGCCGCGTCGACCGTAGCTGAACGGGCTGCCGTGTCCGGGAATCACGATATCGATCGGCAGGCGCGCGAGCATTTCAAGCGTCGCCCGCGTGATGGCCAGACCATCGGCCTCGCCGAGCAATTCGGGGAAGATGACGCCGAAGCCGTTTTCCCAGAGGGCATCGCCCGAGATCAGGATGCGTCGCTCCGGGTTGTAGTAGGCCAGCGCTTCCATGTCGTGACCGGGGACGGCCAGCGCCTGCCAGTTGAGCCCGCCCATCTCGACTTCATCGCCGGCATTGATCAGGCTGTCGTGCTGGAAGCGGGCGGCCTGCTGGCCCAGCGGCGAGAGGAGCAGGGCATTTTCATCCCACTCGGCAATGGTGGCGTGCAGACCGGCTGGGACGATGATTTCGCAGCCGAATTTCGCCTGCAGGGCCGCGTTGCCACCGATGTGGTCGGAGTGCGAGTGCGTATTTATGAGCCTTTTCAGGCGTTGACCGCACAAGGCATTGCCGACCAGTTCAACGGTTTGCGCCGCGTGCGTCACATAGCCGCTATCGACCACCGTGGCATTCTCCCCTTCGAAGAATATGATGTTGTTGGCCGACAGCCAGCCGCGCTCGAGGACGAGCAGCGAGTCCGGAAGGCGGACGGTCATTCGGGATTATCCGGGTCGCCGGTCGCCGGTTCGTGGACGGCGCTGACGGTGACGGCTTCGGCAACGACATCGGGCGAGTCGAACGGCGGCCGCCCGCAGCCCAGGCAGTAACCCGTATCAGGGTCGGCCATGCAGATCCCGACGCAGATATATTGGTCTTCGTTATCCATGCCGGTCACAGTCGCAGCGCAACTCGCCCTCCCAAGGGTCATGCTCCAGCCGCCGCCTGGCGACGGCGGCGAGTATGTTCACGCGGCCGGCATCGTCGATCCGCGACCAGACGCTGATCTCGTCGATCGTCCGGAAGCAGCCGGCGCACAGACCGCTCCGCTCATCCATTTTGCAGACATTTATACAGGGGGAGGCGAGCATCAGATGATCATGTAGCGGCGGCTCTGGTCGCGGACGAGATCGACGGCCGCCTGTGCCTCGTCGCGGCGGACGCGGGCCAGTATCGCCATGTAGCTGCGCTTGTCGCGGCCATGAAATTCCGGGAAGTCGAGGGTATGCACGTTGCTGTCGTCCACCGCCTGGTCATTGACGATGCCGAGCCGGTTGACGGTGATGCTGACCGGCGCCAGGCGCAGCGAGGCTTCCGGCTGGCGCAGGAAATCGACGAGCGCCGCCAGCAGTTGGTCGGGCATTAGCGGTGTGGCCGATTCGCGCAGCCGCGCGTCGAGATCGGCAAGTTGCCGGGTGTGGGTCTCGTATTCAGGCCCTGGCGACGTGCCGCGCAATACCGTCAGGTGCCCGCGTGCCAGCGCGGCATCGGCGCGCAATCCCGCGCGCTCGCTGCGCAGCGATTCGACGTGTTCGTGGAAGGTTTGCAGCAGGCTTTCCAGCGCCTTGCAACGGAGATTCCGGCGCGTCGTGGCGAGATCGCAACTCGGTTCGACCAGCGTGTGCGAGGAAAAATAGACGACCAGTTGTGGCACGTCGTTCTGCAGCACATCGCCCTGCCGGACGATGCCAAGCTGCTTCTTTTGCTGGCGCCGGGCGGCGAACAGCGCATGGAAATAGTCGTCCGCGCAACTATATGGTTCGGCCAGAAAGTCGCGGATCGCCTGACTGCGGCCGAGCATCTGGTCGATGTCGTCCGCCGTGGCGAACAGCGCGTGCACCAGCGGATCGTTGGCGAAGGACTGGCGGTTGATGTCGATCGGACCGGGCAGCGCGTTGACCAGACCCTCGCAATAACCCAGCGCATGCTCCACGGGCAGCGTCAGTTGCCGCTCAAAACCCGATGCCGATTTAAGCAGCGGGTCGACGAGCTCGGCAACCCGATCCAGCGCCTTCCGTACCTGGGGCGTCGGCGCCGGCGTGGGCTTCAGAAAATCGGCAATGGAAGAAATCAGGCTCAAGGGGTGGCGTTTGCGCAGATTGCCCGGCCGGCCTTGGCGCCATTCGGGCGGTTGATGGCACTGGAAATCCAGTTGCCGATGGCTGCCAGTTTAGCGAGATCGATGCCGGTTTCAATCCCCAATCCATGCATCAGATAAACGACATCCTCGGTTGCGACGTTTCCGGAGGCTCCCTTGGCATACGGACAACCGCCCAGGCCGGCCACCGAGCTGTCGAAAGTCGCCATGCCCATCTGCAGCGACGCGTAAATATTGGCGATCGCCATGCCGTAGGTGTCGTGATAGTGACCCGCGAGCTTGCCGATGGGCACCGCCCTGGCGCAGGCTTCGAGCATGCGCCCGACCGAGGCCGGGTTGCCGACGCCGATGGTATCGCCGAGCGAGACTTCGTAGCAGCCCATCTCGAACAGCGATTTCGCCACACTGGCCGCCTGCTCCGGTGCGATGTCTCCCTCGTAAGGACAACCGACGACGCATGAAACATAGCCGCGCACCGGGATTTCCAGCGCGCTGGCCGAGGAAAGGATGGGTTCGAAGCGTTTCAGGCTCTCGGCAATCGAGCAATTGATGTTTTTGCGCGAAAACGACTCGGAAGCGGCGCCGAAAATCGCCACTTCGGTCGCACCCGCCTGTAGCGCCGCATCGAAGCCCTGCAAATTCGGCGTCAAAACCGGGTAGACCGCAGCGGGGTGCCTGGCGATGCCCTGCATTACCGCCGCGTTGTCGCCCATTTGCGGCACCCATTTCGGCGACACGAAGGAGGTCGCCTCGATGGCACGCACGCCGGCCTCGGCCAGTCGATTGATCAGTTCGATCTTGATCTCGGTCGGGACGAGCTGTTTTTCGTTCTGCAGGCCGTCGCGCGGGCCGACTTCGACGATTTTTACCTTGTTCGGCAGCATCAGCCTTCCCCCTCGAACTCGACCAGTGCCGCGCCGTCGGCGACCTGTTCGCCGGCCGCATAGCAGAAAGCCTTGACGGTGCCGGCGGCGGGGGCGGTGATGGTGTGTTCCATCTTCATCGCCTCGAGGATCAGGAGCGGCGTGCCTTTGTCTACCTTCTGACCGGCCTGGGCAAGCAGGGCGACGACCTTGCCGGGCATCGGCGCAGTCAGGCCGCCGCCGTGGCTGTCGCCGGCGTTGACACGGTGCAGCGGGTCATCGCGCAGCAAGGTGTAGGTGCTGCCCTGCAAAAACACGCTTCTTTTGTCGTTGACCGTGACAACGCCGGCGATCAGCCGGCGGTCGTCCAGTTCCACGGCGAAGCGGTCGCCGTCGAGCTTCCTGCCGCGCGCCAATGTCGTTTCGCCGCCGATGGTGATCTGCCACTGGTCGGGCTGGTAGCGGACGTGAGCGTCGACCAACGCGTCACCGTCCTTGAAGCTGACGGTACGGGCCGACGACAGGTTCATCCGCCAGCCGTCGCGGGCGTGCCACGGCGACCACGGATCGCCGCTGCTTTTGGCAGCCTGCCTGGCGACATGCTGTTCCCAGAGCAGTTCGCCGACCGTGGCGACGAGCAGGGCGTCGCGCGGCACGGCCTGGGCGGCGGGGAACAGGAAATCCTTCTGGCGTTCGATCAGGCCGGTGTCGAGGTCGGCACCGGCGAAGGCCGGGCAGGCGACGAGGCGCGAGAGGAAATCGATGTTGGTCGTCATGCCGGCCACCTGGTAGTCGGCGAGCGCCTTGCGCATGCGGGCGAGCGCGGCGTCGCGATTCTCGTCCCAGACGATGAGTTTGGCGATCATCGGGTCGTAGAAGGGCGTGATTTCATCGCCTTCCTCGACGCCGGTATCGACGCGGACATTGAGGCTTTCAGCCGGCGGCGACAGGCGGATCAGCTTGCCGGTCGAAGGGAGGAAACCCTTGTTGGCATCCTCGGCATAAATCCGCGCTTCCAGCGCATGGCCGCGAATCTGCAGTTGTTCCTGCGCCAGTGGCAGCGGTTGACCAGCGGCGACGCGCAACTGCCATTCGACCAGATCCTGGCCGGTGATCATTTCGGTGACCGGGTGCTCGACCTGCAGCCGGGTGTTCATTTCCATGAAGTAGAACGAACCGTCCTGATTGGCGATGAACTCGACCGTGCCGGCACCGACGTAGCCGACGGCCTTGGCTGCGGCGACGGCGGCTTCGCCCATCTGGCGGCGGCGCTCCGGGGTCATGCCGGGGGCCGGGGCTTCTTCCAGCACCTTCTGGTGGCGGCGCTGCACCGAGCAATCGCGTTCGAAGAGGTAGACGCAGTTGCCCTGGGTATCGGCGAAAACCTGAATTTCGATGTGCCGTGGCTGGGTGATGTATTTCTCGATCAGCACATGTTCGTTGCCGAAGCTGGAAGCGGCTTCGCGCTTGCAGGAGGCCAGCGCATCGGGAAAATCTTCAGCCTTTTCGACCAGCCGCATGCCCTTGCCACCGCCGCCGGCTGCGGCCTTGATCAGCACCGGGTAGCCGATACGATTGGCTGCCAATTGCAGCAGGGCAGGAGTCTGGTCGTTGCCGTGGTAGCCGGGGGTGAGCGGTACTTTGGCCGCGCCCATCAGTTTCTTGGCTTCGGATTTCGAGCCCATGGCGCGAATCGCCGAGGCCGGCGGACCGATGAAGGTGATGCCGTTGGCGGCGCAGGCTTCGGAAAAATCGGCGTTTTCAGAGAGAAAACCGTAGCCGGGATGGACGGCCTGGGCGCCGGTCCGCTTGGTGGCGTCGAGAATCCTGTCGGCGACCAGGTAGGATTCGCGGGCGGCAGCCGGGCCCAGCAATACCGCCTCGTCGGCCAGACGGACGTGGCGGGCGTTGGCGTCGGCCTCGGAATAGACGGCGACAGTGCGAATGCCCATGCGGCGGGCGGTCTTGATGATGCGGCAGGCGATTTCTCCGCGGTTGGCAATCAGGATCTTATTAAACATGCGTGGTCTCCCGCGGAGAAATCGCTTGGGCATGCTGCGCATGCAGGCGATTTGACTTCGTCGCTGCGCCGCTACGCGGCTGGTCACCTCTGTTCGCGATCAGGATTTTCGTAAACATTGCTATTCCCCAATCCAGTTGGGCTGGCGTTTCTCGAGGAAGGCTGCGATGCCTTCGCGGGCTTCCGGCGTGGCGCGCAGGTGGGCGATTCGGTGGGCGGTTTCCTCGACCAGAGTGTCGTTGATCGGCTGGTTATTGACAGCGCGGATGAGGCCCTTGGCAGAGGCTTGCGCCAGGGGTCCGCCCTGTAGCAGCGCAGTGACGATTTCCTGCACTTTGGCGTCCAGTTTTTCGGGTTCGACGGTTTCATGCACGAGACCGATTTTGCAGGCATGGTGGGCGTCGATGCGCTCGGCGGTCTGGAAATAGCGGGTCGCCTGGCGGGCGCCGATGGCGCGCAACACGTAGGGCGAAATGGCCGACGGGATGATGCCGAACTTGACTTCGGAGGTGGCGAACACGGCCTCTGGTCGAGGCAACGGCAATGTCGCAGGCCGCCGCCAGCCCCATGCCGCCACCCAGCGCGGCGCCTTGGACACGGGCGATGGTCGGTTTCTTCATTTCGGCCAGCGTGCGCAGCATGTTGGCTAGTGCGCGGGCATCGTCGAGGTTGTCGTCGAGACCGTTGTTGGCGGCGCGCCGCATCCAGTTGAGGTCGGCGCCGGCCGAAAAGCTCTTGCCACGCCCGGCAAGGATGACGACGCGGACATCCTTGTCGTCGTCGAGCGCGATGCAGGCGGCAGTCAGTTCGGCGATCAGGGTTTCGTCGAAGGCATTGTGCAGGTCGGGCCGGTTCATCCAGATCGTGGCGATCGGGCCGTTCAGTTCGATTTCCAGGGCCATGAACATGTCTCGCTCCTTTTATTGTTGCTGCTGCTGGCGGATCAGTTCGCCCATGGGTGTGCCCGCGAGCGCCCTGATCAGGCTGGTCTGATTGGCCGGCGGCTGGTTCTGGCTGAGCTTCCATTTACCGAGCAGGCGGGTGATGCCGATTTCGATGCCGACGATGGCGCCGAGCATCTTCTCGGTGTAGTCGGCCGGCGCATCGGTGACCGCCCAGGGCTGTGGCAGCGCTGCTTCGTTGGCTGCGGTCAACGCGGAAATCTGGGCAAAAACCCAGACCGGATCATCGATCACGCGCAACTCGCCGTAAGCATGCACGACAGCATAGTTCCAGGTCGGCACCACCTTGCCGTGCTCGGTCTTGGTCGCATAGCCGGACGGGCTGATATAGCTTTCGTCGCCCTGAAAAACCACCAGCACTTCGCCGGCCACGTTGCCCGTCTTCCACAGCGGGTTGGCGCGGGCGATGTGGCCCTGCAATGTGCCGTAGGGCGTAGCGTCGTTGGCCAGCAGCCAGGGAATGTGGTTGGCGTTCAGGCCGTCCGGGCCGTGGCTGACCAGCGTCGCCAGCGGATGCGCGCGCATCAGCGCCTGCATTCTGGCCACGTCGGTTTCGGCAAAGTGCTTGGGGAGGTACATGGCCTACATCCGGAAAATGCCGAACTTCGTCTCTTCGGCCGGCGCATTCATCGACGCCGAGAGGCCGAGGCCGAGCACGCGGCGGGTATCGGCCGGATCGATGATGCCGTCGTCCCACAGCCGGGCCGAGGCGTAATAGGGATGGCCCTGCGTCTCGTACTGCTCGCGGATCGGTGCCTTGAAGGCGGCTTCTTCCTCGGCGCTCCAGGTCTTGCCGGCCGCCTCGATGCCGTCGCGCTTGACGGTGGCCAGCACGCCGGCCGCCTGTTCGCCGCCCATCACCGAAATGCGGGCGTTCGGCCACATCCACAGGAAGCGCGGCGCAGTAGGCGCGGCCGCACATGCCGTAGTTGCCGGCGCCGAAACTGCCGCCGATGACGACGGTGAATTTCGGCACCTTGGCGGTGGCGACGGCGGTGACCATCTTGGCGCCGTCGCGGGCGATGCCGCCGTTTTCGTACTTGCGGCCGACCATGAAGCCGGTGATGTTCTGCAGGAAGACGAGCGGAATGCCGCGCTGGGCGCAGAGTTCGATGAAGTGGGCGCCTTTGAGGGCCGATTCGCTGAACAGGATGCCGTTGTTGGCGACGATACCGACCGGGTAGCCGTAAATGCGGGCAAAGCCGCAGACCAGCGTCGTGCCGTAGCGCGCCTTGAATTCGTCGAAATCGGAGCCGTCGACGATGCGGGCGATGATTTCGCGGACGTCGAAGGGCTTCTTGCTGTCGGTCGGGATGACGCCGTACAGTTCTTCGGCGGCGAAGAGCGGCTCGACGGCTGCGGTCAACGCCACCGAAGGGGCCTTTTTCCAGTTCAGATCCTTGACGATGCGGCGCGCGATGGCCAGCGCGTGGGCATCGTTTTCGGCCAGATGATCGACGACGCCGGAAATGCGCGTATGCACATCGGCGCCGCCGAGGTCTTCGGCCGACACGACTTCGCCGGTCGCCGCCTTGACCAGCGGCGGGCCGCCGAGAAAGATCGTGCCCTGGTTCTTGACGATGATCGACTCGTCGCACATCGCCGGCACGTAGGCGCCGCCGGCCGTGCACGAACCCATGACGGCGGCGATCTGCGGAATGCCTTGCGCCGACAGGTTGGCCTGGTTGAAGAAGATGCGGCCGAAGTGCTCCTTGTCCGGGAAAACCTCGTCCTGCATGGGCAGGAAGGCGCCGCCGGAATCGACCAGATAGACGCAGGGCAGGCGGTTTTCCAGGGCGATTTCCTGCGCCCGCAGGTGCTTTCTTGACGGTCAGCGGGTAATAGGTGCCGCCCTTCACGGTCGCATCGTTGGCGACGACCATGCATTCGACGCCATTGACGCGGCCGATGCCGGCGATCACCGAAGCGGCCGGCACGTCGCCGCCATACATGCCGTAGGCGGCGAACTGGCCGATTTCGAGGAAGGGCGTGCCGGGATCGAGCAGGCCGTTGACCCGTTCGCGCGGCAGCAGCTTGCCGCGGGCCAGGTGCTTCTGGCGTGCCGCCTCCGGCCCGCCGAGGGCGATCTTTTCGACCTTTTTATGCAGGTCGGCAACGACCGTTTCCATCGCGGTCGCGTTGGCCTGAAAATCGGCGTTGCGCGGGTTGAGCTGTGATTTTAGGACGGTCATGTTTCCTCGCTTCCTAAAGCTGCTGCGATTCTTTTAGCCATTTGCTGACCGGCTCGGGCCGGTAGGCGGCCATGGCGTCGAGCAAACGCTCGATATCGGTTTCGGCAAGCGCCATGGACCGGTTTTCCGAGCGCAGGAAGCCCTGGTCGACCGCATGGTCGAACATGGCGAGCAGTGGGTCAAAGAAGCCCGCGACATTGAGCAGCCCCATCGGTTTCACGTGAAACCCGAGCTGGCCCCAGGTCAGGACTTCGCAGAATTCCTCGAAGGTGCCGAAACCGCCGGGCAGGGCGATGAAGCCGTCAGACAGTTCGGCCATTCGCGCCTTGCGGGTGTGCATGGAATCAACCACTTCCATTCGGGTCAGCGCCCGGTGATCGACGACACGACCAGCCACTTCCTTGCCGACCAGCGCCTCGGGAATGACCCCGATGACCGTGCCGCCGGCGGCCAGGCAGGCATCGGCGATGACGCCCATGAGCCCGACATTACCACCGCCATAGACCAGTTCGACGCCACGCGCCGCGAGCAGTTGCCCGAGGCTTTCCGCTTCGGCGCGGTAACGCGGGTCGCGGCCGATATTCGAGCCGCAGAAGACACAGATACTTTTCATGATTTTTCCTTACTGTTCAGGCGTGGTTTCATGTTGATTTCAGAAGCCTCCGGTTTCCAGCCACTTTTCGATTTGCGGCAGGCGGTCGGCGCCGAAGAATGCTTCGCCGTCGATGATGACATGCGGCGAGCCGAAGACGCCGATGCGCAGCGCGTTGTCGACTTCTTCCTTGAGCCGGTCCTTGATTTCCTGGCTCTGCAGCGCTGTTTCGAGCCTGTCGCGGTCGACCCCCAGATTCGCGGCAATTTCCAGCACGGCCTCCGGCGCGGAAATGTCGCGGTCGTCCACGAACAGCGCGCGATAGACGGCGTGGGCAAAGCGCCGGGCCAGTGCGCAGTCCTCGCCGTGCAGCCAGTAGTAGGCGCGGGCGGCGTTTTGCGTCGGCAGCGGAAACTTTGTCGGATGGCGATAGGGGACTCCCATGAAACGCGCCGAGCGTTCGAAGTCGAGCAGCGCGTAAGCGGCTTTGGCGGGATGTTGCAGGGTCAGCGGTGCGCCGCCATGAGCCTTGAAAATGACGCCGAGCAGGATCGGGTGCCAGCGCACCTTGCGCCCGAAACGTGCGGCCAGATCGTCGATGCGTTCGCTCATCAGGTAGCCGTAGGGGCTGGAAAAATCGAACCAGAAATCGATGGGATCGGACATGACCTTGTCTCCTGTTACGGGTGAATTCACGCAGCCACGGCGCGGCCGATGACCAGCCGCTGAATGTCGTTGGCGCCTTCGTAAATCTGGCAGACGCGCACGTCGCGATAGATGCGCTCGACCGGGAAATCGCTGACGTAGCCGTAGCCGCCATGAATCTGGATGGCGTCGGAACAGACCTTCTCGGCGATTTCGGAGGCGAACATCTTGGCCATCGAGGCTTCGGTCAGGCAGGGCCGGCCGGCATCCTTCAGCGCCGCGGCGCGCCAGACCATCAGGCGGGCGGCATCGAGTTGGGTGGCCATGTCGGCGAGGCGGAAATTGACGGCTTGGTGCTCGATGATGGGAACGCCGAAGGTGACGCGCTCCTTGGCATAGCGCACCGCCGCCTCGAAAGCCGCGCGCGCCATGCCGACCGCCTGGGCGGCGATGCCGATGCGCCCGGCTTCGAGATTGGACAGCGCGATCCGGTAGCCTTCGCCTTCGTTGCCGAGCAGGGCGGAAGCCGGCACGCGGCAGTTCTCGAAGAGGATCTGCGCGGTGTCGGAGGCGTGCTGGCCCATCTTTTCCTCGATGCGGGCGACGATGTAGCCCGGCGTCGCGGTCGGCACCAGGAAGCAGGAAATGCCCTTCTTGCCGGCGGCCTTGTCGGTGACGGCGAAGACGATCGCGACATCGGCGTACTTGCCGGTGGTGATGAACTGCTTGACGCCGTTGAGCACGAAATGATCGCCCGAATTGTCCTGCACTCGCTCGGCGCGCGTGGTGATCGCCGCGGCGTCGGAGCCGGTGTGCGGCTCGGTCAGGCAGAAGCAGCCGAGCTTGTCGCCACGGGCCAGCGGCTTGAGCCATTCTTCCTTCTGCGCGTCGCTGCCGTATTTCATCGTGATGCCGCAGGCCAGCGAGTTTTGCACCGAGACGATGGTTGACGTCGCGCCGTCGCCGGCGGCGATTTCCTCGAGGGTCAGGACCAGCGCCATGTAGTCCATGCCGGCGCCGTCCCATTCTTCAGGCACGACCATGCCCAGCGCCCCCAGCGCGCCCAGTTCCTTGAGCGCAGCGGCCGGGAAGGTGTGGTTGCGGTCCCAGTCGCCGGCGAAGGGGGCGAGGCGCTCCTGCGCGAAGCTGCGCATCGCGTCGCGGATCATTTCCTGTTCCTGCGTCAGGATCATGCTGTTCTCTCCGAAAAACCGGTGGTCAGCCAGACGCCGGCGATGACCAGCAGGCCGCCGCCGAGCACTGGCAATTCAAGGCGTTCGCCGAGCAGGACAGCGGCCTGCAGGACGGCGAATACCGGGACGAGGTTGACGAATACCGAAGCCCTGGCCGCGCCCAGACGCTTGACGCCATCGGCAAACCAGGTGAAGGCGAGGGCGGTGCCGCCGATCGCCAGAAAGACGACGCTGGCCCAGACGCGCCATGACCATTCGGCGATTTCGGCACCGCCTTGGAGCCATGCGGTCGTACCCAGCAATGCCGCGCCGATCAGGCTGGCCCACAACGTTGCCGCAAGTGGCGAAAGGGTCTTCGTGGCGTGCCGGCCGATGAAGGTATAGGCCGTCCAGCACAGCACGCAGCCGAGGATCAGCCACTCGCCGATGCCGACCGCGCCATGCAGCAGCGCCAGCGGATTGCCGTTGCCGATGACCGTCAGGCAGCCGGCCAGCGCGATGGCGATGCCGGCCAGCTTGAGCGGGGTCATCCGCTCCTGCCCGAGAAACCAGGCAGCCAGCGCGACGACGACCGGGGTCAGGGCGACGACCAGCGCGCCGCGCCCGGCGCTGATGTGTTTCAGGCCATAGAAGAAACACAGGGCGTAAAGGAAGATGCCGGTCATTGCCAGGCCGCTGACGATACCCCATTCGCTACCCGTTTGCGGGCGCGGAATGCGCCCCTCTGTCATCAGCGCAAAGCCGGCCGAGCACCAGCCCGGCAAGCAGGAAGCGGATGGCCGGCGCGGCGAGCGGCGCCGTCAGTTCCTGCGCCACGATGCGTCCCGCGATCCAGGTGCCGCCCCACATGAACATGGCGCCGATCAGCTTGAGGTAGGTGATGGAACCGGCCTGCTGCGCCACTACAGCATTTCCACCGCGAGCGCCGTCGCTTCGCCGCCGCCGATGCATAGCGCCGCGACACCGCGTTTCAGGCCGCGCTTACGCAGCGCGCCGAGCAGCGTGACGACGATGCGCGCCCCGGAGGCGCCGATCGGGTGGCCGAGCGCGCAGGCGCCGCCATGGATGTTGACCTTTTCGGCCGGCAATTCGAGATCGTGCAGCGCGGCCATGGTGACCACGGCGAAGGCCTCGTTGATTTCGTACAGATCGACGCCTGCTGCGGTCCACCCGGTTTTTGCGAACAATTTCTGCATGGCGCCGATCGGCGCGGTCGGGAACAGCGCCGGTGCGTGGGCGTGGGTGGTGTGGCCGACGATACGGGCGATCGGGTTCAGCCCGAGCTTTTCAGCCTGCGAGGCGCGCATCAGGAGCATGGCGGCGGCGCCGTCGGAGATCGACGACGAATTGGCCGGGGTGACCGTGCCATCCTTCTTGAAAGCTGGCTTCAAAGTCGGGATCTTTTCGATGTTGACCGCGAACGGGCCTTCATCGTTGGCGATGACGACATCGCCCTTGCGTCCGGCAACCGTCACCGGGGTGATCTCCCAGGCGAAGCTGCCGTCGTCGCTGGCCTGCTTGGCGCGGTTGGTCGAACGGATGGCGAATTCATCCTGGGCTTCGCGGGTGAAGCCGTAAGTGGTCGCACACTCTTCGGCGAAGGTGCCCATCAGGCGGCCGCGGTTTTCCTTCGAGTAGGCGTCTTCCAGACCGTCCATGAACATGTGGTCGATGATCTGGCCGTGACCGAGGCGGTAGCCGCCGCGTGCTTTCGGCAGCAGGTAGGGGGCGTTGGTCATCGACTCCATGCCGCCGACCACGGCAATGCCGCAGGAGCCGGCGACAATGCCGTCGTGGCCGAGCATGGTCGCTTTCATCGCCGAACCGCAGACCTTGTTGATCGTGGCGCAGCCGGCCGACAGCGGCAGCCCGGCCTGCAAGGCCGCCTGGCGGGCCGGCGCCTGGCCCTGGCCGGCCGGCAGCACGCAACCCATCAGCACTTCGTCGATCAGGTCGGTGCTTATCCTGGCCTGTTCGACGGCGGCCCTGATGGCGACGGCGCCGAGGTTGGCGGCGGTCAGGCCGGCAAAGCCGCCCTGAAAGCTGCCCAGCGGGGTGCGGGTGGCGGAAACGATGACGATCGGGTCATTCATTGCTGCGCTCTCCAGTGTGACAAGCAGGGCTAGGCGTCCAGCGCCTTCAGCGCGGCGTCGTAACGCGGCTGCAAATCCTCGGGGCGATGCACGGTGATGCCGAAATCGTGCATCAGGCCGTCCTTGAGGCCATAGATCCAGCCATGGATGGTCAGCCGCTGACCACGTTGCCAGGCATCCTGGACGACCGGGTTGTGACAGACATTGACGACCTGCTCCAGCACGTTCAGTTCGCACAGCCGGTCGTGGCGTTGGGCTTCAGGCAAGTGGTCGACAGCGGCCAGATGCTTGTTGTGTACGTCCTGCACGTGGCGCAGCCAGAGGTCGACGACGCCGACCCGGTCGCGGCGCAGCGCGGCGCCGACGCCGCCGCAGCCGTAGTGGCCGACGACCATGATGTGCTTCACCTTCAGTACATCGACGGCGTACTGGATCACCGACAGGCAATTGAGATCGGTATGGACGACGACGTTGGCGACGTTGCGGTGCACGAAGACCTCGCCCGGCAGCAGGCCGACGATCTCGTTGGCCGGGACGCGCGAGTCGGAGCAACCGATCCACAGCAGTTCCGGGTTCTGCAAGCGGGCCAGTTTCTCGAAGTAGGTCGGATCGATTTCCCGCATCTGGCGGGCCCAGGCGCGGTTGAAATCGAACAGGTGGGAGAGGTTCTCGTTGCGGATTTCCTCCTCCAGCCAGTTTTCCAGATCGAGCGCGAGGAACATCGTGCCCTCGACCGGGGTCTGGTAGTAGGCCGGTGCCTCGGTAAAGCCGAGCTCGCGGTAGAGCTTCACGGCCATGCGCATGTTGGGCAAGGTGTCGAGCATCAGCTTGCGGTAGCCGATTTCCTTGGCCACCTTGATCGCCGCCATGGCCAGCGCGGCACCGACACCGTGGCCGCGTTCTTCAGGCGTCACGTAGAGACGCTTCATCTCGCAGACGCCATCGCTGCCAATCAATGGTCGAATACCGACGCAGCCCGCCGGTTGACCATCGACTTCGGCAAAAAACAGCCGGCCTTCGGGTGGCGAATAGGCGCCGGGCAGCGAGGCCATTTCCTGGTCGAAGTTCTGGTAGGACAGGTTGACACCCAGCCATCCCGCGTAATTGCGGAAGTACTGGCGGACCTGCTCCAGGGCTTCGGTGTCGGTAGTGCTGAGCGTGCGCAGGATTACTGCTGCCATGCGAGTGATACTCCGTTGCTGGTGGCGCTGGTTCAGGCGGTCTCGGCGAAAAGTTCGCGACCAATCAGCATTCTACGGATTTCCGAGGTGCCGGCGCCGATCTCGTAGAGCTTGGCGTCGCGCCACAGGCGGCCGGTCGGATACTCGTTGGTGTAGCCGACGCCGCCCAGCGTCTGGATTGCTTCGCCGGCCATCCAGGTCGCCTTCTCGGCGGAATAAAGAATGGCGCCGGCGGCATCCTTGCGCAGCGTTCGTGAGTGATCGCTCACATCGCAGGCGCGGCCGACAGCATAAACGTAGGCGCGCGTGGCCTGCCAAGTCGAATACATGTCGGCGACCTTGCCCTGCATCAGCTGGAATTCGCCGATTGCCTGGCCGAACTGCTTGCGTTCATGCAGGAAGGGCACGACGACATCCATGCAGGCGGCCATGATGCCGAGCGGGCCGCCGCAGAGTACGGCGCGTTCGTAGTCGAGACCGGACATCAGTACCTTGGTGCCTTGGCCGACGCCGCCCAGCACGTTTTCCTCGGGCACTTCACAATCGTCGAAGAAGAGCGGGAAAGTGTTGGAACCGCGCATGCCCAGCTTGTCGAGGTGGGTGCCGTAACTGAAACCCGTGAAGCCTTTCTCGACGATGAAGGCGGTCATCCCCTTGGCGCCGGCATTCGGATCGGTCTTGGCGTAAACCACCAGCGTGTCGGCATCGCCGCCGTTGGTGATCCACATCTTGGAACCGTTCAGCACGTAGCGGTCGCCCTTCTTCTCGGCCTTCAGCTTCATCGAGACGACGTCGGAACCGGCATTCGGCTCGGACATCGCCAGCGCGCCGACGTGGTCGCCGGAAATCAGTTTGGGCAGGTATTTCCGGCGCTGCGCTTCCGTCCCGTTGCGACGAATCTGGTTTACGCACAAATTCGAGTGTGCACCGTAGGAGAGGCCGACCGAGGCCGAAGCGCGCGAGATTTCCTCGAGCGCGACGATGTGCGCCAGATAACCCATGCCCGTGCCGCCGTATTCCTCGCCGGCGGTCATGCCGAGCAGGCCCATGTCGCCGAATTTCTTCCACAGGTCGGCGGGGAATTCGTTGACGCGGTCGATTTCGGCGGCGCGCGGCGCGATTTCGGCATCGGCAAAGGCCTTCACCGCATCGCGCAGCATGTTGATATCTTCGCCGAGGCCGAAGTCGAGGCTGGGAATGTTCATGGTTTGTCTCCCTGGGATTTTTCGGATTTGCCGTGCATGACCATGATGGTCTGCTGCATCAGCGCGCATAGTGTTTCCCGGCCGTCCTTGACGGCAAATACTTCGCCCTGGGCGACGATCAGCGTTCGCCCGGCCCTGAGGACCTTGCCACGAGCGATCAGATGGTCGCCATCGGCCGGCGCCATCAGGTTGATCTTGTATTCGACGCTCAGTACCGAGGCCGAGGCCGGCACCATGCTCATCGCCGCATAGCCGGCTGCCGAATCGGCGATCATGCCGACCACGCCGCCATGCACGAAGCCATGCTGCTGCTCGACACCGCTCCAGTGCGGCAGATGAATCTCGGCACGCCCGTGCTCGACGACCGGCAGTGTCGCGTGGATCAGCGCCATCGCGTGCTGTAGTGCAAAGCTGGCGCGGACGCGTTCGGCAAAGTGGGGGTCGGGGATGCGGGACATGGTGTGATTGTATTTACGTTGACGTTAACGTTAACTGTTCAGGCATGATTTTTATCGCGCATCGCGCCGTTGCAGTTCCTGTTGGCATTGTTGCTCGAACTGGGCAATTTCGGTCAGCATCGCCTCGATGTCCTCGCGCTGCTGTTCGAGCGCTTCCCGCCGCTTGGACATGACGCGCAAACACTCGAGCAGTTGCGGTGTTTCGTCCTCGGTCGAGTTGTACATGCCGATCAGGTCCTTGATCTCGGCCAGCGAAAGGCCGAGCCGCTTGCCGCGCAGGGCCATCTTCAGGCGGGCGCGGTCGCGCCGGGTAAATACCCGTTTGCTGCCTTCACGTTCCGGCGCGAGGATGCCCTGGTCTTCCCAGAAGCGGATCGTGCGCGGGGTGATCCCGAATTCGCGGGCGAGATCGGAGATGGCGAAAGTGGTGGTGGTCTGGGACACTGGGCGATCCTTGTCGATTGCAGCCAAGTAAATCAGAAGAAAGGGGATTTTTCAATCCGCTACCGTATGGTAACTTGCGCTCTCCGCTTCCAAGGTGCGCTCATGTCCCTGCATTACCCTCACGCTCACCCGCCTGCCGCTGGCGAACAGATCGAAGTCGCGCCGGGTATCTTCTGGCTACGCATGCCGCTTCCCTTCCAGCTCAACCATATCAACCTGTGGCTGTTGCGCGATGGCGACGGGTGGACGGTTGTCGATACCGGCTTTGCCGACTATGCCGTGCGCGATATCTGGCGCCAGGTGATCGCGGGGCTGGACGGCCCGGTGCGGCGCCTGATCGTTACGCACTTTCACCCGGACCACATCGGTCTGGCGAGCTGGCTGATGAACGAGACGGGCGCGCAACTGTGGATGACGACCGGCGAGTTCCTGACGGCGCATGTCGTATGGAACGAAGTCGGCGGGCACGGCGCGCGTTTCATGGTCGAGCAGTTTCGCCAGCATGGGCTGGATGCCGAGCGGCTGGCCAAATTCGAGAAGCGTGGTTCGGGCTATCGGATGGCAGTACCTGCCTTGCCCGAGTATTACCACCGCCTGAAAGCCAATGATGCTGTCGCGGTCAACGGGAAAAAATGGCGGATTTTGATCGGCCACGGTCACTCGCCGGAACATATGGCGCTTTACTGTGCAGAACTTGGCGTGTTAATTTCGGGCGACATGCTTTTGCCGAGAATTTCCACGAATATCAGTGTCTTCGCGGCGACCCCGGAAGCCGATGCATTGGGCTGGTTTCTGGAATCGTTGCAAGAACTGGCCCGGGAATTGCCGGAAAAGACTTTGGTTTTACCCTCGCATGGCCTGCCCTTCACGGGGATACAGGCGCGGGTGGAGGCATTGCACGCACACCATGAAGACCGGTTGCGCGCACTTGAGGAGACTTGTGAAAATGCGCCGCAGAGCGCAGCCGGGTTGCTCGTAACCTTGTTTCAGCGAGCGCTCGATACGCATCAAACCATGTTTGCCATGGGCGAAGCAATTGCCCATCTTAACCACCTTGAACAAGCCGGTCGGCTGTCACGCAGTACGGACACCGACGGTGTAATTCGATACACGCGGCGTAATTTCCGAGCCGCGCACTGACAGAGGGAGTTCGAGTATGTCGCAGCAAACCGATGAAAAGGCAGGCAATCAGCCCGATCCGGCTGAAATGGCCAAGACCTATGCGGAAGTGGCACAGCGCGCTTCGCGCCTGATCACGCAATTCATGGAAAAGAAGTCGAAGGATGGCTATAACGCGCCGTCCGACGAACTTGGCGTCGCCAAGGCTTTCATGGATCTTTCGTCCCGTCTGATGGCCAATCCGTACAAGATGGCGCAGACCCAGATGAACATGATGTGGGACTACTTCTCCCTGTGGCAGAACACCTCCATGAAAATGATGGGGGTGCCGGTTCACTCGCCGGTTGCCGCGCCCAAGAAGGGTGACAACCGCTTCAAGGATGAAGAGTGGGAGCAGCATTTCCTGTTCGATTTCGTCAAGCAGTCCTACCTGATTACCGCCCGCCACCTGCACGACACGGTCGCCGGCACCGAAGGGCTGGATGAAACGACCCAGCAGAAGGTCAATTTCTTTACCCGTCAGTACATCGATGCGCTGTCGCCTTCGAACTTCGCGCTGACCAACCCGCAGGTTTTCCGCGAAACCGTGAGCAGCCATGGCCAGAATCTGATCAAGGGCCTCAACAACCTGCTGCACGATGTCGAATCCGGCGACGGACAACTGCGCATTCGCATGACCGACACTTCCGCCTTCGAAATGGGCAAGAATGTCGCCACGACGCCGGGCAAGGTTGTTTTCCAGAACGAGTTGTTCCAGTTGATCCAGTACGATCCGGCGACGCCGGAGCAATACAAGAAGCCCTTCCTGATCGTTCCGCCGTGGATCAACAAGTACTATGTCCTCGACCTGCGCGAGAAGAATTCCCTGGTCAAGTGGGCGACCGATCAGGGCCACACCACCTTCATCATGTCCTGGATCAATCCGGACGAAAAACTGGCCGCGAAGACTTTCGAAGACTACCTGCTCGAAGGTTCGCTCGAAGCCATCAACCAGATTTGCGCGCAAACCGGTGAAAGCAGCGTCAACCTGGCCGGCTACTGCCTGGGCGGCACGCTGGCCATGACCACGCTGGCCTACATGACGGCCAAGAAGGACAAGCGCGCCAATTCGGGAACCTTCTTCACCACCATGCTCGATTTCTCCGAGCCGGGCGAACTGGGGGTCTTCCTCGACGAAGGCGCGGTCGCCGGGCTGGAAAAGAAGATGCAGGAACGTGGCTACCTCGAAGGCTCGGAAATGGCCGGCACCTTCAACATGCTGCGCGCCAACGATCTGATCTGGTCGTTCGTGGTCAATAATTATCTGATGGGCAAGGACCCGTTCCCGTTCGACCTGCTCTACTGGAACTCCGATTCGACGCGCATGCCGGCGGCGATGCACAGCTTCTACCTGCGCAACATGTACCTCGGCAACAAGCTCAGGGAGCCGGGCGGCCTCACGCTCGGCGGGGTCAAGATCGACCTGACCAAGGTCAAGACCCCGTGCTACTTCATCTCGACCCTCGAAGATCACATCGCTCCGTGGAAGAGCACCTACATGGGCGCCCGTCTGCCTTCCGG
The DNA here is from genome assembly GCA_963727115.1 of uncultured beta proteobacterium. Classification (GTDB taxonomy): domain Bacteria; phylum Pseudomonadota; class Gammaproteobacteria; order Burkholderiales; family Rhodocyclaceae; genus Azonexus. Next base: position 386,831 of record CAVSFS010000004.1, on the reverse strand, counting down.
TCCGACCAAATTCGTGCTCGGCGGCTCCGGCCACATTGCCGGCATCGTCAACCCGCCGGTCGCCAACAAGTATGGCTACTGGACCAATGACGCCACCGACGGTAACCTGCCGGAAAGCCCGGAAGACTTCCTCGCCGGCGCCACGCAGAATGCCGGTTCGTGGTGGACGCACTGGAACCAGTGGGTGACCGGCCTGCCGGGCGGCAGCACCAAAGTCAAGGCGCGCAAGCCGGAAGATGGCACGCTCAAGGTCATTGAAGATGCACCGGGCAGTTTCGTAAAATTCCGTCTCGATACCGAGAAAAAAGGCTGAGCGAACACCCTTGCTCGGAAAATGAGAACGGGAGGCTGCGGCCTCCCGTTTTTTTCGAACCACAATTTCGGCTTGCTGTCAGACTTGTGTCCCGGAGGAGTCCACCATGATTTCAGAATCGCCCGTCGTCTCAGTTCACATTCCACCGCTTCTGCGGCCCCTTGTGGATGGCCACGAAGAAGTCATCGCCAGTGGCGACACGGTGGCGAGGTACTTGAATCGGTTGGCCACGAATACCCGGGCTTTCGCAGCATTGTTCTGCTGGCTGACGGAAATCTGGTATCCGGGCTTGCCGTTTATCTCGGCCCCACCAGTGTGCGAAATCTGCAGGGATTGGCGACGCCGGTGCAGATGGAAGAACTGGTCAGCATCGTGTTGACCGGGGGCGGTTGATCAGCGCCTGAGTAGCGGAAATCGGGGCAGTCTCGGCCACTCAACGGCATCGAGCATGTTCTTGACGAGCAGGCCGAGTTCGGTGTCGCCGGTGATTTCCAGTTCGCGGTTGAAGAACAGGGTGTCCGGGTCTTCCTGGCGGGCCAGCAACTGCAGGAAGGCCGACAGGTTGGCGGCAAAGGCAAGGTCGGGTTCGCGGTCGGGGCGAAAAACCGGGCGGAACAGGCCGTCACGATAAGTGTAGGAGGCTTCGCCGCCGCTATCGAGAACCCGGACGCGGAACAGTTTGCCTTCGAGCGCGGTCAACCCGTCCGCAGGCAGCAATTTCATTTTCAGCGCGGCGTTGAGGCCGGTGACCAGCGCCAGGGCGTGCGGCCACTGCGGCAAGGCCTGAAAAGTCCTGGCGACAAATCCGGGCAGGCGGAACTTGGGGATGGTGAAACCTGGATTCATGTTCATGCTCCCGCTTGTTCAAGGGCTTGCGTGTGGCGCTGGACGATGCCGGCAGCGCCGAACCAGTAACCGTCGACCTCGCCGCTGGCGCTCCAGTCCGCTGCTGTCAGGGCTGACCGCTGCACCGCGCCGGGCGGCGTCGAAGGCGGCGATGATCTCGCCGATGTGCTGCTTCTGCGGGCTGATGCGGATGATGTCGATGCCCATCGCCAGCATGTCCGGAATTTCGTGCAGCAGGTTGTAGCTCTGCGCCGACATCGTCTGGATGCCGTTGATGGTCAGGAAATCCTGTCCCTCGCGCGTTTTCAGGAGTCAGGCCCTCGGCATGATCGAGACACTTGAACTGGCAGTCGTCCTTGTTCAGGTCGTAGTGGCGGGCAGTGAAACAGCGTGCCGAGAAGGCGAGCGGAATCTTGCCGTAGACGAAGACCTCGGTCTCGACGTCGGCCGGCTTGCTCCGGTGCAAGGTTTCGATCAGGTGCCGGGTTGCCTCGAGCGGCGGCACCCAGCGTTTGAGTCCAAAGCGCGCGTAGGTGGCGAGCGTTGCCTCGTTGTAGATGTTCAGATGCGGGCCGGCGACGAAATCCTGCCCGTGAACCAGGTTGACCGCGCCAAGGTCGTTGGCCTCGATCATGCAGCCACGAATGTCGGCCAAATCGTCGATCAGCCGGCGCAGTGTCTTCAGGTCGCTTTCCGATTCGAGCAGGGCTTGGGCGGAAATGACGACCTGCTTGCCGGCATCGCTCAGGTCGCGCGCCAGCCCGATCCAGTCTGAAGTGCGAAGCTGCTGGCGGCGCGAGCAGACGACCTCGCCGACATAGATGATGTCGAGCGCCGGGTTTTGCGCCATCTCTGCGTAAAACTCCATGACTTCGGCCTTGGGCCAGAAGTAGAGCAGGGGTCCCAGGGAGAGTTTCATGCGCGCCCCGTCAGCGCCATGGCCGGCTGTAGGCGCCCAGCGTCGCCTGGCTGCCTTCGGAAACCTTCGCCAGATCGGCTTGCCAGGCTGGTTTCACGTGGAACTGCTCGGCCCCGTTGGCCAGCGAGTCGAGCGCCGCGCGCAGGGTGCGGGTAACTTGCGTGACGTAGGCGGGACTGCGCTGGCGACCTTCGACCTTGATGGCCCGCACACCGATCCTGAGGATTTCCGGCAGGATCGAGATGACATTCAGGCTGACCGGTTCCTCCAGCGCGTAATAGGTTTCGCCCTGGACTTCGAAGCGACCTTTGCACAAGGTCGGATAGCCGGCTGGCTCGTCATCGCCGAAGCGGTCGATCAAAATGCCGTTGAGCCGCGTTTCCATGGCGCCCGGCTTCTTGTCCCACTTGACGTACTTGGCCGGCGAGCAGGCACCGACGGTATTCGGCGATTCGCCGCAGGCGTAGGAAGACAACCAGCAACGCCCCTCGTTCATGACGCACAGGCTGCCGAAACCGAAAACCTCGATTTCGACGCTGGTGTTCCTGATGACATGTTCGACCTGGGCCAGGGTCAGCACGCGCGGTAGCACGGCGCGGCGCACGCCGAATTCGCGCTGGCAGAAATTGATCGCCTCGTAGCTGGTCGCCGAGCCTTGCACCGAGAGATGCAGGCGTTGCTGCGGGTGGCGGTTGCGGGCGTAATCGAGCAGACCGATGTCGGCCAGGATGATGGCATCGACACCCTGGTCGACCGCGGCATCGACGGCCTTCTGCCAGTCGGCAACCCGCCCGGCCTGGGCGAAGGTATTGATGGCGAGCAGCACTTCGCGGCCCTTGGCGTGGGCGTAACGAATGCCCTCGGCCATGGTTTTCTGATCGAAATTCAGTCCGGCGAAGTTGCGCGCGTTGGTATCGTTCTTGAAGCCGAGATAGACGGCGTCGGCGCCGTTATCCACGGCAGCCTTGAGCGCCGGCAGACTGCCGGCCGGACAGATGAGTTCGGGCAGGGAGCTCATGATTTGCCTGCTGTAAGTTGAGCGTTCGAGTATAGCCGGCGCAACCGGGGCGCCATTGATTCGGGTCAAACGACGGCCAGTTTCTCTGCCGCCGGCTAGCGGATGACGACGGTCGGCTTGGCGCCCAGTGCGGCGCGGATTTTTTCGGCAACCCGGTCGGCATCGGCCCGGCTGGCGTAGGGGCCGAGTTGCAGGCGATGGATGCCGCCGCCCGGCTGAACGCGCATCGGCTCGGTCAGCCAGTCAAGTTCGCGGGCCAGATGACTCTTCAGGCTCTCGGCATTGTCGGCGCTGGAGAAGGCGCCGAGTTGCAGAAAAACGCCTTTCTGGGCGGCGCCTGCTCCGCTCGGGCCGGCCATGGCGGTGGTCTGCACCGGCCGTTCCTCGAGCGCCAGGCGCTTGACCAGCGCTTCGATTTCATCCCTTTCAGCCGCTGCCGGTCGGGGCGGCGGGCTTACCTGTGCATACGATGTGCTGGCTGGCTCGCCAGGGATGATGGCCTCGACTTCGACCTGCCCGCTGCCACCGTTGATCAGGCCGAGCTTGTAGGCGGCGGTGTAGGAAAGGTCGATGACGCGGTCGGCATGGAAGGGGCCGCGGTCGGTGATGCGGACGACAACCGACTTGCCGCTTTGCACGCCGGTAACGCGTACATAGGAGGGCAGCGCCAGCGTCGGATGGGCGGCGGTCATGGCGAACATGTCGTAGGGTTCGCCGATCGAAGTTTTTTGCCCGTGGAACTTCTTGCCGTACCAGGAGGCGATGCCGCGCGCCTTGTAGGACTTGAGCGTGGTGTTGGGCACGTATTCCTTGCCGAGCACGACATAGGGCTTGGTCGCCGGCTTGTGCAGCGGTTCCCACTTCGGTTCGGCGTCGGGAATGTCGTCGAGACCGTCGGGAATGTCTTCGGCCGGGCCGTCGTCCTTGTAGAAGCCGCCGCCCTTCTTGAGGACGGCCGTCGGCTTTCTGGTCGGCGTCTTGGAAACAGCCCCTTTTTGCCCGTCGACCGCGCCATCCTGTTTCGGGGCGCTGCCACACGCCGCCAGCAGCAGGGCGGCAAGCGTACAGGCGACGAGACGGCAATTCACTTGTTGACCCGACCGCCGTGGGTGTGGATCGACATCAGGATACCGATGCCGAGGAACAGCGTGACCAGCGCCGTGCCGCCGTAACTCATGAAGGGCAGCGGAACGCCGACCACCGGCAGGATGCCGCTGACCATGCCCATGTTGATGAAGGCGTAGGTGAAGAAGCCGAGCGTGATGGCGCCCGCCAGCAGGTGCGTGAACACGGTCGGGGCGGCGGCGGCGATCATCATGCCGCGGCCGATCAGCAGCGTGTAGAGAAAGAGCAAAACGGCGTTGCCGAGCAGGCCCCACTCCTCCGAATAGACGGCGAAAATGAAATCGGTATGTTTTTCCGGAATGAATTCGAGGTGGGTCTGGGTGCCGTTGAGATAACCCTTGCCGAACGGGCCGCCGGAACCGATGGCGATGGTGGACTGGATGATGTGATAACCGGCGCCGAGCGGGTCGGTGGTCGGGTCGATCAGGGTCAGGAAGCGCTTGCGCTGGTAGTCGTGCATCATCCCCCAGAGCAGCGGCGCGGCGGCGCCGGCGGCGGCGATCAGGCCGACGATGATTTTCCAGGGAAGGCCGGCGAAGAAGATTACGAAAAAGCCGGCGCCGCCGACCAGCAAGGCGGTGCCGAGGTCCGGCTGCTTGGCGATAAGGGCGAAGGGCACCAGCAGCAGCAGGGCCGCCACCATGAAATGGCGGGCGCGCAGCGTGGCTTCGTATTTGTGGAAATACCAGGCGAGCATCAACGGCATGGCGATCTTCATGATTTCCGACGGCTGGATACGGGTGAAGCCGAGCGACAGCCAGCGCTTGGCGCCATTGACCTTGATCCCGAACATGAAGACGGCGATCAGCAGCAGCAGGCCGACAACGTATAGCGGTATGGCAAAACCCATGAGTTTATGGGGTGGCAGGCGCGCGACGAACCACATGATGACCATGGCCACGCCCATGTTGCCGGCCTGCGCCAGCAAGCGGTGGTTGCCGTCGAAAGTGGCCGAATGCACGGTGGCCAGACCGACCGCCATGATGGTGAGGGTGATCAGCAGCAGCGGAAAGTCGATATGGGCAATCAGTCCACGCCCGCCACGCTTCAGGGTTCCGATCACGTCAATCATTCTTCGCCGTCATCCTCTACGGCCGCGGCATCTTCACTGGCGGCACCGGCCGGCAGCTTGCCCAGCAAGTAGTAGTCGAGCACCATGCGGGCGATCGGGGCCGCCGACTGGGCGCCGAAGCCGCCATTCTCGACGAGTACGGCCAGCGCAATTCTGGGTTTGTCGGCCGGCGCGTAGGCAATGAACAAAGCGTGGTCACGCAACTCCTTCTTGACGCCGCTCGCCTTGTAATCGGCGCCCTTCAGCGAGTAAACCTGCGCCGTTCCCGTTTTGCCGGCGGCTTCGTAAGGCGCGCCGGCAAACGCCCGGGTGCCCGTGCCTTCCTTGATGACGCCGACCATGGCCCGGCGGATGACGTCGATGTTCTGCTGCTTCAGTTTCAGGTCGCGCAGCGGCTGCGGCTCGACCGGGCGTTTCTCGCCGGTCTTGGCGTCGATGATCTGGTTGACCAGATGCGGGCGGAACATCACGCCATTGTTGGCGACGACGGCAGTGGCCTGAGCCAGCTGTATCGGCGTATAGGCGTTGTAACCCTGGCCGATGCCGATCGAGATGGTTTCACCGGCATACCATTTCTGCTGTTCGGGTTTCTTGAAGCGCTGCTTCTTCCACTCCTGCGAGGGTAGCACGCCTTTAGATTCGCTCGAATCGTCCTTGCCCAGGTTGACGCCGGTGCGCTGGCCGAGGCCGATAGAGCCCATGAACCTGGCGATGTTGTCGATCCCCATGTCGTTGGCCAGCATGTAATAGTAGGTGTCGCAGGACTGGACAATCGACTTGTACATGTCCACGCTGCCGTGGCCGCCCTTCTTGTCATCGCGGAACTGGTGATTGCCGAAATTGAAATAGCCGGGATCGCTGATCGTCTGATTGGGTGTGCGTTTGCCCATTTCCAGCGCGGCCAGCGCCATGAAGGGTTTGAAGGTCGACCCGGGGGATAGGCGCCGTTGATGGCGCGGTTCACCATCGGCTTGCTCGGGTGCTCGTTCAGTTCCTTCCAGTTGTCCGGCGTGATGCCGTTGACGAAGAGGTTGGGGTCGTAGGTCGGATTGGAAACGAGCGCCAGGATGCCGCCGGTGGTCGGGTCGATGGCGACCAGTGCGCCCTTGCGGTCGCCGAAGGCCTGTTCGGTGATTTCCTGCAGCCTGGCATCCAGGGTCAACTGAAGGTTGTTGCCGGAAACCGGTGGAATCCGCTTCAGGCTGCGCACGGCACGGCCGCCGGAGTCGATCTCGACTTCCTCGTAGCCGGTTTCACCGTGCAGCTCGAACTCGTAGTGCTGCTCCAGACCGTTCTTGCCAATGTGGTCGGTGCCCTTGTAATTCGCCTGCTTTTCCTCTTCCTCGATCCATTTCAGGTCGTGGTCGGTGATCCGCCCGATGTAGCCGAGGGCGTGCGAACCGACTGTCCCAAGGGGGTACTGGCGGAAGAGGCGGGCCTTGACCTCAACCCCCGGGAAGCGGTAACGCTGGGCAGCGAACTGGGCGACTTCAGCATCGCTCAGTCGCGTGCGGATGGGGATCGACTCGAAGTTTTTGGCTTCGTCCATCAAGCGCTTGAAGCGCTTGCGGTCCTTGGGCTGGATATCGATCACCTCGGCCAGCGCGTCGACCGTCGTTTCCAGGTCGTCAACCTGGGCGGGCGTGATTTCCAGCGTGAATGCCGAATAGTTGCGGGCGAGGATGACGCCGTTGCGGTCGGTGATGACCCCCCGGTTGGGCACGATCGGGATCAGCGCGATGCGGTTGTCTTCGGCGCGGGTGCGATAGAAGTCATGCTGAACGACCTGTAACCAGACGAAGCGCCCGAGCAGCAGGCCAAAGGCCAGCAGCACCAGGAGCGTAGCGAAGCCGAGACGGAAACGGAAGCGGTCTATGTCGCTTTCGGAATTGTGGAAATCGCCCATGTCTGAAATCTCGTCAGATGGGACGGTCCGGATTCTGCTCGACGGGCTGGTACTGGGGCAGAAGCAGGATGAAGGTAAGGGGAACCCAGAGCAGGCTGGCAATCAGGGGGCCAACGAAATAGCCCCAGCCCGGGAAGTCGGCACCCACCGCAAGGCGCATCAGGGCCTGGATCACCTGGGTCAACAACAGCAAGGGCAGGACCTGCAGCGCCTGCTGGAGCAACGGGAACCAGAGCACCCGGCGCGATAGCGAGGCGGTTGTGAAGGCGAGAATCACGTAGGCGAAGCAGTGCTGGCCGAGCACCGCGCCATCGGCCACATCCATCAGCAAGCCGAGCACGAAGGCCCAGCCCATGCCGACCCGGCGAAACTCGCGCACGCTCCAGAAGCACAGCACCAGCGCCACCCAGTCCGGCATGCCGGGCCAGTGGGCGGTGGGCAGAAAATTGAGCAGCAAGGCGACGATCAGGCTCAGGTAAATGAACCAGGGACGGACCGGTAGCAGGATGCGCGAGGAAGAAAAGGTCGGTTGCATCAGTTTCCTTTCGCCGCGCGCTTCTTTTTGGGGCGCAGGCCGGGCTTGTCGCTGCCGTCGCTGCCGCGCCCTTTTGCCGCGGGTGGTGCTGGTGGCAGCGGCTGGCGCGGGTCGAGGACCATGACTTCACCGAAATTCTCGACGCCGGCAATCGGTTCGGAGAAGATACGGGCGAAGGAATAGGCGCTGTCACGCTCGATGTTGACCACTTTGGCGACCGGGTAGCCCTGCAGATAAACGCTGTCGAGGCCCGAGGTGACGAGCACGTCGCCGACCTGGACGTCGGCGTTGGCCGGCATATAGCGCAGTTCGAGCTGTCCGTTGCCGAGGCCGAAGACGACCGAGCGCTGGCCGGTGCGCACGATCTGCACCGGCACCGCCTGATCCTTGTCGCTAATCAGCGTGATCTCGGCCGAGAAAGGGAAAACGCGGGTCACCTGGCCGACGACGCCGGCTTCGTCGATCGCCGGCTGGCCGGCGACAATGCCGGATTGCTGGCCCTTGTCGACAATGACCTTGCGCGAAAACGGGTCGCGCGCCGTGTAGAGGATCTGGGCAACCTGACCCTTGGCCTTTTCACGTTCGTTGACGACCAGCAGCTTCCTCAGACGATCGTTCTCGGCTTCCAGTTGTTCCAGACGCAGCAGATTCGGCGCCGTACTCAGCTTGGCATGGCGCAGTTCGTCGTTGTCGCGCTGCAGGGACTGCATCCCTTGAAGGTAATTCCTCGCGTAGTCGACCAGGCTGCCTGGCGTTTGCGCAACGCGCTGCACTGGGTCGACCACCAGCGCGACGCTCTGCCGGAGCAGATCAAGGCTGCGGAAGCGCAGATCGACGACGAATATGGCCAGTGAAAGCAGGGTGTAGAAAGTCAGAAGGGCCAGCGGTGCTGGCCCTCTCTTGAAGAAAGGCGGCGGAGCGTGGTCGAATCCGGCCACGGATGGCGTCCCGTTTTACTCGGAGGCGAAGATCGAAGCCAGCTTGTCCATCTTTTCCAGTGCCAGACCCGAACCACGGGCGACGCAGATCAGCGGTTCGTCGGCAACGATGACGGGGAGGCCGGTTTCTTCCATCAGCAGGCGGTCGAGGTCGCGCAGCAAGGCGCCACCGCCGGTCAGCACCATGCCACGTTCGGCAATGTCGGCGCCGAGTTCGGGCGGGGTCTTTTCGAGCGCCGACTTGACGGCGGAAACGATCTGGTTGAGCGGATCGGTCAGCGCCTCGAGAATTTCGTTGGAGGAAATCGTGAATTTGCGCGGGATGCCTTCGGCCTTGTTGATGCCGGAAACTTCCATTTCCTTGACCTCGGCGCCGGGGAAGGCCGAGCCGATGTTTTTCTTGATTTTCTCGGCGGTGTTTTCACCGATCATCATGCCGTAGTTGCGGCTGATGTAACTCATGATTGCTTCGTCCAGCTTGTCGCCGCCAACGCGGACGGAACCGGCATAGACCAGGCCGCCCAGCGAGATGACGCCGACTTCGGTGGTGCCGCCGCCGATATCGACGACCATCGAACCGGTTGCGTCGGAAACCGGCAGACCGGCGCCGATCGCGGCAGCCATCGGCTCCTCGATCAGGTAAACCTGGCTGGCGCCGGCGCCGATCGCCGATTCGCGGATGGCGCGGCGCTCGACCTGGGTCGAACCGGAGGGCACGCAGATGATGATGCGCGGGCTCGGGCTAAACAGCTTGGAATCGTGAACTTTCTTGATGAACTGCTTGAGCATCTGCTCGGTGACCGTGAAATCGGCGATCACGCCGTCTTTCATCGGGCGGATGACGGTAATGCTGCCAGGGGCCTTGCCAAGCATTTCCTTGGCTTCCTTGCCGACGGCCTGGATCGATTTTTTGGCGTTGGGGCCGCCTTCGAGGCGGATCGCGACGACCGAAGGCTCATCGAGGACGATGCCGCGGCCGCGCACATAAATGAGCGTGTTGGCCGTGCCGAGGTCGATGGCGAGGTCGTTGGAGAAGTATTTGCTGAGAAATCCGAACATCTGTAACTCCGCTGCTGAGGGTGCAGTAGGGAAAACTTTTATGATACCTTATAACGCTCTCCATTTTAAGGCTTTGTGCACTGCAAAAAGCCTTTGCTCGCCATGTCGCTCACACTAGAACAGGTTCAGCGCATCGCTCATCTCGCCCGCATCGAGATCAGCGAATCCGAAGCCATTACCACGCAGGGCCATCTCAACGGCATCTTCCAGCTGATCGAGCAGATGCAGGCGGTCGATACCCGCGGCGTCGAGCCGATGGCGCACGCGCAGGATCTCAGCCAGCGTCTGCGCACCGACGCGGTGACCGAAGAAGATCGCCGCGCCGCCTTCCAGGCGGTGGCGCCGGAGACCGAAGCCGGCCTCTACCTCGTGCCGAAGGTGATCGAATGATCAATGCCAGTCTCAAGCAGTTGTCGCAGGCGCTGGCCGCGAAACAGATTTCCAGCGTCGAATTGACCCAACTCTTTCTCGACCGTATCGAGCGCCTGAATCCGGCGCTCAATGCCTTTGTCACGGTCAACGCCGAAAAAAGCCTGAATTCGGCGCGCGCCGCCGATGCCCGGATCGCTGCCGGCACGGCTGGCCAGTTGACCGGCATTCCGATCGCCCAGAAGGACATCTTCTGCGCCGAAGGCTGGCGGACGACCTGCGGTTCGAAGATGCTGGCCAATTTCGTCTCGCCCTACGATGCGACGGTGATCCGCAAGATGGAAAGCGAAGCCGGCCTCGTTTCGCTGGGCAAGACCAACATGGACGAATTCGCCATGGGCTCGTCGAACGAAACCTCGTTCTTCGGCCCGGTGCGCAATCCGTGGGATAACGAGCGCGTGCCCGGCGGTTCTTCCGGCGGTTCGGCGGCAGCGGTCGCTGCCCGCCTGGCGCCGGCGGCGACCGGCACCGATACCGGCGGCTCGATCCGCCAGCCGGCCGCGCTGTGCAACCTGACCGGCCTCAAGCCGACCTACGGCGTGGTTTCGCGCTACGGCATGATCGCTTTCGCCTCGTCGCTCGACCAGGGCGGCCCGATGGCGGCGAGCGCCGAAGACTGCGCGCTGCTGCTCAACACGATGGCCGGTTTCGACGAGCGCGATTCGACCTCGCTCGACCGCCCGCTCGAAGATTACGCCCGCGATCTCGACAAGCCGCTGAACGGCCTGCGCATCGGCCTGCCCAAGGAATTTTTCGGCGAGGGCTGCGATGCCGAGGTGATGGCCGCCGTGCGCGCCGCCATTGCCGAATACGAAAAGCTGGGCGCGACGACCGTCGAGGTTTCGCTGCCCAATTCGCATCTGTCGGTGCCGGCCTACTACGTCATCGCGCCGGCCGAGGCCAGTTCCAACCTGTCGCGTTTCGATGGCGTGCGCTACGGCTTCCGCGCCGAGGACTACGCCAGCCTCGACGACATGTACATGAAGAGCCGCGCCCAGGGCTTCGGCGCCGAGGTCAAGCGGCGCATCCTGATCGGCGCCTACGTGCTGTCGCACGGCTACTACGACGCCTACTACCTGCAGGCGCAGCGCATCCGCCGCCTGATCGCCGACGATTTCGTCGAGGCCTTCAAGTCCTGCGACGTGATCATGGGGCCGACCTCGCCGTCGACCGCCTTCAAGCTCGGCGAAAAGGCCGCCGACCCGGTGCAGATGTACCTGTCGGACATCTACACCATTGCCGTCAATCTGGCCGGCCTGCCCGGCATGTCGGTGCCTTGTGGCTTTGCCGGCGGCCTGCCGGTGGGGCTGCAGCTGATCGGCAACTACTTCGCCGAAGCGCAGCTGCTCAACGTGGCGCACCGTTACCAGCAGGCGACCGATTGGCATCTGCGGCGGCCGGACGGGCTGGCGTGAAACCGATGCGGGCGGTCTGGCTACTTGCGCTCCTGCTGGCGGCCGGTTGTGCCGAAACCGGAAAGCAGGCGGAATCCGGTTCGGCCGGTGGGTCAACCGCAACCGGCGAACAGAAGATCGAATCGCAGCCGCTCAAGTACCTGAAGAACCGCAACATCAAGCCGCAGGCGACGCGCCCGCTCAATGTGCGCGCCAAGTGCTCGACCCGGGATGCGATCGGGACCGACCGGCGCCTCGACCTGCTGGTCAAGGAAGCCAGCGTGCAGACCTTCGATGCCCAGGTGACGATGAAGGAGTACGGTGCCTGTCGCTTCAGCCTGCGGGATTTCGAGCAGATCGAGAAGATGCCGCAGGCGCTGCTCAGGCACCGCCAGGAAACCGGCTGCACGGTCCGCATGTGGGAGCAGGGGAACAAGGTGACGATCGCCTTCGACAACTGTCCAAAATCCTGCGAAGGCGATGCTTTCAGTTACCTGTGGCCGTTGATCGTCGAGGGCAAGTCGGGGCGTTGTTAAGAAACGGAATGAAACGATGAATCAGTGGGAAGTGGTAATCGGTATCGAGACGCACGCGCAGCTGGCGACGGTTTCGAAAATTTTCTCGGGTGCGGCGACGGCTTTCGGTGCTGCACCGAACACGCAGGCTTGCGCGGTCGACCTCGCTTTGCCCGGCGTTTTGCCGGTGCTCAACAGGAAGGCGGTGGAATGCGCGATCCGCTTCGGACTGGCGATCGGCGCCGAGGTGGCGAAGAAATCGGTTTTCGCCCGCAAGAATTACTTCTACCCGGACCTGCCCAAGGGCTACCAGATCAGCCAGATGGACCTGCCGGTGGTGGTTGGCGGCAACATCACGCTGCAGGTCGGCCAGGGCGACAAGGCGTACGAGAAAGTCGTCCGCCTGACCCGCGCCCATCTCGAAGAAGATGCCGGCAAGTCGCTGCATGAAGACTTCCACGGCAAGTCCGGCATCGACCTCAACCGCGCCGGGACGCCGCTGCTGGAGATTGTTACCGAGCCGGACATGCGCTCGTCGGAAGAGGCCGTCGCCTACGCCAAGGTGCTGCACGCGCTGGTGCGCTGGATCGGCATCTGCGACGGCAACATGCAGGAAGGTTCGTTCCGCTGCGATGCCAATGTTTCGGTGCGCCCCAAGGGCCAGGCCGAATTCGGCACCCGGCGCGAAATCAAGAACCTGAACTCCTTCCGTTTCCTCAAGGAAGCCATCGATTACGAAGTCCAGTGGCAGATCAACGAAATCGAGGAAGGTCGCAGGATCCAGCAGGCCACCGTGCTGTTCGACCCGGATAACGGCGAGACGCGCATGATGCGCAGCAAGGAAGACGCGCACGACTACCGTTATTTCCCCGATCCCGACCTGCTGCCGCTGGTTATCTCGGCCGACTGGATCGAGCGCGTCAGGGGCGAGTTGCCTGAACTGCCGGGCCAGATGCGCGAGCGCTTCATCGACGATCTCGGGCTCTCGGCCTACGATGCGACGACGCTGACCGCCAGCCAGGAAATGGCCGATTATTTCGAGTCGACCGTGGCAATCGCCGGCAAAGCCAATGCCAAGCCCTGCGCCAACTGGGTCATGGTCGATCTCGCCGCACGCCTCAACAAGGAAGGGAAAGAACTGGACGCTTCACCGGTTTCCGCAGCCCAACTGGCCGGTCTGATCCAGCGCATTGCCGACAACACCATTTCCAACAACATCGCCAAGAAGGTATTCGAGGCCCTATGGAATGGCGAAGGCGCGACGGCCGACGAGATCATCGAAAAACAGGGCCTGAAACAGATTACCGACAGCGGCGCCATCGAGGCATTGGTCGACGAGGTGCTGGCGGCCAATGCCGCCAATGTCGCCGAGTTCAGGGCGGGCAAGGAAAAGGCCTTCAATGCGCTGGTCGGTCAGGTGATGAAGGCGGCCAAGGGCAAGGCCAATCCGCAACAGGTCAACGACCTGCTGCGGCAAAAACTGGCAGGCTGATCAGCGCGGCTGGCCGGCGGCCGGCGTGCTGGCCTTGCTCGGCGCCTGGGGCGTTGCCGGCCGGCCAGTCAAACTGGCTGTAGCGCTTGCGATCGGCGTCGTACTTGGCCTTGATTGTCGCCGCGTCGCCCTTCTTGACGTCGAGCAGTTCCTGCTGTGTCTTGATTTCGTGATCGACGTCGCGCAGGCCCTTGGCGACCTCGGCGGGTAAGGTCTTCTTCTTGTAGAACTCGGCTTCGTCCTCAAGTTTCTTGCGCTGCTTGCGCGCTGCGGCGATACGGTCCTCGGCGCCCTGAATGGCCAGATTGACGTCGGCCTCGGCCTTGCTCTGGGCCATATCGATGTCCTGCGGCGTGGCGTAGGTGTCGAGCAGAGCCTGGTCCTTGCGCCGCTGTTCCGTGGCATGTTCCTCGAGTTCCTTCTTGCGCTGTGCTTCGGCGGCAGCTTCGGCCTTCTGTTCGGCGGTCAGCGGCGGTCCGACTTCCTTGAGCAAATTTCCACCGCTGTCGAGAATGCGGTAGGCCTTGCCGCGGCATTGTTCCGGGAGTGCATCCCCACAAATGCGCCCGCCTTCGCAGCAATAAAAGCGGCCGGGTCCAGCCGGGGCTGCTGCTTGTACCGAGAAAGCCGCCAGCATGAAGATCAGGCTGGCGGATAATTTATTGACTGACACCATATTGCTCCCGATACCGTGCGACGGCTGTCTGATACGATGAAAATTCCGGATGATGTTCGAGGTAGGCCATCAGGTCGCCCAATCCGGCGACGGCAATCACCGGGATGCCGTAGTCGCGCCGCACTTCCTGAACTGCGGACAACTCGCCGAGGCCACGTTCCTGGCGATCCAGCGCGATCAGCACACCGGCCGGTGTGGCGCCGGCGGCGCGGATCAGTTCGACCGATTCGCGCACCGAGGTGCCGGCGCTGATTACGTCATCGACGATCAGCACCCGACCGGCAAGCGGCGCGCCGACGATGCTGCCGCCCTCGCCGTGGTCCTTGGCTTCCTTGCGGTTGAAGGCAAAGGGAAAGTTCCGGCCGCGCTGCGCCAGCGCGATCGAGATTGCGGCGACCAGCGGGATGCCCTTGTAGGCCGGCCCGAACAGCATGTCGAAGTGCACGCCGCCGGCTTCGGCGGCTTTGGCGTAGAATTCCGCCAGGCGCGCCAGCGACTGCCCGTCGTTGAACAGCCCGGCATTGAAGAAGTACGGGGAGAGTCTCCCCGCCTTGGTCGTGAATTCGCCAAAGCGCAATACCTTGCAGCCGAGGGCGAATTCGATGAATTCCTGACGAAAGTCCATACTTTTCCATTCCTGCACGCCGCGGCAACACGGCGCGAACCGACCGAATGTTACGCATCATCTCCCTGAATCTCAATGGTATTCGCAGCGCCTGGAGCAAAAACGTGCTCCCCTGGGTGGTCGCGCGGGCGCCGGATGTCGTTTGCCTGCAGGAACTCAAGGCGCAATTGCCCGACCTGACGCCGGAAATGTGCTCACCGGACGGTATGCACGCCTTCTATCACGTAGCCGAGAAAAAGGGTTACAGCGGCGTCGGCATCTGGAGCCGGCAAGCAGCCCGATCGCGTCATCGAGGGCTTCGATGGTGGCGAGTTCGATGCCGAAGGGCGCTACATCCGGGCCGATTTCGGCAATCTCTCGGTCATTTCGCTCTATCTGCCCTCCGGATCGTCATCGCCCGAACGTCAGGAAGCCAAGTTCCGCTTTCTTGACGCCTTCCTGCCGCATCTCGCTGCCTTGCGCGCCGAGGGGCGCGAAGTCGTCCTGTGCGGCGACTGGAACATCGCCCACAAGGAAATCGATCTCAAAAACTGGAAATCCAACCAGAAGAATTCCGGCTTCCTGCCCGAGGAGCGGGCCTGGCTGACCGGCGTCTTCGACGATCAGGGCTGGGTCGATGTTTATCGCCGACTGCATCCCGAAGCGACGGGCGAGTCCTACACCTGGTGGAGCAATCGTGGTCAGGCCTGGGCCAAGAATGTCGGCTGGCGGATCGACTACCAGATCGCGACGCCGGGTCTGGCGAACAGTGTGCGCCAGGCCGAGATCTACAAGGCCGAGCGCTTCTCGGATCATGCGCCGCTGGTTATTGACTATGAATGGATGGGGTGAATTGCTTTCACTGTCTGAACGGGATAACCTGTGCAATATGAATAACTGCCACTTGGGAGATTGAAAATGTCTGACGAAATGACTGTTGCCAACAAGGATAGGCTGGTTTCCGATCTCAAGATCGTGATCTCGGATACCGAAGAACTGCTGCGTGCCACGGCCGGTGCTGCCGGCGACAAGGCTGGCGAACTGCGCGAGCGGATCGCCCTCCGCCTGCGCGATGCCAAGGAGCGTCTGGCCGATTTCGAGGCTGCCGTCGTCGACAAGACCAAGGCCGCTGCCCGGGCGACCGACGATTTCGTGCATGAGGAGCCGTGGAAAGCGGTCGGCGTTGCTGCTGCCCTGGGGCTCGCCCTTGGTGTACTGATCGGCCGTCGTTAATCGCATGTCCGCGGGAGCGGGCGGCGAAGCTGGCCGCGAAGGCCTCTTTTCCGCCTTGAAGAACCTGCTCGGGACGCTGCTTGCAATCAGCAAGACGCGGGCCGAACTTCTCGTCACCGAAGTCGAGGAGGAAAAGCTCCGCCTGATGTCGCTGTGGGCCAAGGCGTTCGGCGCTGCTTGGCTTTTTGCCCTCGGCATCATCATGGCAATATGCTGTATCGCGCTGTTCTATTGGGAGCAGCGTGTGCTGGTCTTCGGCATCGCGGCGACCGTGTTTCTTGTCGTCGGCTTCATCGTTTTTGCCTCCTTGCGCCGCCAGTTGAGGCAGCCCAGCAAAATGTTCAGCGCCAGCCTTGCCGAACTGGAAACCGACATCGCGCAATTGCGGCGTCGTGAGGAAATGCAGTGAGTTCTCGCACCGTGGAGCTCGCGCAGCGCCACGGCGCGCTACGCGAGCGCATTGCAGCGCAACGCAGAGTGCTGGCCAGCCACACCGGCCCGCTTGAAAACACCTTGGGAAATGTTAACCGGGCATTGCTGGGTGTTGAATGGCTGAAACATCACCCCGAGGTGGTCGGTGTCACGGTTGCCGTGGGCGTTGTGGTCAGTCCAAGACGCGCCTGGCGGTGGACCAAGCGTGCGTTCATTGTCTGGCGCGGCTGGCGGTCGGTTCGGAATTTGCTGGTTACAGCCCGTTGACCGCGCTCTTCAGGTCATAAACCGTTCAGTTCAGGCCGGGCTTGAGCCCCGCGCATTCCACGGGGCGACCTTCAGCAGCAGGATCATGCCGGGAACTGCGAGCGCGGCGCACAGCCAGAAGAAGCTGGTCCAGCCCAGCATTTCAACCAGCCAGCCAGCCGAGGCATTGACGAAGGTGCGCGGCACCGCTGCCAGACTGGTGAATAGCGCCATCTGTGTCGCGGTGTAGGCCGGATGCGTCGAGCGGGCGATGAAGGCGACGAAGGCCGCCGTACCGAGCCCGACGCCCAGCGCTTCGAGTCCGATGACGAAAGCCAGCGCCAGTCGTTCGCCGGCGCCGATGCTGTCGTAATGGCCCTGCGCCGCCAGCCAGGCGAAGCCGAATATCGACACCAGTTGTACGACGCCGAACAGCCATAACGCGCGGTTGATGCCAAGTTTCACCATCCACAGGCCGCCGAGCAGGGCGCCGATGACCGCCGGCCAGAGCCCGGCATGCTTGGCGATCAGGCCGATGTCGGTCTTGGTGAAGCCCATGTCGAGGTAGAACGGGCGTCGCCAGCGCGGTGCTCAGGCTGTCGCCCAACTTGTAGAGAAAGATAAAGCCGAGAATCAACATGGCACCGCGCCAGCCCTGACGACCCATGAATTCGTGGAAGGGTTCGGTCACCGCCTGGCGCAGGGTCTTGGGCGTGCCCTTGATGCACGGTTCGCTGACCAGCCAGGCCATGACCATGCCGGGGATCATGAAGGCGCTGGTGATCCAGAACACCTCGTTCCACGGCAGGCGGTCGGCGAGGATCAGCGACAGCGAGCCGGGAATCAGTCCGGCGATGCGGTAGGCGTTTACATGCACCGCGTTGCCCAGACCCAGTTCGTTGTCGCTCAGAATCTCCCTTCTGAAGGCGTCAACCGCAATATCCTGGGTTCCGGAAAGGAAAGCGAGCAGGGCGGCGAGCCACAGGATGGGCCAGATGTTTTCCTTCGGGTCGAGGCCGCCCATGAAGCCGATGGCGAACAGCAGACCGACTTGCGTCAGCAGCATCCAGCCGCGCCGGCGCCCGAAACCGGGGACGCTGAAGCGGTCGAGCAGCGGCGACCAGAGAAATTTCCAGGTGTAGGGAAACTGGATCAGGGCGAAGAAGCCGATGGTCTTGAGATCGACCCCCTCGCTGCGCAGCCAGGCAGGCAGCAGGTTGAGCAGCAGATAAAGCGGCAGACCGGAAGAAAAACCGGTGAAGACGCAGATCAGCATCTTCCGCGTCAGCAGCGCCGCAAGCCAGGCCGGCATCAGCGGTTCAGGGTCAGTCGATAGACGGCCAGGCTGCCGAGGAAATTGACCTCGTTGTCGACCAGATTGCCTTCCTCATCCAGCACATTGCGCTCGCGGATGACCAGGCCCATCTTGTCGCACAGCGCCTCGAAATCGAGCAGCGTGAAAAAGCGCACGTTGGGTGAGTCGTACCACTGGTACGGGAGATCTTCCGAAACCGGCATGCGGCCGTCGAGAACCGAACGAAGGTTCTTCCAGTAGGCAAAGTTCGGGAAGGAAATGACGGCCTCGCGGCCGACGCGCAGCATCTCGCGCAGGATGCCCTCGGTGTGGCGCACCGTTTGCAGGGTGCGCGACAGCACGACGTGGTCGAAGGCCTGATCGGCGAATTCGTCCAGGCCACGCTCCAGGTTGCCCTGGATGACGTTGATCCCGTTCCTGATCGCGGCAAGAATGTTGGCGTCGTCGATTTCGACGCCCCAGCCGTGCACGCCACGGGTGTCGATCAGGTGTCGCAACAGGGTTCCGTCGCCGCAGCCGAGGTCGAGCACGCGGTCGCCCGGCTCGATCCAGGCGGTGATGAGGTCGAAGTCGGGGCGGCCCAAAGTGTGCGTCATAGCTTGATGTTCCGCAGGTAGGCGTTGACCACGCCGTAATAGTGCGCGTCATTCATCAGGAAGGAGTCGTGGCCGAAGTTCAGGCTGATTTCCGCGTAGGACACGTTGCGCCCGTTGGCGAGCAACGCGGCGACGATTTCCTTCGAGCGGGCGGGCGTGAAGCGCCAGTCGGTGGAAAACGAGACGATAAGGAAATTGGCCTTGCTGCGCGCCATGGTGACGTTCAGGTCACCATTGTCTTCGCGGGAAGGATCGAAATAATCGAGCGCCTTGGTCATCAGCAAGTAGGTGTTGGCGTCGAAATGGCTGGCAAATTTGTCGCCCTGGTAGCGCAGGTAGGATTCCACCTCGAATTCGACGCCGAAACCGTAGGAAAACGCGTTGTTGCGCAGTTCGCGGCCGAATTTCTCGCCCATCTGGTCGTCGGACAGGTAGGTGATGTGGCCGAGCATGCGCGCCAGGCGCAGGCCGCGCACCGGTCGCGTGTCGTACTCGTAGAAGTGGCCGCCGTGGAAATCGGGGTCGGTCAGGATGGCCTGGCGGGCGACATCGTTGAACGCGATGTTCTGCGCCGACAGCTTGGGGGCGGCGGCGATCACGATCGCGTTGCGCACCCGCTCCGGGTAAGTGATGCTCCAGCGCAGCGCCTGCATGCCGCCGAGACTGCCGCCCATCACCGCGGCCCAGCTATCGATGCCGAGCAGGTCGGTGAGGCGGGCCTGGGCATGCACCCAGTCGATGACGGCGACCATCGGGAAATCAGCGCCCCAAGGTTTGCCGGTCGCCGGGTTGAGCGAGGATGGCCCGGTCGACCCGTGGCAGCCACCCAGATTGTTGAGGCCGACGACGAAGAACCTGTCAGTATCGAGCGGTTGACCGGGGCCGACGATGTTGTCCCACCAGCCGATATTCTGGGGTTGGTCGGCATAGTGCCCGGCGATGTGGTGATTGCCCGAGAGCGCGTGGCAGACGAGGATGGCGTTCGACTTGGCCGCATTGAGCGTGCCATAGGTTTCATAGACCAGATCGTAGGCGGGCAACACCCCGCCGCTGCGCAAGTGCAGTGGCTGGTCGAAATGGGCGCGTTGCGATTCGACGACGCCGACGGATTGTCCTGACATGCTGATCCTGAAAACAAAAACCCAGTTGGCCAACAAACGCGAACTGGGCGGTTCCCGTTTTAGCAGTATTTGTGAAGCGCCCGCAAGCAGAGCTCAAATCGGCGCGGCTGGCTAGCCAGCGTGCTGCGGACGATACCGAGGGGGCTGCAAAAAGTCAATTGGCGGTTAGCGCCGGGTTGGACTGGCCTGGTAAGCGCCCAGTATTTCCACGAGTTGCCTGGTGATTTCATCGACTGGCGTGGCGAAGGCGAATTTCTTGATGTACTCGCCATCCGGGCCGAGCAGGATCATGCCGGCGGAATGGTCCATTGCGTAATTGTCGGAACCGGGCTCGCGCACCTTGGCGTAGCGGATCCTGAAGTTGTCGGCGGCGCGGCGGACGAGGGCCGGCGAGCCGGTCAGGCCGAGAATGCGCGGGTCGAAGAATTCGGTGTAGGTCTTGAGCACCTTGGCGGTGTCACGCTCGGGGTCTACGGTGATGAATATCGGCTGCAGCCGGTCGGCCTGATCACCGAGTTGCTTCAGGATGGCGGCCATTTCGACCAGCGTGGTCGGGCAGATGTCGGGGCAGTAGGTGTAGCCGAAGGCGATGAGCTGGAAGCGCCCGCGAAAATCCTCGTTGGTGATCGAGCGGCCGTTTGGATCCTGTAGCAGGTAGCGCGGGTTGATGTCTTTGCTGTCACCGACCAGCAGGTCGTGTGCCGACGGTGCGGCGACAGCCGGGCTGCAAACGATCAGCGCGGCAAGCAGCGCGGCGCAGAAGCGGATCATTTGGGTGCCGGAAAAGCAGCTTGCAGGTTCTTTTCCGCCTCGGCGACCGCTTTGACAAAGCTTGCCGTATCGGGGCAGACAGCCCCCTTGCCCTGTTCGAGGAAGGCGGCGCTGGTGGCGTCCTCGAAGGCTTCGCCGTTGGCGCGGGTTTTCGGCGCGGTGGTGGTCACGGCGTTGCGGGCGCGGCTGGCGATGGCCGGTTGCTGGCAGGCGAGCGCCATACCGTTGATCTTGCCGATGGCCTCGATGGCGGCAGTGCCCGGCTCGGCGGCATGAACGGGGAATACGGACAGGCTCAGCAACGCAGCGGCGAGGGCGGAAAGGGCGAGTTTCATGCGGGTCTCCAATCGTCAGACGGTTGATTATAGCGAGCGCGCTGGCAGCGGCTTTCTTACAGATCAAATATGGCGGTCAACGGCGACCGGCGGCTCATTTTGCCGGACGCCGACTGCGGGCGATGTCGAGGTCGGCGCACAACTGTTCGGCGCCGTCGAGTATGCGCGGCGTGTGGCGCTGCATGAGGTCGGGGTTGATGTGGAACAGGTTGCCGCGCCTGACCGCGGTCAGGCGCGTCCATTTGTTCCAGTCGTTCAGCCACTCCGGGCGGGCGTCGCCCATGCCGGTGGCGACGATGGCTTCGGGGTCGGCTTCGAGCACCGCTTCGACACTGACCGTCGGCGCCATCTGGCCGAGCTTGCCGAAAACATTCTCGCCACCGCACAGGCGGATGGCGTCGCTGATGATCTGCGGGCCGCCGACGGTCATCAGCGGCGCTGTCCAGATCTGGTAGAAGACGCGAACTGGCGGCTTCTTCGCGTTGCCGCGCCTGAGGTTCTCGAGGCGCTGGCGGAATTGTCCGGCGGCGGCGCTGGCGGTGGCTTCGGTACCGGCTAGTTGGCCGAAGCGTTCGAGCTGGGCGGCGACATCTTCCATGCGGTTGGGTTGCGAGGCATAGACGGTCAGTCCGAGCGCCCTCAGTTTTTCCACCTGCCCGGCCGGATTGCCGGTTTCCCAAGCGATTATCAGATCAGGCTTGAGCGCGGCGATGGCTTCGAGGTCGAGGCGCTCATAGCTGCCGACCCGCGGCACTTTTTTGGCGGCGGGCGGATAGTCGCTGAATTCGACGGTGCCGACCAGCCGCTCGCCGGCACCGGCGGCGTAGAGGATTTCGGTGGCATGCGGGGCGAGGGTGATGATGCGTTTGGCCGGCGCCTTGAGGCGGACCTCCTGGCCGCTGTCGTCCTTGAAGAGAGTTCGGCGTGGGCGGCGGGCAGCAGGGCGAGGGTTGCGGTCAACGTCAAAAAATGGGCAAATTTCATGCGGCGTTTTCATGCGGGTTTCCAGGCGGCGAGGGCGGCGCTCAGACGTTGCCAGTCGGCTTCGCTGCCCGGCAGGCCGAAGCGCAGCAGCGATCCTTGCTCGACGTGGTGAACGAGAATGTCGTGGCGGGCGAGATGGGCGTGCAGTTCGGCCGCCTGCGGCGTACTCAACGCGGCGATCAGCGCCGTCGATTTGACCTCGCCGAACGGCGCCAGCAACTGGTGCAGGCGCTCGCCGGCAGCCAGCAGCCGGGCGCGCATCGCCGCCTGCCAGTCGGTATCGAGCAGCGCCAGTCGGGCCGCCGCGCGCGACGGCCCGGCGACCGTCCACGGCCCCATCGCCGTGGCCATCCTGGCCAGCAGATCGGGGGCGGCGAAGACGAAGCCGACGCGCGCCCCGGCCAGCCCGAAGAAATGGTCGAGCGAACGCAGGACGATCAGGTTGGGCGCCTCGGCCGTGCCGGCAAGCGGCGTCAGGCTCTCGTCCGGCGTCGGATCGATCATGGCTTTCGTCGACGATCAGCCAGCCGCCACGCTTTTTGAGCTGTTTTGCGGCGTTGACCGCAACTGCCTGCGGGTGCCGGTCGGCCGTCAGTCGTTCGGGTTGGCGAACAAGACGTAGGGCGTTGCGGCGGCCAAAGCGCGCGGCAAGGTGGCGTTTTGCAGCAAGCGCGGACGATGTCCGATCTGCGTCCACGCCTGGACATGCGGGTTGGCCAGCGGGCCGATGCAGGCGACGACGGCGCGCGGAAGCAGCGCCGGCAACAGGCGGGTGGCGGCCAGCACGCCGGCCACCGGCAGCAGGTTGGCGTTGCCGTAGTATTCTGCGGCGGCCGCTACCAGGCCGTCATCGCCTGCCGGCAGGTCGTGCCAGGCGGCGGGCGGCAGCGGCGGCACCGGCCAGCCTTCGGGGTTGCCGGTGGCGGAGAGATCGAGCTGAGGTAGCGGCGGGGCGGAGGAATCCGGCTTCATAGCGGAAAACGCCCGTCGTTCTGCATCGCCGTCTGCATGTCGTGCAATGTTGCGGTCAACGGTGAATTTTGGCCCGAATCCGTGGCGCCCCACTGCTCGAAATACACCAGTTCCTCGACCGGCAAACGCGGCAGCCAGCCGGCCTTTTCCAGTTCCGGCTTGTCGTTGAAATGGCTGACGTAACCGATGCACAGGTAGGCAATCGGCACGATATGGTGCGGAATGCCGAGCGCGTCCTGCAGTGCCTTTTCGTGAAAGATGCTGACCCAGCCGACGCCGACCCCCTCGGCGCGCGCCGCCAGCCACAGATTCTGGACGGCGCACACGCTGGAATAAAGGTCCATCGTCGGCATGTGGGTGCGGCCGAGCACTACCGGGCCGCTGCGCGTGCGGTCGCAGGTGATGCACAGGTTGATCGGCGCTTCGAGAATGCCCTGCAGTTTCAGCTTGCTGTAAATTTCGCGCCGCTCGTCCGGGAACATGCGCGCCGCCTCGGCGTTGGCTTCCTTGAACACGCCCTGAACGCGCTGCTTGACCTCGTCCGAGCGCACCAGCAGGAAATTCCACGGCTGCATGAAACCGACCGACGGCGCATGGTGCGCCGCCATCAACAAGCGGCCGAGCACGTCATCCGGCACGGGCGTCGGCAGAAACTGGCCGCGCATGTCGCGGCGGCTGAAAATGGCCTGATAAACGGCAGCGCGCTGCCTCGGGAAACTGATGATCCACGGACTCTCCTCACGGCCTTGGGCGCGAGGCCGGGCGCCGCCGATGCTAAGCGACCCGCCAGGCGGAGGCAAGTGCGATAATCCGCCCCCTTTTCGTTCGGCTACCCGCCTGTTGCGGTCAACTCCGAAAAACAGGCAAAAATCAAAATTGTTGCGCCGGTGGTGCCGCGATATACCCAAACACAACGACGTCAACCCCTGCGGGTATGCTGTCAGCGTTAACTCCGACGCTCGAAAATGCGAACCGGCCGCTTCCTTGCGATTTCGCCCGAGGTCAGTGGTTGAAGCGCAGCACGAGGCTCGCGGCGCCGAGCGCCTTGCCGCCCTTGAGTGCCTCCAGCACTGCGGCCTTGTCCAGCCCCGGCGGCAGCGCGCCGGTTTCGAGCGAGGTGGCGATCAGCGTGTAGACGTAGTGCTGCGGCGCATTGCCGCGCGGCGGGCAGGGGCCGAGGTAGGGCATGCCCAGCGAGTTCTTGCCGGTACTGAAACCGGCCGGTGCGGCGACGGCCGCAGCCTCGGGCAGCCCGTTCGCCTCGGGCGCGATGCCGTAGGCGACCCAGTGGTTCACGCCGAGACCGGCACGGCCGGCCCGGTCGTCCATCAGGATCACGAAGCTACGCGTGGCCGCCGGCGCGCGGGCCCAGGCCAGCGCGGGCGAAAGGTTCTCGCCGACGCAGTTGGCGTTGTTCGGGTTCTTGCCGGCGTAGCGGGTTTCGAGCTGCGCGTTGTCGGCGCGGCCCGGCGACCACAGCGCGAAGCCGAAGCCCGGGTCGCCGACCGGCGCGGCGCCGGGTGACATCGCGGCACAGCCCGCGAGCGCAAGCGCTGCAGCGGCCAGGCCGATGCAGCGTCGGAGATTGACGATCAGATTCATGGAGGTCTCCTCAAGACGGAACATCAAAATCGCAATTCGTCGATTTCGCAGCCGATTTCGCGCAACTCAAGTCTGCACCTTTTTGCGCGGGGAGTCTGCACCATAACTGCATGAAAACGAAATGCTTTTTGATGGGGAACCTCAGGAATAAGCCACGGTTTTCCCCTTTCGCCGCAAAGCCCGACTCCCACCCTCCCGAGTTGCGAGCCCAAAGATCGGCTGGTTATTGAAAGCGACTACAATCAAGCCGTTGAATGGAGGTGAGTCATGGCGATTGACGTGTTGAGCAAGGTGGAAAAGCAGGCGGCTTATGACGCTTGGTATGTTGCCGAGGTCAACAAGGGGATTGCCGATTGCGATGCCGGTAATGTCCTGGGTGACGAGGCGGCGGAGCGGGAAATCGCCGGATTCATGGCCACGCTTTAGCCAAAGCGTGGCAAAGAGGCCACCTGAGTGAACCGGGTGGGCGTCGCCATTGGAGGTGTGTTGATGCGCGAGTTGCCGTTGAACAAGGCGTTTACGCTGCTGGAGCCGGGGCCGGTGGTTCTGGTCACCACCCACGATGCCGGCAAGGACAACATCATGACCATATCCTGGACGATGGTGATGGATTTCACGCCGGTTTTCGCCGTGACGACGGGGGGCTGGAATCACTCCTTCACAGCGTTGCGCAAGCATCGGGTGTGCGTCATCGCGATTCCTGGCGTTTACCTTCTGGATACGGTGGTCGGCATCGGGACGTGTTCGGGGGCGGATACGGACAAATTCGCGCGCTTCGGGCTGACGCCGGTGCCGTCGCGCTTGGTCAAGCCGCCCCGGATCGCGGCTTGCCTGGCGAACATTGAATGCCGGGTGACTGACATCATCGAAAAACACCATATCGTGGTGCTGGAGGGCATTGCCGCGTATGTCAACACTGAGCGCAAAGAGCGGCGCACCGTTAACGCCGTCGGCGATGGAACGTTCATTGTAACGGGCGAAAAATTGACCGGAAGCGGATGATGGCCTCCAAGCTCCCGCCGGGAATTTAGTGGCCCTTCGAGTGAATTGAGCAAATCAAAAACAAATCTGGGTCTGAATCATCCGAGCAGAACCGCGTCAAGGGCTTCGTCATCAACCGCTTTCGCGGCGACATCAGCCTGCTCCAGCCCGGCCTCGACTGGCTGGAACAACGCACCGGCAAGCCGGTGCTCGGCGTCCTGCCCTACCTGCACGGCCTGATGCTCGACGCCGAGGACGCCATCGCGCCGGTTGCGGTCAACCCCGAAAAACAGGCAAAAATCAAAATTGTCGCGCCGGTGGTTCCGCGCATCTCCAACCACAACGACCTCGACCCCCTGCGCCTGCACCCCGAGGTCGACTTCCGCTGGGTCGGGCCGGGCGAGGCGATGCCGCTCGTGTAACGGCTGCGACCTCATCGTCCTGCCCGGTTCCAAGGCCGTGCGCGCCGACCTCGACTGGCTGCGCGCGCAAGGCTGGGAAGCGGCGATCAAAAAGCACCTGCGCTACGGCGGCAAACTCATCGGCCTGTGCGGCGGCTACCAGATGCTCGGCCGCCACATCCACGACCCGCTCGGCCTCGAAGGCGCGCCCGGCAGCACGCCGGGCCTCGGCCTGCTGGACGCCGACACCACGCTCGCCGCCGAAAAACAACTGCGCAATGTGCGTGGTCACTTGGCGCTACCGGGCCGGCCGGCAATGACCGGCTACGAAATCCACCTCGGCATCACCCAAGGCCCCGCACTGGCCCATCCCGCCGTCCACCTCGCCGACGGCCGCCCCGAAGGCGCCATCTCGCCCGACGGGCAGATTTTCGCCACCTACTGCCACGGCATTTTCGACCACCCCGCCGCCCTCAGCGCCCTGCTGGCCTGGGCCGGACTCGAAGCAAGCACCCCGGTCAACTTCCCCGCCCGCCGCGAAGCCGATCTGGATCGCCTGGCCGATGCGGTTGAAGCGGCGCTGGATTGGGGGCGGTTGGCAGGGGTGTTGCCGGGGGTGTGAGGGTGTTGTGGGGTGGGGAAATGGTGCAATCGGCCAAAAGGCGACAGTCAGGTAGCCATCAATTCAATGCGGAAGGCTTCGTCGGACCTTGCTCTGCGTCCGCTATTCGGCAGCAATTGACGCCCTCACTGCCTCAACGAGAATCAGGAAGCTGCCATTGCACTTTCAGATGTCATCCGGCGGCCTAAGGCGCAGTTCAGCCACCGGCAACAGCGGCCGAAGTCGCTCGAAACATCGTTCTTGAGAGACCTGTCAGCTCGCTACTTGCGTCCGCCGCTCTTCATCTTTGCGATGTTCTCTATCCACATACCCTTGCGCGCGGTTCTGGTCGCGCTGGTATTCGTTGACGCTGCGATTCACGCTCGCAGTGTTGCATCAACCTGCGCCAAGCAGCGCTGTTTCCGCTGCATGTGTATCGGCCATCACCAACGTAGGTACTCGAGCGTCTTCCCTAGCTCGCGCCGTGGTGGCAAGTGCAACCAGAATCAGGCAAATCCCCAGAGTCGCTTTTTCGGAACAACTGTGAGTCTGAGACATCGGCAACCTCCTTGTTGGCGGCCGGTGCAATATTCAGAACTCCGCCGCAAGTCAATTACGCGAGCCATGATTTCCTGACGTGCCATGTCTATTTTTTCTGGATTGTCTTTACGGAAAGTTCTTCGCAGCGTTTTTTCCCAGAAAGTAAGCAATCCGCTCTGCATTGGCGGGTGACGGATGCGGTAAGCCGCCAATGATGATCACTATCCAACAAACCTTGTTTAGACAGGAACTGCAGCGCTTCGCTCACCTTGTCACCCAACAAAAAACCGCATTTGGTAGCGCTTTAACATCCTCTGCGAAATTGCTTATCTGCGATCGCAGAGCAACGGGTGCTTGGTCATTTTCGGCGTGCCATTGTAATTCTCACCATCAATGAATACCGGATAACGCAGCGCAGAGGCCGTTTGCACGAGATGAATGCCTCTTCAAAAAGCTCTTGCAACTAGCAATGCCAAACCAGCGTTAAGCCAACGATCAGCAACCCAACTAATTGGCTCATCTCAGCCGAGAAACATCCTGTCGTTGCCGCTATCACTAGTTGTTGCATCTGCGCCTAGTCAGCTAGACTCGTATCTTTGGTGCATCAGCGTTCGTCCGGCCAGCGATGCCCACATAACGACTCGGCTATGACACAACTCAAAAGCGGCAACCTCATGCTCTCACGCCCAAAAGCTGTATTTAAGCACCATCGATCGCGCAGAGATGCATAACCGCAAACTCAAAAGTTTGGTTCAATGCTGTAAGCTCCAATAAAAAAGTAGAACGCCTTATTAAATTATACACCGAATGCGTTCAGTAAGTGCGCTGCGTCATGAACTTGCCCACAGAACTAACCAACGGCGTATACATGAGATACTCATTAAGCAATCCCGCCAGTGGCACTGCTTATGCCGAACGCGCGGCGCTTTCAGAACCTTCAGCGCCATCACGCCGCTCGCTTTCCAATGCATTTATCAACCGCATTGCACGCGCTGCGCTCGGATGGTGCGTGTTCGCTCATAGCATGATTCGTCTCCTGTCAGATACTGAATCGTTGCTGGACGCAGCGATCCATGAATTTATTGAAATCTCTCTACGACTCTTCGCTAAGAGCAAACAATAACCCGCCCACCCCGCGCAGAGAGGCATACCGCGCTCACCTTTCAGCGCTTCCATAACCATCACTTTCCATGCCGCTTTTCTTCCATACATCTGCTAGTACTCTTCTCTGTTTCCAGCGCATTCCATCACCAACCTTCAGCAGCTTTTACCTGCTTATCAGGAGATTCGTTTTTCAAAGCCACTTTAGCAATATCTTTCTGCTCTACCTTTCTTCAGCAACGTTATAAACGCACTTAGATGTATTTCCATGCTCTTAGCTCCTGCTTTGCAGATATCAGTTGAAGCGCTCACCAATTTTTTTGATTTATTACTCCCCGCTTTTATAATGCGTGAATAAGCGCTAAACCGTTGCGCTAACTAGCTTCGCTTTTCACGCAGAGATTTGTTCGTAAGAGCCTTTTACATCTTATGTAGCAACACATTATTAATTCCATCATCTGCTTGCCTCAGCTGTCAAAGCTGTCTGCTGAAAAACAGATCTGCAAGCGAGCTCAATGTCAAAGTAGCCGTCACAGATACCTGCCTCAGTCATACGACGTCTAGCGTCCCATCTGTTTCATTAAGCGTCTAACAACTGCTCTGCTAACAAATTCGCAATTCTTTCATTGCATCTGGAATCTATCTCTCATAACTGCAATGCACCAAGGGTTCGAGACCAATCAACCGGAGAGGCGCAATCTCACAAGCTTTCTATGCGCACAAACCTCAATACCGCTCTGATCCACCAACCACACCGCAGTTATACCAGGCTACAATTCTTCCTCTGAGGCTTAAATAAATAGGCGACCCCGAATTTCCAAATTTCTAGCTTGTAAAACTCATGATCGCGCATTCAGAACAGCAATTTCGCTAGCCAGTGCAGATCCCTCTGCCAACCTAACTCTCCTTAAATTACAGCACCCTTTAGCCAGTTAAGCTTCTGCAATTAACCACATTCCCCTTCCGTATTCCAACAGCTACCAGCATATTCTCATCGCATACATGCATGCAACGCTACGCTCTTTCATTTCATAGCACAGCAAATCCCTAAGAAACAACTAGCAATCAAATTTATCTGCTTGCAATTCAACCAGCTTTCAACAGCATAGCTATTGCTCCATCCTACCAATCACAGATCTTCGAAATCTTCCATGTGCAACTAACTTTGTAGCCAGCAATTTGCAAAACCGCTAAGCACCCCAACCGCTATCTTCACTATCATCATCAATACCAATAACCGCGCACCCCAATTCACCGTAAAGCATAAGTACACCTCTTTAATATCTCTTTCAAAGCTAACATTAATCAAATTGCAAAATCAAAATCGCAAACCAACATCCCTTCAAAACCAAGCATAGCTGCACCAGCACTTTCACACACTTTATATCTAAATCTATGCTATACCTAAATTGCTATAATTTTTACAACATCTTAAAATCAATTTTTTCCCATATACCCTCTTTTTTTTTTTTCATTTAAGCTATAAACGCATCATACAAACATTTTCTAAACCAAAAATTCATTTAACTAATAACTTTTTAGCAACTAAATTTTTAGCACAGTTTTGCATCAAACATTGGGGCGGTTTTAACCGCTCCAACATTGATCGATCTCTCTCAGCGTTGCATCTAGGGCGTTGTCGGGTCGCATCCAGCAGATGTGCCATAGTGAGTGCTTTTCGACGACCATTCGACGTGCCGCGCCATGACGGGCGCGACCCAGTGATACGCCTGCTCGATTCGTATGCTGAGCAGCTGTTTTGTCGCGCTCCGACGCACGATTCTAAGCTATCTTCGAAATCTATGTTAACCCCTGTACGCCCCAACCCAGCCCAAATCCCTGTTAGTCGCGGTCAACCCCCAAAAACAGCCCAAATTCGCTGGCCGGAAATTGTCGGCTTCAGCCTTTCAGCGTCAGCGGCAAGCCGGCGGCGACCAGTGTCACCTGATCGCAAGCTGCCGCCACGCGCTGGTTGAGCCGGCCCTGCTCGTCGGCGAATAGCCGCGATACCGGATGCATCGGCACGATGCCCCAGCCGACTTCGTTGGAAACGAGAATGATGCGGCCGGGCAAGTGCGGCAGGGTCGCGATCAGGGTGGTGGTTTCGTCCGCAGCAAGGGCAGTCGATTGCCGCGCCGGCTTCGGCCTGTGCAGCCGTCTGGCCGGCGAAGAACAGGTTGGACAGCCACAGCGTCAGGCAATCGACCAGAACGCAGGTTTCCGGCGTCGCCAGTCCGCGCAACTTATCGGCCAGCTGAATCTTTTCCTCGACGCAATGCCAGTCGGCTGGGCGGCGCGCGCGGTGATGGGCGATGCGGGCCGCCATTTCGCTGTCGCCGGCTTGGCCGGTGGCCAGGTAGATGACCTTGAGCCGGGTGGCGGTCGCGTGGTTTTCGGCCAGCAGGCTCTTGCCCGAGCGCGCGCCGCCGATGATCAGTTCTTTCATGGCGGCAGCTTAGGTGATTGCCGGCTACCCGGCAAGCCGGATAATTCGCCCCGATTCGATGAAACGGAACCCGGTGCCGAGATTTTCTCCATTCCGGGGCGGGCCCGCCGCTGTAATCGGGGACGGTTGTCGCAGGATGCCACTGGTAACGGGACAAACCCGGGCCGGGAAGGCGCGGCAAGCCGGACGATCCGAAAGCCAGAAGACGTATCGAATCGGTTCAGGGAGCCTGTGGACAGGGCTTCGCGGTCGCGTTCCATGAATGCCGCCGCCAGGCCCTTTTGCGTTTTTTGACAGAAAGAATCGGATGCATTCGCAATTCAATATCGTCGCCCCGGATCAGGGGCTGGCGGCGGCCCTGCAGCAGAAGATCGACCAGAAAACCAAGCCGCTCGGCGCGCTCGGCCAACTGGAGGTTGTCGCCAAAAAGATCGGCCTCATCCAGCAGCGCCTGGACCCGCAATTCGACCAGCCGCACATGCTGGTGTTCGCCGGCGATCACGGCGCGGCCAAGGCCGGCGTCTCCGCCTATCCGCAGGATGTCACCTGGCAGATGGTCGAAAACTTTCTCGCCGGCGGTGCGGCGATCAACGTCTTTGCCCGCCAGAACGGACTGTATTTGTCGGTGATCGATGCCGGCGTGGCGCATGATTTCGGGCCGCGTGCCGGGCTGATCGATGCCAAGGTGGCGCCGGGGACGGCCAATTACATCGAACAGCCGGCGATGACGACCGGGCAATGCGCTACCGCCATCGCGCGTGGTGCGGAATTTGTCCGCAATCTGGCCGTCAACGGCTGCAATGTGGTTGGCTTCGGCGAAATGGGCATCGGCAACACAGCCTCCGCTTCGCTGATTACCCACTGCCTGACCGGCGCCGCGCTCGCCGATTGCGTTGGCCGCGGCACCGGGCTGGACGATGCCGGTCTGGCCCGCAAGCAGGCACTGCTCGAACAAGGCGCTGACTCGCTACCGTACCGCCGGCGGCAGCGACCAGCCGATGCAGGTGCTGGCCGAATTCGGCGGTTTCGAGATCGCCATGATGGTCGGCGCCATGCTGGCCGCGGCGGAGGCCAAGATGACTGCTGCTGATCGACGGCTTTATTGTCGGTGCAGCGGCGTTGACCGCAGCACGTCTCCTTCCGGCGCTGACCGAGTATTGCGTCTTCTGCCACCGCTCGGCCGAACCCGGTCATGTCGCACAACTTAAGGCTTTGAATGCCGAGCCGCTGCTCGATCTCGGCCTGCGTCTCGGCGAAGGCACCGGCGCCGCGCTGGCCTGGCCGCTGGTCGAGGCGCGCTGCCAGCTTCCTCAACGAAATGGCCAGCTTCGCCTCGGCTGGCGTTGCTGAAAAGTGCTGATGCTGCGCCGCGAACTGGAATATTTCTTCGGTGCGGTCAGGTTCTTCACCCGTTTGCCGGTGCCCGCCTGGGTCGGCCATTCGAGCGAAGCTCTGAATCGCTCGGCGCGCTACTTCCCGGCCGTCGGCCTGCTGATCGGCGGCATCGGCGCGCTGGTCTATCTTGCGGCGGCGTTGCTTCTGGCCACAGCCGGTCGCCGTGCTGCTCTCGATGGCGGCGACCATCTACGCCACCGGCGCCTTCCACGAGGACGGCCTGGCGGATACCGTCGATGGCCTCGGCGGCGGCTGGGACAAGCTGCATATCCTGGAAATCATGAAGGACTCGCGGGTCGGCAGTTATGGAGTAGTGGCCATGGTGCTGGCGCTGCTCGGCAAATTCACGCTGCTCGCTGCGCTGGATGGCGCACTGATTCCGTTCGCCCTGCTTGCCGGCCACGCCCTGTCGCGCTTTTGCTCGACGGTGTTGCTGGCGACCATGGATTACGTGCGCGAGGATTTGCTGTCCAAGGCCAGGCCGCTGGCCACTCGGTTGTCGACCGGAGAAATGCTGGTCGCCGCATTCTTCGTGCTGGCGGCGCTGGCCTTGCTGCCGCTTGAGAAAGCAATCGTCGGCTGCCTGTTGGCGGCGCTGGCCACCGTCTGGCTGGCCGCCAAATTCGAACGCTGGCTGGGCGGCTACACCGGCGACTGCCTGGGCGCCACGCAGCAGGTCAGCGAAATTGCCTTTTACCTCGGCCTGCTTGCACACTGGCCGAACTGAAAGGGAAAGTGCCGATCATGGAAAAGCCCTACGCCCCATCTTGCGAGAAAAACCGTGAGCCGATTCTCGACGTGCTCAGCGACCACTTCGACGACCGTTGCGAGGTGCTGGAAATCGGCAGTGGCACCGGCCAGCACGCAATCTTCTTCGCTGCCCGCCTGCCGCATCTGATCTGGCAAACCTCGGATCGCCCGGAAAACCTGCCGGGAATCAGCGCCTGGCTGGCCGAAGCCGCCCTCCCCAATACCCCGCCGCCGCTCGAATTCGACGTCGTGCAGGCGTGGCCCGCGCAACGTTTCGACGCCGTTTTCAGCGCCAACACCCTGCACATCATGCCCTGGGCCGCCGTCGAACGCCTGTTCGCCGGGTTGGCGAACGTTCTCGCCGATCAGGCCAAGGTCACCATCTACGGACCCTTCAACTACGGCGGTCGATTCACCAGCGAGAGTAACGCCGCCTTCGATCTCTGGCTCAAGAAAAACGCGCCGCACCAGGGAATTCGTGATTTCGAGAAGGTGAATGAATTGGCCGAAATGGCCGGGCTGAAACTGGTCGAGGATCGCGCCATGCCTTCCAATAACCGCTGTGTGACTTGGCGGCGGGGTGGTGGTTTGGGTGGGTTGTGAATGGCGCCTGTCTCCATATCAAACGACCACGCCGCATGATCCTCCATCTCATCCGCCATCCGAAACCGATGGTCGCGCCGGGCATCTGCTACGGTCGACTCGATCTGGCGGTCGAAAATGCTGCCGTAGTGGCGACGCGTCTGCGGGCTGAACTGCCGGTCGGGCTGCCGGTCTGGAGCAGCCCGTTGCGGCGTTGCCGGGATCTGGCGGAACTGCTGCTGCCGAGGCCGGTGATCGACGAACGACTGGTCGAAATGAATTTCGGCGATTGGGAAGGTCGAGCGTGGGAGGCCATTCCGCGCCACGAACTGGATGCCTGGGCGGCCGATGTTGGTGGTTATGCGCCGCCGGGTGGCGAATCGCCCTATGAATTGCAGCAGCGGGCGCTCGATTTTGTCGCCGGGCTGGCGGTGCCGGAAGCGATCGTCGTCACCCATGCCGGGGTCATCCGCGTCCTGCTCGCCCATTGGCGCGGGTTGCCGCCCGCCGAATGGCCGCAACTGGTCATCGACTACGGGTCGCGCACGACACTTGAGGTCCACCTGTAAGATGGCAGGCATGAAAATCGCCATCGTCCGTCAGCGCTACAACCCTTACGGGGGCGCCGAGCGCTTCGTCGAACGGGCGCTCGGTGCGCTGGCCGGCGAGGGCGCCGAAGTCACGCTGATCACCCGCAGTTGGGACGGCGCGCCGCGTGAAGGCTTCCATCAGATTACCTGCGACCCGTCGTATTCCCGGCTGTTTGGCGGGCGAGTTGCGCGTGACCGCAGCTTTGCCGCCTGCGCGCAGACCGAAATGGCGCGCGGCGGTTTCGATATCACCCAGTCGCATGAGCGGATTCCGGGCTGCATGATCTTCCGCGCCGGCGATGGCGTGCATGCCGCCTGGCTGGATCATCGGGCGCGCGTGCTGGGTCCGTTGCAGCGCCTGGCCCAGAAGCTTTCCGGTTATCACCGCTATGTACTGTCGGCCGAGAAGGCGATGTTCGAACACCCGGCGTTGCGTGCCGTCATTTGCAATTCACCGATGGTTGCGGCTGAAGTAAGCAGTTACTACGGGCTTCCCGCCTTGACAAGCTGCCAGTGATCTATAACGGGGTCGATACCGCCGCCTTTCACCCGTCCCTGGCTGACGAGTTTCGCGAGGCGACAAGGGCGCAGGCGGCTATTCCGCAGGACGCGCCGCTGCTGCTTTTCGTCGGCAGCGGCTTCGAGCGCAAGGGTGTTCCGCAACTGCTGCGCGCCTTTGCCGCGGCGCGAACGGGTGAGGCGCATCTGGTCATCGTCGGCGCCGACCGCAAGCTGAAGGCGATGCAGGCGCTCGCGGCTCGCCTGGGGCTGGCTCGGCGCGTTCATTTCACCGGCCCCTTGAAGGATGTGCGGCCCTGGTATGGCGCGGCCGACGGCTTCGTGCTGCCGACGCTGTACGACCCCTGCCCGAATGCGGCGCTGGAAGCGCTGGCCTGTGGACTGCCGATCGTCACCAGCACAACCTGCGGGGCGCAGGCCTGGGTGAAAGCGGGCGACAACGGCTGGGTGGTCGATGCGCTGGATCGGGATGCCCTGGCGACCCGTCTCGACAACCTTTGCGCGCTTGCCGGAAACGCCGCCGCGCGACAGGCGGCGCGCGCCGCCGCCGAGCCGCTGACGCTCGCGGCAATGGCCGACCGCCTGCTGGCGCTCTACCGCTCGCTGGGTGGGGTACCGACCGGGCGGGTATAATTCCGCCCATTCATTTTCCCTTCAGGAAGTCGCATGTCCGGTGACATGACCAGCAGTCGTGCCCTGTATTCCCGGCTTTTGAGCTATGTGCGGCCTTACTGGCGGGCATTTCTTGCGGCGATGGTATGCATGGGGTCTGGCGTCTCTGTCTGAACCGGTTTTCCCGGCAATGATGAAGTACATGCTCGATGAAGGATTCGCCCAGTCCCAAGGCAGCTGGGCCTGGCTGATTTATCCGCTGATCATTCTCGCCATCTTCTTTGCCCGTGCGATATTCGGATTCCTCGGCGAATACGCGATGAGCTGGGTTGCGAACAACGTCATTACCGAGTTGCGCCAGGCGATGTTCGCCCGCATCGTCGATCTGCCGATGCGCTATTTCAGCGACAACCTCTCGGGCCACCTGATGTCGCGCGTCATGTACGACGTGACGAACGTCACCGGTGCGGCGACGACAGCGCTGACCTCGCTGATCAAGGATTCGCTGTCCATCATCGCCCTGATGGGATGGCTGTTCTACCTGAACTGGAAGCTGACGCTGATTACGCTTGTGATGGTGCCGCCGATTGCAGTTGCCGTCCGCTATTTCAGCAAGCGACTGCGCAAGGTCGCCCGCGGTTTGCAACAGGCGATGGGCAAGATCACCCAGGTGCTTCAGGAGACGATCGAAGGCTACAAGGTGGTCAAGATTTTTGGTGGCCAGGCCTATGAAATTGAGCGTTTTCGCCACGCCGTGCGCGAACAGCGCGGATTCGCCATGCGCGCAACGCTGGCTTCCGCAGGGCAGAGCCCGATCGTTCACTTTTTTGCCGCCGATTGCCTTCGCGATCATCATTGGCGTTGCGCTCAAGCAGGCAGCCGATGACCAGACGACTGTCGGCAATTTCGTGTCCTTCATTACCGCGATGTTGATGCTGTTGCCGGCGCTGCGCCGGATCACCGACGTCAATGCGCCGATCCAGCGCGGGCTCGCTGCTGCCGAAAGCGTCTTTGCACTGATCGACGAAATCGCCGAAGAAGACACGGGAACTGTCACCCTTGGGCGTGCTCAGGGCCAAATTGACTTCGATCATGTCACTTTCACCTATCCCGGTGCCGAGCGCCCCGCGCTGAATGACATTTCGCTGACCGTGCAGTCCGGGGAGTGCGTGGCCTTGGTCGGCGCCTCCGGCAGCGGCAAAACCACCGTTGCCAACCTCCTGCCCCGCTTCTTTGCAGTGGACGCGGGCGAGATTCGCATCGACGGCCACCGTCTGTCCGAGATCCGCTTGCGGCAGTCTGCGCGAGAACATTGCGCTGGTCAGCCAGGATGTGGTCCTGTTCAATGACACCATTGCCGCCAACATTGCGTATGGCGCCAAGCGCGATGCGACGCCCGAGGCGATCCGCGAGTGCCGCCACGCGCCGCCCATGCGCTGGAATTCATCGATTCGCTGCCGGATGGATTTGAGACGATGATCGGTGAAAACGGCGTCAAGCTCTCCGGCGGGCAGCGCCAACGTCTGGCCATCGCCAGGGCGATCCTCAAGGATGCACCGATCCTGATCCTCGATGAAGCGACTTCCGCCCTCGATACCGAATCGGAACGCCACGTTCAGGCAGCCCTCGACGAACTGATGCGCGGCCGGACCACGCTGATCATCGCCCACCGCCTGTCCACCATCGAGAACGCCGACCGCATTGTCGTGCTGAACGAAGGCCGGGTGAGCGAAGCCGGCAAACATGCCGAACTGCTGGCCAGGAACGGCGCCTATGCCCGCCTGCACAGCCTTCAGATACAGGCCGAGTCGGTGGCTGGCACCGCATGAGGATCCTTCACACGGAGGCCTCTTGCGGCTGGGGTGGGCAGGAAATCCGAATCCTGTCCGAGGCACAGGGCCTGATCGAGCGCGGGCATGATGTCCGGCTGGTTTGTCCTCGCGAGGCACGCATCTTCGAGGAGGCCCCACGGTTCGGGGTGCCGGTCGAAGCGCTGGCGATCGGCCGCAAGCGCTTGCCCGGAGTGCTGGCGCTGCGTGCCTTCCTGAAGCAGCACGAATTTGATGTAATCAATACCCATAGTTCGACTGATGCATGGCTGGCCGCGCTGGCCTGCTCACCTGGTCGCCGGGGCGCCGCCCATCGTGCGGACCCGGCACATTTCCGCCCCCTTGTCGAACAACGCGGCGACGCGCTGGCTCTATGCCCGCGCCACGCGCTATATCGCGACCACCGGCGAAGCCTTGCGAGAGCAGTTGCTGACGCACATTGTCGGTTGCCCCCGATCGCATCGTTTCCGTGCCGACCGGTGTCGATGCCACCCGTTACTGTCCCGTCAGATGCCGCGGGGAAGATTGCACGGCGCCGGCAACTCGGTTTGCCCGTCGACGTCGCCGCTGGTCGGGATCGTGGCTACCTTGCGCAGCTGGAAAGGACACCGTTTCCTTGTGGAGGCTTTTGCCGGGGGATTGCCTTCGTCGGCGCACCTCGTGATCGTCGGCGACGGCCCGCAGCTCGAGGCATTGACGGCCCAGATTGCCCAGTTGGGTTTGCCGGACCGCGTTCATCTGGTCGGCAATCATCCCGACGTCGTGCCCTGGCTGCAGGCCCTGGATGTGTTCGTGCTGCCATCATATGCCAATGAAGGGGTGCCGCAGGCACTGATGCAGGCCATGTCATGTGGCTTGCCATGTGTAACGACGAATGTCGGTGCCATTTCCGAACTGGCCAGGGACGGTCTGACCGCCAGGGTCGTTCCAGCGAAGGATGCCGATGCCATTCGGCTCGCTATCGTCGAACTCCTGGCTGACCAGTCGCTGCGTGGCAGTCTTGGAACGGCGGCACGGGAACATGTCGTCGCGACCCACGGACGCGCCTTGATGCTCGATCGCATGGAGGCCTTGTTCCACAAGGCAGTCGAAGCGTCATGATGGGTCAAGCCCCGAAATCCATCCTGGTGATCAACGTTACCCGGATCGGTGATACGTTGCTTGCAGTTCCCGCGCTCCGTGCCCTGGCAACGGCCTGGCCGGACGCGAGGCTGACCGTGCTCGGCCATCCGAAGCGGGTCGCGGTGCTTGAAAATTTGCCCTTCCTGGCCGAAGTGGGGCCAATCACCAAGCAGAGCGCCGTATTTCGCGGTTGGCTGCCGG
This sequence comes from uncultured beta proteobacterium, assembly GCA_963727115.1. Lineage (GTDB taxonomy): Bacteria > Pseudomonadota > Gammaproteobacteria > Burkholderiales > Rhodocyclaceae > Azonexus. The sequence continues at coordinate 348,713 of CAVSFS010000004.1, read as the reverse complement.
GCCATAAGTACGATCTGGCACTGGTCTACGGGCATGATGAGGCGCTATCGAAATATGCTTTTCGTGTTGCGCGCCGGGTCGTTGCATTTCGCCAGAGCAATCAGGACATCAATGCCCGCCTGTACAAAGAAGTCGAGGAGGCGGCGCCGCACAGCGAACACGCGGTGGATGCGGCCTTGCGCCTGGTCCGGGCGCTCGGACTGCCGCCAGCTGGGCGTCGCTTGCAGTTTGCACTGAGTATTGAAGAAAGAGCGGAGGCTGAAGCCCTGATCGCTGAAAAATCTCTGGCCGGCCATCATCCGCTGATCGGCTTTCAGGTTGCATGTTTCCCGACCAAAGCCTATCGCGATTGGCCGGAAGCCCATTTCATCGACCTTTGCAAGCGCTTACTGGCGTTAAAGCCCGGTGCCGCATTCGTGATTTTTGGCGGACCCGACGATCGCGAGAAGGTGTCGCGAATACAGGCCGCCTTGGGTCCGTCGGCGGTTGATCTGGCCGGTTTGTCGTTACGCAGGACTGCCGGCGTCATGGCATTGCTCGATGCCTATGTCGGTGTGGATACCGGGCCAACCCACATCATGGGCTGCTTCGATATCCCTCTTGTAGCGCTTTACCATTGCAAGCTACCGCATCGGTGCTACGGGGCCCAAGATCACCCGTATGATTTTTTCGTTGAGCATCCGCGCCTCGGTGGTCTGTGCGATGAAACGACGCCCATGGGCGAGCTTGGTGTCGATGCAGTGTTTGCGCGTTTGCTCGAAGCGCTGGACGCGCACGCTGCTTTGCATTCGAACGATCGGGAGAAGTGATGATAAAGAGTTCTCAGGTTACTGCGTTTCATCAGCATTGCCTCGCCCAGCCCGACTGGCCGGAACAGGAAGCTGCGCTTCCTGCCGGTGAGCATAAAGTCTGGGAATGGATTTTGGCCAACCATCGATACAACAGCCTCCTGTGGGCAGAGGAGGATCTGGCCCGGCGGCGCGCGGTGCCTGACAGTGAAATTGCTGCGAACAAGCGCGCTATCGACGGCTTCAATCAGGCGCGCAATGATGCTGCAGAGCGTATCGACGAGGAAATCCTGGTTGGCTTGGGCAATGTCGATCGCTCGCCGAGCGCACGCCAGCATTCCGAGACGGCGGGCATGATGGTTGACCGCCTCTCGATAATGAGCTTGAAGATTCGCGCGATGGGCGCTCAAGCCGATCGCGTGGAGGCCGGCCCAGAGCATCGTGAAGCATGCCGGCTCAAACTGGAGCGTCTGCGCGAGCAGTGTGCCGACCTCGCGGCCTGCCTCGATGACTTGCTGGAAGACATGGCCGCCGGGCGGAGGTATTTCAAGATCTATCGCCAGTTCAAGATGTACAACGACCCAACCCTGAACCCCTTCTTGTACGGCAGCAAGGCCTAGTATGGGTGAGCGTAGTGGGCCGAGTTTCGTTGCCGTTTGCGCCACGCAGTCAACTTCGACTGAAAGATTAGCTTGTCAGTGGCTGACTCCAATCTAAATTTTTTGGGCAGATCATGCGCCGGATCAATCTGAACTCCGCTGAGCAATGGGCGCTGTTGGCCATGGTCGCCTTCTTGCCCGCCCTTGAGGCACCGAAGAAAATTGCGGTAGTTCTGTTCCTTGCTTTCTGGGTAATCAATCGGTGGCGCTCAAAGGAGTGGGGTGGGCCCTGGTCCGGCTGGGATTTCACGGCGCTTGCCCTGATTGGTGGCGCGTTCGCCTCGGCGGCCTTCGGTGCCTTCTGGCCGGACAAGGGATTGGGTGCTGCCAACGATGTGCTGATCTATGGCCTGGTGTTCCTTGCCTTGCGACGCAGCCGGTTCGAGGAAAAGTTTCTCTGGCGCTTGTTCGCGGTGGCGATCGTGGCGACGCTCTTGACGCTGCTCTATGGGTACTGGGGTTTGCTGGTGACCAAGAAGCGTGTATTTCTCGGGCTTAATTCTGTCGGGCACGTGAACCACAGCGCAATCTACATGGCCATCATTTTCTCGATGGCTCTGGCCTGGGCCGGTGCGGCGATTGGCGCATGGCGGCAACGCGCCTTGCTTTGGGTTGCCGTCGCGATGTTGTGGCTCTCGCTTTTCGTCTCCGGGGCACGGGGTGCGCTGATTCCCGTTGTGGTTTTCGTGTTGCTGTGGCTTTTTGCGCGGGCCGGAATGATGCGGCGCGCATTGTGGAAGCCGGTTCTGCTGGTGGTCTTGATGCTTGGCGGGGCCGTCGCCCTGGTTCCAGGCGTGGTGGAAAAGACCAAGGGGAATATCGAGGCGAAGGAACTGGCCGCCCGTCGGCCTGCGGTGGCCAAGGTTGCCCTGCTGGCAGCAAGGGAGTACCCGACATTTGGGGTTGGCATCAGCAATTTCGCCAAGATTGATCCGGAGGTGGTTGCTGGCTGGCAGGAGAAAAGCGGCCAGGTGTTTGATCCGCAGGATCTGTATTTTTCCACGTCACGCCCACAGCCTGTATTTCAATACGCTGGCCGAACGGGGTTTAATCGGCTTCTTGCCCCTTCTGGCATTCCTGGCCGGCATCGGGCTTGCCCTCTATCGCCAGCGCCCGCAGGGCGATGCGGCGCCATTGCAGCAGACCCTCTGGGGGGCGGCGCTGGGCGCTTGGGTGATCACTGTCGTTGGCGGGGTATTCAATACGACGCTCCACCACGAGCACGCCTTGATCGCGATGATCTTGTTCGGCGTCTGGCTAGCCCCAAAGCAGCTGAATTCCCTTCAACCGAAATAGCGGTCACGGGTTCTTTCCGGTATTTCTGGCCGCGTCGTGATGCCTCCGCGTTTTCCGGAACCAATTGCAGCTCACGGCCTTCCAGGGACCAGTGACTACCGGCCCGATATCGACGGTTTGCGGGCAGTGGCAGTTCTTGCTGTCCTGTTGTTTCATTGCTTCCCGACTGCTTTGCCCGGCGGGTTTGTCGGTGTGGATGTCTTTTTCGTCATCTCGGGCTATCTGATTGGCCGGTCAAGTTTCGATGAAATTGCCGCTGGGCGTTATTCTGCCTGGGCATACTTCGGGCGCCGTGCCCGCCGGATATTTCCAGCATTGATCCTGGTTTTGGTCAGCGTTTTGATTGCTGGCTACTGGATGTTGATGCCCAACGAGTACGAGTTGCTGGGCAAGCATGTCGCCGGTGCTTCGATTTTTATCTCCAACTGGCAGTTCTGGCGGGAGGTCGGTTATTTCAATGCCGAGGCAAGCCTGAAGCCATTGCTGCACTTGTGGTCGCTTGCAGTTGAGGAGCAGTTCTATCTCATCCTTCCACTCCTTTTTTTTGCGGCGGGACGTCGCCACAGGAGAGTCGCCTGGTTGCTCGGCGGCGTTGCCGTGATTTCGCTGATGGGTGTCACTTGGCGCCTTGCCGACCACAAGGCATGGGCATACTTTCACCTCTTTAGTCGAGGCTGGGAGCTCTTGGTCGGCGTTCTCCTTGCCTATGGCGAGAGTCGGCTGAGGGCGAACGGCCAGCAGAGCTTCCTGATAGCAGGCAGGTGGCGATCCATTTGCAGTGGTCTTGGATTGACGCTCGTGCTGGGGTCTGCCTGGGGATTCTCGAGCGCCACCCCCTTCCCGGGACCATCGGCATTGCTGCCAACGCTGGGCTCGGCGCTGGTCATCATCGGCGGCGGGGCTACGCCATTGAACAGGGGTCTTTCGGTTCGCCCACTGGTCTATATCGGGCTGGTCAGCTATCCGCTTTATCTGTGGCATTGGCCGATACTGTCGATGCTTCGGATCGTGGATGGCATCGATCTTGATTTTCAGACACGCCTCGCAGTTTTTCTGGTTTCGTTTCCGCTTGCCAGTCTTACCTTCCACTTGGTAGAGCGGCCCTTGAGGTCTTCCGGCCTCGGCCGGATGCGCAATTTTCCTCTGCTGCTTTGGGCTGCTTTGCTTTTGGTCGGCGCCTTGGGCTACAACGTATTTGCCAAGGGCGGATTGCCTGGGCGCTTCGATGGAATTGATACTACGCTCCAGCCTGCCTCTCCTCGCCAGACCATGCCGCCTGAGGGTTTCGTAAGCGACCGCAAGGCAATCCTCGTGGGCGATAGCCATGCCGGAATGTATGTGGACGCCCTCAGAAGTTATTTCTATCGGATACGCGGCAAGGAGTTGATAGAGCGTTTTCGGGCGGGCTGCAAGCCTTTCCCGAACCTTGATAGGCATTCGCCGGGATACACGCCACAAGGTTGCCCGCGCTATGTAAACCCTGCCATCGAGCAAGCCATCAATGATCCCCAAATCGATACGGTTGTCATGGTTACAGCACTAGTCAACTTCAGGGATTTGGTGTATCCGGGAATTGACGGCGAGCCGTCGGCGGAAACCGAACACAACATGCATATCGTGGATCAGGCGATGAACGATACCTTTCAGCGCCTGGCGGCCAGTGGCAAGAAGATTGTCGTGTTCTTTACCACACCCTTCCTTGATTTTGACCCCATCCAATGCCAGCAGCGGCCCTTCCGCCTGCGTAGTCAAGCGCGCGCTGAGTGTTTCCTTGATGAGAGTGTGTATAGGGATCAGCAGCGATGGTCCCGCGAAAAACTGAACGACCTGGCCAAGCGCTACCCGACGATTACGCTGTTCGATCCGTCAAGTGTCCTTTGCCAGGAGGGGCGATGCGCAGCAAGAGTGAGCGGCAAATTGATTTATTCCGACTCTTCTCATTTGAATCGGCTTGGGGCCGAAACGGTGGGGGAGAGATTCGATTTCTAGCAGGTGCGAAATCAGCTGGATAAGCAATTGCCGTTAGTCTTGGAAACCCTTCGGCTAGAGAAGGAGAGAGAAATGGCGGCAAAGGTCAATGCGCCGCCTCCCAGTTCGGACCGACACCCGACCTCGACGACCAGCGGCACCTTGAGCGTGGCCACGTGACCCATCAGCCGGGGCAGGTGGGTGCGGACTTCCATCAGTTCGGCGTCCGGCACTTCGAGCACCAGTTCGTCATGGACCTGCAAGACCAGGCGTGACTTCAATCGCGTGGCTTCGAGCCAGTTCTGCACGGCGATCATCGCCAGCTTGATCAGGTCGGCGGCGGTGCCCTGCATCGGCGCGTTGATCGCGGCGCGCTCGGCGCCCTGGCGGCGGTTGCCGTTGCTGGAACGGATTTCCGGCAACCACAGGCGGCGGCCGAAGACGGTTTCGACGTAGCCCTGCTGGCGGGCGGATTCGCGGGCTTCTTCCATGTAGCGGGCGACGCCGGGGTAGCGGGCGAAGTAGCGGTCGATGTAGGCCTGCGCCGCGCTGCGTTCGAGCCCGAGCTGGCGGGCGAGGCCGAAGGCGCTCATGCCGTAGATCAGGCCGAAGTTGATCACCTTGGCGTAGCGGCGCTGGTCGGGGCCGACTTCGAGCGGGGTGACGCCGAAGATTTCGCCGGCCGTGGCGCGGTGGACGTCCTCGCCGTGGGCAAAGGCGTCGAGCAGGCGCTCGTCGCCGGAGAGGTGGGCCATGATGCGCAGCTCGATCTGCGAATAGTCGGCCGAGACGATGCTGCAGCCCTCGGGCGCGATGAAGGCGGTGCGGATGCGCCGGCCTTCCTCGGTGCGCACCGGAATGTTCTGCAGGTTGGGGTCGCTGGAGGCCAGCCGGCCGGTGACCACCGAGGCCTGCGAGAAGTGGTGTGCACTCGGCCGGTTTCCGGGTTGACCATGCGCGGCAGCTTGTCGGTGTAGGTGCCTTTCAGCTTGGCCAGGCTGCGGTGTTCGAGCAGCAGCTTGGGCAGCGGGTAGTCCAGCGCCAGTTCGGAGAGCACTTCCTCGTCGGTGGACGGGCGCGCCGGAGGGGGTTTTCTTCTTGACCGGCAGGCCGAGCTTGCTCGAACAGGATTTCGCCTAGTTGCTTGGGCGAGGTGAGGTTGAAGGGCTGGCCGGCCAGTTCGTAGGCCTGCGGCTTCGAGCGCCATGATCTTCTGGCCGATTTCGTGGCTTTGCCGGGCCAGCGTCGCGGCGTCGATCAGGACGCCGGTGCGTTCCATCTGCCAGATCACCTGGCGGGCCGGCATTTCGAGGTCGTGGTAGATGTACGACAGACCGCTTTCGCCGGCGAATTGCGGGTGCAGCGTCTGATGCACGCGCAGCGTGACGTCGGCATCCTCGGCGGCATAGGTCGGCGGCGCGCTCGATATCGACCTGGTCGAAGCCGATCTGCTTGGCGCCCTTGCCGCACAGGTCTTCGTAGGTGATGGTGGCGAGTCCGAGGTGGCGGCTGCACAGTGGCCGAGGTCGTGGGCCTTGTCCGATTCCAGCACGTAGGACTGGAGCAGGGTGTCGTGGGCGATGCCGGCCAGCGCGATGCCGTGGTTGGCGAAGACGTGCTGGTCGTACTTGGGGTTCTGCAGCACTTTTTTGCGGCCGGCCGCTTCCAGCCAGGGTTTGAGCCGGGCCAGCACCGCGTCACGTGGCAACTGGTCCGGGGCGCCGGGGGCGGTGTGGGCGAGCGGGATATAGCAGGCTTCGCCGACCTTTACCGACAGCGAAATGCCGACGATGCGGGCGGCAAAAGAGTCGAGGCTGGTGGTTTCGGTATCGAGCGCGGTCAGTTCGGCGGTTTCGATTTTGGCCAGCCAGGCATCGAATTGCGACCAGGTGAGGACGGTTTCGTAGCTGACGGGTATGGCGCCGGGCAGTGCCGCGGCTACAGGCGCGGTGTCGCTTGATTCAGGGTCGGCGGGCGGGGCGTCCAGTTCGCGCAGCCAGGTTCGGAACTCAAAGCGGGTGTAGAGTTCGCGCAGGGTTTCGGTGTCGCGTGCTGTTGCGGTCAACGCCTTGGGGGCGGGCAAATTCGACAGGTCGCAGGCGACGGTGACCAGCTTCCGGCCGAGGGGAAGGAAGCCGAGGTGATCGCGCAGGTTCTCGCCGACCACGCCGCCGATTTCGTCGGCATGGGCGATCATTCCGTCCAGCGAGCCGTATTGGTCCAGCCATTTGACGGCGGTCTTGGGGCCGCATTTCTGGACGCCGGGCACGCTGTCCACGGTGTCGCCGACCAGCGTCAGGTAGTCGACGATGCGCTCCGGCGGCACGCCGAACTTGGCCATGACGCCGGCCTCGTCGAGCATTTCGTTGCTCATGGTGTTGACCAGCGCACCTGTGGGCTGACCAGTTGCGTCAGGTCCTTGTCGCCGGTGGAAATCAGCGCTTCCATGCCGTTGACCGCGGCAGCCGTGCGCCAGGGTGCCGATCACGTCGTCGGCTTCGACGCCATCGACCATCAGCACCGGCCAGCCGGCGGCGCGGATGGCGGCGTGCAGCGGTTCGATCTGCCGCGACCAGGTCCTCCGGCATCGGCGGCCGGTGCGCCTTGTATTCGGGATACCAGTCGTCGCGGAAGGTCTTGCCCTTGGCGTCGAAGACGACGGCCCTGTAATCTGCCTTGTAGTCGCTTTCCAGGCGGCGTAGCATGTTCAGGACGCCATAGATCGCGCCGGTCGGCTCGCCGGCCTTGTTGCGCAGGTCGGGCAGGGCGTGAAACGCGCGGTAGAGGTAGGACGAGCCGTCCACCAACAACAAGAGAGGCATGAGCAGTGACGGAAAGCGAAAAACTGGTGATGGGCAGAGAATCCGAGGCTTTGCTGCAGACGGCTTCGGCCCGGGAATCCTGGCGGATTTTCGGCATTATGTCAGAGTTCGTCGAAGCGACGGAACGTCTGGCGGCGATCAAGCCGGCCGTGACCATTTTCGGCAGCGCCCGCGTCGCCCCGGGTTCGCCGTATTACGATCTGGCCGAAAAGACGGCACGCCTGCTCTCCGACGCTGGTTTTTCGGTCATCTCCGGCGGCGGCCCCGGCATCATGGAAGCGGCCAACAAAGGCGCCTTTTTCGGCAAGTCGCCATCGGTCGGCCTCAACATCCAGTTGCCGCACGAGCAGCAGACCAATCCCTACCAGGACATTTCGCAGACCTTCCGCCACTTCTTCGCGCGCAAGTACATGTTCGTCCGCTTCGCCAGCGCTTATGTCGTGTTGCCCGGCGGCTTCGGCACGCTCGATGAGCTGATGGAAGCGCTCACCCTGATCCAGACCGGCAAGGCGCGCAAGATCCCGCTCATCCTGGTCTGCTCGGACTTCTGGCAGGGGATGATCGACTGGTTCAAGGCGCGGCTGGTCGAGGAGAAAATGGTCGATCCGGAAGACATCAATCTGATCCAGTTGATCGACGAGCCGGGGCAAGTCGTCGAGGCTATTTTCAAACATTACGAGTCGCGCCCGTTCGGTCCGCTACCCAGCGAACGTGAGTTGATGCTCAACCTGTAATAGAATCAGCGGCAGATTTTCAAGGATCATTTCATGCGCCATCTTTTTCCCGTCATCCTGCTTGCAGCTCTGCCTGTCTGGGCCCAGCAGGGAAATCCTCAGCCGCTACCTGCCGTTCCGCCACCGCCGCCCGGCATGGAAGCCTTCGATGCGGCGCTCGAGCCGGAGGTCACCATTGTCCGGAGCGATACCGAAACCCGCGAGGAGTTTCGCCAGAATGGCCGGCTCTACATGGTCAAGGTGACCCCGGCCCTCGGCCCCGAGTACTACCTGGTCGACCAGTCTGGCGACGGCAATTTCGTTCAGCAAGCCGGCCCTGGCCCCGGTGCTGCCGTGTCGCCAGCCATGTGGAAAATCTTTTCCTGGTAATTGATTGTCTGTCTATACGACGGTTGACACTGACCAGTTAACAGTTTGGCTCGAGCCGCTCGGTGTCGGTGCACCGAGCGAGCTGTCCGGCATTGCCGCCGGCATGCAGAATTCCAATTACTTCGTGGTGGCCGGTGGCAACCGCTGGGTATTGACGATCTTCGAGCATCTGACACCGGTCGAACTCGACTTTTACCTGGCCCTGCAGGATCATCTGGCGGCGCGCGGGATTCCCTGTCCGCGTCCGCGGGCAACAGCCGACGGGTGCTTCTGGCGGCTACTGGCAGGCAAGCCGGCGGCACTGTTCAATTGTCTGCCTGGTGAGTGCATTGCAGCGCCGACGCCAGCACATTGCCGGACTCTGGGGGAAATGCTGGCGTGCCTGCATCTGGCTGGCGCCGATTTTCCGTCACCCCTGCCCAATCCCTGTGGCCAAGCCTGGCGCGAGCGAAGCGGCCGCCGGCTGGCGCCGGCTTTGTCCGCCGACGAGCGCGGTTGACTCCTCGCAGAACTCGATTTTCAGGCGGCGCAGGACTATTCAAGCCTGCCGCGCGGCATCATCCACGCCGACCTCTTTCGCGACAATGTCTTGTGGCAGGCCGAAGGGCAGCTTTCGGGGGTGCTCGATTTCTATTTCGCAGGCGCGGACAGCCTGCTCTTCGACCTGGCGGTGGTGGCCAACGACTGGTGTGCCGATGCTGCCCAACTCACGGCCTTGATGGACGGCTACAACGCATTGCGCCCGCTGACGCCAGCCGAGGCGCTTGCCTGGCCGGCAATGCGTCGGGCCGCAGCCCTGCGTTTCTGGCTGTTGCGGCTCGAAGTGCGGCACCACCCGCGCGCCGGTGCTGTGGTGACGATCAAGAACCCCGACCATTTTGGTCGACTTTTGCAGCGTCTTTGCCTTGCTCCGGAAGGATTGCCCCGTTAGCATCCCGGTATGAACGAAAGTACGCAATTTCCCGTGGTTCCGGCGACCTTCCGGGGCGAACCCCGCGAGGTCGATCCAGCCGCCTGTTTCCAGTGGCTGCTTGAAGGCTGGGCGATGTTCATCGCCAATCCCGGGGTCTGGATCGGCAGCACGGTGTTGCTGATGGTGATGGTCCTGGCGATCGCGATCGTGCCTGTGTTTGGACAGATCGCGGTCAATTTGCTGTTGCCCGTTTTTGCCGGCGGACTGGTGCTCATGGGTCGCCGCCAGGCCTCCGGGGAGCAGGCTGAAATCGCCGATCTGTTCGCCGGCTTTCGGCACAATGCCGGCGGGTTGGTGATGGTCGGCGTGTTCTACACAGCGGGTGTCTTCGGCATCGCATTTCTTGCCGCCCTGCTGATCAGCGGTGGTGTTCTCGGCGGTGTGGTCACCGGGCACGTGGCCGGGTTCGGTATCGCAGTGGGCGGCATGATGCTCGCCGGCCTGCTGGTTTTCCTGCTGTCGATTCCCGTCATCATGGCGACCTGGTTTGCGCCTGCGCTGGTTTTCCTGAATGACATGCAGCCGGTGCCGGCCATGAAAGCGAGTTTCGCTGCAGGCTTGAAGAACTGGCTGCCGATGGTGATCTTCGGCCTCATCCTGGTCGTTGCGCTGTTCTTTGCGACCCTGCCGGCCGGGCTTGGCTTCCTTCTACTGGTCCCGGTATTCTCGGGCGCGGTCTACGCCTCCTACCGCGACATTTTCCTGGAGGCCTGACCATGCAAGCTCAAACCCTGCCCGCAGCGGCCGGCTGGCGCTGGATCGGCGCCGGTTTCGCGATTTTCCGGCGCAATCCGCCCATGCTGTCGATGCTGGTGATCAGTTACTGGGTGACCGTGCTCTTTCTCAACGTGCTGCCGGTCATTGGTGCGCTGGCCGCCTCGCTGGTCATTCCCGGGCTTTCTGTCGGCCTGATGCAGGCGGCGCGCGATCTCGATCATGGACAGCCTATCGGCCTGCCGACGCTGTTCGGCGGTCTCAAGCAGAATACCCGCACGCTGCTTGTGCTTGGCGCCCTTTATCTCGGCTTCACGCTCGGCATCCTTGGCCTTTCGGCACTGGTTGATGGAGGCGATCTGCTGCGCTTCATGCTGGCGAGCAAGGCGGCAGACAAGGAGGCGATCGAAAGCGGAAATTTCATGCTGCCGTCGCTGTTCGTCATGATCTTGATGACGCCGGTGCTGATGGGCTACTGGTTTGCACCGGTGCTCGCCGCCTGGCATGGCCTCGGGGTCGGCAAGTCGCTGTTCTTCAGTTTCGTCGCCTGCTGGATCAACTGGCGCGCCTTTCTGGCCTACGGCGCCGGACTGGTACTCGTGGCAGGCATCATCCCGGGACTCATTTTCGGTCTGCTGGCGGGCATTTTTTCCGGCGGGGATGGCAATGTCATCGGTATCTTCATCATCATGCCGTTCATGACCGTGATCGCCCTGATTGTCTTTTCGACCGTTTACGCCAGCTACTACGCCAGCTACCGTGACGTTTTCGGCATCCCGGAAGTTGTCTGACCCGCTCGGCCTCTTCGGCGGCACCTTCGACCCCGTTCACTTCGGCCACCTGCGGCTGGCCGAAGAAGCCATCGGCCACCTCGGCCTCGGCGGCGTGCGCTGGATACCGGCCGGGCAGCCGCCGCATCGCGGCACGCCGCAGGTCACCGCGCAGCAACGGCTGGAGATGGTATTGCGGTTGACTACCGGAAATGCCCGATTTTCAGTCGATGCCAGCGAGGTTGACGCTGCCGCGCCGAGCTATACGGTACACACGCTGGAACGCTTGCGCGGCGAACTGGGCGCCGAACAATCGCTGGTCCTGCTGGTCGGCGCCGATGCCTTTGCCGGGTTGTCGACCTGGCATCGCTGGCGCGACATTTTCGCGCTGGCCCATATTGCCGTCGCGCACCGGCCGGGCTTTCCTGTCGAAGTCGGCGGCCTGCCGCACGAACTGGCCACCGAATTCAGCGACCGCCGCTTTTCCGATGCGAGTAGGCTCAAGCAGGCGCCAGCTGGCGGCATCGTCACCTTCACGATGACCCAGCTCGCCATTTCGGCGACCCATATCCGAAAGCTGCTGGCCAACGGGCATTCGCCCCGTTATTTGCTGCCGGATAGCGTTCTCGACTACATTAACCTTTACCAACTCTATAAAAGCCCCTGATGGAAATCCGCAAGCTGCAAAAAATCGTCGTATCCGCCCTCGAAGACATCAAGGGCAAGGACATCGAAGTCATCAACACTTCCAAGCTCAGCTCGATGTTCGACTGCATAGTTGTCGCTACCGGCGACTCCAATCGTCAGGTCAGGGCGCTGGCCCGAAACGTTCACGAAAAGGTGCGCGAGGCGGGCGGCGAGGTGCTCTCGATCGAGGGTGAGGACACCGGCGAATGGGTGCTGGTCGATCTCGGCGACATCGTGGTCCATGTCATGCAGCCCAGCGTGCGCCAGTATTACAATCTCGAAGAGCTCTGGAAGACAACCCCGGCGCAGCGCCGCAAGGCAGCGGAGCAGGCCGCCGCTAAATGAGGCTGAGCGTGCTCGCCGTCGGCCACCGCCAGCCTGACTGGGTGAGCGATGGTTGCGCCGAGTACCTCAAGCGGATGCCGCGCGAACTACCGGCCAACGTCACCGAGATCAAACCGGAACCGCGCGGCTCGAAAACCCGCGAGCAGTTGCTGGCTGCCGAAAAGGGCCGGATCCGCGATGCCCTGCCGGCCTCCTGCCGCATCGTTGTGCTCGATGAAAAAGGTGATGATCTGACGACCCTCAAGCTATCTCAGAGGCTCGAGGCCTGGATGCAGGATGGTCGTGACGTGGCGCTGCTGATCGGTGGCGCCGACGGGCTGGACGAGGAGTTCAAGCAGCAGGCTGACGACCGCTTGCGTCTGTCCAGTCTGACCCTGCCGCACGGACTGGCCCGGCTGGTGCTGTGCGAACAGCTCTACCGGGCGGTCAGCGTGCTGAAGAATCACCCCTATCACCGGGAGGGATGATGCGCCTCTACCTTGCCTCGCGCAGCCCGCGCCGCCGCGAATTGCTGACCCAGATGGGGGTGGCGTTCGATACCATCATCTTCCGCGCCGGCCTGCGCACCGATCCGCAAGTGGACGAGAGCCCGCATCCCGGCGAAGCGGCGCTTCGTTATGTCGAGCGCGTTGCCCGGGCCAAGGCCGAACATGGCATCAACCTGCTTCTTGAGCGGCGCCTGCCGCTACGTCCCGTGCTGGCGGCCGATACGACGCTTGAATTCGCTGGCGAGATCATCGGCAAGCCGGTTGACGAGGCTGATGCCGCCGCCATCCTGAGCCGCCTCTCGGGCCAGACGCATAGCGTCCTGACCGGTGTCGCGGTTAGTCATGAAGGGCAGACCGAATATGTGCTGTCGACCAGTGAAGTGCGCTTCCGCACGATCGACGACGAGGAAATTCGCCGTTACGTGATGACTGGCGAGCCGATGGACAAGGCGGGCGCCTATGGGATTCAGGGCCGGGCCGGGCTGTTCGTCGAATACATGGCCGGCAGCTATACCGGCGTCATGGGCCTGCCGGTCTGCGAAACAGGCGAACTGCTCAAGCGTTTCGGCTGGCGTTTCTGAGCCGGTCGCCGGGTATCGCCACCGCGGCAACCCAGCCGGCCGGCATGGCCAGTTCAGCGACGCTGCATGCCGCCAGCCGCACCTCGAATTCGGGGGTCCATTCGCGCAATTCCAGCGCCAGACATTTCAGGCGTGCCTCAAGGCGGGTCCAGGCCTGGGCGAAGGCGCACTGCCGCTGTTCCGCCGGCAGCTTTGCAAGCGCGGCGGCAGCGCCCGGCCCCAGATAGTCGCGGGCCAAAGCGTTGCTGTCGGCGGGAGCGGAAGCGACGCGCATCAGATCGACGCCGACCGGCCCAGCCAGATGGATGGCAATTAGCGAAAGGCCGGGTTCGTGGCTGACCGACAGCCCGACCCCTGTCCAGGGCGGCTCCAGCCTGATTGGTTGGCCGGGCGCGGAAATCAGCGAAAGCGCTTCGCGATCCGTCGGAAGAAGCAGCGCCAGGGTTTCGCGCAACGCCTGACGGACCATCAGGCGGGCGCTGGCTCTTTGCGTTGTCTCGGGGGTCGCCAGACACTGGAAATACAGATCCCTTGCGTCCGCCAGGGCAGGTCCGGTCGGCGTGGGCGCGAACATCAGCCGGCGGGCGCTGCCGGACAGCCATGCCAGTGCGAGTTCGCCGGGATGCTTTCGCCCTTCATGACCAATGTCAGCGGCCCGAGCCTGACGTTGTCACCGACCTGCCGCGCTGTACAGCACCGCGCTGCGCGCCCCCAGTGAGACGCGGCTGGCCGATGCGGACATGGTCGATCTTCATCACGCGATCCTCGAACAGGTGGGTCTGCGGGCAGCACAGGGCGTTCAGTTCGCTGTGGTCGCCGATGTGCACGCAGTCGAATTCGGTGAAGTCGGTGGTGTCGAGATAGGCGCCGCGACCGATCCGGCTGCCCAGCAGCTTGAAGGCGATGGGCAGCCACGGCGTGCCGCGCAGGTAGCGCATGAAATTGGGTACCGTGAGGCCTTCGTAGAGGCTGGTGATGCCTTCGGAAAGCCAGACGAAGGGCGTCCACATCGGCTGCGCGCGCTTGTCGTAGCGGCCGATCAGCAGCCACTTGAGGATGACGACGAAGAGGAAGGCGCCGAGCCCGTAGAGCAGGCCGGCCGACGTTCAGATACCAGGCTACCGCGCCCCAGCGTCCGGCTTCGGCGAGCGGCATGACATGGAGGACGACGGTATAGCCGACGGCGATTACCGCGGCATGCGGCGTGACGATGCGGAAGGCCTCGACCAGGCCGCGGCCGATTCGCCGCCGCTTCGACGGGCGGAAAGTCAGTTCCTCGGGGAAGCCGGCGGTCTGTTCGCGCGCCGGCAGGTTGATTGGCGGCGAACCGAGCCAGGTGTCGCCCGGGCGCATCGCATCGTTGGCCGGTACATGCGAATGAACGCCAATCAGCACGTTTTCCGGAATCACCGTGCCGTCCGGCACGTAGGCGCCGTTGCCGACGAAACTGCGCTGCCCGATGACCGTCGGCCGCAGGCTCATCCAGCCGCCGTCGATACCCTCGTCGCCGAGCATGACGGCATCGGCGATGAAGGTTTCGTCGCCCAGCGTCAGCAGGTCGGGGATCAGGCCCTGGGCGGTCGAGATTTCGGCGTCGCGCCCGACTCGGGCGCCGAGCAGGCGATACCAGAACGGCGAATAGACCGTCGCATAGATTCCGTGCAGGATGTTGAGGCTGAATTCCTGAATCTGGTTGACCAGCCAGCGACTGCCATAGATGTTGCCATGCACCGGCCAGCGTCCTTCCGGCAGGCGCGGCAGGAAGGTCCAGCGCAGCGCCGCCGAGATCAGAATAGTGCACACGATCAGTACGGCGGTGGCGGGAAAGGACAGCAGGAAATACTTGATCAGCTGGAAGGTGGTGTCGTCGCTCTGCAGCCAGGGGTAGCTTTCGTCCAGGCGGTCGATCAGGATGAAGGTCGGGAAGACCGGGAGGAAGAAGATGACCGCAGTCCCCAGCACCCCGAGTACGTAGAACAGGTGCTCGCGGGCGAGACGCGTTTCGGAAACCTCGGGGCGCGGCGGCAGTGCAGCCGGATCGAAGGCGCCGACGTCACGGGCCGGCGAGCCGTTCCAGATGCGCCCGGCCGGGACGCTCCGGCCATCGCTGAGTGCCGATTGGCCTTCGAGATGACCAGCCTCGCCGATGGCGGTATTGCCTTCGAGCACGGCGTAGGAACCGATGCAGGCGTCGCGGGCGAGAGTGATCCGGCCGATCACCAGCTCGCCGTGCTCGACCCGCACATTTTCCAGGTTGACGGCATTGCCGATGCTGACGCCGTCGCCGATGCTGACCAGATGGTGGGCACGCATGGTCAGCGAGCCGATGATGACCTCGCGGCCGATCCGCGTGCCGAGGAGGCGCAGCCAGCCGACGTAAAGCGGTGATCCGCTGAGCATGTAGGCGGGCGCCGCTTCGATCAGGCGGTCGGCCAGCCACCAGCGGAAATAGGTCAGGCCCCAGAGCGGGTAGCGGCCGGGCTTCAGGTTGCCGGCGATCAGCCATTTGCCGGCGGCGGCGATGGCAAACTCGAGCACGGTGGCGAGCAGGAAAACGAGGACCGAGACGGTGATGGCCAGCGGAATCGAGTCGCCGGGATCGCCGGTGAAGAAATGGTAGGTGAAGAAGGGGGCCAGCCATTGCGCCATGTGCAGGACGACCAGCCCGGGAATGGTCAGGGCCTGGGCGGCGCCGCACAGCCAGCGCCGGTGGGCCGGTGGCGGCGTCCAGTCGCGGACGGCGGACGGCGCCTGATCGGGGGTCTCGGCCAGCACTTCGGCAATCCGGCCGATGCTGCGTTGCTGGTAGATGTCGCGTACCGTGAAGCTGGCGTAGCGGGCGTGGCTGCGCAGCGCCGAGGCGAGGCGGGCGGCGAACAGCGAGTGGCCGCCAAGATCGGCGAAGAAATCGGCGGCGCGGTGGATCGCCTGGCCGGGGAAAAGCTTGGCCAGTTCGGCGAACAGCACTTCCTCGGCCGGCGTTTCCGGCTGCTCGGAGCCTGCGGAAAGGCCGGCGGCGATTTCCAGCGGCCGGGCGCGCAGCGCCTTGCGGTCGATCTTGCCCGAAGTCAGGCGCGGCATTTCGGGCAGATTTTCGAGGTGGACCGGAATCATGTAGGGCGGCAGCGACTCGGCCAGCGCCCCGCGCAGGTCGGCGGCGCCCGGGGTCAGTTCGCTGTCGGCGACGAGATAGGCGACCAGGCGCTCGATACCGTCATCGTGGCGCAGCAGCACCGCCGCGGTGCCGACGCCGGGCTGCCGGCAGAGGGCGGCTTCGATCTCGCCGAGTTCGACGCGAAAGCCGCGTATCTTGACCTGGTCGTCGGTGCGCCCGAGGCATTGCACGCGACCGTCGGTATCGATGCGGGCGAGGTCGCCGGTGCGGTACAGGCGAGCATCGCGCGGGTCGTTCGCCCACGGGTTGGCGAGGAATTTTTCGGCGCTCAGGTCCGGCCGGCCGAGATAGCCGGCGGCAACCCCGGGGCCGCTGATGCACAGTTCGCCGGTTTCGCCCCTTGGCAGCAGGCGCAGGCCGTTTTCCACGGCCGGGTCGATGACCAGCAGCTTGTAGTTGGGCAGCGGCCGGCCAATGGTCACCGGCAGGCCGGCATGCAGTTCGGCGAGGCTGGCCGAGACGGTGGCTTCGGTCGGGCCATAGGTGTTGAAGACCTGGCGGCCGGGGCGCGCCCAGCGGGCGACCAGCGCTTCCGGGCAGGCTTCGCCGCCGAGATTGATCAGACGCAGATTGGGGATGTCGCGGGCGAACAGCGCGAGCAGGGTCGGCACTGCGTGCAGCACGGTAATCTGCTGCTCGATCAACGCCAGCGGCAGGGCTTCCGGGTCGGCGGCCACCTCGCGCGGGGCGATCCACAGCGTGGCGCCGACCAGATAGCTGATCCAGATTTCCTCGAACGACATGTCGAAGGCGACCGAGAAGCCCTGATAGACGCGGTCGTCTGCGCGAATACCGAGAATGGCGTTTTCACTGCGCAGGAAATGGCAGATCGCGCCCTGATCGATCGAGATGCCCTTGGGCTTTCCGGTCGAACCCGAGGTGTAGATGACGTAGGCCGGATGCGTCGGCAGAACCCCCGAGCGGCAGGGCCCGGGACTGTCGTGCGGGGACAACAGGGCTTCGGCGGTCCACACCGGGCAGACGAGGTCGTTCAGCGCATGGGCGGTGGCGGCGCAGCCGAGCAGACCGGCGGCGCTGGCATCGTCGAGGCAGACCCTGATGCGGTTAACCGGCGTTTCGGCATCGAAAGGCAGCCAGGCGGCGCCGGCCTTGGCGATGCCCAGTTGCATCACCAGCAGATCGATGCCGCGTGGCAACCAGAGGCCGACAATCTGCCCCGCGCGCACGCCGGATTCGATCAGCCGGGCAGCGACCCGATCGGCCAACGTGTTCAACTCGCCGTAGGACAGCGCACGCTGGCCACAGACGAGAGCGATTTGCCCGGGCGCGCGGCTGGCAGTGGCCTCGAAAATATCGGCGAGCACCTCGGCGCGGATCAATTCGGGCTGGTCCGGGCCGTTCAGGTGGCTCAGGGTATTGTCGTTGGCGGCCAAGGGGATTTCGTGCATGCGGGATTGTCGCGCAATTGGCCCTTTGTTGGACCAATGGGGATCAAGAATGGCGATGGAAAATCAGACAGTGTGCGGCAGCGGCTTGTCCGGAAGCTTACAAGCCGGCAATTGCCCGCATATTTTTGCCGCTGCCTCGGCGGCGCCGACGGCTATCGGCCTGTTGGACGGTGCCTGCTGCTCGAGCGCAGACAGACTGTTCGCCAGTTCCCCGGTACTCAGGCAGTCCGCCGAAATTTCCAGACAGCGTGCGTTGCGCTGCAGCCATTCGATCAGGCAGTCCTGTTCCGGCCAGTCGTCACGCTTCTGGTAGAGCACGGGCGTTCCATTGCATGCGGCTTCGGTGAAGGTTCCGTAACCGGGTTTGGTGATGATGGCATCGACCGAGCAGAGCAGGTCGGTGAAGCTCAGGCCGAAGGATTCGAGGGCGATGGCGTCCGGATGCGCGCACTGCCAGTCGGCGGCGACCAGCCAGCGGACGCCGGGCAGCCGTGGCCAGTTGTCAACCGGCAGGCTATGGGCGACGCCGCCCATGGCGATCAGCACGGCCTTGTCGCCGTTCAGTCCGAGATCGTGGCGGCGGCCGATGGCGGCAATCGGGCCGATGGCCTGAAGATTGCCGAGTCCCTTCATCGGCATGCCGGGCGTGGCGCGCAGGAAGGTCCCGGTGCCCCGGTAGGCGGCGAGCATTTCGGCATGAATGGGCGCGGCCCACGGTGCATGACCGAAAAAATGGGCGAATAGGTCGGCCCAGTTGAGCGAGCAGAGACTGAGCGACGGGATGCCCGCGCGCGCGGCGCCGGCCAGCGGCAGGTAGCTGACATTGGTCAGTACCAGATCCGGCTTGAGCGCCGCCAGAAAGCCGGCTTCCTTGGCGACGCGCGCCGGCCAGTCGGCATGGGCGAGGCGATAGGCATCCGCGCTGGCCGGGAGATCGATGCGCGTGGCGTCGATCATCACGTAGCCGAAATCGCTGGTCGCCGCGATGTGCTCGAAGGGCGAAAAAATGCGCTGGCGTAGTTTGGCGGCGGGCAGCCGCTGCGCACGGTCAACCGCAAATCCGGAGCGATTTCCGCCACGGCGTCGAGCACCGGCGCCGTGATGGCGAGGTGGCCGAAGCCATGGCTGGAGATGTCGACGAAAAGATGCAAGGCTTCGTTTAGCGGTTCCTGAAGATCGCCTTGCGCTTCTCGACGAAGGCCGCCATGCCTTCCTTCTGGTCTTCCAGCGCGAAGGCGGCATGGAAGGCGCGGCGCTCGAAGAGCAGGCCTTCGTTGAGCGACGATTCGAAGGCGCGATTGACCGATTCCTTGACCATCATGACCACCGGCAGCGAGAAGCCGGCGATGACCGCAGCGGCCTTCAGCGTCTCCTCGAGCAACTGGTCGGCGGGGATAATGCGGGCGACCAGGCCGCTTCTTTCCGCCTCGGTTGCGTCCATCATGCGGGCCGTCAGGCACATGTCCATCGCTTTGGCCTTGCCCACAGCGCGTGGCAGGCGCTGCGTGCCGCCGGCGCCGGGCAGGGTGCCGAGGCGGATTTCCGGTTGGCCGAATTTTGCCGTATCGGCGGCGAAGATCATGTCGCACATCATCGCCATCTCGCAGCCGCCGCCCAAGGCAAAGCCGGCGACCGCCGCGATAACCGGCTTGCGCGCCGTCTTGATGCGTTCCCAGTTGCGCGTGATGAAATCCGTCTTGTAGGCGTGCATGTAGTCGAAATCCTTCATGAAGCCGATGTCGGCGCCGGCGGCGAAGGCTTTCTCGTTGCCGGTGATGACGATGCAGCCGATATTCTCGTCGGCCTCGAAGGTGTCGATGGCGGCGCCAATGCCATCGACGACATCGTTGTTCAGGGCATTCATTGCTTCCGGCCGGTTGATGCGGATCAGGCCTACCTTGCCGTGGGTTTCGGTCATTACAACTTGTGTCATGTTTGTGCTCCGGCAGCCTTGTCGTCGAACAGGCGGATAGTTTATCGTGACTGGCTCCATGGCCCCAAATTCCCCTGCCTATTCTCCGCCGCCCGATGACGGGCTGGCTATCCGCTACATCGACGACGCGCTGCTCGTGGTCGACAAGCCGGCGGGGCTGCTTTCGGTGCCGGGGCGCGGCGCGGACAAGCAGGACAGCCTGGCGAGCCGGGTCCAGGCGCGTTACCCGGGCGCACGCGTCGTGCATCGGCTGGACATGAGTACTTCCGGATTACTGATGCTGGCGCTCGATGCCGACATTCAGCGAGCGCTCGGTCGCCAGTTCGAATTGCGCCAGGTCGCCAAGCGCTATGTTGCCGTGGTCGCCGGGCGCGTGGCGGACATGCAACGCACGATCGACCTGCCGCTGATCACCGACTGGCCGAACCGGCCCCTGCAGATCGTCGATTTCGTGCGCGGCAAGCCCGCGCTGACCCGCCTGACGGTCCTTGCCTACGATGCCGCAAGTGACACGACGCGGGTCCATCTGATGCCGGAAACCGGCCGCTCGCACCAGTTGCGGGTTCACCTGCAGGCCATCGGTCACCCGATCCTCGGCGACGATCTGTATGCGCCGCCCGCCCGGCTCGAACAGGCGCCGCGCCTGATGCTGCACGCCGCCTTCCTCGCCTTCAACCATCCGCGGAGCGCGCTGTGGCTGGCCGTGGACAGTCCGCCGCCGTTCTAGTGCCAGCTTTTGCCGCTGTGGTACTGACCGGCACGACTGTCTGGCCGATGACGATTTGTTGAGTGAAAATGAGGCACCATGGTCGGCAAAGCAGACATTCCGGAGACAAAATGACCTACGCCATCGATTCCGAACCCTTGTGGAAACCGAACCCCGCCACGGTTGGCGATACCCGCATGGCGCAGTTGATGCAGGCGATGGGGCGCGAGTCGCTACGCCGATCTCTGGCAATGGTCGGTCGACCAGCCGGAAGCCTTCTGGTCGGAAATCTGGGATTTCTGCGGCGCAGTCGGTGAAAAGGGCACGAAAATCCTTGTTGACCGCGACAGGATGCCCGGCGCCCGGTGGTTTCCCGAAGCACGCCTGAACTACGCCGAGAACCTGCTGAAACGACGCGATGAAGGCGAGGCACTGGTTTTCTGGGGCGAGGACAAGGTCAAGCGGCGCATGTCGCGCGCCGAACTGTATGCCGAGGTCGCCCGCTTCCAGCAATTCCTGATCGAAGCCGGGGTCGCGGAAGGCGACCGCGTCGCCGGCTACCTGCCCAACCTGCCGGAAACCCTGATCGCCATGCTCGCGACCACCGCGCTCGGCGCCGTCTGGTCGTCCGCCTCGCCGGATTTCGGCGTCGCAGGGCGTGCTCGACCGCTTCGGCCAGATCGAGCCCAAGGTGCTGGTCTGCGTCGATGGCTACTGGTACAACGGCAAGCCGGTCGATTGCCTGGCGAAGAATGCCGAGGTCGTGGCGCAGATGCCGTCGCTGGTCAAGACGGTGGTCGTTCCCTACCTGGCCGGGCGCCCCGAGATCGGCGCCATTGCCAATGCCGTCGCGGCTGGAGCCGACGCTTCGTCGCGCGGTTCGACCGCGCAGAAAGAGGTCATTTTCAAGCGCCTCGCCTTCGATCATCCGCTGTTCATCATGTTCTCGTCGGGCACCACCGGCGTGCCCAAGTGCATCGTCCATTGCCACGGCGGCGTGCTGCTGCAGCACCTGAAGGAACACCAGCTGCACAGCGACGTGCGCCCGGGCGACCGCCTGTTCTACTTCACCACCTGCGGCTGGATGATGTGGAACTGGCTGGTTTCCGGCCTCGCCTGCGGCGCCACGCTGCTGCTCTACGACGGCTCGCCGTTCGCCGCCAGGCGGCACGGTGCTGTTCGACTATGCCGGCGGCCGAGAAGATGACCCACTTCGGCACCTCGGCCAAATTCATCGACGCCGCCGCCAAGCTCGGCCTGACGCCGGGCAAGACGCACGACCTCGCCGCCCTGCGCGCCATGTTCTCGACCGGCAGCCCGCTGTCGCCGGAAGGTTTCGACTGCGTCTATCGCGAGATCAAGCAGGACATCCTGCTCGCCTCGATTTCCGGCGGCACCGACATCGTCTCCTGCTTCGTCCTCGGCAACCCGGTGCTGCCGGTCTGGCGCGGCGAGATCCAGTGCCGCGGGCTGGGCATGGCGGTCGATGTGTTCGACGAAGTCGGCCAGCCGGTGCGCTCGCAAAAGGGCGAACTGGTATGCACCAAACCCTTCCCGGCGATGCCGGTCGGGTTCTGGAACGACCCGGACGGCAGCAAGTACCACGCCGCCTATTTCGAGCGCTTCCCCAACATCTGGTGCCACGGCGACTTCTCCGAGCTGACGGCGCACGACGGCGTGATCATCTACGGCCGTTCGGATGCGACGCTCAACCCCGGCGGCGTGCGCATCGGCACGGCGGAAATCTATCGCCAGGTCGAACAGTTGCCGGAAATCCTCGAAGCGCTGGTCATCGGCCAGGACTGGCCGCCGGGCAGGAACGACGATGTGCGCGTCGTGCTCTTCGTCAAGCTGCAGGAAGGGCTGACGCTCGACGCCGGGCTGATCGAGCGGATCAAGAAGCAGATCCGGGACAACACCACGCCGCGCCACGTGCCGGCCAAGGTGGTGCAGGTGCCGGACATTCCGCGCACCAAGTCGGGCAAGATCGTCGAACTGGCGGTGCGCAATGTCGTGCACGAGCAGCCGGTGAAGAATGTCGAGGCACTGGCCAACCCGGAAGCGCTGGAATTTTTCCGGCGACGCGCCGAACTGGGGGATTAGGTCTGGCGGGCGAGCAGGGTGGCCAGTCCTGGCAGCTTGCGTGCCAACTCGATGGTCTTGCCGAACAGCCAGCCGAGCGCGGCAGTGATCCGCTGACTGGCGGCCGGGCTTTCGATCCAGTGGTAAAACAGCATGCCACCGGCGACGCTTGCGGTCCACGCTGCCAAAATGCCGAAAATGGCGGCGCTCGGCGACGTAAAGCCGAACTTCACGAACAGCGCATTGGCGACAAGGTAGATCGGGAAGTGCACCAGGAAAACCGAGTAGGAAATCCGGCCGAGGAAGGCGATTGGCTTTGCGTTCGGCCATTTTTCCAGCAGGCCGCTGCGGCGACTGAGGCCAAGCATCAGTGCGACAGCCAAGGCGAGGGCGATGCGCAGGCGGAAATCGAGAACCAGCGCGGCGATCGCGACGGTGGTGATGACGCCGAGCCAGGCCGACAACTGCTTGCGGTCCGAGGCCCACCAAGCGGCGGCGCCCAGCCCGTAGGAGCCGAAGAAATACAGCGCCCAGTTGTCCCAGGCGGCATCGCGGTTGAACCAGAACAGCGAGGCGGTCGCCACGCCCAGCACCAGCGCCGGCGCGCCATGGCGGAAGCGGCCGAGCCACAGCAGGCCGGCCATCAGCACGAAAAGTTGGAAGTCGATGGCGATGTACCAGAGGCCGGCCGACAGCGAGTCGAAGCCGAGCAGACCCTGCAGCAGGAAGACGTGCGCCAGCCATTGAGTGAACGTGGCGCGGGCCGGGATGGCGTCGTCGTCCATCCAGTGGTCGGCAATGGCTGCGCAGACGATGGCGATGGCGATCGCCGCGAGATAGGGAATGACGAGGCGCACATAGCGCTTCCAGATCAGCGGCAGCGGGGACCCGGTGAGCGCCTGGCCATTGGCCGACAATCCGCGCGCCGCCAGAAAGCCGCCGATCACCAGAAAGACCTGGACCGCCATCCGCGCATAGTCGTACAACCAGTCGACCGTCGCCGGCGCCACCTGCCGCGCCGCCACCGACAGCGGCCCATAGGTAGCCAGATGGTGGAGAACGATAAGCTGCGAGGCGATCGGCCTTGAAGGCGTCGATCAGCGGCATGCGGTTGGAGAATTGACTCATCTTGTTGATTCTACACGATATTGCTGCGGTGCACAAGGTTTTATCGCCTTGTTCTAATGGACATACCTGCTAAACGAAGCGGGCGACGAAAGCGTTGACACGGTTTTCCGGCAAGTCGATCCAGACCCGGTGTCCGCTGCCCGGCGCCACATCGACGGCTTGGCCGGCCGCGTTTTCCATGCGGTTCAGCGTCCATGTGTGGTTGCCGGCCGGATGCACGCATTCGAGGCGGTCGCCGACGGCAAACTTGTTTTTCACCTCGATTTCCATCAGGCCGCGCGGCGCATCGAAGCGTACGGCGTCGCCGACGTAGAGGCTGCGGTCGGATTCCGAGTGGCCTTTCAGGTAATTCTGGTACTCGGCGTCGTGGTGGCGCTGGTAGAAACCGTCGGTGTAGCCGCGGTTGGCCAGGCCTTCCAGCTCGCGCAGCAGTTCCGGGTCGAGGGGCTTGCCGGCGACCGCGTCGTCGATCGCCTGGCGGTAGGACTGGCGGTGCGGGCGACGTAGTAGGGGCTCTTGGTGCGGCCTTCGATCTTCAGCGAATCGATGCCGATCTCGACCAGGCGATGCACGTGCTCGATGGCGCGCAGGTCCTTCGAGTTCAGGATGTAGGTGCCGTGCTCGTCTTCCTCGATCGGCATCAGTTCGCCCGGGCGCTGCTTTTCTTCGAGCAGGATTTCCTGCTCCTGCTTGAGCAATTGCGCCGGTTGACCATCCGCGGTTAACACCTTGTAGTCCCAGCGGCAGGAGTTGGTGCAACTGCCCTGGTTGGGGTCGCGATGGTTGAAATAGCCGGAAAGCAGGCAGCGGCCGGAGTAGGCGATGCACAGCGCGCCGTGGACGAAAACTTCGAGTTCGATGTCCGGGCATTGCTGGCGGATTTCGGCGACTTCGTCGAGCGACAGTTCGCGCGAGAGGATGATGCGGTCGACGCCGATTTTTTGCCAGAAACGCACGGCCGCCCAGTTCACCGTGTTGGCCTGAACCGACAGGTGGATCACCTGCTCGGGCCAGGTTTCGCGCACCATGTCGATCAGGCCGGGGTCGGACATGATCAGCGCATCCGGCTTGAGCGCGATGACCGGCGCCATGTCGGCGAGGTAGGTGGTCAGCTTGGCGTTGTGCGGAAAGATGTTGCTGACCACGAAAAACTGCTTGCCGCGCGCGTGCGCCTCGTCGATTCCTTCACGCAGCGTGGCTAGCGTGCCGAACGCGTTATTGCGCACGCGCAGGCTGTAACGCGGCTGGCCGGCGTAGATCGCGTCGGCGCCGAAAGCGAAGGCGGTGCGCATCATTTCGAGCGAACCCGCCGGGGCGAGAAGTTCAGGCGCCTTGCGCATAGTAGAATCGACCAAAAACCGCGAATTGTAGAGTGTATGTCTGAAGAAATACTGATCAATTTCACCCCGCAGGAAACCCGCGTTGCCGTCATGCAACAGGGTGTCGTCCAGGAACTGCACATCGAGCGCACCGCCAGCCGCGGCCTGGTCGGCAATGTCTACCTCGGGCGTGTCAGCCGCATTCTCCCCGGCATGCAGTCGGCCTTCATCGATGTCGGGCTCGAGCGCACCGCCTTCCTGCACGTGGCCGATATCTGGCAGCCGCGCGAAACGGCGACCGAACGGCCGATCGAACGCATTCTTTCGGAAGGCCAGAGCGTCGTCGTCCAGGTCGTCAAGGATCCGATCGGCACCAAGGGCGCCCGGCTGTCGACGCAGATTTCCATCGCCGGCCGCATGCTGGTCTATCTGCCGCAGGAAAAACATATCGGCATTTCGCAGCGCATCGAGGCCGAGGCCGAGCGCGAGGCGCTGCGCGAAAAGATAACGCGCCTGGTGCCGGCCGACGAACCCGGCGGCTTCATCGTCCGCACCATGGCCGAGAATGCCAGCGACGAGGAATTCGCCACCGACATCGCCTACCTGCGCAAGATTTGCGCCGATATCCGCGACAAGTCACGCGTTTGCGCACCGCCGACCGTCCTCTATCAGGAACTTTCGCTCGGCCAGCGCGTGCTGCGCGATTTCGTGAATCCGGACATCGCCCGCATCACCATCGACTCCCGCGAAAACTTTCAGCGCCTGACCGGTTTTGCCGAGGAATTCACGCCCGCCGTGCTGCCGCTGCTCGATCACTACACCGGCGAGCGCCCGCTGTTCGACCTGCACGGCGTCGAGGAAGAGATCCAGAAAGCACTGGCGCGCCGCGTCGATCTCAAGTCCGGCGGCTACCTGATCATCGACCAGACCGAGGCGATGACGACCGTCGATGTGAACACCGGCGGCTTCGTCGGCGTGCGCAATTTCGACGACACCATCTTCAAGACCAACCTCGAGGCCGCCGTGACCATCGCCCGCCAACTGCGCTTGCGGAACCTCGGCGGCATCATCATTGTCGATTTCATCGACATGGAAAACGAGGAGCACCGGCGCGCCGTGCTGGAAGAATTCAACAAGGCATTGGCCCGCGACCACACGCGGCTGACGGTCAACGGCTTCACCGCGCTCGGGCTGGTCGAGATGACGCGCAAGCGCACCCGCGAGTCGCTGGCGCATGTGCTCTGCCAGCCCTGCCCGACCTGCGGCGGGCGCGGCGAAGTCAAGACGGCGCGCACCGTCGCCTACGAAATCCTGCGCGAACTGCTGCGCGAGGCGCGCCAGTTCAATGCCCGTGAATACCGGGTGCTGGCCGGGCCGGCCGTGGTCGACCTCTTCCTCGACGAAGAATCGCAGGCGCTGGCCATGTTGTCCGATTTCATCGAAAAGCCCGTTTCGTTGCAGTCCGAGCCGAGCTATTCGCCCGAGCAGTACGACATCGTTCTGATGTAATCACAACAAAGGAGACAATCTCATGACCCCCGATCCGGAATTCGAAAGCCTTGTTCCAGCGCAATCCTTCAATCGCCGCAATTTCCTCGTGACCAGCCTGGGTGCGGGTTTTGCCCTTGCCGTACAGCCGGTGATGGCGCAGACGGCGATCAGGACCGACGACACAGGTCTACTGGCCGGCGAAGTCAAGGTACCGGTCAAGGATGGCGAAATGGTCGCCTATCGCGCCGCGCCCAAGGGGGCTGCGAAGCCGCCGGTCATTCTGGTCGTTTCCGAAATCTTCGGGGCGCATGAATACATCCAGGGATGTCTGTCGCCGCCTCGCCAAGCTCGGCTACTGCGCCATCGCGCCGGAGCTCTTCGCCCGCCAGGGTGACCCGCGTCAGATTTCAAGCATTGCCGGATATTCTCGCCAAGATCACGAACAAGACACCGGATGCGCAAGTGATGAGCGACTTCGACGCGACCGTCGCCTGGGCAGCCAGACAGGGTGCCGATACGGATCGTCTGGGAATTACCGGCTTCTGCTGGGGTGGCCGCATCACCTGGCTTTACTGCGCGCACAATCCACAGGTAAAGGCCGGTGTGGCTTGGTACGGGCGGCTGGTCGGGGACGTCAACGAGTTCACGCCGAGGCATCCGATCAACGTCGTCGGGGAGTTGAAGGCGCCGGTGCTTGGGTTGTACGGTGGTCTTGATACCGAAATTCCGCTGGAGACTGTCGAGGCGATGGAAAAGGCTCTGAAAACAGGCAGCGCTGCCGCGCGACTGTCGGAGATTCATGTTTACGATAACGCCCCGCATGCCTTCCACGCTGATTACCGCCCCAGTTTCAGCAAGGCGGAGGCGGAGGACGGCTGGAAGCGGATGCAGGCCTGGTTCAACAAGATGAAAGCGTAAGGCTTGTCGGCGAAGCGTCGCCTTGTGCTACGCTTCGCTGCTCCCAAAGATAACGCCAGAACATGACTGCTGCCGACCAGAAACCCGAACCGCTCGTCGATGCGCGCGCGCTGTTGAAAGACATCCAGGCCAGCCACGATGTATTTCGCAATTTCAGCCCGCTGGCGATTGGCATCGACAAGCAGCTCCTGACGCAACAACCCGAACTGAACCGCAAGGCGCTGCGCATGGCACTGCGCAGTCACACCATGTCAACGCGCTACCTGAAGGAAATGCAGACCGGGACCATTCGCCTGAACCTCGACGGAACACCCGCCGGCGAAGTCACCGAGGATGCACGTACCCATTCCGCGGAATTGCTGCGCGAACGTTTCAAGAAGCAGGCCGAGCAACGCAAGGCCGAGCAGGAGGCAGCGCGAGCCGTGCAGGAAGCTGCCAGAGACGAGCAGCGCCGCCTGGAAAAACTCAACCAGCTCACCGAGAAATTCGGCCGCAAAGCGAATTGAAGAGCGTCGTCGGTTGCCCTGAAGCTGAAAAGGCCCGCGCCTAAGCGCAAGCCCTTGAGTTGTACGACAGCCATGAGTGGCTGATTACTGATCGGTAAGCAGTCTTCCAGGCTCGGATTCTTTCGAGTTGTTAGATGGCCGGATTTGGCCGATTGCCGCTGTAGCCCAAGGGCCAATCTGGGGCGTCTCAGCAAAACGCCATGGCCAGAATCGCGGGATCGTCAAACATTGTCGTCATGAAATACGCCGCTACTCGGTAAACGTACGGTTCAAAGTGGATGATCAATGCGCGAATTGTGCGATCTCCAGAATTCAGTAGGACGCCGGATAACCTGCATCCTCAATTGCTTGCACAATGTCACCCGGCTCGATCAGCCGCCCCTGCCGTCGCCGCCGCGTCTGCGGCTACAGGTTTGACCTGACAGGAGACTGTGGTCCGGCCAAAAAACATGTCCGCGAAATCATGGTCGGACATTTGAACGACCTCGACCTCTGGCATACGGCGTTCTGCAGACTTTCGCCGATCGGACCAACCCGGCGGCGGTCCATCATCCCCATGACGCCGGTCAGACCTTGTTCGACGTTCCATGGCGGCTCCCCCTTTCGCACATCATATTCTTGCTCTTTTTAATGTGCTTTTGAGGTAGATCAATTAACTTGTTGATCGTATGGCTATTTCGCCATGCCGTGAACAAGAAAAAACGGCGTCGAGCTAATTGAAACAAGGTGATTATGCAAAGCGTATTGGTTCCGGTAGAGTTCGCCTGTTTCGATCATCCAGGACAAATACAATGACATTCGTGGAATCCATCAAGACCTGTTTCTCAAAGTACGCAGACTTTTCCGGGCGGGCGTCGCGCTCTGAATATTGGTGGTGGTTCCTATTCGTGCTCCTGGCGACGGTGGCGACCAGCATCGTAAGCGACAAATTGTCTGCGCTATTCTCTCTGGCGGTAATGTTGCCTGGCCTTGCGGTTGGCACTCGCAGGCTTCACGATATCGATAAGAGCGGCTGGTTTCAGTTGCTCTACCTCGTCCCGGTGATTGGCGGGATCATCGTTATCTATTGGGCTATCCAGGAAGGCAAGGAGCCAAACCGATTTTGATCCGGTTCCCGCTACTCCTGCTCCTGACATTCTCGGCTACCCCCACTGACGAGTCGCATTTGTGACGTCGCAATATCGACTAGGACAGACGAGCGTTAAGTTCGTCTATAACGCCAGCCCAATCTGCGTCTCCGATTATCTCCTCTTTGAGGAAGGCTCTCTGGGCCGCCGTCCAGAACGGAGCGCGGTATAGCGCAACGCTGTTGCCGAGGGGCCGGTGGGCGGCGATAAAGTCGTCAACTGCCGTCGGATCAGCAGGCAATCCAAGCTGGGCGAACAAGTTGCTCATGGTGTGTAGTTGGGCTTCCATAGGGACTCCTTTTCTGTGCCGCCATTTAGTATGGCTACCCCAACTTCGATGCAAGCGAACCCGAACAGTTCCATCGGTTAGCTGACATCAGGGCGATGGCTGCCCGCTGTGGTCAAGCTGAGCAAAGCCGGTTTGGAGAGCAGGTTCGAAGGCAGCTCATCACGACGTCAGGTGGAAATAATCAACCAGCGCTTCCGTTGCGCTGGCCGGATCGGGTAAGCAGTCCATGCGCTGCATCCTCGATCAGATCGAGAACACGCTCGAACCCTTCGGGGCCGCCATAGTACGGGTCGGGCACTTCGTCCTCCGCGTGATTGGAAGAGAATTCCAGGAGCAGTCCCAGTTTGCCTTGATGCTCTGTCGGACAGGCCCGCTTCAGCAGGTCAAGATTGTCCCGATCCATTGCCAGGATGCGATCGAAACGCACGAAATCGTTGTCATTGACCTGCCGCGCCTTGAGGGAGGATAAATCGTAGCCACGCAATGCCGCAGCCTTCGACGCACGGGCATCCGGTGCTTTGCCTATGTGGTAGCCGTGGGTGCCAGCGGAATCAAATTCGAACCCCGTTGCCACCCCGCTGCGTTCAGCCAATGTCCGCGTCACGCCCTCTGCTGTCGGAGAGCGACAAATATTGCCCATGCAGACGAAAAGAATGCGTTGACGCATTGCAAACGACCTCGGAACGGCAGGTTTATTCCGGGTGGCAACGGCAAACCGGCGGTCAATGAAGGATAGGAATCTCAAGTGCCACTTTTACCAGTATCCCGTGCCTTTCGGTCATCGTCAATCCGGGACTTCGTGTCGAAAAACTCTAAGATCTGGTCAGGATTGCCCGTGGTCTGTACCTGTGGCCCGGTGAGTGACGGAATTTTGCCGATCGCGGAGGGCGGCTTTGTTATGCGAGACCTGCAGTTCCGAGAGGCGCTTCCCGCTGACTTTCGGTGACCGGTTGTGGCCTAAAGCGCCAGTACAGGGATGTTGCTACATTGCAGCCATTGGAAAACCTACCCGGCGCGGCGGATAATTGCCTGAAACTGGTAACTGCCACGGTTGGAAATGGTTGCTATCGCTCGTGCTCCCGAAAGAGAGGCATAACGACGCCGCAGCGAAAATCGCAGCAGAGTGCAGCAAATAATCCAGACAAAGCAAAAAGCCCGCTGAGAAAGCGGGCTAAGTGCTTGATTATTCTGGTGGGGCGTGACAGATTCGAACTGTCGACCTACGGATTAAGAGTCCGCTGCTCTACCAGCTGAGCTAACGCCCCGGTTCCCGAAACGACTGGTGGGTCGGCCGAGATTCGAACTCGGGACCAACGGATTAAAAGTCCGCTGCTCTACCGACTGAGCTACCGACCCGACCTTGGGAGCGCGGATTATAGGGATGCGGGGAATTGCTGTCAACGAACAGGGTGCCGCGCAGGTGTCCGCATTGTCGCGATAACTTCCTGATATTTGTCCTATTTTCCGGATTTCTTCTAAAATGTCGTTGGCTTGACGATTCCAGCTCAGGATTCGACGTATTCCCCCAATCAGACGGAGAAAAGTAATGAATAAAGAAGATATTTCGCACTGGCAGGACCTCATCTTGACAACCGCTACCGAGGTCGGTATCAAGGTGCTGGCGGCAGTCGCATTCTGGGTGATCGGCCGCTGGCTGATCGGTGTCGTGGTCAATATGGTTCGCGCGTCGCTGGAGCGCCAGAAGCTCGATCCGACCGTTCTCCGCTACGTCGGCTCGATCGTCACGGTGACCTTGAATGTCTTGCTGGTGATCGGCATTCTTGGCTACTTCGGCATCCAGACCACGACCTTCGCCGCCCTGATCGCGGCGGGCGGTATTGCCATCGGCATGGCGTGGTCGGGCTTGCTGGCCCACTTCGCGGCGGGCGCATTCCTTGTCGTGTTGCGGCCGATGAAGGTCGGCGATTTCGTCACCGTGGGCGGCATCACGGGAACCGTGACCGAACTGGGCTTGTTTGCCACGACCATCAATACGCCGGATAACGTCCAGACGATCATCGGCAACAACAAGGTATTCAGCGACACGATCCAGAATTTCACGCACAACCCGTTCCGCCGCGTCGATCTCAAATGCCAGCTTTCCGGCGCGGCCGATCATCGGGCGGCCATGGCTTTGTTGCGCGAAAAGATCGCGACGATTCCGAATGTCTTGCCGGAACCGAAGGTGGATGTCGAAATCCTCGATTTCACGCTGGTTGGCCCGGTGCTGGCGGTGCGTCCCTACTGCCACAACGACAATTACTGGCAGGTTTATTTCGACACCAACAAGATGATCCGCGAAGCGCTGGGCGAGGCGGGTTTCCCGGCGCCGATGCCGGCGCAGAACGTGATCGTGACCCAGGCTGCCTGAGTCCTGATCGGTCTATCAAGAAGAAGCCCGCGAAAAGCGGGCTTTTTTGTTGGTCGACCGCGACAGGCGGCGTTCAGCCGAGCCGCCGGCAGATTTCCGTGGTCAGCGCCGACTGGTTCATGCTGTAAAAGTGTAGCCCGGGCGCGCCGCCCTTGAGCAGGCGTTCGCACAACTCGGTGACGACATCGAGGCCGAAGGCGCGGATCGAGTCGGCATCGTCGCCGTAGCTCTCGAATTTCTTGCGCATCCAGCGCGGAATATCGGCGCCGCAGGCGTCGGAGAAACGGGCCAGCTTGGTGAAGCCGACGATGGGCATGATGCCTGGCACGATGGGTACATCGACGCCCAACGCCCGGGCTTCATCGACGAAATGGAAGTAGGCGTCGGCGTTGTAGAAATACTGCGTGATGGCCGAGTTGGCGCCGGCCCTGACCTTGCGCGCGAAGGCGTCGAGGTCGTCCTTCGGGCTGCGGGCCTGCGGGTGCCATTCCGGGTAGGCGGCGACTTCGATGCTGAACCAGTCGCCGGTTTCGGCGCGGATGAATTCGACCAGCTCGTTGGCGTAGCGGAATTCGCCGGTTTCGGCCATGCCCGAGGGCAGGTCGCCGCGCAGGGCGACGATGCGCCGGATGCCGGCTACCTTGTACTGGTTGAGGATTTCGCGAATGCTGTCGCGCGTCGAGCCGATGCAGGACAGATGCGGCGCGGCGTCGAAGCCTTCGGCGGCGATTTCCTTGACGACGTTGAAGGTGCGCTCGCGGGTCGAGCCGCCGGCGCCGAAGGTGACCGAAAAGAAGGTCGGCTTCAGTTCGGCCAGCTTGGCACGGGTGACTCCGCAGCTTTTCAACACCTTCCGGCGTTTGCGGCGGGAAAAATTCGATGGAGATTTCGGGTTTCATTTTTTCAACCAGATGAAGAATTCGCGATTGCCGTCGCCGCCGGTGATCGGGCTGTCCAGCCAGCCACGCACGGTCAGGCCGAGGGTTGCGGCACATTGGCGCAGCTTGGCTTCGACTTCGCTGATAGAGCGACGGATCGCGCACGATGCCGCCCTTGCCGATGTTGCCGGGGCCGACTTCGAACTGCGGCTTGACCAGCAGCAACAGATCGCCGTCGTCGGCCAGCAGTGGCGGCAGTTGCGGCAGGACGAGCGTCAGCGAGATGAAGGACAGATCGCCGACGATCAGGTCGAATCCCTTGTTCGGCAAGGCGTTGCCGAGATCGGCGGCGACCAGCGAACGGCAGTTGATGCCCTCGATCGCGGTGATGCGGGAATCGGCCAGCAGCCGGGGATGAAGCTGGCCGTGTCCGACATCGAGACCGACGACGTGCCGGGCGCCCGCCTGCAACAGGCAGTCGGTGAAGCCACCGGTGGACTGCCCGACATCGAGGCAGGTTCGGCCCGCTACGTCGATACCGGAGGCGACCAGCGCGCCGGCCAGTTTCAGACCGCCGCGCGAGACGAAACGGTCTTCCGGATCGGCTGTCACGGTCAACCGTGTTTCAGGGGCCAAATCCAGTGCTGCCTTGGCGACGATGCCGCCTGACCAGTTGACCCGGCCGGCGGCAATCATCCGCTGGGCAGCGGTGCGCGAGGCCGCCAGTCCGGATGCGACGAGCAACTGGTCGGCCCTTGGCATCTAGCTGGACTTTTGCGGGAAAACCAGCGCGTACAGCGCCCACGAGATCACGCTGTAGCCGATCGACCCGAACAGCGCCGACCAGAAGCCACCAACATCGAAGCCGCTGACCAGGCTATCGGCCAACTGAAAGAGGAGGGCGTTGATCACGAAGATGAACAGCCCGAGCGTCAGCAGCGTCACCGGCAGTGTCAGCAGCACCAGCAGCGGCCGCAACAAGGTGTTGATCAGGCCGAGGACCAGCGCCACCAGCAGCGCCGTCCCGAAGCTCGACACGTGAATCGACGGGAAGACGTAGGGCAGGGCCAACAATGCCAGGGCATTGATGACCCAGATCACGATGAGTTGCAGCATTTATGCCTCTCAGTAGCGGTAGTGCTCGGCCTTGTACGGGCCGTCGGTGGAGACGCCGATGTAGGCAGCCTGCGCTTCGGTCAGCTTGCTCAGTTGGGCGTTCAGCTTCTTCAGTTGCAGGCGGGCGACCTTCTCGTCGAGATGCTTGGGCAGCGTATAGACGCCGACCGGATAGTCGGCGGTGCGCGTGAACAGCTCGATCTGGGCGATGGTCTGGTTGGCGAACGAAGACGACATGACATAGGACGGATGGCCGGTGCCGCAACCGAGGTTCACCAGACGGCCCTTGGCCAGCATGATGATGCGCTTGCCGTCGGGGAAAATGATGTGATCGACCTGCGGCTTGATTTCTTCCCACTGGTATTTCTCGACCGAAGCGACGTCGATTTCGTTGTCGAAGTGGCCGATGTTGCAGACGATCGCCTGGTCCTTCATCGCCGCCATGTGGTCATGGGTGATGACGTGATAGTTGCCGGTGCAGGTGACGAAGATGTCGGCCTTGTCGGCGGCGTATTCCATGGTCACGACGCGGTAGCCTTCCATCGCCGCCTGCAGGGCGCAGATCGGATCGATCTCGGTGACCCAGACCTGGGCCGACAGCGCGCGCATGGCCTGCGCCGAACCCTTGCCGACATCGCCGTAACCGGCGATCAGGGCGACCTTGCCGGCGATCATCACGTCGGTGGCGCGCTTGATGCCGTCGACCAGCGATTCGCGGCAGCCGTAAAGGTTGTCGAACTTGGACTTGGTTACCGAGTCATTGACATTGATAGCGGGGAACTTGAGCTCGCCGCGTTCGTGCATCTGGTACAGGCGATGGACGCCGGTGGTGGTTTCCTCGGTGACGCCCTTGATGGCGGCCAGACGCACGGAATACCAAGTCGGATCGACGGCGAGCTTGGCCTTGATCGCCGCGAAGAGGATGGTTTCTTCTTCGGAGCCCGGCTTGGCCAGCACCGAGATGTCCTTCTCGGCGCGGGCGCCGAGGTGCAGCAGCAGCGTCGCATCACCGCCGTCGTCGAGGATCATGTTCGAGTAGACCGCCGCGCCGTTTTCATTTGGCCACTCGAAGATGCGGTGGGTGTAGTCCCAGTAGTCGTCCAGGGTTTCGCCCTTGAACGCGAAGACCGGGATGTTCAGGGCGGCGATGGCGGCGGCGGCATGATCCTGGGTCGAGAAGATATTGCACGAGGCCCAGCGGACTTCGGCACCGAGCGCGGTCAGCGTCTCGATCAGCACGGCGGTCTGGATGGTCATGTGCAGCGAACCGGTGATGCGCGCGCCCTTGAGCGGCTGGGTCTTCGCGAATTCCTCGCGGATGGCCATCAGGCCGGGCATTTCGGTTTCGGCAATGCGGATTTCCTTGCGACCCCAGTCGGCAAGGTTGATGTCAGCGATAACGCAGTCTTTGAATTCAGCCACAGTAAGCTCCTGAATAACTGTGGCCGGGAGGGATGCTCACCCGGCATCCCGTGCCCGGCACGGGGTTGATTGGGTGAGCGCGGTTTTAAACCGAGCCTGAGAGAAACTTCCCCTGCAGCGCTCCTCGGTAGGTTGCGGATTATAAACTGTTTTTCCTGTTCCGGCGCAGTGCCGGTTGCGGTTGACCTGTGAAATTCATCGAATTACGCGGGTCGACCGGGGCAGGATCAAAGTCCGGCGTCGGACTTCAGCAAGAGGGCACGGTCGGTCGCTTCCCAAGTGAATTCCGGCTCGTCGCGGCCGAAATGGCCGTAGGCGGCGGTCTTTTGGTAGATCGGACGGAGCAGATCGAGCATGTTGACGATGCCCTTCGGACGCAGGTCGAAATGCTTCTTGACCAGTTCGGTCAGGGTTTCGTTGTTGATCTTGCCGGTGCCGAAGGTATCGATCATGATCGAGGTCGGCTCGGCGACGCCGATGGCGTACGAAACCTGCACCAGGCAGCGCGTGGCAAGGCCGGCGGCGACGATGTTCTTGGCGACGTAACGGCCGGCGTAGGCGGCGGAACGGTCGACCTTGGACGGGTCCTTGCCGGAGAATGCGCCGCCACCGTGCGGCGCAGCACCGCCGTAGGTGTCGACGATGATCTTGCGGCCGGTCAGGCCGCAGTCGCCCTGCGGGCCGCCGACGACGAAACGGCCGGTCGGGTTGACCAGGAACTTGATGTCGCCCTTGACCAGTTCCTTGGGCAGTACCGGCTTGATGATCTCCTCGATGGCCGCTTCGCGCAGGTCTTCCAGGCTGATGTCGGGCGAGTGCTGGGTGGACAGCACGACGGTGTCGATCGAGTGCGGCTTGCCGTCAACGTACTTGATGGTGACCTGCGACTTGGCGTCCGGCCGCACCCACGGCAGGCGGCCGTCCTTGCGCAGCATGGCCTGGCGCTCGACGAGGCGGTGCGACAGGTAGATCGGCAAGGGCATCAGCGAGTCGGTTTCGTCGCAGGCGTAGCCGAACATCAGCCCCTGGTCGCCGGCGCCCTGGCCGAGGTCGTCGTCGTAGGCCTTGTTCACGCCCTGGGCGATGTCCGGGCTCTGCTTGTCGTAGGCGACGAGCACGGCGCAACCCTTGTAGTCGATACCGTATTCGGTGTTGTCGTAGCCGATGCGCTTGATCGTGTCGCGGGCGACCTGGATGTAATCGACGTTGGCGTTGGTGGTGATTTCACCGGCCAGAATGACGAGGCCGGTATTGCACAGGGTCTCGGCGGCGACGCGGGAATGTTTGTCCTGCGCCAGGATAGCGTCGAGGATGGCGTCGGAAATCTGGTCGGCGACCTTGTCGGGATGGCCTTCGCCAACTGATTCCGAAGTGAAGAGATACTCGCTCATGAATTGCTCCAGTGGTCCTTTGATCCGGCGTTACCTGCTTCGGACCACGAGCGGTGACGCTTTAGCAGTATTTGTAAATCGCCCTGCAAGTTGTCTGTTTAACTCGGCGAAGCCATAATGATAGCCTTTTCACGGCGGGTTTCAACCCCCGGGGCAGTATGGTTTTTCTGTTTCGCCTCCTCGGTCGTTTGCCTTTGGGTCTGCTGCACCGCCTCGGAGCGCTTGCCGGCTGGGCGACTTATCTGTTTTCGCCGACCTATCGCCGCCATCTGCGGGAGAATGTCTCGCAGGCAGGGCTGGATGACCACGTTCGCCGGGCGGCAATTGGCGAGGCCGGGAAACAGATCCTCGAACTGGCGCGTATTCTGACAAAAACACAGGCCGAGGCCAGTGCCCTGGTCGTCGAGGCGCGCGGCTGGGAGCATGTCGAGGCGGCGCGGCGAGCTGGCAAGGGCATTGTCTTCCTGACCCCGCACCTCGGTTGCTTCGAGATCACCGCCCAGTATTACTCGGGTTTTGGCGACATCACGGTGCTTTACCGGGCGCCCCGTCAGGCGGCGATCCAGCAGATGATTCTAGACGGCCGCCAGCGCGCGAACCTACACCTGGCGCCGGCTGACGTTTCAGGCGTGCGCGCGCTGATCAAGGCGCTGAGGAAGGGTCAGGCGGTCGGCATGCTGCCGGACCAGGCGCCGAAAGTAGGCGAGGGCGTCTGGCTGAAATTTTTCGGGCGCTGGGCCTATACCATGACGCTCGCCGGGCGCCTGACCGAAACCGGGGCGACGACGCTGATGGCCTGGGGCGAGCGTTTGCCCGGCGGGCGCGGCTATCGCCTGCATATCCGGCCGCCGTTGAGTCCGCTGACCGGTACCACGGTTGACCGCGCCCAGCAGATCAATTTCGAAATCGAGGCCTTGATCCGCGAGTGCCCGGCCCAGTACCTCTGGGGCTACAACCGCTACAAGCGTCCGGGCGGCGCCGAGCCGCCACCGGAGCAAGGGTAGGCCGGATGACAAACGCCCTTTCGTATCTGGCGATTGCCCTCCTCTGGCTGCTGCACTGGTTGCCATTGCCGGCCCTGCGCGGGCTCGGGTGGGGACTGGGCAGGCTGCTGTTCGTCCTGGCCCGGGCCAGGCGCGAGATTGCCCTGACCAACCTGCGCCTGTGTTTTCCGGAAATGTCCGATACCGAGCGTGAAAATCTGGCGCGCGCGCATTTCGTCGCCTTCAGCCGCGCCGTCCTCGACCGTACGCTGGGCTGGTGGGCTTCGCGGGAGCGTCTCGAACGAATCATCCGCATTACCGGTGCCGAGCATCTGAGCGATCCGGGCGGACGGCCGACCATCGTTCTGTCGCCGCATTTTGTCGGACTGGATGCCGGGGGCACCCGGACCTCGATGTTGATTGCCGGCTGCAGCCTTTACTCCAACCAGCGGAATCCGGTATTCAACAAGTTGCTTTACGATGGACGAATGCGTTTCAATGAGGCGCTGCTGCTTTCGCGGCAGGAGGGTATCCGCAGGATCGTCAAGGCTCTGAAGGATGGCTACCCATTTTATTATCTGCCAGACCAGGATTTCGGCCGCAAGGAGTCCATCTTCGTTCCCTTCTTCGGCGTTCAGACCGCGACCATTCCGGCGCTCTCAAGGCTGGTGCGGCTGACCGGCGCCCGCGTGGTGCCGTGCATCACGCGCCAGGTGCCGGACGGCTACGAGGTGGAGGTCATGCCGCCGTGGGAAAATTTCCCCGGCGCAAGTGTCGAAGCCGATACCGCGGCAGTCAACCGTTTCATCGAAAGCCAGGTGCTGCGCATGCCGGAGCAGTATTTCTGGTTGCACAAGCGATTCAAGACCCGGCCACCCGGAGAGCAGAGGTTCTACAAATGACAGACAGCCTGAAAATCGAAATCCGCCCCGTCACTCATCCCGACGTGCCCGCCATCTCGGCGCTGGCCCGGGAAATCTGGCAGGCCACCTACCCGGGCATCATCACCCAGGAGCAGATCGACTTCATGCTCGAACAGCGCTATGGCCACGAGCGGCTGTACGACGATCTGGAAGATGCCGACAAGTGGCTGGACCAGGCTTTCCTGAACGATCGCCGGGTCGGCTTCGCCTTCAGCGAAATCCGCAAGGGCGAGTTCAAGCTCGACAAGCTCTACATCCACCCGGATGTGCAGCGCCGGGGCGTCGGCGGCCAGTTGATCGAGCATGTCGCGGCACGGGCCAGGAAGCTCGGCTATCCGTGCGTGATTCTCGCGGTCAACAAGCGCAACGACCAAGGCCATCGGCTCCTACCAGAAATACGGCTTCGTCGTCCGCGAGTCCATCGTCGACGACATCGGTCACGGTTTCGTCATGGATGACTACGTGATGGAGAAGAAACTTTAAGAATTTGAGACAAGCATCTGTCTCTGTTATTCTTTTCGAATCCTGACGTGGAGGCGGCTGTGAAACTGAAATTCTCGAAGATGCATGGTCTGGGCAACGATTTCGTTGTCCTCGACGGCATTCGCCAACCCGTTTCGCTGACGCCGGATCAATTGCGTTACCTGGCCGACCGCCATTTCGGCGTCGGCTGCGACCAGATTCTGCTGGTCGAGGCGCCGGGGCAACCGGGGGTCGATTTCCGTTACCGTATTTTCAATGCCGATGGCAGCGAGGTTGAGCAATGCGGCAACGGCGCGCGCTGTTTCGTGCGCTTTGTCCATGATTCAGGGCTGACGGAGAAGCGCGAGATTCGCGTCGAAACGCAAAGCGGAATCATCGCCCCGCGCCTCGAAGATGACGGCAATGTCACGGTCAACATGGGAATTCCCCGCTTTTTGCCAGCTGAGATTCCCTTCATTCACGACGACGATGTCGTCATCCATTCCCTCGATGTCGCGGACGAAACGCTGGAAATCAGCGTGGTTTCGATGGGTAATCCGCATGCCGTGCAGGTCGTCGACAGCGTCGACCGCGCGCCGGTCGGCGAGCATGGCCCGTTGATTGAACGCCACCAGCGTTTCCCGCAGCGGGTCAATGCCGGCTTCATGCAGGTTGTCGATCGTCACGCCATCGGCTTGCGCGTTTATGAGCGCGGATCGGGCGAGACGCTTGCCTGTGGTACCGGCGCCTGTGCCGCGGCGGTCACCGGAATACGCCGCGGATTGCTTGATTCGCCGGTGCGCGTCACGACGCGCGGCGGGGACCTTGCCATTGCCTGGGGTGGCCCGGGTCAGCCGGTCATGATGACCGGCCCGGCCGTCACTGTTTTCACTGGAGAAATCGAACTATGAGTGCCCCCTTCGCGGAAGATGTCGCCGAATACCTGAAGACCAACCCGGCTTTTTTCGAGCAGTATGCCGATCTGCTGGCCCAGATCTACGTTCCGCACCCGCACGGGGGGCGCGCGGTTTCGCTTGCCGAGCGGCAGATGCTGACCCTGCGTGACAAGAACCGGCAAACCGAGAGCAAGCTGGCCGAGTTGATCGCCTTCGGCGAGGAAAACGACCAGATCAGCGAGAAAGTGCATCGTCTTGCGGTGGGCCTGATCGCGGTGGAAACCTTTTCGGCGGTGATCCACCTGCTGAACTTCCATTTGCGTGACGATTTCGCGGTGCCGCATGTCGCCTTGCGCCTGTGGAAGAAGCCGGAAGGCGTTGGCGATCTACCGGAATTCGCGCTGGTGGCCGAGGAGTTGAAAGTCTTTGCCGACACGCTGGCCCATCCGTATTGCGGCTCGACATCGGGTTTCGGCACGACGGCCTGGTTTGGCGAGCAGGCGCCGCACATTCGCTCGCAGGCGCTGATCGCCCTGTGCGATGGCGGCAACACGTTCGGCATGCTGGCGCTGGGTAGCGAAGACGGGCAGCGCTTCTATCCCGATATGGGCAACGTCTATCTCGAACGCATGGGCGAAATGGTTTCCGCGGCGTTGGTCCGCGTCGCCAGGCCCGCGCAGTGACCTCCGCGCCGACAGTCGACGAGTATCTGGCCGAACTGGCCGAGCAGCGTCGGCAGTCGCCGCACACCATCAGCAACTACCGGCGTGATCTGACGCGCCTGCTGGCACTGGCCGGCCCGACCCGGCCGGCGGAGTTGCAGGTACACCAGATTCGCCGCTTTGTCGCCCAGCTTCACGCGCAGGGCTTGTCCGGTCGCTCGCTCGGCCGCATGTTGTCGGCTTGGCGCGGCTTCTTCGGCTGGCTCGGACAGCGCAATCTGGTGGCGGCCAACCCCTGCGAGGGCGTGCGGCCGCCGAAGTCGCCCCGGCGCTTGCCGAAGGCTCTTTCGGTCGACGAGGCAGCGGCGCTACTGGCACCGGATGGCGAGGATGATCCCTTGCTGGCAACCCGTGACGCGGCCATCTTCGAACTGTTCTATTCGTCGGGATTGCGCCTGGCGGAACTGGCGGCGCT
Source organism: uncultured beta proteobacterium (assembly GCA_963727115.1). Classification (GTDB taxonomy): domain Bacteria; phylum Pseudomonadota; class Gammaproteobacteria; order Burkholderiales; family Rhodocyclaceae; genus Azonexus. Next base: position 307,857 of record CAVSFS010000004.1, on the reverse strand, counting down.
CGACGTCGAGGTGCTGGAAGGCGTGTTGCTCGAAGGCGAAGTCCGCGTCCTCGGCAAGCGCAGCAAGGCCCGGATCGTGCCGGTCGGCGCCAGGGCGCGCGAGGCGCTGGCGGCGTGGTGGGCGGTACGCGAGCAACTGGCCGCCGAAGGGGAGCGCGCCCTTTTTGTCAGCCGGCGCGGATCGCGCCTGAGTCATCGCTCGATTCAGGTGCGCCTGGGGCGCCAGGCCCTGCTGGCCGGCATGACGCGCCACGTCCATCCGCACATGCTGCGTCATTCCTTCGCCTCGCACGTGCTGCAGTCGTCGGGCGATCTGCGCGCGGTGCAGGAAATGCTCGGCCACGCCAGCATTGCGTCGACTCAGGTTTATACGCACCTCGATTTCCAGCATCTGGCGAAAGTTTACGACGCCGCTCATCCGCGCGCGAAAAGGTAGGTGCCGGTTACACCCCAAGGGTACTTCCTTCGGGGCGCGGTCAACCGCCAAAATAGACCGAAAATCAGGCTTCAATTGACGTTCCAGCCGCCAACCTCTATGATTGGCGGTTTGAAAATTCGCCGGAATCAAGGAGTTAGTCATGGCCATCAATCGTACTCGCCGTTCTTCCCTGGAACGCCGCAGCATTTCCAAGTCCAGCAAGCGCCTTTTCAAGGGCACCGGCAAGACCATGTTCAAGGTCATCTACGCTGCCGAATGTCACGCGCGTAACCGCAAGGCGCTGGGCGCCTAAGCCTGTTCAGGATTGTTGGGCCCCGGTTACCCAAGGTAACCGGGGCTTCTTGCATTTGAGATCGAAAAAAACATGGCACAGCTGATTCTCATGCCGGGTAAGGAACGTTCCGCGTTCAAGCAGCATCACCCATGGCTGTTTGCCGGTTCGGTCGGACGCCTCGAAGGCCGCGCGCGGCCGGGCGATACGGTCGAGGTGCTGGCCGACAACCTGCGTCCGCTGGGGCGCGCGGCATACAGCCCGAAATCGCAGATCCGCGCCCGCTTCTGGACCTTCGATCCGGAAGAGTCCGTCGACGACGCCTTTTTCAAGCGTCGCATCGCCGCCGCCGTGGCGCGCCGCCAGGCTTTGCCCCAGTTGCGCGGCCAGCAGGGGCTGCGCCTGATCCATGCCGAATCCGACGGGCTGCCCGGTGTGATCGCCGACCAGTACGGCGATACCGTGGTTGTGCAATTGACCTCGGCCGGCGCCGACAAATGGCGCAATGCCATCGTTGCCGGGTTGCTCAAGGCAACCGGTTGTGCGCGCATCTATGAGCGCTCCGACTCCGACGTGCGCGGGCTGGAAGGCTTGGAACCGACGACTGGCTGGCTGCATGGCGAGGCGCCGGAGGCGTCGCCGGTCATCGAGGAAAATGGCGTCAGGCTGGCGGTCGACGTCGCCGGTGGGCATAAAACCGGTTTCTATCTCGACCAGCGCGACAACCGCGCCTTGCTCGGACAACTGGCGGCCGGCAAGGATGTGCTCAACTGTTTTTGCTACACCGGCGGTTTCTCATTGCAGGCACTGGCCGGTGGAGCGGCGAGCGTTCTCTCCATTGATTCCTCGGGTCCGGCGCTGGCTCAGGCGCAGGCCAATCTGGATCTCAATCCGCACTTGCCGGCCGCACGGGCCGAGTGGCGGGAGGCGGATGTCTTTCAGGCCTTGCGCGATTTCCGCAAGGAAGGCCGACTGTTCGACCTCGTCGTCCTCGATCCGCCCAAGTTCGCCCCATCGGCGGCACATGCAGAGCGCGCGGCGCGCGCCTACAAGGACATCAACCTGCTCGGCTTGCGCCTGCTCAAGCCGGGCGGCCTGCTGATGACCTACTCGTGTTCCGGCGGAATCGGCCTCGAATTGTTCCAGAAGATCGTTGCCGGGGCGGCGGTGGATGCCGGCCGCGCGGCGCGCATTGTCCGCCGACTTGCAGGCGCCGCCGACCATCCGGTCGCCTTGAACTTTCCCGAAGGTGAATATCTCAAAGGTTTGCTCGTCCAGGTCGATTAGTACCATGGAACCAAAGGCTGACATTAAAATCACGTCGTGAATTCGCTGCGCCAACTCCTTCTCGTTGCCGTACTCCTCTTCGCTCAACTGGCGGCGGGAGTGCATGCGGTCGGGCATGCGGCGGACGATGAGGGCGGGCCGGCGACCAAGCATGCCTGCGAGCTTTGTCTTGCTGCGCACGATCTTGGCGCGGCGTTGCCGTCGCTGGCGGCGTTGCCGCCGGTGCTGGCGCCCCGGTTTGTTCCAGAATTACTGCTCGTCTATAGCCGCGCGGCTTTCCCGCCGCCTGTCGCCCATCAGCGCGGCCCGCCCATTTCCTGAAAAACGCCCCTTTTTTGCAGTTGACCGTAGCCATCGAGCTGGCGGTCGCATTCATTGCGTTTTCAGGAGAATTCCATGTTGTACAAGCCATTTGTCGTGGCTGCCCTGCTTGCCGCTTCGTGCGGCGCGCAGGCGGCCAGCGATGCCGATCTCGCTGCCATCCGCAGTCAGATCGCCGAAATGAAACAATCCTACGAGCAGCGCATTGCCGCGCTCGAACAGAAGTTGTCACAGGCCGAAGCCCGCAGTGCCGCCAATCAGCCGGCTGCGACAACAGCTGCCGCCGATGCCAGGCCGGTAGCGACAGCGTCGGCGAGCAGCAGCGCCAGCGCCTTCAACCCCGAGGTTTCGCTGGTTCTGCAGGGCCAGTACAACCAGATGAAAAATGTGCCGAACCGCACCATCACCGGCTTCTGGCCGACTGAGGACGGCACCAACCAGCGCGGCTTCTCGGTCAATGAAACCGAGCTGATGTTTGCCGCCAACATCGACCCGTACTGGCGCGGCCAGGCGACCCTCTCCGTGCAGGGCGATTCGGTCGAGGTCGAAGAGGCCTGGGTACGCACGCTGGGTATCGGCGAAGGCATCGGTCTCAAGGCCGGGCGCTTCAAGTCGAGCATTGGCTACCTGAACGAACAGCATGCGCACACCTGGGATTTCTCCAATGCGCCGCTGATGTATAACGTGCTGTTCGGCCCTGCCGCCAGCTACGTGGAAGACGGCTTGCAGTTCAAGTGGCTGGCGCCGACGCCGCTCTTCGTCGAATTCGGGGCCGAAGTCGGGCGCGGGGCCAGTTACCCGGGCAGCGACAGCAACAAGAATGGCAGCGGGGCCGGCGCGCTGTATGCGCACGTCGGCGACGACGTCGGCGTCTCCAGCAGCTGGCGGGCCGGTGTTTCCTATCTGAAGACCTCGGCGAACGACCGGCAAGCCGATTTCGTCGATGTCAATGGCCTGCCGGCGCAAGGAATGTTCAATGGCGACACTGACACCTGGATCGCCGATTTCGTCTGGAAATGGGCGCCCAACGGTAATCCGAAGTATCAGAATTTCAAGTTCCAGAGCGAGTACTTCGTGCGCAAGGACAATGGCAACCTGACCTGCATGGACACCGCCGGTGTCGGCAATGCCTGCGCCACGCCGGTGACCGGTGACTACGACACGCGCCAGAGCGGCTGGTATGCGCAGGGCGTCTTCCAGTTCACGCCCGAGTGGCGCGCCGGCCTGCGTTACGACCAGCTCGACAGCGGGCGCCAGAATCTCGGCAGCAACATTGCCAACCTGGCGTTGCCGGATTACAAGCCGCAGCGCGCGACGGTGATGGTCGACTACAGCTGGAGCGAATTCTCGCGCGCCCGCCTGCAATACGCCCAGGACAAGTCGATGCAGGGCGTCACCGACAATCAACTGACCCTTCAGTACATCATGAGCCTGGGCGCTCATGGCGCACACACCTTCTGAGGATCGCGAACATGATCAGACTATTGTTAAGCTTGCTGCTGACGCTCGCCTGCCTTCCGGCAAGCGCGGCGCTCCAGGTGTTTGCCACGGCACCGGAATGGGCGGCGCTGGTACGCGAGATCGGCGGCGACAAGGTGAGCATCTACACCGCGACCACTGCCCTGCAGGATATCCACCGCATCACCGCCAAGCCTTCGCTGCTGGCCCAGGCCCGGCGCGCCCAACTGGTCGTGGCGACCGGTGCCGAGCTTGAAATCGGCTGGCTGCCGCTGGTCTTGCGCGATTCCGGCAATGCCGGCATTCAGCCCGGTCAGCCGGGCTACTTCGAGGCGGCGCGCTACGTCAACCTGCTCGACGTGCCGGTGGTGCTCGACCGCGCCCAAGGCGATGTCCATGCCGCCGGCAATCCGCACATCCAGCTCGATCCGCGCAACCTGTTCCGGATCGGCGAAGCGCTCGCCGCCCGTCTCGGCGAACTCGATCCAACCAACGCGCCGGCCTACCAGGCTGGTTACAAAGCCTTCGCCGAAAAGTGGCGGACGGCCATTGCCCGCTGGGAAAAAGAGGCGCTACCGCTGCGCGGCGTGCCGGTGCTGGTTCATCACGCCTCCTTCGTGTATCTGGAGAACTGGCTGGGGATGAAGGAAACCGGCGCGCTGGAACCGAAGCCGGGCGTCGAGCCGAGCAGCGGCCAGCTTTCCGGTCTGGTCGCGCGCCAGCAGAGCGCGCCGGCAAAAATGGTGCTGCGCACCGCCTACCAGAGCGACGGGCCGAGCCTGTGGATCGCCGGCAAGGCCGGCATTCCGGCGGTCATGCTGCCGTTCACCGTCGGCGGAACGCCAGAGGCCGGCGACCTGTTCGGCCTTTTCGACGATACCGTGCAGCGCCTGCTGAAAGGTTTGCGTTGAACGAGGTACTAATCCGCGCCACGGCGCTGGTGGCCGGCTGGCAGCGTCCGGCCACGGCGCCGCTCGATTTCGCGCTGGAAACAGGGCGAATTCTCGGGTTGACCGGACCCAACGGGGTCGGCAAGACGACCTTGCTCTCCGCGCTGGCCGGTCGCGCGCGGGTGTTTTCCGGTGTGCTCGAAGCGCGCCCGGGCTTGCGCCTGTCGCTGCAGACTCAGGACGTTCCCCCGGTTGAAGGCGTCCCGCTCAGCGGGCGTGAATTGCTGGCGCTGACCGGCGCCACGACCGACGGCTTGCCGCCGTGGCTGCTCGGGCGTCTGGACGACCGGCTCGATCGCCTGTCGGGCGGGCAACGGCATTATCTGACCCTGTGGGCGGTCCTCCAGGCGCCGGCCGATCTGGTCCTGCTCGACGAGCCGACCAACAACCTGGATACGGCGGGTGTCAATCATCTGGCCAGCGTATTGCGCCGGCTTGCCGGGTCGGGAACCGGGCTCGTGGTCGTCAGCCACGATCATGAATTCGTGGAGACGGTGTGCGATCAGGTCATCGTCTTGCGGGGGGTCGGCGATGTGGTCTGACCTGTTTCTGCTGCCCTTCCTGACCGGCCTTGGCCTGGCGCTGGTCCTGCCGGTTCTCGGCTGTTTCCTGCGCCTGCGCGACGAGTGGCTGGCCGCGCTCGCCTATGCCCATGTGGCCGCCGCCGGGGCCCTGCTTGCCCTGGTTGGCGGCGTGGCGCCGGCGCTAGGCGGGATGGCTGCTGCCGCGCTGGCTGGCGCCGGGAAGCGCCTATTCGCGAGGCGACTGGCCGGTGGCGCGGCATTCGCCCTGTTGCTGCTGGGCGGCTGGGCGGTAGCCGTCCTGCTCGCTGCCAATCAGCCATTGGCCGAGCGGCTGGGGCACTCGCTGTTCGATGGCCAACTGTATTTCTCGGGCATTGCGCAACTGGCGCTGGTGGCGCCGTGGGCCCTGTTCGCCGGCGCGGCGCTCGCCTTCCTGTCGCGCCACCTGCTGCTGGCGCGGGTCTATCCCGACTATTTCAGGGCGCGTCATCTGCGGGCCTGGCCCGTGGTCCTGGGGTTCGACCTGGTTGCCGCCCTGACGCTTGCCCTGGCGACGATGACCATGGGTGTCATGGGTGGCTTCGCGCTGGTCTTCGTCCCGGCGTGGATCGCGTTCCGGCGTGCCCGCACCTGGCGCAACGGGCTCGTGCTGGCGGCGGTGATCGGCCTTGTCGGCTACGTGGCTGCCTTTCTGCTGGCGCTTGGATTGGATCAGCCGTTCGGGCCGGTCCTTGCATTGCTGCTGATCGCCGTTGGGTTGCTCATTGCATGACGCCCTGCGGCATGCTAAAACAGCGGTTCTGCAATTGAGGTAAGTATGGTCTTTTCGCTGTTCAAGAAAAAAGCTCAAAAAATTCCGGAGCGCGAGGTCATGCGCCCGAAGCCCGCCTTTGCCCCAACCCCTGCGGGCGCCCAACTGCCGGGGGCGCAGGAAGAGGTCGCGAAGGCCCCGGAGCCTTTGCCCGATCTCGAGTTTCACGACCGGCAACCTGTCGGGTTCCGGCGAGAAGCCGGCGACCGGCAAGCCATCGCAGCCGAAAACCAAGGAAGAGATGGCATTCGCGATGTCCGAGTTCGACCGCGAGTATACCGAGTCGAATGTGATGGCGATCGATGTTGACCACAGTGCGGAGTCGATCCAGTCCGACGTCGAACAGGTCGCCGTCCTCTACGCCAATAGTCAGGATGCTGTCGTCCGCCCGCTGCTGGAATCACTGCTTGGCGCCTATCCGGGGACGGAAGGCCTGCGCCTGTGGCAAATGTTGTTCGATTTTCTTCAATTGAGCGGCGATCGGGCGGCTTTCGACAAGCTGGCGGGCGAATTTGTCGAGACCTGCGAAATGTCGCCGCCAAACTGGCGTCAGGTGATGCCAAAGCCGGCATCGGCCGGACCGGGCGTCGCGGTTTGCGAGCTGCAGGGCGTGTTGACCGCCGACGACACCAGCGTGCTTTCCCCACTGGCCGATGCGCTCAAACTGAAACGTCCGCTGAAGGTCAATTGCAGCCGGCTGCTGGGCTGCGACGACGAGATTGCCGGCAGCCTGGCCGAATTGCTGATGAGCGCGCGGCGCCAGGGGGCGGTAATCGTTCTCGATCAGATCGAAGGCGTGATCCCGCGCCTGCGTTCCCGGCTGGTGGCTGGCGAGGCGCAGAATGCCCGCTCATGGCTGCTGCTTCTGGAACTTTTGCAGCGCTATGGAACCCAGGAGGAGTTCGAGCAGTGCGCGATCGACTTCGCCGTCACCTTCGAGCGTTCGCCGCCGTCCTGGGAAGTTGTTCCGGCACCCTCGCTGCCGGCGACCAAGAACGCGGCACCCGTTGACGACGCGCATTACCTGAGCGGCGAGATCAAGAACAGCCGCTTCGACGACCTGATCGCCGTCCTCAACCTGCAGGAAAATGTCGTTCTCGATTTCTCGGGCGTGCGCCGGCTCGATTTTTTCTCGGCCGGGCAACTGGTCAATCGGCTGTCGCCCCTCAAGGGCAGCGGGCGCGAAGTCACGATCCGCAGCCCGAATCATCTGGTGGCGGAACTGATGGCCGTGGTCGGCATCAACAAGTTCGCCCGCATCATCGTTCCCAAGTCTTAAGATCAGGAAAAACCATGGAGCAATATCACGGCACGACCATCCTGTCCGTGCGGCGGGGCAATTCCGTCGCCATGGGCGGCGACGGTCAGGTAACGCTGGGCAATATCGTCATCAAGGCCACCGCAAAAAAGGTGCGCCGCTTGTATCAGGGGCGCATCCTGGCCGGATTTGCCGGCGGCACCGCCGATGCCTTCACCCTGTTCGAGCGTTTTGAAGCCAAGCTGGAAAAGCACCAGGGCAACCTGCTGCGCTCCGCTGTCGAACTGGCCAAGGACTGGCGCACCGACCGCATCCTGCGCCGTCTGGAGGCGATGCTGGCCGTGGCTGACCGCGAAGTGTCGCTGATCATCACCGGCAACGGCGATGTGCTGGAGCCGGAGCAGGGCATCGTCGCCATCGGTTGCGGTGGTTCCTACGCCCAGAGCGCGGCGCGCGCCCTGCTGGAAAACACCGAGTTGGCGCCGCGCGACATCGTTACCAAATCGCTGGAAATCGCCGGCGACATCTGCATTTATACCAACCGCAATTTCACGATCGAGGTGCTGGAATGAGTGGCGGCGCAGAGATGACTCCGCAGGAAATCGTCCATGAACTGGACAAGCATATCGTCGGCCAGACACAACGCCAAGAAAGCGGTGGCCATCGCCTTGCGCAACCGCTGGCGGCGGGCGCAGGTCGCCGAGCCGCTGCGCTCGGAAATCACGCCGAAGAACATCCTGATGATCGGCCCGACCGGCGTCGGCAAGACCGAGATCGCGCGCCGTCTGGCCCGCTTGGCCAACGCGCCGTTCATCAAGATCGAGGCGACAAAATTCACCGAAGTCGGCTATGTCGGGCGCGATGTGGAAACGATCATCCGCGACCTGGTGGAGATTGCCATCAAATCGCATCGCGAACGGGCGATGAAGCAGATGCGCGCGCGCGCCGAGGATGCCGCCGAGGAACGTGTCCTCGATGTCCTGTTGCCGCCGGCACGCAGTTCCGGGTTTTCCGACGAAAATGCCGGGTTGACCGCAGCCGATGGTGGCACGCGCCAGAAATTCCGCAAGAAGCTGCGCGAGGGCGAACTGGACGACAAGGAAATCGAGATCGACGTCGCCGCGCCCAACATGCAGGCGGAAATTTTTGCGCCGCCCGGCATGGAAGAACTGACCCAGCAGATCCAGGGCATGTTCCAGAACATCGGCGGCGGCAAGAAGAAGTCGCGCAAGCTGAAGATCACCGAAGCCCTGAAGCTGCTCACCGATGAAGAAGCAGCCAAGCTGGTCAATGACGAGGAGCTGAAGCTGGAGGCGGTCAAGGCGGTCGAGCAGAACGGCATCGTCTTCCTCGACGAAATCGACAAGATCGCCAGCCGCTCGGAAATGCAGGGCGCCGATGTCTCGCGCCAGGGCGTGCAGCGCGACCTGCTGCCGCTGGTCGAGGGCACCACCGTGTCGACCAAGTACGGCATGATCAAGACCGATCACATCCTGTTCATCGCTTCCGGTGCATTTCACCTTTCCAAGCCATCCGACCTGATTCCCGAACTGCAGGGCCGTTTCCCGATTCGCGTCGAGCTGGATTCACTGTCAGTGGCCGATTTCGAATGCATCCTGACCAAAACCGATGCCTGCCTGACCCGGCAATACCAGGCACTGCTCGAAACCGAGGGCGTCGAACTCGTATTCGCTGCGGACGGCGTCAGGCGGCTGGCCGAGATCGCCTATCAGGTGAATGAGAAAACCGAAAACATCGGAGCCCGCCGCCTGCATACGGTCATGGAAAAGCTGCTCGAGGAAATTTCCTTCGAGGCCGGCAAGGTCGGCCAGCAAAAGCTGATCATCGATGCCGCCTGCGTCAATCAGCGCCTGGGTGAGCTGGCGGCCGACGAGGATCTGTCGCGTTACGTCCTGTGACGCCTGACAGCCTGCCGCTTCGTCTCGTCGCGATCCTCTTTCCGATCTTCGGGATCATTGCGGCTGGCTATTTCTACGCCCGCCACCACAAGCCGGAAATGGCGGTGGCCAACCGGCTCAACATGGATGTTTTTGTCCCGGCGCTGGTTTTTGCGGCGATGGCGGGAAAGTCCTTCGATCTTGCCGCTTTCGGACCGCTGGCGCTGGGCGCCTTTCTGGTTCTCGCGACCTGCGGCTTGCTCGCCTGGCCGCTGGCGAAGCTGATCGGCGTCCAGCCGAAGACGCTGGTGCCGCCGATGATGTTCAACAATTCAGGCAACATCGGCCTGCCGCTCGCCGTCCTTGCCTGGGGCGAGGATGCGCTGCCGGCGGCAGTCATACTGTTTATGGTCGAGAACACATTGCACTTTACCTTTGGCGCCCGCCTGCTCGACCCGACAGCGCGCCTGCTGACACTGTGGCGCGTGCCTGTGGTTTTTGCCGCAATTGCCGGGTTGACCGTGGCAATGCTCAAGATTTCCATCTGGCAGCCGCTGGTCATCGCCATCAAGATGCTCGGCGACGTGTCGGTGCCACTGTTGCTCTTCTCGCTCGGCGTGCGGATGACCGACGTCTCGTTCCGCGAATGGAAGCTGGCGACCGGCAGCGCGCTGCTGCGGCCGCTGGCCGGCATGGTGATCGCCGCCGGCGTCATCCAGTTGCTCGGCCTGCAGGGCAGGGAGGCAGCGATGCTGCTGGTCTTCGGCGCCCTGCCGCCGGCGGTGCTGAATTTCCTGTTTGCCGAGCGCTACCGGCAGGAACCGGAACGCGTGGCCTCGATCGTGCTGATCGGCAATCTGGCCGCGCTGATTTTCCTGCCGCTGGCCCTGGCGCTCGTGCTCAGATGATAGGCGCACCCCAAGGGTACTTGCTGCACAGCGCGGTTAACCGGCCGCAACCGCCGATTTTCAACTGCCTCAACGCGCCTTGAGGGCGGCCGTGGATTTCGCGATCGCGTCCTCCAGATAGCTTTGGTAAAAATCCGGCAGTCCGGCGCCGACGAGCGGGTCGGCCAGCGCCTTGCCATTCGGGCCATAGAAAGCGACGACCGGCACCAGATTGATTTTTTCCGCGCTGGCGAAGTTGGCCTGGGTGGTTTTCTTGCCACGGAAATCGGTCAGCGCCGCGTCGCTGTCCTGATTGATCTGGCGGATCATTACACCGTGAAAGCCGGGGTTTTTTTCCAGCGGTATCAGGTAATCGCGCTTGACCGTTTCGCAATACCGGCATTCAGCGCGACTGAATACCACGATCAGCGGGCCGCCGGCACGTTTGGCCTGGGCGGCCTCGGCGCGCAGGTCGACCGCCGCCGGCAGGTCGTTGCCGGCGACCGCGGCGAAGGCGGACAGCACCAGCAACGCCGGCAGGAGGCAACGCTGAGCCTGGCGCGGCATGCCGTAAAACCGGCTACCCATGTCAGTTCTTGAAGTGGTAATACTGCTGGTTCAGCCACGCGGCGACCGCGCCTTCTTCTTCCGGGAAAAAGCCCGAGTTGGTCATGGCATTGCACGACGCAACGCGCTGTTGCAATTCCTGCTTGCTGGAAATCTTGCGTCCGTCACGGGTGTATATCTTGCTGCCGTCGCCACCATATTTGCTGATGTGGCAACTGGTGCATGACTTGTCGTGCAGCGCCTTGGCGGCGGTCAGATCGACTTTGCCCGACGGGTCCGCGGCGTTGGCCGCGACGGGCAGCAGGGCGAGGAGGGCGATGAGGGGCAGGCGCATGATGTCTCCTGATGGTTGATTGTTCTTGAGCGTACCGGATTGGACAGTATCCGGAATCCGGCGGTTCAGGCTTCCGGGCCGGCCGGTCCGATCTGTTTGCCGGAATTGTAATTCGAAGCCGAATCTTCGCGCCGTTGCCGCGCCGCGTCTACCCCTTTTGCTATTGCTGCCGGGCGCCGGGATGAAGCTGGCGAATTGAAATCGCCGGGCAGGCGAACTACCATGCGTCGATAGAGTGATCCATCGTTTGCGACAAGGGGAAACCAATTGCGTTACATGCATTCCATTCTGACGGTGACTGCCGCCCTGACCGCGCTGTCCGGCATGCCGGCGCTGGCGGATGCCAAGGCGGATCAGGCGCGTGCCGAGGAAATCGTCGCCGGGCGCTGCTTCATGTGTCATGGCATGGAGGGCGAGTCAGCCAGCCCGGTTTTCCCGCGCCTTGCCGGCCAGCATGCCGAGTACGTGGCGCGGCAGCTGGCCGATTTCAAGAGCGGCAAGCGCAAGAGCGAAACCATGAAGCCGCAGGCGGAAGAGTCTGACGCCGGCCGAGATGAAGGCGCTGGGGGAATTTTTCGAAAGAAAGAAGGCGGTCGCGAGGAAGCCGGCGAACACGGAGATTCTTGCGGTCGGACGCTATATCTTCGACAAGGGAAATTCCTTCTCCGGGTTTGCCGGGCTGCGCCACCTGTCATGGCGCCGAAAGGCCATGGCACCCCGCAACTGCCGCGCCTGGCCGGCCAGCACCCGCGCTACATCGAGGATCAACTGAAACAGTTCGACAAGCGCGAGCGCACCAATGACAATGCGGTGATGCATACCGTGGCTTCCAAGCTGACCGAACTGGAAGCGCATGCCGTCGCCGAGTACATCGCGACACTCGATTGAGCGGGAGACAAGACGGAAAAAAGGCCGCGTGACGCGGCCTTTCCTCATTGCTGGCAAGCGAACTCAGGCCAGCATGTCGGCCCAGATGTTCTTCGCCCAGCCCAGCGCAAACTTGGCTTCGATTTCGTTGCGCGCCGCCGATACGCCGCCCGCGCCCTTGACCGGCTGCATGGTTTTGGTCGCTGCGTCGTATTTATGAACCGAGTTGATATGGGCGGCGCTCCCCGGATCCATGAAGCTGTAGCAGGCGTTCATCACCACCGGCGTCGGGCTCGGCGACTGGCCTGACAACAGATTCAGAATCGCCGCCGCCGCCAGCTTGCCCTGCTGGTTCGCCATGTTTCCCGACTTCGGCATGACCGGCGCCGGGAACACCGCATCGCCCAGAACATGAACATTCGGCGTGTTGGTCGATTCCATCGTCAACCAATTCACATCCACCCAGCGATTGTTGATCAGCGTGAGGCCCGATTTCGTCGCAATATCGCCGGCGCGTTGCGGCGGAATCACATTCAGGACATCGGCCTTGAGCTTGTCGAATTCCGTGACGGCGGTATTGGTGCCCGGCTCGACATCCTTCACTTCGTTTTCGGGGCGGTATTCGACGATGTCCTTGTAAAGATCGGACCACGCCTTGGTGAATAAGTCTTTCTTCGATGCCACCTCCTCGTTGGCATCGAGAATGATCACCTTCGATTTCGGCTTGTGCTGCTTGAAGTAGCTGGCGACCAGGCAGGCGCGCTCGTATGGCGCCGGCGGGCAGCGGAACGGCGCCTTCGGAATCGAGATCGCGAAGACCCCGCCATCCTTCATGTCCTCCAGTTGTTTGCGCAGCGCGACGGTCTGCGGACCGGCCTTCCAGGCATGGAGAATCCTTGACTGGGCGGCGGCATTGTTGAGGCCGGGAATCTGGTCGAACATGAAATCGACGCCCGGCGACAACACCAGCCGGTCATAGGTCATGCTGCCGCCCCTGGCCAGGGAAATCGAGCGTTTTGCGGCGTCGACCGCGACCACCTCATCCTGGATGACGCGGACCTGCCACTTGTTCTTCAGGTTGTCGTAGCTGACGGTAATGTCTTCCATGGTCTTGAAGCCGCCAATGACCAGGTTGGACATCGGGCACGAGATGAAGGTCGGGTTGCGCTCGATCAGCGTCACCTGGACACCGCCTTCGCTCCACATGCGCAGATACTTGGCCAGCGTGGCGCCGCCGTAACCGCCGCCGACCACGACGACATGACCGCTGGCCTTGTTGCCGCCGGCCGCGCAACCGTAGAGCGCAGCCATGCTCCCTGCCGCCGCGCCGAGTTTCAGGAAATCTCGCCTTTTCATGAGCATCATGCTTTTTCTCCTTATTTTTGCGCAGCGAAATAGGTGATGATCAGATCGAGTTGCTCGTCGGTGAAACCCTTCGAGATCTGGTGCATGATCGATGCCGGCTTTGCGCCGCTCCGGAATTCGCTCAGCTTCTGCAGGGCCTTGGCCTTGTCCAAGCCTGCCAATTCCTCCATGCCGGCGCCCTGAACCGCCCTGCCGTTGGTGCCGTGGCAGGTGGCGCAGGTGGCGGCAAGGTTGCGCGCCAGATCCGGATCGGCGGCGTGCGCGACGCCGGTTGCCGCCAACAGGCCCAGTGCGGTGATGGTGGCGGGTAGCAGTTTCATCGAGACATCTCCTCTGAGTGGTTGATACGCCATCCGGCCGGATATTGTGCCTTGTTCATGTCAGCGCAAGCCGTGTGCCTGCTGGCCATTCAAGCATGGTAACCGAGCTTCGGTTGCAAAGGGTTTCGCCGGAAGTAAAATTTTGATGCAGTTATGAATCAACTACTTGAGTGACTTTTGCCGACGTTGCATCGAGGTCCACAAAACCGGCGGCTGGTATTAGAATGCGCTAATCTACGAGGGAGGAAATTATCATGCGCAAGTTGCTGCTCGTTTTTTGCGTGTTGTTCGCCGGTCTGACTCAGGGCGTTCGCGCCGATGTGGCGTTGCTGGTGCACGGCTATCTGGGTAATGCGGGCTCCTGGGAGTTCAGCGGCGTCAATGCCGTGCTGGCGGCCAATGGCTGGCAACCCGCCGGCGTCATTTTCCCGCGCAACGGCGTCATGCTGTTGCCGCCCCCCGTACCGGCTGGGGTAAAAGTCGCCTACAGCGTCGAACTGCCTTCCACCGCGCCGCTGATGGTGCAGTCGGACATGCTGCTTGCCGCCTTGCGCGCGCTCAAGGCGCGCCATGGCAAGGAGTCGATCACGCTGGTCGGCCACTCCGCCGGCGGCGTGGTGGCGCGCATGGCGCTGGTTCGCGATCAGGCAGCCGGCGTTACCCGCCTGATCACCATCGCCTCGCCGCATCTCGGCACCGAGCGCGCGCTGCAGGCGCTCGACGCGACGCATGAAGGCGGCCCGGTCGGCTTCGTCAAGGATATTTTCGGCGGCCGCGACTACTACGCCGTCAAGGATTCGTGGCCGGTGCTGCTCGATTTGTCGCCGGCCGTGCCCGGCAGCGCGCTGTACTGGCTCAATGCGCAACCCCATCCGCGCATCCAGTATGTGTCGCTCGTGCGGGCCGCGCCGTTCGGCCTCGGCGACTTCGTCGTGCCGGGATTCAGTCAGGACCTCAATAACGTGCCGCCGCTGGCAGGCAAGGCGACGGTCTATGTGACGCCTGCCGCGCACGCGCTGGTACCGGCCGATGGCACCATGCTGGCCAGGCTGATGCAGTAGATCCAGCTTTTTGCCGACCGCCCGTCGCGCCACGCTTGCAGTTGCGCGACGGGCGCGGGCGGTCAGAAGTCGCCGTCGGCGGCGGCCTTCATGATGCCGTAAAGCGTGTTGCGTACCTTGAGCGCCTGCTCTTTCATTTCCGGCGGCAGGGGTTTTCCACCATAGATCATCAGGTCGAGATTCATCGAATGCAGCCAGACCTGGCCGGATTTGTCCTCGACGATGGCGATCCGGCACGGCATGTACGCGGAGTACTTGTCGTTGTAGTCGATCATCATCATGCCGACCCGGACATCGCAGAAGCTCATGAAGTTCGTGTAGCGATACGGTTTGCCGGTGGCCGCCTCAGCCTGCTTGTGGAAAGGTGCCTCGCCGGCGAAAAACAGGTTGCGCTCATAGGCCAGGCTGTTCAGCGAGCGCTTCACTTCTTCTGGACTGACGCCCTTGGCTACCGGAAACGACCACATCATGGCGTTCGCCCAATCCTTGGATGGCTCGAATTTTTCGTACATTTCCGAGAAGACGCGCCCGGCCTCGGGGTCGAGTTCGCTCATGAACTGCTTGTATTTGACATACCCGACGGCGGCAAGGGCAATTGCCACGGCGCCAATGATCGCCAGTATCGATTTGAGAGCTCGCATTATCTTGTTTCTCCTTGTTGGTTATGAAGTTGCGCTGGTTATGTCTTGGTTCTTGCTCCAACGCAATGTTACCGGAAGACATCACCGACATTCCAGAAAACAAACCCCGCCGCAGCGGGGTCCGTGTTCGTCGCGTGCCTGGCGATCAGGTTGACATCTCGGTGAGGATGTTCCTCAGCCAGCTTTCGCCGTAGGCGTGCTCCGCCTTGGCCATCGAGAAGTCCACCGGTGAAATGCCGCCTGAGTTGGGCACGGACATGATCTTGCCGCCCTTGACGGTGTAGACGGCGGCGATACTGACCGATTCGTGCTCGCTGATGGCGCTGTAGCACACATTGATGCCTGAGAGCTCGATGGTTTCCTTGCCGTTCATCAGGTTCACGACGTTCATCGCGCAGACCTTGGCCTGGGAGTTGGCCGAGTAACCGGACTTGGGCATCGGGGGGCCGTCGGAAGCAGGCGCGGCGGAGTCGCCGATGACGTGAATGCCCTTGTGCTTGGTGGACTCGAAACTGACGGCGTCGACCGGACACCACTTCTTGTCGTCACCGGCCAGTCCCGAGTTGATGGCAATCATGCCGGCGCGCTGGGCGGGGATCAGGTTGATTACGTCGCCCTTGAAGTCGTCAATGCCTTCGACGCTGACCAGTCCGGCACCCGTATCGACCTTGGTGACCTTCTTGCCATTGAGGTACTGGAAGTTATCCTTGTAGTAGGTGCTCCAGGCCTTGGTGAACAGCGGCTTCTTGGAGACAACATCGGGGTTGGCATCGAGCAGGATCAGCTTGGATTTCGGCTTGTGTTTCTTGAGGTAGCTGGCAATCAGGCTGGCGCGCTCGTAGGGTCCGGGCGGGCAGCGGTAAGGGACGAGCGGCATGCTGATGACGACCGTGCCGCCATCCTTCATCGACTGCAACTGGTTGCGCAACAGGGTCGATTGCGCGCCGGCCTTCCAGGCGTGTGGGAAGATCTCGGCGGTCCTGGCGTCATAGCCCTCGATTTCCTCGGTGCGGAAGTCGATGCCCGGGGAAACGATCAGGCGGTCATAGGCCAGCGTGCCTTCGGTGGTCACCACTTTCTTGGCGGCCGGGTCGATGGCGGTAACTTCTCCGAAGACCATCTTGATGCCGTGATTGGCCGCCAGCTTGTCATAGCCGATGGTCAGCGTCAACATGTCGTTCATCAGCCCGGCAATATAGAAGTTGCTGAACGGGCAGGAGATGAACTGCCTGTTTTTCTCGATCATCACCACTTCGATCGACTTGTCGAGCATGCGAACATATTTGGCGGCAATTGCACCGCCAAAGCCGCCGCCGACAACGACAACGCGACGTGTGCCGCCCTTGGGCATGATTTCGGTGGTCAACCCGACGGGCCCCTGGGAGGCGCAGCCAGCGAGAGCCAGTCCGGAAGCGCTGCCCAATACCTTGATAAAGCTTCTGCGATCCAATGTCATGTTGTCTTCTCCCTTATTTGACGCTGGCGTAGAAATGGAGCAGCGCTTCGATATCTTCCTTGGACAGCGGCTTGACCTTCTCGGCCATCTTTTCCGGCATCTTGCGGGCGCCGGACTGATAGAGACCCATCTGCATCTGCAGGTAAGTCAGCCACTGGCTGGCCATCACCGGTGTGTCATCCTTGCCTTCCTTGCCTTCTTCCAGGTGGCAGCGCGAGCAGTTTGCTTCCTGCAGGTCAGCGCCCTTCTTGGCCTTGGCGGCATCGACCACCTGCTGGGTGGCATGGAACTTCTGCTTCGAGAAGAAGTTGGCCATTGCATCGAAATCGGCGTCGGTATAACCCTTCGCCAGGCGACCCATGACGGTGGACGGGCGTTCGCCGCTCTTGAATTTCTTCATGGCGTCAACGATTGCCGTCTTCGACTGGCTGGCCAGGCTGGGCATGGTCAAGCCGGCGCTGCCGCCGTTTGTACCGTGGCATCCGGCACAGGCAAACGAGATCATTTCGGGCGTCGGCGCGGCGGCAAAAGCCGTCGCCGACAGTGACAGGGTGCCTGCCGCCAATGCCCACATGCTCCATCGCTGTTTCATCGTTGTCTCCTCCTGATAGTGATTTGAACTGCCGGATACTGCCTTCACCGCTATTGCTTGGTGACGTTGTAATAGTTCTTCACACCTTCCACGGTCTTGTCGAGGCCGAACTGGTAGCCGAGCGAGACATAGTGGTAGCGTGCTTCGGAGAAGTCTTCGTGAATCGCGAAACCGAAGTTGTAGATCTTGTCGGGCGTGATGGCGTGATCACCCGGGGCGCCACCGGCGAGGTTGCGCTCGAAGGTGACGACCCACTTGTTGCCTTCCTTGGCGCCCTCGGCCTTGACCAGGGCCTTGCCACCTTCCATGACGCGCTTGTCGGCGACGTGACCATCCACCGGCTTCTCGCCCTTGCCGCTGCGATACTGGATCAGGTCCATGAACTTGCCGCTGGCAAGGTCGGCACCCTTGATGTACTTGGTCTTCTTGTCGTCCTTGGCGTCCTTCATGGTACGCAAATCGCTGTGGCAGGTGCCCCAGCAGCCGTTCAGGTCGGCGCCCTCGACCGTGCCGCCACCGTCGAACATCATCGCCAGCTTGACTTCGTTCTTCTTGTCCATCTTGACGTCACCGTTCTTCGGCGGCACCCATTCAAAGCGGAAGTAGATCTTCTCGCCGTCATGGGCGGCCTTGAAGGTAACCGGAATCCAGCCCACCTTGCCGGCGGGCGGCTTCGGCTCCAGCACGACCTTTGAACTGCCGACCGGCTTGCCGGCGACAATCTTGTCGCCGATTTCGTTGGCGTCGCCCTCGTGGCACTTGGCGCAGGCGCGCTTCTTGTCGACGATGTCGGGCACGGCGGAGTGATCCGCCTTGTTCATCACCCACTCCAGGCTGGACTGGCCGGGGTAGAACAGCTTGACTTTGCGCTCGGGTACCTTGCTCCAGTCGGGCGGTGCGGCACATGCCCCGCCAGCGATAAACATACCCATGACAGCCACGGCGATTTTGTTCATGAATCGACTCCTGTTTGATTTGTATTTTGACGAAGAATTCAACCTTGTCAGCTTTCGGCCTTGGTCGCGCCGGGCTGATTGTGTACCGGCTTGTGCGCGATGCCCTTGTGGCACTCGATACAGGTCTTGCCGTCCTCGATGGCCCCCTCATGCTTGACGACGGAACGGTCCTTCTGTTTCTCGGGATCCATGGTCTCGAACTTGTGGCAGTTGCGGCACTCCTTCGAGTCGCGCTCGATCATCCGATCCCAGACGCGTTGGGCCATCGTCAGACGGTAGGCGTCGAATTTCTCCGGGGTGTTAACCGTGCCCTTGATGTGGCCGATGACATCGCGTGCCGCCATGATCTTCTGGAAGGCCTTGAACATGTAGTCGGTTGGTGTCTTGCTGCTGGCGACGTGGCAATCCGCGCACTGCACGGTGGTGCCGCTACGGTTCTTGTAATGGACGGTTTTCTTGAGTTCCTCGAAGGGAATGGTCATCTCGTGGCAAGACGTACAGAACTCCGAGTGGTTCGTGTACTCCATGCCCATGTTGAGGCCGCCCCAGATGATGATGCCGCCGAGGACGCCGATGACGATCATCTGCAGCATCGAGCACTTTGGCGGGTTGAGCAGGCGGCTGATGAAGCCCTGCTTCGGTGGACATTCCTTCCCCTCGTTATTCTCAGACATCCTTCAAGTCCTTTCGCTATGGCCTGAACAGGCAATGGAGAAACGACTGTAGAGGGGTAACGCCTGAAAGCGGCAGCAACCCGCGTACCGGGTGATCGAAACATGATGCCGCATGGCCAAACCTCTCCCCCTAAGCCTCTTCTTTTTTGTTACGCGGAAAAGCCACCGCGTACGTTGTGGAATAAATACTGCAGTAGAAATATCGAATGGACAAGTTTTTTTTCGAAATCGGGCTTTTATGTCTTGACGGCATTCCTCATTGTATGTTAGCAATTTCTAATATATTTGAAGTGCCACACAGTTTTCAGGTCGATGCTATGCTCCGCAAACGCTGCAGTTGACCGCTAAATTTCACGGTTATACATTGCATCCTTGATGTGCATCAAAACATGGTGAATCAGATTGGTGTTGGAAAAAAATCCGGTCATGAAAGTCAGGGAAGGTGCTCGGGTGCCGGGATTTGGTGCCGATGTCGCGTGGCTGGTCAATTGGAGGAGGGCATCCTGACATTGCCGGTCAAGTAGATGATGCCGGGTGTGAAGCAATCGAATTTTTTGAGGAGAAGTTATGAACAATCAACGTCGTAATGTATTGAAATCCGGCTCCGGTGCTGCACTCCTGAGCGTTCTCGCCGCTGCCGGCATCATCACGCCGGGCGTCGCGCTGGCGGACTGGAACAAGGCGGCCTTCGAGGCCAAGAACATGGCGGACACGCTGAAGGCAATGGGCGCCACGACCCCGGCCGACAGCAAGGACGTTCAGTTGACGGCGCCCGATATCGCCGAAAACGGCGCCGTGGTGCCGATCGGCGTTGCCTCGACGCTGCCGAATGTGACGATGGTTGCGATCATGATCGAAAAGAACCCGAGCACGCTGGCCGCCACCTTCACGCTACCGGCGGGTACCGAGCCCAACATCCAGACCCGCGTCAAGATGGGCCAGACCTCCAACATTTTTGCGGTCGTCAAGTCGGATGGCAAGTTCTTCATGACGAGCAAGGAAATCAAGGTCACGATGGGCGGCTGCGGCGGCTGATCAGTCAGAACATTTCGAGAATTCAAGGAGATATCTATCCATGGCAACAAATCCGATGAAAATCCGCGCCGCCAACAAGGATGGCGTTACCGAAGTCAAGGTCCTGATCAGCCACGAAATGGAGACTGGCCAGCGCAAGGATGCCGTCAGGCGCGGTCATTCCGGCCTGGTTCATTACCGACCTTACCGCCAAGCACAACGATAAGGTCGTCCTGACCAGCGAATTCGGCACCTCCATTTCCAAGAACCCGTTCCTGGCGTTCAGGTTCAAGGGCGGCGCCAAGGGTGACAAGGTAAGCGTCAGCTGGAAAGACAACAAGGGCGAAACGCGTAGCGACGAAGCGGCGATCGCTTAGTGCGGGTCAAGCAGCAGCCATAAGAAATCGGCCGGCAACATCGTTTCGGTGTTGCCGGCCGAATGCAACCCAATGGAGGAATCATGAGACAAAAAAAGCTGTATCGTTCTGCTCGCCGCGCTTGTGGCGGCAGTCGGCGGAATGGCTTCGCCCGCCGCCCTGGCTGACAAGGCCAGCGATGAGGCAGCGATTGCGCGTTACCGCGAAATGATTGCCGACGGCAATCCGGCAGAACTGGTCGCAGGGCAGGGCGAGGAACTGTGGAAAACCAAGCGTGGCCCGAAGAATGCCAGCCTCGAGAAATGCGATCTCGGCCTTGGGCCCGGTGTCGTCAACGGGGCGTCCGCCAAGTTGCCGCGCTATTTCAAGGACACCGGCAGGGTGCAGGATCTCGAGACGCGTCTGATGACCTGCATGGAAACCTTGCAGGGTATCGATCCGAAGGCGGTCATCGATGCCAAGTGGCTGAAGGGCGAGCGGGAGACGATGGCGGCGCTGGTCGCTTATGTTGTCACCGAGTCGAATGGCCAGAAGATCAATATCGACATGAGCCCGCCGCAGATGAAGAAGATGTACGAGCTGGGCAAGATGGCTTTCTATTACCGTTCCGGCCCCATGGATTTTGCCTGCACGACCTGCCACGGTGCGGAGGGAAAACGCATCCGCCTGCAGGATCTGCCTGATTTGCGTACGCAAGCCGGCGCCGCGGCCGGTTGGGGTACCTGGCCGGCCTATCGGGTCTCCAGCGGGGAGTTCTGGACCATGCAGCATCGCCTGAATGATTGCTACCGGCAGCAACGTACGGCAGAACCGATCTACGGCTCGGACGTGACGATTGCCTTGTCCGTGTTTCTGGCTGCGACTGCCAAGGGCGGTCCCGTGTTAACCCCGGGTCTGAAGCGTTAAGGAGAGCGACATGAAAAAAATCAGCATTATTGCGGCCCTGATGGCCGTCTCTTCTGGCGCCTTCGCCGCTGGCGGCGATATTCATGCCGAGTTCGCGGCGATGATGGATCGCTCGTTCAAGACGACCGGCATTGCGGACAAGCATCGCATGAACCAACTGGATTTCCAGAAGGAATGTTCCGCGGAGAAGGATCCTCCCAAAAAAGTGATGCAGGCGATCGAGGCAGCGCAGTTGAAGACCATCCGCTATCCGGCCGACGGCAAGTATCTCGGCGACTGGAAAGAAGGCGAAAAGATTGCCACCAGCGGCAAGGGTCTGACCTGGACGGACAAGACGCGGTTCGACAACGGCGGCGGTTGTTACAACTGCCACCAGTTGAGCCACAAGGAGATCGCCTACGGCACGATCGGGCCGAGCTTGCAGGATTACGGCAAGGTGCGCGGCAGCTCGGACGAGATCGTCAAGTACACCTGGGGCAAGATCTATAACGCCAAGGCCTACAACGCTTGCAGCAACATGCCACGCAACGGCGATGCGGAGATTCTGACCGAACAACAGATGAAGCATTTGATGGCTTTTCTGCTCGATCCGGAGTCACCGGTAAACAAACAGTAAGCTTGCTTAATTTTCCCGGCGGGGGCGACCTCGCCGGGATTTTTTGGTTTCACCGAAACTTCGTTTTCGAGGATGAACAATGAGCATGAATCGTCGTGAATTTCTCCAGGTGCTGGCCGTTGCGGCGGCGGGTGGCATGTCTCTGCAGAGCGAGTTGGCGCTGGCCGAAAAGGGTGCGGCCAAGTTGTATGACTTGCCCAAGTTCGGCAACGTCAATCTGTTGCACATCACCGACTGCCATGCACAGTTACTGCCGATCTATTTCCGCGAACCGAACGTCAATCTTGGCTTCGGCGATCAATTCGGCAAGGTGCCGCACCTGGTCGGCGAAGCCTTTCTCAAGCACTTCGGCTTCAAGGCGAACACGATCGATGCCCATGCCTTTACCTATCTGAATTTTGACAAGGCCGCCGAGACCTATGGCAAGGTCGGCGGCTTCGCGCATCTGGCGACCCTGGTCAAGCGCATGAAGGCGACGCGCCCCGGTGCGTTGCTGCTCGACGGCGGCGATACCTGGCAGGGTTCGGGCACCGCGCTGTGGAGCAATGCCCAGGACATGGTCGATGCCTGCAAGGCGCTCGGTGTGGACATCATGACCCTGCACTGGGAAGCCATGTTTGGCGACGCACGGATCAAGGAAATCGAGGAAAAGGATTTCGCCGGCAAGATCGACATCGTCGCCCAGAATATTAAAACCACGGATTTCGGCGATGCCGGTATTCAAGCCGTACGTCATGAAGAACATGAACGGCGTGCAGGTGGCGATCATCGGCCAGGCCTTCCCCTACACGCCGATCGCCAACCCGCGCTGGCAGGTCCCGAACTGGAGTTACGGCATCCAGGAAGAGAACATGCAGAAGACCGTGAACGAGGCGCGCGGCAAGGGCGCCAAGGTCGTGGTCGTGCTGTCGCACAACGGCATGGACGTCGATCTCAAGATGGCCAGCCGCGTGCGCGGCATCGACGCGATCATGGGCGGCCATACCCATGACGGCGTGCCGACCCCGGTGGTGGTCAAGAATGCCGGTGGCCAGACGCTGGTGACCAATGCCGGCTCCAACGGCAAGTACCTCGGCGTGCTCGATTTCGACGTCAAAAACGGCAAGATCGCCGACTTCCGCTACAAGTTGCTGCCGGTATTCGCCAATCTGCTGCCGGCCGACAAGGACATGCAGACGCTGATCGACAAGGCGCGCGCGCCTTACCTGTCCAAGCTCAACGAAAAGCTGGCGGTGACCGAGGGCCTGCTGTACCGGCGCGGCAACTTCAACGGCACTTTCGACCAGGTCATCGTCGATGCGCTGATGAAGGTCAAGGATGCCGAAATCGCCTTCTCGCCCGGCTTCCGCTGGGGCACCTCGTTGCTGCCCGGGCAGCCGATCCTGATGGAGCATGTTCTCGACCAGACCGCGATCACCTATCCGTGGACGACGGTGACCAACATGAGCGGCGAAACGATCAAGGCCATTCTTGAGGACGTTGGCGACAACCTGTTCAATCCCGACCCGTATTATCAGCAGGGCGGCGACATGGTGCGCGTCGGCGGGCTGCAATACACCTGCGAGCCGATGGCGAAAATGGGCCAGCGCATCCAGAACATGATGTTGCACGGCAAGGCGATCGATCCGAACAAGACCTACAAGGTGGCGGGCTGGGCGCCGGTGTCGGAAGAAGCGAAGAACGCTGGCGGCACGCCGATCTGGGATGTGGTGGCCAGCTATCTGCGCGACATCAAGACGGTCAAGCCGGTGAATCTGAATACGCCGACTCTGAAGGGGCAGGGCGTGGAAAACAATCCGGGCATGTCATAACGGATCAATCCCGGACATCGACGAAAAACCCGCCGCGGAAACGCTGGCGGGTTTTTTGTTTCCGGGAAATCGGGACGGGCGGTTGGCTAGGGTTGTGTCAGGCCAATGCCGCTGGAGTTGCCACGTGGCTTCCCGGGCGGTCGATGAGGAAATTGGTCAGGCCGGCGCCCAGCCACATGCCGATCAGCGCAATCCACGCTGTCACGGTAAAGACTGCGGCACCGGAGACGCCTGCACCAACGGCGCAACCGCCCGCCAGCATGCCGCCAAAGCCCATGCAGATGGCGCCTGCAATATACCGGCGCATGCTGCTGCCGCCCTTGAATCCCTCGAGCTTCAGTTCTTTACTCCATAGCCCGGCCAGAAACGAACCAAGGACGACGCCGGGAACCAGGCCGATGTTGAAATCCCAGGGCTGTCCCGGTGGAGAAAGGACGAGCATCAGCACGTCGGCGGATGGCCCGGTGAAACTGAGGCTTTGCACCGGGATGACTTCGAAGGATTGCGCGCCGATCCTGAAGGTGAGCAGCCAGGCGACGGCAACCATGACCCCGACGCCGATGGCGCACAGCCATTCGCGCCGGGTGTGTCGGCTGCGTTTGGCAAAATAAATGGCGGCGGCCAGCCAGACCAGGCCGAAAAACAGGCCACCCAGATGACCGACGTGAAAACTGGCGAGCAGGTCGCGTGAGGTGCCTTCGATGGTCCACAGCTCGGAAATCCAATTTCGGGCTGGGGAGAGTAATCCACTCAGCGAAGCCTGCGCGGTGACTGCAAAAATCAGCCCGGTGAGCAGGGCGCGCAGGTTGCCGTTGGCGGCCAGTACCAGCATGCGGGATGAGCAGCCACGGGCCAGAATCATCCCCACGCCAAAGATCAGACCGCCGACCAGCGCCCCAGAAAGGCTGCCGGTGGCAGAAAGCTGGCGTGCCAGACTAACGTCGAGCCAGTCCTGGGTAATGAAAAACTGGGTGGTGATGATGGCTGACGAGAAGGCGAAAAGCCAGGTCGCCAGTTTGGCGGTTCCATGCCGGTTCCAGAACTCGATTACGGCGGAGCGCAGGCAAAACTGTGAGCGCTGGGCGAAGACGCCAAAGAGGACGCCGATGGCCAGGCCGGTCAGCGTGATCGTCGTCCGTTCGCCGAGAAATTCCGCGAGGCCGGTCAGGTCGGTCATTTTTGCCCAAAAAACGCGGTTGACCGCGACACTCGCCTGCTCAGTGCGTTTTCGACCAGCGAATAGACGGCCGGCACGACGACCAGCGTCAGCAGCGTCGAGGTGATCATGCCGCCGATGACGGCGATCGACAGCGGCTGGTTGGTTTCGGCGCCGGCGCCGAAGCCGAGCGCCGCCGGCAGCAGCGCGAGGACGACGGTGGCCGAGGTCATCAGCACCGGCCGCATGCGGATCGGGCAGGCATTGCTCAGGGCCTCGTCGATAGCCATGCCGCCGGCGCGGCGCTGGTTGGTGAGGTCGACGAGCAGGATCGAGTTCTTGGCGACGAGGCCGATCAGCAGCACGAGGCCGATCATCGAATAGATGTTGAGCGTCTGCCCGCTCGCCCACAGCGCCGCGACGCCGCCGATGATGGCGAGCGGCTGGGCGAGCATGACGATGAACGGCTGCAGGAAGGAGTTGAACTGGCTGGCCAGCACCATGTAGAGCAGGACCATCGCCAGCACGAAGGCGAAGGTCATGTACTTGGTGGTCTTGGCGAATTCCTCGGCCTTGCCGATCAGCTTGATCTGGTAGCCGGGCGGCAGGTCGGTCGCCAGCGCCCGCACCTTCTGCACCGCTTCGCCGAGCGGGATGGTCGGCGTGGCGAAGAAGGTGGCGGAATATTGCAGGTCGAAGCGGCCGATCGACGGCCGGGCCGAGCGTTTCCTTGAAGCTGGCGACCGATGTCGAGGCGCACCAGCTTGCCTTCCTTGTTGCGCAGGTAAATCTTCGAAAGATCGGCCGGCTGGGTGAATTCGCCTTCGCGGCCCTTGACGCGGATGTCGTAGCGCTGGCCGTCGCCCGGCTCGTCGTTGTACTTGGCGATGTCGACGCCGCCGGTCAGCATGTTGATGCGCCGAGGCGACGTCGCTGGTGGTCAGCCCGGACGAGGCGATGCGCAGTGCGGTCGGGCTGGAAGACGAGTTGCGGCAGGTCGAGCTGGAGATCGGTGTCGATGCGCCCGCCGAGGCCGGGTTCGGCGGCCAGTCTGCCCTGCAGTTCGCGACCAAGGCGGCCGACTTCAGCGAGGTTTTCGCCGGTCAGCACGAACTGCAGCGGCTCGCCGCGCTGGCCCTGGACCATCGGATAGGGCGCGGCGAAGACGCGGGCGCCGGGAATTTGCGCCAGCTCCTTGCGCAGGATGGGGAGGATATCCTGCTGGCTGATCTTGCGCTCGTCGCGCGGCGCCATGCGGGCGACGACCGTGCCCTGGTTGACCTGGCCGGCGCTGCCGAGGCCGATCAGCGCGAATTCGGTGACGATTTCCTGGTGCTGGCGCAGCACTTCCTCGACCATTCGCAGGCGCGAAGTCGGTGTAGTCGATGCGACGAGCCGAGCGGCGCGCGCAGGTAGACCAGGAAGCGGCCCTCGTCCTGCTCCGGGGCGAAGGTCTTGCCGACGTTGGCGAAGAAAAAGGCTGCTGGAGGCGACGGTCAGCAGCGTCAGCAGCACCACTTTCCAGCGATGCGCCAGCGCCCTGGCGAGCAGGCGGCGGTAGAAGGCGTCGAGCCGCTGGAAGCCGCGTTCGATGGCGGCGTAGGAAGCGGCCGTGCTGGTGGCCTTTTTCGCGCACGGTCAGGAAGCGCGAGCAGAGCATCGGCGTCAGCGTCAGCGAGACGAACAGCGAGACCAGCACGCCGAAGGTGACGACGACGGCGAAGGAGCGGAAGAACTGGCCGATGATGCCGCTCATGAAGATGACCGGCGCGAAGATCGAGACCAGCGCCAGGGTCGCCGCGATGACCGCGAAAACGACCTCGTTGGCGCCGTTGACCGCAGCAGTCACCGGGTCGGCGTCGAGTTCCTCGCGGTGGCGGAAGATGTTTTCGAGGACGACGATGGCGTCATCGACGACGACGCCGATCAGCAGCAGCAGGCCGAGCATGGTCAGCGAATTGAGCGTGTAGCCGAAGAAATAGATGACCGCGATGGCGCCCATCAGCGAGACCGGGATGGCCAGCGCGACGATGATCGTCGCCCGCACCGACTGCAGGAACAGCCAGACGACCAGCGCGGCGAGCAGCGTGCCTTCGACCAGGTGCTCCTTCAGCGCATTGACGATTTCCAGGATGAACACCGCGTCGTTGGAGACGACGTGCAGCTGCATGCCAGGCGGCAGTTGCGGGCGCATCTCGTTCTCGATCTTTTCCTTGACCTTGTCGACAATGGCGACGGTGTTGGTGTTGGTGACCTTGACGATGCCGAGGCCGACGGTGGTTTCGCCGTTGAAGCGGGCGAGCTGGCGGTTGTCGGTGAGGCCGTCCACGACTTCGGCGACATCCTCGAGGCGGATCGGCGCGCCGGATTTCGCAGCCGATCACCATTTGCTTGCAGGGCGTCGATGGAGTGGAATTCGAGGTCGAGCTTGACCAGGCTTTCGGTCTTCTCGCCGACCACGAAGCCGCCGGCCATCTGCACATGCTCCTTGGCGAAGGCGTCGTTGATGTCCTGCGCGGTGACGCCGAACGCCGCCATGCGGGCCGGCAGCAGATTCGACGCGGATGGTCCGGTCGCGACGGCCGCCGAGGCGCACTTCGCCGACGCCGTCGATGGTTTCCAGGCGCTTCTTGATGCACGTTGATGGCGTACTGGTTGAGCTGCTGCTGCGTGCGGTCGCCCTGCACGGCCAGCCACATGATCGGCTGGGCGTTGGTCTCGACCTTGGCGACGACCGGCGGATCGACATCCTTGGGCAGCCGGCGCAAGCACCTGGTTGACCTTGGCCTGCACCTCGTTGAAGGCGACGTCGATCTTCTTTTCCAGGTTGAAGGTGATGGCGATCACCGAAACGCCGGGCGACGAGGTGGACTGGATGTGTTCGATGCCCGGCATCGAATTGACCGAGCTTTCGATGATGTTGGTCACCGAGGCGTCGACGATGTCCGGGTTGGCGCCCTTGAGCGTCGTGGTGATCGAGATGACCGGGAATTCGATGTACGGATAGCGGTCCATGCCGATCCGGTCGTAGCTGATGAGACCGAACAGGACGAGCACGGCGCTCAACATCCACGCCAGCACGTGGCGCTTGATCGACAGCTCGGGCAGGGTCATTGCGGCTTTTGTGCGCCTTGCGGGGCGCCGGCGGTTTTGGCCGTTTCCTTGACGTTGACCGCAGCACCGTCGCTGAGGAAGCCGGCGCCGTCGAGCGCCACCGTTTCTCCGCCCTGCAGGCCGCCGGTGATTTCGATCAGCCCGCGCTGCTTGCTGCCGACTTCGACGACCTGCTGCCTGGCCTTGCCGTCGGCGATCAGATAAACGACCTTGCCGGCCGGGCGCAGCACGACCGCCTGTTCCGGCACCACCACGGCACGTTCCTTCTGGCCGGTGACGACGGCGGCGTCGACCGAACCGCCCGCTTTCAATGCGCCCGGATTGTCCAGGCGGGCGATGACGTCGATGGCGCGGTTGCCTTCGCCGACCGTCGGGCGAATGTCCTCGACGACGCCGTCGATACCGGCCTCCGGCGCCAGCGGGCTGACGATGCGTACCGGCATGCCGACCTTGAGGCGCGGTGCGGCGGATTCCGGGAACGGCAGGTGGGCGCGCAGGCGGGCGTTGGAGACGAGGCGGAACAGCGGATCGCCGAGCTTGATGTAGTCGCCGACCGATGCCAGTTGTTCCTCGACGATGCCGTCGAAAGGCGCGACGACGCGCGTCTTGCCGACATTGTTGCGCGACAGGCCGGCGCGCGCCTCGGCGCTGGCCAGCTGGCTCTTCAGCGCATCGCGCTGGGCGATGGCTTCATCGAGCGCGTTTTTCGAGATGAAGCTTTTCTGCATCAGTTCCGTCTGGCGAGTGAGCACCCGCTCCTGCTGGGCGAGCAGGGCTTGCAGGCGGGCGATCTCGGCGTTGTCGACATTGGCCTGATGGCCGGCGTCGGTCGGGTCGATCTGCGCCAGCAATTGTCCCTTGCTGACCGCTTCGCCGGCGCGGACGGCAATCTTGACGATCCTGCCGGCGATTTCGGCGCCGATTTTCGGGTCGTTGACCGCTTCCAGCGAGCCGAGGGTGCGCTCGCTGATTTCCAGCGCAATGGCCTGGGCCTGGGTAGTGGTGATCAGGGTCGGCGGCGCGCCCTTTTTCTCGGCGGGCTTTTCGCCACAGGCCGCGACTAGCAGGGCGGCGACGAGAAGCAGGGCGCTCGCGTTTCATGTCGGTAGAATCTGCTCGCCGGCGTAGAGTTCGGCGACGGTTTCACGGCGGCGGATCTGGAAGACCTTGTCGCCATCGACCATGACCTCGACCGCGCGCGGCCGGGTGTTGTAGTTGGAAGCCATCGCCATGCCGTAGGCGCCGGCCGACATGACGGCCAGCAGGTCGCCGGCCTCGATGCACAGCGGGCGGGCGAGGCCGAGGAAGTCGCCGGTTTCGCAGACCGGACCGACCACGTCGTAGGCACGGGTTTCACCGGCGCGCGGCGTCACCGGCAGGATGTCGTGCCAGGCTTCGTAGAGCGCCGGGCGCATCAGGTCGTTCATCGCGGCGTCGATGATGGCGAAATTCTTGCCCTCGCCCGGCTTCAGGAATTCGACGCGGGTCAGCAGCAGGCCGGCGTTGCCGACCAGGCGGCGACCCGGTTCGAGTACGACCTTGCAGGCCGCGGCCGGCCAGCTTGTCGAGCAGCGGGTTCAGGTAGGAGGCGACGGTCGGCTGCACCTGATCGTCCTTGTACTTGATGCCGAGGCCGCCACCGAGGTCGAGGTGGTGAATCCGGATGCCTTCTGCGGTCAACTGGTCTACAAGGGCCAAAATGCGGTCGAGCGCCTCGACGAAGGGCGCGGGGTCGAGCAGCTGCGAGCCGATATGGCAGTCGATGCCGGCCACTTCGATGTTCGGCAATGCGGCGGCGCGGCGGTAAAGGGCCAGCGCGTCGTCGTAGGCGACGCCGAACTTGGCTTCCTTGAGGCCGGTGGAGATGTAGGGGTGGGTCTTCGGGTCGACGTTCGGATTGACGCGCAGGCTGACTGGCGCCTGCTTGCCGCATTGGCCGGCGACTTCGTTGAGCCGCTCCAGCTCGGCCGGCGATTCGATGTTGAAGCAGAAAATGCCGGCGTCCAGCGCCTGCTGCATTTCGGCCGCAGTCTTGCCGACACCGGAGAAGACGACCTTCCGCGGGTCGGCCCCGGCTGCCAGCACGCGCTGCAATTCACCGCCGGAAACGATGTCGAAACCGGCGCCCATGCGGGCGAACAGGTTGAGGATGGCGAGATTGGAGTTGGCCTTGGCCGCGTAGCAGACGAGGGCGCCTCGGCCGACCGGGTGAGCGCTCAGGACGTCGAGAAATTCCTGCAGCGCAGCTTTCCAGCGCGGCGCGGGAGTATACATAGGCCGGCGTGCCGAATTGTTCGGCGATGGCGGGCAGGGCGACGGATTCGGCATGCAGGACGCCATGCTTGATGGTGAAGTGGCTCATTGGGGGCTGTTCTTTTGGTCCGTGCTGGTGCCAGCCTTTGGTTCTATGGTGCTAACATCGGCCTCGCCGCTGGGCGGCTGGGCTGGCGTGGTTGGCGCTGGTGGCGATCGCAGGCTGTCGAGCAATGGCGCCGGAGGCGGGCCGGGAGGCAGCACAAGTTGCCCTTTCAGGCCGCAGCCGGCAAGGCAGAATGTCAGGCATACGGCAAGGATTCTGGACATTAATGACGGGCCAGTCAGTAAAGAATGGGATGTTAGCACATGATGGAAGACAAGGAATTCAACGCGTTGGCCGACAGTATTCTGGCCCGGATCGAAGCCGCGCTGGAGGCGAGTGACGCCGACATCGACTTCGAACTGGCTGCTGGCGGGGTTCTGGAAATCGAGTTTGCCGACGGCAGCAAGATCATCGTGAATCGTCACGGCGTGGCCCGCGAAGTCTGGGTGGCGGCGCGCGCCGGTGGCTTCCATTTCCGCTGGGACGGCACATGCTGGCGCGACACCCGCGATGGCGCCGAACTGATGGAAAAACTCTCGACACTCGCCAGCCAGCAGTCAGGCGAAATGCTCAGTTTCCGCTGATCAGTCGGCGGGCGGTTTGCTCAGGTCAGGCTGCGGCAGCGGCGGCGTGTCGCCGGCTTCTTCCGCCGGCGGTTCGGCGGGGACGTTTTCGGCATACATGTAGGAGCGGTCGCGGCCGCCGCCAGAGGCGACGACACCTTCCGGCGCTTCCGGCGTCTTGATCGGTACATCCTTGAGTGCGCGGCTCATGTAGCCAATCCAGATCGGCAATGCCGCGGCGCCGCCGGTTTCCTTGTTGCCGAGATTCTTCGGCTGGTCGAAACCGATCCAGGCGCAGGCGGTAGCGGTCATCTGATAGCCGCAGAACCAGGCGTCGACATATTCATTGGTGGTTCCTGTCTTGCCCGCCAGGTCCTTGCGCTTCAGGGCCACGGAAGCCTTGGCGGCGGTACCGTAGATCGTCACATCGCGCAACATGCTGTCCATCAGGAAGGCGTTGCGCGGGTCGATGGCGCGAACCGCTCCTTCGCCAGCCGGCACCGGCGCCGCTTGGGCGAGCACATTGTTTTTCTCGTCGCGGATTTCGCTGACGATGTAGGGGTTGATCCGGTAGCCGCCGTTAGCGAACACGGAGTACGCTGTCGCCATCTGCCACGGCGTCACCGAACCGGCGCCAAGCGCCATCGTCAGGTAAGGCGGGTGCTTTTCGGCATCGAACCCGAAACGGCTGGCGTAATCCTGCGCATAACGCGCGCCGATTGATTGCAGGATGCGGATCGACACCATGTTCTTCGACTTGGCCAGTGCGGTCCGCATCTGCATCGGGCCTTCGTACTTGCCGTCGTAGTTGTGTGGCTCCCAGGCCTGCGAGCCAGTCTGGCTTGCAGATATCACGATCGGCTCGTCATTGATGATTGTGCTTGGATTGAAGCCTTTTTCGAGTGCGGCCGAGTAGATGAACGGCTTGAAACTGGACCCGGGCTGTCGCCAGGCTTGGGTTACATGATTGAACTTGTTGCGGTTGAAGTCGAAACCGCCGACCAGGGCGCGAATTGCCCCGGTTTTCGGGTCGACCGCGACAAATGCCGATTCCACTTCGGGCAGCTGGCTGATCTGCCAGTCGCCCTTGTCGTTTTTCTGCAGGCGGATGATGGCCCCGCGCTTGATGCGCTTGTTGGCCGGCGCCTTGTCGTCGAGCATCGTTGCCGCGAACTTCATGGCATCGCCGGAAAGGGTGACGATGTCGCCGCCCTTGCGGTAGGCTTGAATCTGTTTCGGGTCGGCGGCAAGGACCAGAGCGGGAATCAGATCGCCGGCATCGGGGATATCCTGGAGCGCCTCGTCGATTGCCTCGTCCTGGTCGGACTTGATGTCCTTCATGTCGAGATAGGACTCGGCCCCGCGGTAGCCATGGCGCCGGTCATAATCCATGACGCCCCGCCGCAGGCTTGAATAGGCAGCTTCCTGATCAGCCTTGATCAGCGTCGTGTAGACCTTGAGTCCCCGTGAATAAACATCTTCCGGGAAGCGTTCGGCGGCGATCTGGCGTGCCATTTCAGCAGCGTATTCGGCGTGGACCCCGTATCCCGCAAGTTCGCGCTTGACCACCAGGGGTTCCTTCAACGCGGCCTCATACTGTACATCGCTGATGTTGCCCAACTCGCGCATCCGGCGCAGTACATATTGCTGCCGGATCCTCGCGCGCTTGGGATTGACAATCGGGTTGTAGGCCGATGGCGCCTTTGGCAAGCCGGCCAGCATGGCAGCCTCGGCAATCGAAATGTCCTTCAGCGGTTTGCCGAAATAGATCTGGGCGGCTGCGGCGAACCCGTAGGCGCGCTGACCGAGGAATATCTGGTTGATGTAGAGCTCGAGGATCTGGTCCTTGCTCAGGTTGTTCTCGATCTTGAACGACAGCAACGCTTCATAAAGCTTGCGCGTATATGTCTTTTCGCCCGAGAGAAAGAAGTTGCGGGCGACCTGTTGCGTGATCGTCGATGCCCCCTGGCGTTTCCCGCCGCCCACCAGGTTGGCCGAGGCGGCACGCAGGATGCCGAGGTAGTCGACACCGCTATGCTGATAGAAGCGATCATCCTCGGCCGCGAGAATTGCCTGCTTCATGACAGTTGGAACTTCCTGTATGCTTACCACGGCTCTTCGTTCTTCGCCGTACTCGCCAATCAGATAACTGTCGGCGGTGTAGACGCGGAGCGGGATTTTGGGGCGATAATCCGTCAGGGCTTCGAGAGATGGTAGATTCGGATAGGCGAGCGCGAGAACGATCATCGCGAGCGCGATGCCGATGGCTGCAAGGCCAAGCAGCACGATTACCGGATAGAGGATGATCCGGGCAGCAAAAGGGATGGAGGGCAAGGTCGATTGGTCGATTGTAATGGCGTTGCGCGGATTATACGCTGTCGCCAAACGGGCCGTGAAAACGCTTTACATGCCGGGTGGTTGTTGCTAGCATCTGAAGTGAATTATTGGTTATTTGCCTAACTTCGCATTTCTTAAGGACTTTTTGGGGGTCTGGTGCGCTTCGATATCTCAGCGTTGTTAAATCCCAAGGCGCGTCCCTTGTTGGGGATGGACATCAGTTCCTCGGCTGTCAAGCTGGTCGAACTGACCGCCAATGGGAAAGAGGGTTACCGCGTCGAGCGCTACACCATAGAGGTGTTGCCCAAGGATGCGGTGTCAGATGGCAATATTGCCAACATGGATGGCGTCGTCGATGCCGTCAAGCGGGCCTGGAAACGG
Organism: uncultured beta proteobacterium; assembly: GCA_963727115.1. Lineage (GTDB taxonomy): Bacteria > Pseudomonadota > Gammaproteobacteria > Burkholderiales > Rhodocyclaceae > Azonexus. The sequence goes on along the minus strand of CAVSFS010000004.1, from coordinate 274,286 downwards.
CTGGGTACGTCTACGCGGAACGTTGCGATGGCGTTGCCTGGTTCCGCGGTGATCACGAAGAAGATTATCGTGCCCGCTGGTTTGCGCGAAGACCAGCTTGAAATTCAGGTTGAGTCGGAAGCCAATCAGTACATTCCATTCGCGATCGACGAAGTCAATCTGGATTTTCAGGTCATTGGGCCGGCACCATCGGTGCCCGATGAACTTGAGGTCTTCATTGCCGCTTCCAAGAAGGAGCGGGTGGAGGATCGCGTCGCGGTTGCCGATGCGGCCGGTCTGACCGCGGTGGTGGTTGATGTGGAAACCCAGGCGGCGCTCTCGGCCTTCGAGTTGATCGAAAGGCAATTGCCCGGCGGCGGAAAGAACCAGACGATCGCCCTGGTTGATGCCGGCTCCAGCGTGATGAGTCTGACGGTGTTGCGCAACGGCCAGCAGGTTTACGCTCGCGAACAGGCATTCGGCGGCGGGCAGCTTACGCAGGATATTGCCCGGCACTACGGGATGACTTACGAAGAAGCCGAGGTCGCCAAGCGGGCGGGCACCCTTCCCGAGGGCTACGAGGGCGAATTGCTGGCTCCGTTCATGGAAAATCTGGCGCTTGAAATTTCTCGCGCCCTGCAATTCTTTTTTACATCGACTCAGTACAATCAGGTCGATAACATTGTTCTGGCCGGAGGTTGCGCCGTGATTCCGGGTGTTGACGAAGTCGTGGCGACGCGCACCCAGGTCAGTACGCTGATCGCCAATCCGTTTGCCAATATGGTGCTGTCAGACCGCGTTCGGGCCAAGAGCCTGCTTGCCGATGCCTCATCGCTGATGGTGGCGTGCGGCCTCGCCTTGCGGAGGTTTGATCCATCATGATTAGAATTAACCTCCTGCCTCACCGCGAAGAGGCGCGCAAGGCAAAACGACAGCAATTCTATGCTTTGGCGGGTGCTGCTGTCGCCTTCGCCGCGCTGGTTGTCTTTCTCGGTTACACGATCATCAATGGCTTAATCAGTAGCCAGTCAGATGCGAATGACTACCTGAAGCGCGAAATCGCCGTTCTGGACAAGCAGATCGCGGAAATCAAGCTGTTGAAGGAAAAGACCCAGGCGTTACTGGCGCGCAAACAGATCATCGAGGATTTGCAGCGTGATCGCGGCGAAACGGTCTATCTTCTGACCGAACTGGTCAAGCAGGTTCCGGAAGGGGTCTACCTCAAGTCCCTCAAACAGGATGGCGGGAAGGTCAACATTACCGGCTATGCCCAGTCCAATGCGCGCGTGTCGGCACTGATGCGAAATATTGAAGCGTCCCCCTGGCTGGAGAATCCGCAGTTGATCGAAGTGAAATCGGTCGTACTCAATGGGCGGCGTAGCAACGAGTTTGCGATGAACTTCATGCTGACGCGCACCCAGCCGGAAGTCGGGAAGGGTAAGAAATGAGCACCAAACCTACCTCAGTCCCCAAGATTGACTTTCAGGCGATCGCCGACGATTTCCGGTTCCTGAATCCTAACGATCCGGCTGCCTGGCCGCCGATTCCAAAAATGACCGTGCTGGCCGGTATTTTTCTGGCCTTGGTGGTCGCTGGCTGGTGGTTCCTCTGGAGTGACCAGTTGGTCGAACTGGAAACCAAGCAAAAGGAAGAAGAAACGCTGAAGCTGCAGTATCTCGACAAAAAGAAGCAGGCGGTCAATCTTGATCTGTACATTGAGCAACTGGCGGAAATTGATCGCTCGTTCGGCGCATTGCTGAAACAGCTTCCGAACAAGTCGGAAATCGAGGCTTTGCTGATCGAAGTCAATCAGGCCGGCTTGGGGCGCGGCCTCCAGTTCGATCTCTTCCGGCCCGGTGCCGAGCAGGTCAAGGATTTTTACGCGGAGTTGCCGATTGCCGTGAAGATCAACGGCGGTTACCACGATTTCGGGGCGTTCGCTGCCGATATCGCGAAATTGCCACGCATCGTGACGCTGAACAATATCGCGATTGTTCCTGGTGCGAGCGGCGTACTGTCCCTCGATGCAACAACCAAGACCTTCCGCTATCTGGATGAAGAAGAGGTTGCTAAGCAGAAGAAGGCAGCGCAAGGAGCGAAAAAGTGAAGCGACTAATTCTCGTCGCACTCTGCGGGGCTTTGGGGGCCTGTTCGGGTGGCGACCACGAAGATCTCAAGCGCTGGATGGCCGAAAACTCCAAGGACTTGCGTGGCAATATCCCCAAGTTGCCGGAGGTAAGGCCGTATCAGCCGGTTCCCTATGATGTCGAGGGGGTACTTGATCCGTTCAAGGCAAGCAAGATCGAACCGGAGTCCAAGAACAGGCAGAACGCCGGCCAAGGCGGGGCTTTCCAGCCCGATTTCGAGGCGCGGGATTTACGCAACAGTCTGCTTGAAAAATATCCGGTCGAGTCACTCAAGATGATCGGTTACCTGAACGTCAATCGGCGTCCGATTGCCGTGATTCAGGTTGAAGACAAGGTCAAGCAGGTCAAGGTGGGCGAATACGTCGGCCTTGACTTCGGCATGGTGACGCAAATCACGGACAAAGAAGTGGTGTTGCGCGAATTGATTCAGGATTCTGCGGGTGACTGGAGCGAACGCACCAGTTCCTTGTATCTGCAGAGCAAGGAGGGAAGCAAGAAATGAAATTTATCAACTACGCGATGGCTGCCGTTGCGGCGACCTGCCTTGCCATGGCCGGGCCACTCTCGGCGCAAACCGCCACAACCAATTCGATCGAGGCGATCGTTGCTGCCCCGCAGGGTGACAATATTGCCGTCAAGATCGATCTCAGGGAAGCGCTAGCGGCGCCACCCACCGGTTTCAGCGTAGCTAATCCGGCGAAAATCGCCTTTGATTTCCCGTCAACCGCAAATGGCCTGGGAAAGAACAGCCTGACCTTCAAGGAAGGCGATTTGCAGAGCGCCAATGTCGTTCAGGTTGGCGGTCGCACGCGTGTCGTCCTCAACCTAACGCGGAGCCTGAACTACACCACGCGCCTCGAGGGCAAGTCGCTCTACATCGTTCTGGCACCGATTCCCGCTGTCGGATCATTGCCCGAGCGTGTGACGCGGTTTACCGAGGAGACTTCGATCGGCAAGCGCCATGCGCTGCAGGATGTTGCTTTCCGGCGTGGCAAGGACGGCGAGGCGCGCATCGTCGTTGATCTGAACGATGCCGGCACCGGTATCGACATCCGTCAGCAGGGCAAGAACCTGATCGTCGATTTCATCAAGACGAGCGTTCCTGAGAATCTCCGCCGCAGGCTCGATGTGACCGATTTTGGCACGCCGGTGACTTCGGTCGAGACCAAGCCGCTGGGTGACAACGTGCGGATGACGATTACCCCGCATGGACTCTGGGAGCACAACGCCTATCAGAGCGAAAATCAGTTCGTGGTCGAAGTCAAGCGCATCATCGAAGATCCGAACAAGCTGGTGCAAGGTACCAAGACCGGGTATCAGGGTCCGCGTGTCAGCATCAATTACCAGAATGGCGACGTCCGCGCCCTGCTCCGCCTGATGGCCGAGGAACTTGGCCTGAATGCGGTTATCAGCGAGACGGTCACCGGTACGACGACGCTTGTCCTCAAGGACGTTCCCGCCGACCAGGTGATCGATATCATCTTCCAGCAGAAGGGGCTGGACATGCGCAAGAAGGGCAACATCATGCTGATTGCCCCGCGTGACGAAATTGCAACCCGCGAGAAACTTGATTTCGAATCCAGGCAACAAATCAGCGACCTTGAGCCGATCCAGCACGAGCAGTTCTCCTTGAACTATCAGAAGGCTGTCGATGTCTCCCGACTCCTGTCCGGGGTGGCTGTCGCCGGTGGTGCGCCGCTCACAGCGTCTGCTGAGCAAGCGCGGCAATGCCGTGGCTGATCCGCAGTCGAATATTCTGTTCGTCAATGACATCCCGAGCAAGCTCGAGGAGATTCGCATATTCATCAAGGCAATCGATACGGGCGCCCGTCAGGTCATGATCGAGGCGCGGGTCGTCGAGGCGCAGGATACGTTCAACCGCGATCTCGGCGTCAGGCTGAATTTCCTGAGTTCGCGCAGCGTACAGCAAGCTGGGCGGTAGCGGAATCTTCGGTGGTGGCGGCTACGCACTCCAATTCGGCAGTGTAACGATCCGGCTCACGGGCGTGGCCAAACACGAACAACGCCATCGGGGTGAACCTGCCGTCCTTTACCAATGTCGGTGGCACGCTCGCTTTCTCGCTGTTCAATGCCTCGCTGACACGGATTCTCAACCTTGAACTTGCGGCCCTGGAAACGGACGGTCTGGGCAAGATAGTCTCCAGTCCGCGGGTCATCACGGCGAACAACGTCAAGGCGAAGATCCAGGACGGTACGGAAATCCCGTATGTGACGACCGCGACGGGTGGCGGTGTGGCGACCCAGAACGTTTCCTTCAAGACCGCAGCGCTCTCTCTGGAGGCGACGCCGCAGATCACGCCGGAAGGCACGGTGCGCATGCAACTGATCGTCAAGAAGGAAGAGCCGGACTGGACGCGTGCGGTTCTCGGCAACCCGCCGATCAAGACGGCCACGGTCGAAACCAATGTGGTCGTGGAAAATGGCGGAACGGTCGTTATCGGTGGCGTGTATATCACCAAGAAGGAAAATGTGACCGAAAAGGTTCCGCTGCTCGGTGACATCCCCTTCTTCGGTTACCTGTTCAAGTACCAGAACGATACCGGACAGCGGCGCGAACTGCTGTTCTTCATCACCCCGCGCATCATTTCCGACAAGCTGCAGATCAATTGATTTCGATAGGTATGTCGCTTCAAAGGAAGGCCGGCCTTGCCGGCCTTTCTCTTTTGTGGTGCGCCGCAAGACCGGATAAAATTCCGGCGTGAATAATCGCAGCAACATCTACCTCGTTGGCCTGATGGGGGCCGGAAAGACGACCATAGGGCGGCAACTGGCGCGCCGTCTCGGTCGCCGGTTCTATGACTCCGACCATGAGATCGTCGCCCGCACCGGCGTACCGATCCCGACCATTTTCGAGATCGAGGGCGAGGAAGGATTCCGGCGTCGTGAGTCGCAGGCGATCGCCGAACTGACTTCGGGGAGCGACATTGTTCTCGCGACCGGTGGCGGGGTTGTCCTGAGTCCGGAAAACCGGAGGCGTTTGCATGACACCGGCTGGGTGGTTTATCTCAATGTTCCGCCGGCCATGTTGTTCGAACGAACCCGTAATGATCGCAATCGTCCCTTGTTGCGCGTGGAGGATCCGCTGGGCAAACTGGAAGAGTTGCATGCACTTCGTGACCCACTGTACCGGGAAACCGCGCACCTCGTCGTCAACGGTTCGCACCTTGTGGCTTCCGGCATCGTTCACCACCTCTTGAGAGAATTCAATCGCTTATGTCAGGCATGATCCAGACGCTGACCGTTGCCCTTGGCGACCGTTCCTATCCCATTCACATTGGCTGCGGCGTACTTGCGCGCGCCGATCTGCTGGCGCCGCACCTCAAGCAGAAGAAGGTTCTGGTCGTCAGCAACACGACCGTCGCACCGCTGTATTTTGACCGGTTGCGGTTAACCCTCGAAAACGCCGGAATTTCAGTCATGTCGGTCATCCTGCCGGATGGCGAAAAGTACAAGGAGTGGAACACCCTCAACCTGATCTTCGACGCGCTTCTCGGTGCGCACTGCGAGCGCAGCACAACCCTCATCGCCCTCGGCGGCGGGGTCATCGGTGACATGGGGGGCTTCGCGGCTTCATGCTACCAGCGCGGCATGCCGTTCATCCAGATCCCGACCACGCTGCTCTCGCTGGTCGACTCCTCGGTGGGTGGCAAGACGGCGATCAATCATCCGCTGGGCAAGAACATGATCGGCGCCTTCTATCAGCCTAAGGTCGTCCTGGCAGATATTTCGACCCTCGACACCTTGCCGGACCGTGAATTGAAGGCCGGCCTGGCCGAAGTCATCAAATACGGTCTGATTCGTGATCCCGAGTTCTTCGTCTGGCTGGAGGCGAATATCGAAAAACTGCTGGCGCGGGACAAGGAAGCGCTGGCCTATGCCGTTCACCGTTCCTGCGCCAACAAGGCCGAGGTCGTTGCCGCCGACGAGCGCGAAACGGGCGAGCGGGCCTTGCTCAATCTTGGCCATACCTTTGGCCACGCGATTGAAACCGGCCTCGGCTATGGAGAATGGTTGCACGGCGAGGCGATTGCCGCCGGCACGCTAATTGCTGCGGAATTATCGCGTCGGCTTGGGTGGCTCGAAGCCGATGTGGTATTGCGAATCGAAAAGCTGTTTGTGCGGGCGGGCTTGCCGGTACATGGCGCGCCCTTGGGCGCGGCGCGTTATCTGGAGTTGATGCGCCACGACAAGAAGGTGCAGGACGGCAGGTTGCGTCTGGTGCTGCTGAAGCAGATCGGAGCCGCTGTTGTTTCGGACGAAGCCGAAGAGGCGATGATTGTGGCCGCCATCGAGGCCAGATGCACCTGAAGGGGGAGCATCGGGTTACCGTGAGAACCGCGTTGGTGCGTCGCAGCATCTTGAATTGACAGGGCTTTGGCGGTATATTCCACGGCCGCCCCTGATTTTCGTACAAGCCGGCTAGCGTAATGGGATGCCGGCTTTTTCTACCTTTGGTCCTTGTTTTCATTGGCCGCGTTTTTTGAAGGAACAAGTGTGATGGAATCGGCTGTACCTGAGCGGCAGGGTTTGTACGACCCCGCCAACGAGCACGACGCTTGCGGCGTGGGTTTTGTCGCCCATGTCAAAGGCCACAAGAACCATGGCATCGTCGAGCAGGGTTTGTTGATCCTGAAAAATCTGGATCACCGCGGTGCCGTTGGCGCTGACCCGCTGCAAGGTGACGGCGCGGGTATCCTGATCCAGATTCCGGACCAGTTCTATCGTGAAGAAATGGCGCGGCAGGGTGTCGAACTGCCACCGGCCGGCGAGTACGGTGTCGGCATGGTCTTCCTGCCACAGGAGGCAGCATCGCGCCATGCCTGCGTCGAGGAAATCGAGCGTTCCATCACGGCCGAGGGGCAGGTCTTGCTCGGTTGGCGTGAGGTGCCGGTCAATCACGAAATGCCGATGTCGCCGACGGTCAAGGCCAAGGAGCCGGTGATCCGCCAGGTATTCGTTGGCCGTGGTCCCGATGTCTTCGTTACCGACGCCCTCGAACGCAAGCTGTATATCATCCGCCGGCGTGCCGCCAATGCGATCAAGGCGCTCAAGCTCAAGCACAGCCAGGAATTCTACGTGCCGTCCTTCTCGGCGCGTACCGTCAATTACAAGGGCTTGCTGCTGGCCGGCCAGGTCGGTGTGTATTACCTTGATCTGCAGGACAAGCGCACCGTTTCGGCGCTCGCGATGGTGCACCAGCGCTTCTCCACCAACACCTTCCCGACCTGGGATCTGGCCCACCCGTTCCGCTACATCGCCCACAATGGCGAAATCAACACCGTGCGCGGCAACGTCAACTGGTTCAAGGCCCGCGAACAGGCAATCTCCTCGCCGATTCTCGGTGACGACCTGAAGAAAGTCTGGCCGCTGCACTATCCCGGCCAATCCGACTCGGCATCTTTCGACAATGCACTCGAACTGCTGGTCATGGGCGGCTATTCGCTGGCCCATGCGGTCATGCTGATGATTCCCGAAGCCTGGGAAAAGCACACGCTGATGGACGAGAACCGTCGCGCTTTCTACGAATACCACGCCGCGATGATGGAGCCGTGGGACGGCCCGGCTGCCGTGGCCTTCACCGACGGCCGCCAGATCGGCGCGACGCTCGACCGCAATGGTCTGCGTCCGGCCCGCTATCTGGTTACCGACGACGACATGGTGGTCATGGCTTCCGAATCAGGCGTACTGCCGATCCCGGAAAAGAGGATCGTCAAGAAGTGGCGCCTGCAACCGGGCAAGATGTTCCTGATCGACATGGAGCAGGGCCGCATCATCGACGACAAGGAACTCAAGGATTCGCTGGCCAACGCCAAGCCGTATCGCGAGTGGATCGAGAAGATCCGCATCAAGCTCGACGAAGTGCCTGCTGCCGACGAAACCAGCGTCCCGCCGACGGCTTCCCTGCTCGATCGCCAGCAGGCCTTCGGCTACACGCAGGAAGACGTCAAGGTCATTCTCGAGCCGATGGTCCAGAACGGTGAGGAGGCCACCGGGTCGATGGGCACGGACTCTGCCCTGCCGGTCTTGTCGAACAAGAGCAAGACGCTTTACACCTACTTCAAGCAGCTTTTCGCTCAGGTCACCAACCCGCCGATTGACCCGATTCGCGAGGAACTGGTCATGTCGCTGGTGTCCTTCATCGGGCCGAAGCCGAACCTGTTGAATACGCACGACATCAATCCGCCAATCCGTCTCGAAGTGTCGCAGCCGGTGCTGTCCTTCGAGGACATGGAAAAGCTGCGCAATATCGAAAAGTACACCTCACACAAGTTCCGCTCTTTGGAACTGGATCTCTGCTATCCGGTGGCCTGGGGCAAGAAAGGTATCGAAGCACGCCTCGCCTCGCTGGCGGCTGATGCCGAAGACGCCGTGCGTTCCGGCGCCAACATCCTGATCGTCTCCGACCGCAAGGTCGATGCCGGGCATGTCGCCATTCCGGCCCTGCTGGCGACTTCCGCGATTCACCAGCATCTGGTCAAGAAGGGCCTGCGCACCAGCGCCGGCCTCGTGGTCGAGACCGGCTCGGCGCGCGAAACGCATCACTTCGCGCTGCTTGGCGGTTACGGCGCGGAAGCGGTCCACCCCTACCTGGCCCTCGAAACCATCGAGGCGCTGGCCAAGGGCGATGCCGAGAAGGCCGAGAAGTTCGTCAAGAACTACATCAAGGCCATCGGCAAGGGTCTGTGCAAGATCATGTCCAAGATGGGCATTTCCACCTACATGTCCTACACCGGCGCCCAGATCTTTGAAGCCATCGGCCTGCAGAAGGACTTTGTCGAAAAATACTTCACCGGTACGCCGTCCAACATCGAGGGTATTGGCCTCTTCGAGGTGGCCGAGGAAGCGATCCGCCTGCATCAGGATGCATTCTCGACCGATCCTGTTCTCGCCAACATGCTCGATGCCGGCGGCGAATACGCTTTCCGCATCCGCGGCGAAGAGCACGTGTGGACACCGGACTCGATCGCCAAGCTGCAGCATGCTACGCGATCGGGCAAGTTCGAAACTTACAAGGAATACGCCAAGCTGATCAATGATCAGACCAAGCGTCACTTGACGCTGCGTGGCTTGTTCGAGTTCAAGCCGCAAAGCAAGGCGATCCCGCTTGAAGAAGTCGAGTCGGCCAAGGAGATCGTCAAGCGCTTTGCCACCGGCGCCATCTCGCTTGGCGCCATTTCGACCGAGTCGCACACCACGTTGGCGATTGCAATGAACCGCATCGGCGGCAAGTCGAATACCGGTGAAGGCGGTGAGGATGCCAGTCGTTATGCGCCGGTCAAGGGCGGCACCATGCTGTCCGATGTTATCGGCAAGAGCCGTGTCGCCCGTGATCTGGAGCTCAAGGAGGGCGACTCACTGCGTTCGGCGATCAAGCAGGTTGCCTCCGGCCGCTTTGGTGTGACGACCGAGTATCTGGTCAATGCCGACCAGATCCAGATCAAGATGGCGCAAGGCGCCAAGCCGGGTGAAGGCGGACAGTTGCCGGGGCACAAGGTGTCCGAGTACATCGGCTTCCTGCGCCACTCGGTGCCGGGTGTCGGCCTGATCTCACCGCCGCCGCACCACGACATCTACTCGATCGAGGATCTGGCGCAACTGATCCACGACCTGAAGAACGCCAACTCGCGCGCTTCGATCTCCGTCAAGCTGGTGTCCGAAGTCGGCGTCGGTACCGTTGCCGCCGGTGTTGCCAAGGCCAAGGCCGATCACGTCGTGATCGCCGGTTTTGATGGCGGCACGGGGGCATCGCCACAGTCGTCGATCAAGCACGCCGGTACGCCGTGGGAACTCGGCCTCTCCGAAACCCAGCAGACGCTGGTGCTCAACCGCCTGCGCAGCCGTATCCGCGTTCAGGTCGATGGTCAGATGAAGACCGGTCGCGACGTTGTCGTCGGTGCGCTGCTCGGCGCTGATGAATTCGGCTTCGCTACCGCGCCGCTGGTGGTCGAAGGCTGCATCATGATGCGCAAATGTCATCTGAACACCTGCCCGGTGGGCGTTGCGACGCAAGACCCGGAGTTGCGCAAGCGCTTCTCCGGTCAACCGGAACATGTGGTCAATTATTTCTTCTTCGTGGCCGAGGAAGTGCGCGAAATCATGGCTGAGCTCGGCGTTCGCAAGTTCGACGATCTGGTCGGCCGTGCCGACCTGCTCGACATGCGCCCCGGCATCGACCACTGGAAAGCCTCGGGCCTCGATTTTTCCAAGATCTTTTATCAGCCGCCGGTCCCTGCCGACGTCCCGCGCCGCCATGTCGAGAGCCAGGACCACGGCCTCGAAAGGGCGCTCGATCACAAGCTGATCGAGCAGGCCAGGCCGGCACTCGAAAAGGGTCAGAAGGTCCAGATCGAGACAAAGATCATCAACGTCAACCGCACCTGCGGCACCATGCTTTCGGGCGAGGTGGCGCGCCGCTACGGCAATGACGGCCTGCCGGACGATACCATTTTCATCAAGCTGACCGGCACCGCCGGCCAGAGCTTCGGCGCCTTCCTGGCCAAGGGCGTGACGCTGGAACTGACTGGCGAAGGCAATGACTACGTCGGCAAGGGTCTGTCGGGCGGTCGCATCATTATCAAGCCGAGCCCGGATTTCCGGGGTGATACGCAGCACAACATCATCGTCGGCAACACCGTGATGTATGGCGCGACTGATGGTGAGTCCTTCTTGGCTGGCGTCGGTGGCGAACGCTTCTGCGTCCGCAACTCTGGCGGTACCGCGGTCGTCGAAGGGGTCGGCGATCACGGCTGCGAGTACATGACCGGTGGGACGGTGGTCGTGCTCGGCATGACGGGGCGCAATTTCGCGGCCGGCATGTCGGGTGGTATCGCTTACGTGCTGGACGAGGATGGCAGCTTCAAGAACCGCTGCAACCTGGCCCAGGTCGCACTCGAGAAAGTGCTGCCAGCCGGCCGTCACGCTGCTGGCGAGCAGATGCATCTCGGTCAGGCCGATGAGACCCAGCTCAAGGCGCTGATTACCCGTCATGCCGAATACACCGGTAGCAAGACCGCGGCAGCCATCCTGGCCAACTGGGATGCCAGTCGCGAGAAATTCGTCAAAGTTTATCCGCACGAGTACAAGCGCGCCCTCACCGAGATGGCCGCTGCCGAGCGGAAGGAGGCCGCATAATGGGCAAGCCGACTGGATTCATGGAATTCGAGCGTCTTTCCGAGGCTTACGAGCCGGTCGAAAAGCGCCTGAAAAACTACAAGGAATTCATCCACACCCTGTCCGACGAAGAGGCCAAGGTTCAGGGCGCACGCTGCATGGATTGCGGCATTCCGTTCTGCAATAACGGCTGTCCGGTGAACAACATCATTCCCGACTGGAATGACCTGGTTTACCGTGGCAACTGGAAGCAGGCGCTGGACGTGCTGCATTCGACCAACAACTTCCCGGATTTCACCGGCCGCATCTGCCCGGCGCCCTGCGAAGCCGCCTGTACGCTGGGGATCAACGCGGCGCCGGTGGGTATCAAGTCGATCGAGCATTTCATCATCGACAAGGGTTGGGAGATGGGCTGGGTCGTCCCGCAACCACCGCAGGCCAAGACCGGCAAGAAGATTGCCATCGTCGGCTCCGGTCCGGCTGGCCTGGCCGCCGCGCAGCAACTGGCGCGGGTCGGCCATGACGTGACGGTGTTCGAAAAAAGCGACCGTCTCGGCGGCTTGCTGGCCTATGGAATTCCCGACTTCAAGATGGAAAAATCCGTGGTCGATCGCCGCATCGCCCAGATGGAAGCCGAAGGTGTCACCTTCAAGACGCGGGTTATCGTCGGCAGCGAGGCATTGGCTGCGGGCATCAACAACGATGCGAATGAATTCGTCTCCGCCGGGCAGTTGACCGCGCAATTTGACGCAGTGATCCTCGCCGCCGGTGCCGAAGTGCCGCGCGACCTGCCGGTGCCGGGCCGCGAGTTGAAGGGCATCCATGCCGCGCTGGAGTTCCTGATTCCGCAGAACAAGGAAGTTCAGCAAGGTATTGCCAACCCGATCAACGTCAAGGGCAAGCACGTCATCGTCATTGGTGGCGGCGATACCGGCTCCGACTGCGTCGGCACCTCCAACCGCCACGGCGCTGCTTCGGTGACCCAGTTCGAACTGATGCCGATGCCGCCGGAGCAGGAGAACAAGGCGCTGACCTGGCCGTACTGGCCATACAAGCTGCGCACCTCGTCATCGCACGATGAAGGCTGCGCACGCGATTTCGCGGTGGCGACCAAGCGCTTCATCGACGACGGCAAGGGTAACGTCAAGGCCCTGGAGGCCGTTCGTGTCGAATGGAAAGATGGCCGGATGGTCGAGGTCGCCGGATCGGAATTCGACCTGCCCTGCGACAACGCCTTCCTGGCAATGGGTTTCACCAACCCGGTCGCTACGCTTTTGGAGGCCTTCGGTGTCGTCAAGGACAATCGGGGCAATGCCAGCGCAACGACCGATGGCGAGGGCTGCTATGCCACCAATGTCGCCAAGGTCTATGCCGCCGGCGACGTGCGTCGTGGTCAGTCGCTGGTCGTCTGGGCGATCCGCGAAGGCCGTCAGGCGGCGCGCGAAGTCGATGCCTTCCTGATGGGCGGCTCGACGCTGCCCCGGTAAGACCGGGAGCATCATGCGATAATGCGAAGGCGGCCCCAGCGGTCGCCTTCGTCATTTCCGGAGTCCGAATATGGCTGAAACGCCTTTACAAGTTGTCATCCTTGCTGCCGGTCAGGGCAAGCGGATGCATTCCAATCTGCCCAAGGTGTTGCACCCGGTGGCCGGCAAGGCGCTGGCCGAGCATGTGATCGACACCGCCCGTTCGCTCGGGCCGGCAAAACTGGTCGTGGTTTTTGGCCATGGCGGCGAAGTGGTGCGGTCAACCCTCGATTCGGCCGATATTTCATGGGTCAGGCAGGAGCCGCAACTGGGCACCGGGCACGCCGTGGCGCAGGCACTGCCCGTCCTGGCCGCCGAGGGGCAGACGCTGGTGCTTTATGGTGATGTGCCGCTGACCAAGGCTTCCACCCTGAGTCGCCTGTTGCATGCGGGCAAGGGAGGCCTGTCGGTCCTGACGGAGGAACTGGCCAACCCGACCGGTTATGGTCGCATCGTTCGCGATAGCGCGGGAAACGTGCATGGAATCGTCGAGGAAAAGGATGCGAATCCCGAGGAGAAAACGATTCGCGAGGTCAATACGGGCATCATGGCAATTCCCTCGGCCCGACTGGCCGACTGGCTCGGCCGGCTGTCGAACAACAACGCACAGGGCGAGTATTACCTGACTGATATTGTCGCGCTGGCCGTCGCCGAAGGGGTGCCCGTGCGTACTGCCCAGCCCGATCGCGAGTGGGAAGTACTTGGCGTCAACAGCAAGGTGCAACTGGCCGAGCTGGAGCGTGTGCATCAGCGCAATCTGGCCGACACCATGCTGGTCGGCGGTGTACGTCTCGCTGACCCGAATCGTATCGATGTGCGCGGTGAAGTGACTTATGGTCGTGATGTTTTTATCGACGTCGGTTGCGTTTTCGAGGGCCAGGTCGAACTGGGTGATGCCGTCGAGGTCGGCCCCTATTGCGTATTGAAGAACGTCAAGGTCGGCGCCGGCACGCGCATCGCCGCCTTCTGTCATTTCGAGGATGCGGTGATCGGCCCCGATGGGGTGCTTGGGCCTTTCGCCCGACTGCGTCCCGGCGCCGAACTCGGCCCGGAAGTGCATATCGGCAATTTTGTCGAGGTCAAGAAGAGCAAAATCGCCGCTCAATCCAAGGCCAACCACCTGGCCTATATCGGCGATGCCGAAATCGGCGAGCGGGTGAATATCGGCGCCGGCACCATTATCTGCAACTACGACGGGGCCAACAAGCACAAGACGATCATCGAGGACGACGTGTTCATCGGCTCCGATACCCAGTTGGTGGCGCCGGTAACGGTCGGGCGCGGGGCCACGCTGGGCGCCGGAACGACATTGACCAAAAATGCCCCGCCGGACGCGTTGACCCTGTCGCGCGCCAGGCAGATCACGGTGCCCGGCTGGGTGCGGCCGCGGAAGGTCAAGAAATGATCGCCAGGCTTGCCTGAGCGGTGACTGCTTTGTGCGTCTGGCAAGCGCGGGCGTAAAATGGATTTTCGCTAGTACCATAGAACCAAGGGCTGGCACCAGTTTCAAACAAGTTCAGGGAGAACAAGATGTCCAGATACACCATCGAGGCGCTGCGTTCCGTGGCGTTGGTTGGTCATGGCGCGGCTGGCAAGACCAGTCTGGCCGAGGCGCTGCTGTTCGCGACCGGGGCAATCCCGGCCAAGGGCAGCGTCGAAAAAGGCAGCACTGTCTGCGACAGTGACGCTCAGGAAAAGGAAGCGGGCCACTCGCTGACTTCGGCCGTCGTGAATTTTGGCCACGAAGCAACCCGCGTCCACCTGATCGATACCCCGGGTTACCCGGATTTTTCCGGGCAGGCCATCGCTGCATTGGCTGGCGTCGACACGGCGCTGGTTGTCATCAATGCGCAAACCGGCATCGAGCTGATGACCGAGCGCATGATGCGCCATGCCGCCGAGCGCAAGCTGTGCCGGATGATCGTCATCAACAAGATCGATGCCGACAATCTCGATTTGCCCGGTCTGGTTGCCGATATCCGCGAACGCTTCGGCAAACAGTGCCTGCTGCTCGATCTGCCTGCCCATGGCGCGGCAGATGTGGTCGAGGTGCTTGAGCACGATGCAGGTGACGCCGATTTCGAGTCGGTTGCCGCAGCCCACCGGGCGCTGATCGACCAGATCGTCGAGGAAGATGAGAACCTGCTGGCCCAATATCTCGATGACGGTGCCGACCCCAGCGCTACCGCCCTGCATGCCCCGTTCGAGAAGGCGCTGCGCGAAGGTCACCTGATTCCCATACTGTTTGTTTCCGCAAAGACCGGCGCCGGAATCAAGGAACTGCTGCATGTTCTCGCCTCGCTGGCGCCGAATCCGGCCGAAGGTAATCTTCCCCCGTTTTACAAGGGCGAGCCGGGCGCTGCAGTAACAGCATTCCACGCCGAACCGGATGCGACCAAGCATGTGCTGGCGCACGTCTTCAAGGTCGTGGCTGACCCCTACATGGGCAAGATCGGCATCTTCCGGGTGCATCAGGGGACGCTGAAGAAGGACATGCAGCTCTTCGTCGGTGACGGCAAGCGTCCGTTCAAGGTCGCCCATCTCTACCAACTTCAGGGCAAGGACAGCGTTGAAGTCGATGAACTGCTGCCGGGAGACATCGGCGCCGTCGCCAAGGTCGATGAGATCGAGTTCGATTGCGTCCTGCACGATTCACACGACGAGGATCACATCCACCTCGTTCCGCTCGAATTTCCGAAGCCGATGGCCGGACTGGCCGTCGAGACGAAAAAGAAGGGCGACGAGCAACGGCTGTTCGACATCCTCGGCAAGCTGGCGATGGAAGATCCGACTTTTGTCGTCGAGCGTCATCCGACCAGCAATGAGACGGTAATTCGCGGTCTTGGCGAGACCCACCTCAAGACCAAGCTGGAAAAGATGGCTAGCCAGTACAAGCTGGAAGTTGACACCAAGCCGCCGCGCATTCCCTATCGCGAAACGATTACCGGTCCGGCTGAAGGCGTCCATCGTCACAAGAAGCAGAGCGGCGGCGCCGGGCAGTTCGGCGAGGTGCACCTGCGCATCGAACCGAAGGAGCGTGGCGAAGGCTTCGAGTTTGTCGACGCGGTGAAGGGCGGGGTCATCCCCGGCGTGTTCATGGCGGCAGTCGAAAAGGGCATCCGCCAGGGCCTGGAAGGTGGCGTGGTGGCGGGTTATGCGGTTGACGACCTGAAAGTGACGGTTTTCGACGGCAAGACCCATGCCGTAGATGGCAAGGAGGTCGCTTTCGTGACTGCCGGCCGCAAGGCGGTGATCGAGGCCATCCGCAACGCCAAGCCTATCGTTCTGGAGCCGATCGTCAACATCGAGATCATCATCCCCGAAGGTGCGATCGGCGACCTGACCGGCGACCTCTCCAGTCGCCGTGGGCACATCACCGGCACCGACGGTCGCGGCCACGGGTTGGCGGCGATTACCGGCGAAGTGCCGCTGGCTGAACTCAACGATTACCAGTCACGCTTGAAGTCACTGACCGGCGGCCAGGGCAGCTACACCATCGAGTTCGCACGCTATGCGGCGGTTCCGCCCAACGTGCAACAACAGATGGCCGGCAAGTTCCAACTGCACGAAGAAGACGAGTAAGCGCCCCGCCAGGCAAACAAAAAGGCCGGAATTATCCGGCCTTGTTTCTTTTCCATTCCGGCAAGCTGCCAGCTTTCAAAGAGGCGTTGGCAGGGCTATTTACGAGCGCGCTCAAAAACATCTGCTGCGACAGCATGCTCATGTTCTTCGTGAGTGGCTTTTTTGGCAGGGTTGGCGAAATACGCAGCCCATTCCTCGTCGCTCACTTCGACCTCCTCGGGTCTCGGGATTCGCCGTTCGACACGCCTGCGACGGTCTCGCCAGCCCTCGGGCGGCCCCACATCTTCGATGCGCCGGTCTTCGCTCAGGCTACGTTTTTCCTTGCGATTCATGACAGCTTGAACATTCCACGCGGATCAATTTACAAGCTGGGAAGCGTAGCGCATTTCAGCCGTAAACGAAAGCCTTGGGCTTGCTTGCCTCGGCCTGATCAACTGCTGGCGGACTGTCAGGCGCTATTGGCCCAGCGCCTGCGATAGTGAATTGGCGCCATTCCGGTCCACTCGACAAAGGCCCGATAAAAGGCCGAAGTGTCAGCGTAACCGAGGTCAGCCGCGACTTGGGCCACGGAGTCACGGGTCTTGGTCAATCGTGCCAGCGCCAGGTCGCGCCGTAGTGCGTCCTTGATGCCGCGAAAGCTGGAGTCTTCCTCCTCCAGTCGACGGTGGATGGTCCGCGGCGACAGGTGGAGGCGGGCGGCAATGTCTTCAAGGCCGAGCGTGGCGGGTAGCGCGGCGCGCAGCAGGTCGCGAATGCGGATGACCATGTCGCGGTCGCGCCGGTAGAGCGTGGTGATCTTGCCGGGTGCGCCGTCGAGGAAGGCAGTCAGCGCAGCCTCGTCGCGACGGATTGGCAAATCGAGCAGATTGGCATTGAAGCTGGCGACCAGCGTGCCGACCCCGCCCGGCAAGGTCGGGGCGAAGCGGGAATCCGCGGTGAAGATCAGCGCGTAATCGGCCGCATGCGGCGGGCGGCGATAGGGGAAGATCACGCTGTCGAGCGCCAGGCCGCGCCCGGCCAACCAGCACGACACGCCATGCAAAAGGCGGAGCAGCCATTCGAAGGCGAAAATGCGGCCCGCATCATCCGGGTTGTCGTCCAGGCGTCGGCACTCGCTGATTTGAAGTTCGGCCATTCCCTGGCGGCGGCGCACGCTGACCGCGAGGTCGGGCAAAACGATGCGCAGGAAGCGGCTGGCGCGCAGCAGCGCCTCGGCCAGGGTCGGAGCGCTGATCGTACTGCGGCAGAGAAATTCGAAGCTGCCGACGCGCATCGCCTGGGCGAAGAGACCGAAACCTTCATCGTCCAGTTTGCGGTTGATCTGGTTGTAGAGCGCTGCATAGCGATCGACGGGTATTCTAATGGCGGTATCTGCAATATCGATGCCGGTCGCGGCAAGCAGCGGCGCTGCATCTATCCCTTGGCGAGTTAGTCCGGCCAGCATTCCGGTTACGAATCCCATTGCTACAGTAGCTTGTGTTCGGATGGGCGGGCTATGGGTGGTGCGCTGAGGCATTTTCGGTACTTTTCGATGGTTGACCGCAACAGCTTATCATTTTGGCTGAATTTGCACGATAAGCGTCAGTCTCCACCATTTCCGTGCGGACAAAGGGTCGTAAGATGAACACCTTTCCGTGTATCCGATGAGGTGGGCGTCATGACCGATCTTTCAGTTGCCAGGAAACTCGCTCCCTACAAACCCAGGAACAAGCTGCGCTTCGTCACGGCGGCCTCGCTGTTCGACGGGCACGACGCGTCGATCAACATCATGCGCCGCATCATCCAGTTGACCGGTGCCGAGGTCATCCACCTCGGCCACAACCGTTCGGTGCAGGAAATCGTCAACGCCGCGCTGCAGGAAGATGTGCAGGGCATCGCGATTACCTCCTACCAGGGCGGCCACGTCGAGTTCTTCAAATACATGATGGACTTGCTGAAGGCCAATGGCGGCGGCGATATCAAGGTCTTTGGCGGCGGTGGCGGCGTGATCGTGCCCGTCGAGATCAAGGAATTGCACGAGTACGGCGTCACCCGCATCTACGCACCGGAAGATGGCGTGCAGATGGGCCTGCAAGGAATGATCAACGATCTTGTCAGGCAATCGGATTTCGACGTCGGCGAGCAGGGCCTGCCCGCCAGCGACAAGGTTCTGGCTGGTCTCAAGGCCGGCGACCGGCGCATGCTGGCCCGCGTCATCACGCTGCTCGAAAACGGGGCGGCACCGGGTTTGAAGGAGCCTCTGCTCAAGGCTGCCGCTGCGCTGACTGTGCCGGTGCTCGGCATTACCGGTACCGGCGGTGCCGGCAAGTCGTCACTCACCGACGAACTGGTGCGCCGTTTCCGTCTCGACCAGAGCGATGCGCTAAAGATCGGCCTGATCTCCATCGATCCGTCGCGCAAGCGCACCGGCGGCGCGCTGCTGGGCGACCGCATCCGGATGAACGCCATCGAGCATCCGAACATCTTCATGCGCTCGCTGGCCACCCGCGACACCGGCTCCGAAATTTCCGTCGCGCTGCCCGAGGTCATCGCCGCCTGCAAGCTCGCCGGTTTCGATCTGGTCATTGTCGAAACCTCCGGTATCGGCCAGGGCAATGCCGCCATCGTGCCCTTCGTCGATGTTTCGATGTATGTGATGACGCCCGAGTTCGGCGCCGCCTCGCAGCTGGAAAAGATCGACATGCTCGACTTCGCCGATTTCGTGGCGATCAACAAGTTCGACCGCAAGGGTGCCGAGGATGCGCTGCGCGACGTGCGCAAGCAGTACCAGCGCAACCGCGAGCTGTTCGCCCAGCCGACCGACGAGATGCCGGTGTTCGGCACGCAGGCCGCCCGCTTCAACGACGATGGCGTCACTGCGCTGTATCAGGCGCTGGTGCCGGTGCTCGTTGACAAGGGCCTCAAGCCCAAGCCGGGCAAGCTGCCACTCGTCACCGTCAAGCAATCCTCGACCCAGCGCGCCATCGTGCCGGCGCAGCGCGTGCGCTACCTGGCCGAAATCGCCGACAGTGTGCGCGGCTATCACGCGCATACCGAAGATCAGGTGAAGATCGCCCGCGAACGCCAATCGCTGCGTATTGCCAAGGGCATTTTTGCCGCTTGCGACAAGTCGACCGCAGACTTCGATGAACTGGCCGCCTTCAAGGACGGCCAGCAGGACCCGAAGGCCAAGAAGTTGCTCGACATGTGGCCGGCCACCGTCGAGGCTTATGCCGGCGACGAATATGTCGTGAAAATCCGTGACAAGGAAATCCGTACCAAGCTGGTTTCCGAATCCCTGTCCGGTACCAAGATCAAAAAGGTCATCCTGCCCAAATTCGGCGACGACGGCGAAACCCTGCGCTTCCTGATGCGCGAGAACGTTCCCGGATCCTTCCCCTACACCGCCGGCGTCTTCGCCTTCAAGCGCGAAGGCGAGGACCCGACCCGGATGTTTGCCGGCGAAGGCGATGCCTTCCGGACCAACCGCCGCTTCAAGCGCGTTTCCGAGGGCATGCCGGCCAAGCGCCTGTCCACCGCCTTCGACTCGGTGACCCTGTACGGCTGCGACCCCGACGAGCGTCCGGACATTTACGGCAAGATCGGCAATTCCGGCGTCTCGATCGCCACGCTCGATGACATGAAGGTGCTCTACGACGGCTTTGACCTCTGCTCGCCGACGACCAGTGTGTCGATGACCATCAACGGCCCGGCGCCGATCATCCTGGCCTGTTATTTCAACACCGCCATCGACGAGCAGATCGCCAAGTTCAAGGCCGACAACGGCCGCGATCCGACCGAAGACGAAGCCGAGAAAATCCGCGAATGGACCTTGTCGACCGTAAGAGGAACCGTTCAGGCGGATATTTTGAAAGAAGACCAGGGCCAGAACACCTGCATTTTCTCGACCGAATTCGCGCTCAAGATGATGGGCGACATCCAGGAATTCTTCGTCCATAACAAAATCCAGAATTTCTACTCGGTGTCGATCTCCGGCTATCACATCGCCGAAGCCGGTGCCAACCCGATCAGCCAGCTCGCCTTCACGTTGTCCAACGGCTTCACCTATGTCGAGTCCTACCTGGCGCGCGGCATGCACATCGACGACTTCGCGCCCAACCTGAGCTTCTTCTTCAGCAACGGCATGGACCCGGAATACTCGGTGATCGGCCGCGTCGCCCGCCGCATCTGGGCGGTGGCGATGAAGAACAAGTACGGCGCCAACGAGCGCAGCCAGAAGCTGAAGTACCACATCCAGACCAGTGGGCGCTCACTGCACGCGCAGGAGATGGACTTCAACGACATCCGCACCACGCTGCAGGCGCTGATCGCCATCTACGACAACTGCAACTCGCTGCACACCAACGCCTACGACGAAGCGATCACGACGCCGACCGAGGAATCCGTGCGCCGCGCCATGGCCATCCAGCTGATCATCAACCGCGAGTGGGGCGTCGCCAGGAACGAGAACCCGAACCAGGGCGCCTTCGTCATCGACGAACTGACCGACCTGGTCGAAGAGGCCGTGCTCAAGGAATTCGAAGCCATCGCCTCGCGCGGCGGCGTGCTCGGCGCCATGGAAACCGGCTACCAGCGCGGCAAGATCCAGGAAGAGTCGATGTACTACGAGCACAAGAAGCACGACGGCTCCTACCCGATCATCGGCGTGAACACCTTCCTCAACCCGAAGGGCATGGCGCAGCAGGAAATCGAACTGGCGCGTTCGACCGACGAGGAAAAGCAGTCGCAGATCAAGCGCCTGCGCGATTTCCAGGCGCGCAACGCGTCGACCGCGCCGGCCATGCTGGATAAGCTGAAGCAAACGGTGATCGAGGACGGCAACGTCTTCGCCGTGCTGGTCGATGCCGTGAGAGTGCTGCTCGCTCGGCCAGATCAGCAGCGCGCTTTACGAAGTCGGCGGCCAGTACCGGCGCAGCATGTAAGCCGCTGAGAGGGCGGCCTGAGAACGATCATTGGGCGGCGTTGCACACTGCGCGCCGCTGCCCGGCAGATTCCAGTTCTCCAGCTAGAAGGTCTGCGTTGCGGCACGCAGGCTGCCGTCGAGGTCGTCTCTGGCAATGGCCACGATGTCCGGATCAAGCACCCCCCGAGTGACAAATTCCTCAAGGATGCTCGAGATTTCCTCAAGGCTCTGGGGGCCCCGGTAGGGGCGGGTCTGGGCCAGTGCCTGAAAGACATCGGCGACGGCGACGATGCGCGCTTCCCACGAAAGGGTCTCGGCGGAACGGCGAAACGGGTAGCCGTGACCGTTCAGGGCCTCATGGTGGAAGGCAGCCCATTCGGCGATTTTCTCCAGCCCCGGGACATGGCGCAGGATCTGGTAGGTTTCGAAACTGTGCCGCTCCATCATCGAAAACTCGGCGAAGGTCAGGCGCCCCGGCTTTTCGATAATTTCGTCAGGCACGCACAGCTTGCCGATGTCGTGCATGAGACCGGCGATTTCCATCTCGGCCAGCGAGTCCTGCCCGAAACCCATGCGTTCTCCGAGATGCCTCGAAAGTTCTGCCACCCCGAGCGAGTGGGCGGCCGTGAAGTGGCTCTTGGCGTCAACAATGCTGGAAACGAGCCGGGCGACGTGGCGGAACTGTGGAAAATCGATGGAAATATTCCATTGGTCGAGCTTCAGGTCGGCCAAATAGGACTGCACATGGCGCGGCACCAGGGCGATCCAGAATGCTTCCTTGGCGGCCGCGGCGTGAAAGGCTTCGACGACTTCCGGCGCCAGCGTGTGGCCCGCAAGTCTGTCGATTTCACGGTGGACGGATTCGTTATGGACCAGCGGGTCGTCGAGGCCATGCCGGAGAAGGAGAGCGTTGACGCGGTCGGCCATGAGGATCAGGTTGCTGTCGAGGGCGTCAGCCTCGCTCAGTTCGGGCGGCAAGTCGGCCCACGCCGTATGGTGGTAGCGAATGGCGTTGGCCACCCGCGACAAGTGGGCAAAGGGTTGCAGCAGATGGTAGGCCCTGAGGCAGTGAACATCGCGGTCAGCGCAGTCCACATTGAACGCCAGGCGCTGATGTTCGGCGGTGGAGGACACGCCCAAGTCGTGCAGTAGGCAAGCAAAAACCAGGTTGTCCAGTCGCGGTTCGGGCAGGCCGATCAACGCAGCGGTCTCGCGGGCGATCATGGCAACGCGCTTGCCGTGCTGGAAGTCATTGACACCGACCAAGTCCAGCGCATCGGACAAGGCAAAAACGGCGCTTTTCAGTTGCATCCTGACGGTCATGGCTCGCTCATCGAGAGGGCGGAATTTGCTGAAAGAATACCATTGTCGCAGGCCGGCGGGTCTTCCCTGTCCGCCGAAAACAGACCGCTTCGCAACCGACTGCGGAGTGTCTGGTCAAGCCGCCGCCGAGCGCAACCGTTGAAAATTGGGCAATAAAGGACGTTGACCGCACCGGCCATGCTGGAAAAGTTCAAGCAGACAGTGATCGCAGGCACGGCAACGTTTTCGCCGTGCTGATGGACGCCGTGCTGCCACTGCTCGCTCGGCCAGATCAGCAGCGCGCTTTACGCGGTTGGCGGCCAGTACCGGCGCAGCATGTAAAGGAATACTCGGCGGGTGAACCTGCAACCCGGACCCGAAAGGGTGGAGGAAAAAACGGCGAGGCATGGACCTTGCCGTTTTCTTTGAGTGGTTGCGGTTAACCCGAAAACGCGGGGAAATTTGAAATTTTCTGCTTCCCGAATCGACGCTGGAATCAGGTGGTTTCGTCTTCTATTCATGCCGGGCGCCTGCGAGGTTCACCCGGTTCCTTTTGTTGCTGCGCCTATTTGGCGCCAGCCAGAATCCACTTGATCAGGATTTCCATGTCGGCATCCTTGACGTTGGGGTTCGGCGGCATCGGGATCTGACCCCAGACACCACCCTTCGTACCGGCCTTGACCTTGGCGGCCAGCGTCTTGGCTGCATCCTTGTCGCCGGCATACTTCTTGGCCACATCGACATACGCGGGGCACGACAGTTTCTTGTCGACCGTGTGGCAGGCCATGCAATTGCTCCTTGGCGAGTTCCAGATTCGCGTGAGCAGGGGAAGCAGCCACCAGGGCCGGCGGCAATCAGGAGCGGATGCGAAAAGTTTCATGGTCTTCCTTTCATCGGTTGGGGGGAAAGTCGCGCGCGGGTCTGGCTACGGGCCGCATCAACGAATACGGGGCTGTGCGCCCAGGCCGGTGAAGTCGGCTCGCCCATCGTTGGCGTGAGGGGTGTGTCGAGCCCGCAAGGAGGCTGGCCCGCCATGCCGCCCGTCCGCTTCCCGGAACAAAGGCCAGTGGAGCGGTCCGGATCCTGGCAGTCTTGCGCACCGAACAGGTTGTTCAACAGGATTGCGACATGACGGATGGGTGAATAAAAACATTCCGCAACTGTATGCACGAAATGCGCCAGACACTGTAATCAGCTTGTATGTCTCTGTTTTATATAAGTTGGCGATGCGCGTGGAGGGGTGCAGCAAATGCAGTGCCTGCCATAAAGGCATGAGGATAGGGTGCCATCAAGTAAATCATCGATAAATCAACAAGATACGACGTGACAATTTGTCATCACGGGATGGCGAATTGGCTGCCGGCCTTGGCCCATCTCCCGCCGACCCGGCCTTCGCCCACCGCTTCACGCAGGACGACCCGCTGGCGGCGATGTTGCACTCAGGCACAAGCCGGTGGCGAGTTTTGCGGTTCTGAGCGGCGCTCTGGCAGGCCTAAAAGAGTTATTTTGGCAATGCGGTGTACGTAGCTGCGGAGAGTTGGCAGGTTTTGCCTATTGCGCCTGGCAGCGTGTAGAGGCGAGGTGCCTGTCGGAATGAGAAGAGCCGATAGACTTGGTACAGGTCGGCATTCCTCTCTGAAACCATAAGCTCGTTTCGGGTGACGAAGAACGGTGTGTCACTGCCGTACTTCGTGGTCTTGACCTCAATCAGGCGCTCCGCGCCACTGTCTTCAAAGGACAGGATATCGTAACCCTCTTGGTCGCCTCGAACCTTCGAAGTGTGTTCGATTTTTGCGGCAAGATTTTCCCGACCAGCGTAAATGAGTCGAGCGCGTTCATAGTTAAGGATGAATGCCTCACCAGCTGATCCAAGAGAGCGATTCCGTGCCTCTCGCTCAATGTAGTTAGTGGTCAGGCGTACCGAATGTGCGATCGGTTCGGTGGCCCGCTTTGTGTCGTGGATGATCTTTGGCCGGTCGGTCAGAACAGCGAGAATATCGTCGATCTCAGGCACAACAATCGGCCGGTCTGCGTCTGCAGCGGCAATGTCCTGAAGTGAGGTCGAAGCAGCCAGCTTTTCACCAACAACTTCAGCAAGAAGCGCTTGATAGTTTGATCTGGGCTTGTAACCGACGACGCTTGGAAAACCGGCATCGAGAAGTACAGCACTGATGTTGGCGTGTTTGAACTCAACCGATTGCGGGGAGCGGCCCTCAAGTTGAGCAAGCAAGGCCCGACGATGGGTGGTTTTGTTATATGGCGTTCCAGCTAACTCGGATGCCAGCATCGCGAGGTAGTCATCGACAATGGCCTCGACCTCAGCCCGACTCCAGTTTGATCCACTCATGAAGAGATTCTAGCCAAGAAGCACTTCGATTGCGCTATCGGTTAGAGTGAATTTTGTTGGCCCGCTCGACATCGTTCACCATGGCTGCAAAAGTTGCACATTCTCTGCCGTCAACCGTAACAGTAGGACAGCAGACGGTGATCGAGGACGGCAACGTCTTCGCGGTGCTGGCCTAATTGCTCGGCGGGATCGGTAGCGCGCTCTGCGAGGTTGTCGGCCAGTGCCGGCGCAGCATGTGATTACTGTTGCTTAGCGGACGGTCAGCAGGGCATCGCTTCTCGGCCCGACCGTCGCCGATCTCGGCCGCGCTGGCAAAACCGTGTTTCCGGAAAATTTCCAGAACAGCGGCGACGCTGTCCGCGCTGCAGGAAACCAGCAGGCCGCCGCTGGTCTGCGGGTCGGTGAGCAGCGCCTTGTCTTCCGGCGCGAAGTCCGCGGGCAAGGCGATGTCGTGACCGTAGGCGGCGAAGTTGCGGCCCGAGGCGCCGGTGACGATGCCGTCCGCCGCCAGTTTTCAGCACCCCGTCGATCAGCGGCACGCGCGACCACTCGATGTTCAGGCTGCATTGGGCGCCGCGCGCCAGTTCGAGCGCATGGCCGGCGAGGCCGAAACCGGTCACGTCGGTCATCGCGTGCACGCCGGGCAGGGCGGCGAGTTCGGGGCCGGGGGTATTCAACTGGGTCGTGATCGCGATCATTTTCGCGTATCCGGCGGCGTCGACCGCATCCTTCTTCAGTGCCGCCGACAGGATGCCGACGCCGAGCGGCTTGCCGAGGATGATGCGGTCGCCGACGCGGGCATCGGCATTGCGCTTGACCAGTTTCGGATGCACCAGCCCGAGGGCGACCAGGCCGTAGATCGGCTCCGCCGAATCGATACTGTGGCCGCCGGCGATCGGAATCCCTGCCGCGCGGCAGACCGCTTCGCCGCCTTCGAGGATGCGCGCGATGACCTCGGCCGGCAGCACGTTGATCGGCATGCCGACCAGCGCCAGCGCCATGATCGGCCGGCCGCCCATGGCATAGACATCGGAGATGGCGTTGGTCGCGGCAATCCGGCCGAAGTCGTAGGGGTCGTCGACGATGGGCATGAAGAAATCGGTGGTGGCGATCAGCGCCTGTTCTTCATTGAGCTTGTAGACGGCGGCATCATCGGAGGTCTCGATGCCGACCAGCAATTCGGGCGGTAGCGGCAGGCGATTACCGCCCTTGAGGATTTCGGCGAGCAGGCCGGGCGCGATCTTGCAGCCGCAACCGCCGCCGTGGGAAAGGGAGGTCAGGCGAGGCGTGTTTGCCGTCATGGTCGTTCCTTGGTTTCGCTCACTCGCCGAAGTGGCCCAAGCCATCGAGATCGAGGATGTTGATGCCGCCGTATTCGCTGCGCACCAGGCCGGCGTCCTCAAGGGCCTTGAGTCCCTGGTTCGCGCGCTGGCGGGAGACGCCGGCGAGATAGCCCAGTTCTTCCTGGGAAATCCGCAGCAGGCGGTTGGTGTCGGGGTAGAGCACCGGGTTGAAAAGGGCGGCGAGACAGCGCGCAATTCGGGCGTCGGGGTCGAGCAGGCGCTCGTTCTCCATCATGCCGATGAACTGGCCGAGGCGTTCGTTCAACTGGGTGATCAGATGACGGTTGAAGGGAATGCTGTGATCCATCAGCCACAGAAAGGTGCTGCGGTTCATGAGGGCAACCCGCGTTTCGCGCAGCGCCATGACGTCGTAGCGACGGGGTTCTTCCTTGAGCAGCGAGCCTTCGCCGAACCAGCCGCCGGAGCTGATGCCGGTCAGCGAGGTGGTCTTGCCGGTCGTCCAGTGGCTGGCCATCTTGCCGAGGCCGTCGACGATGCCCATCCAGTAGTCGACCGGGTCGCCCTTCATGCAGATGAAGGCGCCGGCGGCATAGGACCGCTCGCAGGTGCCGGCCAGCGCCCGGGTCATTTCGGCGGCGGTCAGCGATTGCCCCCAAAGCGATGTGCGCAGCAGTTCCTCTGCGTTTTTCAAGAAATTTCCAGAATGTCTGTCGGATGACAATTATAAGCTTGCAATCTCCATAGACTCAGCGCCATCAGTGAGTCATTGCCGTTGTGCACTGCAAGGTTTACGTGGCTGTCGGCAATGGACACAATGCGTCAGGTGAAAATCAGACCGCGCTCCGACGAGGCGTGGCGAACAGGAGACAAGAATGGCCGTACAGGCAGATTTCGGGTCGCTGGATGGGCTGCATACTTTTCCGCGCCTGCTGTTGAATCACGCAAAAAATCGTCCAAGCGCGCCGGCGATGCGCGAAAAATACCTGGGGATCTGGCAGACCTGGTCCTGGGCCGACGTCGCCGAGCGCGTCCGGGCACTGGCTTGCGGCCTTGCCGAACTTGGCTTCGCGCGCGGTGACAACCTTGCCATCATCGGTGACAACCGCCCGCATCTGTACATGATGATGTGCGCTGCCCAGTCCCTGGGCGGGGTTCCGGTTCCCCTCTATCAGGATGCAGTCGCCGCCGAAATGCTATTTGTCATGCAGGATGCCGGCATCCGCTTTGCCATCGTCGAGGACCAGGAGCAGATCGACAAGCTTCTGGAAATCAAGGACCAGTTGCCGGCGCTTGAGCACATTGTCTATGACGATCCGCGCGGTATGCGCCACTACACCCAGACCTTCCTGCACGATATCCACGAGTTGATGGAAATGGGGCGCATCCATGACCGCAACCATCCCGATTTTCTCAATGGCGAAATCGCCAAGGGACATCACGACGACATCTCGGTGATGCTGTACACGTCAGGCACGACCGGCAAGCCGAAGGGTGTCTGCCAGACGCACGCCGCGTTCATTGCCGCGGCACAGGGCGGTATCCAGGTTGACCACATGACGGATGACGGCGACATTCTCTCCTACCTGCCGATGGCCTGGGTCGGCGATCACCTGTTTTCCTATGCCCAGGCGCTGGTGGCGGGGTTCACGATCAATTGCCCGGAGTCGGGTGAAACGGTGATGACCGACCTGCGCGAGATCGGCCCGACCTACTACTTTGCGCCGCCGCGGGTTTTCGAGAGCCTGCTGACCTCGGTGATGATCCGCATGGAAGACGCCGGCAAGCTGAAACAGAAGCTCTTCCATTACTTCATGGGCGTCGCCAAGCGCTGTGGCGGGGCAATTCTCGACGGCAAGCCGGTCGGGTCGGGTGATCGCTTCCAGTACTGGCTCGGCAACATCCTGATTTTCGCGCCGCTGCGCAACGTGCTCGGCATGAGCCGTATCCGGGTCGCCTACACGGCGGGCGCGGCGATCGGTCCGGAACTGTTCAGTTTCTATCGGTCGATCGGCATCAATCTCAAGCAACTCTACGGGCAGACCGAGACCTGCGCCTATGTCTGTCTGCAGCCTGACGGCCAGGTCAAGCCGGACACCGTGGGGGCCCCGGCGCCGAGCGTCGAGATCAGGATTGCCGACAATGGCGAGGTGCTGGTCAAGGGGCCGATGCTGCTCAAGGAATACTACAAGCGCCCGGATGACACCGCCGAGTCGATCAATGCCGACGGTTACTTCATGACCGGCGATGCCGGCTTTCTCGATGCCGACGGCCACCTGAAGATCATCGACCGCGCCAAGGATGTCGGCAAACTGTCGAACGGCGCGATGTTCGCCCCCAACTACATCGAGAACAAGCTCAAGTTCTTCCAGCACATCAAGGAGGCGGTCTGTTTCGGTCACGAGCGCGACATGGTCTGCGCCTTCATCAATATCGACGTCGGCGCCGTCGGCAACTGGGCCGAGCGCCGCGGCATCGCCTATTCCGGCTATACCGATCTGGCCGGCAAGCCGGAGGTGCTCGACTTGATCCGCGAGTGCATCGAGAAGGTCAATGCCGATCTGGTACACGATGCCATGGTGGCCGATTCGCAGATTCACCGCTTCCTGGTGCTGCACAAGGAACTCGATCCGGACGACGACGAGCTGACCCGGACGCGCAAGGTGCGGCGCAATTTCGTCGCCGAGAAATACAAGGTGCTGATCGATGCGCTCTATGGCGGCAAGGCCAACCAGTTCATCGAAACCGAGGTCAAGTTCGAGGATGGCCGGCGCGGCAAGGTCTCGGCCGACCTGAAAATCGTCGACGTGAAGACCTTCCCGGTCGTCAGGAAGGCAGCTTGAGCATGAGCGGCAAGAAGATCGGCGACGTCATTCTCGACCTGCAGAATATTTCCCTGCGCTTCGGCGGCGTCAAGGCACTGACCGACATTTCCTTCGATGTCCGCGAGCATGAGGTACGCGCCATCATCGGCCCCAACGGCGCCGGCAAGAGTTCGATGCTGAACGTGATCAACGGCGTCTATCACCCGCAGGACGGCAAGATTTTCTGGCATGGCCAGGAACGCAAGAAGATGGAGCCGCACATGGCGGCCCGCCAGAACATTGCCCGCACCTTCCAGAACATTGCGCTGTTCAAGGGCATGACCGTGCTCGACAACATCATGACCGGGCGCATCACCAAGATGAAGGCCAACTTCTTCGAGCATGCGCTATGGTTCGGTCGGGCCCGAAAAGAGGAACTGGAACACCGCAAGAAGGTCGAGGAGGTCATCGACTTCCTCGAAATCCAGCACATCCGCAAGACGCCGGTCGGCCGCCTGCCCTATGGTCTGCAAAAGCGCGTCGAACTGGCCCGCGCGCTGGCTGCCGAGCCGACCATGCTGCTGCTCGACGAGCCGATGGCCGGCATGAACGTCGAGGAAAAGCAGGACATGTGCCGCTTCATCCTCGACGTCAATGACCAGTTCGGGACGACCATCGTGCTGATCGAGCACGACATGGGCGTGGTGATGGACATCTCCGACCGCGTCGTCGTGCTCGACTACGGCAAGAAGATCGGCGACGGCGTGCCGGACGAAGTAAAAAATAACGAGGATGTCATCAAGGCCTATCTGGTGCGCTGGCTCATCTAAGGATGCGGCGGCACGGGGAAGATGAATTTCTTTTTCGAAGTCCTGATCGGCGGCCTGCTCTCGGGGGTCATGTATGCCCTCGTCGCGCTGGGTTTCGTGCTGATCTACAAGGCCTCAGGCGTGTTCAACTTCGCCCAGGGGGCGATGGTCTATCTGGCGGCGCTGTCGGTGGTCGGTGTCATGGAGTGGGGCGCGCCGCTCTGGCTGGCGGTGATCCTGGCCTTCGTCATCATGACCCTGTTCGGTATCGCGACCGAGAAGTTCGTGCTGCGCAAACTGGTCAATCAGCCGCCGATCGCGCTGTTCATGGCGACCATCGGCCTCGCTTTCTTCATCGAGGGTTTGGCCCCGATGATCTTCGGCAGCGCGCCGCGTGCGCTGGAACTGGGCATCGTCGATGAGCCGATCGACTACATCCTGGAGAACTGGAACATGGTGATTTCCAGGTTCGACCTGGTTGCCGCCGGTGTTGCCTCGGTGCTGGTTGCCACGCTGGCCCTGTTCTTTCAATACACCCGTATCGGTCGCGCCCTGCGCGCCGTGGCAGACGACCATCAGGCAGCCTTGTCGATTGGCATCCCGCTGCAAAACATCTGGGCCATCGTCTGGGGCGTCGCCGGCTTTGTCGCGCTGGTCGCCGGCATGATGTGGGGTGCCCGCAACGGCGTGCAGTTTGCGCTCACTTTCACGGCACTCAAGGCGCTGCCGGTGTTGATCCTCGGCGGCTTTACCTCGGTG
Organism: uncultured beta proteobacterium; assembly: GCA_963727115.1. Taxonomy (GTDB): domain Bacteria; phylum Pseudomonadota; class Gammaproteobacteria; order Burkholderiales; family Rhodocyclaceae; genus Azonexus. The sequence goes on along the minus strand of CAVSFS010000004.1, from coordinate 243,695 downwards.
CCGGGGGCGATTGTCGGCGGCCTGATCATCGGAGCCTCGGAAAAACTGGCCGAAATCTACATTCCGCCAGTGATGCAGGATCTGTTCGGGGGCAATTTCGGCGGCATCGAGGGCTGGTTCCCTTATGTGCTGGCGCTGCTCTTCCTGCTCGTCAGGCCCGAGGGTCTGTTCGGCGAACGCCATATCGACCGGGTCTAGGGGAGAGACAGATGCTTTACCGTGAAGCCGGTCAATTCAAGACGACCTACGCCGCCGACCAGCAACTGTTTCCGATCCGCCAGGACCGGATCGGCATCATCGTGCTGCTCGCCGTCGCATTCCTCGGGGTGCCGCTTTTTGCAAGCGAATACTGGTTCTCGGCCATCCTGATTCCCTTCCTGATCTTCGCCCTGGCCGCGCTCGGCCTGAATGTTCTGACCGGTTACGCCGGCCAGTTGTCGCTCGGTTCGGCGGCCTTCATGGCGGTCGGGGCCTACGCAGCCTACAATTTCCAGTTGCGCATCGAGAACATTCCGCTGCTGGTTTCCTTCATTTTTGCCGGGTTGACCGCAGCAGGCGTCGGGATTCTGTTCGGGCTGCCTTCGCTGCGCATCAAGGGCTTTTACCTGGCTGTGGCGACCCTGGCCGCGCAATTTTTCATCGTCTGGTGTCTGACCAAGTTCCCCTGGCTGTCGAACAACTCGTCGTCCGGCGTGATCTCGACCCAGAGGCTGATCATCTTCGGCCACGAACTGAATACGCCGGTCGAAAAATACCTGCTGGTGCTCTCCATCGTCGTCATCATGGCGCTGGCCGCCAAGAACATGGTGCGTTCAACCACCGGCCGGGCCTGGATGGCGGTGCGCGACATGGATGTGGCGGCCTCGGTGATCGGCATCCGCCTGATGCCGACCAAGCTGCTCGCCTTCGCGGTCAGTTCCTTCTACTGCGGCGTGGCCGGTGCCTTGTACGCTTTCTGCTACCTCGGCTCGGTCGAGCCTGACGGCTTCTCGCTCGAGATGTCGTTCAAGATCCTGTTCATGATCATCATCGGCGGTGTCGGGTCGATCATGGGCAGCTTCCTCGGTGCCGCCTTCATCCTGCTGCTGCCCATCTTTCTCGATGTGGCGCTGCCCTTCGTTGCCAACCTGTTCGGCTTGCCGTTTGCCAGCGCTACCGTGTCGCACATCCAGATTACAGTGTTCGGTGCGCTGATCATGTTTTTCCTGATCGTCGAGCCGCACGGGCTGGCCCGTTTGTGGCAGATTGCCAAGGAGAAACTGCGTTTGTGGCCTTTCCCGCACTAGGGACGGCTTTTGTTTCGTAACACTGGAGGAGACATTACATGATTAAAAGTTTCAAACCCGTTCTTGCCGCGGCGGCACTTTCCCTGGCCATGCTGTCGCAGATGGCTGTGGCTGCCGAAGAGCAATTCTTCCCGCTCATCGACTACCGCGTCGGCCCCTACGGTTCCAACGGCCAGGCCTTCTACGGCGGCTTCATCGATTACCTCACCTACGTCAATCTGAAGGAAAAGGGCGTCAATGGCGTTCAGATGACCTACGAGGAATGCGAAACCGAATACAACAATGCCAAGGGCGTCGAGTGCTACGAGCGCCTGAAGAGCAAGGCCGCCAAATCCTCCGGCCCGGTCCACACGATGTCTACCGGCATTTCCTACGCCCTGATCGACAAGTCCGCCCAGGACAAGCTGCCGCTTGCCATGATGGGCTACGGCCGCACCGATGCGGTGGATGGCTCGGTCTTCCCCTACGCCTTCCCGCTGGTGACGACCTACCAGATGCAGGCCTCGGCCATCGTCAAGTTCATCAAGGAGAAACTGGGTGGCAGCCTGGCCGGCAAGAAGATCGTTTATCTGTATCACGACTCCGCCTATGGCAAGGAAGCCATCATCGCGATGGAGGCCGAAGCGTCCTTGAACAAATTCACTCTGGTGCAGATTCCGGTTGCCCACCCGGGCAACGAGCAGGGGGCGCAGTGGCTGAGGATTCGTCAGGAAAAGCCCGATTTCGTCGTCTTCTGGGGTTGGGGCGTGATGAACCAGACGGCGCTCAAGGCGGCCCAGAAGGTTGGCTTCCCGCGTGACCGGATGATCGGCTCGTGGTGGACCGGTTCCGAGGAAGACGTCATCCCGGCCGGCGAAGCTGCCAAGGGCTACATGGCGGCGACCTGGAACGTCTCCGGCAAGCAGGTGCCGCTGATTGCCGACATCGAGAAGGTCGTTTACGGCGCTGGCAAGGGTAACCTGCAGGACGCGACCAAGATCGGCACCGTCCTTTACAACCGGGGCGTTTCCGCCGCCGTGCTGTCGGTCGAAGCCATTCGCAAGGCGCAGGAAAAATACGGCAAGGGCAAGGCGATGACCGGCGAGCAAGTACGCTGGGCGCTGGAAAACCTGAACATTACCGATGCGCGCCTGAAGGCGCTGGGCGCCACCGACCTGTTGCCGGAGATCAAGACCTCCTGCGATAACCACGAAGGTTCCGGCAAGGTGCGGATCCAGCAGTGGGATGGCGCCAAGTGGGTGCCGATCACGGGTTGGATCGAGGGCAACAAGGCATTGATCCACCCCTTGTTCCAGGCGTCCGCCAAGCAGTATGCTAAGGAAAAGGGCATCACGCCGCGTGATTGCTCCAAGGAAAAATAAGGCGAGAGAGCGGGGGTGCGAGAGGGAATCCTCTCGCCCTTTCCCGGTTTCCATGTCTCGGGAACAGCTATGAGCACACCTGCTGCTGCGGTCGGCCACTATCTGAACATCAATAACATCGAGGTCATCTACGACCACGTGATCCTGGTGCTCAAGGGTGTGTCGCTGAACGTCCCCAAGGGGAAAATCGTTGCCTTGCTCGGGGCCAACGGCGCCGGCAAATCGACGACGCTGAAGGCCATTTCGAACCTGTTGCACGCCGAACGCGGCGATGTGACCAAGGGTCTGGTCGAATACAAGGGCGAGCGTATCGATCAGCTCTCGCCCAACGAACTGGTCAAGCGCGGCGTCATTCAGGTCATGGAGGGCAGGCATTGCTTCGGCCACCTGACCATCGAGGAAAACCTGCTGACCGGCGCCTATACCCGCTCGATTTCGCGCGGCGAACTCAAGGACAGCCTGGAGAAGGTCTATCACTATTTCCCGCGCCTCAAGACGCGGCGCACCTCGCAGGCCGGCTACACTTCCGGCGGCGAGCAGCAGATGTGCGCCATCGGCCGCGCCCTGATGGCCAAGCCGGAAATGATCCTGCTCGACGAGCCGTCGATGGGCCTGGCGCCGCAGGTCGTCGAGGAAATCTTCGAGATCGTCAAGGATCTCAACCGTCGCGAGAGCGTCAGTTTTCTGCTGGCCGAACAGAACACCATGGTCGCCCTGCGCTACGCTGATTTCGGCTACATCCTGGAAAATGGCAGGGTGGTGATGGAAGGCGATGCCGAGGATTTGCGGACCAACGAGGACGTCAAGGAGTTCTACCTTGGCCTGTCCTCCAGCGGTCGCAAGTCATTCAAGGATGTCAAACACTACCGTCGCAGAAAGCGTTGGCTGTCATGAGTTATTACGATCCGCTGGAAACCCGCGACCCTGGCGAGCGCGAGGACGATCTGATGGACAAGCTGGCCCGTCAGGTCGCCCATGCCAAGGAAACGACCTCGCATTATTTCCACCTGCTGGCCGGAATCAATCCGTTCGAGGTGGTCACCCGCGAGGCATTGGCGCGACTGCCGCTGACCCGCAAGCGTGACCTGATGGAGTTGCAGAAAAAATCGCCGCCGTTTGGCGGGCTGAATTCGCTGCCCCGGCGCAGCGCCAGGCGGGTATTCGCCTCGCCCGGCCCGATCTACGAGATGCAGGGCAAGGAACTCGACCCCTGGCGCATGGCCCGCGTGCTTTACGCCGCCGGGTTTCGCAACGGCGACCTGATCCACAACTGTTTCTCCTATCACTTCACGCCTGGCGCCTACATTTTCGAGGGCGGCGCGCGCAAGCTCGGTTGTTCGGTTTTCCCCGGCGGGACCGGGCAGACTGAACAGCAGGTGCAGGCCATCGCCGATCTGCGGCCGGAAGGCTACGTCGGTACGCCGTCCTTCCTGCGCATCATCATCGAGAAGGCGGAAGAGCTGGGCGCCGACGTGACCTCGTTGCGCAAGGCCTGCGTTTCCGGCGAGGCCTTGCCCGGCGTCACCCGCGCCTGGTTGCGCGAGCGCGGCATCATGGTCCGCCAGTGCTACGCGACCGCCGACATCGGCGCCATCGCCTATGAGACCGATGCCGAGGAAGGCCTCGTCGTCGAGGAGGAGTTGCTGGTCGAGATCGTCCGCCCCGGCACCGGCGATCTGGTGGCGCCCGGCGAGGTGGGCGAGGTGGTCGTCACCACCTTCAATCCCGATTACCCGTTGATCCGCTTCGCCACCGGCGACCTTTCCGCCTTCATGCCCGGCCGCTCCCCCTGTGGGCGCACCAACCTCCGGCTCAAGGGCTGGATGGGCCGTGCCGACCAGACGACCAAGGTCAAGGGCATGTTCGTCCATCCGGAGCAGCTTGCCGAGCTTGCCAAACGCCATCCGGAAATCCACCGGATGCGGCTGGTCGTCGACAACCCGGGCGGTCAGGATCGCATGGTGCTGCATTGCGAAATCGAAGCCGGCAGCGAAGCACTCGACAAGGCCGTGGTTGCCAGTCTGCGCGAAGTCACCAAGTTGCGGGGTGAAGTGGCCTTCTGTGCACCCGGCGGCTTGCCCAACGACGGGAAAGTGATCGAAGATAGCCGGGTTTATTGACCAGGCTTATCTTCCCGATGCAAATTCCGCTGGCGCTGTTGGTGCTGCTCGCCATCCCTGTCCAGGCCGCTTCCGCCGAGATGCGGCCTTCGGCCCGCTTGTTGCAAACGCAGCCCGAACAACTGGCGCCGGGTCGTTGCGTGGTCTACGGTGAGGTTGGCCCCGGTTTGGCGGCGACTGCGCCCGAGTATTTCGTCAGGGGGCGGGTTGTGGCGGCCAGGATCGAGGAACGGCGCCTCGCGGTATGTCCCGAGGTGGCGGGCAGGGGGGTCGAGCAGTACAGTCGCGACGAATTCAACCGGCTGGTACTGGCCCAACCCTGCGTGTCGTCGGACAAGTATGCACGCGACGTTCAGTTGGGGATGATCCGCTTGCGGGTCGACAAATGGGAAACCCCCCACGCACGGAGTGCCGCCAATGCCGGGCGACTCTATCGCGGCATGTTCATCGACCGGAACCTGAAAGAAGGCATCGAAATCGAACTCGAAGCCGATCTGCTCGGCGCCTGCGAAGAATGAGCCGACCCGGACCGCTGGCCGGCATCCGCATCCTCGACCTGACCCGTCTGCTACCGGGACCGGTCGCCACGCTGCATCTGGCCGATCTCGGGGCGGATGTGATCAAGATCGAGGATCCGCAAGTGGGCGACTATGCCCGCACGCTGGGTACTGGTGAGGGCGCGGACAGCGCCTATTTCCGGATGATCAACCGCAACAAGCAGGGCTTGCTGCTCGACTTGAAGAAGCCGGAGGGCGTCGAAGTCTTCAAGCGCCTGGCGAGCGAAGCCGATGTCATCGTCGAGAGTTTCCGGCCTGGGGTCATGGACAAACTCGGGGTCGGCTATGCCACGATCGCCGCGCTCAACCCGAAAATCGCCTATTGTTCGATCAGCGGTTACGGGCAGGACGGCCCGTACAAGGATCTGGCCGGGCATGACATCAATTACCTCGGCTATGCCGGGGTGCTTGACCAGATCGGCAGCGAAGGCGGCAACCCGGCCATCCCCAATTTCCAGATCGCCGACCTGCTCGGCGGGGCGCTCACTGCCGCGCTGGGCATCCTGGCCGCTGTGCTCGAAGCGCAACGGACCGGCCGGGGACGTTACATCGACGTGTCGATGACCGACAGCGTGCTGGCGCACACCTATTTCGCGATGCTGCACCTGAATGACGCCGGCAAGTCGGCGCCACGCGGCAGCGACCTGCTTTCGGGCGGTCTGCCCTGCTATTCCACCTATCGCTGCGCTGATGGCCGCTACATGGCGGTCGGGGCACTGGAAGGCAAGTTCTGGAATACCTGCTGTGAAGTGCTCGCTCATCCAGAGTGGGTCAAGCGGCAATGGGACGCGGGTTTGCGTGCCGAGCTGGCGGCTGTTTTCTCCACCCGTTCGCGTGACGACTGGACCAGCCAGTTTGCTGCGGTCGACTGCTGCGTAACGCCGATTTTGACGCCGGAAGAAGCGCTCGCCAACGAACAAATCGCCGCCCGCGGCATGGTGCTCAAGACCGATGGTCTGACCCAGTTTGCGCCACCGCTGAAAATGTCTGAATTCGAATTCTCGGTACGCCAGCCAGCGCCCAAGGCCGGCCAGCACAATACTGCAATACTCGCAGCCGCCGGCTACAGTCCCGCCGAAATAGAACAACTGACCGCCAGCGGCGCGCTCGGCTGAGCAAGGACCGAACAGGTGGCGGAGACGCTATGGCAATCCCGAAAGATTAGCGAGGCGTCAGGTTTGGCTAGAAGTTGCCTCGCTGTGGCAGGTGGCAAAGGCGGAGAGCAAGAGTATCAGAACAACCAAGCCGGTCAAAAACAAATCGGCCATTCGGTACGAGGCGAACCGATCTTTCGGATCCTGTAACAGGCGTCACGGATGACCATAATAAATCGCTTATAATCCATAAGAGTCTGGAAGTTCCTGAGGAGCCTATGACTAAATCATGATTAGCGGCCTAGCGCCAGCCGGCGACTTGGCCGATAGATAGTGCAGCTAACTTGCCGCAGCGATTTTGCGGCCGGTGAGTCAAAGTGATGAAAGGACCAATATGGCCGCTAGCATTGAATATCAACTGCACAAACTGGTAGGCACGATCGATGACTTGGGGACGAGCCTCTCTGCCGACGGCGACGTGGGCAAGAAGGGCGACGCGGTATTCCGCCGCCTGATCAAGATGCGCCTGGCCGAGGGTGAGGCCGAGTTGATCAACGTTTATGTGCCAGCAGCCATCGATACCTGGCTCAAACCGGGACTGAAGTGCAATCTCTACGTCGTGGAAGCCGAAGCGAAAATGTGTTCGCCGGCACATGACGGCTGCGCGGTGGATGGCCCGTTCTGCCATGTCTTCGCCATCGACACGGGCAAAAAGTGTCTGTCCGCGGTGAGCGAGGCGGTGGACTATTTCGATGCCCTCAAGCGTTTCGGCGTGGACATGGTGATGTCCTTGGCCGGTCTGGCATTGCTGGTGTCATTTGTTGTCATCGGTATTCCGCTCCTTATCTATTTGGGCGTCCTGGCGGTTATGGCGATGGCGGTGCCTGTTCCATCCGTTCGACGAACTGCGTCGCTTCCTCGGGCATCAAGGTTTCCCGGCCTAGCTTCCCGTTACCCGCGCCGGACCGGGTTCGGTGTTCCCCATTTCGCCTTTTGCGTCTTGTCTCAATTCTGCGCATTAGCAGGTTGTTGAAAAACTGAGACTCCCCCCAGCCACTCTTGATTTCGGGGGAGGGCTTTAAGTAAAGTATCCAAGAAAAACGTGGGAACCCTGATGGCGCAAGGCGTGAACGGGGTTCCCCCCTTCCGCGTTAATTGGATATGACAGAAGAGATTTTTCCGGCAAGTCCGTTCGAAGAGAAATACCGCCCCCAGCCCGTCGCCGATGCGACGCCGGACTGGATCCCGAGGAAGGAATGGCGGATCCAATACAACGTCTGCAAGAACCCCTGCTGCTCCCAGTTCGGCGTCCCCCACGGGGAGATGACCTCCGACTGGAGCGACGCCTCCTACTCCAAGAGGCTCCCCAGGTTTTTCCTGATGCTGCTCGTTGAGCCATCCCATTGTTCGCAGTGGGTTCACTTGATTCATTCACCCCTTAACCACGCCCGAACAGGCCTCTTACCGCTTCCTGCAAATCCGCAGGGAGAACGACGATCTTGGCATTGTCCTTCTCACCCATTCGCTCAAGAGCGGTAATGTATTTTTCGCCCAGCATGTAGGACATCGGCCCGGTCTGGTCACCAATAGCTGCCGTAATACGGCGGATGGCTTCGGCCGAGGCTTCGGCCAGCATGACCTGGGCGTTGGCGTCGCGCTTGGCGGATTCCAGACGCGCTTCGGCTTCGAGAATGGCTGACTGCTTGGCGCCCTCCGAACGGGTGACGACTGCCTTGCGCTCGCGCTCGGCGGCGGCCTGCATTTCCATGGCTTTCTGCATCGATTGCGAGGGCTTGATGTCCTGAATTTCGACCGACTTGACGGTCAGCCCCCAGTCGACTGCCTCGTCGGCGATGCTTTCGCGCAGCCGCGCCTTGATCTTGTCGCGTGAGGACAGCGCTTCGTCGAGTTCCATTTCGCCGACGATGGAACGCAGCGTGGTCATGATCAGATTGCGGATGGCTTCGGAGAAATCGGTCACGCCATAGACCGCCTTGACCGGGTCGGTGACCTTGATGAAGGCGATGGCGTTGGTCAGGATGACCGCATTGTCGCGGGTGATGACTTCCTGCTCCTGGACGTCGAGGATGATGTCCTTGGTCACCAGTTGGTAAGCCACCTTGTCGAGATAAGGAATGACGATGTTGAGGCCGGGCTTCAGCGTGCTGTGGTACTTGCCGAGGCGCTCGACGATCCATTCCATGCCCTGCGGCACGATGCGCACCCCCTTGGCGATGGTGACGGCGACAAAGACCAGAATGGCCAGAGAGACCATGAAACCTGCATTCATATCCATTTTTACCTTTCTAAGCCTTGCCAACCTTCAGGAAACTGCCTTCCACCATCAGCACGCGGACCCGCTCGCCGGCAGCGATTGGGCTGTCGGCGCGGCAGACCCATTCCTCGGCGCCGAGCACCGGCCGCTGGAAACGCACCTTGCCACGCTCGAAAGGGGCGACCGCGCTGACCAGCAGGCCGATTTCGCCAATTGCTTCGCCATCGGCCGTTCCCGCCCGAGTCTTCTGGAAGCTCTGCTTGAAAACCCGGAACCACAGTACGACCATGGCCAGCGAAGCCAGCGTCCAGGTCGCCAGTTGGGCGGTGAGCGACAGATCGGGCAGAGCCAGCAACAGCAGGCCAACGAACAGAGCGCCGAGGCCGAACCAGACGATGAAAAAGGACGGGATCGCCAGTTCGGCCAGAATCAGCACGAGGCCGCCGATGACCCAGGTCCACCATTCAGGATTCATATTTTTCTCCTTGCTGCATCGCAGTATTTCGGGTTTGCCGGGGGAGGTCAAGCCGACCTGTGGCTTTCCACACTTGGGGCGGCGCCCGTCAGGCCATAAAATGCGCCGATGCATACCGCGCTGCTGCTGCTCCCCGACTTCGCCCTGATCCTGCTCGGTACTGCCATCCGGCGCTGGATGCACCTCGGCGACCACTTCTGGACCGGGGTCGAGAAGCTGGTCTATTTCATCCTGTTCCCGGCGCTGCTGATCAACGCCATCGTCAAGACCCGGCTCGACCTGGGGGCGGCGCTGCCGCTGCTGGGCACCGCCTTTGCCGCGATGGCCGGCGGGATGCTGCTCGGGCTGTTGCCGCGGCTGGTCGTCAAGTTGCCGGCACTGACTTTCGCTTCGCTGTTCCAGTGCGGCTACCGCTTCAACTCCTACATCGCGCTGGCGGTGGCCGGCATGCTTTACGGTTCGCCGGGGATCGCCACCATGGGGCTGATCGTTGGCGCCGCGGTGCCGCTGGCCAATCTGGTATCGGTCTGGATGCTCGCCCGCCATGGCGAGGTCGGTCTGTGGCGCGAAGTGGCGCGCAATCCGCTGATCTGGGGAACGGCCGCCGGTTTCGTCCTGAACCTCGCCGGCTTCGTGCCGCCGGCGCCGCTGCAGGCATTTCTCGGCCGGCTGGCCGATGCCTCGATCGCGCTCGGCCTGATTACCGTCGGCGCCGCCTTGCGTCTCGACGGGGCGGCGGCGGTGCGCGGCTACTCGATCTGGCTGCTGGCCGTCAAACTGCTGGCGCTGCCGCTGATCGCGGCGGTAGTGGGCCGGCTGCTCGGGCTGGACGGCCTGAACTATCAGGTGGTGGTGCTGTTTGCCGCGCTGCCCACGGCGTCTTCAGCCTATATTCTGGCCATGCGCATGGGCGGCGACGGGCGCAGCGTGGCCTGGCTCATTTCGGCGACCACGCTGGGATCAATGCTGACGCTGCCGCTATGGGCAGCGTGGTTGAGCGGCTGATTACTTCTTGGTGCGCCGGGCGGGCGCCTTGGCGGCCGGCTTTTTCTCGCTGGCGGCCTGCTCCGCGGCTTCGGCGGATTGCTGCATCTGCTCGCGCATCTGCTGCATCATCTGCCACGGCCACATGGCCGCACCGGTGGCAGCGTCGGACGCGCCGGAAAATGGGCTTTTTGCCGGGTCAACCGCAACAGGAGCTTCCGGAGCTTCCGGCTTCATCGACTTGGCGGCATCGGATGCCATCTGGCCCATGGCCTGGACGGCGTCGAGCGTCGAGCGCTGCATTTCGAGTCCCTGTATGGTCATCTGCAGCATCGAGAGGTTCATGCGCAGCCAGGCCTCGACCGCCTTCATGTCCTTGATGCGCTTGTCGAGTTCGTCAACGTCGAAGGTCGGCGTCACCATGCCGGGCATCGATACGCCCATGCCGCTCCACATGCTGCGCAAAAAAGCCAGCGGGTCGTTCATGTTTGTTTGGTCGTTAGACATGTTTCTCTCCATGCGAATAGCTCTCTGCATCTTAAACCACTTTCGCGGCACAAATGATAAATTGATACCCGGCGACAAACAGGGGGCGGCATGCTGAAGATTCTGGTAATCGAAGACCATGCGTTGGTGCGTGAAGGGCTGGTGCGGCTGCTGGCGCAAATCGAAGCCGGGGTGGTGCTCCGCGACTGTGCGGATTTCGAGTCGGCGCTGGCCTTGCTCGAAGGCGAGGACGAAGTCGATCTGGTCCTGCTCGACCTGGCCTTGCCGGGGATCGACGGCTTTGTCGGCCTCGACATCCTGCGCCGGAGCTTCCCGGCAATTCCCGTCGTCGTGGTTTCGGCCTTCGACGACTTGCCGACGATTACCCGGGTGATGAATCTCGGCGCTTCCGGGTTCATCCCCAAGGCCTTCTCTGGCGAGGCGCTGCTGGCGGCGCTGCACGAGGTACTGGCGGGAAACATCTTCCGCCCGGACGGCGCCGGCAATGCTGCGCGACTCGATGATGTGCAGCCGGTTCCGCCTGCCAGCAATGGCGTCCTGCCCGGAGAGATCGGGCTGACCGAGCGCCAGGCGCAGGTCCTCGCGTTCATGGTGCGCGGCCTTTCCAATCGCGAGATCGGCGAGCACCTCGAACTCTCCGAGGGTACGGTCAAGATTCACGTGACCGCCATCTTCAAGGCGCTGGGCGTCGCCAGCCGGACCCAGGCACTCGTTGCGGTCGCCCGCTACGGCATCGATTTCGGACGGGTTTTCTGAACCTGCTCGAGGAGCGCCCGCAGTTTGGCGGGGCGTAGCGGAAGCGAAAGCGGGTAAACGCCATCCGGCAAGTTGGTTTCCCGAGTGTCGACGAGCGCGATGATCGGCGTCGTGACGGGATAGATCGCGCGAACCGTTGTCGCCTGGCTGGCCAGCGTCATGATGACGAGGCGCCTGAGGATATCGGGCGGTGAGGCGTCGGCGGCGGGCTGGTGGCTGACCGCATAATGCCAGCTGCGGGCCAGCCCCATCGCCGCCTGCAGGTCTTCGCCCTGGCCAATGAAGTGAATGGCGACATCGTTCCCGGGTTTCGTGGGGGTTGCGACCGCGGTATGCGGCAACCCGGTCTTGATCAACATTCCGAAAACCGTCCCGCGCCCGGCGGCTGAACGCAGGCGTACCTCGATGCCCAGCGCCCGGGCCAGGCGATCGATGATCGAGAGACCCAGGCCAAGACCCTTGCCCTGTTCCCGGGCCGGGTTTCCGACCTGGTAAAACTCCGTGAAGATCGCTGCCTGATGTTCGCTGGCGATGCCCGGGCCGTTGTCGCGCACCTCGATCAGCACATCCGCGCCGCGCCGCCGCGCGGCGACCAGAACGCGCCCGCCGGATGGGGTGTAATGCAAGGCGTTGGACAGCAGGTTGGCGACCATGCGTTCGACCATCAAGGGATCTGATTCAACCCACAATCCGCTGGGCCGGAAAATCAGCGTCTGGTGACGGTCGACCGCGGCACGCCGGAACGATGCGGCAAGGCGTTCGAACATCGGGTTCAGCGCGAATGCCCTGATCTCCGGCTTGACCCCGGCGACGTCGAGACGCGAGATGTCGAGCAGTGAGTCGAGCATTTCGCCGAGCAGGCTGGTCGAACGTGGCAATCTGTCCGGACAGCCGATTCAGCTCGCCGGTGCTGCCGCTGCGGAGCTGGCGCTGGAGATCGGCGGCGAACAGTGCGAGGGCATGCATCGGTTGCCGCAGGTCGTGGCTGGCGGCGGCGAGGAAGCGGCTCTTGGCACGGTTGGCGCGATCGGCCTCATCTTTCTGTACGGCCAGTTCGTTGGTCGCTTCCCTGACCCGTTCCGCAAGCTGTTCGTGGCTGTCTTCCAGCGCCTTTGTCATGGCCTGCATCTGGAGAACCTGGCGGCGCACCAGCCAGCCGCCGAGGAGGAGAATCAGGGCAATCAGCAGGACCAGGGCGCCCAGTTGCTCGACGCGCGACTGCCAGGCGGCGAGCAGGCTCGCTTCGGGCAAGACGGTGAGGACGCGCAGGTCGCTGAAGCCCGGCACCGGTGACAGCGAGGCGATCAGTCCGTTGTTGCGCGCCACGCCGGTCGCCGGGAGCCAGTCGCGCAGCCGGCCGCCGTAGAGCACTTCGAGCGCGGGTGCGCCGAGGGTCGGCGATTGCTTGCTGAGGTCGGTCGGGCGGCAGGTGGCGACGATCTGGCCCTTGGCGTTTATGATGAGCGATTCGAAATCGTCCGCGAGGCGGTTGGCCCAGCAGAAATCCTGAAAATAGCCGGTTTCGATCGAGGCGAAGGCGACGCCCGCGAATTTGTGCTGGGCATCGTCGATGCGGCGCGCCAGCGCATAGGTGTAGCGCCCCGAGTTGCGCCCGATGTAAGGGCCGAAGGCGGCGGACGCCTGTCCCTCTTCGAGGGCGACGAAATAGGGCCGGTCGCGGACGTTGATGCGCGGCGTCGGGAAATAGGTCGAAATGTATCGTTGCAGCCCCTCGCGATCGAAAATGATCAGGTCGCGCAACTGGGGCAACGAAGTCGCGTGGTGCGTTGCAAGATAATTCCAGCCGCGGCTCGCTTCCCAGCTTTCCCAATCGCGCTGGCGCTCGGAAAGGTCGGTTGCTATCTCGCGGAGAAGAATATCGACCGCCTCGAAGCTGCGTGCAGTGTGTTCGCCGACCATGATGCCGAAGTCGCGAACCCGTCGCTCGCCGATCTCCAGTTCGTTGTCGCGGGAAAGCCAGAGGCCGCTGAGGAAGGTGGCGACCGTAACGAGGGTGCCGACCAGGACGACAGCGAGCACCACGAGGTCCGGGCGGCGGCGGATCATCCCGGAAGCGGGTAGAAGAACCAGGCCAGCGGCAGAACGGCGGCGTGCACGATGCGCCATGGCCACGGTTGCCGGGAAAGGCTGGCGAACACAAAGGCGACGCCGCCGATGGTGAAGCTGGTTTCACGCCACGGCATGGCCTCGGCTGTCCAGCCGAAGTAGGGCCAGGCCAGCGAGAGCACGAGAATGATGGCGGCTCCTTGCAGGGCCAGTTGGCGATAGGGCGTTGGAAGCATCCCGGAATTCTATGCGATCAGCGCGGCTCTGGCGGCTTCCCTTGTTGCCGTGGCACGCTTTGCCGCAGATTCGCGCAGTGCTCCGAAGCCGCGTACCGCGGCCGGCCAGTCGGCCAGTTTGCGGGCGTCCGCCGGTGCGCCGCGAGCTTCGGCAATCAGCGCGAGGTCGGCTTCGTAGTCGGCGAGCAGGCTGCGGTCGAACGGCCTTTTCGTGGCCAAAACGGAAGGGGTCGAGCCAGCCGCCGCGCAGCCCGCGGGCCTTGGCCAGCCATTTCAGGCCGGTCAATAACCAGGGGCCGAAGGTGATCTTGCGCGGGCGGCCGTCCGGACCCGGCCTGGTCAGGCCGGGCGGAGCCAGGTGGAAACTGAGGCGCAGGTCGCCGTCGAAGGTTTCGCCGAGGCTCCTGAGAAAATCCGTCTCGGTGTACAGGCGGGCGACTTCGTACTCGTCCTTGGGGGCGAGCAGGCGGGCGTACTGGGTGGCGACGCTGCGTGTCAGTTCGTCGTCGCCGAGGGCGCGGATGGTGGTGATGCGCTGCCGGTAGCGTTCGCCCAAGGCGGCGTCCTGATAGGCGGTCAGGTGGGCGATGCGGCTGGCGATCAGTTCATCCAGCGTCAGCTCGACGAAAGGCTGGCCGGCGATTTCGGCCACTTTTTGCGGGTCGAACCGCGCCCCGCAGGAAATCACCGTGGGTGGCGGCGCGGCGGCCCCAGAGGAAGGCCTGGCGGTTGGCGTCGACGGCGGCGCCGTTCAGCTCGATCGCCTTGTCCAGCGCGCCAGCGGAAACTGGCACCAGACCCATCTGCCAGGCGTAGCCGAGGAGCAGCATGTTGCCGTAAAGGGCGTCGCCCATCAGGCGTGTTGGCCAAGTGCTGGGCGTCGATGAACTGGGCGTGATCGGCTGCCGAGGGTGTCGATCAACTGCTGCTTGAGGCCGGCCAGCGGGAAATGCCAGTCGCGGTTGCGGGTGAAGTCGGCGGTCGGTGTTTCGGTGCAACTGATGACGGCGCGGGTGCGCCCTTCGAGCATTTTCGACAAGGCTTCGGTGCTGGCGCTGACCACCAGATCGCCGCCGATAACGGCATGCGCTTCGCCGGTGGCGATGCGCGCGGCGTGGATGTCTTCCGGCCGGTCGGCAATGCGCAGGTGCGAGAAGACCGCCCCGTACTTCTGGGCCAGCCCGGTCATGTCGAGGGTGGAAATGCCCTTGCCGTCGAGGTGGGCAGCCATGCCGACCAGCGCGCCGAGGGTGATGACGCCCATGCCGCCGACGCCGGTGATCAGCAGGTTGTAGGGGCGGGCGGTGCTCGGCAGCGTTGGCTCGGGCAATATCGGCCAGTTTTCGTGGTCAACCGCCAAACTATTGCCTTTTTTCGGCTTGCCGCCTTCGATGGTAACAAAGCTCGGGCAGAAGCCCTTCAGGCAAGAGAAATCCTGGTTGCACGAAGACTGGTCGATCTGTCGTTTGGTGCCGAAGGCCGTTTCGACCGGCACGATGGACAGGCAGTTGGACTGCACCGAGCAGTCGCCACAGCCTTCGCAGACGTGTTCGTTGATGAAGACGCGCTTGTCGATGGCCGGCATCTTGCCGCGCTTGCGGCGGCGGCGAGCTTCGGTGGCGCAGACCTGATCGTAGATCAGGATCGCTGACGCCGGGCTCTTCGCGCAATTCGCGCTGCACGGCGTCAAGGTCATCGCGGTGGCGGATCGGTACATTGGGCGCCAGGTCTGAGATCTCGTCATACTTTGCCGGGTCGTCGGTGACGATGACCATCCTGCCGACGCCTTCGGCTTCGAGCTGGCGGGTAATGCGGGCGACGCTCAGGATGCCGTCCACCGGCTGGCCGCCGGTCATCGCCACGGCGTCGTTGTAGAGAATCTTGTAGGTGATGGCCACCTTGGCGGCGATCGCCTGGCGGATGGCGAGCAGGCCGGAGTGGAAATAGGTGCCGTCGCCGAGGTTGGCGAAGATGTGCTTTTCCTCGGTGAACGGCGCCTGGCCGACCCAGGGCACGCCTTCGCCGCCCATGTGGGTGAAGGTTGAGGTGTTGCCGGTCCATCCACGTCACCATGTAATGGCAGCCGATGCCGGCGACGGCGCGCGAACCTTCGGGAACGCGGGTCGAGGTGTTGTGCGGGCAGCCGGAGCAGAAATGCGGCTTGCGCTCGGCGAGGATGATCGGCGTCAGCGCCGCCTTCTGTTTGGCTTCGATGACCTTGAGGCGGGCAGCAATGGTCGGCGAGGTGAAGAAGCGGCCGATGCGCTCGGCAATGACGCGGGCGATGGTCGCCACTGGCAGTTCGCCGGCCGCCGGCAGCAACCACTGACCATGCGACCACTCGCCCTGCTCGTCGAATTTGCCGACGATGCGCGGGCGGACATCCTCGCGCCAGTTGTAGAGCTCCTCCTTGAGCTGGTATTCGAGCAACTGGCGTTTTTCCTCGACGACGAGAATTTCCTCCAGCCCTTCGGCAAAGTGGCGGACGCCTTCCGGTTCGAGCGGCCAGACCATGCCGACCTTGTACAGGCGGATGCCGATCTCGGCGGCCAGCGCATCGTCGATGCCGAGTTCGTCGAGCGCCTGGCGGACGTCGAGATAGGATTTTGCCGGCGGTCAGGATGCCGAGGCGCGGATTGGGCGAGTCGATGATCACGCGGTTCAGCTTGTTGGCCCGGGCGTAGGCCAGCGCCGCGTAGAGCTTGTGGTTGAGCAGCCGGGCTTCCTGGAGCAGCGGCGGGTCAGGCCAGCGGATGTTGAGGCCGTCCGCCGGCAGTTGCGAAATCGGTCGGTAAAACGATGTTGACCGCAGCAACGTCGACGCAGAACCGAAGCCGAGGTTTCGACGGTATCGGCCAGCGCCTTGAACGCCACCCAGCAACCGGAATAGCGGCTCATCGCCCAGCCGTGCAGGCCGTAGTCGAGGTATTCCTGGACGTTGGCCGGATAGAGCACCGGCATCAGCACCGCCTTGAAGATGTGCTCGGTCTGGTGCGGCAGGGTCGAGGACTTGGCCGCATGGTCGTCGCCGGCGATGACCAGCACGCCGCCGTGCGGGGCGGTGCCGGCGGCATTGGCGTGGCGGAAGACGTCGCCGCAGCGGTCGACGCCCGGCCCCTTGCCGTACCACATGCCGAACACGCCATCGTACTTGGCGCCGGGAAACAGGCCGACCTGCTGGCTGCCCCAGACGGCGGTCGCCGCCAGATCCTCGTTGATGCCGGGCTGGAAGGTGATGTGGTGGTCGGCGAGGTGCGGCTTTCGCTTTCCACAGGCCGAGATCGAGGTTGCCGAGCGGGCTGCCGCGATAGCCGGAAATGAAGCCGGCGGTGTTGAGGCCGTGGGCTAGGTCGTATTCCCGCTGCAGCATGGGCAGGCGGATCAAGGCTTGGGTGCCGGTGAGGAAAACGCGCCCCGAGGTGGCGGTGTATTTGTCGTCCAGCGTGGCGGCGAGGGCGGCCGGCAGAGCGAGGTTGCTCATTTATATTCTCCTGTCATGACGCCTTGTGAGCGCTGTGGCGCAGCAGGCCGCCAGGGGTGGCGGCGGCACGTGCTTATGGAGCTTGGAGTTTGGCCGGTCTTCAGCGTTCCGGCAATATCTTTCCGGGGTTCAGCAGGTTTTGCGGGTCGAGCGCGGTTTTGAGCAGGCGCATGACGTTGACCGCAACCGCGCCGTGTTCGGGGATCAGGTATTTGCGCTTGCCGAGGCCGATGCCGTGCTCGCCGGTGCACGTGCCTTCCATGGCGATGGCGCGTTCGACGACGCGCTCGCTGATCCAGGCCGCTTCGGCCATGTCCTGCGGATTGTCGCGGTCGACCAGTACGACGAGGTGAAAATTGCCGTCGCCGACATGGCCGAAGAGGGCGATCGGGATATTGACCCGCGCGATGTCGGCGTTCGTGGCGGCGATGCATTCGGCCAGGCGCGAGATCGGCACGCAGACGTCGGTCGGGAAGCAGCGGCAGCCCGGTTTCAGTTGCAGGCAGGCGAAATAGGCGTCGTGGCGGGCCTGCCACAGGCGGCTGCGGTCTTCCGGATGGGTTGCCCAGGCGAAGTTGGCGCCGCCCAGCTCATCGGCAATGGCCTGCACGGTTTCGGCTTGCTCGGCTACCGAAGCGGGGCTGCCGTGAAATTCGAAAAACAGCGTCGGCGCTTCGGTCAGCGTGGTCTTGCTGAACAGATTGATGGCCTTCAGCGACAGCGCGTCGAGCAGTTCGATGCGCGCCACCGGCACGCCGAGCTGGATGGTCTGGATCACCGTCTGCACCGCGGCGTCGATGCTCGGGAAGGTGCACACGGCGGCCGAGATGGCCTCGGGAATCGGGTAAAGCTTGACGGTCAATTCGCTCATGATGCCGAGCGTGCCTTCCGAGCCGACCAGCAGGCGGGTCAGGTCATAGCCGGCCGACGATTTGCGGGCGCGGCCGCCGGTTTTCATGATGCGGCCGTCGGCAAGCACGGTGGTGGTGGCCAGCACGTTGTCGCGCATTGTCCCGTAACGCACGGCGTTGGTGCCGGAAGCGCGGGTCGCCGCCATGCCGCCGAGTGTCGCGTCGGCGCCGGGGTCGATGGGGAAGAACAGGCCGCTGCCCTTCAGCGCGTCGTTGAGTTGCTTGCGCGTGACGCCGGCCTCGACCACGGCATCGCCGTCTTCGGCATGAATGGCGATGATCCGGTTCATCCCGGAGAGGTCGATGGAGATGCCGCCGCTCGGCGCCAGCACGTGGCCTTCGACCGAACTGCCGACGCCGTAGGGGATGACCGGCACGCCATGTTCGGCGCACAGGCGGACGACCAGCGCGACTTCTTCGCTGCTTTCAGCCATGACGACGCCGTCCGGCAGCAAGGGCTCATGGACGGATTCGTCGCGCCCGTGCTGCAGGCGGGTCGATGCGCCGCAGGAGAAGCGCGCGCCGAAGCGCTCGGCGAGGGACTGCCGCAGCGCTTCCGGCAAGGTCGTGGCGGGTGGCTGATTACTCACGGGAGAGGAAGCGGGTGGCGTTGTCGAGATCGCCCTGGGTACGCCCGTCGTACAGCGCATTGACGAACTTGCGCCAGATCAGGTCCGGCTCGCCGATCTGGAATCCGTAGCGGTGGTTGCCCTCGAATACGGCGTCCTGAACACAGCGCACCTGCAGCAGGGCGGTTTCCTGGCGGCCGAGCTGAATCACGGCGGTCAGCCAGGTATCCGGTTGCACGGGCTGCCGGGTGCGGGCGCGGAAACCATAGCGCGACACCTCGCTGACTTCCATGGGAATTGCCTTTTCGACATCGTCGCTGGAGGAGAGGCGTCCGGGGCACTTGACCGAAAAACGCCGATGCTGGCGCACCATCCGGTCACCCGACTGCTGCGGCAGCGGCGGCAGGACACGCTGGTATTCGGGCAGGTCGTAGATCATGTGCAACAGCGTCTTCTTGCGGGCGCTCAGGCTGGCGAAGACATCGGTCTTCCGGTTGAAGAAATGGTCGATCAGTTCGGGCGTCATGACCGGATCGTTGGTCGTGTAGAAGCGCCGGTTGGGCATCTCGATGTTGGGCAGGCGCATGGCCACGAAGTAATGGTGAAGGTTGCGGCGCAGCGGCCGTTCGCCGTAGCACTTGCGCAGGATTTCCGGGGCGTGCTTGAGATCCAGCGTGGCGCCGATCGCCGGCGCGCCATTGACGAAGTCGTAGCTGGGGACGACATTCCCGGAAAGGCGGCGGAAGAAGAGTAGCGATTCATAGGATTCGATATGTCGCGGGTTGACCGCGATCACCAGATGCCGCGTGTCGAAGACGCTCGTACAGTATTCGTACAAGAACTTCATCAGCGGGAGCAGGACCATCCCGCCAAGCCCCTGGAAGGCCGGGTGAATGGCGAGCGCCGAAACCTCGGCGATGTTGCCGCGCTTGGCGCGGACGCTGGTCAGATCGAAAATCCGTTGCAGCGGAAAGCCGATGGCGCTTTCGCGAATCAGCGAAAGCGTTCCGACCACCTTGCCGTCGAACATCGCGCACAGCGTGGTTGTCGTCGGCAACGCATGGTAGACCGTCACGCGCATGCCGGACGGATCGGGCTCCATGAAGCCCTGGCTGACGTACACATCGTGCAGCAGCCGGAAGCAGGCCTCGAGTTCTTCCCGGGTTTCGGCGATCTTGAAGATCAGTCGCGGGCTGGGCGCCGGATCATAGTCGGCGAAGAAGCGCAGGACACGATAGCGCTTGCGGCGCGGGAGAATCATCAGAGTCTCGCGCGCCGCGTGGAAGATGATGTTCTTCAGGATCTGTATCGGCCTCATTGCGAATGCCAGAATAATGCTCTCCTTCGCAATCATCATAGCACCTTGTTATTGACAGAACTCCGGCGGCTCCGGACAATCGACCGGCAAGCTTCGTACCACCCCCGACCACCCAGGAGAAATATAAATGCACGCCAAGCTTTCCGTCGTTGCCCTGTCAGTTGCCGCCGCCCTTGCCATGGGCGCCTGCGGCAAGAAGGAAGAACCGAAACCCGTCGCCGCGCCTGCTGCTCCGGCCGCGCCCGCCGCGCCGGCGCCCAAGCCGGAAGTCGTCGTCAAGCTCGGCCACGTCGCGCCGATGACCGGCCCGCAGGCCCACCTCGGCAAGGACAACGAGAACGGCGCCGTGCTGGCGGTCGCGGAACTGAATGCACAGGGCATCGAAATCGGCGGCGCCAGGATCAAGTTCGAGCTGGTCCCCGAAGACGACCAGGCTGATCCCAAGCAGGGCTCCATCGTTGCCCAGAAGCTGGTCGATGCCAAGGTCAATGGCGTTATCGGCCATCTCAATTCCGGTACCACCATCCCGGCTTCCAAGCTGTATTCCGACGCCGGCATCCCGCAAATTTCCGGTTCCGCCACCAACCCGAAATACACGCAGCAGGGCTTCAAGACAGCCTTCCGCGTGATGGCCAACGACGTCCAGCAAGGCAAGGCGCTGGGCCAGTTCGCCGCCAAGCAGGGGGTCAAGACCGTCGCCATCGTCGACGACCGCACCGCTTACGGCCAGGGTCTCGCCGACGAGTTCAGAAAGGCTGCCGAGGCCGCCGGCATCAAGGTCGTGGCGACCGAGTACACCAACGACAAGGCGACCGACTTCAAGGCCATCCTGACCAAGATCAAGTCCAAGAAGGCCGATCTCGTCTTTTTCGGCGGCATGGACGCCCAGGGCGGCCCGATGAACAAGCAGATGAAGGAACTCGGCATCAAGGCCAAATTCCTCGGCGGCGATGGTGTCTGTACGCCGGAGTTCATGAAGCTGGGTGGCGAGGCGACCGAAGGCAACTACTGTTCATTGCCGGGCATGCCGCTGGAGAAGCTGGCCAAGGGTCCGGAATTCAAGGACAAGTTCAACAAGAAGTTCGGTACCGAGATCCAGCTTTACGCACCGTATGTTTACGATGCGGTGATGGTGATGGCCGATTCCATGAAGCGCGCCAATTCCGTCGAGCCGGGCATGTACCTGCCGGAAGTCGGCAAGAGCAAGTATGACGGCGTGACCGCCGTGATCGAATTCGACGAGTTCGGCGACCTCAAGGGTGGCGCAATCTCCATGTATCAGTACAAGGGCGGCAAGCTCGAGTATGTCGAAACACTGGGTGGCGACAGTGTGGCTGGCGCATTCAAGGAAGCGGCGGCCGAAGTCAAGGATGCCGCCAAGGCGGTGGCCAGCGCCGCGACCGAAGCCGGCAAGGATGCCGTCAAGGCCGGTGCCGAAGCAGTGAAGGACGCCGCGGAAGCCACCAAGGCAGCGGTCGAGAAGAAGTAAAATCGACCCGCACTGAATGAAACGGCACCGCAAGGTGCCGTTTCTTCATGGCGCGGTCGACTTACACAGAATGGATATTTTTCTCCAGCAGATCATCAACGGCCTCGTCCAGGGCAGCATCTACGCGCTCGTCGCGCTGGGCTACACGATGGTGTACGGGATCATGGGCCTGATCAATTTCGCCCACGGTGAAGTGGTGATGATCGGCACGCTGGTGACGATCACCGTCGCCAGCACGCTCATCAAGGCCGGCATCCCGGTGGCGCTGGCCGGGCTGGGCGGACTGGGTTCCGCGGTGCTGGTCTGCATGGCGCTTGGCTGGGCGCTGGAGCGCGTTGCCTATCGGCCGCTGCGCGATTCGCCGCGGCTCACCCCGCTGATTACCGCGATCGGCATGTCCATCGTCCTGCAGAACTCTGGCGATGATCATCTGGGGGCGCAACTACATGACCTTCCCGCCGCTGCTGCCCAAGGTGGATTTCGAGTTTGCCGGCGCCAATTTCACGCTGGTTCAAGTGGCCATCGTTCTCATTTCGGCGGCAACGATGAGCGGCCTCGTTTTTCTCGTCTATCGCACCAAGCTGGGCATGGCCATGCGGGCGACGGCGCAGAGTCCGCAGGTGGCGAGCCTGATGGGGGTCAACATCAACCGCGTCATCTCCGCCGCTTTCGTGGTCGGCTCGGCGCTTGCCGCCGTGGCCGGCATCATGATCGGCAGTTATTACGAAATCGCGCATTACCAGATGGGCTTCATGCTCGGCCTCAAGGCCTTCACGGCCGCCGTGCTCGGCGGTATCGGCAATCTTGCCGGGGCGATGGCCGGCGGCGTGCTGCTCGGCATCATCGAGGCGCTCGGTGCGGGCTATATCGGTGACCTGACCGGCGGTTTCCTGGGCAGCCATTACCAGGACATCTTCGCCTTCATCGTGCTCATCGTCGTGCTGATGTTCAAGCCATCCGGCCTCTTCGGTGAAAAAACCGGAGAACGCGCATGAAAAACTGGCTCTCGCCGAAGTCGGTCGCGGGGATCGTCCTGATCACCATTGCGCTGATTGCGCTGCCCTTCGTCATCGGAATGGGCGGGCAGGCCTGGGTGCGCATTGTCAATTTTGCCATCCTCTATATCTTCCTGGCGCTCGGCCTCAACATCGTGGTCGGCTTTGCCGGCCTGCTCGATCTGGGTTACATCGCCTTCTATGCCGTCGGCGCCTATACATGGGCGTTGCTGGCGAGCCCTCACTTCGGCCTGCACTGGCCGGTGTGGGCGATTCTGCCGATCGGCGCCCTGGTGGCCTGCTTTTTCGGCGTGCTGCTCGGCTCGCCGACGCTCAAATTGCGTGGCGATTACCTGGCCATCGTCACGCTGGGTTTTGGCGAGATCGTCCGCATTTTCCTGAACAACCTGAATGCGCCGGTGAATGTCACCAACGGGCCGCAGGGCATCACCCTGATCGATCCGGTGGCGATCGGCGATTTCAGATTCTCCGGCACGACGCAGATTCTGGGCATTTCCGTGAGTGGACCGCAGAAGTATTACTTCCTGCTGGTCGCGCTGGCGATCCTCGTCATCATCATCAATCTGAGACTGCAGCATTCGCGGATCGGCCGCGCCTGGCAGGCCATCCGCGAGGACGAGATCGCCGCCAAGGCGGTCGGCATCAACACGCGCAACATCAAGCTGCTGGCCTTCGCCATGGGTGCCAGTTTCGGCGGCATCGCCGGCGGCGTCTTCTCGGCCATGCAAGGCTTCGTCTCGCCGGAGAGCTTCTCGCTGATCGAGTCGATCATGATCCTCGCCATGGTCGTGCTCGGCGGCATGGGCCACATTCCGGGCGTCATTCTCGGCGCCGTGCTGCTGACAGTGCTGCCGGAAGCGTTGCGTTACGGCGTCGGGCCCGCCCAGATGGCGCTCTTCGGCAAGATGCTGGTCAACCCGGAAAGCCTGCGCATGCTGATTTTTGGCCTGGCCCTTGTTCTGGTCATGCGCTTCAAGCCGGCAGGTCTGTGGCCTTCGCCCGAGCGCAAGCGCGAACTGCAGGGGGACGCCTGATGGCCGAGGCGCTGCTTGAAGCGCGCGCGGTCGCCAAGCATTTCGGCGGCGTCAAGGCGCTGCGCGATGTTTCGCTGACTATTCGGAAAGGCGAAATCTACGGCCTGATCGGCCCCAACGGCGCCGGCAAAACCACGTT
This sequence comes from uncultured beta proteobacterium, assembly GCA_963727115.1. Lineage (GTDB taxonomy): Bacteria > Pseudomonadota > Gammaproteobacteria > Burkholderiales > Rhodocyclaceae > Azonexus. Next base: position 220,020 of record CAVSFS010000004.1, on the reverse strand, counting down.
CTTCAACTGCATGACCGGGCTTTACGTCCCGGACGGCGGCGGCTTCGAATTCGACGGCGCGCCACTGGTCGCCGATGCGCCGCATCAGGCGGCCGAGCGCGGCATTGCCCGCACCTTCCAGAACATCCGCCTGTTCGGCAACATGACGGCGCTGGAAAACGTCATGGTCGGTCGCCATGTGCGCACCAAGGCCAGCGTTTTCGGGGCGATGTTGATGAATGCCGCGACGCGCGACGAGGAAGCGGCGATCAGGCGTCGCGCCGATGATTTGCTGCACTACGTTCGCATCGAGGAACGCGCCGACGACCTCGCCAAGAATCTCTCCTACGGCGATCAGCGCCGGCTGGAAATTGCCCGGGCGCTGGCTACCGAGCCGAAGCTGCTCTGCCTCGACGAACCGGCGGCGGGCATGAACGCGACCGAAACCGGAGAACTGCGCGAACTGATCGAAGGCATCCGCAAGGACGGCACGACGGTGCTGCTCATCGAGCATGACGTAAAGCTGGTCATGGGCCTCTGCGATCGGGTCGCGGTGCTCGACTACGGCGCCCTCGTCATCGAGGATGTGCCGGCCGTCGTCCAGAAGGATCAACGCGTGATCGAGGCTTACCTCGGTGCTTGAAGTAACCGGACTCCACGTGGCTTATGGCGGCATCCAGGCGGTGCGCAGCATCACCTTTCACGTCAACGAAGGCGAAACCGTCGCCCTGATCGGCGCCAACGGCGCCGGCAAGACGAGCACGCTGAAGGCAATTTCGCGGGTCATCGACACGGTCGGCGGCGACGTTCATTTCTGCGGCGAAAAAATCACGCGCATTGCCGCGCACGACATCATCCGCAAGGGCATCGCGCTGGTGCCGGAAGGGCGCGGCGTTTTCCCGCGTCTCACCGTCGCCGAAAATCTCGCCATGGGTGCTTTCGTGCGTAATGACAAGCCGGGCATTACCGATGATCTGGACATGGTCTATGGCTACTTTCCGCGTCTCAAGGAGCGCGTCACCCAGCTTGCTGGCACCCTTTCCGGCGGCGAACAGCAGATGCTCGCCATCGGCCGCGCCCTGATGAGCCGCCCCCGGCTTCTCCTGCTCGATGAGCCATCGATGGGCCTGGCGCCGTTGATGGTCCAGAAGATTTTCGAGGTCATCCGCGCCGTCGCCGCGCAAGGCATGACCATCCTGCTGATCGAGCAGAACGCCAAGCTGGCGCTGCAAACCAGCCAGCGTGGCTACGTCATGGAAAGCGGCGAGATCACGCTGAATGGCGAGGCGGCGCTGCTACTCGACGACCCGAAAGTGCGCGCCGCCTATCTCGGCGAGTGAGTCGCGAGAGTTTGCGGTGTGGTGGCGAGAAGCTGACTGACGACTGTCGGTTCTGAATGTCTCGGGGTCGGCTAAAACGGCCGGACCGTCGTTGGGGCCGCTCAGGCTGCTATTGATCATTTAGGCTACTGTTACATAGCCTTCATCTTCAATACCGCCACTCGTGCCGCCCCCACTTTTTTAGCTGCATCAAACGTTTCGCCGCCGCGACAGGCGACAATGTCAACTTCGTCTTTAGCAGGCTCCGTTCATGACCTTCCACCATCCCCTCGCCGTGCTGGCCACCATATTGTTTGCCAGCGCGCTCCATGCCGAAGAAGCCAAGCCGGTCGACAATACGCCCAAGCTGGCCTACGGCCAGATGCTGAAGCAGGGCGAGAAGCTGGTTTTTTCGCCCTGCCGCGACCGCAGTTACGCCATGATGGAAGACATTTCGCAGGACCGCGTCGTGACCAGGGCGCTGAACAGCGTCGGCCTCGACGCCGGAAAAAAGCTCTATGTGGAGCTGATGGCGGTCAGCGAAGGCGGCATGATCAAGGCTTCCGCCCTCAATCTGGCGCGCACCGAAGGGCGCTGTCAGCAGCCCGGCGGCAAAGAGGAATCGTGGCGCGCGGCCGGCAACGAGCCGGGCTGGCTGCTGGCCGTGGGCAACGAAGTGGTGGTGATCAAGCGTCCGGGCAAGCCGGATCTCAGGCTGCCTTTCACGCCGTTGAAAACCGAGGGTGGCGTCACGCGCCTGGATACCGTAGCCGAGGGCAACCGACTGGCGCTTACTTTCGAGAAGCAGTTGTGCCACGACACGATGGCCGATTCCGTTTTCGGGTGGACGGCAACCGTCAACCTGAACGGCCAGACGCTCAAGGGCTGTGCCTGGCAACGCTGATTTGCTGATCGGTCGCGGTCGCGTAACGGCCAAAAAAGGCCAAAAATTAAATTGCCGAGAAATCCGAAAATATGCACTTGACGGAATATTCCTTCAGGGCTATATTTCTGCCATGACTTGGGACGTTGAATACACCAACGAATTTGGTGAATGGTGGGGTAGCCTCACGGAAGACGAGCAAGTTTCCTTGGCCGCTTCTGTGCAGTTGCTGGAAGAGCGCGGCCCTTCATTGGGCCACCCGCATAGTAGTGGCTCAATGGCTCCAAGCACGGTCATATGCGTGAGCTTCGTACGCAACAGGGTGGGCGGCCGTTGCGCACACTGTATGCCTTCGACCCGCGTCGAATGGCCATCTTGCTGATCGGCGGCGACAAGACGGGCAACAACCGCTGGGATGACGTGAATGTGCCTATCGCCGACCGACTGTATGACGAACACCTGGAACAACTTCGACGTGAAGGAGTAATTGATGGCTAAGAAATTTTCTGCACTGTGCGCAGGCATGAGTCAGTCAGCCCGCGAAAAGGCTAACAGCAAGGCCAGAGCGATGTTGGCGGAAATGCCGCTGAATGAGCTTCGCCAAGCCCGTGGTCTGTCGCAAAAAATGCTGGCTGAGGTGCTGCATGTGCAACAGCCCTCCATTGCCAAGATCGAGAAGCGGACGGACATGTATTTGTGAACGCTGCGCAGTCACATCGAGGCGATGGGTGGCGAGCTGGAGGTTATTGCGCGATTCCCCGACGGGACGGTAAAAATCAGCAACTTTTCCGATTTGGCGGGTGCCGTTTCGCGCTGACAAATTGCACCCCATGGCCCAAGGCCACGTCGAAGGTGCTTGGGCCACATGCCCCTTCCACTGCGGGGGGCGGTCAACGGCCCAAAAGGGCCAAAAATCAGACGGTCGAGTAGGTGAAGGCGTCGGCGAAGAATTCTTCCTCCGGCAGCTTGCAGATGGCGGCGAAATCGCGGCGCGCCGCGTCGATCATGGCCGGCGCGCCGCAGGCGTAAACCTGGTGGCCGGAAAGATCCGGGAAGTCCGCTAAAACTGCCTGATGCACGAAGCCGGTGCGGCCTGTCCAGTGGTCGTCGGCAGCCGGTTCGGAAAGCACGGGAACGTAGCTGATATTGGCGTATTGCGCGGCCCATTGCTCGGGCAGGGCGTTCAGATAAAGATCGACGCGGGCCTTGGCGCCCCAGTAGATGTGCATCGGGCGCTCGCACTTTTCGGCAATGGCGTGTTCGACGATGGCCTTGATCGGCGCGAAACCGGTGCCCCCGGCGAGCAGGATCATCGGCTTCGGCGAGTCTTCGCGCAGGTAGAAGCTGCCGTGCGGGCCGTTGAAGCGCAGGATGTCGCGCACCTTCATGGATGAGAAAACCTGATCGGTGAACAGGCCGCCGGGCACGTGCCGGATATGCAGTTGCAGCAAGGCATCGTCGTGCGGGGCGTTGGCCAGCGAGAAGCCGCGCTTCTTGCCGTCCTTGAGCAGGATGTCGACGTATTGCCCGGCGAGGAACTGCAGGCGTTCGTTGGCCGGCAGCTTCAGGTGAATGGCCATGACATCGGGCGCCAGGCGCTCGAGTTTCTCGATCCGTGATGGCAGCGTCTTGACCGGAATGTCGGTTGCCGAACCGACCTGTTTGCATTCCAGGGTCAGGTCGGACTGTGCCTTGGCGCAGCAGAAGAGCGCCATGCCGGCGGCCTTTTCCTCATCGCTCAGCGCGTCCGGTTGCGCTTTGCCGTGATCGACGCTGCCGGCGAGCACTTTTCCCTTGCACGAACCGCAGGCGCCATCGCGGCAGCCATAGGGCATGGTCAGGCCCTGGCGCAGCGCGGCGTCGAGGATGGTTTCGTCGGCTTCGGCGACAAATTGCCGGCCGCTCGGCTGGACGGTGATCTGGTGGCTCATCTCTTCCTCATGGTCGTCGGCTACAATGCCGGCGTGCAAAAAATCCTGATTGTCGGTAGCGGGAACGTGGCCCGCCGCATTCTCTCCCGCCTTGCCCGCCACCATCGCGTTTACGCCATGCTGCGCGATGCCGGCCGCGCACCTGACTGGCGTGCCGCCGGCGCCTTGCCGGTCGTGGCCGATCTGGACGATCGCGGCAGCCTGCAGCGCGTTGCCGGGCTCGCCGATTGCGTGCTGCATCTGGCGCCGCCGCCCGGCGAAGGGCGGCGCGACCAGCGCACGCGCAATCTGCTGGCGGCTTTGGGCAAGGGCAAAAGTCTACCACGACGCCTGATCTACGTTAGCACCACCGGCATCTACGGCGATTGCGGCGGGGCGCAGATCGACGAGACGCGCCGCGTGAACGCCGAGAGTTCGCGCGCCGGCCGCCGGCTCGATGCCGAACGCTGCCTGCGCGCCTGGGGGCGGCGGACCGGCGTGACGGTCGCCATCCTGCGCGTACCGGGCATCTACGCCGCCGACCGCCTGCCGGTCGAGCGCCTGCGCAAGGGCTTGCCGGCGCTGATCGACGCCGACGACGTGTTCACCAACCACATTCACGCCGACGATCTGGCCGCCGCCTGCATCGCGGCGCTGCGGCACGGGCGCGGCAACCGCGCCTACAATGTGGTCGATGATTCCGACCTCAAAATGGCCGAGTACTTCGACCGCGTCGCCGCTGCCTTCGAGCTGCCGCGGCCCGCGCGCCTGTCGCGCGGCGCAGCCGAGCAATGCCTGTCGCCGATGCAGATGTCCTTCATGCGCGAATCGCGGCGCATCGGCAACCGGCGCCTCAAGAATGAACTGAAACTGCGGCTCGCCTACCCGACGGTCGACGACGGAATCCGGGCCGCGCTGGAAAGGAAAGTGTGATGTTCGACTCTCAAGGCCCTGCATATTTCGCTGGTCGTCGCCTGGTTCGCCGGGCTGTTCTACCTGCCGCGGATTTTCGTCAATCTGGCCATGGTGCCGCCCGACAGCGTGGCCGAACGCGAGCGCCTGCTGCTGATGGCCGGCAAGCTGTACCGCTTCATGACGCCGCTCGGCGTGCTGGCCGTGGCGCTCGGGCTGTGGCTGTGGTTCGGCTACGGCTTTTCCGGCGGCTGGCTGCACGCCAAGACGGCGCTGGTCGCCCTGCTGGTGATCTACCACTGGCATTGCGGGCGCCTCCTCAAGGCCTTCCAGGCCGGCAGCAACGCGAAGAGCCATGTCTGGTTCCGCTTCTACAACGAGATGCCGGTGCTGGTGCTCTTCGCCGTCGTCTTCCTCGTCGTGCTGAAGCCTTTCTGATGAACACCTATTTCGCCATCTGCCCGCGCGGGCTGGAAGAACTGCTGAGCGACGAACTGCGCGCGCTCGGCGCCGAGGAACTGCGCGCGACGCATGGCGGAGTGTTCTTCGCCGGCGACTGGAGTACCTGCTACCGCGCCAATCTCGAATCGCGCATTGCGACGCGCATCCTGTGGCACATCGTCAAGGGGCCGTACGCCAAGGAAGAAGACATCTACCGGCTGGCGGTCCGCCAGTTGTGGCCCAACCATTTTGCCGTGTCGCGGACGATGCGCGTGGTGACGACGGCGATCAAGTGCCCGCTCAAGTCGCTCGATTTCGTCACGCTGCGCGTCAAGGACGCGATCTGCGACCGCTTTCGCGAGGATAGAGGCGAGCGGCCGAACATCGAGACGCGCAACCCGGACGTCAGCGTCCATGTTTTCCTCAGCGAAAACGAGTGCACGCTGTACCTCGACACCTCGGGCCAGCCACTGTGGCAGCGCGGTTTGCGCAAGGCCAGCGTCGATGCGCCGTTGAAGGAAAACCTGGCCGCCGGCATCCTGAAGCTGACTGGCTGGCAGCCGGGAACACCGCTGGTTGACCCGATGTGCGGCAGCGGTACCTTCCTGCTCGAAGCCGTGCAGATCGCGCTCGACCGGGCGCCCGGCCTCGATCGCGGTTTTGCCTTCGAACTGCTTTCCAGTTTCGAGGCCATGAACTGGGCGAACATCCGGCAGGCGGCCGAAGCGCGCGTCAAGCCGGCCGAGCCGCTGGATATCCGCGGCTACGACAGCGACGACAAGGCGGTGCGCGCCACCCGGCGCAATCTGCAGGAGGCCGGTTTTGACGGTGTGGTCACGGTTGACCGCGGCGATCTGCTGGAAACCCAGCCGCTGACCGATCACGGCATCCTGGTCGCCAACCCGCCCTATGGCGAGCGCATCGGCGAACAGGACGAACTGGCGGCTTTCTACCCGCAGCTCGGTTCGGCGCTGAAGAAGCACTGGGCGGGCTGGAACTGCTTTTTCTTCACCGCCGACCTGCGCCTGCCCAAGCTGGTCGGCCTCAAGCCCAGCCGCAAGACGCCGCTGTTCAACGGGCCGCTCGAGTGCCGCCTGTTCGAGATCCGCATGGTCGCCGGCAGCAATCGCAAGGCCTGAGCAGCGACTCGTCGGCACGTGTCAGCCATTACATCTTGTAGCAATTTGTTGCAGTCGTCTGTCGGATTATTCGTTATCGTATTAACGGGTGCATGGAAGATGCATTGAGGATGATTCGATGAAAGCGCAAAAATTACTGTTTGTTCTCGCGGCATTGCTGCTTGCCGGAGCCGGCAATTCATGGGCGGATGGGCATTATCGCGGCAGGGTCGGCGTCTATATCGGCCCCGGCGCCTACTGGGGTCCGGCCTACCCGCGCCCGTACTACTATCCGGGCTTCTATCCCTACCCGTATGCCGATCCCTACTATAATCCGGCGCCGGTCGTCGTTGTTCCGTCGGCGCCACCGGTCTATATCGAGCAGGGCGCTGTCACTGCCGAGCCGACCGAGAGCGCCGCCCAGCAATACTGGTATTTCTGCCGGGCCGCGAAAAAGTATTACCCCTACGTCAAGGAATGTCCGGGCGGCTGGCAAAAGGTTTTGCCGCAACCGGCGCAATAAGCCATGAAAATCAATAGCATGATCGTTGCCCGTCTTGGCGTCGTCGCCGGCGCACTGTTGCTCGGCGCCTGTACGGTAATGCCCACTGGGCCGACTGCGCTGGTGATGCCCGGACAGGGCGCGACGATGGACAAGTTCCGTTTCGATGACAACGAGTGCCGGCAGTATGCCTACATTCAGGTTGGCGGAAAGACCTCGCAGGATGCGGCGAACCAGGCGGCGGTCGGTAGTGCCGTGGTCGGCACCGCCATCGGTGCGGTTGCCGGCGCGGCGATCGGCGGCAGTCAGGGCGCCGCGGTCGGGGCCGGCGTCGGTCTGGTCGGCGGCAGCGCCGTGGGTGCGAATTCAGCGTATGCGTCGGGCTATGGCACCCAGCGCCAGTACGACAACGCGTACATCCAGTGCATGTACGTGAAGGGGCACCGGGTTCCGGTGCCGGCCAACATGGCCTACCCGAGGGTGGTCAACAATCCGCCGAGCGCAGGTATTCCCCCACCACCGCCGGGCGCGCCACCTCCGCCACCGCCGGGTACTCCACCTCCGCCGCCGCCCCAATAAAGCCGGTCGCTCAGGCGACGCCGGCGCTGTGCGCCTGCTGGTCCGCCCAGTAGCTTGACCTGACCATCGGCCCACAGGCGGCGCCGGTGAAGCCCATTTTTTTGGCTTCTTCCTCGTACATCCTGAAGGTGTCGGGGTGTACGTAGCGGCTGACCGGCAGGTGGTGGCCGCTGGGGGCGAGGTATTGGCCGATGGTCAGCATCTCGACGTCGTGGGCGCGCAGGTCGCGCATGACTTCGAGGATTTCCTCGTCGGTTTCGCCGAGGCCGACCATCAGGCCGGATTTGGTGGAAACTTTCGGGTAGCGCGCCTTGAACTGCTTCAGGAATTCCAGCGAGTGCTTGTAGTCGGCGCCGGGGCGCGCCTGCTTGTAGAGGCGCGGCACGGTTTCCAGGTTGTGGTTCAGTACATCGGGCAGGCGCCTGTCCGAGTACCTCGAGGGCAATTTCCATGCGCCCGCGGAAGTCGGGCACCAGCGTTTCGATGGTGGTGGTCGGCGACAGTTCGCGCACATTGCGGATCACATCGACGAAGTGCTGGGCGCCGCCGTCACGCAGATCGTCGCGGTCGACGCTGGTGATGACCACATATTTGAGCTTCAGCGCGGCGACCGATTCGCCGAGTTCGCGCGGCTCGTCCGGGTTGGGCGGCAGCGGCTGGCCGTGGCCGACGTCGCAGAACGGGCAGCGGCGCGTGCAGATGTCGCCGAGGATCATGAAGGTCGCCGTGCCGCGGCCGAAGCATTCGCCGATGTTCGGGCAGGTGGCTTCCTCGCAGACGGTGTGCAGCTTGCGTTCGCGCAGCATGGTCTTGATTTCGCCGAAGCGCCCGGCGCTGTTGCCGGCCTTGACGCGAATCCAGTCCGGTTTTTTCAGCGGCTGGTCGACCGGCACGATCTTGATCGGAATGCGCGCGGTTTTCAGTTCGCCTTTTTGCTTGACGCCTTTTTCAGCCATGTTGTGTGTCCAGATGCTTTAGCAAGTGTTGAGAAAGTTGCTCGCCGGCCTCGTGTGCGGTGAGCGGGACGCCGAGGTCCCGGGTCTGCGTGACTTTGAGTCCAGCATAGCCGCAAGGGTTGATCGCGGTAAATGGGTGAAGATCCATATCGACATTGAGCGACAAGCCGTGGTAACTGCAACCATTTTTTATTTTGAGGCCGAGGGCGGCGACCTTGGCTTCGCCGACATAGACGCCGGGGGCGCCGGCGCGGCGCTCGGCATGGACGCCATGCGCCGCAAGAAAGTCGATCACCCCTTGTTCGATGGCGGTGACCAGTTCGCGCACCTTGATCTTCAGGCGCGGCAGGTCGAGCAGCAGGTAGATCACCACCTGGCCGGGGCCGTGGTAGGTGACCTGGCCGCCGCGGTCGATCTTGACGATGGGAATGCCGACATCTTCGAGGATGTGTTCGGGCTTGCCGGCCTGGCCCAGCGTGTAGACCGGCGGGTGTTCGACGATCCACAGTTCGTCGGGCGTTTCCGGCGTGCGCGTCGGCGGTGAAATGCCTGCATCGCGTGCCAGGTTGGCTCGTACTCGACCCGGCCCAGACGTTCGAACTGCCAATCCTCAAAGCACTACTTTGACCAGCGGGTGGCCGACTCAGGTCGGTGTACAGCGCGTCGAGCTGCGGCTTCGAGGTGGCGACCACGGTGCACGTCAGGCTCAGGTAGTTGCCGCCGGAACTGGCGCGCATTTCCATGCGGGCGCCGTCGAAATCGGGGGCGTGCCGGGTGACGATCTCGAGGACCACCTGGGCGAGTTCGTCCTCCGCCTTGCCCATGATCTTCAGGGGAAAGTCGCAGGGAAATTCGAGGAGGGTGTCCTTGTATGAAGCCATCTCAGCCTTTGCGCATTACCGTGTTCTTGAAATCCTGATACCACTGCCACATCCGTTCGCCGACCGGGCCGGGCTTGCCCGCTTTGCCCACTTCCGACAGGGGTTCCGTCGAGCGTCGTGATTGCCAGCACTTCCTTGGTCGATGAGGTCATCCAGACCTCGTCGGCGGCGCGAAGTTCATTTTCGTGAATTTCGCGTATTTCCAGCAGGTTGACCGTGACCGGCGGCCAGTTCGAGGACAACGTCGTAGGTGATGCCGGGCAACATGAAGCTGGTCTTCGGCGGCGCCAGCAGCACGCCATCCTTGACGACGAAGATGTTCGACGCTGCGCCTTCCTTGAGATAGCCGTCGCGGATCAGCAGTGCTTCGGCGCAGCCGGCGTCGACCGCCTGCTGGCGCGCCAGGATGTTGGCGAGCAGCGAGATGACCTTGAGGTCGCAGTGCGCCCAGCGGTCGTCGGCGACGGTGATCGCGGCGACGCCGACGGCGCGGATGTCGGCCGGCGTCGTGACCAGCGGCGAACTGAAGGCGAAGGCGGTGGGCGGCACGCTGGCCGGCGGGAAGGCGTGGTCGCGCTTGTTGTCAGCGCCGCGCGTGACTTGCAGGTAGATCGACTGGTCGGCCCACGGCGCTTCGGCGATCAGCTTGCTCGACGACGGTCGTCCAGCCGGCGGCATCGAGCGGGTTGGCCAGCCGGATGCCGTCCAGCGTCGCCTGCAGCCGCGTCAGGTGTTCGGCGAGGCGGAACGGGCGGCGGGAATAGACAGGGATCAGTTCATAGACCCCGTCGCCGTAGAGAAACCCGCGATCGAGCGGCGAAATGCCGGCTTCCGCCAGCGGCAGGAAGCGGCCGTTCAGATAGACGGGATCGGCGACGTAGGGTGTCATCAGATCACTTGAACCAGAGTTTTACGCTATCGACAGTACGACCGAAGATGCCGGCGAGCGGGACATTTTCAAGCGCGAGGACCGGATATTCGCCGTAAACCTTGCCGTCGATGGTGACCTTCAGCGTGCCGAGCTGCTGTCCGGACTGAAGCGGTGCAATCAGTCGCGGTTGCGGCGTGAATTCGCTCTTGACCTTGTCGGCGTAGCCCTTCGGCACGGCAAGCGAGAAGTTGCCGGTGAAGCCGGCCTTGACCGTCTCTTGCGTACCCTTCCAGACACGCAGCGTGGCGACCGGCTGGTCCTTGGTGAACAGCGTGACGGCATCGTAGGACTGGAAGCCCCAGTTGAGCAGCTTGAGCGATTCGCTGGCGCGGGTGGAATCGGACTTGGTGCCGAGGACGACCGACAGCAGGCGGCGCTGGTCGCGCAGCGCGGAGGAAATCAGGCAGTAGCCGGCGCCATCGGTATGGCCGGTCTTGACGCCGTCGACCGAGGAGTCGATGAACAGCAGGCGGTTGCGGTTGGGCTGGGTGATGTTGTTGTAGCGGAATTCCTTCATCGAGTAATACTTCTTGTACTCCTCGGGGAAGTCGCGGATCAGCGCCGCCGCCAGCGTCGCCAGGTCGCGCGCCGTGGTGTACAGCTGCGGATCGGGCAGGCCGGTCGAATTGGTGAAGCTGGAGGAGGCCATACCGAGGCGCTTGGCCTCGCGGTTCATCATTTGCGCGAAGCTTTCCTCGCTGCCGGCGATCGCCTCAGCCAGCGCAACGCAGGCGTCGTTGCCCGACTGTACGATCATGCCCTTGATCAGGTCTTCGACCGGTACCTGCGTATCGACCCGGATGAACATCTTGGAGCCGCCGGTCTTCCAGGCCTTCTGCGATACCGTCACCGGTTGATCGAGGGCGATGGTCTTCTGGCGCAGCGCGGCGAAGGTCAGGTAGGCCGTCATCAGCTTGGTCAGCGAGGCCGGCTCGATGCGCTCATCGGGCTTTTCCGCGGTCAACACCTGGCCGGAGCCCATTTCCAGCAGTAACCAGGATTTGGCGGCGAGCGGCGGGCGGGACGGGAAGCTGCTGGGCAAGGGCCTGGGCGGCGCAAATCAGGCCGAGCGAGAGAATGACGATATGGCGAAACGGCGACATGAATTTTCTGCTTTGTAATGCGTTGGGGGGAACGGATTATACCCCGTGCCCGGGGACGCCCCGTGGCGCTGCGGCGCACAGCACCTCGATGGCCGGATGGCGGATGCGGCGTTCGTTGGAGATGGCGTAGATCTGCTCGCTGACGCCGGCCATCTCGCCGAGCGGCATGGCGTCGAGCTGGCTGGCAACCTGCCCGGCCAGCACCAGCGGCGCCGGGAAAAAGCCGAGGCCGGCGCGTCCGAAGGTGGTCAGCAAGGCGCTGTCCTGGAACTCGCCGACGATGCGTGGCCGGATGCCGACCCCTTCGATCCAGCGGTCGATGCGGCCGCGCAATGCGTTCTGGCGGGTCGGCAGGAACAGCGGCGCGCCGTTGAGGCTTTCCGGGTAGCCCTGGGTGTAGCGTTCGACCAGCGCGGGGCTGCCGAACAGGCCGGCGGCAAAGTCGCCCAGTTGCGTGCTGAAGACCTTCAGGTTGCCGCCGGTCGGCGCCGGGCGGTCGGTCAGGACGAGATCGATGTGATGCAGCGCCAGTTCGGCCAGCAAGGGTTCGAAACTGCCCTCGCTGCAGATCAGGCGCACGTCTTCAGGCATTGCCAGCACGGATTCCAGCAGTTGATAGGCGAGCAGCTTGGGAATGCCGTCGGAGATGCCGGTGCGCAAACGCAACACGTTGGCGCTGTCGGCTGTCCGCACCGCTTCCTCGAGCGCTTCGCCAAGCTCGAAGATCTGGTCGGCGTAACCGAGCGCCAAGCGCCCGGCGTCGCTCAAGGCAAGGCCGCGTCCCTGGCTGACGAACAGCGCCTTGCCCAGATTGCGCTCGAGCAGCGAAAGTTGGCCGCTGATCGTCTGCACCGCCACATCCAGCCGCTCGGCGGCGCGCGTCATGCTGCCTTCGTGCGCGACGACCCAGAAATAGTGCAGGTGTTTGTAGTTTAGATTCGCCATAAATTATCCGAAAAAACAGAAATATAATTCAGTCAAACTAAGATTTTACAGGATTGTGCGACGCACTATAATGGCCTTGTTTCCTATTTTGATGGAGTCCGTCATGAAACGCGTAATCCTTTTTCTTGCTACCAACCTCGCGGTAATGCTGGTACTTGGTCTGGCCGCCAACCTGCTCGGGGTCGATCGATTTCTGACCGAAAATGGCCTTAATCTTGGCATGCTGCTCGCCTTCTCGGGCTTGATTGGCTTTGGCGGCGCCTTCATTTCGCTGGCGATGTCAAAATTCATGGCCAAGCGCAGTGTCGGCGCCCGCGTCATCGAATCGCCCAGCAACTCGACCGAGGTCTGGCTGGTCGATACCGTCGCCCGCCTCGCCAGGGACGCCAATCTGGCGATGCCGGAAGTCGCCATTTACGAAGGCGAGCCGAATGCCTTTGCCACCGGCGCGACGAAAAACAGCTCGCTGGTCGCGGTGTCAACCGGCCTGCTGCAAAGCATGACGCGCGAGGAAGCCGAGGCGGTGCTGGCGCACGAGGTCGCGCACATCGCCAACGGCGACATGGTGACGCTGACGCTGATCCAGGGCGTGGTCAACACCTTCGTCATCTTCCTCTCGCGCATCGTCGGCTATGCGGTCGACTCCTTCCTGCGCCGGGGTTCCGATAGCAGCGGCCCCGGTGTTGGCTACCTGGTCGCCAGCATGGTCAGTCAGGTCATCTTCGGCGTGCTGGCCAGCATGATCGTCGCCTGGTTCTCGCGCCAGCGCGAATTCCGGGCCGACGCCGGCGCCGCACAACTGATGCGCTCACCGGTGCCGATGCAGAACGCACTGCGGCGCCTCGGCAACCTGCATACCGAGCCGCTACCGCAGAGCATGGCTGCTTCCGGCATCGTCGACGGGCCAGGCTTCATGGCGCTGCTCGCGACGCACCCGCCGCTGGAAGCGCGGATTGCGGCGCTTGGTCGGGCCTGAGCATGGCACGGGGCTTGCTCACCTTATGCCAATGATTCGCTACTCAAGAATGCTTGCCATCGCCTGCGGCCTCGCTGCTTCGCCGGTCTTTGCTCAGGCTCCATACGACCTGCCCCACCTTGAGGCGATGGCCATGGAGTCGAGCCGGGCCATGCTGGCCTCGCGCGATCAGGTGACCGCGGCGCGCTATGCCGTTAACAGCGCGGCGGCTTTTCCAAACCCCGAGATCGAGTACCTCGGTGGCCGCGCCAGTGCCCGCAATCCCGGGGGCACGTCGGGTAATGCCAGTACGGTCACGCTGACGCAGCCGCTCGACATGCCGTGGCGGCGCTCGGCCCGCATCGGTGCCGCCGAGGCCGGGCTGGAGGCGACAAGCGCAGCGACCCGCGCCTTCGAAGCCGATCTCCTGGCGCGTGTGCGGGGGCGTTATTTCGAAGTACTGCGGCGCGAGGCGGAACTGAAGAATGCACGGGAAGACAGCGCTGCGATGGAGAGTGTGCGCGCTCGCATTGCCAAGCGCGTCGAGACCGGCGACGCGGCCCGCTTCGAGCTGATCAAGGCTGACGCCGAGGCCTTGAATGCGCAGAAGACGGCCCAGGCGGCGGGCTTCCGGGTCGATCAGGCGCGTTCGCTATTGCGCCAGTCTGTCGGCGGCGCCTTGCCTGCTGAATTTACCCTGAGTGGTCGCCTTGGCGATGTGCCTGCGCTGCAGCCGCTCGACGGCTTACGCAAACAACTGGGCGAGAGCAGCCCCGAATTGGCGCGCGCGCGCGCCGAAACGGTGCGTGCCGAGCGCCAGCTTGACCTTGAGCGTGCCCAGCGCTGGCCGAATCTCGCCTTGAAGGCGGCAGTGAATGAAGACCCGGACATGCGCGCTTCCCAATTGGGCGTGGTGATGACGATTCCGCTCTGGGACCGCCGGAGCGGTCCGGTCGGCGAAGCCGCCGCGCAACTTTCACGGGCGCGCAATGAGCTGGAGGCACAGGAGTTTTCGCTGGCCCAGACTCTGGAGGTCGCCTACCAGCAATATGAAATTGCCCAGGCGCAGGTGGCCGCGCTCGAATCGGGCATTGTCAGACAGGCCGAGGCGGCCCTGAAAGTCGCTGAAGCCGCTTATCGCTTCGGCGAGCGTGGCTTTCTCGAAGTGCTCGATGCCCAGCGCGTCTTTCGTGCAGCGCGTTCCGAGCTGACCACGGCGCGCTACGAACTGGCCGCCGCGTGGGTGGAAATTGAAAGGCTACGGGCAATCCCCGGTGGAAAAACAGAATGAAAAAAGCCCTCTTTTTGCTGTTCACCGCAGCACTGCTTGCCGGATGCGGCAAGGAAACCGCCAAAACCGCCGCGCCGAATGCCGGCGACCCCGCACTTGTGGCGCCGGGGCCGGACCTCCTGGCCCAGCTCAAGCTGGCCACGGTGACGACTCAGTCGGTCGCCGAGACCCTGCGCGTCGCGGGGCGCATCGACTTCGACGAGCAGCGGCTGGCGCGTATCGGCGCCACCGTTACCGGGCGCGTGACCCAGATTGATGCGCTACTTGGGCAGGCGGTCGGCAAAGGCGAGGTGCTCGCTCGCCTCAACAGCAGCGAACTGTCAACGCAACAACTGGCTTACCTCAAGGCGCGCGCCGAGCTTGAGTTGAACCGGCGCAATGCTGAGCGAGCCAAAGCCTTGTTCGACGCGGATGTGATTGGCGCCGCCGAATTGCAGCGGCGGCAGAGCGAATATCAGATCTCGGTGGCCGAGACCCGTGCCGCCGCCGACCAGTTGCAATTGCTCGGAGTCAGCTCGGCGGCGATCGCACGCCTGGGTAGCGAAGGCGCGGTGGATTCGGTGGTGCCAGTGGTGGCGACGCTGGGCGGCGCGGTTGTCGAGCGCAGGCTGGCTCAGGGCCAGGTCGTGCAGCCGGCGGATGTCCTGTTCGTGGTGGCCGATCTTTCCCGCTTGTGGGCGGTGGCGGAAGTGCCGGAGCAACAGGTCAGCCAGGTCAGGACCGGGCAGACGGTGACGATCGAGGTGCCGGCGCTGGGTAACGAAAAACTGACCGGCAAGCTGATCTTTGTCAGCCAGACGATTAACCCGGAGACGCGCACCGTGCTGGTACGAACCGAGCTCGATAACCGCGATGGCCGCCTCAAGCCGGCCATGCTCGCCTCGATGCTGATCGAGGGCAAGCCGGTTGAGCGGATGGTCATCGTCGCCAGCGCGGTGGTCCGCGAGAACGACGAGGATCATGTTTTCATTGCCGAGCCGGAAGATGCCTTCCGTCTCGTCCCGGTCCGCCTTGGGCCGGCGCAGGGCGGGCAGCGCGTGGTGCTTTCCGGCCTCAAGGGGCAGGAGCGGGTGGTGATTGACGGCGCCTTCCATCTGAATAACGAGCGCAATCGCCAGGCATTGGAGGCCAAGTGATCGAGTCGCTTGTTCGCGGGGCGCTCAAGCAGCGCCTGATCGTCGCCGTGGTTGCCGTCGTCCTCTTCTTTTTTGGATTGGATGCTGCGCGCAAGTTGTCGGTCGATGCCTTCCCCGATGTCACCAACATTCAGGTGCAGATCGCCACCGAAGCGCCGGGCCGTTCGCCGGAAGAGGTCGAGCGCTTCGCCACCGTGCCGCTGGAGGTGGCGATGACCGGCCTGCCCGGCCTGGAGGAAATGCGCTCGCTGAACAAGCCGGGCCTGTCGCTGATTACGCTGGTCTTCAACGACAAGACCGATGTCTATTTTGCCCGCCAGCTGGTCATGGAACGCCTGCTCGAAGTGGGTTCGCGCCTGCCGGAGGGCATCACGCCAGTCCTTGGCCCGGTGTCCACCGGTCTTGGTGAGGTTTACCAATACACGCTGGAACGCCCCGATGATGGCGACCGGGCGCTCAGCGAAGAAGAACTGATGCAGCGCCGGATTGCCCAGGACTGGGTGGTGCGCCCGTTGCTGCGCTCGATCCCGGGGATTGCCGAGATCAACTCGCAAGGCGGCTACGCCAAGCAATATCAGGTGCTGGTCAATCCGGACAAGCTGCGCCATTTCGGCTTGAGCGTCGCCGACGTTTATCAGGCGGTCGGGCGCAACAACGCCAACGCCGGCGGCGGCGTGCTGCCGCAATACGCCGAGCAATACCTGATCCGCGGCGTCGGACTGGTCAAGGATCTCGACGACCTGCGCGCCATCGTGCTCAAGGAAAAGGACGGCGTGCCGGTTTATGTCCGTGACGTCGCCGAGGTACAGATCGGCCATGCCGTCCGCCATGGCGCGATCATCAAGAACGGCACCACCGAGGCAGTGGGCGGGGTGGTGATGATGATCGCCGGCGGCAACGCCAAGGACGTGGTGAGCCGCGTCAAGACCAGGGTCGATGAGATCAACGCCAAGGGCATGCTGCCCGACGGCCTCAAGATCGTGGCCTACTACGACCGTTCGGAATTGGTCGATGCGGCGCTGTGGACCGTGACCAAGGTGCTGCTCGAAGGCGTCGTCCTGGTTGTCGTCGTTCTATTCCTGTTTCTCGGCGACGTGCGCTCCTCGCTGATCGTCGTGGCGACGCTGGTGCTGACGCCCTTGCTGACCTTCGTGGCGATGAACAAGCTGGGCATTTCGGCCAACCTGATGTCGCTCGGCGGCCTGGCCATCGCCATCGGCCTGATGGTCGACGGTTCGGTGGTGGTGGTCGAAAATGCCTACCTGCAACTCGGTCGCCAGTCAAAAACCGGCGA
This sequence comes from uncultured beta proteobacterium, assembly GCA_963727115.1. Lineage (GTDB taxonomy): Bacteria > Pseudomonadota > Gammaproteobacteria > Burkholderiales > Rhodocyclaceae > Azonexus. The sequence goes on along the minus strand of CAVSFS010000004.1, from coordinate 202,885 downwards.
AAGCCAGTTGCGCATCATCTTGCGCGCCGTGGTCGAGGTCGCGACGCCGGTCATCTTCGGGGTCGGCATCATCATTCTCGTATTCCTGCCGTTGATGACGCTGCAGGGGATGGAAGGCAAGATGTTCGCACCGCTCGCCTATACCATCGCCATTGCGCTCGCGATTTCGCTGATTCTCGCGATGACGCTGACGCCGGTGATGTCGACTTACCTGCTAAAGCCACCGGCGCACGACGGCGATCACGATACGAAGCTGATCCAGGCGATGAAGGTGCGCTACCTGAAGATGCTGCACTGGGCGCTGGGCAACGAGAAGAAGACGGTAGCGGTGGCGGTCGGCGCTTTCATGCTGACGGTTGCGGTCCTGCCTTTCCTCGGCACGGCGTTCATTCCGGAAATGAAAGAGGGTTCGGTGGTGCCCGGCATCAACCGGGTGCCCAACATCTCGCTCGACGAGTCGATCAAGATGGAAATGGAGGCGATGCGGCTGGTGATGCAGGTGCCGGGCGTCAAATCGGCGGTTTCCGGCGTCGGTCGCGGTGAATCGCCGGCCGATTCGCAGGGGCCGAACGAATCGACCCCGATCGTCAGCCTCAAGCCGCGCAGCGAGTGGCCGTCCGGGTGGACCCAGGACGACATCCAGGACGCGATGCGCGACAAGCTGAAGGCGCTGCCCGGCGTGCAGATCGTCATGGCGCAGCCGATTTCCGATCGGGTCGACGAAATGGTCACCGGCGTCCGCTCCGACATCGCGGTCAAGGTGTTCGGCGACGATCTCGATCAACTGAAAAAGATCGCCGGCCAGATCGGCAAGGTCGCCCAGGGCTTGCAGGGCGCCCAGGATCTGCGCATCGAGCGAATCAGCGGGCAACAGTACCTGACGGTCGAAATCGACCGTCAGGCTATCGCCCGCCTCGGGATGAACGTTTCCGATGTCAACGATGTGCTGGAAACGGCAATCGGTGGCAAGGAGGTCACCGAAATCTTCGAGGGCGAGCGCCGCTTTCCCGGCGTGGTGCGACTACCCGAGCGGTTCCGCAACAATGTCGAGGCGATCTCGAATGTCTTGATTACCTCGCCGAACGGCGCTCAGGTGCGGCTTGTCGATGTCGCCAAAATTCGCGTCATGGACGGCCCGGCGCAGATTTCACGCGAGTTGGGCAAGCGCCGTATCGTCGTCGGTGTGAACGTCAAGGATCGCGACCTCGGCGGCTTCGTCGCCGAACTGCAGCAGAAGGTCGATGCTCAGATCAAGCTGCCGGAAGGCTATTACCTGGAGTGGGGCGGGCAGTTCCAGAACATGGAGCGGGCGCTCGGCCACCTGACGGTCATCATCCCGATTACCATCGCCGCCATTTTCTTCCTGCTCTTTTTGCTCTTCAACTCGCTGCGCTTTGCGACGCTGATTATCATGGTCCTGCCCTTTGCCTCGATCGGCGGCGTCATCGGCCTCTTCATCAGCCGTGAGTACCTGTCGGTGCCGGCCTCCGTAGGGTTCATCGCGCTGTGGGGCATTGCGGTGCTCAACGGCGTCGTGCTGGTCTCCTACATCCGGGGGCTGCGCGAGGATGGCCGTTCGCTGCGCCAGGCGGTAATCGAGGGCGCAACCCTGCGCTTCCGGCCGGTGATGATGACGGCGACGGTGGCCATGCTTGGCCTCATTCCCTTCCTGTTCTCGAGCGGGCCGGGTTCCGAGGTGCAACGCCCGCTGGCCATCGTCGTCATCGGCGGCATAATCACTTCAACGCTGCTCACGCTGGTTGTCCTGCCCACCATCTACCGCTGGTTTGACGAGGAGAAAATCGAGGCATGAAGGAAATCAAGGCGATCATCCGCCCCAACAAGTTGGCAGTGCTGCGCGATGCGCTGGTCGCGCTGCCCGGTTTTCCCGGCATGACGGTCAGCAAGGTCGAGGGCTGCAGCGCGCCGAGTCGCCACGTTCCGGCGCGCATACGGATCAAGGATGAACTGACGGACTACACGCCCAAGGTGCGCATCGAGATCATCGCGCCCGACGAAGTGGCCGAGGCGATTTTTCAGCGCGTCACGGAGGTCGCCCGAACCGGCCATTACGGCGACGGGCTGGTCTGGATCACCGACGTCGAAAAGGTCGCCTTCGTCTTCAAGACCATGCCCGGCCCCGCCTGACTGGGCACCGGGGCGCCGTGTTGCCTGCGGCGTGGCGCATTTCACGGTCGATTCGCGGGTTCGCGCCTAGAATCGCTGACATTGCATAGAGGTGGCTCACACCGCTTGTCAGCGTAACCGATGGAAACGATACCCACAGACCGCAACCGGCCCAGCCTGGCGTCACCTGCAGAATTGCAGGAGGGCATCGCCTGCCTGTCGCGCGGCGGCTACTTCAGGGAGGCGTCGCTGGAAATGGCGCTGAGCATCCTGACCGAATCGGCGGCGCGCATGTCCGGGGTGGAGCGGGTCAGCATCTGGGCGCTGACCGGCGATCAACGCGAGTTGCGCTGCCTCGAACTGTACGAACTCTCGCCGGCCCGCCATGGCAGCAGCGACAGCCTGCAGGCCAGCCACTATCCCGCCTATTTCAATGCCCTGCGCAGCGAGTCGTGCATCGTCGCCGACGATGCCAGCCAGCATCCTGCCACCGCCGAATTCACGACCGGCTACCTGGCGCACCACCGCATTTCGGCAGTCCTCGACACGCCGATTCACATTCGCGGCGAATTCCAGGGCGTCCTCTCGCTCGAACAGGTCGCCACGCGCGAACCCTGGAGTCCCGTGCACCGCCTGTTCGCCCACGTGATCGCCAATCTGGTGACCCTGGCCCTGGTCGAGCACGAAGCCGCGGAAGCGCGCCTGCAGGCAAAATCCGCCACCCAGCGTTTGCGGGCGCTGTTCGGCGTCGCGGGCGACGTCCCGAGCCGGGAGATCTTGGCGTTTTCCGGCGCCGTCCGGCCTGCATGAGCGACGGGCGCCAAGGCGCCCGGTCGTCACACCTGAAATTCGGCATTTTTCGGGCGTTGACCGCAACAGCCGCCGCCCGTGCTGCAAATCAGCCGGCGGCCAGCCTGGCGAACGCCGAAACGACTTCCGGCGGCGCCTGCACCAGTTCGATCAGCACGCCTTCGCCGCCGATCGGGAATTCCTCGTTGCCCTTGGGGTGCAGGAAGGTGATGTCGAAACCGGCGGCGCCCTTGCGGATGCCGCCCGGCGCGAAGCGCACGCCGTTGGCGGAGAGCCATTCGACGGCCTTCGGCAGATCGTCGATCCACAGCCCGACGTGGTTGAGCGGCGGTGGTGTGCACGGCCGGCTTCTTTTCCGGATCGAGCGGCTGCATCAGGTCGACCTCGACCTTGAACGGGCCGCTGCCCATGGCGCAGATGTCCTCGTCGACGTTTTCGCGCTCGGAAACGAAGGTGCTGGTGACCTCGAGGCCGAACATGTTGACCCACAACGTGCGCAGCTTTTCCTTGGACGGGCCGCCGATGGCGATTTGCTGGATGCCGAGAACCTTGAACGGACGTTGCATGGGTAGATTCCTGTCTCGAGAAAATCGTGATCCGGAATTATATGGCTTTCGGCACGCGATTTCCGCCAAAAACGGGCATTGCGGCAAGCGGATAACCTGCCCTTGACCTGCGCTTAACCGGCCCTTAACGCGCTTCCCGGCAGACTTCGATCATTGTCACGGATTGGGGTTTTCGAGATGGCCGAGGAATACGTCAGCAGGAGCGCTTCTCCCTCCTTTGCGCATTGGCTCGGCTTGCTTCCGTTTCTGCGCTGGCGTGACCGGGTGACCCGCGCCAGTTCGCGCGCCGACGCCCTGGCCGGCATAACCGGGGCGCTGATTGTGCTGCCCCAGGCGGTGGCCTTTGCGACGATTGCCGGCCTGCCGCCCGAATACGGGCTGTATGCGGCGATGGCGCCGGCGATCGTCGCTGCGCTGTTCGGCTCGTCCTGGCACCTGGTTTCCGGACCGACCACAGCCATTTCAATTGCCGTCTTCGCTTCGGTGAGCCCCTACGCCCAGCCCGGTTCTCCCGAATTCATCGGGCTGGTGCTGACGCTGACCGCGCTGACCGGCCTGTTCGAATTGGCATTGGGCCTGGCGCGCATGGGCGTGCTGGTCAATTTCATTTCCCATACCGTGGTTATCGGCTTTACGGCTGGCGCGGCGCTACTCATTGCCGGAAGCCAGATCAAGAATTTCTTCGGACTCGATATTCCACGCGGTACGCCCTTCTTCGAGATTCTCGGACTGTTTGCGCGGCAGGCGGGCGACACCAATCCCTACGTGCTGGCGGTCAGCCTGACGACGCTGATGGTCGGCATTCTGACCAAAATGGTCATGCCCAAACTGCCCTACATGATTGTCGCGCTTGTCGCCGGCAGCCTGCTCGCGGTGGCCGTTAACGGCTATGTTGGCGTGGAGACGACTCATATCGGGACGGTCGGCGCGCTGTCGTCCGGCCTGCCGCCCTTGACCATGCCTGATTTTTCCTTGCGCAGCGTTTCGCAGATGCTGTTTCCGGCGCTCATCATCACCATGCTGGCATTGACCGAGGCGGTGTCGATTTCCCGTTCGATCGCTGGCCGCTCCGGCCAGCAGATCGATGGCAACCAGGAATTCATTGGTCAGGGGCTTTCGAATCTGGTCGGCGCCTTCTTTTCGGGCTACGCATCGTCCGGTTCGTTCAACCGCAGTGGCGTGAATTATGCGGCGGGTGCCCAGACGCCGCTGGCGGCCGTCTATGCCTCGTTCTTTCTGGTTCTCATCCTGCTCCTGGTGGCGCCCTTGGCGGCCTATCTGCCCACCGCGGCGATGGCCGGCATCCTGTTTCTCGTCGCCTGGGGATTGATCGACTTTCATCATATCCGGCAGTTGCATCGCATCAGCCGCCAGGAAACGGTCGTCTTGTGGGTCACGCTGGTCGGCACCCTGTTCGATCTCGAAAAAGGCATCTTTCTCGGCGTCGCCTTGTCGCTGGCGCTTTACTTGTACCGTACCTCGCGCCCGGCGCTGGAGGCCGTAGTGCCGGACGGCGACGCGGATAGTTATCACTATGTGGCCGCGAACGGTCGCCCGGAATGCCCGCAAATAAAGATGATGCGACTCAACGGCTCGATTTTCTTCGGCGCGGTGTCGCATCTCCAGCAGCAAGTTCAGGAATTGACGGAAAAATCGCCGAAGCACAAGCACCTGGTGTTGATGGCGAGCGGCATCAATTTTATCGATTTGGCCGGTGCGGAATTTCTCGGCGAAACCGCGAAGCGCTATGCGAGCGCCGGGGGCAGCTTCGGCCTGTACCGGATGAAGGAGAACGTCGCCGCGTCCTTGCGTAACGGCGGCTTCATGGACGCCATCGGTGAGGAAAATCTTTACCCGGCCAAGTCGCGACCGGCGGAAGCGTTGTTTCCGCACCTCGACCCGGCGATTTGCGCGACCTGCCGTACCAGGGTCTTTCGTCCCTGTCAGAAAATCGGCGACCAGACCATGACCATCCCCGAACAAGCGATTACCGAATAAATACTGCCATGAAAACCTATCGACGCATTCTCGTGCCCATTTTCAGCGCCGGCCAGACCGCGCTTCTGCTGCATCGCGTCAGCGACCTTGTGCAGGGTGGAAGTGCGAATTGCTGGTCGTGCGCATTCTCGACACGCATAGTGGCTTTGAATCCGACGGGCCGGCCGGAATGCTTCCGGAAGAAGCAGCCGTCCGGCGTGCGCGGGATGCCGGGAAGCGCCTCGACCTGCAGCTTGCGCGCCATAACCTTGCCTGGGCCGAAGCCAGGGTGCTCTGGAGAGACCCGAAAGCCGCCATGGCCGAAGTGGTCGAGGCCTGGTCCCCCGATCTCGTCGTTACGATCGCCGGCGGATTTCCCGATGGCTTTGCTGATGGGGCGGATATCCTGAAAGTGGATCGCCGCAACCTGCTGGGGCGCCTGGCCGACGTCATCCTCGACTTTCCGTTTCGCCACGCATGAGACTTGACGGGGGTTGAACGGCAGTGGACTTGGCGTAGCGCTTGACGTAAAAGACTGTTTGTCATTCCGATATTCCACCGCCAGCCCAACAATGCGCGACGCTGCAGCCATTTCCATCCTTGTCGTCGAAGACAGCAAGGATCTGGCGACAAATATTGCCGATTATCTGGAGTCCAAGGGTTATCTGGTCGATGTGGCCATGGACGGCGTCACCGGTTTGCATCTCGCCGTCACCAACGCCTATGACGCCATTGTCCTCGACCTGATGTTGCCGGGCATCGACGGTCTGGATTTATGCAGGCGTTTGCGTCAGGACGCACAATCCTGCGTTCCGGTGCTCATCCTGTCGGCCCGTACCACGCTCACCGACAAGGTGGCTGGTTTCAGTGAAGGGGCCGATGATTATCTGGTCAAGCCTTTCGAACTGCGCGAACTGGATTTGCGGCTGCGGGCCTTGACACGACGTTCACGCCCCGGCGAAACCAGGCGCCTGCTCAAGGTGGCCGATCTGGTGTTCGATCTCGATACCTTTGCCGTGCAACGTGCCGGGAAGGCTCTGGCACTGCCGGCGCTTCCGCTGAAGATTCTGGAGTTGCTGATGAAACGTTCTCCCGCCGTGCTCTTGCGGCGCGACATAGAGCAGGCCGTTTGGGGCGATTCACTCCCGGACAGCGACGTGCTGCGCGTGCATGTGCATACGCTCCGCTCGGCCATCGACGCGCCGGGACAGGTTCCCCTGATGCACACCTTGCGTGGCGTCGGCTATCAGATAAAAGCGCCCGATGCCCCTGCTGTCTGATCTGCGCGGGCGCGTCGCCCTGTTTTTTGCCGGCTTTGGCGCCCTCGTCAGCCTGATCATGGTCATCGCCGTGTACCAAAGCGCGCATGATCTGAGTCAGCGCCTGATCGATGAAACCCTGTCCGCCGAACTGGACGATTACATCGCCCGGCGCGAGCGGAATCCGGCATCCCTGCCACCCGCCACCGTCGTCGTCCACGGCTACGTGCAGGGCAACGACGGCGTTGGCGATGTGCCGACTTATCTTGCGGGATTACCTGCCGGCCGTCATGACATTAACCTGGGGTCAATCAGCTATCGGGTCGCCATCGTGGAACGTGGCGGGGTGCGCTATATTTTGCTTCACGATACTGCCCTGCAAGTGCGCCGCGAACAACGCTTTGCCTGGATGCTCGTCCTGCTGGTGGTCGCCATGACCATGTTGTCGGCGCTTGGCGGCATCTGGGTTTCGCGCACGGTAGTTGCGCCGGTCGCCCAGTTGGCGGCGAAAGTGCGCCACCGCAGTCCGAACGATTGGGAGCACCCGCTGGCCGACGATTTTCCGGTGGGCGAAGTTGGCGAACTGGCCCGGGTTTTCGACCGTCATCTTGTCCGCATGCGCGCCTTCATGGAGCGTGAGCGGGTGTTCAGCGCCGACATGAGCCACGAGTTGCGTACTGCGCTCGCGGTAATCCTCAGCGCGACGGAAATACTGCTCGAGGACGAGACGCTCGGCGAAAAGCCAAAGACCCGGGTCATGCGCATCAAGCGTGCCGCCAATGACATGGCCGAGTTGGGTACCGCGCTGTTGTTGATGGCGCGTGAGGAATACAGCATGTCAGCAGCAGGTGGTGGGTGCGTGGTGGCCGACGCGGTGCGCGAAGTGGTGGCCGAGCAGCGCCATCTCCTTCATGACAAACCGGTCGAGGTGACGGTGCAAACCAACCCTGAGCTGATCCTCGCGGTCGATCCGGGTCTGGTGAAGATCGTTGCCGGCAACCTGGTTCGCAATGCATTTTTCTTCACGGCCAGCGGATCAGTGAGCGTACTGCAGGACGCCGATTCTCTGACGGTAAGCGATAGCGGCCCGGGTATCCCGGCCAAGGCTGTCGAACAGGTCTTCGTTCGCCATTATCACGACATGGGGAGCACAGGCGCGGGTATCGGATTGTCGCTGGTCAAGCGCATCTGTGACTGCTATGGCTGGCAGGTACGGCTGGAAAGCAAGGAAAATCAGGGAACGCTGGTCAGGATCGACTTCTCCTGACTCGGACGAGGCAGCCGCTCAGGGCTGCTTCCGATAGGCCAGTACGACCAGTAGCAGTCCCGCCAGCACCATCGGCAACGACAGCCACTGGCCCATGCTGATCGCGTACGACTGCCCGAAGATGCCGTGATCCGGCTCGCGGAAGAATTCGGTGATGAAGCGGAAGGCGCCGTAGCCGATCAGGAAAACGCCGGATACCGCGCCGCGCGGTCGCGGTCAACTGCTGAAAACCCACAGAATTGCGAACAGCGCCAGGCCTTCGAGTCCGACCTGATAAAGCTGCGACGGATGGCGCGGCTGCATGTCGCCGGCCTGCGGGAAAGATCATCGCCCACGGCAGGCTGGGGTCGGCGACCCGGCCCCACAGTTCGCCGTTGATGAAATTGCCGATGCGTCCGGCGGCCAGCCCGAGCGGCACCAGCGGGGCGATGAAGTCGGTGATGTCGAACCAGGCGATCCGGTGCTTGCGCGACCACAGCCCCATGGCGACGAGGACGCCGAGAAAGCCGCCGTGAAAGGCCATGCCGCCCTTCCAGACCGCGAGAATTTCCAGCGGATGGGCGAGGTAGTAGCCCGGCTCGTAGAACAGCACCTGGCCCAGCCGGCCGCCGAGGATCACGCCGAGCATGCCGTAGAACAGCAGGTCGTCCAGTTGCTCGACCGTGAGCAGCCCCGGGCGCGTGCGAATCCGGTAGCGGCCGAGCAAGATGAACTGAACGAAGGCGACCAGATACATCAGACCGTACCAGCGCACCGACAGCGGGCCGAGCGAAAAGGCGACGGGGTCGAACTGGGGGTGGAGAAGCATCGGAGGCGGAGAGTCGGCTAGAATTCGCCAATTATAGTTCGCGCCGCTGTGCGCAAAGTTCTCGACGGAGATTTCCATGCCTGATTACCGCTCCCGCACCTCCACCCACGGCCGCAACATGGCCGGCGCGCGCGCCCTGTGGCGCGCCACCGGCATGAAGGACGGCGATTTCGGCAAGCCGATCATCGCCATGGTCAATTCCTTCACCCAGTTCGTGCCGGGCCATGTGCACCTCAAGGACATGGGGCAACTGGTGGCGCGCGAGATCGAGGCGGCCGGCGGCGTCGCCAAGGAATTCAACACCATCGCCATCGACGACGGCATCGCCATGGGCCACGGCGGCATGCTCTACTCGCTGCCGTCGCGCGACCTGATCGCCGACTCCGTCGAATACATGGTCAACGCCCACTGCGCCGACGCCATGGTCTGCATTTCCAACTGCGACAAGATCACCCCGGGCATGCTGATGGCCGCGCATGCGCCTCAACATCCCGGCCGTCTTCGTCTCCGGCGGGCCGATGGAGGCCGGCAAGGTCACGGTGCAAGGTCAGGTCATCCACCTCGACCTCGTCGACGCCATGGTCAAGGCCGTCGACAGTTCCGTTTCCGACGCCGATCTGGCCGAGATCGAACGCTCCGCCTGTCCGACCTGCGGCTCCTGTTCGGGCATGTTCACCGCCAACTCGATGAACTGCCTGACCGAAGCGCTCGGCCTCTCGCTGCCCGGCAACGGCACGGTCGTCGCGACGCATGCCGACCGCAAGGAGCTGTTCCTGGGCGCCGCTCGCCTGGTCGTCGAACTGTGCCGCCGCTACTACGAGCAGGACGACGCCTCGGTCCTGCCGCGTTCGATCGCCAGCTTCCAGGCCTTCGAGAACGCCATGACCCTCGATGTCGCCATGGGCGGCTCGACCAACACCGTGCTGCACCTCCTGGCTGCGGCGCAGGAGGCCGGCGTCGATTTCACGATGGCCGACATCGACCGCATTTCGCGCCAGGTGCCCTGCCTGTGCAAGGTGGCGCCGATGACCGACAAGTACCACATCGAGGACGTGCATCGCGCCGGCGGCATCATGGGCATCCTCGGCGAACTCGACCGCGCCGGCCTGTTGCACCGCAATGTGCCGACCGTGCATGAAAAAACCCTGGGCGACGCGATCGACCGTTGGGATGTGGTGCGCACGCAGGACGCGAAAGTCCATGAATTCTTCCGCGCCGGACCGGGCGGCGTGCCGACCCAGGTCGCCTTCTCGCAGAGTCGGCGCTACAGCGAGCTCGACCTCGACCGCAGCCGCGGCTGCATCCGCACACGGGCCGACGCCTATTCGCAGGAGGGTGGCCTGGCCGTGCTCCACGGCAACATTGCGCTCGACGGCTGCATCGTCAAGACGGCCGGCGTCGACGAATCGATCTGGAAATTCACCGGCCGCGCCCGCGTCTTCGAAAGTCAGGATGCTGCGGTCGAACGGCATTCTGGAGGGCAAAATCGTGGCCGGCGACGTCGTCGTCATCCGCTACGAAGGCCCGAAGGGCGGCCCCGGCATGCAGGAAATGCTCTATCCGACCTCGTATCTCAAGTCGCGCGGCCTGGGCAAGGAATGCGCGCTGCTCACCGACGGCCGTTTCTCCGGCGGCACCTCCGGCCTGTCGATCGGCCATGCCTCGCCGGAAGCGGCCGATGGCGGCGCCATCGGACTGGTCGAGGAGGGCGACACCATCGAAATCGACATCCCCAATCGCCGCATCCACCTTGCCGTGACGCGACGACGAACTGGCACGCCGCCGCGCCGCGATGGAAGCCCGGGGCGATGCGGCGTGGCAGCCGGTCAACCGCGAGCGCTTCGTTTCCGCAGCCCTGCAAGCCTATGCCCTGATGGCCACCTCGGCCGACAAGGGCGCGGTGCGCGACGTCAGCCAGATTCAGCGGCGCAAGTGACTCTCGGGGCCTGGCTTGGATTTCTGCTGGCGGCGATCCTGATCGCCGTCACGCCCGGGCCGGGGGCGGTGCTCAGCATGAGTGTTGGGGTACGCCATGGCTACTGGTCGGCGTTCACGGCGATTCTTGGGCTGCAGGCTGCCATTCTGGTGCATCTGGCCATTGTCGCGGTCGGCTTCGGCGCCTTGCTGGCTGCTTCGGAAACGGCATTTTCGGTCGTCAAATTCGTTGGTGCGACCTATCTGATCTGGCTCGGCATTCAGAAGTGGCGTGCGCTACCCTTGCCGGTCGATGCTGACCAGTTGCCGATCCGGCGCACCGGGCTCTTTCTTCAGGGCATGCTGGTCAACCTGACCAATCCGAAGGCGATCATCTTCATTGGCGCTCTCGTGCCCCAGTTCATCGATCCGGGGCGGCCGCAATTGCACCAGTATCTGCTGATCGCGGCAACCCTTTGCCTGACCGACATCGTCGTCATGTCGGCCTATGCTCTGGCTGCGGGCCGCTTGGGTCGCTGGTTGCACGATCCGGAGGCCATTCGACTGCAGAACAAGGCATTCGGCGGTCTCTTCATCTCGGCCGGAACATTGCTGGCATTTTCTTCGCGGTCTTGAAGGGCAGTTGCTGTCAACGCCCGGGATCCCGGTGCGTTAATGTGAAGTGGCCGCGAGTTCGCATCGCCCCATCCATCGACCTGCTGCGCTAGATGCCGTTTGCAACCGACGGAAAAGGGTTTTATCATCTGCCACTGAATTACCCACCAACCCGACAAACGGAGCAAGAGAATGAAAGCTGTTTATGTTGCCATGATGGCCGCCGCAGGTATCGTGATGGCCGGCCAGGCCCAGGCTGACGAAGCCCTGGCCAAAGCCAAGAATTGCATGTCCTGCCACGCCATCGACAAGAAGCTGGTTGGTCCGGCCTACAAGGATGTCGCCGCCAAGTACAAGGGCGATGCCAAGGCTCCCGCAATGCTGGCCGCCAAGATCAAGGCCGGTGGCAAGGGTACCTGGGGTGAAATTCCGATGCCGCCGAACAACGTTACTCCGGAAGAAGCTGCCAAGCTCGCTGCCTGGGTTCTGTCCCAGAAGTAATTCCGCCAGGCTGCCACGAAGCCGGCCATTGGCCGGCTTTTTTGCGTCTTTGGGTATTGACACCGCTGGTTTGACAACGGATAATCTCGCGTTCTTCCGGAGGGGTACCCAAGCGGTCAACGGGAACAGACTGTAAATCTGTCGGCTCTGCCTTCGAAGGTTCGAATCCTTCCCCCTCCACCAGATTGAATGCTGTAGTGGCCTGTGTTGCGGGCAAGGGTTTTGCGGGTGTAGCTCAATGGTAGAGCTGAAGCCTTCCAAGCTTAAGACGAGGGTTCGATTCCCTTCACCCGCTCCACAATGCGGTACGGTTGGAGTTTTAAGGTAGGCCCATGTAGCTCAGTGGTAGAGCACTCCCTTGGTAAGGGAGAGGTCGGTAGTTCGATTCTACTCATGGGCACCACCGATTGGCTCGGATTCTGGATTTTTTGCTTATTTAGACTATTTAGACTATTGAGGAACGGATAATGGCTAAGGAAAAATTCGCGCGTACGAAGCCGCACGTCAATGTAGGGACGATTGGACACGTTGACCATGGCAAGACCACGCTGACTGCTGCGATCACGACGGTGCTGTCGGCCAAGTTCGGTGGCTCGGCCAAGAAGTATGACGAAATCGATGCGGCGCCGGAAGAAAAGGCCCGCGGCATCACCATCAACACCGCCCACGTCGAATACGAAACCGCCAACCGTCACTACGCCCACGTTGACTGCCCGGGCCACGCCGACTACGTCAAGAACATGATTACCGGTGCCGCCCAGATGGACGGCGCCATCCTCGTCTGTTCCGCCGCCGACGGTCCGATGCCGCAGACCCGCGAACACATCCTGCTCGCCCGTCAGGTCGGTGTGCCGTACGTCCTCGTGTACATGAACAAGTGCGACATGGTCGACGACGCCGAACTCCTCGAACTCGTCGAAATGGAACTGCGCGAGCTGCTCTCCAAGTACGACTTCCCGGGCGACGACACCCCGATCATTCACGGCTCCGCCCTGAAAGCCCTCGAAGGCGACCAGTCCGAAATTGGCGAACCGTCCATCTTCCGCCTGGCCGATGCCCTCGACACCTACATCCCGACCCCGGAACGCGCCATCGACCAGCCCTTCCTGATGCCGGTCGAAGACGTCTTCTCGATCTCCGGTCGCGGCACCGTCGTTACCGGTCGTATTGAACGTGGCGTCGTCAAGGTTGGCGAAGAAATCGAAATCGTCGGCATTCGCCCCACCGTCAAGACCATCTGTACCGGTGTCGAAATGTTCCGCAAGCTGCTCGACCAGGGTCAGGCCGGCGACAACGTCGGCGCCCTGCTGCGCGGCACCAAGCGTGAAGACGTCGAACGTGGTCAGGTCCTGTGCAAGCCGGGCTCGGTCAAGCCGCACACCCACTTCACCTCCGAAGTGTACATCCTGTCCAAGGATGAAGGCGGCCGTCACACCCCGTTCTTCAACGGCTACCGTCCGCAGTTCTACTTCCGCACGACCGACGTGACCGGTTCCATCGAACTGCCGGAAGGCACTGAAATGGTCATGCCGGGCGACAACATCGCGATGACGATCAAGCTGATTGCCCCGATCGCCATGGAAGAAGGTCTGCGCTTCGCCATCCGTGAAGGCGGTCGTACCGTCGGCGCCGGCGTCGTCGCCAAAATCATCGAGTAATCGATAGTTTCTCTGTAGTTAAGGCGCTTCGGGCAACCGAGGCGCTTTGATGTTTTTGCAGCAGGGGTGTAGCTCAATTGGTAGAGCAACGGTTTCCAAAACCGTAGGTCGGGGGTTCGATTCCCTCCGCCCCTGCCACTCTCTATAAAGATCGCGAACGTCATGGCTGACAAGATCAAGTTTGCGCTGGCGCTGGTTATTCTGGCGGCTGGCGTGGCTGGTTTCTACCTGCTCTCCGAGCAGGCAATGATTTTGCGCGTCCTCGCGGTACTTGCCGGGGTGGCGCTTGCTGCCGCCGTTGCCTGGAAAACCGAACCGGGGCAGCGTTTCTTCACCTTTGCGAACGAATCCGTTGTCGAGGCGAAGAAGGTTGTCTGGCCGACCCGCAAGGAAACCATGCAAACGACCGGGGCGGTGTTCGCCTTTGTTGTGGTCATGGCGCTGTTCCTCTATCTGACCGACAAGAGCCTCGAGTGGGTTCTCTACGACCTGGTGCTGGGCTGGAAGAAATCATGAGCAAACGCTGGTACATCGTCCATGCCTATTCCGGCTTCGAGAAAAGCGTGTTGCGCGCAATTCAGGAGCGGATCGATCGCCTGGGCATGCAGGACAAGTTCGGTGAAATTCTCGTTCCGGTGGAAGTGGTGCGCGAATTGAAGAATGGCCAACCGGTGAACTCGGAGCGCAAGCTGTTCCCGGGTTACGTTCTGGTCGAAATGGACATGGATGACGATTCCTGGCACTTGGTCAAGAACACGCCCAAGGTGACTGGATTCGTCGGCGGTACTGCAACCAAGCCGACGCCCATTTCCCAAAAGGAAGTGGACAAGATCATGCAGCAGGTGCGCGAAGGTGTTGATAAGCCACGCCCCAAGGTGCTGTTCGAGGTTGGCGAAATGGTCCGTGTCAAGGAAGGTCCGTTCTCGGATTTCCATGGCGCGGTCGAAGATGTCAATTACGAAAAGAACCGCTTGCGCGTGGCGGTGACGATTTTCGGGCGGTCAACACCGGTTGAACTCGAATTCGCACAGGTCGAGAAGGCCTGAGTTGCAAAATTGGTTTCAGGGGTTGGCCGGCTGCCCTTAATCAGCATGGCAAGAGGAGCGTAAGTAGTCGCAAGCCGAAAGCGCGTTACAACTCATCAATTAGGAGCATTTATGGCCAAGAAGATTGTCGGCTACATCAAGCTGCAAGTCCCCGCAGGCAAGGCAAACCCGTCGCCCCCGATCGGTCCCGCGCTGGGTCAGCGCGGTCTGAACATCATGGAATTCTGCAAGGCGTTCAACGCCCAGACTCAAGGCGTCGAGCCGGGACTGCCGATTCCCGTGGTGATTACCGCTTTTGCGGACAAGTCTTTCACGTTCGTGATGAAGACCCCGCCGGCGACCATCCTGATCAAGAAGGCTGCGGGTATCAAGTCTGGTTCGGCCAAACCGCATACCGACAAGGTTGGCAAGATCACTCGCGCGCAAGCCGAAGAGATCGCCAAGACCAAGATGCCTGATCTCACGGCTGCCGATATGGATGCAGCGGTTCGTACCATCGCCGGCTCCGCCCGTTCGATGGGCATCACGGTGGAGGGTCTGTAATCATGGCTAAGCTCACGAAAAAGCAAAAGGCCCTGCAGGGCAAGATCGTTGATCAAAAACTCTACCCGGTTCAGGAAGCGCTTACGCTGGCCAAGGAAACCGCAACCGCCAAGTTCGACGAGTCCATCGACGTGGCAGTCAACCTCGGTGTTGACGCACGCAAGTCCGACCAGGTTGTTCGTGGTTCCGTCGTGCTGCCGGCAGGTACCGGCAAGTCCGTTCGTGTTGCCGTTTTTGCCCAGGGCGAGAAGGCTGAAGCTGCCAAGGCAGCTGGCGCGGAAGTTGTCGGTTTCGATGACCTGGCTGCCGAAGTCAAGGCCGGTAACCTGAACTTCGACGTTGTCATCGCGACGCCGGATGCCATGAAGGTGGTAGGCCAGCTCGGTCAGATCCTCGGTCCGCGTGGCCTGATGCCGAACCCGAAGGTTGGTACCGTGACCATGGACGTCACGACTGCCGTGAAGAACGCCAAGGCTGGTCAGGTTCAATACCGTACCGACAAGGGCGGCATCGTACATGCGACCATCGGCCGCGCCTCTTTCTCTGTCGAGAATCTGGAAAGGAACCTGAAGGCGTTGATTGAAGCGCTGAACAAGGCGAAGCCGGCTTCTGCCAAGGGTCAGTACCTGCGCAAGGTTGCGGTTGCAGCCACCATGGGCCCCGGCGTTCGCGTCGATCAGGCGACGTTGGTTGGCTAAAAAGTACTTTGGGCTGTCGGTCGTCGCTTGAAGGTGGCGGCCGACAGATCGTCAAAGACCGCAGGCGCCTCGTCAAGGGGCTTAATCGCGAAAGCAGCCTGCGCAGACGGTGTCCCAGAACAAGATTTTTTGCTGGCCGGAAACGGGCAGCATAGCTTCTGGTTCAGGTCGCCGTAGGTTCGGTGGGACTTTCCCGCCGTGTTATGACTTGAAAGGAGGAAGGACCTGTGGGTCTCAATCTGAACGAAAAAAAAGCTGTCGTAGCTGAGGTGTCGGCACAAGTAGCCAGCGCCCAGACTATCGCGATCGCCGAATATCATGGCATCGAGGTCGGTGACCTCACCGTGCTGCGAAGGAAGGCTCGTGAGTCTGGCGTTTATCTGCGTGTACTCAAAAACACTCTGGTACGTCGCGCTGTGGCTGGCACGCCGTTTGCCGGTCTGGCCGATCACATGGTCGGACCGCTGATTTACAGCGTATCTACCGATCCCGTGGCAGCTGCGAAAGTTCTCAATGACTTCGCCAAGACCAATGACAAGCTCGTACTGAAGGCCGGTAGCTATGCCGGCAACGTGCTCGACGCTTCTGGTTTGAAGGCTCTTGCCTCCATCCCGAGTCGCGACGAGTTGCTCGCCAAGCTGTTGGGCGTGATGCAGGCCCCGGTTTCCGGCTTTGCCGGTTGCCTGGCTGCACTGGCCAAACAGCGCGAAGCCGCCGCTGCTTGATCTCTACCGCTTAAGAACTGAATTAGGAGTTTTGTAAAATGGCAATTAGCAAAGATGACATCCTGGAAGCCGTTGGCTCAATGACGGTTATGGACCTGAACGACCTGGTCAAGGCGTTCGAAGAGAAGTTTGGCGTTTCCGCCGCCAGCATGGCTGTTGCTGGTCCTGGCGCCGCTGCTGCAGTTGTTGAAGAACAGACCGAATTCACTGTCATGCTCAATGCATGTGGTGAAAAGAAGGTTGAAGTCATCAAGGTCGTGCGGGCAGTGACCGGTCTGGGCCTCAAGGAAGCCAAGGATCTGGTTGATGGCGCTCCGAAGGCGGTCAAGGAGGGTGTTTCCAAGGCTGACGCTGAAGCCCTCAAGAAGCAACTGGAAGACGCAGGCGCCAAGGTCGAAATCAAGTAATCGACTTTTGGTGGGCGGGCTGGCGGTTTTTCCGCCAGCCCTTTTGTGCTTTGTACGACAGGTTTCACGGATCCAGAAAACGAACTTGAATAACGCCGACCGGCAAACGCAAACGATGCTTTCCTCTTCCCGCCAAGGGAGGCGAGCGCGTTTGCGTTTGCCTGTTTCGACAGGTTCCATGTTTGATTTTATCCGCACGGAGTTACCATGACTTACTCCTTCACCGAGAAGAAACGCATCCGCAAGAGTTTCGCCAAGCGCGCCAGCGTGCTTGACGTGCCTTATCTGCTTGCGACCCAGCTACAGTCCTTCAAAGACTTCCTGCAAGACGAAGTGGCGCCGGAAAGGCGCAAGAACGAAGGGTTGCAGGCTGCGTTTACGTCGATCTTCCCGATTGTTTCGCACTCGGGTAACGCGCGCCTCGAATTTGTCAGCTACATGCTTGGCGAGCCGGCGTTTGATGTTACCGAATGCCAGCAGCGTGGCCTGACGTTTGCGTCCTCGCTGCGCGCCCGGGTACGTCTGGTGATCATGGATCGTGAAGCTCCCGATACGGTGAAGGAAGTCAAGGAGCAGGAAGTCTATATGGGCGAAATTCCGCTCATGACAACCAACGGGTCCTTCGTCATCAACGGTACCGAGCGTGTCATCGTCTCGCAGTTGCACCGTTCTCCCGGCGTATTCTTCGAGCATGATCGCGGCAAGACCCATAGTTCCGGCAAGCTCCTGTTCTCTGCTCGAATCATCCCTTACCGTGGTTCATGGCTCGATTTCGAGTTCGATCCCAAGGACGTGCTCTTTTTCCGTGTTGACCGCCGTCGCAAGATGCCGGTCACGACCCTGCTCAAGGCGATCGGCATGTCGTCCGAGGAAATCCTCGCCAGGTTCTTCGAATTTGATTCTTTTGCTTTCACCAAGGACAAGGTTGAATTCACGCTGGTGCCTGAACGCCTGCGTGGCGAAGTGGCACGCTTTGATTTTGTCGCGCCTGACGGCAAGGTGATCGTTGCCAAGGACAAGCGGATTACCGCCAAGCACATCCGCGACATAGCGACCGCCGAGATGAAGCAGATCGTTGTTCCGGAAGATTTTCTTCTCGGCCGTATCGTCGCGACGAACGTGGTCGACAAGACAACCGGTGAGGTCATCGCCGATGCCAACGATGAAATTACCGAAACGCTGCTCGCCAACTTGCGCGAGGCCGGTGTTGCGACGCTGGAGACCCTGTACACGAACGAACTCGACCGTGGCGCATTCATCTCCAACACGCTGCGCGCTGATGAAACCGCTACCCGCCAGGCTGCCCGCATCGCTATCTATCGCATGATGCGCCCGGGCGAGCCGCCGACCGAGGAAGCGGTCGAGATCCTGTTCAACGGCCTGTTCTATTCCGACGAACGTTACGATCTGTCCGGCGTTGGCCGCATGAAGTTCAATCGTCGTCTGACGCGTGCAGATGTCACCGAGTTCAAGGTGACAATCAAGAACCTGGCCTCAAAGGCCGAGGCGGCGCTGAAGAACCTCGCCGAAGGTTCGGGGTTCCCGCTGGCGGCCATTCAGGATCTGGTCAGCCTGTTGCCTTACGGCGCCCGCGCCTTGTCCGAAAACATGACGCAGGCCGACGCTGATGCCTTGGTCGCCAAGATCAAGCCGCTGGGCGCTAATGCCGAGGTGCGCGAGCAACTGACCCTGTCGCCGCGTGACATCGTTGAAGTCATCAATGTCCTGGTCGAACTGCGTAACGGTCGTGGCGAAATTGACGACATCGATCACTTGGGTAACCGTCGTGTGCGCTCCGTTGGCGAACTTGCCGAAAACCAGTTCCGTGCCGGTCTGGTGCGCGTCGAACGTGCCGTCAAGGAACGTCTGTCGCAAGCCGAATCAGATAATCTGATGCCGCATGACCTGATCAATGCCAAGCCGATCAGCGCCGCGATCAAGGAATTCTTCGGTTCCAGTCAGTTGTCCCAATTCATGGACCAGACCAACCCGCTGTCGGAAATTACGCACAAGCGTCGCGTTTCCGCCCTCGGCCCTGGCGGCCTGACCCGCGAACGCGCCGGCTTCGAAGTCCGCGACGTGCATCCGACCCACTATGGTCGCGTCTGCCCGATCGAAACACCGGAAGGCCCGAACATCGGCCTGATCAATTCGCTGGCCTTGTTTGCCCGCGTCAATGACTACGGCTTCATCGAAACCGCCTATCGCAAGGTCACCGACTCCAAGGTTACCAACGAGATCGAATATCTGTCGGCGATCGAGGAAGGCAATTACGTCGTCGCGCAGGCCAATGCTTCGCTCGATGATAATGGCAGCCTCTCTGATGATCTCGTGACCTGCCGTGAAAAAGGCGAAACCATCCTGGCCGAGCCGGCCCGTGTTCAGTACATGGACGTTGCGCCGAGCCAGATCGTTTCGGTCGCCGCGTCGCTGATCCCCTTCCTTGAACATGACGATGCGAACCGTGCACTGATGGGGGCCAACATGCAGCGTCAGGCCGTTCCCTGCTTGCGTCCCGAAAAGGCGCTGGTCGGCACCGGCATCGAGCGCACCGTCGCGGTTGACTCCGGGACAGCCGTTGTTGCACGACGCGGTGGTCTGGTCGACTACGTGGATGCAGCCCGTGTCGTGGTGCGGGTCAATGACGACGAGACCGTCGCCGGTGAAGTCGGTGTCGATATCTATAACCTCGTCAAATACACTCGCTCGAACCAGAACACCAATATCAACCAGCGTCCGCTGGTTCGCGTTGGCGACTTGATCGCGCGCGGTGATGTGGTGGCCGATGGGGCTTCGACCGACAAGGGTGAACTCGCGCTTGGTCAGAATATGCTGATCGCCTTCATGCCGTGGAATGGCTACAACTTCGAAGACTCGATCCTGATCTCCGAACGCGTCGTTGCCGAGGATCGTTACACCTCGATCCACATCGAGGAACTGACGGTTGTCGCGCGCGATACCAAGCTTGGCCCCGAGGAAATCACCCGCGATATCGCCTCGCTTGGTGAAGCCCAGCTTTCCCGTCTGGATGACTCGGGTATCGTCTATATCGGCGCCGAGGTTCAGGCAGCTGACGTGCTGGTCGGCAAGGTGACACCGAAGGGTGAAACCCAACTGACGCCTGAGGAAAAGCTGCTACGCGCGATCTTCGGCGAGAAAGCCTCCGATGTGAAGGATACGTCGCTACGCGTCCCGTCAGGTATTGCCGGCACGGTCATCGACGTTCAGGTCTTCACCCGTGAAGGCATCGAGCGCGACAAGCGTGCCCAGTCGATTATCGACGAGCACCTGCGTCACTACAAACTGGATCTCGCGGATCAGATGCGTATCGTCGAGCGCGATGCGTTCGAGCGGGTCGGCCGTCTGATCGTTGGCAAGAAAGCCAACGGTGGTCCGAAGAAACTGGCAAAGGGTTCGGTCATTGAACAGCCCTACCTGGATGGCATGGACCCGCACCACTGGTTCGACATTCGTGTCGCCGAGGAAGAAATTGCGCAGCAACTCGAGCAGGTCAAGGAAGGTCTTGAGCAGGCCCGCAAGAACTTCGATCTGGCGTTTGAAGCCAAGCGCAAGAAACTGACGCAGGGCGATGAACTGCCGCCAGGTGTGCAGAAGATGGTCAAGGTCTATGTGGCGGTCAAGCGCCGCCTCCAGCCTGGCGACAAGATGGCCGGTCGCCACGGCAATAAGGGTGTGGTATCACGCATTCTGCCAGTTGAAGACATGCCCTACATGGAAGACGGCAATCCGGTCGACATCGTGCTGAACCCGCTCGGCGTGCCGTCGCGGATGAACGTTGGTCAGATTCTGGAAGTTCACCTCGGCCTCGCCGCCAAGGGACTGGGTCACAAGATCGGTGCAATGCTGCGTGCCGAGGCAAATGCCAAGGAGGTTCGCGGCTTCCTGGACGAGATCTACAACTCCAATGGAAAGCCCGAGAAGCTCGAGGAGCTGACCGATGGCGAGGTCATGGAAATGGCCAAGAACCTCGAAGGCGGCGTGCCGTTTGCGACACCGGTGTTCGACGGTGCCAAGGATAGCGAAATCAAGGCCATGCTGGCGCTGGCCGGCATGCCGTCATCCGGCCAGATGACCCTGTTCGATGGCCGTACCGGCGAAGCATTCGAACGTCAGGTAACCGTCGGCTACATGCACTATCTGAAACTGCATCACTTGGTCGACGACAAGATGCACGCGCGCTCGACCGGCCCGTACTCGCTGGTCACGCAGCAGCCGCTGGGCGGCAAGGCGCAGTTCGGCGGACAGCGTTTCGGCGAAATGGAAGTCTGGGCGCTGGAAGCCTACGGCGCTGCTTACGTGCTGCAGGAGATGCTGACTGTGAAGTCCGATGACGTGAATGGCCGTACCAAAGTGTACGAGAACATCGTCAAGGGCGAGCACCGGATTGATGCCGGCATGCCGGAATCCTTCAATGTGCTGGTCAAGGAAATCCGTTCGCTGGCGATCGACATCGATCTGGAACGTTACTGATTTAGGGCTGGGAGTTAAACGATGAAAGCATTGCTCGATCTGTTCAAGCAGGTAACCGCCGAGGAAGAGTTTGACGCGATTACCATTGGTCTGGCCTCGCCCGACAAGATCCGTTCCTGGTCCTATGGCGAAGTCAAGAAGCCGGAAACCATCAACTACCGCACCTTCAAGCCGGAGCGCGATGGTCTGTTCTGCGCCAAGATCTTCGGCCCGATCAAGGACTACGAGTGCTTGTGCGGCAAGTACAAGCGCCTCAAGCATCGTGGCGTGATCTGCGAGAAGTGCGGCGTCGAAGTGACGCTGGCGAAAGTTCGCCGCGATCGCATGGGTCACATCGAACTGGCTTCACCGACTGCCCATATCTGGTTCCTGAAGTCCCTGCCGTCACGTCTCGGCATGGTGCTCGACATGACGCTGCGCGATATCGAGCGCGTGCTGTACTTCGAGGCCTATGTCGTTACTGACCCGGGTATGGTCAGCAACCTCCAGCGCGCCCAGTTACTGACCGAAGATCAGTATCTGGAAATGATGGAAGAGCACGGCGACGAATTCGTGGCTTTCATGGGTGCCGAGGGCATTCGCGAACTGCTGCGCAATCTCGATCTGAATGGCGAGGTCGAATCCCTGCGCGCCGAACTCGACGTTACCAGTTCGGAAGCCAAGAACAAGAAACTCGCCAAGCGACTGAAAATTCTTGAGGGTTTCAAGAAATCCGGCATCAAGCCCGACTGGATGGTCCTCGAAGTTCTACCAGTGTTACCGCCAGACCTGCGTCCGCTGGTGCCACTCGATGGCGGCCGTTTTGCGACCTCCGACCTGAACGACCTCTACCGTCGCGTCATTAACCGGAACAACCGTCTGAAGCGTCTGCTTGAGCTCAAGGCGCCGGAAATCATCGTCCGCAACGAAAAGCGCATGCTGCAGGAGTCGGTTGACTCCCTGCTCGACAACGGCCGTCGCGGCAAGGCGATGACCGGCGCCAACAAGCGTCCGCTGAAGTCGCTGGCCGACATGATCAAGGGCAAGGGCGGTCGTTTCCGTCAGAATCTGCTGGGCAAGCGCGTCGACTACTCCGGCCGTTCGGTCATCGTCGTTGGTCCGCAGCTCAAGCTGCACCAGTGCGGCCTGCCCAAGCTGATGGCGCTGGAGCTGTTCAAGCCCTTCATCTTCCACAAG
Organism: uncultured beta proteobacterium; assembly: GCA_963727115.1. GTDB lineage: Bacteria > Pseudomonadota > Gammaproteobacteria > Burkholderiales > Rhodocyclaceae > Azonexus. The sequence continues at coordinate 180,297 of CAVSFS010000004.1, read as the reverse complement.
CTGGAAGTGCTCGGCTACGCCACCACCATCAAGCAAGCCAAGAAGATGGTCGAAGGCCAGGAGCCGGTGGTTTGGGACATCCTCGAAGATGTCATCCGCGAACATCCGGTCATGCTGAACCGCGCGCCGACCCTGCACCGTCTGGGTATCCAGGCTTTCGAGCCGACCCTGATCGAAGGCAAGGCCATCCAGCTGCACCCGCTGGTCTGTGCGGCATTCAACGCCGACTTCGACGGCGACCAGATGGCTGTCCACGTGCCGCTGTCGCTCGAAGCGCAGATGGAAGCCCGCACGCTGATGCTGGCCTCCAACAATGTGCTGTCGCCCGCCAACGGTCAGCCGATCATCGTCCCGTCGCAGGATATCGTGCTCGGTCTCTACTACGCGACCCGCGAAAAGGTCAATGGCAAGGGTGAGGGCATGTATTTCGCCGACACCAACGAGATTGAGCGTGCAATGGCGGCCGGCCAACTTGATGTTCATTCCCGCATTTCAGTGCGTTTGAAGCAATACGAGTCGGCTGCGGTTGACGGTGAATGGAACGAGAAAATCGTCCGTGTCGAGACCACAGCCGGTCGCGCCCTGCTTTCCAAGATTCTGCCGAAGGGTCTGCCGTTCAAGGTCATTGATCGCGCGCTGAAGAAGAAGGAAATTTCCAAGCTGATCGACGAGTCCTTCCGTCGCTGCGGCCTGAAGGAAACGGTCGTGTTTGCCGACAAGTTGATGCAGAACGGTTACGCGCTGGCGACCCGCGCCGGCATTTCTTTCTGTTCCGACGACATGCGCGTTCCGGCCAAGAAATACGAAATCATTTCCGCTGCCGAAGCGGAAGTGAAGGAAATCGAGACGCAATACACCAACGGTCTGGTGACCAATGGCGAACGTTACAACAAGGTCGTGGATATCTGGGGCCGGACCGGCGATCAAGTCGCCAAGGTCATGATGGACGAACTCGGCCACGAGGAAACCATCGACCGTCACGGCAAGCGCGTCAAGCAGGACTCGTTCAATTCCATCTTCATGATGGCCGATTCCGGCGCCCGCGGTTCCGCCGCCCAGATTCGCCAGTTGGCCGGCATGCGCGGCCTGATGGCGAAGCCGGATGGCTCGATTATCGAAACGCCGATTACCACGAACTTCCGTGAAGGCTTGAACGTTCTCCAGTACTTCATCTCGACCCACGGTGCGCGTAAGGGCCTGGCCGATACCGCGCTCAAAACAGCAAACTCCGGCTACCTGACGCGTCGTTTGGTCGATGTGACGCAGGATCTGGTCATTACCGAAGACGATTGCGGTACCGTGAACGGCTTTGCAGTGAAGGCCCTGGTCGAGGGCGGTGAGGTCATCGAACCATTGCGCGAACGGATTCTCGGTCGTGTGACCGGTGAGGATATCGTCGATCCGGAAACTCAGGAAACGGTCATCTTCTCCGGCACCATGCTCGATGAGGATCTGGTTGACCTTATCGACAAGCTCGGTATCGACGAAGTCAAGGTACGTACGCCACTGACCTGCGAAACCCGTTACGGCTTGTGCGCCAAGTGCTACGGCCGCGATCTGGGTCGCGGTAGCATGGTCAATGCCGGTGAATCGGTGGGCGTGATTGCTGCCCAGTCGATCGGCGAGCCAGGCACTCAGCTCACCATGCGTACCTTCCACGTTGGTGGCGCGGCCTCGCGGGCGGCAGTTGCTTCCCAGGTCGAGTCGAAATCTGCCGGAACTGTGCGGTTCACCGCAACAATGCGCTATGTGACCAGCGCAAAGGGCGAGAAGGTTGTCATTTCACGCTCCGGCGAGGTGCTGATCGCCGATGATCACGGTCGTGAACGTGAGCGTCACAAGGTGCCATACGGCGGGATGCTTTCGGTCGATGATGGCAAGGTGGTCAAGGCTGGCACCAAGCTGGCAACCTGGGATCCGCATACCCGCCCGATCGTTGCCGAGTATGCCGGTACCGTCCGCTTTGAAAACGTCGAAGAGGGCACTACCGTTGCCAAGCAGGTTGACGACGTGACCGGCCTGTCCACGCTGGTCGTGATCGACCACAAGCGCGGTGGCAAGGCAGCGACCAAGGGTGTTCGCCCGGTGGTCAAGTTGCTCGACGAGAATGGCCAGGAAGTGAAGGTTCACGGTAGCGACCATCCGGTATCGATCGCCTTCCAGGTTGGATCGATTATTTCCGTGCTTGATGGCCAGCAGGTCGGGGTGGGCGATGTGCTGGCGCGGATGCCACAGGAATCGGCAAAGACGCGCGATATTACCGGTGGTCTGCCGCGTGTGGCCGAGTTGTTCGAAGCGCGCACGCCGAAGGATGCGTCGGTGCTGGCCGAAGTTACCGGTACGATCAGCTTCGGCAAGGACACCAAGGGCAAGCAGCGCCTGGTCATTACCGATCTCGAAGGCACCGCACACGAATTCCTGATTTCGAAGGACAAGCATGTCCTGGTGCACGATGGTCAGGTGGTCAATATGGGCGAGAAAATCGTCGAAGGCTTGCCCGACCCGCATGACATTCTGCGTCTGCAGGGGGTCGAGGCTCTGGCTCGCTACATCACCGACGAAGTTCAGGACGTTTACCGTCTGCAGGGCGTGAAGATCAACGACAAGCACATCGAAGTGATCGTTCGCCAAATGCTGCGTCGCGTCGCCATCATCGAGCCGGGTGACACCCGATTCATCAAGTCGGAACAGGTGGAGCGCGCCGAACTGTTCCGTGAGAATGACCGGGTGATCGCGGAAGGCAAGTTGCCGGCAACCTTCGGCAACATGTTGCTGGGTATTACCAAGGCTTCCTTGTCGACCGACTCTTTCATCTCCGCGGCTTCCTTCCAGGAAACCACGCGCGTTCTGACCGAGGCTGCCATCATGGGCAAGCGCGACGAACTGCGTGGTCTCAAGGAAAACGTCATTGTCGGTCGTCTCATTCCCGCCGGTACCGGCCTTGCCTACCATCGTAGCCGCAAGGCTCAGGCGGCTGGCGAGGATATTGCTGTCGGTCGCGGAATCGAAGAGGCGGCAAACGAATCGGCTGTTCAGGAGGCCGATCAGGCACCCTGATACAGCACCTGACCCCCGCGTCACGTTGACACGGGGGTTGATCGACCCTAGAATGTGCGGTTCTTGTCGGCGGAGGCTAATCATTGTCCCCGCTTTGGATAACAAAATTGCCGTCGTGCATCGTATTGCGAGTGCCCGGCCGTTGAAGGAAGTTTGATATGCCGACCATCAACCAGCTCGTGCGCAAGCCGCGCGTTGCCGAGGTGACCAAGAGCAAGGTTCCTGCTCTCGAAAAGTGCCCGCAGAAGCGTGGCGTCTGCACCCGTGTTTACACCACTACCCCGAAGAAGCCGAACTCCGCTTTGCGTAAGGTTTGCAAGGTTCGCCTGACGAATGGCTTCGAAGTTATTTCCTACATTGGCGGTGAAGGCCACAACCTGCAGGAACACTCGGTGGTCCTGATCCGTGGTGGTCGTGTCAAGGATTTGCCCGGTGTGCGTTATCACACCGTGCGCGGCTCCCTGGATACCCAGGGTGTCAAGGATCGTAAGCAGTCCCGTTCCAAATACGGGGCAAAGCGTCCGAAGGCTGCCTGATTCGTTTAGTAGCCTGAGTAAGTGGTCATTCTTATGGGTGGCCGTGAGAGCCGGGTGGGTGTTAACCCCTTCCCGGCTTTTCAACTGAATCGTGTTCATTAGAGGTTAATATGCCCCGTCGTCGTGAAGTACCCAAGCGTGACATTCTCCCGGATCCCAAGTTCGGCAATGTTGAAGTTTCCAAGTTCGTGAATGCAATCATGCAGAGCGGCAAGAAATCGGTCGCCGAGCGCATCGTCTATGGCGCCTTCGAGATCATTTCCACCAAGGGTGGCAAGGATCCCCTCGAAGTTTTCAGCGCCGCCATGGGCAATGTTCGCCCGATGGTCGAAGTGAAGTCGCGTCGCGTCGGTGGTGCCAATTACCAGGTGCCTGTTGAAGTCCGCCCGGCACGCCGCGCCGCCTTGGCAATGCGCTGGTTGCGCGAGTCCGCGCGCAAACGTTCTGAAAAATCCATGGGTCAGCGTCTGGCTGCCGAGATGATGGAAGCTGCAGAGAACCGCGGCGGTGCTGTCAAGAAGCGTGAAGAAGTGCATCGTATGGCCGAGGCCAACAAGGCCTTTGCTCACTTCCGCTTCTAATTCTCAAAGGTAACTACCGTGGCACGTAAAACCCCCATCGAGCGCTATCGCAATATCGGTATCAGCGCCCACATCGACGCCGGCAAGACGACGACGACCGAACGTATTCTTTTCTACACTGGCGTTAACCACAAGATCGGCGAAGTTCATGATGGCGCCGCCACCATGGACTGGATGGAGCAGGAGCAGGAGCGCGGCATCACCATTACCTCCGCTGCGACGACCTGTTTCTGGAGGGGCATGGACAAGCAGTTCCAGCCGCACCACATCAATATCATCGACACCCCGGGGCACGTTGACTTCACCATTGAAGTCGAGCGTTCGATGCGCGTGCTCGATGCTGCCTGCATGGTTTACTGCGCGGTGGGTGGTGTTCAGCCGCAGTCGGAAACGGTCTGGCGTCAGGCCAACAAGTACGGTGTGCCGCGCCTGGCCTTCGTGAACAAGATGGACCGTTCCGGCGCCAACTTCTTCAAGGTCGTCGATCAACTGAAGCTGCGCCTGAAGGCTAACCCGATTCCGGTGGTGATTCCCATTGGTGCCGAGGATACCTTCGAGGGTGTTGTAGACCTTGTCCGCATGAAGGCGATCTACTGGGATGAGGCATCGCAGGGAATGAAGTACGATGCTCGCGAAATTCCGGCCGATCTCGTTGATGATGCCAACACGTGGCGTGAGCAGATGGTTGAGGCCGCTGCCGAGGCTTCCGAAGAGCTGATGAACAAGTATCTGGAAAATGGCGAGCTTTCAGAAGCTGACATCATTCTTGGTCTGCGTACCCGCACCATCGCCTGCGAAATTCAGCCGATGCTTTGCGGTACTGCGTTCAAGAACAAGGGCGTCCAGAAGATGCTTGATGCCGTTATCGAGTTGTTGCCTTCGCCACTAGATATTCCGCCAGTGAAGGGGATTCTTGAAAACGAGACTGAAGGCGAGCGCTCGCCTTCTGACGATGAGCCTTTCTCGGCTTTGGCTTTCAAGATCATGACCGACCCCTTTGTCGGTCAACTGATCTTTTTCCGCGTGTACTCTGGAGTCATTAATTCTGGCGATTCAGTATATAACCCGGTTAAGGGTCGCAAAGAACGTTTAGGGCGCATTCTGCAGATGCATGCCAACCAGCGCGAAGAAATCAAGGAAGTGCGCGCCGGTGATATCGCTGCGGCAGTTGGTCTGAAAGAGGCCACCACGGGCGACACACTTTGTGATCCAAGCAAGGTGATTACCCTTGAGCGAATGATTTTCCCGGAGCCGGTGATTCACGTCGCCGTTGAGCCAAAGACCAAGGCTGACCAGGAGAAAATGGGTTTGGCCTTGGGTCGTTTGGCGCAAGAAGATCCGTCTTTCCGTGTTCGCACCGACGAAGAGTCCGGTCAAACCATTATTTCGGGGATGGGTGAATTGCACCTGGAAATTCTGGTTGACCGTATGCGTCGCGAGTTTAACGTCGATGCTAATGTTGGTGCGCCTCAGGTTGCTTACCGTGAGTGCATCAAAAAGTCCGTCGAACAAGAAGGCAAGTTTGTCAAGCAATCCGGTGGTCGTGGTCAGTTTGGTCACGTATGGATCAAAATCGAGCCGAATGAAGCCGGCAAGGGTTATGAGTTCATCGATGCCATCAAGGGTGGCGTTGTTCCGCGCGAATTTATTCCCGCGGTTGATAAGGGCTTGCAGAACTGCATGAGTAGCGGTGTTCTGGCTGGGTTCCCGGTTGTCGATGTGAAGTTCACCTTGTTTGACGGTTCGTATCACGATGTTGACTCGAACGAAAACGCGTTCCGCATGGCGGCATCGATGGCGTTTAAAGAGGGGTTGAGAAAAGCTGCCCCGACGTTGCTTGAGCCCATGATGTCGGTCGAGGTCGAGACCCCGGAAGAGTACATGGGCAATGTGATGGGTGACCTGTCATCCCGTCGCGGCATTGTTCAAGGGATGGAAGATCAGATCGGCGGCATCAAGGTGATCAAGGCTGAGGTTCCTCTTTCGGAAATGTTTGGTTATTCGACTTCTGTGCGGTCGTTGTCGCAGGGCCGTGCAACCTACTCGATGGAATTCAAACACTACACTGAAGCGCCGAAAAATGTCGCTGAAGCAATCATTAACAAGAAGTAATCCGGAGAGCTGAAAATGGCTAAGGAAAAATTCGAGCGTACGAAGCCGCACGTAAATGTAGGGACGATTGGACACGTTGACCATGGCAAGACCACGCTGACGGCTGCGATCACGACGGTGCTGTCGGCCAAGTTTGGTGGCTCGGCCAAGAAGTATGACGAAATCGATGCGGCGCCGGAAGAAAAGGCCCGCGGCATCACCATCAACACCGCCCACGTCGAATACGAAACCGCCAACCGTCACTACGCCCACGTTGACTGCCCGGGCCACGCCGACTACGTCAAGAACATGATTACCGGTGCCGCCCAGATGGACGGCGCCATCCTCGTCTGTTCCGCCGCCGACGGCCCGATGCCGCAGACCCGCGAACACATCCTGCTCGCCCGTCAGGTCGGCGTGCCGTACATCCTCGTGTACATGAACAAATGCGACATGGTCGACGACGCCGAACTGCTCGAACTCGTCGAAATGGAACTGCGCGAGCTGCTCTCCAAGTACGACTTCCCGGGCGACGACACCCCGATCATTCACGGCTCCGCCCTGAAAGCCCTCGAAGGCGACCAGTCCGAAATTGGCGAACCGTCCATCTTCCGCCTGGCCGATGCCCTCGACACCTACATCCCGACCCCGGAACGCGCCATCGACCAGCCCTTCCTGATGCCGGTCGAAGACGTCTTCTCGATCTCCGGTCGCGGCACCGTCGTTACCGGTCGTATTGAGCGTGGCGTCGTCAAGGTTGGCGAAGAAATCGAAATCGTCGGCATTCGCCCCACCGTCAAGACCATCTGCACCGGCGTCGAAATGTTCCGCAAGCTGCTCGACCAGGGTCAGGCCGGCGACAACGTCGGCGCCCTGCTGCGCGGCACCAAGCGTGAAGACGTCGAACGTGGTCAGGTCCTGTGCAAGCCGGGCTCGATCAAGCCGCACACCCACTTCACCTCCGAAGTGTACATCCTGTCCAAGGATGAAGGCGGCCGTCACACCCCGTTCTTCAACGGCTACCGTCCGCAGTTCTACTTCCGCACGACCGACGTGACCGGTTCCATCGAACTGCCGGAAGGCACTGAAATGGTCATGCCGGGCGACAACATCGCGATGACGATCAAGCTGATTGCCCCGATCGCCATGGAAGAAGGTCTGCGCTTCGCCATCCGTGAAGGCGGTCGTACCGTCGGCGCCGGCGTCGTCGCCAAAATCATCGAGTAATTGCTCTTTTGAATCAGGGTGGAGCCAACTCCACCCTATCGCTCTTTGGAAACTAAAATGCAAAATCAGAAAATCCGCATCCGTCTCAAGGCTTTCGACTATCGTCTGATTGATCAGTCCGCCCAGGAAATCGTTGAAACCGCCAAGCGAACCGGTGCGGTCGTTCGTGGCCCTGTGCCTCTACCGACCCGCAAGCAGCGTTTCGATATTCTGCGTTCGCCGCACGTCAACAAGACTTCACGAGATCAACTTGAGATTCGTACCCATCTGCGCTTGATGGATATCATTGATCCGACCGACAAGACGGTGGATGCATTGATGAAGCTTGACCTCCCGGCTGGTGTGGATGTAGAGATCAAGTTGCAGTAATGGCTGTTTTGCAGATATAATCTTTCGTTTTCGGGGGTGGCCGGTCACGGCTACCCATTTGTTGTTTTACATCGACCGGCCAATCGCAGCCGGCGATGAGGAGAATAACCATGAGTCTAGGCCTTGTAGGTCGCAAGGTTGGCATGACTCGCATTTTTGCCGAGGATGGCGCGTCCATTCCGGTAACTGTGCTTGACGTGTCCAACAATTGCGTGACCCAAGTCAAAACGCCGGAGATCGATGGCTACGCAGCCATTCAGGTCGCTTTCGGCAAGCGCCGTGCCTCGCGCATCTCCAAGCCCATTGCTGGCCATCTGGCCAAGGCGGGCGTGGAAGCGGGGCATGTCCTCAAGGAATTCCGTATCGATGCCGATCAGCTTGCCTCTTTCAAGGCTGGCGATCAGGTTGCCGTGACCATTTTTGCCGAAGGGCAGAAGGTTGACGTAACCGGCACCTCCATCGGTAAGGGTTTTCAGGGGGGTATCAAGCGTCACAATTTTAGCTCCAACCGTGCAACCCACGGTAACTCGCTGTCGCACAATGCGCCGGGTTCCATCGGCATGGCGCAGGACCCGGGTCGTGTTTTTCCTGGCAAGCGCATGGCTGGTCACATGGGTGACGTCCAGTCGACGATGCAGGGCCTGACGGTTGTGCGCGTTGACGCCGAGCGTCAGCTTCTGCTGGTTCGTGGTGCCGTACCTGGTGCCAAGGGTGCTGACGTTGTTGTGCGTCCGGCAGTCAAGGCGTAAGGGGGCGACATGGAACTCAAAGTTATTAACGAGCAGGGTCAGGAAGCCGCCAAGCTGCAAGCTTCGGATGTGCTTTTCGGTCGCGACTTCAATGAAGCGCTGGTTCATCAGATCGTTGTCGCCTACCAGGCGAATGCGCGCTCCGGTGATCGTCAGCAGAAGGATCGCTCCGAAGTTCGTCACACCACCACCAAGCCGTGGCGCCAAAAAGGTACGGGCCGCGCGCGCGCCGGTAGCAATGGCAGTCCGCTCTGGCGTGGCGGTGGCCGGATTTTCCCGAATTCCCCTGAAGAAAATTTCAGCCAGAAGGTCAACAAGAAGATGTTCCGCGCCGGCATGGCTGCGATTCTCTCCGAGTTGGCCCGTCAGGATCGTCTGATCGTGGTCGATGGTCTGTCCATCGATGCGCCGAAGACCAAGCTCTTTGCCCAGAAGCTGAAGGGCATGGGTCTGGACGGCAATCTTCTGGTTATCACGGATGCGCTGGACGAGAACCTTTACCTCTCCTCGCGCAATCTGCCCAACGTTCTGGTTCTCGAGGCTCAGGAAGCCGATCCGGTTTCACTGGTTCGCTTCGCCAAGGTGCTCGTCACCAAGAACGCGATAGCCAAGTTCGAGGAGATGTGGGGATGAACCAGGAACGTCTGATGCAGGTGCTGCTGGCACCGCAAATCTCCGAGAAGGCCACGTACGTTGCCGACAAGCACGAGCAGGTTGTCTTCCGCGTTGCTACCGATGCGACCAAGCCGGAAATCAAGGCTGCGGTCGAGCTTCTGTTCAAGGTTGAAGTCGAGGCTGTTCAAGTTGCCAACGTCAAGGGCAAGGTCAAGCGCTTCAAGGGCGCGACCGGTCGTCGCAAGGGCTGGAAAAAGGCCTTCGTGAGCCTCAAGCCGGGTCAGGAAATCAATTTCGTTGAAGGGGGGAATGCCTGATGGCACTCGTTAAAGTCAAGCCGACTTCCCCCGGCCGTCGCGCCGTGGTTCAGGTCGTCAATGCGCATCTGCACAAGGGCAAGCCGTTGGCTGCCTTGGTTGAATCCAAGTCGAAGAACGCCGGACGCAATCACAACGGTCGCATCACGGTTCGTCATCAGGGCGGTGGTCACAAGCAGGCCTACCGCGTGATTGACTTCAAGCGCAACAAGGATGGGATTCCCGCCAAAGTTGAGCGTCTGGAGTACGACCCCAATCGCACCGCGAACATCGCGTTGCTTTGTTACGCCGATGGCGAGCGCCGCTACATCATTGCCAACAAGGGCATGGTGGTCGGGCAGCCGGTCATCAGCGGTTCCGAAGCGCCGATCAAGTTCGGCAACGCATTGCCCATCCGCAATATTCCGGTCGGTACGACGATCTGCTGTGTCGAGATGATGCCTGGCAAGGGAGCGCAGTTGGCCCGCTCCGCAGGGACGTCCGCGCAGCTGCTGGCTCGCGAAGGGGCCTACGCACAGATTCGTCTGCGCTCCGGTGAGGTTCGTCGCGTCCATGTAGAGTGTCGCGCCACGATCGGTGAGGTTGGTAATGAAGAAAACAACCTGCGCAAGATCGGCAAGGCTGGCGCAAACCGTTGGCGCGGTATCCGCCCGACTGTTCGCGGCGTTGCCATGAACCCGGTCGACCATCCGCATGGCGGCGGCGAAGGCCGCACCGGCGAGGGTCGTGTGCCAGTCAACCCGTGGGGTCAGCCGACCAAGGGTTACCGCACCCGCAGCAACAAGCGCACGAACAGCATGATCGTTCAGCGCCGTCACAAGCGTTAAGGGGTAGGAAATGGGACGTTCTCTAAAAAAGGGCCCGTTTGTTGATGCGTACCTGATCGACAAGGTCGAAGCAGTGCGCGCCACCAGCGACAAGCGCCCGATCAAGACCTGGTCACGTCGTTCGACGATTCTTCCCGAGTTTATCGGTTTGACGATCGCGGTTCACAATGGCAAGCAGCATATTCCGGTTTTCGTGACCGAGAATATGGTCGGTCACAAGCTCGGCGAGTTCTCGCTGACCCGGACGTTCAAGGGTCACACCGCCGGCAAGAAGGCCAAGAAGTAAGGAGCTGACATGGAAACTCGTGCAAGTTTGCGGGGCGTACGCCTCTCTGCGCAAAAGGGCCGCTTGGTTGCGGATCTGGTGCGCGGCAAGCCGGTTGGTCAGGCTCTCAATGTCCTGGCTTTCTCCCCCAAAAAAGGGGCTGGTATTGTCAAGAAAGTTCTTGAGTCGGCAATCGCCAACGCGGAACACAACGACGGCGCTGATATCGACGAGCTGACGGTGAAGACCATCTACGTCGAAAAAGGCATGGTACTAAAGCGCTTTACCGCGCGGGCCAAGGGTCGCGGCAATCGGATCGTCAAGCCGACCTGCCATATCTATCTGACCGTTGGTAACTAAGGAAGAGCCATGGGACAGAAAATTCATCCGACTGGCTTCCGTCTAGCCGTCACCAAAAACTGGAGTTCACGCTGGTACGCTAACAGCAAGGACTTCCCGGGTATGCTGAACGAAGATATCAAGGTCCGCGAGTATCTAAAGCGGAAACTGGCTCATGCTTCGGTTGGCCGTGTTCTCATCGAACGTCCGGCCAAGAATGCCCGTGTTACCGTTTTCTCCGCCCGTCCGGGTGTTGTAATCGGCAAGAAGGGCGAGGATATTGAACAACTCCGCTCGGATCTTCAGCGCATCATGGGCGTTCCTGTCCATGTGTCGATCGAAGAGATCCGCAAGCCGGAAATCGATGCGCAGTTGATTGCAGACTCGATCGCCCAGCAGCTTGAAAAGCGGATCATGTTCCGCCGTGCCATGAAGCGTGCCATGCAAAATGCCATGCGTCTCGGTGCCCAGGGCATCAAGGTGATGAGTGCCGGCCGTCTCAATGGTGCGGAAATTGCCCGTAGCGAGTGGTATCGCGAAGGCCGCGTGCCGCTCCATACGCTGCGTGCCAATATCGACTATGCAACCTCGGAAGCGCTGACCACCTACGGGATCATCGGTATCAAGGTCTGGGTCTACAAGGGCGATATGCTCGATCGTAATGAGCAACCGGAAGTTGTCGAGCCGGTCGCCGACGATCGCAAGCCGCGTCGCGCCCCGGCTCGTCCCGAGGGTGACAAGCCGCGTACCCGCACGGTGAAAAAGCCGGAAGGCGATGCCGCTCCGGCCAAGCGTGTAAGAAAGGCAGGTGCCTAAATGTTGCAACCAAATCGCACCAAGTTCCGTAAAGCGCACAAAGGACGTAACGAGGGTGTTGCTACGCGCGGAGCGAAGGTTTCTTTCGGCGAATGGGGCCTCAAGGCGACCGGCCGCGGCCGTTTGACCGCGCGCCAGATCGAAGCTGCCCGTCGTGCCATGACTCGTCACATCAAGCGGGGCGGTCGTATCTGGATTCGTATCTTCCCGGACAAGCCGGTTTCCAAGAAGCCGCTTGAAGTCCGTATGGGTAACGGCAAGGGCAATCCGGAGTACTGGGTTGCCGAAATCCAGCCCGGCAAGGTGCTTTATGAAATGGATGGTGTCAATGAAGCGCTGGCGCGCGAGGCATTTGCCCTGGCTGCCGCCAAACTGCCGATTGCCACCACCTTCGTCACTCGTCATCTGGGGTAATCATGAAAGCAAGTGAATTGAGAACCAAGAGCGTGGACGAGCTCAAAAAGGAATTGCTGGACCTCCTGAAGGCCCAGTTCGGACTGCGTATGCAGATTGCTACCCAGCAACTCTCCAATACCAGCCAAATGTCCAAGGTACGTCGCGACATCGCTCGCGTTCGTACGCTTATCCGTGAAAAGGCGGTGCAACAATGAGCGAGACTACAAGCAGCAAACGTGCTCTGGTTGGTCGTGTCGTTAGCGACAAAATGGAGAAGACTGTTACCGTTCTAATTGAGCGCAAAGTCAAGCACCCGATGTACGGTAAAGTGATGGTGCGCTCCAAGAAATATCACGCTCACAACGAAGGCAATCTGGCCAAGGCCGGTGATCTTGTCGAGATCATTGAAACGCGTCCGGTTTCCCGTACCAAGTCTTGGGCAGTGACCAATGTGTTGCAAAAGGCCATCGTTGTTTAACGAAAGTTGTTAAAAGCACTTGCCAAATGGTGAGAGAGGCCGGTATAATCCGGCTTCTTTTTTGCTGCCTGCCATCCTGGCGGGGCAATGATGTTCGACCCGTACGGGTTCCAAGACTGACCGCCCTGGCGGGTTAAGTTGGAGTTAATTTAAATGATTCAGATGCAGTCGACTCTGGACGTCGCCGATAATACCGGCGCCCGTTCAGTAATGTGTATCAAGGTGCTTGGTGGCTCAAAGCGCCGCTATGCAGGCATTGGTGATGTCATCAAGGTCAGCATCAAGGATGCTGCGCCGCGCGGTCGCGTCAAGAAGGGCGATGTCTATAACGCCGTGGTGGTTCGTACCGCCAAGGGCGTTCGTCGGCCGGACGGTTCGCTGATCCGTTTTGACGGTAATGCCGCAGTTCTTCTAAACAACAAGCTCGAGCCGATCGGCACGCGCATCTTTGGCCCGGTGACCCGCGAACTGCGTACCGAGCGCTTCATGAAGATCGTGTCCCTGGCTCCTGAAGTGCTGTAAGGAACGGGTGATGGAAAAGATTCGTAAGGGCGACGAAGTCGTCGTTGTTACCGGCAAGGACAAGGGCAGGCGCGGTACCGTGCTGCATCGTGTCGGTGAGGAGCATGTGCTCGTTGAAGGTGTCAACCGTGCCAAGAAGCACGTCAAGCCGAACCCGATCAAAGGGCAGGCGGGTGGCATCGTTGACAAGGATATGCCTATTCATCTCTCCAATATTGCGCTGTTCAACCCGGCTACCAAGAAGGCTGACCGTGTCGGCTTCAGGATGCTGGATGACGGCCGCAAGGTTCGCGTGTTCAAGTCGAACGGCGAACTGGTGAACGCTTAAGGGGCAGTCATGGCGCGTTTGCAACAAGTATACAAAGACACAATCGTTGGCGACTTGGTCAAGCAATTTGGCTACAAGTCCACGATGGAAGTGCCGCGTATCACCAAGATTACCCTGAACATGGGTGTTGGTGAGGCGGTGGCCGACAAGAAGGTTCTTGAGAATGCCGTTGGCGACATGCAGAAAATTGCAGGCCAAAAGCCGGTGACGACCAAGGCCCGCAAGTCGATTGCCGGCTTCAAGATTCGTGACGGTTATCCGATCGGCTGCATGGTGACCTTGCGTGGCCCCCGCATGTTTGAATTTCTTGATCGTCTGGTTACTGTCGCCCTGCCGCGTGTTCGCGACTTTCGCGGTATTTCCGGCAAGGGTTTCGACGGCCAGGGTAACTACAACATGGGTGTCAAAGAGCAGATCATTTTCCCGGAAATCGAGTACGACAAGATCGATGCGCTTCGGGGTATGAATATCAGCATCACCACGACCGCGAAAAGCGACGCAGAAGCCAAGGCTCTGCTGGGCGCATTCAAGTTCCCGTTCAAGAATTGAGGCAATCATGGCAAAACTTGCTCTGATCAACCGTGAAGAAAAGCGCCGCAAAATGGTCGCGCAGTATGCCAAGAAGCGTGCGGCACTGGAGGCGATATTCAATGACGTTAGCCTCTCTGACCAAGAGCGTTACGACGCCCGTTTGAAGTTGCAGGCTCTGCCGCGCAATTCCAGCCCGTCGCGCCTGCGTAATCGTTGCCAACTGACCGGTCGTCCGCGTGGCGTTTTCCGTAAATTTGGTTTGTGCCGTAACAAGATTCGTGAGCTTGCCTTCAACGGCGAAATCCCGGGTGTTGTTAAGGCCAGTTGGTAAGAGGAGATACAGAATGGCTATGAGCGATCCGATCGCGGACATGCTGACTCGCATCCGCAACGCCCAGCTCGCCGAAAAGGCGTCTGTCTCCATGCCGTCGTCCAAGCTCAAGGTGGCTATTGCTGCCGTGCTAAAGGATGAGGGTTACGTCGAGGATTTCGCCGTGCGTCAGGCTGACAGCAAGCCGACCCTCGAAATCGGTCTCAAGTACTACGCTGGCCGGCCGGTGATCGAGCGCATTGAGCGCGTCTCCAAGCCTGGTCTGCGTATTTACAAGGGCTGCGACGATATTCCCCGCGTCATGAACGGTCTGGGCGTCGCCATCGTGTCGACCCCCAAGGGCGTCATGACTGATCGCAAGGCACGCGCCAGCAAGGTTGGCGGCGAAGTCTTGTGCATCGTGGCATAAGGAAGAGAACATGTCTCGAGTTGGTAAGAATCCCATCGTAATTCCGGCTGGCGTCGAAGTCAGCGTCGGGGAGCAGATCACGGTCAAGGGCCCGCTGGGTACCTTGAAGGCGGCTCCGCATCCGTCAGTCAAGGTGATCGTCGAAGGCCAGAGCGTCTCGGTTACCAAGGTGGACGGCGCGGTCAACGGCGGTGCCATGTGGGGCACCATGCGTGCAAATCTGAACAACATGGTGACCGGCGTGTCCACAGGTTTTCAGAAGAAACTGCAGTTGGTTGGCGTGGGTTACCGTGCCCAGGCTCAGGGCGATACCCTGAATCTGTCCCTCGGCTTCTCCCATCCGGTGGCCCACAAAATGCCTGCCGGCGTAAAAGTTGAGTGCCCGACCCAGACCGAAATCCTGATCAAGGGTTCGGACAAGCAACAGGTCGGCCAAGTCGCTGCCGAAGTACGTGCCTATCGCAAGCCGGAGCCCTACAAGGGCAAGGGTGTGCGCTATGCCGACGAGGTTGTGGTCATCAAGGAAACCAAGAAGAAGTAAGGGTGGGATATGTTTAACAGGAAAGAAGCGCGTCTGCGCCGTGCCCGCAAAACCCGGGCCAAAATCGCCGAGCTCAAGGCTGTACGCCTGTGTGTTAACCGTACGAACTGTCATATCTACGCCCAGATTATTTCTCCCTGCGGCAGCAAGGTTCTGGCTTCGGCTTCGACGCTGGAGACAGGCGTTCGCAAGGATGTTCCGAACGGTGGCAACAAGGCAGCCGCCACCTCGGTGGGCAAGTTGATCGCCGAGCGCGCCAAGGCCGCCGGTATCGAACAGGTGGCTTTTGATCGCTCCGGTCTTCAGTACCACGGTCGAGTTCAGGCGTTGGCGGAAGCCGCGCGTGAAGCCGGCTTGAAGTTCTAACCGACGGCGAAAGGACGAGGTTAAGAAATGGCTAAACCCGAAAGAAACAAGAAGCCCCAGCAGGCTGAAGAGCGCGACGACGGCATGCGCGAAAAGATGGTTGCGGTAAATCGCGTCACCAAAGTGGTGAAGGGCGGACGCATCCTCGGTTTCGCTGCACTGACGGTGGTTGGCGACGGTGACGGCAGCATCGGCATGGGCAAGGGCAAGTCCCGCGAAGTGCCGGTCGCCGCGCAGAAGGCAATGGAAGAGGCGCGGCGCAAGATGGCCAAGGTCAGCCTGAAGAACGGCACCGTTCATCACACTGTGATGGGCCGTCATGGCGCCACTACCGTGATGATCCAGCCGGCTCCGGAAGGCACGGGCATCATCGCCGGCGGTGCCATGCGCGCCGTTTTCGAAGTTGTCGGCGTGACCAACGTGGTTGCCAAGGCTCACGGCTCGACCAATCCCTACAACATCGTGCGTGCCACCATCGACGGTCTGTCGAAGGTCAATACGCCGGCCGAGATTGCCGCCAAGCGTGGCCTGTCGGTTGATCAGATTCTGGGGTAAGGCATGTCTGACAAGAAAATCAAAGTGACGCTCGTCAAGAGCATCATCGGCACCAAGCAGGACCATCGCGCAACAGTGCGCGGCTTGGGTCTGCGCAAGCTGAACAGTTCCTCCGAACTGGTTGATACGCCCGCAGTGCGCGGCATGATCAACAAGGTTCAGTATCTCGTAAAGGTTGAGGGTTAAGCCATGCGTCTGAATACCATCAAGCCGGGCGAAGGCTCCAAGAAGGCCCGCAAGCGTGTCGGTCGCGGTATCGGCTCCGGTCTGGGCAAGACCTGCGGTCGCGGCCACAAAGGGCAGAAATCCCGTTCCGGCGGCTTCCACAAGGTTGGTTTTGAGGGTGGCCAGATGCCTTTGCAGCGTCGCCTGCCGAAGCGCGGCTTCAACTCGCTGACCCGTGCACGCAACTATCAGATCCGCCTTGCCGATCTCGAAAACTTGCCGATCGACGAAATTGATCTCCTTGCACTTCAGGTTGCCGGTCTCGTGCCGGGCGACGCGCTGTCGGCGAAGGTTATTCTCGCCGGTGCGATCACGCGCAAGGTCACCCTCAAGGGTGTCGGCGCGACCAAGGGTGCAAAGGCCGCTATCGAAGCGGTCGGTGGCTCGGTCGCTGAGTAGGCACGGGAAAGGTTAGAGCGTTGGCTGCAAATCCCAATACCGTAGGCAAGGGCGGCAAGTTCGGCGATCTCAAGCGCCGGCTGTGGTTCCTGCTCGGGGCGCTGGTCGTCTATCGGATTGGCGCGCACATTCCGGTCCCCGGGATTGATCCCAACGTACTTTCCGATCTGTTCAATTCGCAACAGGGCGGCATCTTGGGCATGTTCAACATGTTCTCGGGCGGTGCGCTTTCGCGTTTCACGATCTTCGCGCTGGGGATCATGCCGTACATTTCGGCATCTATCATCATGCAGTTGATGAGCGTGGCCAGTCCCCAACTTGAGGCACTCAAGAAGGAAGGCGAGGCCGGGCGACGCAAGATTACTCAATACACCCGCTACGGCACTCTCGGCCTGGCGCTATTCCAGGGACTCGGTATTGCGGTCGCACTGGAAGCCCAGGCCGGACTGGTCAATGATCCGGGCTTCATGTTCCGCCTTACCACCGTTTCAACGCTGGTGACCGGTACCATGTTCCTGATGTGGCTCGGCGAGCAGATCACCGAGCGTGGTTTGGGCAACGGCATTTCGATCATCATCTTTGCCGGTATCGCCGCTGGTCTGCCCAATGCCATCGGTGGCCTTCTTGAGCTGGTTCGGACCGGAGCAATGCATCCGCTGACCGCACTGATTATCTGCGTTCTGGTTGTTGTGGTCACGGCGTTCGTTGTTTTCGTCGAGCGCGGTCAACGCAAGATTTTGGTCAATTATGCAAAGCGTCAGGTTGGCAACAAGATTTACGGTGGCCAGAGTTCGCATCTTCCGCTCAAGCTGAATATGTCCGGCGTTATCCCGCCGATTTTCGCCTCGTCGATCATTCTGTTCCCGGCGACATTGGCCGGCTGGTTCGGTTCTGGCGATTCGATGCGCTGGCTGAAGGATGTGGCTGCCACCCTCTCCCCGGGGCAGCCCATCTACGTGATGCTTTATGCAGCCGCCATCATTTTCTTCTGCTTCTTCTATACGGCGCTGGTCTTCAATGCCAAGGAAACGGCCGATAATCTGAAGAAGAGTGGTGCTTTTGTTCCGGGTATCCGTCCCGGTGAGCAGACTGCGCGCTATATCGACAAGATTCTGATGCGGCTGACGCTGGTTGGCGCTGCTTACATCACGATCGTTTGTCTGCTGCCCGAGTTTCTGATTCTGAAGTGGAACGTGCCCTTCTATTTTGGTGGTACTTCACTGCTGATTATCGTTGTGGTCACCATGGACTTCATGTCTCAGGTTCAGGCCTATGTAATGTCACACCAATATGAAAGCCTCTTGAAGAAAGCTAACTTCAAGGGATCGCCAATGATCAAATAACCAGTAATGGCCAGGGAAGATTACATTGAGATGCAGGGTGAGGTGGTTGAGAACCTCCCCAATGCGACCTTCAAGGTCAAGCTGGAAAATGGGCACATCGTGCATAGCTTCATTTCCGGGAAGATGCGGATGCATTACATCCGAATTCTGCCCGGGGACAAAGTGACCGTGCAACTGACCCCATACGATTTAACCAAGGCGCGAATTGTTTTCCGCGCCAAGTAAAAAGTCTCTACGCAATAAACCGCAGGGTAAGGAAACACGGCTGCTTCCAAGCTCTCGCAGACGAGGAGTAAAACATGAAAGTTCAACCTTCAGTGAAGCGCATTTGCCGCAACTGCAAAGTCATCCGTCGCAAGGGTGTCGTGCGCGTCATTTGCAAGGACCCGCGTCACAAGCAGCGTCAGGGTTGATTCCCTGTCGAGTCCGGCATTTGTTAATTTTCGAAATATTGGAGTGATTCGATGGCCCGTATTGCAGGGGTAAACATTCCGAACCATCAGCATGCTGAAATCGCTCTGACTGCGATTTACGGCATCGGCCGTACCCGCGCACAGAAAATCTGTGATGCAGCCGGCGTTGGTCGTGCAATTAAGATGAAAGATCTGTCCGATTCGGACATGGATCGTCTACGTGACGAGGTGGGGAAATTCACCGTTGAGGGTGACCTGCGTCGTGAAGTGACGATGAACATCAAGCGTTTGATGGACCTCGGTTGTTACCGTGGCCTGCGCCATCGCAAGGGTTTGCCCAGCCGTGGTCAGCGCACGCGTACCAATGCACGTACCCGCAAGGGCCCGCGCAAAGCCATCGCTGGCAAGAAGTAATAAGGACAGAACATGGCAAAGACTGCTACCAAAGTTCGCAAGAAGGTCAAGAAGAACGTCGCCGAGGGCATTGCCCACATTCACGCCTCGTTCAACAACACCATCATCACAATCACCGACCGTCAGGGCAATGCCCTGTCTTGGGCGACTTCCGGCGGCGCCGGCTTCCGCGGCTCGCGCAAGTCCACACCGTTTGCCGCTCAGGTGGCTGCCGAAGCTGCCGGCAAGGCTGCTCAGGAATGTGGCGTCAAGAATGTTGAAGTTCGCATCAAGGGCCCCGGCCCTGGTCGTGAATCTTCCGTTCGTGCGCTGAATGCGCTGGGCATGAAGATCACCTCGATTTCCGACGTGACGCCGGTGCCGCACAACGGCTGCCGTCCGCCCAAAAAGCGCCGCATCTAAGGAGAAAGACAAGTGGCTCGTAATCTCGATCCGAAATGCCGTCAGTGCCGCCGCGAAGGCGAAAAGCTCTTCCTCAAGGGTGAAAAGTGCTTTACTGACAAGTGCGCCATTGAGCGCCGTTCGTACGCTCCAGGGCAGCATGGCCAGAAGTCAGGCGCCCGTCTGTCCGACTATGGTGTCCATCTGCGCGCCAAGCAGAAGATCCGCCGCGTTTATGGCGTCCTCGAAGGCCAGTTCCGCCGCACGTTTGCCGAAGCTGACCGCCGCAAGGGCCAGACTGGTGAAAATCTGCTGCAGTTGCTCGAATCCCGCCTGGACTCGGTTGCCTATCGCATGGGCTTTGGCGCTTCGCGCACCGAATCCCGTCAGATCGTTCGTCACAACGGCGTCCTGGTCAATGGCAAGCGCGTCAATATCCCGTCGTACATTGTCAAACCGGGTGACGTAGTGCAGTTAACCGACCGCGCTCGTGCTTCCCTGCGTTGCAAGGCTGCCCTCGAGGCCGCCGAATCCCGTGGCTTTCCGGAATGGATCGCGGTTGACATCAAGGAAGGCAAGGGAACGTTCAAGGCCATGCCGCAGCGCTCAGAGCTGCCGTCGACCCTGAACGAAGGCCTCGTCATCGAACTTTACTCGAAGTAATCACTGACAGAGGAAGCAAACTCATGCAAAGCAGTGGACTTCTAAAACCCCGCATTATCGATGTGCAGAGTGTTTCGCCGGTACAAGCCAAGGTCGTCATGGAGCCGTTTGAACGCGGTTACGGTCACACCCTTGGCAATGCCCTGCGCCGCATTCTGCTCTCTTCGATGCCCGGTTATGCGCCGACCGAAGTCGGTATTGACGGCGTGCTGCACGAGTACTCAACGGTTGATGGCGTTCAGGAAGATGTCGTTAACATCCTGCTGAACCTCAAGGGTATCGTCTTCAAGCTGCACAACCGTGACGTCGTCAATCTGAAGCTGGTCAAGGAAGGTGAAGGGCGCGGTTCGTGCAGGTGACATCGAGTTGCCGCATGACGTCGAAATCATCAATCCGGAACACGTCGTTGCCCACCTCTCTCCGGGCGGCAAGCTGTCCATGGAGATCAAGGTCGAAAAAGGGTCGCGGCTATGTTCCTGGCAACATGCGCAACCTCGGCGATTCGCAAGACCATCGGCAAGCTGGTTCTCGATGCATCGTTCAGCCCGATCCGCCGTGTCGCGTATGCGGTTGAAAGCGCACGCGTCGAGCAGCGCACCGATCTGGACAAGTTGATTGTCGATATCGAAACCAATGGCGTTGTCGAGCCCGAGGAAGCCATTCGCTACGCCGCCCGCGTACTGATGGAGCAGCTCTCGGTTTTCGCCGACCTCGAAGGTACGTCGCCCAGCCCCGAAGCGCCGAGGGCGCAGCCGGTTGACCCGGTTCTCGTCCGCCCGGTGGATGATCTCGAGCTGACCGTTCGCTCGGCGAACTGTCTCAAGGCAGAGAACATCTACTACATCGGCGATCTGATTCAGCGTACCGAGAATGAACTTCTCAAGACCCCGAACCTGGGTCGCAAGTCGCTGAACGAGATCAAGGAAGTGCTGGCTGCCCGTGGCCTGACTCTGGGTATGAAATTGGAAAATTGGCCGCCGGCCGGTCTGGAAAAGGTCTGAAGACTGTTTTTCGACCCGGGCAGTCAAGGGACGCCTGTAGAACATAGAAAGGATTAACCATGCGTCACCGTTTGGGACTTCGCAAACTCAACCGTACCAGCAGCCATCGCCTGGCGATGCTGCGCAACATGACCGTTTCCCTGCTCAAGCACGAGGCCATCAAGACCACCGTGCCCAAGGCCAAGGAGCTGCGCCGTGTTGTCGAACCAATGATCACGCTCGGCAAGACGCCGACGCTCGCCAACAAGCGTCTGGCTTTTGACCGCCTGCGTGACCGCGACATCGTCGTCAAGCTGTTCGCCGAAATCGGGCCGCGCTATGCAGCCCGTCCGGGTGGCTATCTGCGCATCCTCAAGTGCGGCTTCCGCGTCGGCGACAATGCGCCGATGGCGTTCGTCGAACTCGTCGATCGTCCGGAGCCTACCGAGGCAGTGGAAGTCGACGAAGCAGCCTGAGCGCTGTAGCGAGTCAGGTTCAGCAAGAAGAAAGGCCGGGATTTCCCCGGCCTTTCTGTTTTCAGCAGTGCTGCAGAATTTTGGAGAGGAACTGCTGCGCCCGTTCGGAGCGCGGCGTGCCGAAGAAATCCTCCTTCTTGGCATCCTCGACGATCTTGCCCTGGTCCATGAAGATGACGCGGTTGGCTACCTTGCGCGCGAAGCCCATTTCATGGGTGACGCACATCATGGTCATGCCTTCCTTGGCGAGCTCGACCATGACATCGAGCACTTCGTTGATCATCTCGGGGTCGAGGGCCGAAGTCGGCTCGTCGAACAGCATGCAGATCGGATCCATCGCCAGTGCGCGGGCGATGGCGACACGCTGTTGCTGGCCGCCGGAGAGTTCACCGGGGAACTTGTTGGCTTGAGCCTTCAGGCCGACGCGGTCAAGGAGTTTCAATCCCTTGTCCATCGCCTCTTCCTTGCTCCTGTTGAGTACCTTGATCTGGCCAATGGTCAGATTCTCGGTGATGCTCATGTGCGGGAACAGTTCAAAGTTCTGGAAAACCATGCCGACATGGGCGCGCAGCTTCGACAGATTGGTTTTCGGGTCGGCAATCGAGGTTCCCTTGACGATGATGTCGCCTTGCTGGAATGGCTCGAGGCCATTGACGCACTTGATCAGCGTCGATTTGCCCGATCCGGAGGGGCCGCAGACAACAATGACCTCACCCTCCTGGACGCTGGTTGTGCAGTCGGTCAGTACCTGGAACTGGCCGTACCACTTCGAAACATTACGAATCTCGATCATTGGCTGAATCTCGCTTGAAGATGCTTCACCACGCGGGAGACGGAGAAGCAGATGACGAAATAGACGGCGCCGGCAAAAAGGAGCAATTCGACCAGTCGACCGTCACGGTCGCCGACCTTGTAGGAGGTGCCGAAGAAGTCGGACAGGCCGATGACATAGACCAGCGAGGTGTCCTGGAACAGGATGATGGCCTGGGTCAGGAGCAGCGGCAGCATGTTGCGGAAAGCCTGGGGGAGGACGATCATGCGCATCGTCTGCCCGGGGGTCAGGCCGAGTGCCAGGCCGGCCGAAACCTGTCCCTTGGTGACGCTCTGGATGCCCGCGCGCGCGATCTCGGAATAGTATGCAGCCTCGAAGAGCGCGAAGGCGACCAGGGCCGAGGTCAGGCGAATGTCGCCGATATTCTCGCCGAAGAGCGATTTCAGCGCCTGCGGCACGATCAGGTAGAACCACAGGATGACCATCACCAGTGGAACCGACCGGAAGAGATTGACGTAGAGGGTGGCAAGGTAGGCCAGAACCCTGTTGCTGCCGAGGCGGGCCACGGCGAGGAGGGTGCCCCAGACGATGCCGACGACGATTGCGGTGAAGGTCACCTCAAGGGTGATCAGCATGCCCCTGGCGAGCAAGGGGATGGCGCCCGGGATCGAAGTCCAGTCGAATTCATACATGCTCATTTCCCTCCGACATATCCGGGAACGCGGACCTTCTGCTCGACGTGACGCATCAGGAACATGACCGTGACGTTGATCAGCACGTAGAGCAGGGTGACGGCAATGAAGGCTTCGTAAGGCTGGGCGGTAAAGTCGACCAGTTGCTGTGCCTGACGGGAAAGCTCGATCAGGCCGATGGTCGTGGCGACGGCCGAGTTCTTGAAAATGTTCAGGAATTCGGAGGTCAGTGGCGGCATGATGATGCGGTAGGCCATCGGCAGTAATACGTGGCGATAGACTTGCGCCAGCGTGAAGCCCATCGCCAGCCCGGCATTCTTCTGGCCGCGCGGCAGCGAATTGATCCCCGAGCGCACCTGCTCGGCGACGCGCGCCGCGGTAAACAGGCCCAGACAGACCATCGCTGCCAGGAACTGCTGCGCCAGCGGATTCATCTGCTTGAAGGCATCACCCATCTTGCCCGGGAGCAGTTCTGGCAGAACGAAATACCAGATGAACAACTGCACCAGCAACGGGATGTTGCGGAAGACTTCGACGTAGGTTGCGGCTATCAGCGACAGCCATCGGTTGGGTACGGTACGCAGCACGCCGATGATCGAGCCGATGACCAGGGCGATGACCCACGCGCTCAGGGACAGGGTCACTGTCCACTTGAGGCCTTCCAGCAGCCAGGTAAGGTAGGTTCCCTCGCCGGTTGCACTGGGTTGGAGGAAATACCTCCCAGTTCCAGTTGTAAGCCATGACTCCCCCGGTTCAGATGTAGGCTGCCGGGGATTTCACCCCCGGCAGCCCGGTGACCGCAACCCGCGGATTTACTCGTAAGCCTTGTCGTTCGGCGCCTTGTACAGCGCCTTCATTTCATCGGAAAGCGGCATGTTGAGGTTCAGACCCTTGGGCGGAATCGGATTCATGAACCACTTGGCGTAGATCTTCTCGGCTTCGCCCGAGGTCATCGCCTTGGTCAGCGCGGCATCGACGACCTTCTTGAATGCCGGGTCGTCCTTGCGCACCATGCAGCCGTAAGCTTCCTTGGACTGCGGCGTGCCGACCACGACCCAGTCGCCAGGCTTCTTGGCCTTGGCGATTTCGCCGTAGAGCAGCGCGTCGTCCATCATGAAGGCGACGGCGCGGCCGGTTTCCAGGGTCAGGAAGGATTCGCCGTGATCCTTGGCCGAGATGATGTTCATCTTCATCTGCTTGTCTTCGTTCATCTTGCGCAGCAGGCGCTCGGAGGTAGTGCCGGCGGTGGTGACCACGTTCTTGCCGGCGAGATCGGGGAAGTCCTTGATGCCGGAATCCTTCTTGGTCAGCAGCCTGGTGCCGATGATGAAGATGGTGGTCGAGAAGCCGACCTGCTTCTGGCGCTCGAGGTTGTTGGTCGTCGAGCCGCACTCGATATCGACGGTGCCGTTCTGGACCAGCGTGATGCGGTTGGCCGAGGTAACCGGCATCATTTTTGTGTCTAGCTTGGCCAGCTTGAGATTTTCCTTGACCCCTTCGACGGCCTTCATCATCAGTTCCTGCGAGTAGCCGATGACCTGCTGCTGGTCGTTGTAGTAGGAGAATGGAATCGAAGATTCGCGGTGGCCGAGGGTCAGCGTCCCGGTATCCTTGGCTTTCTTCAGCGTGGCGGATTCCTGGGCCAGTGCCGGGGCGGCGGCAAACGCAGTTGCGATCAACGCTGCCGAAACGAGTTTGCTAAGGTGCATCATCTTCCTCCTGAGGTGGGCAGTATTGAAACAATAGTTTTGACAATTTTATTTGGGCAAGTTCACTGGCAGTTCAATGGCGCGATGGTTGCTACCGCGACATTTCCACAACCCTCATAGTGAATGCTGCTGAAGCTTAACATCCTTGAAAGCGCGATGCCTCGTCCATTGGGGTCGCAGGCGCGGCGCGGGTCCAGTTCCAGAAAATTCCGCCACGCGAAACCTTGTCCTTCGTCGGCAATGCGCAAGGTGATCTGGTGCGATTCACGGCGAAAACTGAGACGGACGCGCTTGCCCAGATTGTCGGGGTGAGCGCTGCGCCGGTTGACCTCGCTTTTCCAGCAATTGTTCAGTGCCAGTTGCGATTTCTCTTCATAGGACAAGCCGAGATTGCCATGCTCGACACCGTTAACCAGCAGTTCGGAAATGCCGAACAGGGCAGCATCCGAATTCGGACAGGCCTGGGCAACCAGGGTGGCAAGTTCGCCGGCTTCCTCAAGGGTGCGGACGGCAAACTCGCAGGCGTCCAGACTCTGCGGCGCCCCGCCGCGGGTCCGCAACTGCCGGCGCAAGGCGTTGCGGAACGAGGATTTGGTGAGTGCTGCATGGACGATCGAAACCACCGCATCGTGGCTGCAGGGCATGGTCAGGTAATGGTAGGCGCCTGCTGCGGCACCCTCGCGCATCTGATCGGCGGTCGGCGGCAACGGCGTCTGGAGAATAATCGGAATTCCGGCCAGGCGCTGATCGGCCCTGATCAGGTGCAGCCGCTCAAGCCCGCCGCGATTCGGCATCAGGCAATCCAGAATCATCAGATCGAATTCTTCGGCCGGCTCCTGCAGGATCGTCCATGCATCATGCATGTTCTCTGCCGAATGGAAGGTGATGCCCGGCTCGGCTTGGAAATAATCGACAAGAATACCAAGGCTGACCGGGTCGCTGTCGACCAGTAAGAGGTGGGCCTTGATCATGTCAGTCTCAACAATCATTTCGCTCAGTATAGAAGAAAGTCAGGCGTTTTCGGCAGCCTGCTCCTGTTGTTGCAGGGTCCACATCCGGGCGTAGGTGCCGCCTGCATCGAGGAGGGCGGTGTGGGTTCCGCGCTCGATGACGTGGCCGGCCTGCATCACCAGAATCTCGTCGGCATTCATGACCGTCGACAGGCGGTGGGCAATGATCAGGGTGGTGCGGCCGATGGCGGCAAGTTCGAGCTGTCCCTGGATGGCGCGCTCGGTTGCCGAGTCGAGGGCCGAGGTGGCTTCGTCGAAAATCAGGATGGGCGGGTTCTTGAGCAGGGTGCGGGCGATGGCGACGCGCTGTTTCTCGCCGCCTGACAGTTTCAGGCCACGCTCGCCGACCCGCGTTTCATATTTTTGCGGCAGCGATTCGATGAAGTCGTGCAACTGGGCGGCGCGCGCGGCTGCGAATATCTCCTCGCGGCTGGCATCGGGTCGTCCGTATTTGATGTTGTAGAAAATGGAGTCGTTGAACAGCACGGTGTCCTGCGGGACGATACCGATGGCCGCGCGCAAGCTGCCCTGTTTCAGGGTGCGCAGATCGTGGCCGTTGATCCGGATGGCGCCGCCGGTGACATCGTAGAAGCGGAACAGCAGGCGGGCGAGCGTCGATTTGCCGGCGCCCGAATGGCCGACCACGGCCACCGTCTTGCCTGCCGGGACGGCGAAGTTCAGGTTGTGGAGGATTGATCTTTCCGGGTCATAAGCGAAGTTGACCGCGTCGAAATTGATCTGC
Organism: uncultured beta proteobacterium; assembly: GCA_963727115.1. Taxonomy (GTDB): domain Bacteria; phylum Pseudomonadota; class Gammaproteobacteria; order Burkholderiales; family Rhodocyclaceae; genus Azonexus. Next base: position 153,832 of record CAVSFS010000004.1, on the reverse strand, counting down.
AGCGGCCCACCGGGCAGGTCGCGGGCGTCGGGCGCATCGGCGATCTCGCGATTCTCCTTGAGCAGGTTGAACATGCGCTCGAGATCCGTCAGTGCCTGGCGGATCTCGCGATAGACGAGGCCAAGAGAGTTGAGCGGTACATAGAGCTGGATCAGGAAGGCGTTGACCAGCACCAGGTCGCCGATCGTCATCTGGCCTTCGACCACGCCATTGGCCGCGCGCCACATCATGGCCGTGACGCCGAGCGCGATGATCAGTTGCTGGCCGAGGTTGAGCGTGGATAGCGTGGTCTGGCTACGCGTCGCGGCATCTTCCCACTTGAGCATCTGCTCGTCGTAGCGCCGCGCCTCGTAAGCCTCGTTGTTGAAGTACTTGACGGTTTCGTAGTTGAGCAGGCTGTTGACGGCGCGCGTGTTGGCGGCCGAGTCGCTCTCGTTGACGGCGCGCCGGATGCTGATGCGCCAGTTGCTGATCATCACCGTGAACACGATGTAGGCGGTCAGCGAAACGAGGGTGATCAGCACGAAGCCGAGGTCGTACTTGACGAAGAGGATGCCGAGGACGAGGCCGATCTCGACCAGGGTCGGCAGGATGGAATAGAGCGTGTAGGAAATCAGGCTGGAAATCGACCGGGTGCCGCGCTCGACGTCGCGCGACATGCCGCCGGTTTGCCGTTCAAGATGAAAGCGCAGGCTCAGCGCATGGAGGTGGCGGAAAACCTCGAGCGCCACCTGGCGCACGGCGCGCTGCGTGACGCGGGCGAAGAGAAATTCGCGGAGTTCGGTGAATAGCGAGGTCGAGAAACGGAGCACGCCATAGAGAATGAGCAGCAGCGCAGGCAGGGCCAGCGCCTGATCGGCGACCGAAAACCCGTCGATCATGTTCTTGAAAACTACCGGGACGCTGACGCTGGCGACCTTGGCGGCGAACAGGCAGCCCAGCGCAGCCAGCACGCGCAGGCGGTAGGCCCAAAGGTAGGGAAACAGCAGGCGCAGCGTCGGCCACACGTGAATTTCCGCCAACGGCTGGCCGGCCGGGGCTTTGGAGAGGGTGCCTGCATGACGCATGTCGGGGTTCGCCTTGATTGTGTTTTCGCCAGTATATGAAAACTTGGCCGATTCCGCGAAAATCAGGCTTTATTTGAAATCGGGCAAATCATGAGCGTCGACCGCGTCAGTCTCCCGCAAAAGCAACCGGCCTTGCGTACGATGCCGATGCCGGCGGATCTCAACCAGAACGGCGATGTCTTCGGCGGCTGGGTCATGGCCCAGGTCGATGTGGCCGGCGCGATCCCCGCCATGCATCGTGCCGGGGGCCGCGTCGCAACCGTTTCGGTCAATTCCTTCCAGTTCAGGCAGGCGATTTCGGTCGGCGACGTGGTCAGCCTCTATGCAGAAGTCGTGCATGTCGGGCACACCTCGATTACCGTCAATGTCGAGGTCTATGCCGAACGGAACTACGCCAACCTGGAAACGGTCAAGGTGACAGAAGCGCAACTAACTTACGTTGCCATAGACGGAAACGGCAAAAAACGTTTCGTTCCGCCAGAAAATCCGTAAAATCAGTCAAGTGCGAAACTATGTTCAGGTGAAATAAGAGAATGAAAAAGACAACCCTTCGCGTCCTGCCAGCACTGCTCGCTGCTGCCTTCTCGGGCGCCGCTTCCGCCGCCGCCTTCCAGCTCTGGGAGCAAAACGCCAGCGGCCTCGGCACGGCCTATGCCGGTTCTGCCGCCGTGGCCGACAACGCCAGCACCATTTTCTTCAACCCGGCCGGCATGACGCAGATGCCTGGCATCCAGCTTTCCGCCGGGGTCACCGGGGTCGGGCCGAGTTTCGAGTTCAGTAACGACGGCTCGAGCGGCCTGCTAGGAGCGGGCGGCAACGGCGGCAACGCCGGTAGCTGGGCAGCGGTGCCCAACGCCTCTTTCTCGTGGCAAGTGGCGCCCGACTGGTTCGTCGGCCTCGGCATTTCCTCGCCGTTCGGGCTGAAGACCGAATACGACAGCAACAACTGGATCGGCAGCTACCAGGCGATCAAGTCCAAGATCACCACCGTCAACTACAACCCGTCGCTGGCCTGGAAGGTCAATGACAAGGTGTCGCTCGGCCTCGGCCTGAGTTATCAGACCATCGACGCCGAAATGACCTCGGCCGTTCCGGGGCCGCTCAGGTCATCGCAACTCAAGGGTGATGACGCGTCCTGGGGCTGGAACGCCGGCGCCCTGTTTACGCTGTCACCGGCGATGCGCGTCGGCATCTCGTATCGCTCGGCGGTCGACTACACGCTGGAAGGCAATGCCACCACGGCGCTGACATCGACGCCGGTCAAGGCCGATCTCAAGTTGCCGGATACCGCCATCCTGTCGGTCTGGCAGCAGGTTTCCGATCGCTGGGAGGCGATGGGCGACCTGTCCTATACCAACTGGAGCACGCTGCAGAACCTCAATGTGGTCAGCAGCAACACCGGGGTGCAGATCGGCAGCGAACATTTCGGCTACAAGGACGCCTGGCGCATCGCCTGGGGCGCTGCCTACAAGGCGACGGATGCCTGGAAGGTGAAGTTCGGCATCGCTTATGACACGACCCCGACTACCAACAGCAATCGTTCGGCGCGCGTGCCCGACAACGACCGCATCTGGTTTTCGTTCGGCGGACAGTGGAACGGCGGGGCTTACGGCAAGATCGATGCCGGCTATGCCTACCTGTACCTGAAGGATGCCGACATCAACCAGACCAAGGTCTTCGGCAGTCGTCACCAGCAACCTGCGCGGCTCCTACAGCGACAGCGCCCATCTGCTCGGCGTGCAGTACTCGAACGGCTTCTAGGTTTTTTCGTCAGCCGCCAAGCGCCTTGCGAATCCGCTTGGCGAAAACAGTCATTTCCTTGGCTGCCTGAATGTCACCCTTCGCTTCGGCGACGGTGATGCCGCGTTCGTAGGCGGCGAGTGCGTCTGCATGGTGCCCGCCGTCGGCCAGCGCCTTGCCGAGCGCCTTCCAGGCGGCGGAATACTGATTGTCGCGGTTGACCGCCTCCCGAAAGCATTTTCCGGCCCGTGCCGGATCGCCCGCCTTCAGGTATTCGTTGCCGAGCGAGAAGCGGAGCAGGGCGCCATCGCGCGGGCCGCCGAGCATTTTTTCCAGTGATTCGATGCGTGGATTCATGTGGGGTCAGGTCTAGAATAACGTTTTCGCACATCCGGATACAGGAAACCAATCATGGCCAAAACCATCATCGCCACGCACAACGCCCCGTCCGCCATCGGCACCTATTCGCAAGCCGTGCGCGTCGGCGACACCGTTTACATGTCCGGGCAGATCGGCCTCGATCCGGCGACCATGCAAATGGTAAACGGTATCGACGCGCAAATCGTTCGCGTCTTCGAAAATCTCAAGGCGGTCGCCGAAGCAGCCGGCGGCTCGCTGGCCGATGTCGTCAAGCTCAACGTCTTCCTGACCGATCTCGCCAATTTCGCCCGGGTCAACGAGACGATGGCCACGTATTTCAGCGCGCCCTTTCCGGCGCGCGCCGCCGTCGGCGTCAAGGAACTGCCGCGCGGCGCGCTGGTCGAGGCCGACGCGGTGATGTATGTCGGCAAATAAGCGGCCAATAAGCGGCTGATGAGCGCCGCCGGGGCCGGCGCCGATTCCGCGCAGGCTTCGCCAGCCATTCGCGCTCCGAGGCGCTGCGCAAGAAGCTCGCCAAGATCGGCCTCCATCGCGAGGCCGATTTGCTCGTGCACCTGCCGCTGCGCTACGAGGACGAAACCCGCATCACGCCGGTGGCCAGTGCGCCGTGGGGCGAGCCGGTGCAGGTCGAGGTAGTGGTCAGTAGTTGCGAAGTGCAGTTCCGGCCGCGCCGGCAGATGGTCGTTCGCGCGCTCGATGAAAGCGGCGAACTGACCATGCGCTTCTTCAGCTTCTACCCCAGTCAAAAGGCGGCACTGAGCGAAGGTTCGCGCGTGCGCGCCTTCGGCGAGATCCGCGGCGGCTTCTTCGGCGCCGAGATGGTGCACCCGCGCTTTCGCAAGGTTGCCGACGACGAGCCGCTGCCGACGGAATTGACCCCGATTTACCCGTCGACCGCAGGACTCGCCAATTCGGCGCTGCAGAAGCTGATCGGCAAGGCGCTGGAAGCCGCCGACCTCGCCGACACCCTGCCCGACGACCTGCGCCAGCAGCTCAAGCTGCCTGGCCTCGCCCGCAGCCTGCGCTTCCTGCACACGCCGCCGCCAGGCACCGATCTCGACACGCTGCATGCGCGCAACCATCCGGCCTGGCGGCGCGTCAAGTTCGACGAGGTGCTGGCCCAGCAACTGTCGCTGCGCCGCGCCTACCTGGCCCGCCGCGAACAGGGCGCGCCGGTGCTGGTGGCGCGCGACGACCTCGGCGCCCGCCTGCTCGACCGCCTGCCGTTCGGCCTGACCGGCGCCCAGTTGCGGGCGATGGCCGAAATCGCCGGCGACCTCGCCCAGCCCTACCCGATGCAGCGCCTGCTGCAGGGCGACGTCGGCGCCGGCAAGACCATCGTTGCCGCGCTGGCCGCCTGCCAGGCGATTTCGGCCGGCTGGCAGGCGGCCTTCATGGCGCCGACCGAAATCCTCGCCGAGCAGCACTATTTGAAACTTAAAGACTGGCTGGAACCCCTCGGCATCAAGGTCGCCTGGCTTTCCGGCAGCCTCAAGACGGCGGCCAAACGGGCGCAGCTGGCGGCCACGGCGGCCGAGGCGCAACTGGTCGTCGGCACCCATGCGCTGATCCAGGACGGCGTCGATTTCGCCAGGCTGGGGCTGGCCATCGTCGACGAACAGCACCGTTTCGGCGTCGCCCAGCGCCTCGCCCTGCGCAAGAAGGGCAACAACCCGCACCAGCTGATGATGTCGGCGACGCCGATCCCGCGCACGCTGGCGATGAGCTACTACGCCGACCTCGACGTCACCGTGCTTGACGAGCTGCCGCCCGGCCGGACGCCGATCAAGACCCGGCTGGTCGCCGACAGCCGGCGCGAGGATGTCGTCGGCTTCGTGAAAAAGCATGTCGAGGAAGGCCGCCAGGCCTACTGGGTCTGCCCGCTGATCGAGGAATCCGAAGCGCTGCAGTTGCAGACGGCGCAGGATACCTACGCAAACGCTTTTGGCCGATTTGCCGGAGTTGACCGTCGGATTGGTGCATGGCCGCCTGAAGGCCGACGAAAAGCAGGCGGTGATGGCCGCCTTCGCCGCCGGCGACATCGACGTGCTGGTGGCGACGACGGTGATCGAGGTCGGCGTCGATGTGCCGAACGCCAGCCTGATGGTCATCGAGCATGCCGAGCGTTTCGGCCTGTCGCAACTGCACCAGTTGCGCGGCCGCGTCGGGCGCGGCCAGTACGAATCGAGCTGCGTGCTGATCTACGCCGGCCCGCTCGGCGAGATCGCCCGCCAGCGCCTGAAAATCATCTTCGAGAATACCGACGGCTTCGAGATCGCCCGCCAGGACCTGCAGATTCGCGGCCCCGGCGAATTCGTCGGCAGCCGGCAGAGCGGCGTGCCGCTGCTGCGCTACGCCGACCTGGAGATGGATGCCGACCTGGTCGAGATGGCGCGCGACGTGGCCGAGGAAATGCTGACCGGCCATCCCGAACTGGCCGAGCGCCACCTGCAACGCTGGCTCGGGTCGCGGGAGGAGTTGCTGAAGTCGTGAGGGATGACGATTTTCGCGCCCGGTAGCGGCCAATTTGCATGATGTATGATTGGCGAGGAACTGGTTCCGTCACTATTGGCACTGATGGGCGACGCCCGCAACTTTCACGTAAGTCACCATACGACGATACTAATCTGCCAACCTATGATGCCCTGATGAACCCTCTACTTGAAAGCACTGTGTAAACTTGGAGGAACGGGGTCGATTGAAGAGATTTACGCGAAAACCGTTGAGATCACTGAGCTGTCGGAAGATGTACTTGCGCAACTCCATGACCCCGAAAAGAGTAGTCAAACCGAAGTCGGTTATCGCTTGCTTGGGCGCGAACTTATCTCCGGAAATACGGCTTATGGAGAACTCAAGCCGCGGAGTTTGGTCATCACAGAAAAAGCCAAGACCCTTGAAGCAGTGGATTCTGCAGAGGTTGTTCGTTTTGTTCGTGCTCTCGATAAACAGGATGCCCCGAAAAACGCCCTCCTACGAAACCGCTCGCGAACTGTCCGAAGAGGAGGCGGTGGAAGGACAAGCTTTCCGCAGTGCTCACTCAAAGGCTTGATCCTTCCGGCTTCGAACGTTTGGTCCAGCGTATTTGCGGGAGTCAGGATTTATCCACGTTCAGGTAACTCGGCCGTACCGGGATGGTGGAATTGATGGAAAGGGTATTGCCACGCGATCCACGGCTTCATGAGCTTTCGACGTTCCCTTTCAGTGCAAGTGATTCAAGGGCTCCGTCGCAGCGGGAGATGATTCGGGATCGTCGGGGAGCAATGTTGGTCTGCCGATAAGGGACTATTCGATTACGACCGGCTCTTTTTCCCGCTGCCAGTCAAGGAAGTCCACTAGGGATGGCGCAGCGGCGATTGATCGTCGTTGACGGTGATGACTGCAGGAAAGCTTCGAATGACATGTCTCTGAGGAAAACTCGAAGGTGGAGCTTAGCGTCTATGCGGGATGGTTCGAGACCTATGAGGGCGTGCCCGTGCTGACTGCCAATGCAGGCTCATGCTCATGAACAGACTCCTGTCAGTGATTGCTGCTGCGCTGCTCTTTGTCCAGCCTGTCGTCGGCATATGCCACCGCCGACCCGGATCGCCGCAGCGAGCGCGTCCATTTCGCCAAGGGTGCGACCTCGACGGTCATCAAGGGCCAGGTCAAGGGCGATCACTACATCGACTATCAGGTGCGCGCCGGCGCCGGGCAGACCTTGAGCGTCGAGATGAAGACCAGCAATGCCTCCAGCTATTTCAACATCCTCCCGCCGGGCAGCGGCGATGTCGCGATGTTCATCGGCAGCACGTCCGGCAACCGCTTCTCGGGCGTTCTGCCGACGGACGGCGATTACAGCATCCGCGTCTATCTGATGCGCAATGCCGCACGGCGCAACGAGTCGGCCAACTTCACGCTGACCGTCGGCGTCACCGGCCAGCCTCTGGCGGCGACGCCGGCCGCCAAGGACGCGCTGATTCCCGGCACGCCTTTCCATGCCTCGGCCAAGCTTGCCTGCGTGCCGCCGTTCGGTTCCAACATCAGGGAATGCGAGGCCTTCGTCATCCGCCGCGGCTTCGACGGGACGGCGACCGTCGAGGTGCGCTGGGGCGAGGGCTTGAAGCGCCGCATCCTGTTCGTCAAGGGCAAGCCGGTGGCGGCGGATTCGCCGGAGGCGCTGACCGCGGTGCGTACTGGCGACGTCAGCATCGTCAGTTTCGGGAGTGACGAGCGGTACGAGATTCCCGACGCCTTCCTCAGCGGCGGTTGAGGTTTGTCGCGCTGACCGGCGCCAGTTGGCTCAGCGTGGCCGGAATTTGCCCCTAAAACGGCGTTGACCGCAACATTCCGCTTTTCAGGCGAAAAATTCCTCGATGACCCGCGCCACGGCCTCGGGCTGGTCGTGGTGCAGCATGTGATCGGCGTCTTCAATCCACTGCTCGTCGAGGTTGGCGAAGCAGGCGCGGCGCGCTTCCCAGTCGCCGGGGCGGGTGGCGAAGTCGCGGATGACCCAGGAGTCGCGGCCGGCGACCCAGCGCACCGGGCAGGTGATCTGCTTCCAGATGGCCATCGATTCTTCCAGGCGGAACAGGTAGGGGCCGGGCATCTTGTGCCAGGGATCGCCGTTCCAGATGACGCCGTGGCGGCGCTGGCCGGCCTTGTTTTCGCCGTCGCCGACGCGGGCGAGGTGCTTGGCGAGAAATTCGGCGCGGCCGGGGGTCAGGTAGCGGTCGCTATGCAGCAGGCGGCGGGCGAAGGCGGCGCGGTCGGCGTAGACGTGCATGCGCGGCGGCTTTTTCAGGATCTCCAGCCATTGCCGGTAGCGTTCCGGCGCCATGTCGGGCGGGTTCGGGGCGATGCCGAATCCTTCGAGGGTGACGACGCGCTCGACGCGTTCGGGGCGGATGCCGGCATAGAGGCAGGCGATGATGCCGCCCATGCTGTGCCCGGCCAGGCGGACCTTGCCGTCCGCCGCGTAGCGCTCGACGATGGCTTCCATGTCGCCGATGTGCTCGGCGAAATAGTAGGGGCGGTGCAGCCATTGCGACGGCCCGAAACCGCGCCAGTCGGGGGCGACGATGTTCCAGTCGCGCTTCAGTTCATCGACGACGAACTGGAACGAGGCGGAAACGTCCATCCAGCCGTGCAGCAGGAAGAGTGTCGGCGCCGCGGCATCGCCCCAGCGGCGGATGTGCAGGCGGGCGGTCGGCAGGTCGAGATATTCGGAGCGGGAAGCGAGCATGTCGGAGATAATGCGGAACGGCGAGCTGTGATTTTGACATGCGAATACGGATAGCGAATGAGTGATGGCACGGAAAAACCTGCCGGCGGGCAGTTTCGACTCTTAAGCACGCGGCGCTTCGGCCCGCTGTTTCTGACCCAGTTTCTCGGCGCGTTCAACGACAATCTCTACAAGAACGCGCTGGTCGTGCTGGTCACTTTCCAGTCGGCGCAATGGACGTCGATGCGCCCGGAAATTCTCGCCAACCTCGCCGCCGGGCTGTTCATCCTGCCGTTCTTCTTCTTTTCGGCGACCGCCGGGCAACTCGCCGACAAGTACGACAAGGCGATGCTCGCGCGGTTCACCAAGCTGCTCGAAGTCGGGATCATGCTGGTCGCGATCGCCGGCTTCCTGGTGCACAGCCTGGCCCTGCTGCTGGCCGCGCTGTTTCTGCTCGGCCTGCAATCGACGCTGTTCGGGCCGGTCAAGTACGCGATCCTGCCGCAGCACTTGAGGGAGGAGGAACTGGTCGGCGGCAACGCCCAGGTCGAAGCCGGCACCTTCGTCGCCATCCTGATCGGCACGCTGGCCGGCGGCCTGCTCGCCGGCGCCGGCGTCGATGCGGTGTGGATCGCCCTGGCCGGGCTGGGCGTCGCGGTTGCCGGCTATCTGGCCAGTCGCGGCATTCCGGATGCGCCGCCGCCGGCGCCGGGACTGACGGTCAACCCGAATCCCTTGACCGAAACCTGGCGCAACATCGGCTTCGCGCGGGAGAACCGGACCGTCTTCCTGTCCATCCTCGGCATTTCCTGGTTCTGGCTCTACGGCGCGCTGTTCCTCGCCCAGATGCCGGCCTACGGCAAGTATGTGCTGGGCGGCGGCGAGGCGGCGGTCACCCTGCTGCTGGCCACCTTCACCGTCGGCATCGGCACCGGGTCGCTGCTTTGCGAGCGGCTGTCGGCGCGTCATGTCGAGATCGGGCTGGTGCCGCTGGGGTCGATCGGGCTGACGCTCTTCGGCCTTGACCTCGCCTATGCCTCGACCCTGCTGCCAGCGGTGACGGGCGAACTGCCGCTCGGCGCGCTGCTCGGCCAGCCCGGCGTCTGGCGGGTACTGGCCGATCTGCTCCTGCTCGGCCTGTTCGGCGGCTTTTTCATCGTGCCGCTGTATGCGCTGGTGCAACTGCGCAGCACGCCGGACAAGCGGGCGCGGATCATCGCCGCCAACAACATTCTCAACGCACTGTTCATGGTGGTCGGGGCCATCGCGGCGGCGGCCATGCTCGCCGGCGGGCTGTCGATCCCGATGCTGTTCGCGGTGGCGGCGGTGTGCAATGCGGCCGTTGCCGTCTTCATCTACGGCCTGGTGCCGGAGTTCCTGCTGCGCTTCCTGGCCTGGGCCCTGATCCACCTTTTCTATCGCGTGAAGAAACGCGGCGTCGAGCACATTCCGCACGAAGGCGCGGCGCTGATCGTCTGCAACCATGTCAGCTTCGTCGATCCGGTCATCCTGATGGCCGTCTCGCCGCGGCCGATCCGTTTCGTGATGGATCACCACATCTTCCGCACGCCGCTCATCTCCTTCATCTTCCGCCACACGCGGGCGATTCCGATCGCCCCGGCGAAGGAGGATGCGGCGATGATGGAGCGCGCCTTCGACGAGGTTTCGGCGGCGCTTCGGGAAGGCGAACTGGTCGGCATCTTCCCCGAGGGCCGGATCACCGATAGCGGCGAGCTTTATCCCTTCCGCCCCGGCGTGACGCGGATTCTCGAACGCGATCCGGTGCCGGTCATCCCGCTGGCGCTGCAGGGGCTGTGGGGCAGCTTCTTCTCGCGCAAGGGCGGCCCGGCGATGAGCAAGCCGTTCCGCCACCCGCTGTTCTCGAAGATCGCTGTCGTCGGCTCCGGGCCGGTCGCGCCGGAAGCGGCGACCCCGGAGAGCCTGCAGGAAATCGTCGGGCGCCTGCGCGGCGACTGGAAGTAGCAGGGCAGTCGGGTAGAATTCCCGCATGGCACTGCAACTCGACCGGATCAGGGAACGCCTCGACCTCTACGAAAAGCTGATGCGGCTCGACAAGCCGATCGGCATCCTGCTGCTGCTGTGGCCGACGCTGTGGGCGCTGTGGTTGTCGTCGGTCGGCAAGCCGGACTGGGTCGTGCTCTGGGTCTTCATTCTCGGTACGGTGCTGATGCGCTCGGCCGGCTGCGTCATCAACGACTACGCCGACCGCGATTTCGACAAGCACGTCGAGCGCACGAAGGAGCGCCCGCTGACCGCGGGCAGGGTGACGACGAAGGAAGCGCTCGCTCTCTTCGCCGTCCTCTCGCTATGCGCCTTCGCGCTGGTCCTGATGCTCGGCAACCCGCTGGTGATCTGGATGTCGGTGCCGGCGCTCTTCCTCGCCGCCAGCTACCCCTTCACCAAGCGCTTTTTCGCCATTCCGCAGGCCTACCTCGGCGTTGCCTTCGGCTTCGGCATCCCGATGGCCTACGCGGCGCATCTCGGCGAGGTGCCGGCCGAAGCCTGGTGGCTGCTGCTCGCCAACGTCTTCTGGGCGGTGGCCTACGACACCGAATACGCCATGGTCGACCGCGAGGACGACCTGAAAATCGGCATCAAGACCTCGGCCATCACCTTCGGGCGTTTCGACGTGGCGGCGGTGATGTTGTGCTACGCGGCAACGCTCGGCATCATCGGCTGGATCGGCTTCACGCTGCATCTCGGCTGGGCCTTCTACGCCGGACTGGCAGTTGCCGCCGGGATCATGGGCGTGCATTACACGTGGATTCGCGGCCGCGAGCGGATGGCCTGCTTCAAGGCTTTTTTGCACAACAACTGGGTCGGTGCGGCAATCTTTGCCGGCATCGTCGTCGATTTTCTGGTTTCCGGAAGGAGTTTTGGATGAAAGCCCTGATTTTTGCCCTTTTTCTGGCGTCACGACCGATCAGCGGTCGCCGAGGATGCGCGTCAATTGGTCAGGCTGCCGCCGCCGGCCCAGGAAGCACTGCGTCAGGAAATGCTCGACAACCTGCTGGCGGTCAACGAAATCCTGTCGCTGATGGCCGCCGGCAAGGTCCGTGAGGCCGGTGAGGTGGCCGAGAGCAAGCTCGGCCGGTCGGCCATGGGCAAGCATCGCGACAAGCCCTTCGAGGCTCGCCCCGGCCCGTACATGCCACCGGCCATGCACGGCATCGGCATGGATGGCCATCAGGCGGTCAGCGAGTTCGCCGCAGTTGCCAGGACGGGCGACCGCGACAAGGCACTGGCCCTGCTGCCCAACCTGACCGGCCAGTGCGTTGCCTGCCACTTTTCCTACCGGACCCGATGAAATATCACGATCTGCGCGACTTCATGTCGCAACTGGAAAAGACCGGCGAGCTGAAGCGCGTCGGCGTCGAGGTCGATACCCGCCTCGAAATGACCGAAATCTGCGACCGCGTGCTGCGCGCCGGAGGGCCGGCCATTCTGTTCGAGAAGCCGAAAGGTCACACGCATTCCGGTGCTGGCCAACCTGTTCGGCACGCCGAAACGCGTGGCGCTGGGCATGGGCGAGGAGTCGGTGCAGGCGCTGCGCGAAGTCGGCAAGCTGCTCGCCTACCTCAAGGAACCGGAGCCGCCGAAGGGCCTGAAGGACGCCTGGGACAAGCTGCCGATCCTCAAGCAGGTGCTGAACATGGCGCCGAAAGAGGTGTCGTCGGCGCCCTGCCAGGAAATCGTCTGGGAAGGCAAGGATGTCGATCTGGCGCGCCTGCCGATCCAGCACTGCTGGCCGGGCGACGTCGCGCCGCTGATCACCTGGGGCCTGGTCGTCACCAAGGGGCCGCACAAGAACCGGCAGAACCTCGGCATCTACCGCCAGCAGGTGATCGGGCCGAACAAGGTGATCATGCGCTGGCTGGCCCATCGCGGCGGCGCGCTGGATTTTCGCGATCATCAGCTGGCCAATCCGGGCCAGCCTTTCCCGGTCGCCGTCGTGCTCGGCTGCCGATCCGGCGACCATCCTCGGCGCGGTGACGCCGGTGCCGGACTCGCTCTCCGAATACCAGTTCGCCGGCCTGCTGCGCGGCGGCAAGACCGAGCTGGTCAAGTGCCTCGGCTCCGACTCTGCAGGTGCCGGCCTCGGCCGAGATCGTGCTCGAAGGCGTGATCCATCCCGGCGAGATGGCGCTCGAAGGGCCGTACGGCGACCACACCGGCTACTACAACGAGCAGGCCGAGTTCCCGGTGTTCACCATCGAGCGCATCACCATGCGCCGCGACCCGATCTACCACAGCACCTACACCGGCAAGCCGCCGGACGAGCCGGCCATGCTCGGCGTGGCGCTGAACGAAGTGTTCGTGCCGCTGCTGCAGAAGCAGTATCCCGGAAATCGTCGATTTCTACCTGCCGCCGGAAGGCTGCTCCTACCGCATGGCCATCGTCAGCATCAAGAAGCAGTACCCCGGCCACGCCAAGCGCGTCATGTTCGGCATCTGGAGCTTCCTGCGCCAGTTCATGTACACCAAGTTCATCATCGTCGTCGACGACGACATCGACATCCGCGACTGGAAGGAAGTGATCTGGGCGATGACCACGCGCATGGATGCCGGCGCGCGACACGCTGCTGGTCGAGAACACGCCGATCGACTACCTCGATTTCGCCAGCCCGGTGTCCGGCCTGGGCTCCAAGATGGGGCTGGATGCCACCAACAAGTGGCCGGGCGAAACGAGCCGCGAATGGGGCCGGCCGATTGTCATGGATGACGACGTGAAAAAGCGCGTCGATGGCATGTGGCAGGACCTCGGGCTGTGACGCTGCGGGTTGTTGCGGTCAACCTCGAAAACGAGGCCATTTCCACGGCCTGGCTGGAACTGCTCGACCACTACGCCCGCGACCCGATGGGTGGCGGCAACGGGCTCTCCGATTACGCCAAGGCCAATCTGGTCCGCCAACTGAAAGACCTGCCCACCTTCCACGGCGCGCTGGCCTTCAGCGGCGATGAAGCGGTCGGCCTGATCAACTGCTTCGCCGGCTTCTCCACCTTTGCCGCCAAACCCCTGCTCAACATTCACGACATCGTCACCCGCGATGACCGGCGCGGGCAGGGTATCGGCCAGGCCCTGCTGCAATGGGCGGAACGGCGGGCGCGCCAGCTCGGCTGCTGCAAGCTGACGCTGGAAATTCTCTCCAGCAATACGCGGGCGATGGCGTCCTACGAGCGCGCGGGCTATCGCTCCCTACGTGCTCGACCCTGCCGCCGGGCACGCGCTGCTGATGCAAAAACTTCTCCCGGAGCCGTGATGCAAGAACCTGTTCCCGCCGCCGATCAGCAAGCCGTGCGCCCTTCGCTGGTGCAACTGACCCACATCATCTACGGCCTGCATGCGGTCGCCGTGCTGGTCGGCGTGACTTCCGCGGCGACCGTCGCCGGCGGCTTCGTCTTCGGCCTGCCGTCGCTGCTCGCCGTCTTCCTGAATTACCTGAAGCGCAGCGACGTCAACGGCACCTGGCTGGAAAGCCATTTCCGCTGGCAGATCCGCACCTTCTGGTTCACCTTGCTGTGGCTGGTGGTCTACGGCCTGCTGATCATCACCATCATCGGCATTCCCATCGCCTGGATCCTGATCGCGATTCTCGGCCTGTGGGTCGGCTACCGCGTCATTCGCGGCTGGGTGGCGCTGGCCGACGCGCGCCCGGTCGGCTGAGTCAGGATTTCCTTTCGCGCGGATGCAGTTCGCTGCCCACCCAGCGGGCGAACTCGGTGCGCGTGCAACTTCCCGTGCGGTTCAGACTCTTGCCATCGACGACCTTGTAGATCACGAGGTCGAATTCCGGGTTGTCGGAGCGTCGCTCGTCGATGATCTGGCGCACCGACCACTGCTGGCCAGGGCGGTCGTTGCAGTAGTAATGGCCCAGTCTGACGTCAGGCAGTTCGGCGTCGCTATGTTTCTGGGCGACGGCCAGCGTCTGCTGGATGATTTCGCTCATTTCATTCGGTTCGACGTCGATGACCACATTTAGATGGTCCATCGCTTCGCATGACATGATTTTCGGAAATCCTCGGCCAGACGCTGCCTTTTGTGACTGCCACGCCGCGGTAGCGCATCAGGCTCGCCGGGTAACGGCGCCAGGCGAACGCGTAGTTGAAAATGACGCCGACGACGAGGATGATCGCGGAATTGATCGCGATCGGGTTCAGCACGTAGCGAAAACCCAGTTCATGAACGGCGGCGCCGCCGATCACCGCCGCCAGCGCCGTCGCCCCGCCCGGCGGGTGCAGGCAGCGCGTCAGGTGCATGATGCCGATCGCCAGGCCGACGGCGAGACCCGCCGCCAGCGTCGCATTGGGAACCAGTTGCCAGCAGGCGACGCCGACCACCGCCGAAAAGAGATGTCCGCCCAGTACCGCCCACGGCTGGGCGAAGGGGCTGTGCGGCGCGGCGAAGATCGAGGACCGCCGAGGCGCCGAGCGAGGGCACGATGACGAGGGCTGCCTGCTCGCCGACCAGGGCGCGGGTGACCAGAATCACCAGGCTGATGCTGATCACGCCGCCGAGCGTCGCGACCAGTTGCTCGCTCAGGTGATGTCCGCTCGCCGGGAAGCCGACGAAGTGCTTGATGCGCTGGAACAAGAATTTTGTCGTGTTGCTCATTCAGTAATGTTCCTTGATTGTCTGCAGCGAAATCGAATAGGTATGGGCCAATTGTGCGGTGCAATAGCGATGATCGCTGCCGACCGGGCAGGCGACCCGCGCCAGACAGGTGAAGGCGCATGGCGAATCAGCCTGCTTGCGCCAGGCGACGCATTTTTGCAGGGAAAATGTGCCGCCGGCCATGGCTGCAGCGGGGCAGGCGGCGATGCACGGCCTGGTCTGGCAGGCGGCACAGGGGCTGATCGCGGTCAACTGCTGGCGAAGGCGCAAAATGGGTATCGGCCAGCACGACTGCCCGATAGGCGTACCAGGTGCCCCATTCGGCATCGATGCCGACCATGAAGGGCGAGGCGTGATGCCAGCCGGCCAGCGCGCCGAGTCGTTGCAGCGCGACCGGCTGCGGGCCGGGGTAAAGGATGGCGTAGCGGTTATCGGGCTGGAATTCGGACATCCATTGGCGGATGGTGCGCAGCGTGAATTCGTCGATCGGGTCGGCGCCGCCGATGCCTGATTTCGTGACCGCTTCCCACAGCGCCTTGCCGCCATGGCCGATCAGGATCAACTGCCGATAGCCGGCTGTGTCGCCGGCAATGCTGCCGCCGATGTCGTCCGGCAGATCGGCGAGATCGAAAACCGCGTGCCGGTTCAGGCCGCAGCGATCGAGCGCCGCGCCCGGGAAGGGCTGGAATTCACTCATCTTCCAGCACCGGGTTCTTCTCGCCGGCCCGGCGCTGGGCGACCCAGACCAGCAGGGCATCGATCGCCGCGCTGCCGGCCTGGGCGCGCGGGTGGTTGATCAGGAAGGTGACGGCATAGCGCCGGCTGCGGGCATCCAGCGCGTAGCCGGCGGCGGTCTTGACGCCGTCGAGGGTGCCGGTCTTGATGTGGGCGCGGCCGGTGGCTTCGGAACCGTTGAGGCGTTTCTTCATCGTCCCGTCGATGCCGACGATCGGCAGGCTCGACACGAATTCCGGCATGACCGGGTTTTTCCAGGCGTCGAGCAGCAGGCGGTTGAGGCTGTCGGCACTGATCCGTTCGCGGCGCGAGAGTCCGGAGCCGTTCTCGATTTCCAGTTCGGCGAAGCGCAGGCCGCGCAGGTTCAGCCAGTCGGCGATGCGTTGCCGCGCGCGCTCGGCGCTGGCTAGGGGCATTGTCATTTCCCAGCGTCAGATACACCTGCCGGGCCATCACGTTGTTGCTGTACTTGTTGATGTCGCGCACGGTGTCGGCCAGCGGCGGCGATTCGTGGGTAGCGATAAGCCGGCTGCCGGCGGGAACGGTGCCGCCGCGCACCTGGCCGCCCAGTGTGCCGCCGAGTTCCTTCCACAAGGCGCGGATCAGGCCGCCGGCCTGGCCGTCGGCGGGCAGTGGCGCAAGATTGAGCGCCTTCTCGCCGCACAGCGGGCTGTAGGTGCCGGTGAATTCCAGCCGGTTGCCGTTGTTTTCCGGGATCAGGCGGACGCTGATGAAGTCCTTCCAGTTGCTGCCGCAGCCGCCTTCGCCGGCGCGCAACTGGTTGTCCACGCGCAGCCCGTCGCTCGGCGTTTCCATCAGCAGGCGCGGCTTGCCGTTGTCCGGCAACAGCGTGAAGCGCAGGGCGCGCAGGTTGATCAGCAGGCCGTCCGGACCGACGTTGTAGGGGCGCATCGGCTTGTCGTCGAAGGCGCCGGGATCGATGGCCGGGACGTCGAAGACGGTACGGTCAAGCACGACGTCGCCGTTGATCTGCTGGATGCCGCGCACGCGCAACTGGCGCAGCAGGCCCGACAGGTGCTCGATGGCGAAGCGCGGGTCGCCGCTGCCCTTGAGATACAAATTGCCGTCCAAAACGCCGTTGACCGCGACAGTGTCGGTCCACGCCGTGGTTTTCCACGTCCACGCCGGACCGAGCAGGTCGAGCGCGGCGTAGGTGGTGAGCAGCTTCATGACCGAGGCCGGATTCATCGCCTGCGTCGCGTTGTGCGCCACCAGCGGCTGCGCCGCGTCAACCGGCTGGACGACGACGGCGACGCTGCTGGCCGGAATCTGCGCCGCCTTGAGCGCCTGCAGCACGTTGGGCGGCAGGCCGCCGGCGAGCACCGGCAGGGTCAGGACGGACAGCGTCAACAGGGCGAGAAAACGCTTCATGCAGTCAGTGCGGGGTAGTCGAGATAGCCCTTCTCGCCGCCCTGATAGAAGGTCGCCATGTCGGCTTCGTTGAGCGGCGCCTGGCGGGCGAAGCGCTCGACCAGATCCGGGTTGGCGATCCATGCCCGGCCGTAGGCCACGGCATCGCACAGGCCGGCGGCCAGGCGCGCTTCGCCGGCGGCCTGATCGAGGCCGCCGTTGGCGATGATCGGCATGCGGGCGAGCGGGCGGAAATGGGCGCCGACATCGGCCAGCGCGTGCGGCGTGTCGTCGAGCTGGCGCGGCAGGAAAGGCTCGGTCAGGTGCAGGAAGGCGAGGCCGTAATCGTTGGCGCGGCGGACGATGTATTCCCACATCGGCACCGTGTCGGCATCGACGCTCAGGCCGTGGTAGCGGTTGAGCATCGGGTTCAGGCGGAAACCGACGCGGTCGAAGGGCATCACCGCGCCGACGGCATCGAGCACTTCGAAGAAGAAGCGCGCCCGGTTTTCATGGCTGCCGCCGTATTCGTCGTCGCGCTGGTTGGATTGCGCGGAGAAGAACTGGTGGAACAGGTAGCCGTTGGACGAATGGATCTCGACGCCGTCGAAACCGGCGGCCATGGCATTGGCCGCGCCCTGACGAAAATCGGCGACGATGGCCTTGATTTCCTCGCGGGTCAGCGCCTGCGGCGTCACGGTGTCGGGGTGGCCGGTCGTCGAAAACATCTTCCACTGCGGGTTGACCGCGGAAGGCGCGACCGGCGGCTGGCCGTCGTGGAATTCCGGCAGCGACAGGCGGCCGCAATGCCAGAGCTGGCAGACGATCAGGCCGCCCTTGTCATGCACGGCATCGGTCACCAGCCGCCAGCCGGCGACCTGCTCGGCCGACCAGATGCCCGGCGTGAACGGATAGCCGCGCGCCTGCGGCGAGACGATGGTGCCTTCGGAAATGATCAGCCCGGCGCCGGCCCGCTGCGCGTAATAGCGCGCCATCATTTCGGTCGGAACGTAGCCGGGGTTGTCGGCGCGGCAACGCGTCAGCGGCGCCATGACGACGCGGTTCCTGAGTTCGAGCGCACCGAGGCGGACGGGGGTGAGCAGTTGCTGGGACATGGCGGAAAAATGGGGAGCCGGGAAGCGCTACATTCTACTTGCCGGGCGCGGTTCGCGGTATCGGGCGCGGCGGATTGGCTTCGTCCGCCACTTTCCTTAACACCGGCATCAGCCGTTTTGGTACCATGCCGCCTTTGAAACGGGTAGCATGCTCGACCACTTTATCAAAGGAAAAGCCATGGCAGTAATCGATCTCACCACCGACAATTTCAAGGAAAACATCGACGACAAGGGCATCGTGATCGTCGACTTCTGGGCTCCCTGGTGCGCTCCCTGCCGCTCGTTCGCCCCGACCTTCGAGGCCGCCTCGGAGAAGCATGCCGACATCACCTTCGCCAAGGTCAATACCGAGGAGCAACAGGAACTTGCCGGCGCCTTCAGCATCCGCTCGATCCCGACGCTGATGGTGTTCCGCGAGCAGGTCATCATCTACGCCGAGGCGGGCGCGCTGCCGGCAGGTGCCCTGGATCAGTTGATCGATCAGGTCACGTCGCTCGACATGGACCAGGTTCGCGCCGACATCGCCGCCCAGGCCAACTGAGGCAGGCGGCACTGCCGACATCGCCGTGGGCAGGGTAGTAACGGCCGATCGATGCTTGAAAGGCCTTCCGGATTCAAGGCATCAGAATCCGCTTCATAATGATCGGCCGCCAACTGATAACCGAGGGGGCAGCAATGACAACTAACAGCGATGAAGGAACTTCAGGGGTCGCCAAGAAAAAATTGGCGAGCGGGTCTTCGGAATCCCCGGCAGTCAACGCAACAAAACATCCCGCAACAGCCGAGTTAGCCAAGCCGACCAGAAAAAAAGCGGCAGCTGATGCAAAGAAGGCGGCGCCGAAAAAGGCGTCTGCACCGGTGGAGGACAAGCCGGCCGACAAGAAAATCCCTGCCGGCGCGATGAAGGCCAAGGCGGCCCTGACGAAGGCGTCGGCCGGTGCGGTAAAGGCCATCAAGGCAGCCAGAAAGGAGTCCGCGCACGTAACCGGCATGGGCGGAGTCGCAGGCGCCGAGGCCGTAACGGAAGAGATCGCCCATCCGCACAAGCGCTTGAAGGCCGAGGTCTATGCGAAGGCACTCGCTGGCCTGCAGGTCGAACTGGTCAAACTCCAGGAATGGATCAAGTTCAACAGGCTCAAGGTTGTCGTGATTTTCGAAGGCCGCGATGCGGCCGGCAAGGGTGGCTGCATCAAGCGCATCACCGAAAGCCTGAGCCCGCGCGTCACGAAGGTAGTCGCACTGCCGGCGCCGACCGAGCGCGAGCAGAGCCAGTGGTATTTCCAGCGCTATGTGCAGCATCTGCCGGCGGCTGGCGAAATGGTCCTCATGGACCGTAGCTGGTACAACCGCGCCGGGGTCGAGAAGGTGATGGGTTTCTGCAACCCTGAGGAGCACAGCGAGTTCTTGCGCAGTTGCCCGGAGTTCGAGCGCATGCTGGTGCGCAGCGGCATCATCCTGATCAAGTACTGGTTCTCGATCAGCAACGACGAGCAGGAACGGCGGTTCAGGAAGCGTATCTATCATCCGACCAAGCACTGGAAGCTGAGCCCGATGGACTTGCAGTCGCGTGCGCGCTGGGTCGAGTATTCGAAGGCGAAGGACGAGATGTTCGCCCATACCGACATCAAACAGGCGCCGTGGTATGTGGTGCACGGTGACGACAAGGAACGGGCGCGCCTGAATGTCATCACCCACCTGCTGAGCCTGATTGATTATCAGGATCTCACGCCGGAACGTGTCGAGCTGCCGCCACGCCAGGAAGATCACGGCTATGTGCGCCCACCGATGTCGGACCAGACCTTCATACCTGAAATCTACTGACCGGGCAGTGCCGCGACCGGAATCCGTTCCCGTCGCGCTCCGGAAGGTGCGCAGGTGCCGACCAGCCCGATTGTGAAGACTGAGAGAAAAAAGCCCGGAAAATTCCGGGCTTTTTCTGTTTGGCCGACATGTCCTGAAAGCTTGCCGGTCAGGGAATTCTGGTCTTCCTGTCCGTTGGCCGGAGACCGAAGCGCCGGCGCAGGATGGTCAGACGTTGAACAGGAAGTTGAGAACGTCGCCGTCCTTGACCACGTATTCCTTGCCTTCGGCGCGCATCTTGCCGGCTTCCTTGGCGCCGGCTTCGCCCTTGTAGGTGATGAAGTCGTCGAAGGCGATGGTCTGGGCGCGGATGAAGCCGCGTTCGAAATCGGTGTGGATGACGCCGGCCGCCTGCGGGGCGGTGTCGCCCTGGTGGATGGTCCAGCGCGCGCACTTCCTTGACGCCGGCGGTGAAGTAGGTGGCCAGGCCGAGCAGCTTGTAGCCGGCGTGGATCAGGCGATCGAGGCCGGGTTCTTCGAGGCCGAGGTCGGCGAGGAACATCTGCTTTTCCTCGTCGTCGAGATCGGCGATTTCGGATTCGATGGCGGCGCAGACGGCAACGACTTCGGCCTTCTCGGTCGCGGCATGGGCGCGCACGGCGTCGAGCAGCGGGTTGTTCTCGAAGCCGCCTTCGGCGACGTTGGCGACGTAGAGCACCGGCTTGGCGGTGATCAGGCAGAACGGCTTGAGGCTGGCCCATTCTTCCTTGGAAAGGTCGAGGGCGCGTACGGCCTTGGCCTGGTCGAGCTGGGCAAAGCATTTTTCGAGGACGGCGACGAGGATCTTGGCTTCCTTGTCGCCGGAGCTGGCCGGGCGACGGTAGCGGTTGAGCGCCTTTTCGACGGTTGCCATGTCGGCGAGGGCGAGTTCGGTGTCGATGACTTCGATGTCGCGCAGCGGATCGACGCCGCCCGAAACGTGCACCACGTTGTCGTCGGCGAAGCAGCGGACGACATGGACGATGGCATCGGTTTCGCGGATGTTGGCGAGGAACTGGTTGCCCAGGCCTTCGCCCTTCGAGGCGCCGGCGACCAGGCCGGCGATGTCGACGAATTCGACGATCGCCGGCTGCATTTTTTGCGGCTTGACAATGGCGGCCAGCTTGGCCATGCGTGGGTCGGGCACTTCGACAATGCCGACGTTCGGCTCGATGGTGCAGAACGGATAGTTGGCCGCATCGATGCCGGCCTTGGTCAGGGCGTTGAAGAGGGTGGATTTGCCGACGTTGGGCAGGCCGACGATGCCGCATTTCAAAGACATGGGTTTTCCTTTGGGGTTGCCGACTAAACGGCTTTGCCGTGCAACTGTTGTTGGGCGCCGGCAAAATCGCCGGCAGCAAGTTTGGGCCAGGCCAGCAGGCTGCGTGCCAGCGCGTGTTCGATGTCCGGCAGTTCTTCCTTGCGCGGCGGGTGCAGCACGAAGTCGACGACCTGCTGTGCCAGATTGAGCGTGCGCGGGTGACCGATGCCGAGACGCAGGCGCCAGAAATCGGGCGTGCCGAGCCGGGCCTGGATGTCCTTCAGGCCGTTGTGGCCGCCGTTGCCGCCGCCCTGCTTGAGGCGGATGCCGCCGGGCGGCAGGTCGAGATCGTCGTGGATGACGAGAATCTCAGCCGGTTCGATCTTGTAGAAATTGGCCAGCGCCGCGACCGATTGGCCGGAGCGATTCATGAAGGTGGCCGGCTCAAGCAGCCAGATTTCGCCTGCCCGCGCCGCCTTGCCGAAGAACTTGGCCTGCGGGGCGAGCGTAGCCTTCAGTTTGTCGGCCAGATGGTCAACAAACCAGAAGCCGACGTTGTGTCGGGTGGTTTCGTATTCCGGCCCCGGGTTGCCGAGGCCGACGATCAGGCGGGGTGGGTTCATGGCGGGCTAAATGAAAAAGCCGCCGGCGGCAAATTGCCAGCGGCGGCCATCACAGCGGGGTGCCGGAAATTACTCGGCAGCCGCTTCGCCTTCGGCAGCTTCGGCTTCTTCGGAGCCGCCGCCCTTGCCGACGATGCCGACGACAACCGCATCGTCACCACTGTGTTGAACCAGCTTGACGCCCTTCGGCAGTTTGATCTGCGAGAGGTGAATGCTGTCGCCGACATTCAGGGTGCTGAGATCGACTTCGATGAAGGCGGGCAGATCCTTGGCCAGGCAATGCACGTCGAGTTCGGTGATGACGTGGTTGACGAGGCCGCCGGAGAGCTTGACGCCCGGGCTGACTTCTTCATTGACGAAGTGCAGCGGCACCTTGATGTGCAGTTCGTGGGTGGCGTCGACGCGCTGGAAATCGACGTGCAGGACCAGCGGCTTGTAGGCGTGACGCTGGGTGTCACGGAGCAGCACTTGCTGCTTCTTGCCTTCAAGAACGATGTTGAGGACGGACGCGTGGAAGGCTTCCTTCTTCAGATTCAGCAACAGTTCGTTGTGATCGATTTCGATGGCCTGCGGGGTTGCCGCGCCACCGTAGATGATGCCCGGTACTTTGCCAGCGCGACGCAGGCGGCGGCTCGCACCCGATCCCTGCAGCGTGCGCGCTTGCGCGTTGATTTCAAATTGCATGGTGATACTCCAGAGTATTTCCCGATCCGCGACCAGAACGGGAAGGTTGAAAAAACTTAATCGATGAACAGAGACGAAACGGAGTCGTCGTTGCTGATACGGCGTATGGTTTCGGCCATGAGTTCGGCCACCGACAACTGACGGATGCGCGGCGAGGCGGCAGCATCATCGCGCAGCGGAATCGTGTCGGTAACGACCAGAGCGTCGATATCTGAGGCGTTTACGCGGTTGACCGCCGGGCCGGAGAGTACCGGGTGTGTGATGTAGGCAACAACTTTCTTGGCGCCGTTGGCCTTGAGCGCGGCGGCGGCCTTGCACAGCGTGCCGGCGGTGTCGATCATGTCATCCATGATGATGCAGGTGCGGCCATCGACTTCGCCGATGATGTTCATGACTTCCGAGACGTTGGCCTTGGGGCGGCGTTTGTCGATGATCGCCAGATCGCACTCGAGACGCTTGGCCAGCGAGCGGGCGCGCACGACGCCGCCGTGGTCGGGCGAGACCACCATCGGATCCTCGTAATTCTGCTTGAGGATGTCGTCGAGAAGGATGGGCAGCGAGTAGATGTTGTCGACCGGAATGTCGAAGAAGCCCTGGATCTGCTCGGCGTGGAGGTCCATGGTCAGGACGCGGTCGATGCCGGAGGCGACCAGCATGTTGGCAACCAGCTTGGCGGCGATCGGCACGCGCGAGGAACGCGAGCGGCGATCCTGACGGGCATAGCCGAAATACGGGATGGTGGCGGTGATGCGGCCGGCCGACGCGCGCTTGAGCGCATCGACGATGACCAGCAGTTCCATCAGGTTGTCGTTACAAGGCGCGCAGGTCGAACTGCATGACGAAGATGTCGCGGCCGCGAACGTGCTCCTGCAATTCGACGCTGATCTCGCCGTCCGAGAAACGGCCGACCTTGGCACGTCCGAGATCGACGTTCAGTTCGTGCGCGACATCGGCAGCCAGTTTCGGGTTGGCATTGCCGGTGAAGACCATCAGGCTGTTATAGGCCATATTCACGTCCCTTCGGGTGCTCCATCCAGGTTTGCCCGCCACAATGAAATTCGGGCAGGCTTGCGACCTGCCCGAAGAAAGCTGGCTGGGGAAGAAGGATTCGAACCTTCGAATGCCGGAATCAAAATCCGGTGCCTTGACCAACTTGGCGACTCCCCAGCGGGTCGTCTGCACGGGTTCGCGTGCGAACGAGGCGCGGATATTACAGGAGTCGCCGGCTAAAATCCAGTGCTTTGTCAGAGAAAAGCCAGTGGATGTTCGGCCAGGCCGGCGGCCAGCCAGCCGTTCATTCCCTGCGGCAATTGCCGGAGAACCGATGCGGCGGTCGCGTGGTCGGCGAATCCGGCAAATACGCAGGCTCCGGAGCCGGTCATCATGGCCTGTGGCGCGTATTGCCTGAGCCAGGCAAGGTGTTCGGCAACTGCCGGGAAATGGGCGCAGGCAACTGTTTCGAGATCGTTGTGGCCTGCGCCGTGGCGCCACTCGGCCGGGCGGATGGGTGCCGTGTCGCGCCTCAGTTCCGGCGCACTGAAAATGAGCCCGGTCGGCACGTTTGACCGCAGGATGCAGTACGAGATAGGTCGCCGGCGGCAATTCGACGTCGGTGAATGCCTCGCCGACGCCTTCGGCAAAGGTGTTGCGGCCGTGGATGAAGACCGGGACATCGGCGCCCAGTTGCAGCCCCAGGCTTTCCATCTCGGGCCGCGAAAGGCCGGTCTGCCACAGTTGATTGAGTGCCAGCAGGACGGTTGCGGCATCCGAACTGCCGCCGCCAAGGCCGCCGCCCATCGGCAGGTGCTTGGTCAGGCGGATCGTCACCCCCTGG
Organism: uncultured beta proteobacterium; assembly: GCA_963727115.1. Classification (GTDB taxonomy): domain Bacteria; phylum Pseudomonadota; class Gammaproteobacteria; order Burkholderiales; family Rhodocyclaceae; genus Azonexus. The sequence continues at coordinate 129,348 of CAVSFS010000004.1, read as the reverse complement.
CGACAGCCGGTTGAACGCTTGCAGCAGGCGGGCGGCGCGCACCGTCAGGTCGCTGTCGGGCGCCACGCCAGGGGTCGGCGTGGCAAGAATAATGTGGTCGTCGGCGCGCGGGGCGAAGTGCAGTTGATCGGCGCGGTCGATGAAACGAAACACCGTTTGCAGCAGGTGGTAACCGTCGGTGCGGCGACCGACGACGTGCAGGAAGAGGTTGAGCTTGGCCGGCGCCGGCCAGGTGCTTTCCCAGGTCCAGTCACTCATGGCGCGACTTTCCACGCCTCGATGCGCAGGCGGAGTTCGATCTCGCTGTCCCGCCGGAGCGTCACCCGTTCGGGCAGGGCGTCGGGCGCGCTGTCCGGATAGATGTAATCGATCTGCCAGCCGGCTTCGCTCAGGCGCGTTGGTCAACCGCTGCTGTCGCTCTCGATCCGCGCCGGGTCGCCGCGTCCAAGCAGCCACTCGGGCAGTTGGCGGATCGGCAGGCGCTGGCCGGTGACCTGTTCGATCAGTTCATCGGGATCGCTCGATTCATGATGCCGGCCATCGCCGGTACGCAGGCTTGAAAGCGTCGGGCCGGTTTCGATTTCAGCGATTCCGACGCCGAGCGGGTTGGCGATCAGGATGCGGTCCCTGGCATTTTTGTGCTCCCAGTCGAGTCAACCGCCGGAGCTTTCCGGGGGTTTGTCCGGCAGGCTGACACGCAGCGCGAAGCGGGCTTCGAGCGCGAAGTCGCGCACCTGGTCGCGCGCCACCTGCCGCTCCGGGGGGGCGCTGGCGCAGCCGGCCAGCAGGCCGCAGGCAAGCAATGCGGCGCTGAAGCGAAGCATCAGGGCTGAAATTTTTTCAGGGCGGCGGCCAGCACTTCGCTGTCCGGATTCTTCTTTGCGGCCTCGTTCATGAGGCGCGAGGCGTCGTCCTTGCGGCCCATGGTCCACAGCACCTCGCCGAGGTGGGCGGCGATTTCCGGATCGGCTTTGATGCCGTAGGCGGTTTCGAGCGTCTTGAGCGCCTCAGGCAGCTTGCCTTGGCGGAACAGTACCCAACCCATGCTGTCCATGATGAAGGGGTCTTGCGGCGCCAGTGCGAGCGCCTGGGTGATCAGTTTGTGCGCTTCGGCGAGGCGGATATTGCGCTCGGCGAGCGAGTAGCCGTAGGCATTCAGCGCGTGGGCATGATCCGGCTTCAGCTTGAGCAGGTGGCCGAGGTGTTTCTCGAGGACTTGCGGCTTGCCTTGGCGTTCGGCGGTCAGCGCCGTTTCGTAGAGCAGTTCCGGGTTGTCGGGCTGTTTGGCGAGCGCCGCCTCGAGCAGCGCGTAGGATTCGTCGTCGCGTCCGGCTTCGCGCAGCAGTTGCGCTTCGGCCAGGATCAGTTGGGTCTTTTCGGCCGGGGTGCTGCCGCGCGTGGCGCGCAGCAGTTCCCGGGCTTCGTCCGGCTTGCCTTGCTGCAAAAGGATCTGCGCGGCCCGGCCGCGGGCAGCGATGTACTGATCGCCGGCGGTGACCTGGCGAAAGTGTTCCAGCGCGAGGTCGGGCTTCTTCTGTTCTTCTTCGAGTTGGCCGAGAAAGAAATGAATGGTGCTCTTGTCCGGAAAATCGGAATTCAGGAGCTTCTCGAACTGGGTGCGTGCGCTGGCGGTGTCGCCCTGTTGCAGCGCCAGCATGGCCACCGGATAGACGACGTCCGGATTGTCCGGGGAGTCCTTGAGCAGGAGGTCGAACTGGGCCCGCGATGCGTCGTATTTGCCCTCGCTGATCAGCAGGCGGGCCAGTGTCAGGCGGGCATCGCGGGCATCCGGCTTGCGCGCCAGGAACTCGGTGAGGTTCTCGATCGCACTGGTCGTGGACGTCCGGGCCAGCAATTGGGCGTAGGCGAGTTCGGCGGCTTCCCAATCGGGGCGCTGCTGCAGCGCCTTCTGGAATTCGCCCTGGGCGCGCATCAGGTCGTCGGCGTTGGCGGCGGCGAGGCCCATGGCGAAGTGCGCTTCCGGCAGGTCGCTGTAGGGGGTCGCGACGCGATCGATCAGGCGCTGAACGGCCTTCTTGTCGCCATGACGACTCAGCATGCGGTTCAGGTGCATCAGGTTGCCGGCGACGTTGGCCTTGTCCTGCTCAAGCAGGCTGGTCAGTTGCGGGGCGAGGTCGTCAAGGCGGTTGGCGAGCAGCAGTAGTGAAGATTCGGTCTGACGCGCCTTGGTCGAATCGGGTTCGACCTGCAACCAGAGACGCGTCAGTTCGAGCGCCAGCTCATATTGCCGGGTCGCGGCCGCAACCTCCGCAGCGCGCGCGATGACCTCCGGATCGCGGGTGCGGCGGGCAAGGTCGGCCCAGGCGCTGACGCCCAGCTCCGTATCGCCGCGCTGCAGCGCGAGCTCGCCGACCAGCGACTGGAAGACGGTGCGGGCGAGCAGGTCTTCGTCGGCGAAGGACACGGTCGCCTGCTTCCTGGTTGGCGCCTTGACTGGTCTTTTCGCCACGGCTTCGCCGGCGGCAAGAGCTTGTCCGACCAGGGTCAGTGCGAGTACTGCGAAGATCAGCTTCTTGGACATGCGCTGCTTTCAGTCATGGGTCGCGCATTAGAGCGCTTAAAATTCGATAAGTTTGCGATGTTATTTGGGTTTGGTCGGAGGAACAAGCAATGCCGGAATTACCGGAGGTGGAGGTTTGTCGGCGCGGGCTCCAGCCGGAGGTCGAGGGGCAGCGGATTCTCGGTGCGGTGGTGCGCTCGCCGCGCCTGCGCCTGCCGCTGTCGGCGGCGCTTGGCGAGACGCTGGCGGGGCAGCAGGTGGTGGCGGTACGCCGGCGCGGAAAGTACCTGCTGCTCGATTGCCGTGGCGGTATCGAGGACGGTTGCCTGATCATTCATCTCGGCATGTCGGGAAATTTGCGCTTCGTGCCGCAAGGCACAGCGCCGGAAAAGCACGATCATGTCGACCTGATCTTCGCCAGGCAGATCCTGCGTTTTTCCGACCCCAGGCGTTTTGGCGTGGTGCACTGGCAGGCCGCAGGCGAGGCGCCGCACGCCCTGCTGGCTGTGCTGGGGATCGAGCCGCTGGCCGACGAATTCACCGGCGACTGGCTGTTCGCGGCGACGCGGCGGCGGGCCGGGCCGATCAAGCCGCTGCTGATGGATAGTCATCTGGTGGTCGGCATCGGCAACATTTACGCGGCGGAGAGCCTGTTCCGCGCCGGCATCTCGCCGCTGCGCGCCGCCAACCGGATCAGCCGTGAGCGTTACGGGCGGCTGGTGGCGGCGATCCGCCAGACACTCGCGGATGCCATCGCCGCCGGCGGCAGCAGTATTCGCGACTATGTGCACAGCGATGGTGGCGCCGGTTGCTTTCAGGTCGAGTGCGCGGTGTACGACCGCGCCGGCGAGCCTTGCCAGCGCTGTGGCGGAGTTGTCAGGCAGGTGCGCCAGGGTGGTCGATCGACCTTCTACTGTCCCGCGTGCCAGCATTAATTTCGGCATGCAAGTCCATGTTTTTGTGATAAATTGATCCTTCGTCCGCAATCGGTAAACGTCATGACACTGGCCCATCAACTTGCTGCTTATACCGCATGGCGCTCGCGCCTCTCCGCCAATATTGGCGAGTTCAGGCGCTGGCTTGCCGACAACGAGTTGTCGGATGCGCAATCAGATCTGCGACTGAGCCAGCTTCTCGAGCGTCTGCGCGAGGATCGTCTCAACGTCGCCTTCGTCGCCGAGTTTTCGCGCGGCAAGTCGGAGCTGATCAACGCCATTTTCTTTGCCGACTACGGCAGTCGCATCCTGCCTTCGTCGGCCGGGCGCACGACCATGTGCCCGACCGAACTGCTTTACGATGCGGACAAGACGCCACGCATCGAATTGCTGCCGATCCAGACCCGGGCCGCCAATGGCAGCGTCAGCGAATACAAGCGCTATCCCGAGGAGTGGCTCATGGTGCCGCTCGATGTCGAATCGGCTGACGTGATGCACGAGGCCTTGCGGCATGTCAGCGAAACCATTCGGGTGGCGCCGGAAGAGGCGGGACGCCTCGGCTTCGAGGTGGGCGAAGAGACAAGCGAACTTTATCGGGTCGGCAATGATGGTCTGGTCGAGGTGCCGCGCTGGCGCCATGCGGTGATCAATTTCCCGCATCCGCTGCTCAAGCAGGGGCTGGTCATCCTCGACACGCCGGGTCTCAACGCCATCGGCGCCGAGCCGGAACTGACGCTTTCCCTGCTGCCCAATGCGCATGCCATCCTCTTCATTCTTGCCGCCGACACCGGCGTCACGCAGTCGGATCTGAACATCTGGAAGGAGCATATCGGTGACGGCGGCAGTGCCAAGCGCGGACGCGTGGTCGTGCTGAACAAGATCGACGGGCAATGGGACGAACTGAAAACGCTCGCGGAAATCGATGCCGAAATTGCCCACCAGGTCGATTCATGCGCCGCGATACTCAACTTGCCGGAGCGCCAGATATTTCCGGTTTCAGCGCAGAAAGGCCTGGTTGCCAAGATCAACGGCGACGCGGCATTGCTTGAACGGAGCCGCCTGCCGATCCTCGAGGCGGCGCTGTCCGGGGAGCTGATTCCGGCCAAGCAGGACATCGTGCGCGACAGTACCGAAAGCGAATTCGGCGAAGTCAGCCTGCGCGTGCGCGGCCTGCTCGAATCACGCCTCGCCGGACTGCGCGAGCAACTCGGCGAACTGACCGAGCTGCGCGGCAAGAACAAGGGCGTCGTCGAGTACATGATGGGCAAGGTGCGTGCCGACAAGGTCGAATTCGAGACCGGCCTGCAGCGCTATTACGCCGTGCGCAGCGTCTTCTCGACGCTGAGCAACAACCTGTTCGGCCATCTCGGTCTCGATGCGCTGCGCCATCTGACCCAGGAAACCCGCGAGACGATGGTCGAGGCGAACTTTCTCGCGGACGCTGTCCGACGCGATGGGCAACTTCTTCAGCCGCTCGCGTTACGCGCTGGCCAGATCGACCGGCGAAATCGGCGAAATCCAGAACATGATGGAAGCAGTCTACAAGAAATTCTCGGTCGAGCATGGTCTCAAGCTTGGATCGCCGGCGGCCTTTTCGCTGCTCCGCTACGACAAGGAGCTGGATCGCCTTGAGGCCTGGTGCAACACGCATCTGAACACGATGCGCAGCCTGCTGACGATCGACAAGAAGAACATCACGCAGAAGTTTTTCGAGGAGGTCGCGGTGCAGGTCCGCCGCGCCTTCGAGCGCGCGAACAAGGATGCCGAAACCTGGCTGCGGGCGATCATGGCGCCGATGGAAACCCAGGTTCGCGAACACCAGATCCAGCTCAAGCGCCGTCTGGAAAGCATCAAGCGCATTCACCAGGCGACGGATACGCTGGAAGATCGCATCAGCGAACTGGAGAGCGTCGAGAAAGACCTCCTGCAACAGATCAATGCGCTGGAAGCCGTGGTCGGGCGGGTGCGCGAGCTGCTGTTGCCGCCGCCGGCGCAACTAAGGGCCGCCTGATCCAGGATCTGGCTTGTTGCGGTCAACAACAAAAAACCCGCGATTTTCGCGGGTTTTTTTGTCGTGCCCGGAAATTCAGGGGCGCTTGTTGCCAGTCAGCTTTTCGTACTTGACCCAGAGCACGTCCTCGCTTTCGACGTGGTTGGGGTCCTTCGGGATGCAATCCACCGGGCAGACCTGAACGCACTGCGGTTCGTCGTAGTGGCCGACGCACTCGGTGCACTTGTTGGGGTCGATCTCGTAGATTTCCGCACCCTGGAAAATCGCTTCGTTCGGGCATTCCGGTTCGCAGACGTCGCAGTTGATGCACTCGTCGGTGATGATCAGAGACATTGTCGCTATTCCTCTCTCAATTAACTGAAGTATTCGCTCGCAGGCGCTTATTTACACAAGGTTGTACAAATTTGCCGACATCGCCGCCCAGGCGCGCAATTTCCCGCACCATGGTCGCCGAGATGAACATGTACCGCTCGCCAGGCGTCAGAAACACGGTTTCGACCTCGGGGTAGAGGCTGCGGTTCATTCCGGCCATCTGGAATTCGTATTCGAAGTCGGAGACAGCGCGCAGGCCGCGCACAATCACCTTGGCGCCCTGTTCGTGGACAAAATCCATCAGCAGGGTATTGAAGCCGAGGATTTCGACGTTATTCAGGTCGCCGAGGATTTCCTTGGCCATTTCCACCCGGTCGTCCAGCGTAAAGTGCGGCCGCTTGGACGGACTTTCGGCGATTGCCAGGATCAGTTTGTCGAACAGGCTGGCGGCCCGGCGCACGAGATCCTCGTGGCCACGGGTGATCGGGTCGAAGGTGCCCGGGTAAATCGCTACGCGATGATTGAGTTTGCTCAAACTGCTTCCCGCCGCATCAACTGAAAGTGGACTTCGCCGGCCTTGCCGTGACGCACCGGGCGCCAATCGCCCAGTGCCTTGATTTCATGTTCCGCCTCGATGTAGACCGCGGCATCTTGGTTTGCAACGCCGGCAAGAAGCGGTTCCAGACTAGGAATCCAGCCCTTCTTGAACGGCGGATCGAGGAAGATAAGGTCAAATTTCGACTTCGTCGAGGACAGATATTGTAGCGCATCCCCGCGAATGATCTCCACTCCGGGCGGGTTGTGCAGCATTTTTGCGTTTTCATGGAGGGCAGCGAGTACTTTTGGCGCCTGTTCGACCATGACCACCTGCACCGCGCCGCGCGAGGCCGCCTCGAAGCCGAGCGCGCCGCTGCCGGCGAAAAGGTCGAGGCAGTGCTCGCCGTCGAGTTCCTGGCCGAGCCAGTTGAACAGCGTTTCGCGCACGCGATCCGGGGTCGGGCGCAGGCCTTCGCTGTCGGGAAAGCGCAGAATCCGGCGCCGATACTGGCCGCCGATGATGCGCACCGAGTTCAATCGGCGGCCACCGTCACGGTCATCAGGTCAGACGGCCGAATGTAGCGGGAAAATGCCCGTTTGACGTCGTCAACCGTAACTGCCTGCACTTTCTCCTGATAGTGGTCGAGGTAGTCGAGCGGCAGGCCGTAGAAGCCGATCACAGCGACGTTGTCGAGAATTTTCTTGTTGCTGTCCAGGCGTAGCGGAAAACTGCCGGTCAGATTGGCCTTGGCCGCCGCCAGTTCCTCCGCGCTCGGGCCCTGCTTCAGAAAACCATCGAGCACGTCGCGGGTCACCGCGATTGCCTCCCTGGCCTGCGAGCGCTTGGTCTGCAGGCTGATCTGGAAGGGGCCGGGCTGGCGCAGCGGATTGAAGTAACTGGAGACGCTGTAGGCGTAGCCGCGCTTGTCGCGCACTTCCTTCATCAGCCTTGATACGAAGCCGCCGCCGCCCAGCGTGTAGTTGCCGACGACCAGCGGAAAGAAGTCCGGGTTGCCGCGCTCGATTGCCGGCAGGCCGATGTGGATGTGCGCCTGGCTGGCCGGATGCTCGAGCTTGACGGTCTTGCCGATAGCAAGCGTGGGGGCGGGCGGCAACGAGGCGGGAGCGCCCGTGGGCAGCCCGGCGGCGATCGCCTCGGCGATCTTCTCGGCCTCGCCACGACTGAGGTCGCCGACCAGCGTGATACTGGCGTTGGCGGCCGTGTAGTAGCGGGCGTGAAAGGCGGCGAGGTCGTCGCGGGTCAGCGCGGCGACCGATTCGGGCGTCGCCTGCCGGCCGTAGGGGTGGTCCGGGTACATGGCGGCCCAGAAGGCCTTGCTGGCGATGCTGTCGGGGCGGGTCATCGCTTCCTTGAGGGCGGAAATGGTGCGTGCCTTTTCGCGCTCGAAAATCGCTGCATCGAAGCGTGGCGCATGCAACACGTTGCGCAACACGTCGAGCGCCGCAGCGCGCTTCTCGGGCGCCGCCAGCGTGCGCACGGCGACACTGGCGCGATCGGTGTCGGCGCTGCCGCCCAGCGTGGCGCCGATGTCGGCCATCTGCTCGGCAATCGCCGTCTCATCCAGTTTGCCGGCGCCGTGGTCGAGCGCGGTACGGGTCAGTGACGCGGTACCGGATTTCCCCGGCGGGTCGAACATCGAGCCGGCGGCGAAATCGACTTGCACGTCGAGGATGGGCAGGACGCGGCTTTCAACGAAATAGACGCGGGCGCCGGTCGGCGACACCCAGTGTTCGATCTTGACGCCGGCCAGTGCAGCCTGGGTGGCGAGCAGGGCGATTGCTGCGGTGCAACAGTTGTTTCATGGTCATTTTCATGTGCCAGTCTTTTTAGTGACGTGCGGCGACGGCGGGACGGCGCGGTTTGCCGTCCAGCGGTTGCGGCTCGAGAACACCAATGGTCAGCGTGTCGTCGCTGAAATACTTTTTCGCCACCGCCTGAACCTCGGCGGCGGTGACCTGCTGCAGCTTTTCGAGCATGCGGTCGATCTTCTGGTAGGGGATGCCGGCCGATTCGGTCTGGCCGATTTCCATCGCTTGCCCGAACATCGAGTCAAGCTTGTAGATCTGTCCGGCAACCAGTTGCGCCCGGGCGCGCTTGAGTTCCTGTTCGCTGACGCCGTCCTGCTGGATGCGGGTGATTTCAGCGCGCAGGGCGGTTTCGAGGTCGCTGACGGTCTTGCCCGCCGATGGGCTGCCGTGCAGGTAGATCATGCCCGGACCGCGCGCGGTCGAGTCGTATTCGATGCCGACTGACAGCGCCACCTTGTCCTCGCGCACCAGTTTCCTGGTCAGGCGTGCCGCCTCATGGCCATCGAGGACGGCAGCCAGCATAGTCAGCGCGTAGGGGTCGCTGTCCTTGTCGACGTCGCGCAGCACGGGCGCCTTGTAGCCCATGATCAGCACGGGAAGTTCGGCTGGCGCCTTGACGTTGACCCGGCGCGTGCCGTCCTGGGTCGGCTCGACTTGCGGCTTGCGTGCCGGCAGGGGGCGTCCTTCCAGCGCGCCGTAGTATTTCTCGGCCAGTGCGAAGACTTCCTTGTGGTCGACGTCGCCGGTGATCACGACATAGGCGTTGTTCGGTACGTACCACGTGTCGTACCAGGCCTTGGCGTCGGCGGCGCTCATGTTTTCCAGGTCGTTCATCCAGCCGATGATCGGGCGGCGGTAGGGGTGAGCCTGGAAGGCGACCGCATTCATCTGCTCGTACAGGCGCGACTGCGGGTTGTCGTCGGTGCGCATGCGGCGCTCTTCCATGACGACCTTGATCTCCTGCGCGAATTCCTTCGGATCGACATTCAGGTGGCGCATGCGGTCGGCCTCGAGCTGCATCATTTCGGGCAATTTTTCCTTTGGCACCTGCTGGAAGTAGGCGGTGTAGTCGCGGCTGGTGAAGGCGTTGTCGCGCCCCCCGGCGGCGGCGACGCGGCTTGTTGAATTCGCCGGCGCCGACGCTCGGTGTGCCCTTGAACATCATGTGTTCGAGCACATGGGCGACGCCCGAGGCGCCATCGACTTCATCCATGCTGCCGATGCGGTACCAGACCATCTGCGCGGCGGTCGGCGCGCGCCGGTCTTCCTTGACGATCACGCGCAGGCCATTCTTGAGCGTGGTTTCGTAGGGGTTGGCCAAGGCTGCGGTAAACAGTCCGGGAAGCAGCAAAAGGGGGATAAGGTGTCGCAAGCGCATGGGGTGTAGGGCTTTCTGCTAGAATCAGCGGCGAAATTTACAATCATTCGGGCGGCATCTTATAGGCTTGCCGCCTGCCTGTCAGCACGGCTTAAGACCTCAATCCTCATGTTCAGTTTCCTGAAAAAATCCGGCAGCGAAGCGGCGCCAGTCGCGCCGGAGGATGCCAATGCCGCTCCTTCGTGGCGCGACCGCCTGTTCAAGGGCCTGGCCAAGACCCGGGCGCAATGGGGCGGCAAGCTCAAGAACATCTTCTCGCGCGGCAAGGTCGACGACCAGTTGCTGGAGGAACTGGAAACCCTGTTGCTGACCAGCGATGTCGGGATCGAGGCGACCAGTCACCTGCTCGCCGAGTTGGGAAAAGCCGCGCGGCGCGACAAGATCGATACGCCGGAGGGGATCCAGAAGGCCCTCGCCAATGTCCTTCTTGAAACGCTGCAGCCGCTCGAACAGCCGCTCGATGTCAGCGGTCACAAGCCGTTCGTGATCATGATCGCCGGCGTCAATGGCGCCGGCAAAACGACCTCGATCGGCAAGCTGGCCAAGTATTTCCAGAATCAGGGCAAGAGCGTGCTGCTCGCCGCCGGCGACACCTTCCGCGCCGCCGCCCGCGAGCAACTTGAAACCTGGGGCCAGCGCAACAACGTGACGGTCATCGCGCAGGACAACGGCGATCCGGCGGCCGTCGTCTTCGATGCCATTTCGGCGGCGCAAGGCGCGCGGCATCGATATCGTGCTGGCCGACACCGCCGGCCGTCTGCCGACCCAGATGCACCTGATGGACGAAATCGCCAAGGTGCGCCGCGTGATCCAGAAGACCGATCCGACCGGCCCGCACGAAACGCTGCTCGTGCTCGACGCCAACATCGGCCAGAACGCGCTGCAGCAGGTCAAGGCCTTCGACCAGGCCATCCAGGTGACCGGGCTGGTCCTGACCAAGCTCGACGGCACGGCCAGGGGTGGCGTCGTCATGGGAATCGCCCGTCAATGTCCGAAGCCGATCCGCTTCATCGGCGTCGGCGAGCAGATCGACGATCTGCGTCCGTTCTCCGCTAAGGATTTCGTGGATGCCTTGTTCGAATGATTGTCGCCAGTAACCTGAGCAAGCGTTATCCCGGCGGCTACGAAGCCGTCAAGGACGTCAGCTTCGCGATCGAGGCCGGGCAGATGGTCCTGATCACGGGCCATTCCGGCGCCGGCAAGTCGACGCTGGTCAAGCTGATCGCCGCCATCGAACGGCCGACCTCGGGCAGCCTGGTGGTCAACGGCCAGAATCTCTCGGCCCTGCGCCGTAGCGCGATTCCCTACCTGCGCCGGAATTTCGGGATGGTTTTTCAGGACCAGAAACTGCTTTTTGATCGCAGCGCCCTCGACAACGTCATGCTGCCCCTGCAAATTGTCGGCCTGCCGCGGCGCGAGGCGATCCGTCGTGCCCAGGCCGCGCTCGACAAGGTTGGCCTGCTGGCGCGCGAGAAGGCGAAGCCGATTGCGCTTTCCGGGGGCGAGCAGCAGCGCCTGGCGATTGCCCGCGCCGTCGTCAATCGCCCGGCCGTCTTGCTGGCCGACGAACCAAACGGCAATCTCGATATCGACTCGGCGAGCGAAATCCTCGAGATATTCGCATCCTTCCATCAGGTCGGCGTGACGGTCGTGGTCGCGACCCACGATCAGCACTGGATCGAGCGTTATCACCCGAACGTCCTGCGTCTCGATCACGGGAGCCTGGTATGAACGCCTGGTTGGCCCAGCATGGCGCGGCGCTGGCCTCGGCTTTCCGCCGCCTGTGGTCGGCGCCGCTCAATACCCTGCTTTCCTTGCTCGTCATCGGCATTGCGCTGACCCTGCCGGCCTTCGGTTACGTGTTGCTCGACAACCTGCGCGATCTCGGCCGCAGCGTATCCGGCGTGCAGCAGATCAGCCTGTTCATGAACCTGGACGCCAGCAAGAAGGAAGTCGGGGAAATCGAGAATCGACTCAAGCAGGCAGCCACCGGCAAATGGCGCTTCGTGCCCAAGGAAGATGCGCTGAAGCGCATGCAGGACAGCGAGGGGATGGCCGAAATTGTCGCCAGCCTGCCACGCAACCCGCTGCCCGACGCCTTCATTGTCGAACCGACCAATAGCGAGCCGGAAGCGCTGGAAATCCTGCGCAAGGAAATCGCCGGCTGGCCGAAGATTGCACATGTGCAACTCGATTCGGCCTGGGTCAAGCGCTTCGATGCCTTCATCAGGCTCGCCAAGCTCGCCCTGTGGATGCTGGCCGGTATCTTCGCCGCCGGGCTGGTCGCCGTGACCTTCAACACCATTCGCCTCCAGGTCATGGCGCAGGCCGCCGAGATCGAGGTGGCGCGCATGATCGGCGCGACCGATGCCTTCATTCGTCGCCCCTTCTACTATTTCGGTGCGTTGCAAGGCGCGCTCGGCGGACTGCTGGCCGCCGCGCTGGTCATCGGCGCATTGACCTTGCTGGCGGGGCCGGTCGGCGAACTGGCGGCGCTTTACGGCGGTAACTTCAGCATGCGTTCGCCAAGCATCATTGAGGTCACCGCGCTGGCCGGCGTCGGCGCCTTCCTCGGCTGGCTGGGCGCGCAACTGTCGGTCAGCCTCTCGTTGCGGAAGTTTGACTAGCACCATAAAGCCAAGGGCTGGCACTAGCCGCCGGGAATTCCTCTTTACGGTAGGGGCTGCCGCCCTCGCCGGTTGCGCGCCCAACGGCAAACCCCCGCTGCCACCCGGCGAACTGCTTGGCATGTCGCACGCGCTCGGCCACCGCCTGCGCGATGGCGGTTTTCCGGCGCCTTCGGAAACCCGGAGGACCAGCGTGCTGATTGTCGGCGGCGGCATTTCCGGGCTGTCAGCGGCCTGGAAACTTGCCAAGGCCGGGGTCGACGACTTCCTCTTGCTCGAAATGGAAAGCGAGCCCGGCGGCAATTCGCGCGCCGGTCAAAGTCCGCTGGTCTCCTATCCTTGGGGCGCTCACTACCTGCCGTTGCCGACGCGCGAGTCGACGGCCGTGCGCGAACTGCTCGCCGAGCTTGGCGTCTTGCAGGGCGATCCGGCTGCCGCGAAGCCGGCCTACGAAGAACGCTACCTGTGCGCGACGCCACAGGAACGGGTCTATCGCAACGGCTTGTGGGAAGAGGGGATATTGCCGCACCGCGGGCTTGATGCCGCCGAACGCGAACAGCAACGGCGCTTCCACGAGCGCATGGAAGAATTGAAAAATGCGCGGGGCCGGGACGGTCGGCGTGCCTTCGCGATCCCGATGGAGTTGTCCAGCCGCGACCCCGGGTGGCGGGCGCTCGACCGTATTACGTTCAGCAAATGGCTGACCGAAAACGGCTTCACTGCGCCCAGTCTGCACTGGCTGGCCAACTATGCGACGCGCGACGACTATGGCACTGCCCACGACCAGACCTCGGCCTGGGCCGGCTTGCATTATTTTGCGTGTCGCAATGGCGAGGCGGCCAATGCCGCCAGCGATGCGGTGCTCACCGCCCCGGAAGGCAATGCCTGGCTGGCGCGCGGACTGGCCCGCCATGCGACGGGGCGCATCGTGACCGATGCGCTGGTCTGGCGCATCGAGGAAGGGAAAGCGAATGTTGCGGTCAACGTGCTTCTGGGGGCAAAAACCGTCCGTATCGAAGCCCGGCAACTGATCTGGGCGGCGCCCGCCTTCATCCTGCCGCGCGTCTGGCCGGCCATGCCGGGCGAACTGAAGGCCGCCGCGCTGGCCGGCGACTACGCGCCGTGGCTGACCGCCAACCTGCACCTCGCCGACTTCCCGGAAGAGCGCCACGGCGCGCCGCCGGCCTGGGACAACGTGTTTTACGACAGCCCTGGCCTCGGCTACGTGACGGCGACCCACCAACTGATCCGCCGCCACTTGCCCGGCACGGTGTTCACCTACTACCGCGCCCTGCACGATGTCGCGCCCGCCGAGGGACGGCGCCTGCTCCTCGACACGCCGCGCGAAGCCTGGGCCGAAGGCATCCTCGCCGAACTGGAACGGGTGCACCCCGACATCCGTCGCCTGACCACCCGCCTCGACATCTTCCGCAACGGCCACGCCATGCGCCGCCCGGTGCCGGGCAGCCTGTGGGACGACCATAGAAGCAACGGCTGGCCCCAGGGGCAACGGCAAAAACTGGCCGATTTCCGCAGCCCGCGCATCGCGCTGGCGCACGCCGATCTTTCGGGGTTCTCGCTGTTCGAGGAGGCGCAATATCGCGGGGTGGTGGCGGCGGAGCGGGTATTGCGTTCGCCCGGCATTGCCGAGCGAGGGTATGATTGGTGTGTTCTCTGCCGGTTTTTCACCCAGATCGGGATTCCGCAGACCAAGGATAGGTCGTCCGGTTCCGGCGGCGACATCGCCAATTCCCTCAATGCGGGAAAGCCAGTGCCAGTGTTCTCCCGCGCCAAATTCAAGGAGATGAACCATGCGCATGCTTGCAAGCCTGGTCGTTGCCGGTGCGCTGAGCACGGTTGCGGTCGCCGACGATGGTGCCGTCAAAATGACTCGCGCCGAACTGCAAAGCTTCCTGCCCGGCACCAACGTAACCCATACTGAATAAAGGCGGCAGCCTCCGCCGGTGGGTCAACGAAGCCGACGGAACGCTTGTCGCGTCCACTGAACAACAAGAACGTATGGCGGTGCCTACGGTCGTCGGACGCAGCTTCATCGGCGGGTAACCTGGATGGTCGATGAGAATGGAAAATATTGCATCCATATCGACTGGAAGCGGGTAACTGAGAAATGGTGCGCCTCGATTCGTCAAGGCAGGGGACAGCTACTATCTGGGTTCGGTTGGACCCGGCGCAAAAGATCGAATTTGCCAAATAGGGCTTCGGCAACCGGCAGGCAAGCCGTCAGTAGAGAAGGAATTCCCGCCGCGCGGCCGCCCACGCCGACTCGTCGGATTGTGTTGGCGTATCCAGTTGGGCAGGTGTGGAAGCAGGATCGTCCACCCATTCGCGCAGCAGCGGCGAGCCGTTGATCAGGTCGATGGCCAGCCGCTCGTGTTCGTATTCGTAGGCGAAGTCGCGCCACAGCGGATAGTCGGGATACAGTCGGCGGATGGCCTTGAAGGCGAGTGCCTGCAGGCGCCAGGGTCGGAAGGCGGCGTGGTCGTAGTGCGGCGTCCTCGACGTGGATCTGCAGCGCCGTTGCACAGCTTGCCGGCGTGCTTGTGGAAGGTCGGCTCGAACCAGATTTCGCGCAGCTGGCAGCCGGCCAGCCAGTGCGGGGCGAAGGCGCTGCATTTCGGCCAGCACGGCGCGGGCGTCGATGTCCGGGGCGCCGAACATTTCGAGCGGCCGGGTCGTGCCGCGCCCTTCGCTCAGGGTCGTGCCTTCGAGCATCACGGTGCCGGCGTAGGCGCGGGCCATCCACAGGTTGGGCGCGTTCGGGCTGGGGTTGATCCAGGTCCGTTCGCCGAGCGGCCAGCCGTAGCCGGGGGCGGCGTCGGGCTGCCAGCCCGCCATTTCGATCACGCGGTAATCGACGTCGAGCTTGCAGCGTGGCGATGAACCAGTGGCCGAGTTCGCCCATCGTCAGGCCGTGGCGCATCGGCATCGGGCCGGCGCCGACGAAGCTTTCCCAGCCGTCGCGCAGGGTCAGGCCTTCGACCGGCCGGCCGGCCGGGTTCGGGCGGTCGAGCACCCAGACCGATCTTGCCATGTTCGGCGGCGGCTTCGAGCACGTAGCGCAGCGTGGTGATGAAGGTGTAGATGCGGCAGCCGAGGTCCTGCAGATCGACCAGCAGGACGTCGAAGCTGTCCATCATCGCGGCGGTCGGCCGGCGCACTTCGCCGTACAGGCTGAAGACCGGGATGCCGTGCTGCGGGTCGCGGAAGTCGGGCGATTCGACCATGTTGTCCTGCTTGTCGCCGCGCAGGCCGTGCTGCGGGCCGAAGGCGGCGGTCAGTTTGAGGTCGGGCAGGGCGGCCAGCGCGTCGAGCGAGTGGGTGAGGTCGGCGGTCACCGAGGCCGGATGGGCGAGCAGCGCGACGCGGCGGCCGGCCAGCGGGCGGCGCAGGGCGGGGTCGGCGAGCAGGCGGTCGATGCCGAACTGGATGGGGACGGGTCATGGCGTGGTTCTTTGCAGGGTCAGCGAAAAGCTCTGACGGAGATGGAAATCGGGTTGCGCGGCGCAGTGTGACAGCGCCCAGTAGCTTTTGCTGCCGTCGCTGGCTTCGATGACGGCAGTCAGGCTGATGTTCAGGATGGCACTTGCCGGCAGCAGTTCGGGCGCCAGCAATGCGTCAAGCTGGAATCCATCCGCGCGGCGCCGGAAGGCGAATTGGGGCGCAACAGGTGGCGCGAAGCCGAAATCGCGCTCGCGGTAGGCGACGAAGCGATAGCTTGCCCACTGGCCCGAGGGCGCGAAATTGAATTCGCGGTATTCCGGGCCGTTGAACGCGGCAACGAAGGCTTCGAGGCAGGTGTGTTGCCAGAGGTCGTCGGTGGCGGAAGGTGGGACGGGCTCGGGAATGCGGATGCTTTCCGGGTCGCCGCGCAGGCGATAGCTCAGTGCCAGGGCGCCACCTTCGCCCAGGCTTGCGCTGCCTTCAATGGCGCACCCCAGGAGGTGCTTCCCGATGTCGGCCTCGGGCCATTCGGGGCGCGGACTGCCGCACACGGGCTGGCGGGATGGCAGCGCAGCGCGTGGTGCTTGGCGACGGTCGAGGATGATTCGTGACAGGTGAACATGGCAGACGGTACTTTACCTGCTCAGTTGGCCGATTGCGCTACCCCATGACCAAAGGCCACGTCGAGAGCGCTTCCTTCGGGCGCGGTCGACCCGCCAAAACGGGCAAATTCAGGGGCTTTCCCTTGGTTGGCACGGCCTTTTGGAGTAATTTACTGCTTTCGTGCAACCTGACTCAGGGAGAGAAAAAAATGATACCGCTACGCATCAACCTCGAACCGGAAGAAATTCCCACCCACTGGTACAACGTGGTGGCCGACCTGACCAATCCGCCGGCGCCGCCGCTCGCGCCGGACGGCAAGCCGGTGACGCCGGAGCAGATGGGCGCCATCTTCCCGATGCCGATCCTCGAGCAGGAAATGTCGGCCGAGCGCTGGATCGCCATTCCCGAGGAAGTGCGCCAGATCTACGCCCTGTGGCGCCCGTCCCCGCTGTGTCGGGCGCTGCGTCTGGAGCAGGCGCTCGGCACGCCGGCCAAGATTTTCTACAAGTATGAAGGCGTTTCGCCGGCCGGTTCGCACAAGCCGAACTCCGCCGTGCCGCAAGCCTTCTACAACAAGATGGCCGGCACCAAGCGGCTGACCACCGAAACCGGCGCCGGCCAGTGGGGTTCGTCGATCGCCTTCGCCGGCCAGATGTTCGGCCTGCCGGTGCGCGTCTTCATGGTCAAGGTCAGCTACGAGCAGAAGCCCTTCCGCCGCTCGATGATGCAGACCTGGGGCGCCGAGGTGTTCGCCAGCCCGAGCAACCTGACCAATGCCGGGCGCGCCGCGCTGGCCGCCGATCCCAACAACGAGGGCTCCCTCGGCCTGGCGATTTCCGAGGCGGTCGAGGAAGCCGCCGGCCGACGCCGGCACCAACTACACGCTGGGCTCGGTGCTCAACCATGTGCTGCTGCACCAGACGGTGATCGGCCTCGAAGCCAAGAAGCAGTTCGACAAGATCGGCGTCTACCCGGACGTGATCTTCGGCCCCTGCGGCGGCGGTTCCAGCTTTGGCGGCATCGCCTTCCCCTTCCTCGCCGACAAGGCGGCCGGCGACAAGCGCGCCGCCAACCTGCGCTGCGTCGCCGTCGAGCCGACCTCCTGCCCGACGCTGACCAAGGGCGCCTACGCCTACGATTACGGCGATGTTTCCGGCTACACGCCGATCATGCGCATGTACACGCTCGGCCACGACTTCATGCCGCCCGGCATCCATGCCGGCGGCCTGCGCTACCACGGCGATTCGCCGCTGGTCTCGCAGCTGCTGCACGAAGGCCTGATCGAGGCGCTGGCCGTGCCGCAGGTCGCCACCTTCGAGGCCGGCGTGCAGTTCGCCCGCGCCGAAGGCATCATTCCGGCGCCGGAATCCTGCCATGGCATCCGCGCCGCCATTGACGAAGCTTTGCGCTGCAAGGTCACGGGCGAGGCGAAAACCATCCTCTTCAACCTGACCGGTCACGGCCATTTCGACATGGCCTCCTACGACAGGTATCTGTCCGGCAAGCTTGAGGATTACGAGTACCCGGCCGCAGCCATCGCCGAATCGCTTAAGCATCTACCCAAGGTCGGTTGAGCGTTTGAGAGCGCTCGTTTTCCTGCTGGTTCTGGCCAACTTGCTGTTCCAGGCATTTGCCGGCGGGTATTTCGGCCGACCCGACAATCCCGATGCCTGGCGGATCGGTCAGCAGTTGGCGGCCGATCGTGTGCGCATCGTCGGACATGGCGAGACGCCGCCGGCCAAGGGTGCTGCCGAGCAGCAGCCCGCCGAAGTGGCGCCGCCGCCCGAGCCCGAGGAGTTGTGTCTGCTCTGGGAGCATTTGCCGGCGGCCGAAGCCGATCAACTGGCGTTGACTCTGGCCGAGAAACTCTCCGGTATCCGGGTCGAGCGTCGCGCCGTGCAGGCCGATGGGTCTGGCTGGTGGGTCATGGTGCCGCCCCTGGCGAACAAGGCGGAAGCGGACAAGAAGGTTGGAGAACTGAAAGAGTTGGGCGTCAACGACCTGTTCGTCGTGCATGACGCCGGTCCCAACCAGTTCGCCATTTCGCTGGGTGTTTTCTCGACCGAGAAGGGCGGACAGGAGCATCTTGGAAGACTCAAGGCCAAGGGGGTCAAGTCGGCGAAGCTGATACGGCGCCCGGGCAAGGAAACCCGGTTCGCGGTCGAGGCGCGCGGGCCGCTCGCGAAGAAGGCGGAAGTCGAGGAACTCGCGGCCGGCGTCGTTGAAAAATCGCCGGCGCAAATTTGCCAATGAGCGATTTCGTCGTCGGCCTGACCGGCGGGATTGGCAGTGGCAAGAGTACAGCTACCGACTGTTTTGCCGCGCATGGCATCAGCGTGGTCGACACCGATGCCATCGCCCACGAGTTCGACCGCCGCCGGCGGGGCCGCAATGTCGGCGCTGCTGGCCGAGTTCGGCCGGGAAGTCGCGGCTGCTGACGGCTCCCTCGACCGGAGCCGGATGCGCCGGCTGGTCTTTGCCGACCCGGCGGCGCGTGGGCGCCTGGAAGCCATTCTCCATCCAATGATTCGTGAGCTTTCCGGTACACGCTGCCGGGATGCCTATTCGCCCTACGTGATTCTGGCCGTGCCCTTGCTGGTCGAATCCGGAAGCTTTCGTGAGCGCTGTGACCGCATTGTCGCGGTCGACTGCCCGGAAAGCCTGCAAATCAGCCGCGTGATGGCGCGCAACGGACTCTCCGAAACCGAGGTCCGTGCCATTATGGCGGCCCAGGCATCGCGGGCCCGGCGCCTGGCGGTGGCGGACGATGTGCTGACCAATGACGGGGATATGAGGCATCTCGAAACGCAGGTCGCCGACCTCCACCGGAAGTATCTGCGCCTGTCGGCTCAAATAGCTAAAGCAAACTGTTGAGATTAATCTGCAAATAGCTCAGAATTAGGGCAATTTTCCGTTCTTCAAAGCCACGATCCGCGTGATTACCTACGAATATCCCTTCAATGAGCGCATCCGCACGCTGCTGCGTCTCGAGGATTTATTCGAAAAAACAGCTTACTTTGGCGAAAGCGACGGACAACTGGAACATCACACGGCACTCGTCACCCTGTTTGAAATTCTCGAAACCGTGGGGCGTGCCGACCTCAAGATGGACCTCATCCAGGAACTGGAGCGCCAGCGCCAGACCCTGCTGACCTACCGCAACAATCCCGAAATTTCCGAGGAAGCTCTGTCCGGCGCGCTTTACGAGATCGAATCCTCGTCTGCCGCGCTGCTCGGCATGGCCGGCAAGATCGGCCAGTACCTGCGCGAGAACGACTGGCTGATGAGCATCAAGAGCCGTGCGGCGATTCCCGGCGGGGTCTGCGAGTTCGATCTGCCGTCCTACCACTGGTGGCTGCACCGCCCGCCAGATTTCCGGCGCGAGGCGATTGCCGGGTGGACGAAGCCGCTGCTGCCGCTGCGCGATGCGGCGGCCATCGTGCTGCGTCTGTTGCGCTCGAGCGGGCGGCCGAAGCACCATAATGCACTCAAGGGACAGTTTCAGCTCAATCTCGGTGGCACGGCGGCGCAGATGGTGCGCGTCGAAGTCGCTGTCGAGGAACCGGCCATTCCTGAAGTCAGCGCCAACAAGTATTTCCTCAACATCCGCTTCACCAACCCGCCGGCCAGCGACCTCAGGGCCAAGGTTGCCGAGCATGATGTGCCCTTTGCGCTGACCTTCTGCAACCTCTGATGGCCGCGCGCAAGGTTCGCTGTCCGCAATGCGGCGGGGAATCTCTCTGGGCGCCGGAAAATCCCTGGCGTCCTTTCTGTTCCGAACGCTGCAAGCAGATTGACCTCGGTTGCTGGGCCGCCGAGTCCTACCGGATTCCGGTACAAGACGAGAAAAATGAACCGGGCAGCGAAGTGCCAGACGCTACCAACCCCGCATAAGCGCGATGCCGTGCGCGCCGCGCGCCTGCGCAGCGGCCAGCATGTCGTTCTTCATTCCGCCGAGCGCGAACACTGGCAGCGGACAGCCACCGATCAGGTTTGAAAATTCGTCCCAGCCGAGGCTTGTGGCCTCGGGGTGCGTCGGCGTCGGCAGGACCGGGCTGAGCAGCGCGTAGTCGAGGCCGAGTTCGGCGGCGCGGGCGAGTTCCCCGGCGGTGTGACAGGAGGCGCCGACCCAGTTGAAATCCGGCCGGCGGGCGCAAGCCTTGAGCCGTGTCGCCGTGAGGTTCACCCCGTCGGCCCCGACCTGACGGGCGATTTCCTCGTCGTCGTTGATCAGCACGATGGCGCCGCGTTGCCGCGCGATCCGCGTGACCGCCTCGGCAAACCACAGGCGCTGGGCGACGGGCCAGCCCTTGTCGCGTACCTGGATCAGGCGCAGCCCTTTGTCCAGCGCTTCTTCCAGTCGCTCGAGCTGGCGTTCGACGCCCTCGATCTCACCCATCGTGATGGCCATCGTGGTCGGTAGCGCCAGCGCCTTGAGGATCGGGTCGTTAGCCGGCAGGATCGGCGACACGCTCGCCGATTTGCCGCATTTTTGCCAGTTGACCGCGCTGTGTTCGAGCGGCGCCGTGATGCCGATTTCGCCGTCCCAGGCGGTGACGCGCCAGAAGTTGAAGGCGCACGGTCGCGTGCGGATAGGTGAAAACGCGGGTCAGCCACGGCGAGCAGGCGGTGACCGAAATCCCCAGTTCCTCACTGCAACTCGCGAACCAGCGCTTCGCGCACCGTTTCGCCGGCCTCCACCTTGCCACCGGGAAATTCCCAGTAGCCGGCGTAAACCTTTCCTTCCGGGCGCCGGGCGAGCAGGAATTCGCTGCCGTCGGCGCGCAGCATGACGGCGGCGGCAACTTCGACGATCTTGTTCACTGTGCCTTCCTTCGCGCGCGGCTTCGTTTTCGTGGCCGGCCAGGTCGCGGGCGAACTGCCAGGCGACGCGCCCGCTGCGCGAGCCGCGGCCGAGCGCCCAGTTCAGCGCGTCGCGCTCGCAAGCGGCGATCTTCGCCTCGCCGACGCCGAAGTGGCGCAGCCAGTGCCGGACGATGTCCAGATAATCGTCCTGGCTGAACGGGTAGAAGGAAATCCACAGGCCGAAGCGCTCGGAGAGCGAAATCTTCTCCTCGGTCGCCTCGCCCGGATGAATCTCGTCATCGACGCGGGTCGTGTCGAGGTTCTCGGCGAAATACTCCGGCATCAGGTGGCGCCGGTTCGAGGTCGCGTAGATCAGCACGTTGTCCGGCGGCGCGGCAATCGAGCCGTCGAGCGCCGACTTCAGCGCCTTGTACGCGGTTTCGCCGGCCTCGAACGAAAGGTCATCGCAGAAAATGATGAAGCGCTCGTTGCGGCCCTCGAGCAGGTTGACGATGTCCGGCAGGTCGACCAGCTCATCCTTGTTGACTTCGATCAGGCGCAGGCCCTTGCCGGAAAACTCGTTGAGCACCGCCTTGACCAGCGACGACTTGCCCGAGCCGCGGCTGCCGGTCAGCAGCACGTTGTTGGCCGGCCGGCCGGCGACGAACTGGCGCGTGTTGGCGACGATGCGCGCCTTCTGGTCGTCGATGTTGGCGAGATCGGCAAGGCGGACCGGATGCGGATGGCGCACCGCCTGCAGCCAGCCGCGCCCGTTGCGCGTGCGCCAGCGGAAGGCGATGGCGTTCTGCCAGTCGGGCGCCGGCGGGGCCGGCGGCAGGCTGGCCGCGAGCTGGTCGAGGACGGCTTCGGCGCGGGTCAGGAGGCGTTCGAGTTGCGGGATGTCGGGCATGGTGGCGGTTATACTTCGCGGCGAATTTGACGAACTGTAACGAAAGCCATGAGAAAAATCCAAGCCGCAGCGCTTCTTGTCCCGATATTTCTGGCGGCCTGTACCGCCATGCCGCCCAGCGAGCCGGTGGCGGGCTGCAAGCCGTGCCCGACCTGTCCGGCGTGTCCGCCGCCGGCCGCCCGTCCAGCCGCCGCCGCGTCGCGCCACCGCTTGCTGCGCGCACCCTGCAGCGGCCAACTGGTCGCGATCTGCCGGGCTGGAACGACGACGACCTCGCCGCCGCCTGGCCGGCCTTCATGGCGAGTTGCCGCGGCGTCGCCGGCAAGCCGCACGGCCCGAGCTGGAAGCGCGTCTGCGACCTGGCGCGCGCCGCCGACGGCAAGCCGGGCCACGATCCGCGCCGCTTCTTCGAGAGCCAGCTCAAGCCCTACGCGATCCAGCCGCCGACGGCAATGCCAGCGGCCTGGTGACCGGCTACTACGAGCCGCTGCTGCGCGGCAGCCGGACGCGCGCCAATGGCTTCGAGCAGCCGGTGCGCGGGGTGCCGGACGACCTGCTGACCATCGACCTGTCCGCCGTCTTTCCGGAATTGAAGGACAAGCGGGTGCGCGGCCGGCTGGTCGGCAACAAGGTCGTTCCCTACTGGTCGCGCGGCGAAATCGCCGCGCGCGGCGATAAACTGCCGGCGCCCACGCTGCTCTACGTCGACGACGCCGTCGAACTGTTCTTCCTGCAGGTTCAGGGCTCCGGGCGCGTCAAGCTGGCCGACGGCACGATGACCCGCCTCAACTACGCCGACCAGAACGGCTATCCCTACCAGTCGATCGGCCGCGTGCTGGTCGACCGCGGCGAACTGAAACTCGAGGAAGCCTCGATGCAGGGCATCCAGGCCTGGGCGCGGGCCAATCCCGGCGCGTCTCGACGAACTGCTCAATACCAACCCGAGCTATGTCTTCTTCCGTGAAGCCCCCAACAGCAAGGACGGCCCGGTCGGTGCGCTGGGCGTCCCGCTGACCAACGAGCGCAGCATCGCCGTCGACCCGCGCTCGGTGCCGCTCGGCGCGCCGGTCTTCCTGGCGACGACGCGGCCGAATTCGAGCAAGCCCCTGAACCGCCTGATGCTGGCGCAGGATACCGGCAGTGCGATCAAGGGGGCGGTGCGCGCCGACTTCTTCTGGGGCTTCGGCAAGGAGGCAGGGGAACAGGCGGGTCGCATGAAGCAGGCCGGGCGCATGTGGCTGTTGCTGCCTCCCGAGGCTGCCCCGAAATAAGGCCATCTGCACCGTTGCGATGCGCTGCCTTGCCAATGCGCACCGTGGCGGTGCATTATTTTTCGCCCGGCGCAATGCAATGCACTGATTTGTAACAACATTGATGCACTGGAATGGTGCTTGCTTTCAATTCCGGATTATTTGATCCGGGGGTTTCATGGAAGCTGTTCAATCTGGCGGTAACGTCCTCTTCATCCTGTTGGGCGCCATCATGGTGCTCGCCATGCATGCCGGCTTTGCGTTTCTCGAGGTCGGCACGGTGCGCAAGAAAAACCAGGTCAATGCACTGGTCAAGATTCTGACCGATTTTGCGGTGTCGACCCTGGCTTACTTCTTCATCGGCTACAGCCTCGCCTACGGCATCAATTTCTTCTCCGGCGTCGATACGCTGATGGAGAAGAACGGCTTCGAGCTGACCAGGTTCTTTTTCCTGCTGACCTTCGCCGCCGCCATTCCCGCCATCATCTCGGGCGGCATCGCCGAGCGCGCCAGGTTCAATCCGCAACTGATCGCCACCTTCCTGCTCGTCGGTTTCGTCTATCCCTTCTTCGAGGGCATCGCGTGGAACCAGGCGTTCGGCATCCAGGCCTGGCTCAAGGCCAGCTTCGGCGAGGAGTTCCACGATTTTGCCGGCTCCGTCGTGGTCCATGCCATGGGCGGCTGGATCGCGCTGCCCGCGGTGCTGCTGCTCGGCGCCCGGCTACGGCCGCTACGGCAAGGATGGCCGGATTTCCGCCCACCCGCCGTCATCGATTCCCTTCCTCGCGCTCGGCGCCTGGATCCTCACCGTCGGCTGGTTCGGCTTCAACGTCATGAGCGCCCAGACGCTCGACAAGATTTCCGGTCTCGTCGCGCTCAACTCGCTGATGGCGATGGTCGGCGGCACGCTGGTCGCGCTGCTCGTCGGCAAGAACGACCCCGGCTTCGTGCATAACGGCCCGCTGGCCGGCCTGGTGGCGGTCTGCGCCGGTTCCGACCTGATGCACCCGATTGGGGCGCTGGTGGTCGGCGGCGTTGCCGGCGGCCTGTTCGTGGCCATGTTCACCCTCACCCAGAACCGCTGGAAGATCGACGACGTGCTCGGCGTCTGGCCGCTGCATGGCCTGTGCGGCGCCTGGGGCGGCATCGCCGCCGGCATCTTCGGCAGCAAGGCGCTCGGCGGCGCCGGCGGCGTCGCCTTCATGCCGCAACTGATCATGACCGGGATGGCCATCGTCGTCGCCATGCTCGGCAGCCTGCTGGTCTATGGCTCGCTCAAGGCCGTGCTCGGCCTGCGCCTCGATCAGGAAGAGGAATACGAGGGCGCCGACCTCAGCATCCACCGGATCACGTCGACGCCGGAGCGCGAACCGAACTGGTAAGGTGTAAAAGTGTTACGTGACGCTTTGTGCTCATGGGTCCACTGCTTGAATGGCTACGCTGCGATCGTCAGGTTGGGCCTTTCACGCTCCAGACGCGTCATCTCCGCGGTCAGGCTTACCTGCTGGCCTGCGGTGATCATGCGAAGTCCAGCGTGCCATTCAAATTTGACGTCGCTTGACAGAACGCCGGCGCGAAGCAGCGCATAGGCCATCTTGCGCAGATCGGCATGCTTGATGCGTCGACCATCACCCAAGGTGGCGACAAATACATTCTTGATCAGCGATACAGTTGCTTGGGTCGCCATAGCAATTTTCTCTATGTATGTAGGAGCTATTGTTAGCAATCAAAGGCCAATTAATTCGCAGGTTGAGGGGGTGATTGCGCGAAAGGCACTGCTTGAGCGGTTACTGAGAATATCCAGTCTTTATGCCCCTTGGTGCCGCTCAGATAGGCCAGCTCGGCCGGAAAATTTTCCCGCTTGAGCGTCTCACTCTTACTGAGACTATGGATGCCGGCAATACGTTGATCGAGTCCTCGGACGATCCCCCATTCCGGCTTGCCGGTTAGCGGGTCGTGGTAAATACGGCGCAGGTGCCGCTGAATTCCCGGAGACCTCGTATCCCTGAGCAGTTCCGACAGGTCTTGCGGGGTATTGGGCAAGCCGTTCGGCGTCGCATCGGCATAGGACTGCAAGGCGTTGCGGAATTCGAGTCCGATCGCCACAAGTTCGGCTTCCGCGCTACGCAACTGGATTGTCTGAGCCACTTTCAGGCTAACGGTAGACAAGCCTCCAATGAGCGCAACACCGAGTAGCAAGGCCAGATAGATCATGCCGCCTTGTGTGAAAGATGGATACCGCATTTTTACCATGCCGAGAAGCGCCGGCCGTCGCGCCCCATGCCGGGTGCGGCGCTGTGGATTTCGCCGATTTTTCCTCCAGCCGGGGATAGTGGTTCGCTGAGCAACCAGTGGCGATTGCTTTCGAGGATCGGGTTGACCGGTAGCGCTTTCAGATAACGCCTGGCCACCAGTTCCTCCAGGCTGTCGGGATAGCGACCCCGGTCGGCATTGAACTGCTCCAGCGCATCGCGGGCCAGACGCAGATTCTCGGCGAGGACCGCTTCGCGGGTCCGCTCGAGATACTGCGTATAGCGCGGCAGCGCCAACGACGAGAGCAAGGCGACAATCGCCAGCACCACCAGCAATTCGATCAGCGTGAAGCCGCGCAACCTCACCATGCCTTGTAAGCCACGCCGTTCAGGCCGATTTGCGGCGACCGGGAATAGACATCGTACACATCGGCGCCTTCCTTGGGATCAATGGCATCGCTGGCATAACTGCGAAGTCCCCAGGTCTGTGCCGGGTCGATTGAGGCGTCCGGGTACATCGGGTCGCGCGGTAGACGGCGCAAAAAGCGGATTTTTTCGCGCTTTGCCTTCTTGCCGTCGTTGACCCCATCGACCAGGACCTGCAATGACGCCGGGTAGCCGGTTGAATTGCTGTCGCGCGTGATGCGTCCCTCGTCAGCGGCCTTTTTGTAAGCGTTGACGGCGTTGCGTATTTCCCGCAGCGCCACTCGCAATTCCTGCTCTTTGGCACGCTGCACGCCAATTTGTGCCACCGGCACAATCAGCATGGCGAGTACCGAAATGATGGCCAGCGTCACCATCATCTCGATCAGCGTGAAGCCCACGCCAAGTTTCACTGGCGCGTCCCGAAAGGAGCAGCCGACTGCACCGGTACCGGTGGCGGAACCACTTCGGTGAACGCCGACATGTCCGGCGCCGAAGGTCGCAGCGCAGTTTCCGGGCCGATGCTGAATTCGGTTTGCTCGATCGTCGGGCGCTTGTTGTTGCGAACCAGGCGCGGCGTAATGGACAACACCAGCTCCGTTTTCTGTCCCTCCTCGCGCTTGGTTCCGAACAGGCGGCCGATGATGGGGAGGTCGCCGAGGCCGGGCACCTTGCTGCCGCTCGAACGCTCCTCGTCGCTGATCAGGCCCGCCAGCACCTGGTTCTCGCCATCCTTGAGACGAAGCACGGTGGTCGCGTTGCGCGTGCTGATCTGGTAGGCCAGCGTTCCCGATTTGGTCTCGACCCGATTGACGATATTGCTGACTTCCAGCGAAATTCGGATCGCCACTTCGTTGTCGAGGTAAATCGTCGGTTGCACTTCCAGTTTCAGTCCGACATCGATGTATTGCACTGATTCGGCGACAAAGCCGGTCGAGGTCGAGGTGGTGGTGATGTTCGGCACCCGGTCACCGATCATAATCTTCGCGATCTCGCGGTTGCGGGTGCGGATGCGCGGGTTGGCGAGCAGATTGGCATCGCCGCTCTCGCCGCGGGCGTTGATGCCGAACGGCGGCATATTTACCGCGAGGCTTTTGGAAGTGGTGTTGAGCAGGTCATACAGCGTCACCGGTCCATCCTTGATCGAAGCCAGCGGCGTCAACATCAGATAGCTCGGCCACAGCAGGCCGAGTTCCTGCAGGCGGCTGCGCTTGATCTCAAGCACCTCGACCTCGAGCATGACTTCCGGCTCGGGCATGTCGTGCACCGCGAGCAGCTTTTCCGCCATGCGGATCGCTTCCGGCGTATCGCGCATTACCACGACATTCTGCTTGTCGTCGCTGACCAGATCGCGCGCCTTGAGAATCGTGCGCAGGGTGGTCACTGCCGTCTTGGCCTCGATGTTGGTCAGGTAGAAACTGCGCACGGTGAGCGGCTGATAGTCCCTGGCCTTGGCTGGCGTGTTCGGATAGATCAGTACCGTATCCGCATTGATGAACCGCTGTTCGAGTTGCTGCGACAGCAGGATCAGCGACAGTACATCGCGTACCGGCGTCTTGCGCAGCGTGATGCTGATCGTCTGATCGGTCCGGACATCCTTGTCGAACGCGAAATTCAGGCCGGCAGTGCGAAAGAGCACCTGGCAGACCTGGCTCAGCGACGCCTCCTTGAAGTTGACATTGATCGCCTTGTCGAGACCGCTCGGCGCTGCCTTCACCGGGTTGCCGGTCGGCGGCTCCGGGTCCTGCTGGCGCTTGTTGTCCTGCCGTAACTGTTCCTGCATCTTCTGAACCTGGCGCCCCATGATCTTTTCACGGGTTTGCGCAACCGCGAGACGCAGTTCGGCGTTGTTCGGATTTTCCCTCAGCGCGAGTTCAAGGCGAACCAGGGCCTCGTCGAGTTTTCCCTGAGCGAGCAGTTCCTGACTCTCGCTCAATGCCGGCGATGTCGTCGCACAGGCGACCAGCATGGAGGTGAAACAGACGGTCAGGAGCAGCAAGCCGACCCGGCGCCATGGTGCGTTTTTGTTCATTCCTCGTCTTTTCCGATATCGAAGTTCTTGCTCTTGCGGCTTCTGGTGTCCTTGATGATCAGTGCCGGCGGTGACAGCTTGCTGACGTGAAAGTGCTCATTGAAGGACTCGCCCTCGCGCACCACCCACACCTGTCCCTGATTTCCCGGCTCGCCGATGAAAACCGACCAGCCATCGTCATCCTGCTGTTTTCCGATAATCCGGAAGCCGGGAAAGGCCGGGGCAGCCGGAGCGGCAGTTGCCGACTTGCCGGGGGATATCTCGCCGGCCGCCATCGGCGCAGGTTCAGGGCCGAAAAACGGGTCGCGAACCGAAGCGATGGCAAGCTCCGGCGCCTTGCTCGTGCGTTGCAGGTTGCGAATCGTTTGACTGCGGCTTGGTTCTGCCGGCCCAACCGCGGTTGGGCCGACCGCGCCGGATTTTTCCGCGGAGAAGGCAATCATCAGCGCGAGTGCCGTTGCGGCCGACAATACCTGGCGTGTTTTCATCGGGCCTGCTCCCCAAGCAGGAACTGCGCGGTCAACGTTGCCGTAAGCGTCGAATTCAAATCCGTGGGCGTGTTGCGCTGGATGGCAAGATGGCGAAACGACAGCGCTGGCTGGCTGGCCAGGGCGCTGGCCAAAAAGGCGCGGATATCTGCATAGCGGCCGCTAAGCGGCAAGTGCATGCTGGCCTGGGAAAATCGGCCGGCAGCATGGGCTTCCTGCGCGTAGTCGACCTGGCCGACGGTCAGATGATGCCTGCTTGCCGTTTCGAGGAGTTCCTGCTGGCTGGCGGCCAGCGCCGACGGTGCAATCAGTACACTGCGGAAATTGCGCTGGGCGGCGATGATCCGTGCGGGATCGACGGCCGCATCCGTTACCGGGGCTGGCGACTGCGGCGGATGGGCCAGCAGCCAGATTGCCGCCACGGCCAGCATGCCCGGCACCAGGAGCAGGACAGGCCGGCGCGAGAACAGCAGGCGCAGGTCGAGCAGCGTGACGGTCGTGCGAGTGTTCATGGCTGTTCTCCTGCAAGCGGCCGGAATGTCGCCGCCAGTGCAAAGCGAATCGGATAGCCATTCGTCTCCTGGTCGCTGGCGGGGTTCTGGCTGATCACGCGGGCATCGATGATCAGCGGACTGGCCCGCAGCCGGTCCGGCAGTTCGAGGACGCTACGACTGTCGCGCGCTTCGCCATGCAGGGTCAGCCTGTTCTCGCGGGCATCGGCATCGAACTGGATGATGCGCAAACTGCCATCGACGCTCGTTTCGACCAGCGAGAGAACCTCCGGCCACGGAAAATTCAATTCGTCGACCGCGCTGTTGATGGCGTGTATTTCTTCCTCGGACGGCATCGATGAAGCGTTTTGCGGGAAGGCGGCTTCGGTGTCGCCGGTGATGCTCCACACCATGCCGAGCAGCAGCGCCAGCATGACGGCGCTGATTCCCAGGCGCATGGACGACCTGTGCCGGCTTGGCGGAGCGAAGTCGATCTTCACGCGGCACCTCTGTTGAGCGGCCAGCGCAAGGCATGAATGCGGCAGTCCTCGATGGATATTCCGGCCACCCGGCAGTCGCGGCGCAGCATGGCCGACAGGTCGGCACCGAGCAGGCGGAGCGGCGGGTGCGTGCGCAGCGCCAGCCAGACGCCGGCGCTGCGGATGCCAATCGTCAGACCATCCGGGGTTTCCAGCGAATAAACCGCATGTTTCGCCGGCTTGAGCCAGGCGCCGGGTCGGGCATTGATGCTGGATACAAAGCGTGTCTGGATCTTGCCGATCCGCCAGTCATGTTCTCCGGCGATATCCTGCAACAGTTCGAGCAATGCCTTCGGCAGGGCGACCGCCGGCCACCTGCCCTTGAACGGTGTGACGTCGAGGCGCACCGCCCATTGCGCAGCGCTATCGACGCTGTCACCGTAGAGTTGTTGCATCTGGTCGGCCGCCAGCGCCTCGACTTCCTTCAACGAAGCCAGCCCCGGCGGACGTTCGAGTATCCAGCAGCGGGCGAGCGCATCGCTCACGGTAATTTCCAGCGTGCGCCGCCCTGCGGGCAGCGCTGCGCACAAGGCCTCGATTCCGCTGCGCAGCGCCGCGAGTTGTTCGTTGATCCGGGATACCCGAGGGGATCGGCGACGCCAGTTTGTGCCGGGTTTGCTTCTCGCCATCCTGCAACAGCAGGCGCGAGCGTCCGATGTCGAGGCGGACGGCACCGGGCCGCCACCACGACAGGAGTCGCGGATCAATGGCGAGCCGTGACACGGCACACCTCGTTCAGTGATGTCTGGCCTTGTCGCGCCAGATCGAGCGCGGCTTCGCGCAGGCTGCGCGTACCCTGGCTGCGGGCGGCGGCGCGGATTTCATTGATCGGCGCCCGTTGGGCTATCAGGGTACGCAGTGAGTCCTCGAGGGCCAGGACCTCGACTATTGCACTGCGTCCCCGATAGCCGGTACCGCGACAGGCTTCGCAACCGACAGCTTTCTTGAAGCCGGTATGGGTTCCGTCGCTGGAAATTTGCAGGTCGTCCATTTGTTGCTGCGTCGGCGCGGAGGCTTGCGCGCAAGACGGACAAAGCCGGCGCACCAGGCGTTGCGCCCAGACGCCGCTGATCGCCGAGGTCAGCAGATAGGGATCGATGCCCATGTGGTTGAAGCGGCCAAAGACATCGAAAACATGATTGGCGTGCAGCGTCGACAGCACCCGGTGCCCGGTCAACGCGGACTGGATGGCGATTTCCGCCGTTTCGCGGTCGCGGATTTCGCCGACCATGATGGTGTCCGGGTCATGGCGCAGGATGGAGCGCAGGCCGCGCGCGAAAGTGAGACCCTTTTTCTCGTTCACCGGGATCTGCAGAATGCCCGGCAACTGGTATTCCACCGGATCTTCGATCGTGATGATCTTTTCCCGGCCATCATGAATTTCCGCAAGCACGGCGTAGAGCGAGGTGGTTTTGCCGCTGCCGGTGGGTCCGCTGGCCAGCAGCATGCCGTAGGGCTGGGCGGCAAGACTGCGCAGGCGTTCCATGTCGCTGGCCGAAAACCCCAGGCTGGCCAGCGTCAAGGCGTGTTCGCCTTGCATCAGGCTGCTCTTGTCCAGAATGCGCAAGACCCCGTCTTCGCCATGCAGGCTGGGCATGATCGAGACGCGCAGGTCGATCCGTCGCTCGCTGCCATCGAGGCGCACGGCCAAACGTCCATCTTGCGGGATGCGTGTTTCGGCGATATCCAGTTCGGCCAGCACCTTGAGGCGCGAGATGACCTGCTGCGCGACATCGCTGCCGCGCGCGCTGCGGATGTGCTCCAGCACGCCGTCGATCCGGTAGCGGATGTCGAGACCGTTGCTCGTCGATTCCAGGTGGATGTCACTGGCGCCGAGGCGCAGGGCGTCGTGCAGGGTGGCATTGACGAGGCGGACGACCGGACTGCTCTGCTGGCTGATCCGGCTCAGCGACAAGGCCTGGTCAGGCGCGCTGTCGGTCGCGTGCGCCGTCTCGCCGACCTCCGGCGCGGCCAGCAGGCGCGTCGTTTCCGCCTGCCGGTTCAGCCAGGCGACGAGATCGTCGTCGACCGCCAGATGCCAGATCACGGGATCGCCGACCCGCCCTTCCGCCCAACGCTGCAGGTTGATGTCCCGGGGATCGGAAATGACCCCGATGTAGCGGTCGACCGCAGCGCCCTCGCGGAAAAGCACGCAACGGCGGTCCATTGCCTCGGCCAGCGGCAACCTGTCGAAGGCCGGAGTCAGCCGGTGCAACAGGGGCAAGGTCGCCGGCGGGTAGTCGTCGGGCCAGTCCTTGTTGGCCTCGACCGGTAATCGTGCATTCATTGGATACTCCCGGCCAGATCGAAAATAGGCATGTACAGCAGCACCACGATGGCCCCGACGACAAGGCCAATGGCGGCCATCAGCAGGGGTTCGAAGCTGCGCGTGAAGCGGGCGATGAAGCGCTCGATTTCGCTGTCATGGAAGCGGGCGGAGCGCGTCAGCATGTCGCCAAGCTGTCCGGTTCTTTCGCCCACCCGCATCAGGCGGAGGGCGACCGGGGTGCACAATCCGGCCTCTTCGAACGCCGTCGAGGCCGTTTGTCCCTCGCGGATTCGGCCGGCCGCCTGTTGCAGGGCGAGATTGGTCCGGGCGGTGACCAGGCCGTCGCACAACTGAAGGGCCGGCAGGATCGGCTGGCCACCCCCGAGGAGCGTGCCGAGGGCGAGGTAAAGGCGGGCCAGTTCGAAGGTTTGCAGCATCTCGCCGATCATTGGCAGGCGCCGCAACTGTTTGGAAAGCCTTGCGCCCAAGGCCTGTCGCGCCTGGGGCTTGCGCAACCATGCGATCAATGTCACGCCACAGGTCAGCCCGATCGCACCGAGCAGGCGCCCGTGCTCGGCGACAAAGCGGCCCCACTCCATCAACAGTCTGGAGGCGAACGGAATGTCCTTGCCCGAACTCTGGTAAACGCTGGCAAAGCTGGGTACGACGTAGCCGAGAAGAAAAAGGCTGACCAGGAGCCCCACCGCGCAGAGAATGCCCGGGTAGATCATGGCTTGAATGAGATGGCGGCGAACCTGGTCGATGCGGCTGCGATATTCGATGTAGCGGGACAACGAGTTGTCCAGGCTGGCGGTGCGTTCGGCGGCGCGCATCAGGCCGCAATACAGCGGCGGGAAGATATCGGGTTGGTCCGCCAGCGCGCTTGCGAAACGCTGCCCCTCGTCCAGTCGACCGCGCAAGGCATTGAATATCCGCGGCGATGGCCGGACGACGCTCCCGTTCCTGCAGCGCATCGAGCGATTCGGTCAGGGTCAGCCCGGCTTCCAGCAGGGCGAGCAATTCCTGGCTGAAAAGGAGCAGATCGAAGGATGCCTGCCCCTTGGCGGTGAGTTTGGCGATCCCGGTTTGCCAGGCGTGTTTTTCCGCAACCTTGATCGACAGCGGGCGCAGGTTGCGGCTCGCCATCTGGCGGGCGGCTTCTTCCTGGCTGGCGGCATCGATGTGCAGTGTTTCCACACCGCGCGGGCCAATGGCTCGGATCGCGAAATTCATCGTTGTTCAGTAACGGATGTCAGCGTTCTCGCTGGTTCCGCCTGGCCGCCCGTCATGGCCGTAGGAAAGGAGTTCGAAGTCGCGCCCGGCGCTGCTGGCGAGGCGATAGAAATAGGGATTGCCCCAAGGGTCAACCGGAACATCCTTCTGCAAATACGGCCCGTTCCAGCGCGGCTGGTTGTTGGGACGAGTGCGCAGGGCATTCAACCCGGCTTCCGAGGAGGGATAGTTCCCGTTATCGAGGCGGTAGGATTCGAGGGCACGGGCAATGGCTTCGATCTGCGTGCGCGCGGCGGTCACTTCGGACTTGCCGAGCTGCGAAACGTAGCGCGGGCCGACATAGGCGGCCAGCAAGCCGATAATGGCGACGACGACCAGCAATTCCAGCAGCGTGAATCCGGCGGCAAGCTTCACGGCGTAAGGTTTGTAGAACATGAGCGCTCCTTTTATAGGGGCGGGGTTCGTAGCCGTGACGACGCGACCACGAACCCCGCCCGTCAGGCTCAGGCGAAGCTGTCTTCCATCAAGGTATTGAACCAGCGGTTCATTTCCTTGTAGTTCTCGGTTGAACGCCCGGCCGCCTCGCCAGCCGCTCCGGGAACCGGCTGCATGGTGGCGCTGACCGGGTCGTAGGCGAAAACGGCGGTCAGCCAGGACGCCGTATCCGCCGTGATCGGCGAATAGCAGGCCGAATTGGTGATCGGCGCGGGATCCGGACTGCGACCAGCCAGCAGGCGGATCACGGCATCGGCGCAGATCTTCGCTTCCTGGTTGGCGATATGCCCGGCTTTCGGTTGCGTCGTCGCCGACGCATCGCCGATGATGTGGATGCCGGGCGCCGCCGTTGACTGATAGGTCAGCACATCGACGCCGGCCCAGCGGCCACCGGCATTGGCCAGGCCGTTGGCGACCACGACCTTGCCCGCCTTGTGCGGCGGGATGGCGTTGATCACATTGGCCTTGAAATTGCCCGAGGCTGGTGTTGAGCGACATCGTCGTGGCATCGATGCTGTTGATCGTGACGCCCGGGTGATACTCGATGACCCCCTTGTGCACCACGTCGAAGGCATTCGTGAAAGCCAGTGGTTCGGCAATGATGCCCGGATTGGCATCGAGAACGATGACCTTGGAACCGGCGCGGTTCTTCTTCAGCCAGTCGGCGACCACGCAGGCACGCTCGTACGGGCCCGGCGGGCAGCGGTAAGGCTTGGCCGGAATGGTCATGGCAAAGACGCCACCCGGCTGCATGCCAAGCAGCATGTTGCGCAACTGCGTGGTCTGCGCGCCGGCTTTCCAGGCATGCGGCACCTTGGCCTGGGCGGCTGCCGTTTCGAGGCCGGCGATGGTGTCGAAGTCGACACCGGGGGCGATGATCAGACGGTCGTAGGGGAGCTTGCTGCCATCGGCCAGACTGACGCTGTGGCCAACCGGATCGATGGCCATGACTTCGCCCTTGACCAGGCGGACGCCATAACGGCTGGCCAGGTTGGTATAGCCATACTGCAGGGAAGTAATGGTGCGCTGGCCGTTGAGGACCAGATTACTGAGAATGTTCGAGGTATAGGCGGTATCACGCTCGACCAGGGTAACCGAAACCCCGGTACCCCCCCACAGACGCAAATACTTGGCTACCGTGGCACCGCCCATGCCGCCACCAATGACGACAACGCGGCCGCTGATACCGGTGTTGGTGGGAACGGTGCCCAGTTGGGGAGGCGTGGCCGCGCTGGCGAGACGTGACCAGCTGATGGCGGAGGCGCCGATGCCGGCCATGCTGGCCAGACGGAAAAAATCACGACGATTCATGATGAGGTTCCTCGTTTCTGTTAGTTGCGGGTACTTGTCGATGTTTGCTTCGACAGGTAATCGGCGATCAGACGGGCCTGCGCATCGGTATAGCCGCGGGCATGCATGTCCATCATTTTCGGCGGGGTCTTGCTGCGCATCTCGACCAGTTCCTTGTAAATCTCCGAGGATGACTTGCCGGCAAGGCTTTCGAAGCCGATGCTCGACTTGCCGTTATAGCCGTGGCACTGGAAGCAGTTCGATGCCAGCAGGCGGCCCGCGTGGCGGGGCTGTCGTGGCAGTCTGGGCAGCGACACAAAAGCTGGCCAGGGCGATCGGGAGCCCGAGCAGGCTCCGCAAACGCAGTTTTCTTGGATTCATGGTGAACCTCCGCAAATGGTTTCAAGGGTTGGATCTGTTGCCTTGCATCGTCCCTGGCCGACAACGCAGGGCGGATGATCCCGGTTTGCCGGCGCCGTGACAGCTGTCGTCGACCCCCGACACTTTTGCTGAACCGCGGTCTGACATACGATGGCGGCCATGAAACGCTATCCACGCTCGTTCCTGCAGCTGGTGACCCTCGGACACATCCTGGTTGTGCTCCCCCTGCTCGTTGTCACGGCTTATGTTTTCATCACTCTCGACAAGCTTGGAGGGCAATACCGTGACGCGGTCCAGAACAGTTTTGCCGCATCGCGGCTGATCGGCGACATCACCGAAGACTTGCAGCACATGGAGCGCAACCTGCGGCGATACGAGTTATTGCGTGATGCCGACTCGCTCGGGGATTACACCCAGGTCCGCGGCGAATGGCGGACAAATGTCGAGTCGTTCATTCGCCTGCCCCCTTTCCCCGAAACGATCGTCAGGGAACTGAAGGCGCAGATGGAGCTTGAAGCACTGGCTTTCGTGGCGTTGAGCGACACCGGAAATACGCAATCGCAGCGCTCGGTAATCGACGAGATCAGATTGCGCACGGAAAAAGTGCTGGACGAGGCGCGTGCCATTCTTGAGCGCAATCAGGAAGCGTTCCTGAACGAGTCGAATGCGTTGCGCAAGCGGCTGTTGCTGGCGGCCACAAGCGCCGTACTGGTCGCACTCGGCGTGCTATGGCTGATTCGGCGACTGCTCTCGCGACTGATAAATCGCTTTGAGCGCGCGGTTCTGCGGCTGGGTAACGGCGATTTGCAGCAAACCATTGCGCTGGACGGCCCCGGTGATCTGCGCTGGCTCGGGCGCTGGCTGGAATGGCTCAGGCGACGATTGCTTTCGCTGGAGGAAGGGCGTACGCAAGTCCTGCGTCATGTATCCCATGAACTCAAGACCCCATTGGCGGCCATGAATGAAGGCGCTTCGCTGCTCGCGGAAGGCGTTCCCGGACCGCTGACCGACGAGCAGAGCCGGATTGTCGGCATTCTGCAAAACAACGCTCAGCGTCTGCAGGGGCTGATCGAGGGACTGCTCCGACTCCAGCAGGCCGGCCACGCGGCGGAACGTATCGGTTTCGAGACTTTGCGCCTCGATATATTGATCGAACAGGTCCTTGAAACTTATCGCTTGATTGCCAGTGAGCGGCAAGTCAATTTCCAATGTTCGCTGGTGGAGACCGAAATCATCGCCGGGCGGGAAGCAATGATCACGATCGTCCACAATTTACTGTCGAACGCGGTCAAATTCTCTCCGGATGGCGCTTGTGTGAAAATAAAGCTGCGACGCAACGCCAAGCATGCCGCGCTCGATGTCTACGACCAAGGCCCGGGTGTCAAGGAACAGGATTTGCCGCACATTTTCGAGCCGTTTTTTCGCAGCTCCGCGTCGCGGGAAATTGCCGGCGTCGGCCTTGGACTGGCAATCGCGCGCGAGTTCGTACTCGCCCATCGCGGGGAATTGAAGCTGGTGCCTTCGGCCGAGGGCGCCCATTTCCGGGTTGTGCTGCCGCTGGACGCACCCTATTTGAGAGTTCAAAAAAATGTCTGAGCCTTTGTCATGTTGAATGTCAGTCCACATCGTTCAGCCCGTGCTTTTTTTCTGTGCCTTGTTTGCTGCCTTGGGCTGGCTGGTTGCGCATCGAATAATGAAAAGCCGCCCGCGGTAGTCAGAAGTCTTGCCCAGTTCTCCCCGTCCTGTTCCAGATGCCCGGCGCATTGCCGAACTGGAGCGGCAACTCGCGGAACGCCAGCGCCAATGCGCGGAAGAAAAGCGCCGCCACGAGCTGGCCCTCAAGGAAAACCAGCTTCGTACCGAACAACTCCAGAAGAAGCTCGATGCGCTGCTGGCCATCGATCGGGAACTGCGCAGCCGCGGGAAAGACCGCTGATGGGGTCGGGGGCTCGAATTCTCGTCGTCGATGACGACGCCGACATGCTGCACCTGATCAGCCTGCGGCTCACTGCCGCCGGTTATCAGGTCAGCGAAGCGGAATCGGGGGAGGCGGCATTACTGAGCTTCCGGGAAAATCGCCCCCAATTGGTCGTCACCGATCTGCGCATGGGTGAAATGGATGGCCTGGCACTGTTCGAGCACTTGCAGGCCGAGGCCCAGACCCTGCCGGTGATCATCCTGACCGCGCACGGCACCATTCCCGATGCCGTCGCCGCCACCCAGCGCGGCGTCTTCAGTTTTCTCACCAAGCCGTTCGACGGACGGGAATTGCTGCGCCGCGTCGCGGATGCGATCCGCCTTTCCCCGATACTCGATCCGGAACATGCAGCGGCCAGCTGGCGCAGCGGCCTGATCACCGTCAGCGTCCGAATGGAAGAAGTGTTGCGACAGGCGTTGCGGATCAGCGAGGAAAGCAAGACCGCATTGCTCGTTGGCACCGCCGGTTGCGGAAAGACCATGCTGGCACAAACCATTCATGGTGCGGGGCCACGCGCTGGCCGTCCAATGGTGACCGTTTCATGCACCGATTTTCCCGAATCGGACCTGGAAGAAATGCTGTCGCCAGACAATGCGGACGGGGTCTTTGCGCAGGCCGCGGGCGGCTTGTTGTATCTGCAGGATATAAGCGCCTTGTCGCCGGTGGCGCAGGCACGCCTGTATTCGGTGCTCTTCGCACAACAGCAGGCCAGTGACCCGCTGCACAGGCTCAATCTGATGTCCGGGCAGGATGGGGTGCCGGATGTTCAGGTCATTGCTTCAAGCCCTCGTCCGCTCGATGCAGCAGTTGCCGAAGGAATGCTGCGCAGCGATCTCTTTTATTTGCTGAGTTCGCTGACGCTGATCGTTCCGCCTTTGAGCGAGCGACTGGAAGACATCCCGGTTCTGGCCAGACATTTTCTGTCCCGAATTCGCCCGGAGACCGGCCTGACCCTGGCGCCGGATGCGCTTGTAGCACTTCAGGAAGCGAACTGGCCGGGCAATGTCCGGCAATTGAAAAATGTGCTGGAGCAGGCTGCCGAGCTCAGTCTGACCCCGGTGATACCGGAGTCCGCCATCCGGCGCGTTATCCTGGACTATTCGGAAGAGAACCTGGCGGCATTCGATGACGCACGTCGGGAGTTCGAGCGGGATTACCTGATCCGCTTGCTGCAAACGACGGCTGGCAATGTCTCGCATGCCGCCCGCGTCGCCCAGCGCAACCGCACGGAATTCTACAAGCTGCTCGCAAGGCATGGCCTCGACCCCATCAGTTTCAAGCAGAAATTCCGCTAGTGTCACGAACCATTAATTACGAAACATAATGTCGGCCCATCTTTCGATCGGCGTCCTGCCGAGTGAAGGTCCACGCGATGCCTCGGCTGGTCGGCGTTGCGGCGTTGCTGCCAGGCGGCGACTTCGGCAGCGAGCGTGGCACGGGTCCGGCAAGCGCCGGTCAAGGCACTGGCGGTCAAGGATGCCGATTTCGATTTCAGCCATGTTCAGCCAACTGGCGTGTTTCGGGGTGTAGTGGAAGACGACGCGGCGCAGCAGCTGCCGCGCCGCCTTGACGCCGAGCACGTCCTCGAAGCACACGCGGAAGTGGGTATTGAGATTGTCCAGCACCAAATGGATGCGGCGCGCTGTCGCGTAGACGTGTTCGAGCAGGTGCTGGACGAAGGCCACGAAGTCGATCTTGGCCCGGCGATCGGTCACCGCGACCGTCCGCCGCCCGCCCTTGGGTTCCACCGCCACGAACAGATTGCAGGTGCCGGCGCGGACGTACTCGTAGTCTTGCTTCGCCGGCGCTCCCGGGCTGCACCGGCAAGGGCGGCGCGAGTATCCCGAGCAGTTGCTTGCTCTTCTCGTCCACGCAGACCACCGGTTCCTGGCGCCGGAACGGACGGGCATACAGAGCGAGCAGATCGTACATGCGTTGCCGGTACTGCGCGGTCAGCACGCCAATGCACCACATCAGCTTGCGCCACGGCTTGAGGCAGTTTTTTTTAGCAGCCGGCGGATCGTTTCCCGGCTGATCGGACCGATACCCGCCTGTGCCTGTGCCGCCTGCTCCAGCAAGCCAACGTCCAGCGCGTGGCCCCGGTCGGCGGCGCCGAACAGGCCAAGGCGGTAATCTGCGCTTCGACATCGGTATCGTACTGGCGCGGTTTGCCCGGGCGCGCCACATCGTGCAGGGCATATTCCGCCCGCCTTCCAGATACGCGGCTCGGGTGCGCCAGATGGCCGTTCGCCCCACCCCCAGCATGCCATGATCTGGGCCTCCGGAACGCCACGGTCAAGGGCGGCAAGAATATGCGCCCGGTTGACTTCCCGCGCCGAGTGCATACCCTTCGCCCGAAATGAAGCAATCAACTCGCGATCCTTCTTGGTGAGATGCAATTCGGTCTGACGCATCGCCAACTCCTCGCCCGGAGTCGATATGCGACAGCATGATGCATGTATCGTTATTTATGTGTCTTAATACTAGTCTAGCGGCCGGAGCTTCCGCGGCACTGCGACATGATGTCGCACCAGTCCGACCAACTTAATTCCTCGCTATCAGGCGCACGGCGGCCGGGCAGGCCGCTGCGTGTTTCAGCGCCTACCAGTGGCGATAGCGGTAGCCGCCCCGGCGCCAATAGCCGCCATAGGCGGGCGGCGCGTAGTAGGGTGCCGGCGCGGCGTAATACGGCGCCGTGTGCGCGACGCCGACGTAATGCCGACGCTCGGCCCGGTATAGGCCACCTGCGGCGGCAGCACCGTGCACGCGCCCAGGCTGGCCAGCACGGCCAATGCGGCGGCGATCTTCAGGATTCTCGACATGGCGTTTTTCTCATTGTGGTTCATGGGCAAATAACGTGGGGGCGACGGCGCCGACGACAGTCCCTGTGTAGCGAGATGTTTCCGGATGTAAGCCGGGCGGTAAAAATGGCCGGTTGCCACGGTTGACCGCAAAAACCCGCCTGATTTGCGCCAGCCGGTTCCGCAATTCCACCCGCATCGCTACACTGCGGTTTTCCCCAGCCCGTGCCGCGCCATGACCCCGGAACAATTCATCGCCCTCTGGAAAGACAACCCGCTCACCGAGCGGGCCGGCGCGCAGGCCCATTTCGACGACCTCTGCGACCTGCTCGGCGTCGCCAAGCCGCGCGACCCGGACAACTACTGCTTCGAGCGCGGCGCCAGCAAGTCCGGCGGCGGCGACGGCTGGGCCGACGTCTGGAAGCGCGGCCGCTTCGGCTGGGAGAACAAGAAACCCGGCCGCGACCTCGACGCCGCCCTCAAGCAGCTCACCGACTACGCCCTGCAGCTCGACAACCCGCCGCTGCTCGTCGTCTGCGACCGCGAGCGCATCGTCATCCACACCGCCTTCACCGGCTACCCCGACGAGCCGCGCGAAATCCGCATCGAGCAACTGGTCGACCCGGAGATCCGGCAACTGCTGCAGCTGGGTGTTCACCGACCCCGAAAAGCTGCGTCCCGAGAAGTTGACCGCCGCGATCACCGCCGCAGGCCGCCGGCCACTTCGCCGAACTCGCCGCCGCCATGCGCGTGCGCGGCGAGGACGGCCAGCAGGTCGCCCACTTCCTCGTCCAGTGCCTGTTCTGCATGTTCGCCGAAGACGAGCGGCTGCTGCCCGCCGGCATCTTCACCGACCTGCTCGAGCAACGCCGGCAGCGACACCGACAAGGCCGCCCGCCGCATCGAAAAGCTGTTCCCCGCCATGCAGCAGAGCGGCGGCGAATACGGCGACCACGACATCGCCTGGTTCAACGGCGGCCTGTTCAAAACCATCGACATTCCGCCGTTGACCGCAGCCGACCTCGCCGCCCTGCACCGCGCCGCCGCCGACATGGACTGGCGCGCCATCGACCCGACCATCTTCGGCACCCTGTTCGAGCGCGGCCTCGACCCCGACTGCGCGCGCCCCGCTCGGCGCCCACTACACCGACACCGACACCATCGCCAAGCTGATCGACCCGCTGATCAGCGAACCGCTGCTCGCCGAGTGGGCGAGAACCAAGGCCGAAATCGCCGGTCGCGCAAGCCCAAGAAGGCGCAAGAGCCGCCTACCAGACGCTTCCTGCTCCGCCTCAACCACTTCCGCGTCCTCGACCCCGCCTGCGGTTCCGGCAACTTCCTCTATCTCGCCCTCAAGGCCCTGCGCGACGTCGAAAAACGCGTCCACGTCGACGCGCAGGAACTCGGCCTGCAGCGCCGAACTCGTCATGCAAACCGGCCCGCACAACATCCTCGGGCTGGAGATCAACGAATTCGCCGCCGAACTCGCCCGCGTCACCGTCTGGATCGGCGACATCCAGTGGTGCCGGCGCAACGGCTACCCGCACGCCATCAACCCCATCCTCAAGCCGCTCGACGGCATCGAGCACCGCGACGCGCTGCTCAACGCGGACGGCAGCGAAGCCGAATGGCCGACCGCCGACGTCATCGTCGGCAACCCGCCGTTCCTTGGCGACAAAGTCATGCGCAGCGAACTCGGCGACGACTACGTCGAGCGCTGCGCAGATGCTTACGACGGCCGCGTCCCCGGTGGCGCCGACCTCGTCACCTACTGGTTCGAGAAGGCACGCGCCCAGATCGCCGCCGGGCAACTGCAAGCCGCCGGCCTCGTCGCCACCAACTCCATCCGCGGCGGCGCCAACCGCAAGGTGCTGGAAGCGCATTGTGGACACGACGCGCATTTTCGAAGCGTGGAGCGACGAGGAATGGATCAACGAAGGCGCCGCCGTGCGCGTTTCGCTGATTGGTTTTGGGCCGATTTTTCCGGTTGACCGCAGCAGCCGGCTGGATGGCGCGGAAGTAGCGGCGATTCATGCCGATTTGACGGCAGGCGAAGGGCTGAATCTCACGCAAGCCAAACCGCTGGCTGAAAACGCCGGCACCGCGTTTCAAGGCATCACCAAGAGGTGGCGCTTTCGACATTCCCGGCGAACATGGCCAGAGCAGTGGCTGCGCGCACCAAACCCGAACGGTCAGCTCGAATGCTGACGTAGTTCGGCCGTGGCGAAACGGCATGGACGTCACGCAGCGCCCGGCTGACACGTGGATCATCGATTTCGGCATGCGCATGACAGAAGCAGATGCCTCGCTTTTCGAAGCTCCCTTTCAATCACGTTGCTGGAGTATGTGAAGCCCGAGCGTGATCAGTAATCGCGAGGAACGCACGCGCCGAAATTTGGTGGCTGTTCAGCGAAACTCGCGCCGGAAATGCGTGCTGCAATTGCCAAGCTTAGCTCGCGCTCATCGCCACGCCAGAAGTCGCCAAACACCGAGTTTTTGTCTGGCTTGCTCACCGGTATCGTGCCGGACAAAAACCTCATTGTCATCGCCCGCGCCGACGACGCCACCTTCGGCATCCTGCATTCCCGCTTCCACGAACTCTGGTCGCTGCGCCTCGGCACCTCGCTCGAAGACCGGCCGCGCTACACCCCAACCACCACCTTCGAAACCTTCCCCTTCCCAGCCGGCCTGACGCCGCGCGACACCGCCCCCGTCGCCGGTCAGGCTTCGCCGCCGTGCCTGGCCGGCGAGATTGTCGCCGCCAACATCGCCGCCGCCGCCCGCCGCCTGAACGAACTGCGCGAAGCCTGGCTCAACCCGGCCGAGTGGGTCGACTGGGTCATCACCCCGGAAGAGGAAAAAGCCGGCTTCCCCAAACGCCCGGTCGCCAAACCCGGCCACGAAGCCGACCTCAAGAAGCGCACCCTGACCAACCTCTACAACGCCCGCCCGGCCTGGCTCGACCTCGCCCACAAGCAGCTCGACCAGGCCGTCGCCGCCGCCTACGGCTGGACGGACTACGCCCCGGAAATGCCCGACGACGAAATCCTCCGCCGCCTGCTGGCGCTGAATCTGGAGCGGGCAGCGGCTTCGGCTTGATTGTCGGGGAAACGCCGGCGCCAGCCTCGTTGGCCCCATTCGCACGGCGGATTCCGCCTCAGTAC
Source organism: uncultured beta proteobacterium (assembly GCA_963727115.1). Lineage (GTDB taxonomy): Bacteria > Pseudomonadota > Gammaproteobacteria > Burkholderiales > Rhodocyclaceae > Azonexus. The sequence continues at coordinate 86,330 of CAVSFS010000004.1, read as the reverse complement.
AGCCGTATGGCGGTGTCGATGTGCCAGGTCCGGCGAATTTCGAGTACATCGTAGTCTCGGGTCAGCCCCGGCGGGAACGGCGGGTAGGGCGCCTGGCTTTGCACGATGCGGCGAATCGCGTCGTCGATGGCGGGCACGCCGCTGGAGGCAACGAATGACACGGACTCCACCGAGCCGTCGCTGCGAATGGCCAACGTCACCATGGGCGGGTTGTGAGCTTGCTTCGCCAACGCAAACACCGTGTCGGACGCCGAGTTGAAGTGGATCTTCCGGCTGACGGCTTCTGCGTACTTGAGGAGTTCGGCGTTGGAATCGATTCGTCCAAAGAGCCTGCCCCGGCGCAAGTAACCCGCGGAGGGTGACAGGCGCGAAGCTGCCCGGGCCGCATCGCGGCGGTCGGCTTCCTCGTCCAGCTGTCGCCCCATCGCCCGCCGCGCCGCATCCCGTCTTGCATTCTGTTCCCGAATGGCCTCATCAGCCCGCGCCGCTTCCTGACGGCCAGCCGCCTCTCGTGCCGCAGCTTCCCTGGCTGTGGCCTCCCGGGCTGCAGCTTCCCGGGCGGCAGCTTCCCGTGCGGTAGCTTCCCGGGCGGCGGCTTCCCGGGCGGCGGCTTCCTGTCGAGCCAACTCTTGTCGGGTTGCCTCCTGACGAGCCGCGGCCTGCTGCACGGCGTTCTGACGCACAGCTTCTTGCCGGGCCGTTTCCAGCTTTTCTGCCAGCCTGGCGCGCGCGGCCTCCTGACGGGCAACCGCCTGCTGCGCAGCGTTTTGACGTTCAGCCTCCTGACGGGCCGCCTCCTGTTGTGCAGCAAGCAGCCGCTCGGCTTCCAGACGCGCCGACTCGGCTCCCGCCGCGGCCTGTTGCCTGGCCTGCGCCGATTGATCTTGCGTCGCCGACTCGGCGACTGGCGCCTGCATTGGCTGATCGATGCGCTTCTGGGCAGCCATGCCGGCATCTCCGGGTTCAGGTGTTACGGGTTCAGGTGTGATGGCTTCCGAAGTCCCTTCGCCTGCCCCCTTGCCGCGTCGGCCGGCGTTGGCCTGGCGGACGACTTGGGTACGACGAACTCCGGCGTTTCGGACTTCTCCAAAGCGATGATGGGCGGGATAGGCTTCGCTGGGCGTGGCGCCTTTGCACGCGCTGGTGCGGGGGGCGCTGTGGCTGGCTTCGCCTTTGGCTTTTCCTTCGGCTTCGTCTTTTCCTTTGCTTTCGCTTTTGCCTTTGGATTGGCCTTTGAGTTGGCCTTCGGTTTTGCCTTTGGCGCAGAGAGTTTCCTGTCCGCCGGCGCACTTCGGTTCATGACCGTCAGGCCCGGCTTTGCCAGGGCAGGCTTGGGAGGTGCGGACGAAATGACGTCAGGCTTTGAGGGCGCAGATCGTTCAGCCAATGCCTGGGGCAACGGCCGGTCGTCCGGGGTGACGGAGGGCGCTACGTTGGCGACTGGCGGAGGAAGGAGCACGACGCGCAGATCGGGCACCGCGACCCGACGTTCAAGCCAGGGAAAGGCGAAGCCGGGAAGCCCAGGCTCATCGCCGCCCAGGGTCAGGCTCAACAGCAAGGCATGGGCCAGCAGGGAAAGCAACAGCGCCAGACCGAGTCGCCTGCAATCGTGGCTGGTGCGGCTACCGCTACCGCACACCGACCCGCGAGAAATGGCGTCCCGCACCCCTGCCGCCCCCGCGTCAGTCACAAGCCCGGCAGCCGAGCCAGTGCAAGCTGGCTGAAGAGGAAAGGAACGCGAATACCCATTGTCCAAGTATTTCGTGGATAAAATTCCCCGTCAATGCGAATTTCATCGCGATGGAACCGGGGGAACAGGGCGGGATCGCTCACCCGTTGCCGGGATCCACCGGCCAGTCAATCTGTCACCACCTGCTGCGGTTGACGGTTCAAAACCCCTGAAAATGGATTTCCATGGCCCCGGTAATCGCCAGGCCGGCGCGACGGCTATCCAATACATCGCTTTGGCGGGCGGTATTGCGTATAGTTTCTTCCTCCCCAGACCCCATGTAGAACAGCGATGGAATTCATCCGCATTCGCGGCGCGCGCACCCACAATCTGAAGAACATCAACCTCGATCTGCCGCGCAACCAGTTGATCGTGATCACCGGGCTGTCCGGCTCGGGTAAGTCCTCACTCGCCTTCGACACCTTGTACGCCGAGGGCCAGCGGCGTTATGTCGAATCGCTGTCGGCCTACGCCCGGCAGTTTTTGCAGTTGATGGAGAAGCCGGATGTTGACCTGATCGAGGGCCTGTCGCCGGCGATTTCCATCGAACAGAAGGCGACCTCGCACAACCCGCGGTCGACGGTCGGCACCGTCACCGAAATCCACGATTACCTGCGCCTGCTTTTCGCCCGCGCCGGCACGCCGTATTGCCCGGAGCACAACCAGCCGCTGGAGGCGCAGACGGTGTCGCAGATGGTCGATCACGTGCTGGCCCTGCCGGCCGAAACCAAGCTGATGATCCTCGCGCCGGTGGTGGCCAACCGCAAGGGCGAGCAGCTCGACCTGTTCGCCGAACTGCGCGCCCAGGGTTTTGCGCGGGTGCGGGTCGATGGCACCGTTTATGAGATCGACGCCGTGCCGAAGCTGGCCAAGACGCAGAAGCACAACGTCGATGTCGTCGTCGACCGCCTGAAGGTGCGCGACGACATGCGCCAGCGCCTGGCCGAATCGTTCGAAACGGCGCTGCGCCATGCCGAGGGCCGGGCCATCGCGCTGGAGATGGACAGCGGCAAGGAGCATCATGTTCTCCGCCAAGTTCGCCTGCCCGGTCTGCTCGTATGCGCTTGCAGGAACTGGAGCCGCGCCTGTTCTCGTTCAACAACCCGATGGGCGCCTGCCCGAAGTGCGACGGGCTGGGCGTCATCCAGTTCTTCGACCCCAAGCGCGTCGTCACCCAGCCGGCGCTGTCGCTGGCCGGCGGCGCGATTCGCGGCTGGGACAAGAAGAACCAGTTCTATTTCCAGATCATCGAATCGCTGGCCGCGCATTACGGCTTCTCGGTCGATACGCCGTGGAACGAACTGCCGGAGGAATTCCGCACGCTGGTGCTCTATGGTTCCGGGCGCACCGAGATCAATTTCCGCTACCTCAACGAGAAAGGCACGCGCTTCGACCGCAGCCATACCTTCGAGGGCATCATCCCCAATCTCGAGCGGCGTTACCGCGGCAGCGATTCGCAGGCGGTGCGCGAGGAACTGTCCAAGTACATCAGCAATATCGGCCTGCCCGACCTGCAACGGCACCCGGCTACGCGTCGAAGCGCGGCACGTGCGCGTCGGCGACAAGACTCTGCACGAGATCAGCCGCCTGCCGCTGGGCGAGGCGCGCAATTACTTCAACTGCCTGCGCTGGCCGGCCACAAGGCGCAGGTGGCCGACAAGATCCTCAAGGAAATCACCGCCCGACTGTCCTTCCTGATCAACGTCGGCCTCGACTACCTGTGCCTCGAACGCTCGGCCGAAACGCTATCCGGCGGCGAAGCGCAGCGCATCCGGCTGGCCTCGCAGATCGGCTCGGGCCTGACCGGCGTCATGTACGTGCTGGACGAACCGTCCATCGGCCTGCACCAGCGCGACAACGACCGCCTGCTGCAAACCCTGCGCAACCTGCGCGACATGGGCAACACGGTGCTCGTCGTCGAGCACGACGAGGACGCCATCCGCAGCGGCCGATTACGTGGTCGACATCGGCCCCGGCGCCGGCGTCCATGGCGGCTTCATCGTCGCCGAAGGCACGCCGGCCGAAGTCGCCGCCAACCCGGCTTCGATGACCGGCGACTATCTCGTCCGGCCGCAAGATCGATTTCCGGCCCCAAAACGCGTCACCGACCGCGACATACGCGGACAAACATGCTCAACGTTGTCGGCGCTCACGGCAACAACCTGAAGGACGTCACGCTCGAACTCCCGGTCGGCCTGCTCACCTGCATCACCGGCGTTTCCGGCTCCGGCAAATCGACGCTGATCAACGACACGCTCTACGCCGCAGCCGCCAGCCATCTCTACGGTTCGACGAGCGAGCCGGCGCCGTACAAGGAAATCATCGGCCTCGACCAGTTCGACAAGGTGATCAACGTCGACCAGTCGCCGATCGGCCGCACGCCGCGCTCCAACCCGGCGACCTACACCGGCCTGCTGACGCCGATCCGCGAACTGTTTGCCCAGGTGCCCGAATCGCGCGTCCGCGGCTACGGCCCGGGGCGCTTCAGCTTCAACGTCAAGGGCGGGCGCTGCGAGGCCTGCCAGGGCGACGGCATGATCAAGGTCGAGATGCACTTCCTGCCCGACATCTACGTGCCCTGCGACGTCTGCCACGGCAAGCGCTACAACCGCGAAACGCTGGAAGTCCAGTACAAGGGCAAGACCATCCACGACATTCTCGGCATGACCGTCGAGCAGGCGCGCGAGTTTTTCGACGCGGTGCCGGTCGTCGCGCGCAAGCTGCAGACGCTGGTCGATGTCGGCCTCAGCTACATCACCCTCGGCCAGAGCGCGACCACGCTGTCCGGCGGCGAAGCGCAGCGCGTCAAACTGGCGCTCGAACTGTCCAAGCGCGACACCGGCCGCACCCTGTACATCCTCGACGAACCGACCACCGGCCTGCATTTCCAGGACATCGAAATGCTGCTCAGCGTGCTGCACCGGCTGGCCGACCACGGCAATACCATCGTCGTCATCGAGCACAATCTCGATGTCATCAAGACCGCCGACTGGCTGGTCGATCTCGGCCCGGAAGGCGGCGACGGCGGCGGGCGGATTCTGGTCGCCGGCACGCCGGAACACGGTCGCCAAATGCAAGGCCAGCCACACCGGCCGCTTCCTCAAGCCCTTGCTGGAAAGGAAGCGCTGATCGTTCCGGCGCGGGCCGCTGTGCCGATTTTCGATCGTCGGTGTGTGAGTCAGTCCGCCTCGGCGGCAACGATGACCCGGTTGCGGCCCAGACGCTTGGCTTCGTAGAGCGCGTAGTCGGCGCGCTGCAGCGCGATGTCGAGCGGGCAATGGCTGGTGTCGGCCAGCCCGATGCTGATGGTGACGCGCACCAACAGGCCACTCGGTAGCTGGATGTCGTGTTCGGCGAAGCGCTGGCGAAAGCGTTCGACCAGGATGTGTGCCTGCTCGACCGTGCTCTCGGGAAAGAGGAAGGCGAATTCCTCGCCGCCGTAGCGGCACACCAGGTCGGACTGGCGCACGCTCTCGGAAAGCAACCCGGCGAAAGTGCGCAGCACAACGTCGCCGGCGCCATGGCCGTAGGTGTCATTGAGCCGCTTGAAATAATCAAGGTCGCCGAGGGCCACGACAATCGGCCGCTCGTAGCGCTGGGCGCGGCGGATCTCGGCCTCGGCGTTCACCATGAAATGGCGCCGGTTGATCAGCCCGGTCAGTCCGTCACGATTGGCCAGCAATTCGAGTTCGCGGCGTGCCGCTTCGTTGCTGACCATGGCCTTGTGCAGCCGTCCGGTCGCATCTTCCACGGCGTGGATTTCGGCCAGGCGGGAGTCCGGGAACTCCGGCGCCGGCTGCTCGACGTCGAGCGACGACAGGGCGCGGCCGATGCGCTGCAACGGGCGGATCAGGTGCTGTCTGAGTAGTGCGATCAGCAACAGGATGAAGCCGCCGACCAGAATCAGGGCGCCCAGTAGCTTGAGGCGGGCCGCGCGCATGGCATCGGCCATGTCGTTGAGATCGGTGGTCGCGAGATTGGCGCCCTGAACCAGGAGGTCGTCCACCAGCAGGTTGATGCGCTGGGAAATTCGCAGCCATTCCGGGTAGCGCATCCTGAGCGTGGCGGGATCACGCATGGCCAGACGGTTCGTTTCGACAAGGTAGGCCTCGGTGTCGCGGGCCATTACGGCTGCCTGAGGATGTTCGAGGATGCTCGGATGGCTCGCCACGAGCATGACGAGGAACAGCGCTTGCTGGCGGTCTTCGGGGGTGACCGATGAAAACATCCGCTCGCCTTCATGGCTCAACTGGTCGAGATTGCGCGCCAGACGCTGGAAGCGGATGATTTCCGGCACGGTCTCGCGCTGCAGACGTTCCGCGGCATCGAGAACGCGGTGCTGGGTGAGGGCCAGCAGGGCAACGACGGCGCCGAAAAGCAGCGCGAAGACGCTGGCCAGGATGGCGAACGCCTTGCCGGCGCTCGGGCGGTGCTGGTTGTCTCCGGCCGCCACGCGCTTCAGTCCAGAAACACGGGAAAGTGGCGGTGCATGATGCGCTGGAACGTGCCGTCCGCCTTGATTTCCGCGATTGCCTGGTTAACGGCGCGGCGCAACGCGTTTTTCTGCTTCGCCAGGACGATGTGGGCAGCGTCGCCGAGGCCGTGAGCGGTGACGGCCGGGCCGACGAACACGAAGTGCTGCGCCTTGTCGCGACTGATCAGGGCGTAGCCGGTGCGGATCGGTAGCAGCGCGAAGTCGGCGCCGTCCTTGCGCAGTACGTTCGAGCGCCTCGGCCGTCGTCGCTGTGGCAAGCACGGTCAGCTCGCGTTCGCCGGCGATGCCGTCGAGGAATGCCTGTTGCTGCGAACCTTCGAGCGCCGCCACGCGCGCGCCGCGCAGGCTGGCGAGGCTGACCGGCTGACCGAGCTTGGTGGCGAACGTCCGGGCTGTCGCCGGTTTTCCGATCAGGCGCGAGGAGGAACGGAAAAGCGGATCGCTGTAGGCCACGCGTTTCTCGCGCTCGGGGGAGCGCAGGAAATTGCCGAAGCCGAGATCGAAGCGTCCTTCTTCGACGCCCGGCAGGATTTCGGCGAAAGGAACATAGGAAAATGAGCAGCGGGCCTTGATGCGGCGGCAGATTTCCCGCGCTAGCTCGTCGGTGACGGCCACCAGGTCGGCGCCCGGCGTGCTGCTCGGGAGCAGGTCACCCTGCATCGATACCTGCGCCGGGTCCTGTACCAGAACCGCCACTTTCAGCTCGGCTGCCTGCAGCAGTCCGGAGAACAGTGCCAGTGATCAGGGCAATGGCGCGGATGCCGCTCATCAATGCACCCGGAACGGCAGAAACTGCGTGTTGATCCGCTCGTAGACGCCATTACGCTTGATGCGATCGAGCGCCTCATCGACCGCGATTTTCAGTTCCGGGCGTCGCGGGTTGATGCCGAATGACGCATTGCCGACCAGTTCGGGGATCTTCATGACCGTCGAGCTAAGGCCCAGTCGCTGAAAATCCGCATTCTTCTGCAGGTTCAGGCTGGTATTCATGGGTACGACGGCAGCCTGGGCAACGCCGGCAATCAGCGGTGCGCCAAGTTCGCCATTGGTTTGTACGGCGACGGTATCCCAGCCCTGCTTGCGGGCATAAGTTTCCTGGGCGGAACCCTTGACGACGGCGACGCGCAGCCCGTGCTTCCCTGGCTCGACGCCGGGTTTGGCGTACCACAGTGTGATTGACCGGAAATAAGGCTGGGCAAAGAGAATCCGCTGGCGCCGTTCGGGCGTGTCGAGCAGGCTGACCGCCGCGATGTCGAATTCGCCGCCGGCGAGCGCGTCCACCAGCCGACCCAGCACCGTAACCTGAAACTCGCACTGGACCTGCATTTCGGTACACAACGCCCGGGCAATCTCGACGCTGAAGCCGGTCAGTCGACCATCGGCGTCGCGGAAAGCCATCGGCGGAGAATTTTCCAGCACCGCGACCTGCAACGGCGGGTCAGCCGAATAGGCCGCCATCACTGCGAAAAGGCAGAGGGCGGCGACCAGGCTGGCAAGAAGGTTGCGCAAGCGAAGCATCATTATTCGATGTTATTGGTATTTCCGGCGCAGTATAGCCCAAGCTCAATCCATCCCGTCGACGGTGATCAACAGCGGCTATGTTCGGGGGAGTTCGACCAGAATTCCCTGCAACGGGAAGAAAATCGCCATCCTGAGTGGCAACGCGTCCCCGGAAAAGAGGCTGGCATAGCGTTCGAGCTGCGGCCGGTATTCCCCGGCGCGCTTTGTCAGTTCGCTTTGCGGCAGGCGCGCCGTCTTGTAGTCAATGATCCAGCGACAACCGCCGGCCACGAAAACGCGGTCGATGACGTGATTGACCGTGGCGATGCCATCCGTGCTGCTCCACGCCTGCTCGGCCCCTGATTCCGGGTGATCGGCGAGGAGCCAGCGGCCGGTTTCGGACTCCAGCGTCTGACTCAGGGCCGCCACCGCCTCGACGGCGCCGCTGTCGGCCTCGGCATCGCTGTGGCCTTGCGCCCGCAACCAGCGGCGGTAAGCGGGCAACAATCCGCTGACTCTTGCGGTCGACCAGGATTTTTGCCCATTTTTCGCAATCAGTTCCAGGCAGCGATGAACCAGCGTACCGACCGAGGCTTCCAGCGCGAGGCCGTTTTCAGTTGCATCAAGGTCGACCGGGTTGGTAGCCAGGCTTGGGCTGCCGGGGATTTCGCGCAGCGCCTCGGGCACGGCGACTTCGCTCAGCCGGACCAGGGGCGGCACGAAGCTCGCCGGGTCGATGCCGCCCACGGCCGTTTCCGGCGCCTTGCCGCCCGCCAGCGCTGCGATGAAAGCCGGCTGCGCCTGGCCGGGCCACAGCAGTTTGAGCAGCGTACCGGCGGCCGGCGGCTTCAGGCCGTCGTCCTTCCTGTCATCGGCGACAGCGACGCCGACCAGATGCAGGCGGCGGATGGCGCGGGTGGCGGCGACATAGAGCAGGCGCTCGTCCTCGTGCGCGGCGCGTTCGGCTTCGAGCTTTTTCAGGTAGTCGTAGGCGGTCGGCTCGCCGTTGCCGGCGCCCCGAAGGAAGTCCCCTTGGGGGGCGCCCTTTTGTTTCATCGGCGCGACCAGCAGGTGCTCGTCGCCATCGGCGCCGGCCACTTCGTCCCACAGCAGCAGGCTGCTGTCGTTGCCGCTGGTTGCGCGGTGCAGGCCGGGCAGGATCACGGTATCGAATTCTAGGCCCTTGGATTTGTGAATGGTCATCATCTGCACCGCGTTGCCCAGCGGGTCGGCCGGAGCGAACAGTTCGGCGGCGTGGGCGGCCAGCGTTTCGGCGCTCAGATTGCGGGCGGCGACCAGTTTGTCGACCAGCGTGAAGAAGGCCTCGACGTCGTTCTGAGCCTCCGGCGCTTCCAGGCAGCGCGGCCCGCCGAGCATCAGCCAGACGCCTTCCAGCCAGCGCCGCGGGTGCTGGCGGCCACGACCGGCGAAGGCCAGTTGCAGCACGCCACGGATATGGGTCAGCCGTTGCCGGCCATCTTCCGAAAGGTTAGTAAGGCGGGCTTCGTCCTGCATCAATTGCCAGATCGTGGATTTCTTGTCATCGGCGGCCAGCGCGTGCAGGTCGGCGAGCTTCAGGCCGCACCACGGCGCGCGCAAAAGCGCCAGCCAATGCACGCGGTCGGCGCGGTGATGCAGGGCGCGGAACAGGGTCAGCAGATCCTGGACATGCTGGCGGCCGTCCAGACCTTCGATATCGACCGCCTGAAAGCGCAGGTCCGGGGCGCTGCGGCGGATTTCGGCGACCAGCGCGTCGAGGTGGCTGCGGGCGCGCACCAGCACGGCAATGCGTTCGTCCGGCGCCTCGCGCGCAGGCCTGGCGGATGATGGCCAGGACGCGGCTGTGCTTCTTCGCTAGCCGAATCCGAACCGTCGCGTTCGATGACCGGATGCACGACCACGCCGCTGTCTTCACGCGACGGCCGGGTTGCGGCGGATTCGGCATAGCGCACGGCGCCGGCTTCCGGGCTGTCGTCGGCCGGGAAGATGCTCGGGAAGGCCGCATTGACCCAATCGACGATGCCTGGATAGGAGCGGTTGTTGCGGAACAGGCGCAGGTGGCCGAGCCTGATGTCGCCGATGCCGCGCTCGCGAACGCGCAGGAACAGCCCGACGTCGGCCTTGCGGAAGCGGTAGATCGACTGCATCGGGTCGCCGACCACGAACAGCGTCCGGCCGTCGTCCGGCATCCAGCCGCGCGTCAGTTTTTCGATCAGGCCGACCTGGCTCGGGCTGGTGTCCTGGAATTCATCGACCAGCAGGTGACGGATGCGGTAGTCGAGGGCCTGCGCCAGATCGGTCGGCGCTTCGTCATCGCCGAGCGCCAGCCCGGCGCGGGCGGCGATTTCGATGAAATCGACCTCGCCGGCTTCCTGGAAGGCCAGCCACAATTGCCCGGCGGCCAGCCGCAACAGGCGCGAGAAGCATTCGACCGTGGCCCACTCGCCGTCGCTCAATTCCGGCTGCGGCAACTTGACCAGCATGGCCAGCGCCTCTTCCAGCCCGGCGACGCCGCGCAGTTCGGCGAGCAGGTCGAGCATGGCCTTTTTCTGCTCGGCGAATTCCTTGTCCGCAGGAAAACCGAGGCGCTTGTCAACCGTCTTGCGCAGCGTGCCGCTACCGGTCAGTAGCAGGCCGGCGACCGCCTGCCATTGCGCCAGATCGGCGATCGCCTCGGTCAACGGCGAATTCCAGTCAAAAATGGAATCTGAGCGTTCCGGGTACGTTGGCGGCGGCGAAGCGGGCCAGCGGCATCAGCAGCGACTGGATCCGGCCATCGAGCAGGCCGGCGACGACCGCCAGATCGCGCTCGATCAATGCGACAAAACCGGCTTCGACCTCGGCTTTCATCGCCCCGCTTTCAATGCGCGAGGCGTGGTGCAGCCACTGGTCGCGGCGGCCGAGCATGGTGATCAGCAACTTTTCCAGTCGGCCGGCGTTGTTGTCCATGAAGGCCAGCGCTTCGGCCACCACCTCGGCATCATCCGACCCCGATTCGACCATTTCCAGCGTGCGCCGGGCCGCCGTCGCGTAATGCGCCTCGGCATCCTCGGTGACGCCGGGCTGGGCGCCGAAACGACTCAGGTAGGGCATCTGCCGGGCGAGGCTGGCGCACAGCGCGTCGAGCGTCGTGATGCGCAAGCGGCCGGGGTGGCCGAGCAGGCCCCAGTTGGCTTCGGCATCGTGCGCCAGTACCTTGTTCGCCAGATCGAAGGTCAGTTGCTTGTGGGGTTCGGAAGGCATCTCGCCGCTGGCTGCACGCTCCAGACTGCCAAGAATGCGGTCGCGCATCTCGGTCGCTGCCTTGTTGGTAAAGGTCAGCGCCAGCACCTCTTCCGGATGTTCGACGACGGCCAGCAGGCGCAGGTAGCGCTGCGTCAGCAACTCCGTCTTGCCGGCGCCGGCGGGAGCTTCGACAATGAACGAGGCGACATCCAGCGCCCGCTGACGGGCGAGTTTGTCTTCTTCGAGGTGGTCGACCTTGGGAATCACGCTATTTTTCCAGCCAGCGCCGCCGCCAGCAGACGCCGCCGCTCCGGCAATCTCAATAGCGGCAGGACTTCGCAATACTGCAGCGACTTCTCGTCGGCGAACATCACACCAGCCTGCCCGACCTTGACCTCTTTTGCCACCGCATGCAGCCGCTCGCGCCAGTGGGTGATGACGGCGATCCAGTCAGGAAATTCGGCGGGGTCGAAGACCTTCTGCTTGTCATCGCCAATGCCCTGGACGCCGGGCAGGATGTCCTTTTCGTCGGCGACACCGGCGAAGGCCGGTTTGTCGAGCAGCACCTTGGCGAAGACGACGGCCGCCACCTCGTCGTTGACCAGCGCGGCGTAGATCGGCAACTGCGGCTCGGTGATGCGGGCATCGGCCCAGTTCTTGATGTCGATGGCGGCGCCGGTCTTGTAGTCGATGATGACCTGCCGGCCATCGGCCAGTTGATCGATGCGGTCGACGACCATTTTGACCTTGATTTCCTCGATCTCGACTTCGGCCGACTGTTCGCAGGCGATCACCTCGAAAGCCAAACCACGCTTGCCTTCGACCTGCAGCCAGATATCGAGCAGCTTTTCCAGACGCGCCGCTTCCAGTTCGCGGAAACGCGCCGGCAGCGTGATGCGGCGATCCAGCTCGAAGTGCTGCAGGGCCTGGGTAGCAGCCTCGGTGATGGCCTGCCGGCGAGTTGCCTCGCTCATGGCAGCGAGTGCCGGCGAGTTCCGAACTGCCGTCCAGAAAGCTTCCAGCGCCTCATGGACCAGCGTGCCGCGGGCGGCTGGGTCGAGGCCCTCGACCGGCTCGTCCAGCGCCTTGCAGCCAAGCCGGAACTGATAGTAAGCCCAGGCCGGGCAGATCGCCTGGGCACGCAGCAGCCAGCTACCGCCGGAGACCTTCTCGCCTTCGCCGACCGGCGGCGCAAGGGCGTCATCAAGCAGATGGCAGGCAGCGCCGGCCTCTGTGCCAAGTCGCTGCGCCAACGTGAAAACTTTACCCGGCACTTCTTCAGCCAACGGGATGCCGGCAATCAGCGGGCTCGGCCGCAGGACGCGGTTGCCGTCGGCCTCTGCGTAGGAAAATGTGACTTCCGGCGCGGCCTGCGACAAGCGGGCATGCACCCGCTGCGCGAAATCGAGTTCGACCTCGGCGCTGGCGTGCGCCGCGCCGGCAGCGCGCAGCAGTTCGGCCGGCAGCAGCGGGTTGGGGCGCGGCGGCGGCGGCCACAGGTCGTCGTTCATGCCCATCACCCACAGCGCGTCGAAACCGAGGCCGGCGCTTTCGAGCACGCCGAGCACCTGGATGGCCGGTCGGCCTCGGGTTTCCGGCTGGAAGATGCGCTGCCGGCAGAGTTGCGACAAGCGGCGCACCGCCTCGTTGAGCGACAGCGGGCCAAGCAGCGCGTCGAGTCGGCCGAAGCCGTCGAGCACCTCGCCAAAAGCCCGGCGGGCCTGGTATTCGTGACTGGAAAGCTCGCGCTCACCGGGCCAGCCGGCAGCCTTCAGCGCCTTGCGGAAAACGCCGGCCCATTCGCCGGGACGGAGCGCCTTCGGCGTGCGCGCCATTGCGTCGACAAAACCTTCCAGCGCCGCCACCGTCTGCGGGCAGAGCGGCGGCTCGCTTTCGGCCAGGCGTTCGGCCAGCCGGATCAGCGCCGGCAAGGTCGTGAAATAGGGCAGGTCGCCGCGCAGCGCGGCGTCGAGCCGGGCGCGGCCGTCAGCCTCGCCACTCGCCGCCGACCAGCCGCCGGCAAGCAACAGGGCGGAGAGCCGGCTTTGCTCGACCTTGGCCCGACCACTGCCCAGCGCCAGCAGATCAAGCGCGACGCGGATCAATGGCAGTTCGGCCAACCCGCGGCCGAGCGAGAAGTTGAAACAGCGCGGCACCTCGGCAGCATCAGGCCGGATCAGCGCCGGGTGCAGCGCATCGTCGAGCATGAATTCCAGCCGGTCGCGGACGCCGGCCAGGTCGGGGGCGACGATGCCGAGCCGGCAAGCCGGGTCGGCCGCCAGATGCGCGCTGGCCCAGGCCGCAATGGCCGAGCATTCGGCCGCGACGTCGGCGCATGGCAGTACCTGGCGATTGCTACACCCCAAGGGCACTTGAGCCCAAGGCTCCGTCGCCTGCGCCGCGAAGCAAGTCCCCTGGCGGGGCGGGGCGCGGTCGACTGCGCTTTCGGGCTCGTTTTCAACGCGGACGCCACGCCCGTTCAGTGCTGCCATCAGTCCCTGCTCAAGCGGTGTCAAGCGGTCGAAGCCGGCAAAAGTCACGGCGGGCGGCAAGGTAAAGTGACCGGCGGCGATCAGGTCGATCAACTGCCGCTGCAGACTGATCGTGTCGATCCAGCCGGCGGCCCGGCAACGTTTGTCGAATTCGGCCTGCCAGCCGGCAAAGAGTCTGGCTTCGTCGGCAAGCTGGGCGCCCGCCGGGTGGATGTTCCACAAACGCGATAGCGCATGGGCCTCGGCAGCCGATGCAGCCATGCCCTGAATGTCGAAGAGTGGCGCCGCCTCGGTCAGCGACCCGGCAATAATCTTTTCCCAAAGCAGGCGTTCGGCAAAAGGGTCGAGCGCGGTCGGCAGGTCGGCAATGCCGCCGAGCAGCGCCTCGTCGGCCAGGCTGCCCAGCCACTGCCCGACGGTCAGCGCCCGCCGCGTCTGCCAGACTTCGACGCCATCCGGCGCCTCGCCGCGTAGAGTTTGGGCGAGGCGGGTGGTGGCGCAGAGGGTCAGGCGATCGCTCAAGCCGGCCAGGTCAGTTGGCGGGTGGCCGGGCTGGTTGTGCTGGTTGAGCGGGCTTGGCAGGCGTCGCTGGCGGCATTGCAGCGGCAGGCGTCGCCGGTTTGGCCGGGCTGGCCGGCGTCGTGGCTTTTACAGGCTCGGCTGGGTGGGATGCTGCTGCCGGGTGGTCGGCGGGGTGGCCGGCTTTGCAGCGGTGGACAGTGCCGGGCGGGCAGGGACCGCAGGCGCAGCGGGAGTTGCGGTGCTGCCTGTTGCAGCGGGTACCGGCTTCGCAGGATTCGCCGGCATGCCCGGTTGCGCGCGCTCGGCCGGTTTTGCCGACGGGGTTGCGGGTGTTGCCGGACGCGTCGGGGTGGCCATTGGCGCGCTGGCCGGGGCTGCGGGGTGGGCCGGTGTCTTGCCCTGCGCAGCGGGCTGGGCGACGGATGCGGGGCGCGATACGCCGCTGACCATGACGTTGCCCCGGATGTCCTTGAGCGTCGCCGGGCCGATTCCGGGAACATTCTCCAGGTCGTTCAACCGACTTGAACGGGCCGTTCTTGTGCCGGTAGTCGACAATCGCCTGGGCCTTGGTCGGGCCGATGCCCTTGAGGCTGTCGAGTTCGTCCTTGCTGGCGGTATTGATGTTGATCTGGGCGAATGCGAGCCCGGCAAACAGCAGCCAGCCAGCGATTGCGAGAAGGAGCTTTCTGGTCATGGCGGTCACCTAATCAAGGAAATTATTGGGCTGCGGGCGCGGGCGGGTGCAGGTTCGGGTGCCGGGGGCGGCGTCGGGGTGATGGAAACGACGGTCGCTTCCTCGAAGGTCGCGAAAATCTGGTCACCGACCCGGATGTCCTTGAGCAACTCCTTGTCCTTGACGACCAGGTCGACGCTGCGCTGCGGGCCGCGCAAGGTGATCGTGCCGGCCTTGGCATCGACCGCCGTGACGTCGGCGATGATCTTGACCGTCCTGCTCTTGCCGGCGCCCGGCTTTTCACCGGGCTTGGCGGTAGCGGTCTGCTCCGATTCGATGCGCTCGCGCAGCCGGCCGCCGCCTTTTTGAGTTCGAGGCCAAGCGCCGCGACGTAACTCAGCGTCACCAGGTCGCCGACCTTGATCTGCTTGAAATTCTTGACCTGCGGCCCGGCGGTCACGGTCATCGTGTTGCCGGAACCGCCCTTGATGGTCACCTCGCGCGTGTTCTTGTCGATGGCGGTGATGACGCCCTGGAGTTCGACGGCTTCACCGATGGTAACGGCGCCTTTTTCCTTCTCGATGACGGTGGCGGTCTGTGGCGCTTGCTGGGCCGCGGCCAGGACCGGGATTGCGGCGATCAGCGTGGCGAGCAGCAGGGAACGGGTTTTCATCGCGGGTTTCTCCTTCGGAAAGAAGCGATTATGCCAGCGAACTCCCTGCGCCGCATCGGCTACTGGATGCCGATCGACAGGAAGAAATTCGAGGCGCCGCTGGTTGAATAGCCGAAGCCGAGATAGGCCGGCCCGAACGGGGTTTCGCCGCCCATGTAGAGGGCGGCAGAATTGAGAATGCTGGTGCCGGCGAGGTTGGTTTCCGTGTAGAACTTGCCGACATGCGCCCCTTCGACGACGATGCCGAGCCGCATATCGCCGCGCAGGCCGATCGGGAAGGTCCCGATGATCTGTTCGGCGCGGATGCTGGCATAGCTGATGTCGTCGCCGAGAATCTGATTTCTGGCGAATGCGCTCATGTGCAGGAAGCCGCCCAGCGTGGCAGCGTCGTAAAACGGGAGGGGGCCGTCGACCGAGCCGGCGTAGGTGGCGCGGCCGGTGAACACCGTCTTGCCCAGCGAGAACGCGCCGCGCAGATCGGCGTCAACCCGCGAGTAGCCCGCCTCGCTCGAATCGAAATAGTCGAATCTTGTCGCCCAGCCCCGGGTGGCGAAGTGGAGCCGGTTCATCTGGTCAAGGGAAAGCGACGCCTTCCAGCCGGAATAGCTGGTGTCGAAATCGGGCAGCGCCAATGGGCCGATATCCCGCTCGAAACTGCGCTTCTGCTCGATCCAGCCGATTTTCGCCTGGCCCGTGATCCCGATGTTGGTGCCGGCCCAGACACCGAACTCGGTAACCGAATTCGTATATTGGGCGATGCGGGAATTGTCCTGATAAATGTTCAGTGGTCCCCGGTTGTAATTCAGTCCGGCCTCGACGAAGAAACGCTGTGCCGGATCCAGCGGCTGATAGAAATTCAGTCCGCCGATCACGTTATTGCCGATGCCGACGGTGGCCAGAAATTCGGCGCCGAGTTCGTTGATCAGCGTCTTTTGATAGGCGGCCCGCAAACTGAAGCTTGAGCCCTGATTGCTGTCGGTTTCCAGATTGAGGGCGAAGCGCAGGTAGTCGGGCCCCCAACTCTTTTCGACGGGCAGGGCGCGCAGGATGTTGCGGTCGCGGTAACTGACCAGTCGGTAATCGACGCCCTGGTAAAAGCCGTCGCCATAGATGCGCAGAACATCGTTGTCGATGTTGGAGTTGGCCAATGGTTCGCCGGTCCTGACGGTCAACTGGCGCTCGACCATTGCCGGGTTGACGCGCTTGAGGCCGGCAATTTCGATTTCGTCTACGGTCAGCGCCGGCTTGTTGTGACGATTGATCGGCTTGCGCCACTCGGCATATCTGCGTTTCGTCGGTGCCGAGTCTGGCCAGTTGGGCGCGGACGGCCTCGGCCGCTGCCCGGCCGCGGTCGGCGGCTTCGCCATTGCGGCTGAAATCGGTGGACGAGATCGTGCCGAGATCGGGCTGGATCAGGATGTCAGTCGGCTTCAGGGTGGCCAGCGAACGGGTCACGTTCTGCTCGGTGAGGATGTTGACCATCTGTGCCGATATGGTGAGCAACGAGCCGACCTCGGTCAGCGTCCATCAGCGGCGAGCCGACGTTGACCGCGATCACGATGTCGGCGTTGCAGCGTTCGCGCGCTTCCGCGATCGGCACGTTGTCCACCAGGCCGCCATCGACCAGTTTGCGGCCGTCCAGCGTGATCGGCGAAAGCAGGCCCGGCACCGACATGCTGGCGCGCATCGCCGAGGTCAGGCTGCCTTCGCGCAGGACGACGCGCTGGCCGGTGCCGATGTCGGTGGCGATGATCGACAGCGGCAGCGGCAGTTTCTCGATGACGCGTTCGTCCTTGCCGGCGCCGACCAGACGGTTGAAGAACAGCTTGATCTTGACGCCATCGACGACGCCCGGCGGGAATCTGACGCCGTCGCTGGTCACGCCGATTTCGGAAGCAGGAATGAAGCTGCGCATGACCTGCTTGTGGCGGTAATTGACATCCGAAAAGTCCGGAATGTCGGTGAACATGTCGTTCCAGTCCGCTTTGGCCATCTCCTCGCGCATTTCCGCCGGCGTCAGGCCGGAGGCATAGGCGCCGGCGATCAGCGCGCCCATGCTGGTGCCGGCGATGCAGTCGACCGGTATCTTCAGTTCCTCGAGAACTTCCAGTACCCCGATATGCGCCGCGCCGCGCGCACCGCCGCCGCCGAGCACGAGTCCGACTTTCGGGCGGCTCGCGTCGGCCATGGCCTGCGTGCTCATTGTCATTGCCAGCGAGACAGCGGCGAGAAAGCGTATGAACGGGACCATGGCGGCTTTCCTGAGGAGATAAGCGAAAAAAAACCCCGCGCAAGCGGGGTTTTTGCTGAAGCGCGGCGGCTTACTTGGTGCCGATGATTTCGATGTCGGCGCGGCGATCCGGCTGCAGGCAGGCCTTGAGTTCCTTGGTTGCCTTGTTGCCCTTGCACTTGTCGCCGGTGACCGGCTGCTTCTCGCCCTTGCCTTCGGTGTAGACGCGGTTGGCTTCGATACCCTTGGACACCAGGTAGGCCTTCACGGCGGCGGCGCGACGCTCGGACAGCTTCTGGTTGTAGGCATCGGAACCGATGCGGTCGGTGTGGCCGACGACGAGGATCACTTCGAGCTTGATGGCGCCAGCCTTGGAAACCAGTTCGTCGAGCTTGGCCTTGCCTTCGGGGCGCAGCACGGCCTTGTCGAAGTCGAACAGGGCGTCGGCGGCGACGGTGATCTTCTCACCGGTGGGCTTCGGCGCGGCGACCGGGGCCGGCGGAGCGGGCGGCTCGCAGACTTCCTTCGGCAGCAGGTCCTTGTCGCACTGGCAGCCAGCCGGATCCTTGGCGGCAGCAGCCGGGGTCCAGTAGCCGGTGCGCCAGCAGAGGCCGAAGCCACTCAGGGCGACGACGTCGCGCTGGTCGATGACATAAACGCGCTCTTGCGCCTGAACGGCGGTGGCACCAAAGCCGATGCCGGCCAGCAGAGCCAGAATTAGCGATTTCTTGGCGTAGTTGATCATGAGGGGTTCCCTGTCAAAAAAAATTAGACGGCGTATTGTAATTCAAAAGCTTGCGATTTTTTCACTGATTATCCGTGACTTTCCGCCATGTTGCATCCGGGTTGAAAGTTTTCATGCTGGCAGCCTGAGTTGCCGTGGCGGCGCCGAGGTTCTTTTCATAGACCTGTCCGTCCTGGTTGATCATGAAACTCATGACGCCGCTCTTGCCATAGCTGGTCGGCCAGGCAACCAGTCCGAAGCCGCCGGTCATGCGGCCATCCGCGATGTAACTGCGCGCTCCGCCAGGCGCATCAGCGCCTTGGGCGGTCAGGATGCGGTAGCTGTAACCATGGTAGCTGCCCGGCTTGCGACCCTTTTCGGCGGCGGCATTGGCCAGCAGTCGCCCAAGCGGGCTTGCCTCCTCGTTCGCCTTGGTTGGCCAGTAGAGTCCGTCCATCTTGCCGGCGCTGCTTGTGATCTTCTGCGCATACTCGGGCACGCCATCACCGTTGCGATCACTGGCAATGTATTCCCGCTGGGCGTCGGCGTAGGCCATGGCGACCTTGATCGTCGCCAGTTCGTTGCGGCCGATCTCGCGGATGGCGATCTCTTCCATGCCGGCCTTCATGTCGAAGCGCCATCCGGAGGCGGTCTTCTCGAGCGGGATCGGCAGGGTCCAGCCCTTCAGTCCGGCGGCAATCCGTGCCCGCGCGTCGCCGTCCGGCTCGATCTTGTGTGACTTGGCCCAAGCCTCGATGAACTCGTAGCGCAGTTCGGCCCCTGCGGGGGGGATGAGCTGGCGGAAATTCGCGCCGAACATCGCCCGCAGCGCGGCCTCGTCGCTGTCGAGACGGCATGTGCCGAATGCCTCCATCGCAGCTTCCGGCGTTGCGAATGATTGTTGACCGGCAGCGAGGACAGCCGGGGCCGGCAGGGCCAGCGCGCCGCCGAGAAGAATGGCTGCCAGCAGGGGATTCAGTTTTTTCATGTTCATGTCCTATTCTCCTTAGCGCCGTCCGCCACCACCGCGGCCGCCACCGCCGCCGCCTGCGCGACCGCCACCGCCACCGCCACTGAATGAACGGCCGCCACCACCACCGCCGGCCCCGGCGGACCTGCTGCTGCCACCGCCACCCGCGAAGCTGGAACCGCCGCCCGTGCGGCCGGCCCCGCCAGCACTGCTGTGGCCGCGGCTGGCATCGCGGTTGCCGGAATTGACGCCATCGAAGGCATTGCCGCGACTTCCGCTGTTCCCACCACCGGCCTGGCCGTGGCTCGGCAGGCCGTCCGCATGAGAGCCCCGATTCCCGGCGCCACCACGATCACCTCCCATGCCGTCAGCGTCCGCCAGCGCCACCACGATCACCGCCAGCACCATCACGGCCACCCCGGTCACCACCAGCGCCGTCACGGCCACCCCGGTCACCGCCGCGTTCGCCACCCTCGCGACCGCGGAATTCATCGCGTGACCTCTCCGCCTGCTTGTTGCCAAATTTCTGTTGCGAGGCGGAGTCGCGATAGCCGGCATTGCCGCGGTGCTGCGAATTGTGCTGCCACGAGTTGCTGCTGCTGCGGCTGTAGTTGCGGTCGATATTCGCAGCGCGATTCGCGTTGATGGTGACATCGCCGCCGCCCCAGTTGGCGCCGCCGATTAGCGCGGCACCGGCCGCTATGCCGAGACCCCAGGCGAATCCGGTCGCCAGAGCGGCGCCCGGATAGTAGTAGGGCGAGGGTGGGTAGTAATAGGGTGGATAGGCCGGATAGGGCCAGGCGCCATAGACCACCGTCGGGTTGTAGGCCGGCACATAGATCGTCTGCGGCTGGGCCGGCTCGATGACGATGGCCTGGGCCTCACTGCGCACCACCTGTTGCTGGTTGCTCTCCAGGTTGCCATTGTCCTTGGCCAGCTTGCGCAGGCGCTGGACCGAGGCGAGCACGTCCTTCTGCTGGGCGAGGAAGGCGTCGCCGAGCTTCTGCGTCCAGTCGAGCTTCTCGTTCATCATGTCGAGGATGCTGGGGAAGGCGGCGAGCGACTTGACGCTGACGTCCCAGGTCTCGTTCTCGACCTTCTTCAGCGCGGCGTCGCCCTTGACATCCGGATTGGCCTTGGCCCAGCGGGCGGCCGAAACGACCTCCAGCGGATAGGTCGAGGCCATCAGGATCTGCGACAACAGGGCGTCCGGGTAGAGGGCGATGGGAGCGGTCAGCGAATCGAGTTCCTCGGCCGTGAACGGCGGTGGCGCGGTCGATGGTGCGTTGCCCTGCGCGTGGACAGCCGAGACCAGCAGAACGCTGGCGGCTAGCCACCACAGCACGAAGGAGCGAATCATTTTCATTGTGTTCTCCTCTGATGTCAGACCAGATATGAATGAAAGCACGATAGCACACCACTGGTACAGGGCAGAAGGGCCGGGCAGGTCGCCGGTCACTTTTTTTACCGTGCTCTTGAGTCCGCCTTTCAGCGGGGGCATACTGAACCCGATGGCATGCAAGCGCTGCGCGCGATTTGGTTGCCCCGGTGGCGCTTCCGGCATCGATTGCGGGAACCCAATAACTAACCAGACTGGAAATATAGTGTCCGTTGATAAACCCCGTCCCATCCTTGCCGGCAAGAAGGCGCTCGTCGTCGGCATCGCCAATCAGGATTCGATCGCCTACGGCTGTGCCAAGGCGTTTCATGAGGTTGGCGCCGATGTCGCCATCACCTATCTCAATGAAAAGGCCAGGCCCCATGTCGAGCCATTGGCAAAGGAGTTGGGGGCGCCGATCTTCGCGCCGCTCGACGTCTCGAAGCCGGGCGAGCTGGAGGCGCTTTTCGCGCGCATCGAGAAGGAGTGGGGGCAACTGGATATCCTGGTCCATTCGATCGCCTCGGCCAAGAAGGAAGACATCAAGGGCGGTTTGCTGAACTGTTCCGCCGACGGCTTCGCCATGGCGATGGATATTTCGGTCCATTCCTTCATCCGCATGGCCAGGCTGGCCGCCCCGCTGATGAAGGACGGCGGCACGATGTTCGCCATGACCTACCATGGCGCGATGAAGGTCGAGCCCAATTACAACGTGATGGGGCCGGTCAAGGCGGCGCTCGAGGCTTCCTGCCGCTATCTCGCCTATGAGCTTGGCCCGCAGCATATCCGCGTCCATGCCATTTCGCCGGGGCCGCTGAAGACACGGGCCGCCTCCGGGCTCAAGGATTTCGACCTGATGCTCAACAAGGCCGGCAAACGCGCGCCGGTCGGCGAACTGGTCGATATCATGGACGTCGGTTTCACCTGCGCCTACCTGGCGACGCCCTACGCACGCCGCCTGACCGGCGAAACGATGTATGTCGATGGCGGCGTGAATATCATGGCTTGAGCTACGGGCACGTTGACCCCAAGGGCACTTCCTTCGGGGCGCGGTTAACCCGAAAAAATGGCCAATTTTGAGGAGAGTGAGATGAGCAAGAAGAAGGCTGGCAAGAAGGCTGCCGAAACGGCAAACGAAAAGTTGGGCGCCAAGGACTACGAGCGCGAACTCGAGAAACTGCACGTCGAACTGGTGAAGTTGCAGGAATGGGTCGTCGCCAAGGGCTTGAAAGTCTGCGTGGTGTTCGAAGGGCGTGACGGCGCCGGCAAGGGCGGCACGATCAAGGCGATTACCGAGCGGGTCAGTCCCGCGCGTGTTCCGCGTCGTGGCGCTGCCGTCGCCGACCGAGCGCGAAAATTCGCAGATGTATGTGCAGCGCTACATCCCGCATTTTCCGGCGGCCGGCGAAGTCGTCATCTTTGACCGCAGCTGGTACAACCGCGCCGGCGTCGAGCGGGTCATGGGCTTGCACCGACGAGCATCGTGTCAAACGCTTCCTCGAGGTGGCGCCGATGTTCGAGAAGATGATGATCGAATCCGGGAATCATCCTGCTCAAGTACTGGCTCGAAGTCAGCCCGGAAGAGCAGACGCGCCGGCTGACCCAGCGCATCGACGACGGGCGCAAGATCTGGAAGTTGTCGCCGATGGATCTCAAGTCTTACAGCCGCTGGTACGACTACTCGCGGGCGCGCGACGAGATGTTCGAGAAGACCGACACCCCTTGGGCGCCGTGGTTCGTCGGGCAGTCGAACGACAAGAAGCGGGTGCGCCTGAACATCATCACCCACTTGCTGAGCAAGATTCCCTATGAGGAGATCAAGCGGCCGAAGATCGTGCTGCCGAAGCGGCAAAGTCCGGGCAAGTACAAGGAGCCGGATTACCCGTACAAGTATGTGCCGGCGGTGTTCTGAACGGCTGTTCGCGCGAATGAAGAAGGGCCGGCATTTGCCGGCCCTTTTGCATTTGCCGAGCCTTAGCCGGCGACTGCCTTGCCGGCCTGCTTGCGGCGGTCGGCGGCGACCAGCGCGGCGACGGCGCAGGAAGCGAGGCGGGTCAGCACCGAGTCGGCGCGGCTGGTGAGGATGATCGGCACGCGGGCGCCGAGGACGATGCCGGCGGCGTCGGCGTCGGCCATGAAGCTCAGGCTCTTGGCCAGCATGTTGCCGGCTTCGAGATCGGGCACGACCAGGATGTCGGCGCGGCCGGCAACCGGCGATTCGATCTTCTTGATCTTGGCGGCGTCGAGGTCGATGGCGTTGTCGAGCGCCAGCGGGCCGTCGAGGATGCCGCCGGTGATCTGGCCGCGATCCGCCATCTTGCACAGGGCGCCAGCCTCGATGGTTGACTGCAGCTTCGGGTTGATCGTTTCCATGGCCGAGAGGATGGCGACCTTCGGCATCTCGTTGCCCAGCGAATGCGCGAGGTCGATGGCGTTCTGGATGATGTGCATCTTGTCTTCCATGGTCGGGAAGATGTTGATCGCGGCGTCGGTCACGAAGATGGCGCGATCGAGGCTCGGCACGTCCATGATGAAGCAGTGGCTGATACGCCTGCTGGTGCGCAGGCCGGTGCCGCTCTTGACGACGGCGGCCATCAACTCGTCGGTGTGCAGGCTGCCCTTCATCAGCAGTTCGGCGCGCCCTTCATGCACCAGTTGCACGGCCCGCTCGGCGGACGCGTGGCTGTGCTCGGCATCGACGATCTCGTAGGCGGCGATGTTCAGGCCGAATTGCCGGGCGACCTCTTCAATCTTGCCGCGCGGGCCAACCAGGATAGGCTGGATGAGACCCTTCTCGGCCGCCTCGACGGCGCCACGCAACGAGCTTTCGTCGCAGGGATGGGCGATGGCGGTGGGCGCCGGGGCGAGTTCACTGCAGCGGGCAAGCAGGCGTTCGTATTTGGCGTGTTTCTGTTCCATGGGTGGTCTCCGTGTGCTTTGTCTCCGGCCTCATCATAGACATTGCCGGACGGGCGGGCAAATGCCGGCTCGATGTTCGGCGCTATACCGGCAACGGAGAGTGCTTTAACATGTTCGATTCATGCTGCACCTGCAGCCTCCGGTCAGGAGAAATGCAATGAAATCGCCCATCGAAAAGCTGTCCCGCAACGTCCAGATCGACAAGAACGTCGCCGCGCTCCTGCAAAAGCGCCTGAAGCATGCCCAGGACGAATTCTCGCATGCCCTGCGTGACGCGCAGGCGCAAAGCGCGGCCACCCTGCCCGCGCTGCTGCAGTCGGGTACGGCGTGGAACGATTATGCGGTCAACTTCGCGCAGCGGGCCATTTTGTTCTGGGACACCATGCGCCAGCGCGGCAACGACTTCCGCGAGCACCAGAAGAAGGGACTGCCGCCGCCGGTGGCGAAGAAGCCGGCGGTCAGGCGTGCCGCAGCGCCCGCCGCAGGCAGCGCCGCCAAGCCGAAGGCTGCCGCCAAGCGAAACCGGCAGCCGCCGAAGCCCGCAGCCCGGGCCAAGGCGCCGGCCGCCAGGCCGGCTGAAAGCTGACCCCGCCCCGGATGTCGGTGTTCACAAGGCTTTCCCGCTGGCTGCCCGGCCGCAGTCAACCGCCAGAAGAGCGCCTGCGGACGGCGCTCGAGGCCTTTCGCGACCCGGCCGCCGAGACCCTGGATCTGGTGCGCCGGCTGGTCGCCGAAATTCGCCCGCGGAACCGGCGCGACAGCGGCACAGCCGCGCGCTATGAACTGGTGCTGGACCGCCTCGAGGCGGATGCCGAATTGCGCTCGATCTTTCGCGCCCGCATCGTGCATTTCATCGCCAGCCTTCGTCTGATTACCTTCTTCACCGACAGCGGCATCCTGCCGGGTACCGGATTTTTCTCCGAATGGTGGCGCATCCTGTGGGACCGGCTGTTGCCGGAGGCGCCCGACGAACGCCGGTTGAAGGATTGCATGCACGTCGTCTTCGACCGGTCCGACGACTGGCGCTGGCAGGAAGCGGATTTCCCCGGCGTATTCGCAGCGCTTGTGGGCGCTGCTGGCGCCCGAGGAAGAATTGCACAATGTCGACTGGCGCGGCATTCAGGAGCAGATCCTCGATTCGGTGCTGCTGCTGGCGCACCGCGTCAGCGGCCTCGGGGTCGAGGGCGAGCTGATGCGCGCCTCGCCCAGCCTCGACGATGACCTGCCGCGTTTCGTGGCGCTGTCGGCCGAGGCGCTGGATTTCGTCAATGCCTTCCGCGGCGCGCTCGACGATCCGGCGATCGCCGCCGACGACGGCAGCCAGTTGCTGGTCATCGCCGACCAGTGCGCAGACACGCTGCAGCGCATCCGCAAGCGGGCGCTGACGGTCGGCACCAGCCTCCATCTCAGCTATCTGCTGACGCGCAGCGAGCAGAGTCTCGAGCGCCTGCGCGAGCTGGTCACCATCCTGACCGCCTCGCACGCGTTGAGCACGCGCGGCCGCGCGATGTCGGCCTGGGCGGATTTTCTCCGCGCCGCCTTTCTTGCCGAGAACCGCCGCAACAGCCTCGGTCATTACATGTCGCAACTGTCGCGCCTGCTGGCCGTGCGGGTGACCGAGAATGCCGCGCGTTCGGGCGAGCATTACATTTGCGAAACGCGCAGAGACTACGGCCGCATGTGGCGTTCGGCGGCCGGGGCCGGGGTGCTGATCGGCGGCATGGCGCTGCTCAAGATTTTCGCCGCCGGGCTGCATGCGCCGCTCCTCGTCGAGGCCTTCCTGTTCAGCCTGATCTACGGTCTCGGCTTCGTCGCCATCTTTCTGCTCGGCATGACGGTCGCCACCAAGCAGCCGGCGATGACCGCGCAGACGCTCGCCGGCCTGCTCGGCGACGTCCGGGCGACGCGCCAGGCGGAGCTCGAGCGCCTGGTCGACGTGGTCGCCGCCGTCTGCCGCAGCCAGCTCGCCGCCATCGCCGGCAATGTCATGGTCGCGCTGCCGGTCGCCATCCTCCTCGGCCTCGGCCTCAGCCAATGGCTCGGCGCGCCGGTCATCAGCCTCGACAAGGGCGCGCACCTGATGGCCGATCTCGATCCCCTGAGCTGGGCCATTCCGCATGCCGCGATCGCCGGCTTCTTCCTCTTCCTGTCCGGCCTGATCAGCGGCTATTTCGACAACCGGGCCGCCTACAGCGATACCGGCATCCGCATCGCCCGCCTGCGCTGGCTGAACGGCGCTGTTCGGCCACGCGTCGGGCAGTGCGCATCGGCAGCTACATCCAGGATCATCTGGGCGGCATCATGGGCAACTTCCTGTTCGGCTGCATGCTCGGGTCGACCGGCGTCGTCGGCAAGCTGCTCGGCCTGCCGCTGGATATCCGGCACATCGCCTTTTCGTCGGCCAATCTCGGCTATTCCCTGGTCGGATTCCAGTTCGAACTCCCGCTCAAGGCCATCCTGTGGGGGGCGCTCGGCATCGCGCTGATCGGGCTGACCAATCTGGCGGTCAGTTTCGCGCTGGCGCTGCGCACCGCGCTCGGCGCCCGCGACGTTCACTTCGACCACTGGGGGGCGCTGCTCCGTGCCATCTGGCGCCGTTTCCGGCGCGAACCGCGCAGCTTCCTGCTGCCGCCGCGCGCGGCGGCGACCGGCGGCGACGGGTAAAATAGGCGCGTGTCCGCCCTTTCCCGCGTCATCCGGCGTTTGCTTCCGCTTGTCCTGATCGTAATTGCCCCGCTGGCGCCGGCGGGCGAGATCGAACTGCGCGCGCCCGATGAGATCGCCGACCTGCTGACCCCCTTCCTGCCCGATGAGGCGGCGCCCGGCGCCGGCGGTCAGGCCCGCTTGCAACGGCTGGTCGGCGAGATTCTCGAAACCGAGGGCTATTTCTCGCCACGAATCGAGTTTGCCGAGGTCGCCGGCGACTTGCGCATCGATGTCGATCCGGGCCCGCGCACGCTGATCGCCGCGGTGGATGTTGCGGTTGACGGCCCGCTGGCGGCAAAAACGCGGCAGGAACTGATTGCCGGCTGGACGCTGCCGGTCGGCCAGCCATTTCGCCAGCAGGACTGGAACAGCGCCAAGCAGCAGGTGCTTTCCCGCCTGCTGGCCGAGAACCATGCCGGCGCCCGCCTGATGGACAGTCAGGCGACGATCGACCCGGCAACCCGGGAAGCGCGCCTGATGGCCCGCTACGACAGTGGCCCGCCCTTCCGCTTCGGCGAACTGCGGATCGAGGGCCTGGAACGCTACAACCCATACGCTGGTCGAGCGCCATAACCGGACGGTGCGCCCCGGCGCCCCCTATCGCGAAGCCGATCTCAATGCCCTGCAGACTGCCCTGCAGTTGACGCCGCAGTTCCGCTCGGTGCTGGTCAGCATCGACCGCGACACGCCGCCGGATGCCGACGGGGTGGTGACCGTGCCGGTGACGGTGCGCCTCGGCGAGCGGCCGGCGCACCGGCTGTCGTTCGGCGCCGGCATCAGTTCCAACACCGGTGCCCGGGTCGAAACCGTCTTTCAGACGGCCGATCTTTTCGGGCAGGCCTGGGAACTGAACTCGGGCCTGCGCATCGAGCAGAAAAAGCAGACCGCCTTCGCCGACATCATATTTCCGCCCGACGCCGCGCAGCGGCGCAACAGCGTCGGTGTCATGGCGCAGGCCACCGACATCCAGGGCTTGCGTACCGAGCGCATCGCCATCGGCGGCCAGCAGGCGTGGACCCGGGGCGAAGTGGAAACCCGCCTGTCGCTGACCTGGCAGGACGAACGCCTGGAGCCGGACGGCGCGCCCGACAGCATCAGCCGGGCGCTGGTCCCCAACGCCGCGTGGACCTGGCGCCATGTGGACAATCCGCTCGACACGCGCGACGGCATCGTGCTGCAGGGCCAGATCGGCGCGGCGAGCAAGGCGATCCTGTCGGATCAGAATTTCATCCGCCTGTACGGGCGTTACCAGCAGTTCTTTCCGGTCGGCGAACGCGATACGCTGACCCTGAGCGGCGAGATCGGCTACACCATCGCCCCGTCGCGCGACGGCATCCCGCAGGAATACGTTTTCCGCACCGGCGGCACCGGCTCGGTGCGCGGCTACAGCTTCCAGAGCCTCGGCGTCAGCGACGGTTCGGCGATCGTCGGCGGCCGTTACATGGCGACGCTGAGCAGCGAATACACCCACTGGTTCACCCAGCAGTGGGGAGTCGCCGCCTTCGTCGATGCCGGCAACGCGGTCGACGACCTGGCCGATGTCAGCCTCGCCGTCGGCTACGGACTTGGCGCCCGCTGGCGGACGCCGGCCGGCCCGATTGCCGTCGATCTCGCCTATGGCCAGCGCAGCGAGTCCGTCCACCTGCATTTCTCGCTGGCGATTCCGTTCTGACATGAAGCGCCTGATCCCGCTCCTCGCCACGACCACCTTGCTCGCTGCCACGGCCATCGGCGGCATCTGGCTCGGGTTCAGCGAAAGCGGGCTGGGCGCGCTCGCCCGCCTTGCCGCGTCGGCCAGCGGCGGCCGCCTGAGCCTGGAGCAGCCGTCAGGCCGGCTTGTCGGCCCGCTGGCATTCGGCCGCGTGACCTGGAACGAGCCGGGAACCGAGGTTGTCATCGAGCGCCTGCAGCTCGATTGGTCGTCGACCGCGCTGCTGAAACTGCGGCTTGCCATCGCGGAAATCAGCGCCGACCGGGTGGCGGTCGAAATCGCCGGTTCGGACGAGGCCAGCGCGCCGCCGCCCGGTTTGCGCCTGCCGCTCGCGGTTGACGTCGAAAAGATCGCCATTTCGCGCCTCGATTACGGCAAGCTGTTCAGCCTCGACGACCTGCAGGCCGCGTTCGCCAGCGACGGCATGAATCATCGCCTGAGCGGCGTGCGCGGCAAGTTCGGCAAGACCGCCATTGCCGGCGAGCTGACGCTGGGCGGCGATGCGCCGTTGCCGGTGCAGGCCAGCGCGACCCTCTGCCGGACAGATCGACGAACAACCGGTGCGCCTGGTCGCCGAGGCCGCCGGACCGCTCGAACGCATTGTCCTTAAGGTGTCGGCGGCCGAAGGCTTGCGCGGCGACGGGCAGGCCACGCTGACCCCCTTCGCCCGCCACGCTTTCGCCGAGGCGCAACTGGCGCTGGCCGATGTCGATCCCGCCGCGTGGATAGCCGGCGCACCGCATGCCCGACCTGACGCTGCGCGCGCAGATCAAGCCGGACGACCGCCAGGAAGTGGCGCTCACCGGCGATTTCAGCGTCGGCAACGGCATCGCCGGCCCCCTCGACCGCCAGCGCCTGCCGCTGGAAAGCATGAGTGGCCGCTTCGACCTGGGCCGACGACGGCATCCGCATTTCCGGCCTCAAGGCCGCCCTGCCGGGTCAGGGGCGGCTTGAACGGCGGCGGCAACTGGCGTGACGACAGTCTTGCCCTCGATCTCGACGCCAGCGCGCTCGATGCCGCGCAAGTGGCCAGCGTGTTGCGGTTGACCCGTCTGAACGGGCCAATTTCGGCTCGTATCGGCGCCGCGCGCCAGCAGTTGTCGACCAGGCTGCGCGACGCCCGCTTCGTGCTCGATGCCGAAGCCAGCCACGAGAACGGCCAGGTCAGCCTGTCGCGTCTCGAACTGGGGGCCGGCGAGGCGCGGCTGACGCTGCGCGGCGAACTGGATACGGCCCGGAACATGGCGTTTTCCGTCACCGGCGAGCTGACGCGCTTCGACCCCCGGCGCTTCGCGCGGGTGCCGGCCGCCCTGCTCAACGGTACGCTTTCCGCCAGCGGCAGCCTGAAGCCGCGCCCTGTCGTCGAGGCGCAATTCGTGCTGCGCGACAGCCGGCTTGCCGGCCAGCCGCTGACCGGACGCGGCGATCTCGCCATCGACTGGCCGCGCATTCCGCGCGCCGACGTGGCGCTGGCGGCCGGCCCGAACCGCCTGACGGCGCGCGGCGCTTTCGGCCGGGCCGGCGATACGCTGCGGGTCGATGTCGAGGCGCCGGACCTGGCGCCCTACGGGCTGGACGGCAGCCTCGCCGGCTACCTCCGGCTGGGCGGCACGATGGCGCAACCGACGCTGGCCGTCGATCTGGCGACGCCGCGCCTCGGGCTGCCCGGCATCGGACGCCTCAAGGAGGCCAGTCTGGTCGCCGACCTCGGCAGCCAGCCGGACAGCCCGCTCAAGCTCGAGGCGCGGGTGGCGACCTTCGACGGTGTCGACCAGCCGGGCATGGTCAGGAAACTGGATGTGCACGTGGCCGGCACGCGCCGCCAGCACAGCCTGCGGGTCGGCGGGGAAATTGCCGGCGGCAATGCCCTCAAGCTGGCCGCCGAGGGCGGAATTGCCGATGCTGGCCCGCAGTTGCAGTGGTCGGGACGCGTGTTGGAGGCCAGCCTGGTCGCCGGGGAACGCTTCCGCTCGTTTGCGCTGCGCGAGCCGGCCGCCATCACGCTGGGCGCAGCCGCCTGGCGCGTCGGCCCGCTGCTGCTGGCTGGCGAGGACTGGCAACTGCGCCTGCAGGCCGATGCCGATGCGCAACGGCTGCACGGCGAGGTGAGCGGTCGCGGACCACGCCTCGGCAACATTACCGGCCAGCTCGAGGCGACCATGCGGGATGCGTGGACGCTCGACCGGCAGGCCGCCTGGCAAGGTGCGCTGCGGACCGATATTCCCGATCTCGCCTGGGTCGGCGAATTGTTCGGCGACTCCTGGAAGAGCGGCGGACGCTTCAAAGGCGAACTGAACCTGGCCGGCACCCCCGAGCATCCACTGGCATCGGGGCGCTTCACCGGCGAGGCGCTGGCCCTGACGCTGCCGGAACAGGGCATGCGCCTGACCGATGGCGTGCTCGATGCGCGCCTTGACGACAACCTGCTGCGCGTCAGCCGGCTGGCTTTCGACAGTCCCTTGCAGCCGGCGCCACGCCCCCTGCAAAGGGCCGCTGGCGAGGCGCTGGAAAAATTGACGGCACGTCCCGGGCGCCTTGAAATTGCCGGTCAAATGCGCGTTGACCGCGGCAATGAAGGGGCTACCCTGGATCTGCATCTGGACCGCGTCGGCGTCTACCAGCTTCCCGGTCAGTGGATGCTGGTTTCCGGCGACAGCACCATTTCCCTGCTCAAGGATGCCTTGGGGGTGCGCGGTCGCCTGGCGGTCGATGCGGCTTTCTGGCAGATGGCGCCGATGGGCGCTCCCCGGCTTTCCGACGACGTGGTGGTCAAGACGGCTGACGGCGAAGTGGTGCCGAACGCATTCCGGCCACGCCTCGACCTCGATGTCGAAACCGACCTCGGCCGGAATTTCCACTTCCGCGGGCTCGGCCTGGAAGCCCGTCTCGCCGGCAGTGTCCGCCTGCGCGCCGAAGGCCGCGACCTGCCGCGGGCGAGCGGCAGGATCCGCACGCAGGGCGGACGTTACGAAGCCTTCGGCCAGCAACTGGAAATCGAGCGCGGCATCCTGACCTTCCAGGGGCTGCTCGACAATCCGGCGATCGATGCGCGGGCGGTGCGCCGCGGGCTGGCGGTCGAAGCCGGCGTCCAGATCAGCGGCACCGTGCAGCGCCCGGTTGTCCGGCTGTTTTCCGACCCCGACCTGCCGGATGTCGAGAAACTGAGCTGGCTGGTTCTCGGCCATGGTCCGGAGCAGGGCGGCGAGGGCGCCGCCATGTTGCTGCTTTCGGCTGCCGGCAGCCTGTTCGGCAATGATTCGGGCGGCCTCGTGCGGCAGATCAAGCAGGGCTTCGGCATCGACGAATTCAGCGTGCGCCAGGGCGAAATCGGCGGCAACGGCGGGCGCCAGATCGGCAGCCGGGTGGTCGGCAGCAGTTTCAACACGACGTCCGGGAGCAGCGATCAGGTTCTCAGCGTCGGCCGCCGCCTGTCGAACAATGTGCTGCTCTCCTACGACCAGGCGCTGGGCCGCGCGGGCAGCGTCGTCAAGCTGACCATGAACCTCAATCGTCAGGTATCGCTGGTCGCCCGCGCCGGCAGCGACAATGCGCTGGACATTCTCTACACCATCACCTTCGGCGGCCCGGCGCCGCGCGAGAAGCGCAGCGCCGGCCCCAAATAGCCGGCCGGAGCGGCTTCAGGCGCCCGGGTCGGGCGTCGGTACCACGTGCACTGGCAGCGGTTTGCTGACGTCGAGATGCACATCGCGCTGCGGGAAGAGGATTACAATCTCGGCCGCGGCCAGTCGTTTTTCCATCATGAAGCGAGGGTTACAAGAGATGACCGGACCACACATGTTGTTGCCTGCAGTATTCGCCGCGTTGCTCGTACTCGGCGGCTGCGCTACACGGCCGGTTAACCCGCCGATCACGCAGGCAGATCCGGATACCGGCTACCGCATTGCGACCAGGCAGGCTAATTTCAAGAGCCAGGAGACGCTGGTCATCCTTGCATTCTCCGGGGGTGGCACGCGTGCCGCCGCTTTTTCGTACGGCGTCCTGGAGTTTCTCCGGCGCACCGAAATCGCCATACAGAATCGCGAAAACGTCCGCCTGCTCGATGGCGTTGGGGTGATTACCGGGGTTTCCGGCGGCAGCTTTACGGCCTTGGCCTATGGACTCTATGGTGACCAGCTGTTCGCTGACTACGAACAACGCTTCCTCAAGCGCGATGTGCAGGGCGCGATCATTGCTCGCAGTTTGAACCCGCTGAATTGGGGCAACCTGTCGTTCAACGGGTTGGGGCCGCTCGGAACTGGCGGCCGACCTGTATGACGAGGTACTCTTCAACGGCGCGACATTCGCCGACCTCAATCGTCGCAAAGGTCCGTTGATCCTGGCCTCTGCCACTGACATCTCGACCGGGGCCCGCCTGGTTTTTGATCAGGACGTCTTCGATGCGATGTGCTCGAATCTCGATGAAGTCAGGCTGTCGCGCGCCGCGGCAGCCTCCTCGGCCGTGCCGCTGGTTCTCTCGCCGGTCACCCTCAACAACTATGGTGGCACCTGCAACTATGAGCCGCCACTAGCGTGGAGCAGCTTCGCGCTTTCCTACGAGGCACATAGGACAGCCGCCCGCGCCAAGCGCGAGCTCGAAGAGCGACTTGCCTTTGCCGATGGCGCCAGGCGACCGTACCTGCATCTCTTTGACGGCGGCGTCGCCGACAACGTCGGCATGCGCAGCGTGCTCACTGTACTCGAAGCGATGGAGGCGTTAAAGCTGAAAGGCGTGCAGACACGATTCGACAAGGTGCGCCGGATTGTGGTTTTTGTCGTCAACTCGGTTTCCTCACCCGCGACTGACTGGGACGAAAGAGAAAAGCCGCCAGGCGCGTTCAACCTGATACTCAAGGCAACCGGCGTTCCGATTGACCATTACTCCTACGAGGCCCTTGAATTGCTCAAGGACAAGCAGGCCCGCTGGCAGTCGTTGCGTCGCCTGCGGCAGTCGGCAGCCTTCGCCGGCAACCAGGATCCGGCGCTCGCCAGGGAACTGCTGGCCCCGGATGTCGATATCTTTGCCGTTGACGTGTCGTTTGCCGCGTTGAAGGACAGGGCCGAATTCGACTACCTGAACGAGTTGCCGACGACCTTCGTGCTCCCCGACGAAGCCATCGATCGCCTGCGTGCCGCAGCGGGAACGATTATCGAGGAGTCACCCGAGTTCCAGAGGCTGTTGAAAGAATTAGGGGCGGAGATCATCCCTGACGCCACACCGCTGGATACGACGAACGCCCCGGCAAGGGATACGATGCCGACTGCACGATAGCCAACGCGATTTTTGTTGAATTCCGGATGGAGAATGTCGAGAATGAAGCAACAACATGTGACGTTTGGAAAAGCGCGTGCCGCATGCCTCGTGTGCCGTGGATACTCAATTAAGTGAGCCTTTGACGACCGCAATCAGAACAATGCAAAGGCGAACGGATGACGAGACCTTTGCGGGACTGCTGATCCTGCGCCCAGAGGGACGCCTGTTCTTCGTCAATGCCCAGGCGGTCGCCGACCGGATCAAGGCACTGGTGGCGCAACATCAACCGCGAGTCGTGGTGCTCGATCTGAGCCGGGTGCCGGATATCGAATATTCCGCGCTGCAGATGCTGGTCGAAGGGGAGGCGCGCATGACCGGCAGCGGCACCGAGATCTGGCTGGCGGGCCTGAACCCCGGCGTGATGGAGGTCGTCGAGCATGCCGGCCTGGCCGAACGGCTGGGCCGCGAGCGGATGGTGTTCAACGCCCATCTCGCCATCGAGCGCTATCTGGCGCAGCGGTCGACTGAATCGTAACGGGCAATGCCGGCGCGCGCCGGCCTGATGCAGACTTCGCTGCCGTTGCGCCGTGCCCAAATAGCCGGCCGGAGCGGCTTCAGGCGCCCGGGTCGGAAGTCGGCACCACGCGCACCGGCAGCGCGTTCGCTGACTTGATTCGTACATCGCGCTGCGGGAAGGGGATGGCAATCTCGGCCGCCGCCAGTCGTTTTTCCATCATGAAGCGCAGGTCGCTGTCGACCCGGCGGCCGCTCAGGGTCGGCGACAGCTCGACCCAGAAGATCAGCACCATCAGGATGGCGTTGTCGGCGAAATCTTCCAGATAGACTTCCGGCGCCGGCTCCTTGAGCACCTGCCCGTGTTCCTCGGCGCAGCCGACGATGACATCGGCCGCCTGGCGCACCGGCGAGCCGTAGGCGATGCCGATGCGGATTTCGCGGCGGATGCGCGCGTTGGAATAGGTCCAGTTGACCACCTGGTTTTCGAGAAAGGTCGAGTTCGGCACCAGCGCCTCGACGCCGTCGAAGCTGCGTATCGTCGAGGCGCGCAGGTTGACGGCGGTGACATGGCCGGTCGTGCCGCCGATGGCGACGATGTCGCCGACCCGGATCTTGCGCTCGAACAGGATGATGATGCCGCTGATCACGTTCTTGATGATCGTCTGCGTGCCGAAGCCGATGCCGATGGCCAGCGCGCCGCCCATGAAGGCAAAGGCGGTGAGCGGGATGCGCGCCAGGTTGAGGATCAGGATGATCAACACGACCGACACGGCGATCATCAGCCAGCGCCGGGCCACACTGGCCACCTGCGGGTCGACCTTGAAGCGCCTGACCATCAGGCGCTCGAGCACGCGGGTCAGCTTCGCGAACAGCCAGTAGGCGAAAGCGTAGAGCAGCAGTACCCCGATGCTCTTGCCGACGGTGACGCCGTAGGAGGTGGTGACCGTCTTGCCCTCGACGACCGTCGAATCCTCGACCGCGAACAGTTCGAAATTCCAGACCTGCTTCATCAGCCCGACGGCTTGAAGTGCCATGACTTTCCAGTCACGCGGCGCGGCCGATTTGGCGGAAACGCCGAAATCGCCCAGCCAGCGCGCGAATTGCCGGTCCATCCTGGTGACGGCCAGTTCGACGCGCTGTATCGCCTGCACGCGCTGCTTCTGCGTCTCGAGGATGGCCGCTTCGCGGGCGGTGGCTTCGCTGTCGAGCAGGGCATCCTTGAGCCGCAGTTCCTGTTGCGCGATCGCCTCCTGTTCGGTTGCTTCAAGCTCGCGCAGGAGGGGACGCTTGGTCTCCAGGTCGGCCTTGATCCGGCCCAGTTCGGCGATGGCGGATTCCCGCGCTGCTGCATCGCTGCTGCCGAGTACGACGAAACGGTGGTCCCAGCTGTCGATGCTGCGTTGCCCGATGGTTTGCAGCCAGCGCAGCGCCGTCATTTCCATGCGGTCGGTTTCGAGCGTTTCGTCCAGCAATTTCAGCTGCCTGCCAGCGGCCTCGCTCTCGTCGCCAGCGGCGAGCGATTTGGCCAGCCGTTCGCGATCGGCCAGGCGTCGCGTATTGATTGCTGCCCGGCGGTCGATTTCGCTGGACAGTTTGCTCAATGCGTCGCGCAACCTTGTCTGCTGCTTGTCAACATCTTCCCTGGGCAACGTCTGCGACGCCAGGACGCGGGTGACCAGGCGCTGGGTCTCCGCGGTTGACAGTTCCAGTGCCTGGATTTCAGCCTGTGCGCCCTGCAGGACGATGCCGACATTGGTCAGTTCGGCCTCGCTCAACTGCAGGCGCAACGCAGCGAGTTCGCGATTCGCACGCTCCTTCTTGAGTTCCGTTTCACCCTTGGCCCGCGCCAACCGGTCATCGGCCAGGCGCAGTGCTTCGCTGGCGCGGCGCTGGGTTTCGATCAACCCCTGCTTCTGGTTCTCCAACACCTGCCTGGTCGATTCCCGGTGCTTCAGCCGTTCGCGCATCAGGTCGAATTCGTCGCGCAGCGCATCGATGCGCAGCGTCGGATAGGGCGGCGGGCCGGAAAACTCGGCGGCCAGCGCCGGCTTGTCCAGCATTTCGGCTGCGGACTTCTTGAGCGCGGCTGATTCGTCGATCAGGTTAACCCGTTCGCCATAGACGAGGACCAGCCGGTCGAGCACGCGCTGGCGTTCGTTCGCCGGCAGATCGTCGGTGGCCGGCGCGCTGCCGTCTTCCAGGCGCGCCGCTTCCTGCTGGCGGCGGGCCTCGGCCAGCAGCGCCTCGGCCTCGGCCCGCTGGTCGCCCGGCGCCGGCACCTCCGCTGGCTTGACTGCCTCGCTCTTGGGCTTTGCGGGAAGCAGGTTGGGAATCTGTGCCTGCGCCGAACCGGCAAGACAGACCAGCGCCACGGTGGTCAGCAGGTATTGCCGGACAAGCCGCAAGCGCCGAAACTTTTGGGCGATGCGTTCAGATGGCATGGTCGAAGTTTGGCAAGTCCGCCGAGTGGACGCCTCAGTTACAGCCGAATGATGGATCAGCGAGCACCGTTTGCCGGGGCCAATTTCCCGGCCTCGACGACCCAGCCACCCCCCATCGCCAGATAGAGATTGATCATCGCCTGCAACTGCACCTGATGCGTCTGCGTATATTGCAGCTGGACGTTGAACAGGCTGCGCTCGGCATCGAGGACTTCGATGAAGCTCGTGTAGCCGTTGTCGTAGCGTAGCCGGGCCGTCGAGGCGTACTGTTGCAATGCGTCGACCTGGCGCCGCTGCGCCAGCAGTTGCTCGCGGGTCCGGTCCTGGTTGATGAGCGAGTCGTTGACCTCGCGGAACGCCTCCTGGATCGCCTTCTGATACCCGAACAAGGCCTGCTGCTGAACCGCCTCGGCCGCCTGAACCTGGCCGGCGATCGCGCCGGCCGTGAAGATCGGCATGGTGATCGGCGCACTGTACTGCCACACCTTGTTCTGGCTGTTGAACAGATTGCTGAAGCTGGGACTGGCGTAACCGAACAGGCCGGTCAGCGAGATGGTCGGAAAGTACGCGGCCTTGGCGGCGCCGATCAGGGCATTGGCGGCGATCAGGTCCTGCTCGGCGCGCCGGATGTCGGGGCGGCGTTCGAGCAGTTCCGAGGGCAGGCCGGCCGGGATTGCCGGCAGCACAAATTGATCGATGTCCTTGCCGCGGACGATCGGCCCGGGGTTGCGGCCCAGCAGCACGCTCAGGCCGTTCTCCTGCTGGGCGATGGCTTTCTCCAGCGGCGGGATGCTGGCCAGCGCCTCCTCGTACTGCGACTTGTTCTGGCTCAGCTCGAGCAGCGAGATGACCCCGCCTTCAAAGCGCAGCCTGAACAGTTCGTACGACTCGCCGCGGCTCTTCGCCGTTGCCTTGGCAATCTCCAGTTGGCGGTCGAGGTTGCGCAGGTTGATGTAAGCACCTGCCACGCTGCCGACCAGCGACAGGATGACACCTTGCCGTCCCTCCTCGCTGGCCAGCAATTGCGCATTGGCCGCCTCGGTCTGGCGGCGGATGCGGCCCCAGATGTCGATCTCCCAACTGGCATTCAAGACGGCGCTGTAGCTGTTGAAGGTCGCGCCTTCGCCGGCGCCGATGACGACGGCGGTAATGTCGCGCTGCCGCTTCGCCTCGTAGCCGGCACCCACTTGCGGGAACAGTGCCGGAACGGACGAAGCCGTATTTGCCGGCAAACTCGTCGATGCGCGCACTAGCGATCAGCAGATCCTTGTTTTCGCGCAAGGCCGTGGCGACCAGATCGTTGAGCACCGGGTCGCCGAACTGCTCCCACCAGGCGGTATTGGCCAGATCCTTCACTTCCGGCTCGCTGAGCCGCCAGGCGGCGGGCGCATCGACCGGCGGCCGCACGTAGTCCGGCCCGACCATGCAGCCGCAGGCGAGCAGCGCGAACAGCGATACGAGCAGCGTCTTACGCATGGTCGTCACCCTCCTTCCCGCCACATTTTTCGTAGCGTCCACCTGTCAGCCGTTCCGGCATGGCTGGCGACGCCGGTATCCCCCTTGCGGGCCCGTTTCTCGACCACGTAGAAGGTCACCGGAATGATGAAGATCGCGATGCAGGTGGCGGCCAGCATGCCGCCGATCACCGCCCCGCCCATGACCTGCCGCGACAGTGCGCCGGCGCCGCTGGCGATCGCCAGCGGCACGCAGCCGAGGATGAAGGCGAACGAGGTCATCAGGATCGGCCGCAGGCGCAGCTGCGCCCCCTTGAGCGTCGCCTCGACCAGCGACAGCTCGCCCTTCTCGTGTTCCATCTTGGCGAACTCGACGATCAGGATGGCGTTCTTGGCCGCCAGGCCGATCAGCATCACCAGGCCGATCTGCGCATAGACGTTGAACTCCTGGCCGCGCAGCAGCAGCGCGATGAATGCGCCGGCGACGGCGATCGGGGTGCCGAGCAGGACCGAGAAGGGCAGCGACCAGCTCTCGTACTGCGCCGCCAGGATCAGGAAGACGCAGAGCAGCGAGAAGCCGAAGATGACTGCGGGCGAAATGCCCTGCTGCGCCTTCTGCTCCTGGAACGACATGCCCATGTACTCGTAGCCCATTTCATTCGGCATCGTTTCGGCGAATACCTCCTCGAGCGCGCGCATGACCTGCGCGGAACTGAAGCCGGGCGCCGCCGAGGCATTGATCTGCGCGCTGCGGTAGAGGTTGTAGCGCATCGTGAACTCCGGGCCGGAGACGTTGCGCACCGACGTCAGCGCCGACAGCGGCACCGCCTCGCCCTTGGCATTGCGCACGTAGAACTGTCCGACGTTGTCGATGTTGGTCCGGTAGTCGCCCTCGGCCTGGACGTAGACCTGCCATTGCCGCCCGAAGCGGTTGAAGTAGTTGATGAAGCCGCTGCCGAGGAAGCTCTGCAGCGTCTTGTAAACATCGCTCAAGGCGACACCCTGCTTCAGCACCTTGTCCTGGTCCACTTCGAGGAACAACTGCGGCACGGTCGGCCGGAAGGTCGTCGAGACGCTGGCGAGTTCGGGGCGCTTCCTCGCGGCCTCGATGAACTTTGTCGTGTTCTCGGCGAGGAAGGCGACGTCCTTGCCGGCACGATCCTCGAGAATGAAGGTCGCACCGCCCGAGGTGCCGACCCCCTGGATGGCCGGCGGCGGAAAGGCAAAGGCGATGGCGCTGCTGATGCCGCCGAGCTTCTTCGTCAGATCGGCCTTGATCGCGGTGTATTGCTCCTCGGGCTTCTTGCGCTCTGCCCAGTCCTCGAGCGTGATGAAGAAGAAGGCGCTGTAGGTGTTCGTCACCTGGCTCAACAGGCTGTAGCCGACGACGGTGGTCACGTACTTGACGCCCGGCGTTGACTATGATCAGTTCTTCGGCCTGGCGGGCAACCTCCGAGGTGCGCTGCAGCGAAGAGGCATCGGGAAGCTGGAGCGCGGCAAAGACGTAACCCTGGTCTTCATCGGGCAGGAAGCCGGACGGTACGACTTTGCCGAAGAACCCGATGCTCACGGCAACGGCCGCCAGGAAGACGAAGACTGATCAGGCTCCGGCGAATGGCGATCCGGCAGATGCCGACATAACCGCCGGTCACCTTGGCAAACATCCTGTTGAACCCGTCGTAGAACTTCTGCAGCGGTCCGCTGCCCCTGACCTTGGGCTTGAGCAGCATGGCGCAGAGCGCCGGGCTCAGGGTCAGCGCGTTGAAGGCCGAGATGATCACCGAGATGGCGATGGTCACCGCGAACTGCTGGTAGAGCTGGCCGGTGATCCCCGGAATGAAGGCGGTCGGCACGAAAACCGCGGCCAGGATGATGGCGATGGCGATGACCGGGCCGGTCACTTCTTCCATCGCCCTGATCGTCGCCTCCTTCGGCGTCATGCCGTGCTCGATGTGGTGCTCGACCGCTTCGACGACGACGATCGCGTCGTCGACCACCAGGCCGATGGCCAGCACCAGTCCGAACAGCGACAGCGTGTTGATCGAGAAGCCGAACAGCGGGAACAGCATGAAGGTGCCGACCAGCGATACCGGCACCGCCAGCAGCGGGATCAGCGTCGCCCGCCAGCCCTGCAGGAAGAGGAAGACGACGAGAATGACCAGCACCAGCGCCTCGACCAGCGTGTGCTTGATCTCCTTGATCCCTTCGGTCACCGACAGCGTGGTGTCGAGGGCGACGACGTAATCGAGGTCGGGCGGGAAGCTCTGCTTGAGCTTCTCCATCAGCTTCTTGGCGCCATCCGCCGCTTCGATGGCGTTGGCGCCCGGCATCAGGTAGAGGGCGACGAGGGCGGCGGGCTTGCCGTTGAGCCGTCCCTGCATGCCGTAGGTCTGGGCGCCGAGCTCGATGCGGGCGACATCGCTGACGCGCACGATCGAGCCGTCGGGGTTGGCGCGCAGCACGATCTTGCCGAAATCCTCGACATTCTCCAGCCGCCCCTGGGCGCGCACCGCGTAGGTGAATTCCTGGCCCGGCGGCACCGGCTCGGCGCCGATCGTGCCGGCCGGATTGACCGTGTTTTGGGCGTTGACCGCGTTGATGATCTCCGGGATCGTGATGTTGAGCTTGGCCAGCTGGTCGGGCCTGACCCACAGCCGCATCGCGTACTGGCCGGCGCCGAAGACGGTGACGCTGGCGATGCCCTTGACCCGCGTCATCTGGTCGTTGATGTTGATGTAGGAGTAGTTGGCGAGGAAGACGTTGTCGTAGGTGCCGTTCGGCGAGTAGAGCGCGAACATGAGCAGCGGCGACGAGGTCGACCTTGGCCACGGTGACGCCGTAGTTGCGCACGTCCGCAGGGCAGTTGCGATTCGGCCTGGCCCTGGCGCATCTGGGCGAGCATCTGGTCGGTGTTGGCGTCGGTGCCGAGGTCGAAGTTGACGTTAAGCGTCATCTCGCCGTTGTTGGCGTTGATCGAGTACATGTAGTTCATGTTGTCGACGCCGGACATCTGCTGCTCGATCGGGGTGGCCACCGACTGCTCGACGGTCAGTGCGTCGGCGCCGGTGTAGGTGGCCTTGACCGTGATCTGCGGCGGAACGATGTTCGGGAACTGCGCGGTCGGCAGCCCGGCCATGGCGACCAGGCCGACGATGGTCATCAGGATCGAGATGACCATGGCCACGATCGGCCGGTTGATGAAGAACTTCGACATGGCGGCTTACTCCTTGCCAGCCGGGGCGGGTGCGGTGGCTTTCTCGGCGGGCTTGGCGGGGGCGCTCCGGCGACGAAGGGCTTCGGCGTCACGGTCGCTCCCGGACGCGCTTTCTGGGTACCTTCGGCGATCACCTGCTCGCCCGGCTGCAGCCCCTTGCTGATGACCCACTCCGTACCGACCCGTTCGCCGACCGTCACCGGCCGGATATCGACCTTGTTGTCGGCGCCGACCACCGCCACCACGTACTTGCCCTGGATTTCGGTGACCGCGCGTTGCGGCACCAGCAACGCGCCCTTGTTGACCGACATCGTCGCCCGTACCCTGCCGTACTGGCCCGGGCGCAGCAGGTTGTCCGGATTGGGGAACAGGGCGGCGACCTTGAAGGTGCCGGTGGTCGTGTCAACCTGCCGGTTGAGCACGGCGGACTTGCCAGGGTGCGGATAGAGCGAACCGTCCACCAGGAACAGCTCTAGCGGAACGTGATCCGGCCTCTTGCCCGCGGCGGCAGCAGCGTTGGCGAACTTGAGATACTCCCGCTCGCTGATATTGAAATAGGCCTTGATCGGGTCGACGACGGACACGGTGGTCAGTTCGGTCGGCATGCTCGGACTCAGCAGATCGCCGATCTGCGCCTTGGCGATACCGGCGATACCCGTTACCGGCGAGATGATTTTGGTGAACCCGAGATTCAGCTTCGCCGTCTTGAGCGAGGCTTCAGCCGCCTCGAGTTGGGCTTTGGCTGAAAGATGGGACCCGGTAGCGTCGTCCAGATCCTTCTGGCTGACCGCATTGACAGCCGCCAGAGGCTTGATGCGGTCGAGGTTGGCCTTGGTTGTTTCGAAGCGGGCTACCTGCTGGGCCCGCAGCCCTTTGGCCTCTTCAACGGCGGCCTCGAAAGTGCGCGGATCGATTTCGAACAGCGGCTGCCCCTGTTTCACCAGATCGCCTTCGCGGTAATTCTGTTTCACCAGGTAACCGGTAACCTGCGGGCGGATGACCGCATTGACGTTGCCGTCCAGGAGCCGATCCATTCCATGTAGATCGGCACGTCGCGCTGAGCGACCTGGAACGACCTGAACGACTGGTGCCGCCGGCGGCGGGGGCGTAGCTTTTTGCCGCAGGCAGCCAGGAGCAAGGCTGAAAATCATGGTGGTGGCAATCAGGGTTGGCTTCATGTCATTCTCGGCGGACGCTTATATGGTGAGCAAGAATACTAACGCATACGACATTCGGAAACCATACATAAGAGGACAGCCGCCGTTCCTTTGCCATCCCTCCAAACCCGCCTGCTCGAAACGCGAGTTTCGCTCCGACAAACCCTAGTTCGCGCCGTGCACCTTGGCTCGCCATTGGGACGGCGTAGTGCCGCTCCAGCGTCGGAATGCCCGCGCGAAGGCGCTTGCATCCGCGTATTCGAGAATCACCGCGATTTGCTTGATGTCCACATCCGTGTTCTCGAGCATCTGGCGGGCAATCTCGAAGCGCCCCTCATCCACAAGAAGCTGGAAGCTGGTACCGCAGGCGTTCAGCCGGCGGTTCAAGGTACGACTGTGCATCGAAAAGAGCGCCGCGATCTGGTCAGCCTTGGCGTGACCGGCCAGCAGTGCCGTTCGCAGTACGGCCCGCACCTCTTCGCGCAAGTCGCCGCCGTGTGCGGCCTCAAGTGCATCCATCTGTTTTTGGAGCAGGCCGCGCAATTCTGCATCGGCGCCCGCTACTGGACATTGCAGCCAGCTAACCGGAAACACGACCCCGTTGTGCTCCGCGTCAAACCTCAGGGGGGCCCGGAAGAACTGTTTGAACGGCCTGACATCGTTCGGCCGGCGGTGGGCAAACAGGGCTTCGACGGGTTTCCAGTCCGGACCGCACAGAGCGCGCAGAATATTGAACATCGCTGCGACGGCGCCATCCCCAAGCTGGTCGGTGGCCTCGACCTGCGCCTCATAGACATCGTAGCTCAGCATCGCCGTGTGGTCGCTTACCGCAAGCGTCGTCACGGCGCCACGGACGTGATGATGCAGATAGCGCACAAGACTGCGTAGCGCACTCCCCACGTTCGGCGAGTGCTGCACCAGGAGTCCTACAAGCCCCATCGAGTGCAGACCACCGCGCTCACCGATCAGGAGTCCGAAGTGATGGCAAGCGGTTCTGTCCACACAATGCTTGATGATGCGGCTGCGCAGTGCGAATGAAATCGGTTTGTCAGGGTCATTGAACAGCTCCGGCGCCACGCCGACCTCGGCCAGCACCTCCGCCGGATTTACGCCAAACTCTCGGAGGAGCGCGGGAATCACCTGCGCGGGACCGACGCGAACGGAGACCTCGCGGCGCAGGCCAGGCGCCATCGGCTGTTCTGATTCGCCCAAGTCTCGTTTCGCTGCTTGCATAAGGATAGGGTAGGCGAAATTGTCCAAAAATGTCCAGCGCGAGCAGCGGCGGCATGGTTTCATTGAAAATGAATAATCGCTCGACCGCCCAGGCAGCGAACTTGATCACCCATTCTTGGCACAGGGAAGGAAACCATGGAAACCAAAAACGCTAGTGCAAAAACGAAGGTCATCATCGTCGGTGGCGTGGCCGGTGGCGCCTCGTGCGCGGCGCGCCTGCGCCGGCTGGACGAGAATGCGGAAATCCTCATGGTCGAACGCGGCCCGTATGTCTCGTATGCGAACTGCGGACTGCCCTACCATGTCGGTGGCGTCATCGAAAAGGAATCGAGTCTGTTGGTAGCTACCGCGGAAACTTTCCGCTTCATGTTCAATATCGATGTCCGGACCAATTGCGAAGCGATCAGGATCCTGCCCGACACCAAGACCGTCGAACTGCGCAACGCGCTGACCGGCGAGGTGACGAGCGAATCGTACGACAAGCTCGTGCTGTCGCCGGGGGCGAAATCGGTGCGGCCACCCCTGCCGGGGATCGACCTGCCGGGAATCTTCCAGGTGCGGACCGTGCCGGATGCGCGGGCGATCCGCGAGTGGGTCGAGCGCGGCTCCCTGTTCCTCGCCGGGATGGACAAATACTGCGGGTTTCAGGCTGCTCGGCCGAAGACCCGGGCAGTGGTTATCGGCGGCGGGTTCATCGGCCTCGAGACAGCCGAAAATCTGGTGCATCGCGGTTTCGACGTGACCCTCGTCGAAATGCTCGATCAACTCC
This sequence comes from uncultured beta proteobacterium, assembly GCA_963727115.1. Lineage (GTDB taxonomy): Bacteria > Pseudomonadota > Gammaproteobacteria > Burkholderiales > Rhodocyclaceae > Azonexus. The sequence continues at coordinate 42,348 of CAVSFS010000004.1, read as the reverse complement.
TGGCGCCGCTCGATCCGGAGATGGCGGGCATCGTTGAGGACCACGTGGAGCGGCATGGCATCCGGCTGGCACTCAATGACGGGGTGGCCGGCTTCCAGCAAGCAGCGAACGGCGCACTCGAGGTGCTGACGAAATCCGGCAAGACTTACCCCGCCGACATCGTGATCGTTGCCCTCGGGGTACGCCCGGATACCGCGCTGGCCCAGACGGCCGGCCTTGAGATCGGTCAGCGTGGCGGGATCCGCGTCGACGAGCAGATGCGGACCAGCAACCCGGACATTTTCGCCGTCGGCGATGTCGTTGAGGTCAAGGATTTCGTGACCGGCGAATGGAGCCTGATCGCGCTGGCCGGCCCGGCCAATCGCCAGGGGCGCATCGCCGCAGACGTCATTGCCGGGCGCCAGTCCCGCTTCCGCGGCACGCAGGGCACTTCGATCATCGGCCTGTTCGATGCCGCGGCCGCCTGGGTTGGCGCCAATGAAAAAACGCTGAAGCGCCTCGGTGACACTGACTACGAAAAGACCTACCTCTACCCGAATTCCCACGCCGGCTATTACCCCGGCGCCAAGCCGATTCCCATGAAGGTCCTGTTCCGGAAATCCGACGGGCGTGTGCTGGGTGCCCAGGCGGTGGGCATGGATGGTGTGGACAAGCGGATCAGCGCGCTGGCCATGGCGATTCAGATGGGCGCCACGATCTACGACCTCGAGGAAGCAGAGCTCTGTTATGCGCCGCAGTTTGGCAGCGCCAAGGACCCGGTTAACTTTGCCGGGATGGTCGCGGCGGACATCCTCCGTGGCGACATGCCTGTCGCGCACTGGGATGCGCTCGGCGACGGTCTCCTGCTCGACGTGCGCGAAGCGGCCGAACTGGCCGTGGAAGAGGTGCCTGGCGCGGTCAACATTCCACTCGGGCAACTTCGGACACGGCTTGGCGAACTGCCGCGCGACAAGGATATCTTCGTCATCTGCCGCTCCGGGGGCCGCGCGTACTACGCGACCCGTGTGCTGCTGCAGAACGGGTTCAAGGCGCAGACGATCGCCGGTGGCATGCTGTCGCGGTTCACGCCAGCCAGCTGACGAACTGACCCGATGGGCGCATCATGTCACCGACAACCTGCACCTGCCAGCGGCCATGGGCGACGGCAGGTGCGAGAGTGCCCGGGATGAGAGTTGAATCATGGATGGCGCAGAGAAAAAGCGGATGAACTGGAAGGACAAGATCCTCCATGAGATGGGCGAATACCTGTTCAACGTCATCTACCTGGCGCTCGTATTCGCCGCCTTCACCCAGTACCGGAGACTCCTGCTCGCCGCGCATGACATCATCTACACGAATTACTGGGTGGCGGTGATCCAGGCCCTGATTTTCGGGAAGGTCATCATGGTCGGCGCCCTGTTCCGACTTGGCCGCAGTCTCGAGCAAAAGCCGCTGATTATCCCCACCCTGTACAAGGCTGTCGTCTTTACTTTTCTTGTCGTCGTTTTCCACCTTGTCGAGCACGCAATCAAGGGGCTTTGGCAGGGAAATACCCTCGCAGGGAGCCTCGCGGCGTTCCTGGATCAGGGGCGCCACGAATTGCTCGCCGGCTCCCTGGTTATTTTCGTGGCCTTGATCCCGTTCTTCGCCGTCAAGGAACTGGGGCGGGTACTGGGAGAGGAGAAGATAAGGGCTCTATTTTTCCGAAAGAGGGTAGCCGAATGAACCAGCGAATTTTTTGGCTGCTTGCACTGAGTGCCGCGCTGATTCCTGCAGCGATCGCCCAGCAATATGCGAATGGGCAGTCGCCACAGCAGCAACAGCAGGCGGCCACGCAGCAGCAACAAGCCGCATTCGGCAGGGCCCGCGCCGCATGCCTCGAAGGCCGCGGGTATACTCGTCAATTAACCCCAATCTCGCCTGCGCCGGAAATACCTGCACGTCGTTCCGACCAGACATCGACAGTTTGACCATTTTTAACTTTCCATTCACACGAGGATCGCCATGAACAAGATTTCCACCCTGCTCGCCGCCGCCATACTCTCGATGCCGCTGCTTTCGGGCGCCCAGCAAGCCCCGCAGACTGTCGTCGCCGCCACTTCGTCACCGGGCAAAGGCGCCGTGGCGGAAGCCGTGCAATTGCAGGGAAAAATAAAATCGATCGACAAGAAGGGCGCGCAGTATCGTGGTCGTTGGCGCCACGGGCAATGTGGTCTTGCTGATGCTCGGGGAAGAGGCGCGGAACTTCGACCAGATTCGCGTCGGCGATCTGGTGACCCTGACCTATGTCCAGGCCTTGGCGCTTGAACTGCGCAAGGTCGACAACATGGGTATCCGCGAACGTGTCGAATCCGAAAAAACGCGTGCGTGCCCAGCCGGGCGAAAAGCCGGCGGGTGCCGTGGAGCGCTCCGTCCGCGTGATCGCCAACGTGGTTGCGGTCAACCCGAAGGCCCAGACAGTCACACTTGCGCGGCCCCAAGCGAACCATTGAACTGGCGGTCAATGACCCGGCCCAACTCAAGGAAATCAAGGTGGGCAACCAGGTCGAAGCACTTTACACCGAGGCCGTTGCCATCGAAGTCAGCGCTGCGCCCCGCCGCTAGACCAGACTGTCGAAGTGAAACCGCGTGGTACGCGCAAGTTGCAAAGATCGTCATAAAGGAAGGCAAACATGACCACGAAGACCAGTAAACACGGGGGTTCATCCCCCACCGAAGTCAAGGGAAGCATCCAGGAGGGCATGATCGACGGCATCAATACCGCCCTGAAAGCCTGGGGGCCTGCCGGCGAGTACATGCTCGATGCCATGCAGCGCACCATCCTGTATTGGGATCTGATGCGTCAGCGCAGCGAGCAACAGGAGATGCAGAAGGCGCAGGCGGTGCCCCATGTATTGAACTTTGACGCCGAACTGGTCCTCGACGCCCGTACTTTCAAACGGCCGGCAAATTACCTGCTGGTACGTATCAAGCCGACCAAAGACGTGACGATCGATCCGCAGAAACGCCCTTTCGTGGTGGTCGATCCGCGCGCCGGGCACGGCCCGGGCATCGGCGGCTTCAAGGCCGACAGTGAAATCGGCATGGCCATGGGCGCGGGACATCCCTGCTACTTCGTCGGCTTCACCCCCGAGCCGATGCCGGGCCAGACCATCGAAGACATCATGCATGCCGAGGCGGCATTCCTTGAGAAGGTCATCGCGCTGCACCCCGAAGCGGAAGGCAAGCCTTGCGTCATCGGCAACTGCCAGGCCGGCTGGGCGGTGATGATGCTGGCCGCGACGCGGCCGGAACTGTTCGGCCCGATCATCGTTGCCGGCTCGCCGCTGTCTTATTGGGCCGGGGTGAAGGGTGAAAACCCGATGCGCTACACCGGCGGCCTGGCCGGCGGCAGCTGGATCACTGCGCTGACCAGCGACCTCGGTCACGGCAAGTTCGACGGCGAACATCTGGTCAAGAATTTCGAGAACCTCAATCCCGCCAATACCCACTGGACCAAGAGTTACGACATCTGGGCCAATGTCGACAAGGGCGCCGAACGCTTCCTGGAATTCGAAAAATGGTGGGGCGGCCACGTCAATCTCAACGCCGAGGAAATCCAGTGGATCGTCGATCAACTCTTCGTCGGCAACAAGCTGGCCACCGCCGAAATCGTCACCAGCGACGGCGAGCGCATCGACCTGCGCAATATCCGCTCGCCGATCATCTGCTTCTGCTCCAAGGGCGACAACATCACGCCGCCGCAACAGGCCCTGGGCTGGATCGCCGATCTGTACGCCACCAATGACGAGATCCGCGCCAACGGCCAGACCATCGTCTATGCCATCCACGAAAGCGTCGGCCATCTCGGCATTTTCGTCTCGGGTGGCGTCGCCAAGAAAGAGCATCAGGAATTCACCTCCAACATCGACCTGATCGACGTCCTGCCGCCCGGTCTCTACGAAGCCGTGATGACCCCCAAGGCCGACGCTGTGGCCAACCCGGAACTGGTCGGCGGCGACTGGGTCGTGCGTTTCGAGCCGCGCACCATGGACGACGTTCGGGCCATCGTCCAGCCCAGCATCGAGAATGAACGCCTCTTTGCCACGGTACAGCGGGTGTCGGAGATCAATCTCGGCCTTTACCACAGCCTGTTCCAGCCCCTGGTCCGTGCGGCCGTGGACAATCCGGCGACCGAGTGGCTGAAGAAGCTCACTCCGCCCCTGCCGGATTCCGACCCCTTTGCGGCAAGCAATCCGCTGATGAAGCAAGTCGCCCAAATGGCCGAACAGATCCGCCAGCACCGCTCGCAGGTCGCGCCCGACAACCCCCTCCTGGCGTGGCAAGCCAGATTCTCGGAGGGAATGGTCGCCGCCCTCGACGGCTATCGCGATCTGCGCGACAAGACCCTGGAGCAGATTTTCCTGGCCACCTACAGTTCCCCGCTACTGCAATCACTCGTCGGGCTGCCGGCGACGGGCGAAAGCCCGCGCCCGCGGCCGGAAAACGATCCGGAACGGCTGGCCATGATCAAGCAGCGCATCGCCGAACTGAAATCGCGGATTGCCGAGGGGGGGCTGCACGAAGCGGCCATCCGCAGCCTGGTCTATATCGGGCTGGCCGGAGACGGGGTGGACGAGCGCGCCTTCAACGAACTGCGGAAAATTCGCGCCGAAAACGAAGGCATGTCACTGCAGGAGTTCAAACAAATACTGCGCGAGCAGTTCTTCGGACTGCTGCTCGACCGCGATGCCGCGCTTGCCGCCATCCCGAAGATGCTGCCGGACGATCCTGCCGTGCGTGCCAAAACCCTGGAGGTCATCCGGCGTACGGTCGAGGCCGTCGGCAAGCCCAGCGGCGAACGGGCTGAACGGCTGGCGGAGATCGAAAAACTGTTTGCTGCACCCCAAGGGCACTTCCTGCAGGGCGCGGTCAACCCGAAAAAAGCAGGCAAAAGCGCTGCCCGCAAAACTACTCGATCGACAGCCGAAAAATAAGCCGGGAGAGTCAGCGATGAGGCTCAGGCGCTGGTTTGTGGCAGCCGCCCTGGTCTGGGCGACGAACGCCCCGGCCGCCGACTTCGGCAGCCCGGGCGGCCCCGCGCCTGCCAACATCGACGAGCTTAGCGACCTTCTGCGCAATGACCCCTACGACCTTGAACTGCTGATCAGCTTCGGCACCTCCAAGGGCGGCTCGGCCGGCCACCTCGCCCTGGCCATCCGGGATCAGGCGACTGACGATGACCTGGTCTACTCGGCCAACTTCTATGCCGACCGTACGCGCAAGCACGAGAGCGGGTTCTACACCAATGACCTCATGCTTGGCATCCCGAAGCAGGAGTACCTGTTCAGGACAGTCTCCTCGCTCGGTGAGACCGCCTCGTTCGGCCTCGACTTCGGCGAGATCTACAAGCGCTCGGTCGTCGGTGTGCGCGTCTACGGCGTACCTGCTGGCGAGAAGGAAGCGCTGGCGGCGTATTTCAGGCGCATCAATGACGACTATCGCAATCGGGCCCGGAATACCGAGTACCACGACCGCGAGGTCAAATACGACTACCTGCGCCTCAATTGCGCCAAGACCATCGGCGCGGCATTCAAATTTGGCGCCGGGTACAAGGATCTGGAGGTCACCAGCGCGAAGCTGTTGTCCGGACGAAGGGTAGTGGCAGCCGCCACGTCCAACATCCCGACCGAGATGGCGATCAAGCTCGTCAAGGAATGGGACAAGCATGGATATGGATTGGACGTGGTGCTGTACAAGAAATACGGCGGATCGACCCATGTCGATCCGCATGATGACGAAAAGGTGGCGTTCAAGGACCTGCCCAACCGCTTCCCCTCCGTGCTGTCGCGCGATTTCCGGAAGGACCAGGGCCATTACGAGGACTTCGACAACCTCTTCGCGATGTACGTCTTCTACAACCTGGCCAAGTTCAGCGTGCGGGTGAACGACGAGACGAAGCTGCTCGAGATCGAGAAGCGCAAGAACCCCATGGCCTATTCGGAGGCCGCCGAACTGGCTACCCGGAGCGCCAGCTCGGACAGTGACCTTTTTGGTCAACGCCAACCGTTTCAGCCAGCGGGAACGGCGATCGGTGAGCCGGATGAGTTATTGGAAAAATGAAATGAACAGCGGAGTAAAGTAGTTTTACCAGGAATTGCTGGCGCAGCTGCACACTGTCTGGACGGCTTTTTCGGGACTGATTGGGGTGTTGGGCGGCCAGTTGATGAAGAACTTCGACATGGCGGTTTACCGACTGATGCGCCACTCTCCCGTTGTGCGCGCTGGTCATTTTATTTCGGCTCCATCTGAATCCGATGCTTGCGCGTTACTTGCCGGAAAATTCTCCTGATAATGCCGGATCACTGCCCGTGCATTGAAGAAGAGGCGCTCTCTGCCCAGGCGGTCGGCGAAGCCGGATGCCTTGATGGATTCCATTACGCCCGGGCTCAAGTCAGCCAGCCAGAAAGTGGCGCCCGATTCGGTGGCACGACGCTCTCCCTCGATCAGCATCTGAAGGGCCGAATACTCGATATCGAAGACGCGGCTCATGTCCAGGGCGACCACGCGTGGCTGGTAGCTCTCGATAAGGCTCCGGATCTGATCGCTAACCTGCTGGGCGTTGGCAAAGAACAATCGTCCCTCGGGGCGCAGGATCAACAGACCGGCAAAGGTTTCGTCATCGGGATGCTCGGGGGAAAGTGGGCGCAAGACGTCAGCACCACGTTTGCGACCGATGACATGGACTTTCGGGTGCGCCGCCTGGCTGGCGAGGCCGATCATCGAAAGGATGATCGCCACCACAATTCCTTTCAGCGTGCCAAAGACGAGCACGCCGGCGAAGGCGGCCAATGCCCAGCGGAACTCCATGGTTCGGACCCGCCGGATGGCAACGAACTCCGCGGGTTGAATCAGCCCGACCGAATAGACGATGACCACTGACGCCAGAACGGCCTGCGGCAACAGTCCGAGCAGGGGCGCCAGAAAGAGCATGGTCCCCACCGCTGCGGCGGCGGTAACCAGCGATGCCTTTTGCGATCGCCCGCCTACGGAGCGAACCACCGCTGTTTGCGAGGTGCCGCCGCCGGCGGGCATGGCGCCGAAGAATGCGCCGCCAAGGTTGGCTGCCCCGCTGGCGAGCAACTCGCGGTCGGGCTTGATGGGGGGCTCCGACGCCTTGGCGAAGGCACGTCCCGCAGCAATTGTTTCGGTGAAACTCATCAGGGCGATGCCGAGCGCCCCGGGGAGCAACTGTTCGACAAGTCCGAGATCAGGCAGGGAGATCGACGGGAAGCCCTGGGGAATCAGCCCCACCGTTCCCACGCCCAGGGCATTCAAGCCGAAGAACCAGGAGGCTGCAATGCCGCCGCCCACGGCAATGAGCGGGGCTGGCGAGTGGGGCCACCTGCGCTCCATGCCCGCCAGCAGTAGTAGCGTTGCCGCCGCGACCGTCAGGGTAAGCAAGGAGGTATCGGGAATCTCATGGATGAGGCTCAGGATGTCCTTGAAGAATCCTTGTTTCGTGATGTGTATCCCGAGCAGCTTTGGCACCTGGTCGAGGATGATGACCAGTCCGATTCCCGCCTTGAAGCCGGTCAGGACGGGCGTTGATATGAAGTTGGCGACAAAGCCGAGGCGCAGCGCCGAGGCGAGGAGCAGGAGCGCACCGGTCAGAGCGGACAGGGTCGCGACCGCCGTGATCAGTTTGCCCGGGTCGCCGTCCGGAACGACAAGTCCGAGTTGTGTGGCGGTGAGAATCGCCAGTGTCGCCGTCGAGCTGACGCTGAGCACGCGCGATGTGCCGAGCAGTGCATAGATGAGCATTGGCACGAAGGCGGTATAGAGGCCGACGGCAACCGGCAGCCCGGCCACCGTCGCATAGGCCATCGCCTTGGGCAGGACGACAGCCGCCGCAGTCAGCCCGGCGACGATGTCGGGGCGCAAGCCACCCGTGCCGCTACCTGTGGGGGTTGTGGAACGGGTTTGATGCGTCATGATGGCGCTCTCCTGGCCAGTTGAAACGAAGTCCGCGTAACGGTTGCCGGAAAAACTCTCGCCTGAGACGTACTGTCGGTTTCATCCTGCCAATCCGCTCAGGGATGCTTCAGCATCGCTTCGACAAGGTGATCGATCAAGCCTTCTTCACCTGGCGCTTGGTCTTGAGGCGTCCGAAAGATGTCATCACGAAAGCCAGTTCGGCGTCTCCAAGAGCTGCCAACAGAGCAAGGCCGCCACGCATCAGTTCGCTTCGCTTGACATTGCCGCCGAGCGACGCAATGCGCTTCTTGAGAATTGCAAGCTGGTCGTACTCGGCCTCCGGCAGGTTGACCTTGCGGCGAACCATCCTGGATTTCCTGATTTTTGCCGGCTTGTCGGCCTTTGCCGCAAGCGCTGGCGGTACCTCTGACGGCTGCGGGATTTTCACCGCCTGCGCCTTGGCCAAGGCATCGGCGAGCGCCTTCTTGTTCTTCGCCTTGGTTTCATCCAGTCTGCTGGGCTTGGTCGCTACCGGCTTGGTGGCGGCCGGGATTCTTGCCGCTGTTTTCGCTGTGACCACCTTATTGGCTTCGGCTGCGCTGTCAGGGGCGGCAACTTTCTCTTCAGGCATTGATGTCTCCTTGGAAATGAGGGGCCAGGCCATAAAGGCTGGGTTCTCCATACTTGAGGATTCTAACCTTCGCGTTGCGCCCCTTATATACATAACATGACATTTCTGACACCGTTTCCGACATTGCGAGTTGTTTCGGAAACGATGACCGCAGAGTTAACGTTTCAAAGGTAGCGCATTGCTTCGTAGTAATTCATCGATTGCGCTGGCGGCAAATCAGCGCGGGCGAGACGTGCCAGGATGAACGCCCGGCGCGCCGGCAGCGAGCCCTTCAGTTCGATGACCGCAAAATCGACTTCAGCCCCCGACTCGGTACTCGTCTCGTCGAGCACTACATTCATTGAGCTGATGCGCAAGTGCTTCGGTTCAATCGATAGGTAATCCTGCGGGTTATCGAGTACCCGCTTGAGGGATTCGAGTTCGCCTTCGAGCACTTCTTCGCCGCCGCCCACTGCTTCCAGTTGCCGCTCGTTGTCGAGCAGTTCCGCCTCCAGTCCCGCCTGCTGACTGGCGTCCGCCGGCGCCTCGCCCAACATCGACCCGAGGCCCGGCCCGTGTTGCTGCAGTAACCGGAGGCGTGCCCGGATCAGCGAACGGTTTGCCTGAAGTTCCTGGCGCTCGCTGCGTTCTGTGCCAATCTCCGACAAGGCCCGTGAAATCAGATATTCGAAAATCTCGACACCGATGACGCGGCGCAAGAGCGTTTCATCGGGGCCACAGAGTCGCGTCTTGTGGTCGGAAAAATTTACCGTCACCTGTGCGATATCGCGCTGGACAATATTTCCCTGCAGCCCCAAACCGAAAACCCGCTGTTCAGTGAATGCCATGCCGAGAACCAGGTATGCCTCATCGAGTTCAGGAAACTTCTCGAATAGCGCGTGCAGGCAGTCCGACCGGGTGAGCACGCCCTTCATATCCGACGGCGAGACAAAAAATGCCCGTAACGCCGGATCGGCAGACCAGGTCTCGGCCGACATGCGCCGGACGGCCGGGAGCAACTTGACCAGGCCCTGCAGGAACCTGATCGTTGTCTCGACCGAGGGCGCCAGGCGCTTGTCGCAGTTCGGCAGGAGTTTCAGCCGGGGGTTGGTCAGCGCAATGGCTTTGTCGGCGGCCCATTGAACCATCTCCCCGGATACCCGATCCGTATCGAAATGGCCGGCCCGGTTCCTGAACCAGTCGAGAATGCTCATGTCTTGCGCCTCCGTTCAGAATCTCTTGATCAAACCCCCGTTGACTCGCTGCTACTTGCGTGCGCTTGGTCTTCTCTTGAGGTGCGCCCGGCTTTGCTGAAAAAGCCGGATTGTCTACATTTGGAGATTCTATTCCCCCTGTCGCGCACGTTACATACAAAACACGACAATCATTTGACTGCTTTCGGCATTACGACCGCGCCTTCGGTTTTTAATATTGGCCTCCGCGAAGCGGAATGGATCGTGTCGGGTCTACCCGAGTGGCGGGCAACTGATTGCCAAGCTACGCTCACGGCAAGTAAAGTGGGCAATCGCTTATATAGGAAAATTGACCATGCCAGCAAGTCCTTCGTCACCATCACAACGGACCTTACCAAGGCCATCGGTACGCTGCGCAAGGCGCTTCCCGACACCATGCAGGGTTTCAGCGCCCTGCACAACGGGGCGATGAAGGCCGGCGCGCTCAGCGAACTGGACAAGGAGTTGCTGGCGCTGGCGATCGGGGTTGCGCAGCACTGCGACGGCTGTATCGGCTTTCATGTCAAGGCGCTGATCCGCCTCGGCGTCACCCGCGAACAGTTGATGGATACGCTGGGCGTCTGCGTCTATATGGGCGGCGGCCCGACCCTGATGTACGCCGCCGAGGCGGTGCGCGCCTATGAGGAATTCACGGCGGGGAAATAGGCCGGTTCAGTCGTGAAAAAGCCCGCCGGTCGGCGGGCTTTTGTGCCTGCATGCGGCGGATCAGGCCTGGGCGATGCCTTCCAGCATCTTCTGCAATTCGCCGGCCTGGTACATCTCCTTCATGATGTCGGAACCGCCGACGAACTGTCCCTTGATGTAGAGCTGCGGGATGGTCGGCCAGTTGGCGTATTCCTTGACGCCGTTGCGGATTTCGGCGTCGGCCAGTACGTTGACCGTGACGAAGTCCTTGACCCCGCAGGCCTTGAGGATCTGCACGGCCATTGAGGAAAAACCGCACTGCGGGAAACTGGCGTCGCCCTTCATGTAGAGGACGACCGGGTTGCCGGTCACGGTGGCGTGGATGCGTTGCTGAACGTCGGACATGATTACTCCTGATTGAAAATAAGCGCCGCTGACACGGTCGATGCCGGCCAGGTCGGGAAAGGTTGTGGGCGATTTGAGCGCGGCGGCGGTCAATAAGTTCCGGCTTGCCGTGCCCTGATCGTAGCCGTGTTCGAAAAGCAGCCAGCCGCCCTCGTTCAGGAAGGCCGGCGCCGCGCTCACGATGTGGCGGATGCAGGCGAGACCGTCGGCGCCGTCGGTCAAGCGCCAGCTGCGGCTCGAACGGCAGGCCGTCGCGTTCGAGATGCGGGTCGCCAGCGGCGACGTAGGGCGGGTTGGAAACGATCAGGTCGAAATGCTCGCCGGCCACCGGCGAGAACCAGTCGCCCTGGCGGAAGTCGATGTTTGCGCCGAGCCGGCCGGCGTTGTTGCGCGCCACGGAAATCGCCTCCTGCGAGAGGTCGACCGCAACAACTGCTTGCCGAAGGGCATTCCAGCGCCAGCGAAATGGCGACGATGCCGGAGCCGGTGCCGAGATCGAGAACTCTTCGGGGCGGCGATGCCCGGCTAGCCTTTCCAGTGCGAGGTCGATCAGGACTTCGGTTTCCGGGCGCGGAATCAGCACCGCCGGTGATACCTGGAATACCCGGCCGCGAAATTCCGCCTCGCCGACGATGTAGGCAAGCGGCTCGCCGGCTGCGCGGCGTTCGACCCAGTCGGCAAATTGTGCATAAGCCGGCGCGTTGAGCGGCGTTTCGGGTCGCGCCAGCAGGTCGGTGTGCGAGCAGCCGGTGGCGTATTGCAGCAGCAGACGGGCATCGAGCCGGTCGATTTGTTGCCTTGCTGCGGTCAACGCCTCAAAAAGGGTCATTGCTGCTCGGCCAGTTCGGCCAGCAGTTCGGCCTGGTGCTCGGCGGCCAGCGCGCCGAGCAGTTCGTCCATGTCGCCGTCCATGATCGCGGTCGATCTTGTACAGCGTCAGGTTGATGCGGTGGTCGGTGATGCGGCCCTGCGGGAAGTTGTAGGTGCGGATGCGCTCGGAGCGGTCGCCGCTGCCGATCAGGCTCTTGCGCGTGCTGGCAGATGTGGGCTTGCTGGGCGCGCACCTGCACGTCCTTGATGCGCGCCGCCAGCACCTTCATCGCCTGAGGCCTTGTTCTCGTGCTGCGAGCGGCCGTCCTGGCATTCGACGACGATGCCGGTCGGCAGGTGGGTGATGCGCACCGCCGAATCGGTCTTGTTGATGTGCTGGCCGCCGGCGCCGGAGGCGCGGAAGGTGTCGATGCGCAGGTCGGCCGGGTTGAGGTTCACGTCGCTCGACCTCGTCCGCTTCCGGCATGATCGCCACGGTGCAGGCCGAGGTGTGAATGCGGCCCTGGGTTTCGGTTTCCGGCACGCGCTGCACGCGGTGGCCGCCGGATTCGAACTTGAGCCTGCGAATAGGCGCCGTTGCCGACGATGCGGCAGATGATTTCCTTGTAGCCGCCGAGTTCCGACTCGGGCTTGCCGACATGATCTCGACCTGCCAGCGCTGGCGTTCGGCGTAGCGCGAATACATGCGGAACAGGTCGCCGGCGAACAGCGCCGATTCGTCGCCGCCGGTGCCGGCGCGGATTTCCAGAAGCACGCTGCGCTCGTCGTTGGGGTCCTTCGGCAGCAGCAGCTTCTGCAAGTCGATTTCCAGCTCGCGGCAGGCGTGCCTTGGCGGCTGGCCATTTCCTCCTCGGCAAATTCGCGCATTTCCGGGTCGGCGAGCATCGCCTCGGCTTCGGCGAGGTCATTTTCGGCCTGGCGGAAGGCGTTGAACTGGACTCGACCACCGGCTCGATTTCGGAACGTTCGCGCGACAGCTTGCGGAACTGCTCCATGTCGTCGGCGTGCATCGTGGCGCCGACAGCATGCGGTCGATTTCGTCGAGACGGTCGACCAGCAGGTCGAGTTTCTGGCGGATGGAGGGTTTCATGCGTGAAGCGGCAGCGCCCGAAGCGGGCGCTACTCGCCGGAATGGAGGTGGAAGAGGCGCGCGGCGGCGGCCTGCAACTCGGCGCGCTCGGAGCCTTCGGCCTGGTTGAGGGCCTGGGTCGGTGCGTGCAGGATCTTGTTGGTCAGGCGATGCGACAGGTGTTCGAGCACCTTGTCGGCCGGCTCGCCCTTGGCCAGCAGTTTCATGCGCGTGTTCGATTTCGTGGCGGCGCACGCGCTCGGCCGAGTCGCGCAGCGAGCGGATGACCGGCACGGTATCGCGCGCTTGCAGCCAGCCGAGGAAATCCTGAACCCGGGTCGCAATGATGTCCTCGGCCTCGACAACGGCGGCCTGCCGGCGATTCCGAGGCCGCTTTCGACGACCAGCGCCAGATCGTCCACGGTGTATAGAAAGACATCGTCGAGCTCGCCGACTTCTGCTTCGATGTCGCGCGGCACGGCGAGGTCAACCATGAATATCGGCCGGTGCCGGCGGGTCTTAACCGCACGCTCGACCATGCCGAGGCCGATGATGGGCAGCGGGCTGGCGGTGCAGGAAACGACGATGTCGTTCAGCGCCATATGCTCAGCCAGTTCGTCGAGGCGGATCGCCGTGCCGTTGTAGCGTTCGGCCAGCGCCCGGCCGCGCTCGACAGTACGGTTGGCGACGGTGACCTGCTTCGGCTGCTGGGCGCAGAAGTGGGCGGCGCACAGTTCGATCATCTCGCCGGCGCCGATAAACAGGATGCGCTGCGTGGCAATCGACTCGAAGATGCGCTCGGCCAGATGCACCCCGGCCGCCGCCATGGAGACGATGTTGGCGCCGATCGCCGTCGTGCTGCGCACTTCCTTGGCCACCGAGAAGGAGCGCTGAAACAGCTTGTGCAGTTGGGTGCCAAGGGTGCCGTTCTCTTCGGCGATACGCACGGCATCCTTCATCTGGCCGAGAATCTGCGGCTCGCCGATGACCATCGAATCGAGTCCGCTGGCGACCCGGAAGGCATGGCGAATCGCTTCCGGCTGATCGTGGATGTAGAGGTAGGGAGCAATCTCGCTGCGCTCGACCTGGTGATACTGGACCAGCCAGTCGATCACCACGTCCGGGTTTTCGGCGGCGCAGTAGATTTCGGTACGGTTGCAGGTTGAACAGGATTGCCACTTCCGAGACCGGACTATTGCGGGTCAGGTCGGCCAGGGCCTGATGAAGTTTTTCGGCATGGAACGCCACCCGCTCGCGGATGGCGAGCGGCGCGGAGTGATGGTTGATGCCGAGGGTAAAGATCACCGGATTGGGCTGGGGTGCATGGAACGGGCGCCGATTATAGCATTCGCCCCCGGTCAGCCTTGGCGGGGCTGCCAACGCTGATCCGGGAAAAGTTGACAATATCGCTCGGGTTAAATAAAGTCCGCTCCATCCCAAGGGGGAGTAGCTCCCAACCGGTGTGTCGTCACCACGAAGCGTCAGGCTTCCGGCACCCGGGCAGCAGAACAGCGCTGCGAGCAAGACCTTTGCCGCGATGGCGAGGCTCCTTTGGCATTCCACGGCTCTCGTCCATTTCGGCGCGGGCCGTTTGCTTTTTGGAATGCGCGAAAGGAAATTTGCATGGAAACCGTAGGCAGTCTGGGTTTGTGGGCCGGCTTCGCGGCCATCGTTCGTGGTGATGCTGGCGATCGACCTCTTCGTGGTCGGCGGCGGCAAGGAACACCGCGTCAGCTTCAGGGAGGCCGCCACCTGGTCGGTGGTCTGGATCGCCATCACGCTGGCCTTTGCCGGCGGCCTGTGGTGGTATCTCGACGGCAGCCATCGGGCGCGAGATCGCCAATACCAAGGCGCTCGAATTCATCACCGGCTACCTGATCGAGAAGGCGCTGGCGGTCGATAACGTCTTCATCTGGCTGATGCTGTTCAGCTTCTTCGCGGTGCCGCTCGAATTGCAGAAGCGCGTGCTGCTCTACGGCGTGCTTGGCGCCATCGTCATGCGCACCATCATGATCTTCGCCGGCGCCTGGCTGATTACCCAGTTCCACTGGATTCTCTACATCTTCGGCGCCTTCCTGCTGATCACCGGCGTCAAGATGTACTGGTTCGCCGACGAGAAGCCGGACCTCGAGAACAACAAGCTGGTGAAATGGCTGCGCGGCCACATGAAGATCACCACGGAATTCCATGGCCAGCAGTTCTTCACCTGGAAGAACGGGGTGCGCTACGCGACGCCGCTGTTCCTGGCGCTGGTGCTGGTCGAAGCCTCCGACCTGATCTTCGCCGTCGATTCGATCCCGGCCATCTTCGCGATCACCACCGACCCGTTCATCGTGCTGACCTCGAACATCTTCGCCATCCTCGGCCTGCGCGCGATGTACTTCCTGCTCGCCGGCGTCGCCGACCGCTTCTCGCTGCTCAAGTACGGCCTCGCCATCGTGCTGATGTTCATCGGCGTCAAGATGCTGCTGATCGACATCTACAAGATTCCGGTCGGCTTCTCGCTGGCCGTGGTCGCGGTCATCATCGGCGCCTCGGTGTGGGCTTCCCTGCGCAAGGAAGCCCGCGCCGGCAAGGGCTGATCAGCGGTTTTCGAAGCGGCTGTAATCGAGCACGGCCGCCTCCTTGGGCGCCGTGCGCCGCCACTCGGCATGCAGCGCGTCGCTCGTCGGCCAGAAGCGCGGGTCGGTGCGGCGCACGCCGAATCGTCTCGGTCAGCCGCACCAGGTCGGCTTCATCGGCCAGGCGCGCAACGGCGTCGACGAAATTGGGCAATTTTTCGGGGTCGAACCGCAAAGAACGCGTTGGGGTAGGCGCCGATCACGCCATCCAGCGCCAGCAGCGTATCCTCCTTCGGCCGCCGGCGTTCCGCCTCGTCGAACATTTCGGCGACGTTGCTGTGCGCGCTGTTGCGGACCAGCGAAACGATCTGCGGCCGGTCGCCGGGCCGGCGCAACAGCAGCAGGCTCTGTTCGGGCATCACCGACGCCGGAATACCGCGGATTTGCGAAAGCCGGCGCATCTGGGCCACTTCCGCCGGACTTAGCCCGGTGTTCTTCCAGTCGAGCGCCGGGTCGCGTACCGGCGCCATGCGTTGTGCGACGGCCTGGTAAAGCTCGCCCAAGTGATCCTTGGTCCGGTAATGCATGCCGCTTTCGCGTGGGAAATAGTCGGCGGCGTCGGTGAAATACTGGTCGGTCTGGTCCTTGCGGCCGCGATACCAGAAATCGAGAACCGGCTGGCGATCCTTGAGCGGGAGAAAGGAGAGGAAGTTGAGTTCGCCCTCCATGCGCAGGAAATCCATGTAAAGCCGGGTTGCCAGCTGGTGCCCGGGATTCTAACGCAGGCGCTCCGGACTGGCCGGCCGTGATCCCGTGAATCCGGGTGGCGGCGCGAGGAAAATGGACAAACCTGCTAATATTTCCCCTTTCGCTGCATTGCACCAAAGGCTTTCCCCAATGTCGATCCCCGCTGCCGACCGCATGAGTCCGGAAGAGCGCCGTGCCGGTGCTTCCCTGGCCTCCATCTTTGCCCTGCGCATGCTGGGACTGTTTCTCATCCTGCCGGTGTTCTCGGTCTACGCCAAGACGCTGCCCGGCGGCGACAACCTGGCGCTGGTCGGTTTTGCGCTCGGGGCCTACGGCCTGACCCAGGCTTTTTTCCAGATTCCTTATGGCATCGCGTCCGATATCTGGGGGCGCAAGCTGGTCATCGTCATCGGCCTGCTGGTCTTTGCCCTGGGCAGTTTCGTCGCCGCTTGGGCGCCGGACATGCACTGGATCATCGTCGGCCGCGTGCTGCAGGGGGCGGGGGCGATTTCGGCGGCGGTCACCGCGCTGGCCGCTGATCTGACCCGCGAGGAGCACCGGACCAAGGTGATGGCGATGATCGGCTCGTCGATCGGCCTCGTCTTCGCGCTGTCGCTGGTCGGCGCGCCGCTGCTTTACGGCTGGATCGGCATGGGCGGGCTGTTCACCATGACGGGCGTCCTGGCGCTGCTGGCGATCGTGCTCCTGATCAAGGCCGTACCGCCGGCGCCGGCGCCGCACGGCCATGCAAAGCTGCCGCTGCGTCGCGTGGTTTTCGACGCTGATCTGTTCCGTCTGAATGTCGGAATTTTCGTGCTGCACATGATGCAGATGGCGATGTTCGTCGTGCTGCCGCATGCGCTGGTCGATCATGGCGGGCTGGCGGCGGCGGAACACTGGAAGGTCTATCTGCCCGCCGTGCTGGTTTCGTTTGCCATCATGGTGCCGGCGATCATTGCAGCCGAGCGCAAGGACAAGATGCCGCCGATTTTTCGCGGCGCTGTGGCATTGCTGATTGTCGTCCAGCTCGGCCTGTTCTTTTTTGGACAGGGTTTGTGGACGCTGGCGTTCTGGCTGATGCTCTTCTTCGTTGCCTTCAATATTCTCGAAGCGACGCTGCCCTCGCTGGTTTCGCGCACCGCGCCGCCGGCAGCCAAGGGCGCCGCACTCGGGGTGTACAACACGACGCAGGCGATCGGACTGTTCATCGGCGGTGCGGCGGGCGGATATATCGCGCAGAATTTCGGTGATAATGTGGTATTCGCTGCCTGTGCCGGACTGGCGCTGGTCTGGCTGGTGGTGACGGGCTCAATGAATTTCCCGCAACGGCGCGTGGTTGCCACTGCGGCTCAAACTGCTTAGGAGAGATGGGGCATGGCATCGGTCAACAAGGCAATCATCGTCGGGAATCTCGGCAAGGATCCGGAAGTTCGCTATACCGCAAGTGGTGAGGCAATCTGCAATATTACCGTTGCCACCAGCGACACCTGGAAGGACAAGGCCACCGGCGAGAAGAAAGAAGCGACCGAATGGCATCGCATTTCCTTCTTTGGCAAGCTGGCGGAAATTGCCGGCCAGTACCTGAAAAAAGGCTCGCAGGTCTATGTCGAGGGGAGCATCCGCACCCGCAAATGGACCGACAAGGAAGGCCAGGAGCGTTACACCACCGAGATTCGCGGTGACGAAATGAAAATGCTCGGCTCCCGCCAGGGCATGGGCGCGCCGGCTTCATCGGGCGGTGGCGGTTACGACAGCGAACCGGCCGATTACGCACCGGCGCCCGCCAAGAACAAGCCGAAGCCCTCTTTTGACGATTTGGGCGACGACATTCCGTTTTGACTCGTACGCCACGGAGTAAATGAGAACCCGGTGTTTGGTCAGTACGTTGGCGGCATGGCCGGGTAAGCTACCAGAGCGGTGATCCAGCCGCCGGTGGTTCAGGGGGGTGAATGAGCAGCACTGACTTGCATGCCGGAGAGGCAACCGGCAAAAGACTGGCCGTTCTGGCGCTGGCGGCCTTGGGCGTGGTCTATGGCGACATTGGCACCAGCCCGCTCTATGCCGTCAAGGAGGTCTTCGCCGGCAACCACCCGATTCCGGTCACCGATGCCAATATTTTCGGCAGTCTGTCGCTGTTCTTCTGGGCGCTGATCATTGTCGTTTCGGTCAAGTACGTGACCTTCATCATGCGCGCCGACAACCGCGGCGAGGGCGGCATCATGGCGCTGATCGCACTGGCCTTGCGCGACGTCCAGAACAAGCCTAAGCAGGCGAAGGCGGTGATGATCGTCGGCATTCTCGGCGCCGCGATGTTCTACGGTGACGGGATGGTAACGCCGGCGATTTCCGTCCTTTCCGCGGTCGAGGGGCTGGAGGTGGCAACCCCCGCCCTCAAGCCCTTCGTGATCCCGATCACGCTGGTGGTGTTGTTCGGCCTGTTCTACATTCAACGGCACGGCACGGCACTGGTCGGAAACTTCTTCGGGCCGGTGATGGTGCTTTGGTTCGGCACCCTGGCCTTGCTCGGCCTCGGCAATATCGTCGCTCATCCGGCCATCCTGCATGCCTTGAATCCGCTTTACGGCATCGAATTCCTGTTCTCCAACAAGGCGCTGGCGCTCGTCGCCATGGGTAACGTCGTGCTCGCGGTCACCGGGGCCGAGGCGCTCTATGCCGACATGGGCCATTTCGGCCGCAAGCCGATCCAGCGTGCGTGGTTCGCCTTCGTGCTGCCGGCACTGGTGCTCAACTACTTCGGCCAGGGGGCATTGATTTTCGCTGACCCGGAAGCGGCGAAAAATCCATTCTTCCTCTCGGCGCCGGATTGGGCGCTCTACCCGCTGGTCGGGCTGGCCACGGTGGCCACGGTGATCGCCTCGCAGGCGGTCATTTCCGGTGCCTTTTCGGTAACTCGCCAGGCCATGCAGCTCGGCTTCGTGCCGCGCATGGAGGTGCAACAGACCTCGGAGAAGGAGCAGGGGCAGATTTACCTCCCGGCGGTCGAACTGGGCGCTGATGGTGGCGGTGATGATCCTCGTCCTCGGCTTCCGGTCGTCGAACAATCTGGCTGCCGCTTACGGTATTGCGGTGACCGGGGACATGGTGATCACGTCGCTGTTGGCGACCGTGGTGGTCGCGCGTAGCTGGGGTTGGGGCTGGGTCAGGGCCGGCGCGCTGTTTGCCTGTTTCCTTGTCGTCGAACTCATGTTCCTGGCCGCGAACATCCTGAAAATTCCTGATGGTGGCTGGTTCCCTCTGGTCGCCGGGATGGGCACCTTTATCCTGATGACAACCTGGAAGCGCGGTCGTCAATTGCTTGCCGAGCGTCTGAAAGGCGAGCGCCTGGAACTTTCGCTGTTTCTGGAATCGCTCGCGGCGTCGATGCCGACCCGGGTCGCCGGAACCTCGGTATTCCTCAACGCTGATCCCACGGGGGTGCCGCATGCCCTGTTGCACAACCTGATGCACAACAAGGTGCTGCACGAGCGGGTGGTTCTGGTTTCCGCACAGTTCTTCGATGTGCCCTACGTGCCGGATATCGATCGCGTCGAAGTCAGGGCACTGCGGGACAATTTCTGGAGCGTGATCGTCCAGTACGGTTTCAAGGACGAACCCGACATTCCCCTGGCGCTTTCGATGTGTGCCGGCGCGGGACTCGAATTCAATGCGCTCGATACGTCCTACTTCATCGGACGCGAGACGCTGATTCCCAAGCTCAATTCCGAGATGGCGTTCTGGCGCGAGAAAATCTTCATCGCCATGTTCCGCAATGGTGGTTCGGCAACGACATTCTTCAAGATTCCCAGCAACCGGGTTGTCGAACTGGGCACTCAGGTGGTGCTCTAGGGCGCGTTAGCGCTGGCAGTGGCGGTCGCGGCCGGTATTCTTGGCAGTGTACAGCGCCTCGTCGGCACGCTGGATCGCCGTGTCGATAGTGTCGCCCCAGAGAATTTCGGTGCTGCCGATGCTGGCCGTGAATTTCAGCATCGTGGCATCGGCCAGCTTGACCGTGGTATTGCGCAGTCGCTCAAGCAGGCGTTCGATGACCGGCGCTGCCATGAGCGCATTGGTTTCGACCAGCACCACCGCGAATTCCTCGCCGCCGATCCGCCCGATAATATCCACGTTGCGCACGCTCGATTTGAGCAGTTGCGCAAGGTGGGCCAGCACGACGTCCCCGGCCGGGTGGCCATGCTTGTCGTTGATTTTCTTGAAATGGTCGATGTCGAGCATCAGCAGCGTTGGTGACGGCCCGTGGCGCTGGCTGCGTGCCAGTTCATGAGCAAACCGTTCCATGAAGGCGCGCCGGTTGACGAGGCCGGTCAAGGCGTCGGTCGAGGCCTGGACGCGCAGATCGACTTCCAGCGCGACTCGCCGCGCGATCTCCGCTTTCAGGCGGACGCTTTCAGCCTCGATGACTCCTCTGTGGGCCATCGTCTCTTTCTGATAGCGCCGCAACACGACTTCCGACCAGAATATGCCGCCGGCAATCAGGATGGCGGTGATCACGAAGCGCGAGGCGAAGGCCATCGAGTAGGCGCTTGTTCCCCTCTCGGGGCCGCCCAGGATCATGATGCAGGCGGCGATTGCAATGCAAACGCCGGACCAGATTGCGCCTTCCCTGAGCGGAAGAAGCATGATCGAAACCAGGGGGAACGAGAAGAACCACAATGCGTGGCTGTGCTCTTCGCCGGAAAACGCAACCATGTAGAGTAGCAGCAAGGCATACGTAGCCATGCCTGGGCGGACTGATGACGGGCGGTCGTGGCCGCGCAGCAACGCCAGATAGCTGCCGCCTATGACCAAGGCGTTGGCGGCGATCAGTCCGGTCAGCGGCCAATTGGCGTTGCGCAGGGCGGCAATGCCGTAAGCAGCCAGAATCGGCATCCCGATGATCAGAAAGAGTTTGGCGCGCTGGTGCGTCTGCAGTAGTTGGTCGGTCGCGGTTGCGCTGGGCGTAGTCATTTGTGCGTGATTTTCCAACTAGAGGCGGCGGATTTTTTCGAGCAGCGCGGTCGTCGATTTCTGATGGATGAAAGGGATCGAATGCACCGTCCCACCCCAAGCGACAACCTCGTTGCCGCCGACGATCTTCGCCACCGGCCAGTCGCCACCCTTGACCAGAATCTCCGGGCGACATTCGAGGATGCGCTGCAGCGGTGTATCTTCGTCGAACCAGGTGACCAGAGACACGCAGCCGAGCGCGGCCATCACCGCCAGGCGATCGGCCAGCGCGTTGACCGGCCGCTCGTCGCCCTTGCCCTGGCGCCTGACCGAGGCGTCGCTGTTGAGCGCCACCACCATGCTGTTGCCGAGCGCGGCCGCCTGCGCCAGATAGGTGACGTGGCCGCGATGCAGGATGTCGAAGCAGCCGTTGGTGAACACCAGCGGACGAGCCAGGTTGGCGGCTCGCGCGGTCAACTGCTCAGGGGGGCAGATTTTCGATTCGAACTTAGGGGCTGGGTAGGACATCTTGGCCATGTCGCTGGAGGCGGCGATAAGGCCATCATTCTATAGGGACTTTTGCGCGACTTGGCGTTTTCGCGGGCCGGGAGGATTACATTTGCTTCTGCCGCCACGCGGCGAGTGCGGCCAGAGACTGCTCGAGGGAGCCGAGTAACTCGATCCCGGCCATCGCGGCGAGGCGTCGAACGGCGGCGCCGCCCGCCCAGAGAGCCACTTCGGGCGGCAATACCATGCGCAACTGCTGCAGCAGTCCGGGAATCTGCCGCTGCGGGAAGGCGGCCGAGAAGGAGAGGGCGACGATGTCGGCGCGATGCGCGGTTGCGGCGCGACTGATCTCGAGCAGCGGCATCTGGGTGCCGAGCGGGATACACTCGGCGCCTTCCAGCGCCAACAGTGCTTCGGCCATCAGCAGGCCGAGCACGTGCGGTTCATCCGGCACGCTGGTGAGGACGATGCGCGGACTGCGGCTGCCGCCGGGCAGCGTGGCAATCGCCTGGCGCAGGAGGCGCTTGGTCAGTTCGGTAAACAGGTGTTCCTCGAATACCTCGACGCTGCCATCTTCCCACGCCTCGCCGACATGGCGGGTCAGCGGCGCCACGGTGTCCTGGACAAAGCGCTGCAACCCCTGGCGCGCGAGCAACTGCTGCATGGCCTGCAGGTAGGCGGCGCCGTCGTGCTGCTTGATCCGGGCCAGCAATTCATCGAGTTCGCCAGAGGCGTCGGCGTTGCGAATCGCGGTGCTCGGCGCTGTACGTCTGGGCGCCAGCGCGCTCAGTTCTTCAGCGGGCGTCGCGATCAGCTTGCCGGGCCGGTGGCCGGCGTCCATCAGGCGCTTGATCAACCTCAGGCGCTCAACCTGCTCGGGTGGATAACTGCGCTCCCCGTTGCCATCGCGATCCGGGACCGGGAAGCCGTAGCGGCGTTCCCACATGCGCAAAACGTCTTTGGAGAGTCCCGTGTCGCGTTCGACGGCAGCAATATTGAAGCTTGGGCTATTCATATTTGTCCTGAACAAAAGTTAGACAAACCGTTGACAATCTGAATTTTGAAGCCTATCTTACGAACAAACGTCCTGTTTGTCTAGGACAAATTGTTGAGGAATTGAATATGCTTGAACACATGAAGCGTTGCCTGGGTATCGCCGGCCTGCTTTCGCTTGGCGTCGTGCCGGTTGCGACCGCCGCCGAATGCCCGGCCTTGCTCAACCACACCTTTCCCGGATTGCAGGACGGCAAGCCCCAGTCGCTTTGCCAATATCAGGGAAAAGTCATCCTGGTGGTCAATACCGCGAGCTTCTGCGGCTTCACGTCGCAGTACGAGGGACTGGAAAAGCTCTATGCCCGGCTCAAGGACAAGGGGCTGGTCGTACTTGGCTTCCCTTCCAACGACTTCGGCGAGCAGGAGCCGGGCAGCGAAAAGGAAATTGCCGATTTCTGCCGCCTGACCTACGGGGTTGAATTCCCGATGCTGGCCAAGACGACGGTCAAGGGCAGGGACGCCAACCCCTTCTACCTGAAGCTGGCCGAGATCACCGGCAGCAGGCCGAAGTGGAATTTCCACAAGTATTTGATCAATCGCGATGCCTCGCAGGTCGTTGCCTACACCAGTTTTACCAAGCCGGATGACAAGGATCTGCTGAAGAAGATCGACGAATTTCTCAAATAGAACGACCGCCCCAACCCCAAGGAGCCACTGCCATGAATGCACCCGATCACTTTTTTCTACCTGACGTTCAGTCGGCCGCCGACAACCGCCGTCTGGCCATCCAGAACGTCGGCGTCAAGGGCCTGCGTTATCCGCTGCAACTGGCAACCGCCAGTGGCGAAATAATGAATACCGTCGCCAGCCTGACCATGACCGTTGGCCTGCCGCCCGAGGTCAAGGGCACCCACATGTCGCGCTTCGTCGAACTGCTCGAAGGCCGGCGCGGCGCGCTGACGCAGGATGGCCTGTTCGCGATGCTCGGGGAAATGCTGCTGCGCCTCGATGCATCGAGCGGCCGCATCGAGATGAGTTTCCCTTACTTCATCCGCAAGACGGCGCCGGTGTCGGGTGTCGAAAGCCTGCTCGACTACGACGCGACGCTGATCATCGACCGGCCGGAAGGGCAGCATTCCACGCTCACGCTGCGCGTGACGGCGGCGGTGACCAGCCTCTGCCCCTGCTCGAAGAAGATCTCCGACTACGGCGCCCACAATCAGCGCTCGCACATCACGGTGGAAGCGAAACTGCGCTCGCCGATGGCGATCGAGGAACTCGTCCGCCTGGCCGAGGAAGAGGCATCGTGTGAAGTCTTCGGCCTGCTCAAGCGCCCCGACGAAAAGTGGGTGACCGAACGTGCCTACGACAACCCGAAGTTCGTCGAGGATCTGGTGCGCGACATCGCGCTGCGCCTGATGAGCGAGCCGCGCATCGCCGAATGGAAGGTCGCCTCGGAGAACTTCGAGTCGATCCACAACCATTCGGCCTACGCCGAACTCTTCGGCTCCAACGAATAGGAGGCGGCCATGAAAGACAAGCAACGCATCGCCGTCGTCGGCGCCGGCATCTCGGGTCTCGCCACCGCCTGGCTGCTCGGCCGCCGGCACGAGGTGACACTGTTCGAGGCCGGCAATTACCTCGGCGGCCACACCAACACCGTTGACGTCACGCTCGAAGGCAAGACGCACCCGGTCGACACCGGTTTCCTCGTCTTCAACGAGAAGACCTATCCGAACCTGATCGCGCTGTTCGCCCTGCTCGGCGTCGACAGCGTCGAGACCGAAATGTCTTTCGCGGTCAGCCTGGAGAACCCCGACATCGAATGGTCGGGCAGCAACCTGGCCACCGTCTTCGGACAGAAGCGCAACCTGGTGCGCCCGCAGTTCTGGACCATGCTTTCCGACATCCTGCGTTTCAACCGCGAAAGTGTCGCCTGGCTGCTCTCGCATCCCGACAACCAGCGCAGCCTGCGCGACTTCCTGCGCGAAGGACGCTACTCGTCGGCATTTTCGGAATGGTACCTGCTGCCGATGGCCGCCGCGATCTGGTCGTGCCCGACCGGCCAGATGCTCGATACGCCGCTCGCCACCTTCGTGCGCTTCTGCCAGAACCATGGCCTGCTGCAGGTTTTCGACCGCCCCCTGTGGCGGACGGTGAAGGGCGGCGGCCGCGAGTACGTGCGCCGGATCGCCGACCAGCTCGACGACATTCGTCTCGCCTGCCCGGTGGGCGCCGTGACCCGCGAGGGCGCCGGACTGCGCGTGACCCACGCCGGCGGCGGCGAGCATTTCGACCAGGTGGTGATGGCCTGCCACAGCGACCAGGCGCTCGCCATTCTCGGCTTCACGGCCAGCGACGCCCAGCGCGAAGTGCTGGCGGCGATCCGCTACCAGCCCAACCGCGCCATTCTGCATACCGACCGCGCCCTGCTGCCGCGCGACGAGAAACTGTGGTCGGCCTGGAACTACGCTGCCGGCAGCGGCACGCCGGGCGAGCAGCCGGTGGCGGTTTCCTACCTGATCAACCGCCTGCAGCCGCTGCCGTTCGCGACGCCGGTCGTCGTCACGCTTAACCCGGCGCGCGAGCCCGATCCGGCCAAGGTCATTGCCGAATTCGACTATGCCCACCCGATCTTCGACGGCCCGGCCATCGCCGCCCAGCAAGACTTGCCGAGGTGCAGGGCGAGGGCGGCATCTGGCTGGCCGGCGCCTGGGGCAGCTACGGCTTCCACGAAGATGGCCTCAAGTCGGCCCTGCGCGTCGCCAACGCCATGGGCATCCACGCCCCGTGGCAGGGCGAGGCCGCGGCGCTCGTCCGTGAACTGGCGAGTGCCTGAGATCGCCATGCCTGCCCGTCCCCGTCTTCTGATCGGCCAGGTGATGCACCGGCGCCTGCGCCCGGTGGTCAATGCCTTCACCTATCCGGTCTTTTTCGTCCAGTTGCCGGTGGCCGATCTGGCGGCTGGAAATGGTCCATTTTTCTCGGTTGACCGCAACAACCTGCTCAGTTTCCACCAGAAGGACCACGGGCCGCGCGACGGCTCGCCGCTGTTGCCGTGGATCCAGGCGCTGCTGCGCCGCCACGGCTTGCCCGATGACGGCGAGGTCATCCTGCAGTGCTTCCCGCGGGTGTTCGGCTTCGTCTTCAATCCGGTCAGTTTCTGGTTCTGCCGCAACCGTGACGGCCAGCTGATCGCCGTTCTCGCCGAGGTCAGCAATACCTTCGGCGGTCGCCACAGCTATCTGCTGCACAACCCCGACGGCGCACCGCTGCGCGAGGGGCAGACGGTCACGGCGAGCAAGGCGTTCCACGTTTCGCCGTTCTGCGAGGTCGAGGGCGGCTACCGATTCCGCTTTTTCCTTGAACGCAAGTGTCCGGTCGTCCGTATCGACTACGACGACGCCGAAGGCGAGCTGCTGCTGACCTCGGTTTCGGGCAGGTCCACCGCCTGGTCCACCCGCGCCCTGCTCGGCGCCCTCCTGCGCATGCCCCTGCTGACCGCCGGCATCGTCTTCCGCATCCACTGGCAGGCCCTCAAGCTCTGGATCAAGGGTGTGCCTTTCGTCGGTGCGCACCCGTCCCATGAACAGCAACCCCTTCAGGAATCACCAAAATGAACAACACGATGATTCTGCGCGGCGGCGACAGTCCGGCGCGCGATACCCGCCTGGTTCTCACGCTCCTCGAACGGATTGCCGGCGGAATGCTCGAAGTTCGCCTGCCCGACGGGTCGAGCCGCCTGTTCGGGTCGGGCGAGCACGGCGTCACCCTGCAGGTGCATGATGAAGCGATGTTCGGTCAGGTGCTGGCCCGTGGCGACATCGGACTGGCCGAGGCCTATCTCGACGGCCACTGGGATTCGCCCGACGTCACCGGATTGCTGACGCTGCTGACCCGGAACCGGGACGTGCTCAGGAAGGCGGTTCTACGGTTCGTGGCGCAACCTGCTCGCAGCGCGCGTGCGCCACTGGCTGAACCGCAACAGCCGGACCGGCAGCAAGCGCAACATCATGGCCCACTACGATCTCGGCAACGACTTCTACCGGTTGTGGCTCGACCCGGGCATGAGCTATTCGGCCGCCATCTACCGCGCCACCGACGCTGGCGACCTGGAAACCGCACAGCGCGCCAAGTACCGCCGCATCCTGCGCCGCCTGCATGCCGGTCCGGGGCAGAGCGTTCTGGAAATCGGCTGCGGCTGGGGCGGCTTCGCCGAGATCGCGGTCGCGGAAGGACTGCAGGTCACCGGCCTGACCCTGTCGCCGGCGCAGCTCGACTGGGCGCAGAAGCGGGTGCCGCAAGCCGATCTCCGGCTGCAGGACTACCGCGACACCAGCGAGCAGTTCGACCACATCGTTTCGATCGAAATGTTCGAGGCGGTCGGCGAGCGCTGGTGGCCGAGCTACTTCCGGACTGTCGCGCGGGCGCTCAAGCCGGGCGGCCGGGCGGTGGTCCAGAGCATCACCATCCGCGACGACCTGTTCGCCGACTACCGCAAGGGCACCGACTTCATCCAGCAATACGTCTTCCCCGGCGGCATGCTGCCGTCGCGCTCGGCCTTCCGTGCCGCCGCGGCGAGACAGGGGCTGGCGGTGCGCGGCGAATACGCGTTCGGCGCCGATTACGCGCGGACGCTGGGCGAATGGCGCCGCGCCTTCGAGGCCAACTGGCCGCAGATCGCCGCGCTCGGTTTCGACGAGCACTTCCGCCGCCTCTGGCGCCTCTATCTCTGCTATTGCGAGGCAGGCTTCCTCGCCGGGAACATCGATGTCGTCCATTTCGAACTTGCTCATCGCTAGGCGCCGCCTGCTGCTGGGCCTCGCCGCGTGGCCGCTGGCGAGCCTCGCGACGACCGGGCCGGAGACGCCGACCGCCGGTTTCCGGCGCTGGGGCAGCGGGGAATTCCGCCGCTTTGGCTTCCTGGTGTACGAGGCGACGCTGTGGGCCGGCGGCGACGATCCGCTGCGCCCGCCGCTGGCGCTCAAGCTGACCTACAAGCGGAACATCAGCGGGCGCGACATCGCCGACGCCAGCGTCAAGGAGATCCGCAATCTCGGCGTTGCCGACGAGGCGCGACTCAGGGGCTGGGGCGAACAGATGGCCGGGATCTTTCCCGATGTCCGTCCCGGCGACCACATCCTCGGCGTACAGCTTCCCGATGCAGCGCGTTTCTTCTTCAACGACCGCAGCATCGGGACGATCGACGACCCGGCCTTTGCCCGGGCCTTCTTCGCCATCTGGCTCGATGCCAGAACCAGCGCGCCCGATCTGCGTGCCGCGCTGCTCAAGCGCCCGGACGCCTGAGGCGATGACCGGCGGCCGCACTCTCGCCTACGGCTTGCTCGGTCTGCCGCTGGCCTTCGCGGCGCTGCCGATCTATGTTCATGTGCCGCGCTTCTATGCCGAGGTGGCCGGCATGGAACTCGCGCTGCTCGGCGCCATCCTGCTCGGCACGCGGCTGCTCGATGCCGGCATCGACCCGTGGCTGGGCTGGCTCGCCGATCGCGTGCCGCGCCCGACCATGGTGGCGCTGGCCCTGGTGCCCTTCGCCGCCGGCTTCGTCGCCCTGCTCAACCCGCCGGTTGACCATGCGGCGCCATGGCTGGCCGGCTCGCTGGCGCTGACCTACCTCGGCTTCTCGGCCGCCTCGGTCGCCTACCAGGCCTGGGGCGCCGATGTCGGCAGCACTTCCGCCCAGCGCACCCGGTTGACCGCGGCACGCGAGGGTTTCGGGCTGGTCGGCGTCGTCCTCGCCGCCGCCCTGCCGGCGTTGCTGGCCAGCGATCTCAGTGAAGGCATCAGGCGCCTCTCGTGGGTCCTGCCGCCGCTGCTGCTGATCGCGGCCGCCACGACGTTCAGCCGGGTCGGCGCCGGGCAGCCGGTGCAGGCGCCGAGTCAACCCCTGCTGCCCAGCCTGCGTCTGGTCATGAACGACGGCGCCTTCCGCCGCCTGCTCGGCGTCTTCGTCGCCAACGGCATCGCCGCCGCGCTGCCGGCGACGCTGTTCCTCTTTTTCGTCGCCGACGTGCTGCAACTGGAAAGGGCGAGCGGCCCGCTGCTGGCCCTGTACTTTGTCGCCGGCGCCGCGTCGCTGCCGCTCTGGGTCACCTTGTCGGCGCGCTTCGGCCGTGTTCATGCCTGGCTCGGGGCGATGGGCCTGTCGATCATCGCCTTCGCCGGCGCCAGCCTTCTCGGCAGCGGCGACCTCTGGCCGTTCGCCGCCATCTGTATCGCTTCCGGGCTGGCGCTCGGTGCCGATCTGGCCTTGCCCGCCGCCATCGCCGCCGATCTCGGCGAGCGCCAGGGGCAGGCCGGCGCCTGTTTCGGCGTCTGGAACTTCGTTGCCAAGCTCAACCTGGCGCTGGCCGCCGGGCTGGCGCTGCCGCTCCTCGCCTTGCTCGGCTACGTGCCGGGCGGTGGCGACGGACTGGCTTCCCTCACGTTCGCCTACGCCTTGTTGCCGCTTGCTTTCAAGGCGCTGGCCGGACTGCTGCTCTGGCGCTGGCGCCATTCCCTGGAGATCTGACATGAAATTCCTGCTCGCCGCTGTCTTCACCCTTGGCCTGACCGCCTGCGCCTCGAAGGGAGTCGAACAGTACCGTGCCGAACAGCCGGCCCTCGACCTCAAGACCTACCTGAACGGCACCCTCGACGCCTGGGGCATGTTCCAGGGACGCTCCGGCGAAGTGCAGAAGCGCTTCCATGTCGTCATCGACGCCAGGTGGACCGGCGATACCGGCGTCCTCGACGAGCATTTCAAGTGGTCGGACGGCACCACCTCGCGCCGCGTCTGGACGCTTGACGAAGCAGGCGGACGGCACCTTCCGCGGCACCGCCGACGACGTCGTCGGCGAGGCGATCGGCGAGGTCGCCGGCAATGCGCTGCGCTGGCGCTACGTGCTGGCGCTGCCGGTTGACGGCAAGGTCTACAACGTCGATCTCGACGACTGGATGTTCCTGATGGACGACAAGGTGATGATGAACCGCTCCTACATGAGCAAGTGGGGCTTCAATCTCGGCGAAGTCACCCTGACCTTCGTCAAACGATGAACCCGAAAATCGTCGACTGGTCCGGCAAGCGCGTCTGGCTGGTCGGCGCGTCCAGCGGGATCGGCGCGGCGCTGGCCGGCGAACTGGCGCGGCTCGGCGCGCGCGTCGCGCTTTCCGCGCGCAGCGTCGACAAGTTGCGCGCGCTCGATATCGACGGGCGCTTTGCTGCTGCCCTGCGACGCCACCGACACGGCCAGCCTGGCGGGCGCGCGCGAGAGCCTGCTCGCGGCCTGGCGCGGCGTCGATCTGGTGATCTACCTGGCCGGCGATTACGTGCCGATGGGCGCCGGGGACTTCGACCTGGCGGTCGCCGAGAAGGTCGTCACCGTCAATTTCAACGGCTGCCATGCGCCTCGCCGCGACGGTGTTGCCCGACCTGCAGGCCGGCGGCGGCATCGCCTTCGTCGCCAGTGTCGCCGGCTATCGCGGCCTGCCCAAGGCGCTGGCCTACGGGCCGGGCAAGGCGGCGCTGATCCACTTCGCCGAATGTCTGCATCTCGATCTCGCGCCGCAGGGGATCGGCGTCTGGGTCGTCAACCCCGGCTTCGTTGCGACCCAGCTCACCGCCAAGAACGATTTCGCCATGCCCGCCCTGCTGACCCCCGGGGAGGCGGCGCTTGCCACGGTTGACGGCCTGAAAACGGGCAAATTCGAAATCCACTACCCGAAGCGTTTCACCCGCGTGATGAAGTTCCTCGCGCTGCTGCCCTACGGGTTGTATTTCCCGCTGGTACGGCGGATGACCGGAGGCTGAGATGAACCTGGACCAGTTGATCGAGTTTTACCAGGGCCTCGCACCGGAGGACATCGCCCGCTTCCCCGAGTTCTACAGCGCCGATGCGTACTTCAAGGATCCGTTCAACGAGGTGCGCGGGGTCGCCGCCATCCAGCGCATCTTTACCCACATGTTCGAGCAGGTCAGGGAGCCGCGCTTCGTCGTCAGCGAAAAGGTCGTCGATGATAGCGGGGTCATGCTGGTCTGGGTGTTCCACTACCGGGTAAAGCTGTGGGGAAAAGGCGAGGCCATGGCCATGCGTGGTGTCTCGCATCTGAAGTTCGATGCCGGCGGGCGGGTCAGTTACCACCGTGATTACTGGGATGCGGCCGAGGAACTTTACATGAAACTTCCGGCCATCGGCATGCTGATGCGCGGCTTGCGGCGAGTGCTGGCGGCCTGACTGGAAAGCGGCTGTCATTTGCCGTCGACCGCGGAATTCTCCCCGGGTGGCTTTTGCTGTCGATGGTCGGTGGCGGGGCGGATTCAACGTCAGGAGCGATGCCCGATCGTCTTCCGGTGCGCCGCGAGCCAGTGCGAGATCCAGCTTCCGGTAAGTTCGTGGCCGGTCAGCACGTAGTCGAGTTCATTGGGATTGTGCAGGGTGAGTTCGAGGTTGCGGCGGGCGGCCAGCGAACTCGCGATGAGCAGTTCATCGCCAGGGGCAAGCGGAAAGTCGTCGGGGGGTAGCAGGATCATCTGATCTTCGCGGCGCAACAGCAGGGTGACGGCTGGCAGGGCCTGGCTGCGGTCGGTGCCGTCGCGCAGGATTTCGCCCAGGGCGATCCGCCGGCCTTGCATCAGCGCACGATAGGCAGCTTGTGCTTCCATTATGTTCAACTTCAGACCCCAGACGGCCGGTGTCAGGCCATTGCACAGCCCCTGCAGGCGGCCGACCAGTGCGCTGCTCCAGGCCTCGTCGCGGTCGTGAAGCAGGGTCAGAAAGGCGGCAAGCAGCGGGGTGGTCAGGATGGCGATGCATTCCTGGGCGACGATGCGGCTTGGCACCATCGTGAAATCAGCGCCGTAGGCCGCGAACAACGGGCCATTGACGTTGTGGTTCTGGCGCGCGACGACGAACAGCGACGGCTTCAGCTCGGCCGCGGTGACCGCGATGGACAGATTATTCACGTCGTTGTCGCTGCCGGCGATGATGCCGCTGGCGCGCTCGATGCCGGCCTGACGCAGCGTGTGCGCTTCCGTTCCATGGCCGTTGATCGAGTTGGCCAGTTGTTCGGGATCGCACTCCGGGTCGATGATGGTCAACTCGATCCCGGCAGGCCTGAGGTGGTCGGCGAGGAAATGTCCGAAACGGCCATAGCCGCAAAGAATCCACTGCCCGCGCGGCGGCCGGTGGGGTTCGGGCAGCGGGGTTTCCGGCAACGCGGTGAGCAGTTCGATGAGGCGGAAGCGTTCCGGCGCGGCGACGGCGAGCGCCAGGTGTTCGGCGAAGCGCGCGAACGGGTTGATGATGTGGTCGGTGCCGAAGGAGGCCATGTTCGCCGTTACCGACGGCGTACGGCCGCGGGCAATCACCGCCAGCGAAGGGTTGAGCAGGCGGACGGCGATGGCGACGGCAAGATTGGTCTCCTCGTCATTGGTCACCGCCAGAACGGCGCGGCACTTCGGATGCTTGAGTCCGGCCAGCAGCAGGTTGTCCGGATTGCTGGCGTCAGCCGCCAGCGCCGGGGTGTCGGTCTTGAAATCCTGGAGGTCGAGTTCCTGCACGCGCAATTCGTCCTTTTCGATGACGACGAAGGCGTGGCCGGTGCGGTCGAGGGTCTCGCAGATCAGGTTACCGGTCTCGCCGCAGCCGCAGACCAGGTAGAAAGGCTCCTTGAGCAGGCGGATGCGGCGGCTGAAGCGGTTGACGGTCAGCGTGTTCTGGAAGCCCTTGTCCTGCAGCAATGCGATCAGCGTGACGATCGAATACGACCAGCCGACGACGGTCAGGTAGATGCAGACAGTGACCCACATCCGCTGGGCATCGGAAAAGGCGGTCGGGATTTCGCCGAAGCCGATCGTGGTTGCGGTGTAACTGATGAAATAGAAGGCGTGGAAGAAACTGAGCGGTGGGGCGGCCTTGCCTTCGGCGTCGATGCCGGGAACCAGCGTCAGGCCGAAAACCGATATCGCATAGATGACGATCAGGACGATGATCGGCACCCGCATGCGCCGCAGGACGAGGAAGAAGGCGCTGTTCACGCGCGGCTCCTGGTGCCAGCCTCTGCTTTCATGGTGCTAGCGGCGAAGCATCACGGTTTCGATGATGAGGATGATGACCGAGACGATGTTGGCGAACAGCGCGCCGCCGGACAGCGAGACGACGCTCGACATGACCGATGGCGGTCATGCCTTCGCCGGTGACATGCACCGCGACCGCCCAGGTGATCGCGGCGGCGATCAGTTGCAGGTCGGCGACCAGGCTGGTGGACAGGTGGATGGCGCCGATCTGCGTGCGGTCGCCGAACTTGAGCGCCGTGGCGATCAGGCTGACGACCAGCGCCGCCGCGAGTTCATAGATGTGGTGCAGTTCCGGACGATCGATGTCGCCGATGAAGAAGCCGAAGTTGAGGGTGGCCGCGAGAACGATGAAGAAGCCGAAAATTACCTTTTCCAGATTCACGATTGCCCCTCCCCCTGAGTTCGATGCCGGTGTTAGCGGTTCTCGACCGGCGCCGGCTGCTCGCCGGCCGGCTTGGTGGCGCCGGGCGGGGCGTCGAGACGCTTGATCTCGGCGTCGCCGAGCACTTCGAACAGATTGACCACCTTGCGCACGCCATCGGTCCTGCTGGCGATGGTGACGGCAAGCTTGGACTCGCGCTCGCTGACGATGCCCATCAGATACGTGACGCCAGCTTCCGTGACGACCTTGATGTGGATGGCCGACAGATATTTCTCGTCGACCAGGCGGCCCTTGACCTTCGACGTGATGTAGCTGTCGTTGCTGCGGGTAGAAAGCGAGGAGGCCGGGCCGACCGTCACTTCGTTGAACACATCCTTGACGCCCGCCACCTTGGCCGCCTGCTCGCCGATGGCATCCTTCGCTTCCTCGCTCGGGACTTCACCGGTGATCATCAGGCGCCGGTTGAACGAGGTGAAATTGAGATGGGAGGCAGCGGCAATATTTCTCGGGAACGCTGCGCGACGCCTTCCATTCGATGCTCTCGTCTTCGGTCTGGATGGCTGTCGGGCGGCGGTCCTGGTAGGACATCACGCCGACCGTGGCGCCGGTGGCGATAACCGCCGGCACGCAACCCTGAAGCAGGGGCAGCGCCGTGATCAGCGCGGCGGCGGCAATGGTCAGTTTGGCTTTTTGCATCATTCGACTCCCAGAAGCAGTGCATCGATCCCATCGCACAGGCAGTGGATGGCGACCAGGTGGGTTTCCTGAATTCGTGCCGTCCGGTCGGCCGGCACGCAGAGGTGAATATCGTCGTCGTTCAGCATCTCGCCGATCTGGCCGCCGCCCTTGCCGGTCAGCGCGACGACGCGCATGTCGGCTTCGTGCGCGGCGCGGATCGCCTCGATCACGTTGCCGGAGTTGCCGGAAGTCGAGATAGCCAGCAGTACGTCGCCGGCATGGCCCAGGCCGCGCACCTGGCGGGCGAAAATCTGATTGAACGAGTAGTCGTTGCCGACCGAGGTGAGGATCGAGCTGTCGGTGGTCAGCGCGATGGCCGCCAGCTCCTGGCGTTCGGACTCGAAGCGGCCGATCAGTTCGGCGGCGAAATGCTGGGAGTCCGCGGCAGAACCGCCGTTGCCGCAGGCGAGAAGCTTGCCGCCATTGATCAGGCAATTGGTCATCGCTTCAATGGCGCCGGCGATCGGCGCTGCCATGGCTTCGACGGCGTCAAGCTTGGTTTGGGCGCTGTCCTCGAAGTGCTTGGCGACGCGGGAAATCAGATCCATTTTTTCTGTGGCTTGGGGCGAGTAACTTGGCAATTCTACATCACAGCTCGACGTAAACCTCGAACTGGACCCGCCGCCACGGATCGGCGTGTTCGGTCAGCTTCGCGATGCGTGCAACCAGCTTGTCCCCCTGATCCATTGCCGCCGCCACCGCGCGGTTCTCGGCGCGCGGCACGTAGCCGAGCTTGTGACCGCGCCATTCGACACGGATTGCACGCCGGTCGTGGCGGTTGTCCGGCTCGCGGATCAGGTCGAGATGATCGCCGACCCGCATTGCCTGCCACTGCTCGCCGACGGCGTAATACTGGCTGCCCGCCAGCGGCGAGCTTTGCACCAGCATGCGGACGCTTTCCGCCTGCGCTGCGCCAATCCACAAAGCCAGACTAATCGTCAGCAGCAAACGCATTCCTGATCCATTCGAGTTTACCTCCGTCGATCAGCACGCAATCGAAGCGGCAGTCGCACTCCGGCTTGCCCGCCAGGTAATGTCGGGCAGCAAGCACGATGCGCCGCCGTTTGCTGGCCGTGATGCTGGCCCCGGCGCCGCCAAAATCGCTGCGGCTGCGCAGCCGCACCTCGACAAAAACCAGCGTCTTGCCTTCGCGGCAGAGCAGATCGATCTCGCCGCCACGGATGCGGAAATTGCGCTCGACAACGCGCAGACCGCAGCCTTCCAGATGGCGTGCCGCCCGTTCCTCGGCTTCGCGGCCGCGCGTCGTGGTGGTATCGTTGGTCTTTGCCTGCATGCCCGGAAAAATGACGGAAGAGTGATGGAAGACTCCGCTGCATTGTATGTCGTCCCGACCCCGCTCGGGAATCTCGCCGACCTGACGCGCCGCGCCGAGGAAATCCTGCGTGCCGTGCCCTGGGTCGCCGCCGAGGACACCCGCCACAGCGGCCCGCTGCTCAAACAACTCGGATCGCAGGCGCGCACGCTGCCCGCCCACCGGCACAACGAACACGAAGCCGCCGCCCGCATCGTCGAACGCCTGCAAGCCGGCGAGTCGGTGGCGCTGATCTCCGATGCCGGCACGCCCGGGCATTTCCGACCCCGGCGCGCGACATGGTCGCCGCCGTGCGCGCCGCCGGCTGCAAGGTCGTGCCTTTGCCCGGCCCGTGCGCCGCAATCACCGCGCTTTCCGCCTCCGGCCTGCTCGACGAGCATTTCCTGTTCTATGGCTTCCTGCCGAACAAGGGCGGCCAGCGCCGCCAGGCCATCGAGGAATTGCGCGAACACCCTTATGCACTGGTCTTCTACGAAGCGCCGCATCGCGTGCTGGAAACCGTCGCCGATCTTGCCGCCGTGCTCGGCGAGCGCACGCTGGTCATTGCCCGCGAACTGACCAAGTTGTTCGAATCCATCCATTCCGGGCCGTTGACCGCAGCACTCGACTGGTTGAAGGAAGACCCCAACCGCCAGCGCGGTGAATTCGTGCTGCTGGTCTCCGGCGCGCCGGCTGGTAAGCCGATGATGGCGAAGGCGAGCGGGTGCTCAAGCTGCTGCTGGCCGAAGGCCTGCCGGTCAAGCAGGCGGCGAAGCTGGCCTCGGCGATTACCGGTGCGGCAAAGAATGCGCTCTACGAGCGGGCGCTGGCGCTCAAGGGTGCGTCATGACCGAAAACCAGAACCCCGAACAGCAAGCCCGCGACCGCATCGACGCGCAGCTCGCGCAGGCCGGCTGGGTCGTGCAGGACAAGAAAGCATCGACTTTTCATGCCGGCCTCGGTCATGCCGTGCGCGAATACCAGACCGATGTCGGCCCGGCCGACTACGTGCTGTTCGTGGACAAGCAAGCCGGTCGGCGTCATCGAAGCCAAGCGCGAGGAAGAGGGCCACAAGATCACCGACGTAGAAGACGCAAACCGCAGGCTATGCCGCCGCCAAGCTCAAATGGGTCAACAACAAGGAGCCGCTGCCCTTCCTCTACGAAAGCACCGGCATCATCACCCGCTTCACCGATGGCCGCGACCCCAAGCCGCGCTCGCGCGAAGTCTTCAGCTTCCACCGCCCGGAAACCCTGGCGGAATGGCTGATCCAGGGCGAATCCTGCGCGCCCGCCTGCACGACATTGCCGCCGCTCAACCCGAACATCTGCCCGCCAAGAACTCCGCCTGCGCGACTGCCAGGAAACCGCCATCACCAACCTGGAAGCAATCCTTCCAGGAAGACCGCCCGCGCGCCCTGATCCAGATGGCCACCGGCTCCGGCAAGACCTTCACCGCCATCACCTCCATCTACCGCCTGCTCAAGCATGCCGACGCCAAACGCATCCTGTTCCTCGTGGACACCAAAAACCTCGGCGAACAGGCCGAGCAGGAATTCATGGCCTACGTGCCGCATCGACGACAACCGCAAATTCACCGAGCTTTACAACGTGCAGCGGCTCAAATCCTGTTCGTCGCCAAGGACAGCCAGGTCTGCATCAGCACCATCCAGCGCCTGTACTCGCATCCTGCAAGGACAAGCAACTCGACGAAGCCGCCGAAGAAATCAACCCGGCCGAACTGACCGCAGCCCAAAGCACCCGCTGCCCGTCGTCTACAACGAAAAAATCCCGCCCGAGTTCTTCGACTTCATCTTCATCGACGAATGCCACCGCTGCATCTACAACCTCTGGCAGCAGGTGCTCGACTACTTCGACGCCTTCCTGATCGGCCTCACCGCCACGCCCGACAACCGCACCTACGGCTTCTTCAAGAAGAACGTCGTCAGCGAATACAGCCACGAGAAAGCCGTGGCCGACGGCGTCAATGTCGGCAACGAGATCTACCTGATCGAAACCGAGGTCACCAAGCAAGGCGCGCGATCATCGCCGCCGAGCAGCAGGTCGAAAAGCGCGAACGCCTGACCCGCAAGAAGCGCTGGGAGCAGCAGGACGAAGACGCAGCCTACTCCGCCACGCAGCTCGACCGCGACATCGTCAACCCGGACCAGATCCGCACCGTCATCCGCACCTTCCGCGACAAGCTGCCGGAGATCTTCCCCGGCCGCGACGAAGTGCCCAAGACCCTGATCTTCGCCAAGACCGACAGCCACGCCGACGACATCATCCAGACCGTGCGCGAGGAATTCGGCGAAGGCAACGACTTCTGCAAGAAAGATGCACCTACCAGGCAGCCGAGCGAAGACCCCAAATCCGTCCTCGCCCAGTTCCGCAACGACTACAACCCGCGCATCGCCGTCACCGTGGACATGATCGCCACCGGCACCGACGTCAAGCCGCTGGAATGCCTGCTCTTCATGCGCGACGTGAAAAGCCGCAACTACTTCGAGCAGATGAAAGGCCGCGGCACGCGCACGCTGGACATGGACGACCTGAAGAAAGTCACGCCCTCCGCCACAACCGCCAAGACCCATTACGTCATTGTCGATGCCATCGGCGTCACCAAATCGCTCAAGACCGCCAGCCAGCCGCTCATCACCAAGCCCGCCGTGCCGCTCAAGGACCTCGCCATGGGCGTCATGATGGGCGCCACCGATGACGACACCGTCTGCTCGCTGGCCGGCCGCCTGGCCCGCCTTAACAAGCAACTCGACGCCGACGACCAGCGCCGCATGCGCGAAGCGGCCGGCGGCGTCGAACTCAGCCATCTCGTCAGCAAGCTGTTCAACGCCATCGATGGCGACCTCATCGAAGCCCGCGCCCTCGAACTCGCCGGCCTGCCCATCGGCAACGACCCCGGCGACACCCTGCGCGACAAAGCCCAGCAACAACTGGTCGGCGAAGCCGCCGCGCTGCTGAATGGCGAACTCATCGAACTCATCGACACCATCCGCCGCGAAAAAGAACAAACCATCGACCACGACAATCTCGATAGCGTCACCTACGCCGGCTGGAACAAGGACAGCGCCGCGCAACGCCGAAGCACTTGACCGACGAATTCGCCGACTGGCTGGCCGCCAACCGCGACGAAATCGAAGCCCTGACCATCTTCTTCGCCCAGCCCTGGCGACGGCGCGAACTCACGCTTCAAGCTGATCCGCCAAGTGCTCGACAAGCTCAAAGCCGACAAACCCAACTCGCCCCGCTGCGCATCTGGCAAGCCTACGGCCAGCTCGACGAGCTACAATGGCGCCCCGCCCGACAGGAACTGACCGCGCTGGTCGCCCTGATCCGCCGCGTCTGCGGCCTGGATGCCACAGATCACCCCCTTTGCCGACACCGTGCGCAAGAACTTCCAGACCTGGATCATGCAGCACCACGCCGGCGGCAGCCGACAAATTCAACGAAGAACAGATGAACTGGCTACGCATGCTCCGCGACCACATTGCCAACTCCTGCCACGTTGACCGCAACGACCTCGACTACAGCCCCTTCGACGCCCAGGGCGGGCTGGGGAAAATGTGGCAACTGTTCGGCGAGGGCATGGACCCGTTGCTGGATGAGTTGAATGAGGCGTTGGTGGCGTGATGGAGCTGAGGGAATTGCCGGCGAGGTTGGGCTTAGGCGACGCTATCTGAAACTTGTCGGTCAATCGATCATCTGGCGGAATCGCCGATCGCCGACGATTTGGTCGATGTCATTCGATGACACGAATGCCGCTGTTCGGCCAGATGACGTGACAGAGGCATTCGTGACTGGACAAATTCATGCTCGAGGTCAGCAAGGCGCATTGATCGACGCCAGGCTGCCGAACAGTTCGGCGATGTCTTGTTTGCCGATGAGCATCACTGCTCTGCATTGGCAGACGCGATTGGCTATCGGTACTGCAGTCGGACGCATTGACGGCATCAAGGTTCAACAGGCTTTCATGTGCTTCGCAGCCGAATTCGGCGTATCAACGCAATTTCGTTTACTACTACGTGTCAACTAGGCATTATCGCCAAACAACTGAGCAAACATGTCCAAGTGGCGCTACGGCCAGCAGTGAGATCTCGACGGCTATCTGAGCACTTGCAAAATCTTCCGTTCCGCCAACCGCCGAACAACACCGCATCGTCGCCAAGATCGAGGAACTGTTTTCCGAACTCGATCAGGGCGTGGCCAGCCTGAAAACCGCCCGCGAACAGCTCAAGGTCTATCGCCAGTCGCTGCTGAAAAATGCCTTCGAAGGCAAGTTCGACCGCAGCACTGGCGCGCCGCCAACCGCGACCAACTCGAAACCGCCGCCGCCCTGCAACAACGCATCGCCCGCGAACGCCAGGCCCGCTACCAGCAACAACTCGCCGACTGGCAAACCGCCGGCCAAGCAGGCCCCAAACCCAAACCCCCCAAGCCCCTGCCACCGCTCATCGCCGAAGAACTCGCCGAGTTGCCTGAACTGCCGGCGGGGTGGGGGTGGTTGAAATTTGGAGATCTGTGTCGCTAGTCCGAAACGGGATTTCGGCAAAGCCGGAAGGTGATTCGCGAACTCCGATTTTCAGCGAATCAGCGCTGTTCGCCCGATGTGTTTCGACATGGCCGACATCAGATTTATCGATAACCAAATCGGCGACTTTGGCTCAAACATGTTTGCAGCGAGGCGACATCGTCTTTACTTGCTATAACGGCTCACGGCAGTACGTTGCGCTGTGTGCGCGGAATATCGCCCACGATGGAAAGCGCCTGTTCCCGGACAAGCTATTCAGTACTCGTGTCTCTTCTAAGTTACTCTTGACCTCGTTTCTGGCAGAAAACAGCTTAACGTGCATGGCCTTCGGTGCCTTCAAGTCGAGCCTGAAAATTCGCACGACAGCGAGACATTCGGTTTCCGGTGAGGACATCAAAAACATTCCGGTTCCGGTTTGTTGCTTTGACGAGCAGCGAAATCGTCGAAGAACTCGAATCCAAACTCTCCGAAGCCGACCAACTCGACCAAACCCTCGCCACCGCGCTGCAACAGGCCGACGCGCTGCGCCAGTCCATCCTGAAAAAGGCTTTCCACGGTCAACTGGTAAAACAGGCCAAAAACGAAGAACCCGCCACCGCCCTGCTCGAACGCATCCGCGCCGAGAAATCAATCGGCATGAAGTCAGGCAAGCGGAGGAAAATCGGGCTAAAATACTGGTGTTTTATACAGTCATTTTGCCGAGGCGAATCATGCCAATACATGTCGATAAATATCGTAGTTACAAATAATTCTTGCCGTGCTCTATTTGTGTAACTACAATAATTGTGCAGATCGAATTCGACCCTGAAAAGCGCGACCGGACGCTTGCTGAAAGGCAAGTTGATTTCGCCCGAGCCGCCGAGGTTTTCGCGGGCAGGCATTTCACCCTTGAAGATACTCGCGACGACTACAGCGAGACGCGCCACATCACGGTTGGCAAACTGGATGGCCGGATGGTCGTGATGATCTGGACGCCGCGTGGTGAAGCACGCCGCATTATCAGCATGAGGAAAGCCAATGAACGCGAACAAGCACGCTACGCACAGCGAGTGGATTGACCCGGATGACGCCCCCGAACTGACCGACGAGTTTTTCGAGCAGGCCGATGATATATCGGCGACAAACTGATACGCCGGGGCCGCCCCAAGGCGGAGCAGACCAAGCTGGCTTTGACCGTGCGTTACGACGCCGACATCGTGGCGGCTTTCAAGGCAACTGGTAAAGGCTGGCAAACGCGCATGAATGAGGCGTTGCGCGACTGGCTGAAAACGCATTCGCCAGCGTAAACTTTTCAATTCTGCACACGCTGTGTGCACAATCCACGCAAGAACCAAGGCAAGCCATGAACGCAACCGCATCCATCGTCTCCAAAGTCTGGAGTTTCTGCACCACGCTGCGCGATGACGGCGTGGGCTATGGCGACTATCTGGAGCAGCTCACCTACCTGATCTTCCTGAAAATGGCGGACGAGTACAGCCAGCCGCCCTACAACCGCAATGTCGGCATTCCCGACGAATACAACTGGGCCGAGCCTGAAAGCCGCGCGCGGGCGCGGAGCTGGAGGTGCATTACGTGACGCTGCTGCGCGAGCTGGGCAACAAGCCGGGCATGCTCGGGCAGATTTTCACCAAGGCGCAGAACAAGATTCAGGACCCGGCCAAGCTCTTCGCGGCTGATCGACATGGTCGATGAAACGCGAGTGGGTGACGCTGGGCGCGGACGTCAAGGGCGACATCTACGAGGGCTTGCTGGAGAAGAACGCCGAGGACACCAAATCCGGCGCGGGGCAGTATTTCACGCCGCGCGCCGCTGATCAGGGCGATGGTGGAATGCGTGCGGCCCGCAGCCGAGCAAGACGCATCGCCGATCCGGCCTGCGGCACCGGCGGCTTCTTCCTCGCCGCCTACGATTTCTCTGCGTCGCGAACACTACGAGCTGGACAAGGAGCAGAAGGCGTTCCTCAAGCACGAGACCTTTTACGGCAACGAGATCGTCGCCAGCACGCGCCGGCTGGCCTGATGAATATGTTCCTGCACAACATCGGCGAGATCGACGGCGACAGCCCGATTTCGCCGAACGATGCGCTGGTCGCCGACGCCGGCAAGACGCTTCGACTACGTGCTGGCCAATCCGCCTTTCGGCAAGAAGAGCAGCATGACCTTCACCAACGAGGAAGGCGAGCAGGAGAAGGACGACCTCACCTACAACCGCCAGGATTTCTGGGCGACGACCTCGAACAAGCAGCTCAACTTCGTGCAGCACATCCGCACCATGCTGAAGACCACCGGCCGGGCCGCCGTGGTGGTGCCGGACAACGTGCTGTTCGAAGGCGGGGCGGGCGAGACCGTGCGCAAGAAGCTGCTGGAGACCACCGACCTGCACACCATCCTGCGCCTGCCGACCGGCATCTTCTACGCCAACGGCGTGAAGGCGAACGTGCTGTTCTTCGACAACCAGCCAGCGCAGCAAGGACGCCGTGGACGAAGGAGGTCTGGTTCTACGACTACCGCACCAACATCCACCACACGCTGAAGAAGAAGCCGCTGCGCTTCGAGGACCTTGCAGGATTTCATCACCTGCTACAACCCGCCAACCGCCACAAGCGCAAGGAAACCTGGCACGCAGAGAAGAATCCCGAAGGCCGCTGGCGCAAGTTCACCTACGAGGAGATTGATCGCGCGCGACAAGACCAGCCTGGATATCTTCTGGCTCAAGGACAAGAGCCTTGCCGACCTGGACAACCTGCCCGAGCCGGACGAACTGGCCGACGAGATCATCGAGAACCTGGAGGCGGGGCTGGAGAGCTTCCGGGCCGTCGCC
>CAVSFS010000003.1:0-431833 GCA_963727115.1 uncultured beta proteobacterium | reverse complement strand
ATCAGGACCTTCTGCTCAACCGCGTCACGCGCATTCCCGGCGTGACCGGCGTGCATTCGAGCTTTGTCCTGCGGCGGGTGGTGTCGACAAGACCGCGCTGCCGGTTGCCGGCGGCGGGCAGGCAAGCGAGCGTAAGCCGAGTTCCACGCTCCGGTGGCCGGTTTCAGTAGCGACGGCGCTGCGGCGGTGGTGCGGTGCCGCGAGTTTCGATGTGGCGGAAGGTGATGCGACCCTTGCTCAGATCGTAGGGCGAGAGTTCCAAAGTCACCTTGTCGCCAACCAGGATGCGGATGTGGTTCTTCTTCATCTTGCCCGAGGTGTAGGCGATCAGTTCGTGACCGTTTTCCAGCGTGACGCGAAAGCGGGTATCGGGAAGGACGTCATGGACGACGCCTTGCATTTCAAGTAGTTCTTCTTTTGCCAAGTATATTTCTCCAGTCAATACAAAATTCACCGATCCGGTGAAGGCTAACCCGGCATGATACCTTGGCGCGGGTCAGGCGTGCGATAATTCGCAACGGAAAGTCGGCCAGGCAATCGCTGGGCGTGGGGCACGGCGCCGGGAGGAAAGTCCGGGCTCCACAGGGCAGGATGCCGGCTAACGGCCGGTGGCGCGAGACCCGGAACGGAAAGTGCAACAGAAAATAAACCGCCGATGGCCCCGCAAGGGGATCAGGTAAGGGTGAAATGGTGAGGTAAGAGCTCACCGCGCCGGCGGTAACGCCGGCGGCACGGCAAACCCCATCCGGAGCAAGACCAAATAGGGAAGCATGGGCGTGGCCCGCGCTGCTTCCGGGTAGGTTGCTCGAGGCTGCGGCGACGGCAGGCCTAGAGGAATGATTGCCGCCCGCAAGGCCGGGACAGAACCCGGCTTATCGGCCGGCTTTCCATTTTTTCTTGGTTTTGGTTTGTGCTGCATCGGAGTGGAATCTGCGGATGTCTCAGGTTCACCTTGGATTCAACCGGTCGATGCAACACACTAGAAACTGCGTAAGCAGAAGGAGTGTTGCAGATGAAGCAAAGACCGCGGATTTATTACACGGAAAGCCAGAAAGCGCTGATGTGGGAACGCTGGCAGAAAGGTGAGATCTCTCCAGCAGATCGCCCAGTTGTTTGATCGAAA
Source organism: uncultured beta proteobacterium (assembly GCA_963727115.1). GTDB lineage: Bacteria > Pseudomonadota > Gammaproteobacteria > Burkholderiales > Rhodocyclaceae > Azonexus. The sequence continues at coordinate 430,710 of CAVSFS010000003.1, read as the reverse complement.
CCACTCGTCGATACAACGCATTCTGGCAGAGACCGGCGGGATACGCCCGGCGCAACGACGCCGTTCCAGATTGGCGCTGACTTTGGCCGAACGCGAAGAGATATCGCGTGCGGTGGTGGCGGGTCATTCGATCCGTTCGATTGCAACGTTACTCGAGCGAGCGCCCTCCACCATCAGCCGCGAGATCAAGCGCAACGGTGGTCAAGGAGGCTATCGGGCGAGTCAGGCCGACCAGGCGGCCTGGGATCGGGCGCGTCGCCCCAAGACCTGTAAACTGGCTGAGAACCGAACGCTGGCGCACATCGTGGCAGACAAGCTCCAAGTGCAGTGGTCGCCGGAGCAGATTGCCGGGTGGCTGAAGCGTACTTATCCGGGCGACGAGAACTACCAGGTGTCACACGAGACCATCTATCGCAGCCTCTTCATTCAGGCCCGTGGCGCCCTGAAGAAGGAACTGCTGCAGCATTTGCGGCGCACGCGAGTCATGCGCCGTTCGCGCCATCACACGCAGAAAACAGACAATCACGGCAGAATCACGGACGCGGTATCGATCAGCGAGCGTCCGGCCACGGTTGAAGATCGGGCGGTACCCGGTCACTGGGAAGGTGACCTACTGTTCGGCAGCAAGAACAGCCAGATTGCGACCCTCGTTGAGCGTCATACACGCTACGTGATGCTGGTGAAGGTCGCCAGCAAAGATACCGAGACGGTCATCAACGCGCTGATCAAAAACGCTCGCAAGTTGCCGCAGGAGCTCTACCAATCGCTGACTTGGGATCGGGGTAAAGAGATGGCCGACCACAAGCGCTTCACCTTGGCGACCGACATCAAGGTCTACTTCTGTGATCCTCAGAATCCTTGGCAGCGCGGGACCAATGAAAATACGAACGGGCTCTTGAGGCAGTACTTCCCCAAAGGAACCGACATCTCGGCCTACTCGCAAGCCAAGCTAAATGCAGTGGCGAGGAGATTGAATGAGCGCCCAAGAAAAACACTAAACTACGAAACGCCCGCTGAACGATTCAGCCAATCTGTTGCATCGACCGGTTGAATCCAAGACCTATTGCGGGCAGATGACAAACAAGAGTCATCGGGCGGCTTGGTGCCCATTCCAGCTTGATGACCATTTCATGGGGAATGGTGGCTACAGATCACTGATCTGCCGGTCGCGGAGAACGGAAGGAACTTTCTTACGGACTTTGCCAACATGGTTTCGTTGCAGGCCGTTTGATTCTGACCACATAATCAAAGCATGAATATCAATTCATCTACGGACTCTGGTGTCTGTGCAAACTCTGCTAGACATCAGGAACTCATGGCAGCCTCTGGCGTTTCCTAAAGACTTTGACCTGACCCCGGACTTGCGCATTACGCAGTTGCCGGGCAACTGGCTCAACTCGAACACACGACCGAGAACGCTGGCTCCAAGTCTGGCAAGTGTCATGGGGGGTACCTTCATGCCCAGCGAGAGGCCACCGAATGGGTGCCGGCCGATCTGGCTCAACGGCGGGTATTGTGACTGGTGTGGGCGAGGCACGGATTCAGCCGTCGGTGTGGGACGGCATTTGCGGCTGGCTCATTGAGCAGGAGGTCATATTGCCCCGCGTCCGCCGCAGTGCCCGAGTCGCGATGGCGGTCTGCGCTTGAACTCCATAGCATCCGACGACGCACCGGAACCGCCATCCGATCCGTTGCCGGCGTCCGCTACGGGATGCTGCCGACCTCGGCCAGCAGCCGGTTCCGTCGCGCGAGCCCCCAGGGCAGGCGGCTCTGTCTTTCGCTGCTGCTTTCCCTGCTGGCCCACGCACTCCTGTTGAGCCTGACCTTCAGCGGTCAGGAATTTGGGCTTCCGGGCTTCGCCTTACCCTGGCAGGATCGACGGATCGAGGTGCCTGATCTGCGCGTCGTGCTCGCTCCTGCACCGGTCGCAAACCCGAGCCAGCCATCACGTCGGACCCCCTGCCGTTGCCGCCGGTATTGATCGAGCAAACCGTGGCCGCTGGGCCGGCGGTCGTGACATTCAAGTCGCCTGGACGACGCCCGGCGCGGCCAGCCCCGGCGACCGTGCCCCGGAACACGCCTAAGGCGAAGGCGAGCCCAAGGCCAAAGGCAGCGACGGGGAAAGCCCCGGCGGTTGTGTCCCGGAGCACGGCTAAGGCGAAGGCCAACCCCAGGCCAAGGCAGCGACCGGCAAAGCCCCGGTGGTTGTGCCCCGGAGCACGCCTAAGGTGAAGGCTAACCCCACACGGCAAAGGCAGAGAGGCTGGCTCCAGGCCAAAGGCAGCGACCGGCAAAGCCCCGGCGAACGCGCTTGCGGATTTGGTGCCCCAGCCGAAGTCTTTTCCCAGCGTGATCGCCCTGGAGCAGGCCAAAGAGGCCGAGTTCGTCGTGCCTCCCGCGCCGTTGGAGCCAGCGCCGCCGTCTCAGCAGCGCCAAGAGATGCTGGCGCGGCAGCGCAGGCCCAAATCGACCAGCCGGCGCGGGAGCGAGTAGCCGAGGAAGCGGCGCGGGCGGAGTCTGCACGAATTGAATCCGAACGCCGGGAGATTGAACGACAAGCCCTGGCGCGGCAGAGTTGCGCACGTCAGGAAGTCGCACGGGCAGAGTCTGCACGGCGGGAAGCCGAACGTCAGGAGAATGCACGACAAGCCCCGCCGGCAGGAGTTGGCCCGGCAGGAAGTCGCGCACGCACGGGCAGAGTCTGCGCGGCAGGAAGCCGATCGCCAGGAGAACACACGACAAGCGCCGCCCGATCGTCAGGAGGCAGCCCGTCAGGAGGCAGCCCGGCAGGAGGCAGCCCGCCAGGAGGCAGCACGTCAGGACGCGGCGCGTAGGAGGCAGCACGTCAGGAAGCAGTACGTCAGGAAGCGGTACGTCAGGAGAACACACGACAAGCCCACCAGCGACGACAGGAGGCGGCCCGGGGCGAGGGAGCGCAGATTGAGGCCGCACGGGAGCAGGATGCTAGACGGGATGCTGCGCGTCGGGCGATGGGACGACAACTGGACGAGGAAGCCGCCCGCCGGCAAGCGGATCAGGAGGCAACGCGCCGGTCACCGTCGGCGAGCGCCTTGCGCCGAGGCAGGCTCTTCGGGCGCTCCGACCCCAACGGCGAACTCATCCTGTACGCGGAAGCCTGGAGCCGGAAGATCCATTTCAATACGGCGTTCGACATGGTGCGCGCAGCGGCAAAGCAGCCTCACACCGACCCCATGGTGACGGTGGCCATTCGCAGCGACGGCTCGGTGGAGTCCGTGACATTCGTTCGCTCCAGCGGCGTGGCTGCCATCGATGATGCGATACGACGCGTCGTGCAAAACCAGACCCCCTATCTGCCGTTCCAGCCGGCGCTTGCCCGCGACTTCGACGTGATCGAGATCCGCCGGACCTGGCACTTCGACACGGCCATTCGGCTGTATTGACGGGACGGCGCCCGGGTGGTTAACGATTGTGCCATGGCCCTCCTGGCCGATTTGAGAAGCCCGCTTTTCCCTTGCGCTGGCTTTGTAACGCTGGCGCGCAGTCGCTAACCTGAACCCGTCGCGGAAATCCCTTCTCCCCTACAATGCCGCATGACCATCAGCCTGTATCCCTTCGTCCGCTGGCAGGAAGCCGGCGTTGAGCATTCTGCCCGCTGGCGTTCCGAAGCCGGCGTGGCGCCGCCGGAATCGGTTGTTGTTGCCGATGACACGTTGAAGGCCGATGCGGCTTACCGGCTGGCGGGGCAGGGGACGGCGATTCTCTGGCGCGGAGATTACCAGAATGCACGCAACCTGTTGCAGGCGCTGGCACGGCGGGTGGATCGTGCACCGCGTGAAGGTTCGCGAAAAAGCCGGCGACGCCGGCCGAGGCTTTTCACCTGCATCGCCAGGCGCAGGGGCGGCGGGCGGCGATTCTTGGGCGCTTGCTGGTGCCCTTGACAGCCGATTACCGCGTCCCGCTGCGCCGCGGGCAGGAGGTGGCCGCCGCCTGCATGGAAGCCTTGGGGCCGCTGGGGCGAGGATTCGGTGATTTCCCTGCGCGACCTGCTGGCGCTGGTCAGCGCGCACGAGTGGCGCAAGAAGGGCATTCCGGTGCCGGCGGTGGAGGGGCGGATTTACCCGCATTTCGGCGTCTTTTCGCCGGTGCGCGGCGAGTATGTCGATCTGGTGGCCAAGGCGCCGTTGCCGGCGGGCTGCGATAGCTGGCGTTCGACATCGGTACCGGTTCCGGCATCCTGGCGGCCGTGCTGGCGCGGCGCGGCATCAAGCGTGTGGTCGCCACCGATCAGGATCCGCGAGCATTGCAGTGCGCCTCGGAAAATGCCCGAAATTTGGGGTTGACCGCGACAATCGAGATTATCAAGGCCGATCTCTTCCCCGCCGGTCGTGCGCCGCTCGTCGTCTGCAACCCGCCGTGGGTGCCGGCGCAGCCGAGTTCGCCGATCGAGTACGCGGTCTACGACCCCGATTCGCGCATGTTGCGCGGCTTTCTCGCCGGGTTGGCAGCGCATCTTGAGCCGGGCGGCGAGGGCTGGCTGATCCTCTCCGATCTGGCCGAGCACCTCGGCCTGCGTTCGCGCGATGAGTTGCTGGGCTGGATCGCGGCCGGCGGCCTTAAGGTGCTCGGCCGCATCGACACCCGGCCCAAACATCCCAAGGCCGGTGACCGCAGCGACCCGCTGCATGCGGCGCGGGCGGCGGAGGTGACTTCGCTGTGGCGGTTGGGGCTGGCCGGAAAATATATCGGAAGTTGTTCCAAGATCGAGCGGCAGACCTGCCATCGGCCGGGCCGGCTGGCGCGGCTGCCTGGCATCCGTTCGGAAGGCTCCCGCCCGCCATTGGTCCTGAGTTGTCACTGCCAATGGCGGTTACTCAATAACTCAATAAATGCATTTGGCGGTTGGGCGCCCCTTTGCAGGGCAGAGGCCGTCATCATATCGTCGCTTCTGGAAAGGCAATGGGCGCCGCAGCGCCCATTGTTCAGTCAGAATGGAAACCGGTGAGGCCGCTTATTTCTGCAACTCGATCTCGCCCGGCCGCCAGGTCTTGTCGAACCACGGCTCCAGCGGGCCGTAGAGGCGCAGGATCATGAACCAGCCCTTGCCGGGAATCGTCTGCACCCAGTTGTTCTCCATGCCGGCCGGCGCTTTGGGCCGAAGTAGACATCCACCGAGCCGTCGGCATTGATCTTGAGCCCTTGTCCTGGCTGCTGACGCTCGGCGCCTTCTGGTCGGTCTGCACCATCGAGCGGGTCTGGTTGTCATAGACGATGACCGACCAGAAGTCCTTGACCGGGACGTTCGGCGGCAGGTGCAGCTTGTAGGTCTTGCCGCCGTCGAAGGGTTGCCCTTCGAGTCCTGCGACGGCCCAGGGGTACTGCGAGCCTTTGCCGACCATCTTCATCTTCCATCGCCGGCGTGACGCCGGTGGCGAAGTAGTAGTAGAAGGCGGCACCATCCAGATTGGTGACGCCGGGGGCGACTCTCGAACTTGTAGCCGCCGAAGAACGGCAGGCGCCATGCGCTGTTCGGGTAGAAGTAGGCTTCCTGTCAGCGGATCTTGAAGGCGATGCGTGCGCGCGGTCACGGCGCCGATGTTCGCGGCGTCGGCCAGGATCTTCTTCATCCGCTCATCGGGATTGAACGGCTTGCCCTTGACGATGCCGATCGAGGCAAAGAGGCCCAGCGTAGTCGGATCGGAACCCTCGGCTGGTCTTCCTGGATGACCTGGTTCAGCAGACCCCAGAACGAGTAGTCGCCCGGTGCGACAAAGTTCGCCGGAACGCCTGATGCATTGACGAACTTCATCGGCGGCGGATTGGCCGCATCGGCGAGCTGATAGATCTTCAGGTGCTTCTTGACCGACTCGACGCCGGGCTTGGTCGAGCCGTCGACGAGGAAGGAGCGGAAGGGCGAGCCAGTTGCCGTAGGTGCTGGGGCGCACGACGAAATAGCCCGCCGGGATCTCGCCCTTGTACCCGGGCGGCAGAATCAGATACTTGCCGCCTTTGCCCTTTGTCGGCACCGGTGATGCCGATGTCGGCAACCCAGCGATACCAGAAATCGTCAATGGCCCGAGGACCTTGGGCGGGACCTCGACGACCAGCGGACCCTTCTTCGTGTCGAGCCAGATGAAGCTGTAGATCGGTGTTGTCGTTCGCCGTCAGTTCCACGGTCTTGCGGATCGACCAGTTCTTCCCAGATGACGTCGGTCTGGTTGTCCGGTCCGAACTTGCGCAGCGAGTCGCGCATGCCAGCCTGGTTCACGATCGGGATGGCCAGCAGGTAGGCCTGCAGCGCCCGCGAACGATCGAGGTTGTCGTAGATCTTCTCGACGGTCTCGGCAGTCGGGTAGCCGTCATTCAGGTTCAAGGTGCCGATCGAGGTTTCGAGCTTGTCGGCGTGGCGACGCCCGGGGCGAATCGGGGTCGTCATCTTGAAGTCTCGGGCCGAAGCCGGAGAGGCCATGGCGGCGGCTAGACCAATCGCCATCGCAGCGGTGAATATGGCTGACCTGTTCATGATGTTCTCTTTGTGTGGTGACTATGAGAAGTCTGCCACAGGCAACCTGCATGTGGCTTGATGGTTTGCGACAAAATCATATGATTGGTGCGAAAAGATACTTGCGGGAGCGTGTCCGGATTCCTGCGTTCATCCTGAGTGCCGGGCAAGGCTGCCGGGCTTGCGATTGCCACGCCTTGCATGCGCCGCTTTCTGGTTCGCAGGCAGGTTTCGTCTTGTCAGTTTGAATGATGGTCCAAAGTCGGCAGAGGGCTTGGTCGCGATCGCGGCGAGAACTTCTCCATCAGTGCAATCAGCTTACATCTGGCGACGGACGAAATGTTCCTCGCAAATAGTTCGCACGGGCTGGAATAATGGCTGTCTGATTTCCGTATATGCAGGTGTAGCACCCCAAACCCAACGGAGATCAAAATGAAAACAAGCAAACTCGTGTTCGCCCTGCTCGTATCCGCCACGCTCGCCGCCAGTTCCGCCTACGCGTCGCCCGCCATGGTTGCCGACGGCGTGCTCACCGGCAGCAATGGCATGACGCTCTACACCTTCGACAAGGACGCCGACGGCAAGAGCATGTGCAACGGCCCCTGTGCCACCAACTGGCCGCCGCTCTACGCGACGGACAGCGACAAGGCGAGCGGCGACTACAGCGTCATCACCCGTGACGATGGCAAGAAGCAGTGGGCGCTTAAGGGCAAGCCGTTGTACTACTGGAGCAAGGACCAGAAGCCGGGCGACAAGACCGGTGACGGTTTCCTCAACAATGCCTGGCACGTAGCCAAACCCTGATTCCATGCCTGGAACCGGCGTCACTTTGTCAACTTCGCCTTGCCGTGCCAATTGCACTGTCTGCGGCTCGTCTTCGCGTTACGCCGGATCCAGGCAAGGAATGAGTTAGTGGACAGCAGCGCGATCCTGACCGAGTTGCCGCGCCTGCGCCGTTATGCGCGGGCGTTGGTGCGGCGATCGCGCGGCGGCCGACGATCTGGTGCAGGACACCCTCGAACGCGCCTGGTTGCGCATTCGCCCAGTGGCGGCCGGGCAGCGACCTGCGCGCCTGGCTGTTCGGCATCATGCACAATCTGCGCGTCGACCAGTTGCGACGCCCGGGTCTGAATACGCTGCCCATGGGAGATGAGGACTTCGAGGTGCCGACCCGCGCCACACAAAGCGACCGCCTGGAAGTGAACGATCTCGAAGCGGCATTGGCCCGCCTGCCAGAGGATCAGCGTGTCGTGCTGCTGCTCGTCGCGCTGGAGGAAATGAGCTATGAAGAAATTGCTGGCGTGCTGGGCATTCCCGCAGGCACGGTCATGTCGCGCCTGTCGCGCGGCCGTGAGCGTCTGCGGCTGATTCTCGAAGGTCGCCCGCCTTCAACAAACCTGCGAGTTGTACGATGAGCAAACTTCCGATCACCGAAGCCGACCTGCACGCCTACGTCGATGCTCAGTTGCCGGAAAACCGGCGGGCCGAGGTCGTGGACTATCTGGCCGCCTATCCCGAGGAAGCCGAGCGCCTGCAGGCTTATCGGATGCAAAAGGATGCTCTGCGCGAACTTTTCGATCCGGTACTCGACGAAGTGCTGCCCGCGCCGCTACGCCAACTCGCCGAAAAGCCGCCTGCCACACCCCAAGGGTACTTGAGCCACAGGCCCCTTCGCCTGCGGGGCGCGGTTGACCCGCAAAAACGGCCAATTTTGGAACGCTGGTCCCTGCAGCGCATCGCCGCCGGTGTCGCCATCGCCCTGCTGGGCGGGGTTGCCGGCTGGTTCGGGCACGGCCAATATCAGGCGGTCGACCGCATGGCGCAATTGACGCCGTTGCCGCGTCAGGCCGCCGTGGCGCATGTGGTTTACAGCCCGGACGTCAAGCGCCCGGTCGAAGTCACTGCCGATCAGGAAGATCAGCTCGTCAAATGGCTGTCCAAACGCCTTGGTACGCCGGTCAGTCCGCCGCAGCTCGGCGCCCTCGGCTACGAACTGATCGGCGGCCGCCTGCTGCCCGGCAACAGCGGTCCGGTCGCGCAGTTCATGTATCACGACAGCAGCGGCCAGCGCCTGACGCTTTACGTGACGACCGAGAACGCAGCCAATCGCGATACCGGCTTCCGTTTTGCCAAGGAAGGGCCGGTCAATGTCTTTTACTGGATCGACGGCAAGTTTGGTTACGCCCTCTCGGCCGGGATCGACAAGGGTGAACTGGCGCGCGTGGCGACTGCCGTCTATGATCAACTCGAACACAAGTAGTCCCCACAACCCCCGACTGGAAAAATCACCATGCACAAGAAAATGTTCCCGCAATATGCACTCGCCGGCTTGCTGACGCTCGGCACCCAGGTGGCCTTCGCGGCGGAGCAGGAAGTGACCGCGCCGGAAGTCGTTGCCGCGATCGAAGGCGCCTTTGGCGTGAACAAGGGCGAACGGCGCAATCACATCAAGGGCGTGTGTGCCTTGGGCGAATTTGTCGGCAGCAAGGAAGCAGCAGCCTACAGCCGTTCGGAGCTGTTTTCCGGCAAACCGGTGCCGGTCGTCGCGCGTTTCTCGGTGACCGGCGGCAACCCCAAGGTGCCGGATACCGCGAAGAACGTTCGTGGCATGGCGCTGCAGTTCCAGTTGCGGAGCGGCGGCGCGCACCAGATGGCGATGCTCAATACGCCGATGTTCGGCGCCGCCACCCCACAGACCTTTCTCGACCTGATGCTGGCCCAGCAGCCCGATCCCGCCACCGGCAAGCCCGATCCGGAGAAAATGAAGGCCTTCAAGGCCAGCCATCCCGACAATCTGGCGCAAGCCCAGTACCTGGCCGCCAACAACCCGCCGGTCAGTTATGCCAACAGCGCCTACTGGGGAATCCATACCTTCAAGTTCGTCGGCAAGGGCGACAAGACGACGCTGGTACGCTGGCGCTTCGTGCCGCAGGACGGCGAGAAACGCCTGAGCGACGAGGAGCTGAAGACCGCCGGCGCCAACTTCCTCGAGCCGGCGCTGATCAGCCGTACCCAGCAGGGGCCGGTGCGCTGGGACATGCTGGTCACGATCGGCCAGCCGGGTGATCCGGAAGACAACCCGACGCTGTTGTGGCCGGAGGGGCGCAAGGAATTCAAGGCCGGCACGCTGAGCATCAGCGCCGCCATGCCACAGAAGGGCGGCGCCTGCGAAGCGATCAATTACGACCCGCTGGTCATGGCCGACGGCATCGCGCCGACCAACGACCCGGTGCTCAATTTCCGTTCGCCGGCCTATGCCGTCTCGTTCGGCAAGCGACTGAGCGGCAACTGAGCGCAAAGAAAAAGCCCGCCACGGTCGACCGGCCGCGGCGGGCTTTTTTTGTGGACCGGGCGCTCAGGCAGGCGCCGAGGTCCGGATCAGGTGGTCGAAGGCGCTCAACGATGCGGTGGCGCCGGCGCCCATGGCGATGACGATCTGCTTGTAGGGCACGGTGGTGCAGTCGCCGGCCGCGAAGACGCCGGGAACCGAGGTCTGGCCCTTGGCATCGATCTCGATTTCGCCGAATTTCGACAGGTTGATCCTAGGGCCAGCCGTTGTTTCTATGGTCGTACCCTTCAGCCAGTCGGTGTTGGGCAACAGGCCGATCTGTACGAAGATGCCCTCGAGGTCGATGTGTTTGACCTCGTCGGTGTTGCGGTCCTTGTACACCAGACCGTTGACCTTGCTGCCGTCGCCGCGGACTTCGGTGGTCAGCGCGCTGGTGAATACCGCGATATTGGGCAGGCTCGCCAGCTTGCGCTGCAGTACCGCGTCGGCGCGCAGCTTGCTGTCGAATTCGAGCAGCGTGACATGGCCGACGATGCCGGCGAGGTCGATCGCCGCTTCGACACCGGAGTTGCCGCCGCCGATCACCGCGACGCGCTTGCCCTTGAACAGTGGGCCGTCGCAGTGCGGACAGTAGGCGACGCCCTTGCCGCGGTATTCCTTTTCGCCCGGCACGTTCATTTCGCGCCAGCGGGCGCCGGTGGCGAGGATGACCGACTTGCTCTTGAGCACGGCGCCGTTTTCCAGCGTGACCTCAATCAGGTCGCCGGCCTTGAGTTGCGTGGCGCGCTGCAGGTTCATGATGTCGACGTCGTAATCCTTGACGTGTTCCTCCAGTCCCATCGACCAGCTTGGGGCCATCGGTTTCCTTGACCGAGATGAAGTTCTCGATGGCCAGCGTATCCATGACCTGGCCGCCGAAACGCTCGGCCAGCAGACCGGTGCGGATGCCTTTGCGCGCGGCGTAAATGGCGGCCGCAGCGCCGGCCGGGCCACCGCCGACGATGAGCACGTCGTAGGCTGCCTTGGCATTGAGTTTCTCCGCATCGCGCGCGGCGGCGCCGGTGTCGAGCTTGGCGACGATTTCTTCGATGCTCATGCGACCGGCGCCGAATTCCTCGCCGTTGAGGAACATGGTCGGCACGGCCATGATCTGGCGCTGGTTGACGATGTCCTGGAATAACGCGCCGTCGATCATCGTGTGGCTGACGCCGGGGTTGAGCACCGCCATCAGGTTGAGTGCCTGCACGACGTCCGGACAGTTGTGGCAGGACAGCGAAATGAAGGTCTGGAAATCGAAAGTGCCGGACAGCGCCTTGATCTGTTCGATCACTTCGGCGTTGACCTTCGGCGGGTGGCCACCGGTCTGCAGCAGGGCGAGGATCAGCGAGGTGAATTCGTGACCCATCGGAATGCCGGCGAAGCTAATGCGCGCCGCCTCACCTGGACGGCCGATGGCGAAGGAGGGCCGCAGCGCAGCGTCGCCGTTCTCGCGCAGACTGACTTTCGCAGATAGTTCGGCAATTTCCTCCAGCAGGCCATGCATTTCCTGTGCCGAAGCGCTGTCGTCGAGCGAGGCGACGAGTTCGATCGGCGTCTGCAGCTTTTCGAGATAGGCCTTGAGTTGGGTCTTGATGTTTGCGTCGAGCATGCTGTTCTCCCTTTTTTGAGAATTTCAGTGAAAAGGGGCTCGTCGGCCCCTTTTCACTGGAATCCGCACCGCTCCCGAAGCGGGAGCGGATTGGTGGTTCGCGTTAAGGCTTAGATCTTGCCGACCAGGTCGAGCGACGGGGCGATCGTCTTGGCGCCTTCCTGCCACTTGGCCGGGCAGACTTCGTTCGGGTGCGCGGCCACGTACTGGGCGGCCTTGAGCTTGCGCAGGGTTTCCTTGACGTCGCGGGCGATGGCGTTGTCATGTACTTCCATCGTCTTGATCACGCCGTTGGGGTCGATGATGAAGGTGCCGCGCAGCGCCAAGCCTTCTTCGTCGATGTGCACGTCGAAGGCGCGGGTCAGCTTGTGCGTCGGGTCGCCGACCAGCGGGAACCGGGCCTTGCCAACGGCTGGCGAGGTCTCGTGCCATACCTTGTGCGAGAAGTGGGTATCGGTGGTGACAATGTACACTTCGGCGCCGGCCTTCTGGAACTCGGCGTAATGTTCCGCCGCATCCTCGACTTCGGTCGGGCAGTTGAACGTGAAGGCAGCGGGCATGAAGATGACGGCCGACCACTTGCCCTTCAGGCTGGCTTCAGTCACTTCGATGAACTTGCCGTTGTGGAACGCTTGGGCCTTGAACGGCTGAACTTCGGTATTGATGATCGACATGGGGTTTTCTCCTTGGTTGATGAATTGCAACGAACGAATCATAGTTCGGGATACGGTATTGAGCCAATTGAATCGGGGAATGAGGTTCATAGGCATTCCCTATCGCCCGCCGTCTGCTCTGAAGTAGGTCTAAAGTATTAGTATCTATCATGCAGTGGTAGTAGTTGCAGTATAAAGCTCGCGGGAATTGACTCAAATCAACGGAAAGTGTGCCCGGATCGGGATCATGCTATTCGGTATGGTGCTCGCTGACCGTGAGCTGCGGGCAAGGAGGGTGGGACTCAATGAATATTTCAAGCGCTATCGTGCATATCCTTCCAGTACGTCTCGACGAGGCGTGCGCGGCATTGGCGGGGATGCCGGGGGTGGAAATCCATGCCCGCAGCCCGCTGGGAAAGGTTGTCGTCACTCTTGAGGATGACGATACCGAATCGGCTGCCAATTCCTATGTGGCGCTTCATGGCATTCCCGGAGTCGCGTCGGTGGCCATGGTCTATCAATATAGCGACGACAAGTCAGATACCGAGGAGGTAGAGGCGTGAAACTCAATCGACGGGATTTTATCAAGGCTAACGCGGCTGCTGCGGCCATGTCGGTCGCGGGGTTGTCGGCCCCGACGAACGTGGCGGCAGCCGGCAAGGACGATATCCGCTGGGACAAGGCGGCCTGCCGCTTCTGCGGTACCGGCTGCGGTGTGCTGGTCGGCACGCAGGATGGCCGTGTCGTGGCCACCCAGGGCGATCCTGATGCGCCGGTCAATCGCGGCCTGAACTGCATCAAGGGCTACTTCCTGTCCAAGATCATGTACGGCGCTGACCGCGTCAAGACGCCGATGCTGCGCATGAAAGACGGCAAGTATGACAAGAACGGCGAGTTCACGCCGATCACCTGGAAGCAGGCCTTCGACATCATGGAAGAGAAGGCCAAGGCCACCCTCAAGGATAAGGGACCGAACGGCTTGGCCATGTTCGGTTCCGGTCAATGGACTGTCTGGGAAGGCTATGCTGCTGCCAAGCTGATGAAGGCTGGCTTCCGCACCAACAACATCGACCCCAATGCACGTCACTGCATGGCATCGGCTGTTGCCGGTTTCATGCGCACCTTTGGTATCGACGAGCCGATGGGCTGCTACGACGATATCGAGCATGCCGACGCCTTCGTGCTGTGGGGCTCGAACATGGCCGAGATGCACCCGATCCTGTGGACGCGCATGACCGACCGCAAGCTGTCGAACAAGGGGGTCAAGGTCGCCGTGTTGTCGACCTTCGAGCACCGCTCCTACGAGCTGGCCGACATCCCGATGATCTTCACGCCGCAGACGGATCTGGCGATCCTCAATTACGTCGCCAATTACATCATCCAGAATGGCAAGGTGAATCAGGCGTTTGTCGACAAGCACGTCAATTTCAAGAAGAGCGCCACCGACATCGGCTACGGCCTGCGTCCGACCCATGCGCTGGAAAAGGATGCCGGCAACAACGGCTATCCGGGCGCCGACGGCAAGCCGAAAGGCGATACCGGCAAGTCCGAGGCGATCACCTTCGACGAGTACAAGAAATTCGTTTCCGAGTACACCGCCGAGAAGGTCTCCAAGCTCTCCGGCGTTTCGGAAAAGGATCTCAAGGCGCTGGCCGAGCTGTATGCCGATCCGAAGATCAAGGTCACCTCGTTCTGGACCATGGGTTTCAACCAGCATACCCGCGGTACCTGGGCGAACAACATGATCTACAACATCCACCTGCTGGTCGGCAAGATTTCCGAGCCGGGCAACAGCCCGTTCTCGCTGACCGGCCAGCCGTCCGCCTGCGGTACGGCACGCGAGGTGGGCACCTTCTCGCATCGCCTGCCGGCCGACATGGTGGTGACCAATCCGGAACACCGCAAGATTGCCGAGCGCTTCTGGGGGTTGCCGGACGGCACCATTCCCGACAAGCCGGGTTTCCACGCCGTGGCGATGATGCGAGCGCTGAAGGACAAGAAAGTCAATTTCTACTGGCAGCAGTGCAACAACAACATGCAGGCCGGCCCCAACATCAACGAGGAGATCTTCCCCGGCTGGCGGGATCCGGCGAACTTCGTCGTCGTTTCCGATCCGTATCCGACGGTTTCCGCGATGGCCGCCGACCTGGTCCTGCCGACCGCGATGTGGGTCGAGAAGGAAGGCGCTTACGGCAACGCCGAGCGCCGTACCCAGTTCTGGCGCCAGCAGGTCAAGGTGCCGGCCGAGGCACATTCCGACCTCTGGCAGGTCATGGAGTTTTCCAAGCGCTTCAAGGTAGAGGATGTCTGGCCGGCCGAACTGGTTGCCAAGGCGCCGAAGCTCAAGGGCAAGACCTTGTACGATGTGTTGTTTGCCAACGGTGCGGTCAACAAGTACAAGATCGGTGAAATCGCGGAAGGCTTCGACAACGACGAATCCAAGCACTTCGGATACTACGTCCAGAAAGGGCTGTTCGAGGAATACGCGCAATTCGGTCGCAAGCACTATCACGATCTGGCTGACTTCAATGTCTACCATGAGGCGCGCGGCCTGCGCTGGCCGGTCGTCCACGGCAAGGAAACGCTGTGGCGCTTCCGCGAGGGTTACGATCCCTACGTCCCGAAGGGCGAGGGTGTCAGGTTCTACGGCCACAAGGACGGCAAGGCGGTGATTTTCGCACTGCCCTACCAGCCGGCCGCCGAGTCGCCGGACAAGGAGTTCGACATGTGGCTGTGTACCGGCCGTGTGCTCGAGCACTGGCATACCGGCACGATGACCCGCCGCGTTCCTGAACTGTACAAGGCCTTCCCGGACGCCGTGGTATTCATGCATCCGGACGACGCCAAGGCGCGCGGTCTGCAGCGCGGCATGGAGGTCAAGATCGCGTCGCGGCGCGGGGAAGTTGAACATGCGTGTCGAGACGCGCGGGCGCAACAAGCCGCCGCGCGGCTTGGTCTTCGTCCCCTTCTTCGACGCCGGGCGCCTGATCAACAAGCTGACGCTGGATGCGACTTGCCCGATTTCCAAGGAAACCGATTACAAGAAGTGCGCGGTCAAGGTGACCAGGGCCTGATTGCAAAAAAATCATCACCATGAAAAACGGCCGGGAGGAAACCCGGCCGTCATTTGGAGGGAAACAACCATGAGATTCATCCCTGCTCTGGCCTTGGCGGCTGCGGTGCTCCTCTCGGGGGCGGGCATCGCCAGCGCGCAGGAAATTCTGGAGTCGTTGCGCGGCAAGACGCCGATCAATCAGGAATCGAGGACGGACAACATGTTCCGCCCGGAAAAGGATCAGGACGTCATTCCGCGCAATTTCCAGAAACAGCCGCCGCTGATTCCGCACAGCATCAAGGGCTACAACATCACGCAGAACTTCAACAAGTGCATGGACTGCCATTCCAAGGAGCGGGCCGAGGAAACCGGCGCGACCAAGGTGGCGAAGTCGCATTATCTGGACCGCGAGGACAAGAAGCTGGGCAATATCTCGCCGCGTCGCTACTTCTGCATGCAGTGCCATGTGCCGCAGTTTGACGCCAAGCCGCTGGTCGAGAACACCTACAAACCAGCTGCCAAGAAGGGGGAATGATGAGTCTCGAAAAATATATGCCCGCCTGGGTGAAGCGTGTCGGTCTGGTGACCGTGGTCGTTTTGTTCGGAGCCGGCATCCTGTTCTGGGGTGGGTTCAACTGGGCGCTCGAGGAAACAAACAAGGAATCGTTCTGTATTTCCTGCCATGAGATGGAGGAAAACGTCTTCAAGGAATACCAGAATACGGTTCATTACACGAACCGCACCGGCGTTCGCGCTACCTGTCCTGATTGCCATGTGCCGAAGGAGTGGGGGCCGAAGATGATTCGCAAGATTCAGGCTTCCAACGAGGTTTTCCACAAGATTCTCGGTACCATCGACACGCCGGAGAAGTTCAATGCCAAGCGTGCCCAACTCGCCCAGAACGAGTGGAAGCGCATGAAGGCGAACGATTCCAAGGAGTGCCGCAACTGCCACCGTTATGACTACATGGACTACACGGAACAGGGCAACCGCGCCGCCAAGCAGCATCCGCAGGCCTTTGTCGAGGGCAAGACCTGTATCGACTGCCACAAGGGCATCGCTCACCAGTTGCCGGCCATCGACCAGCACATCGGTGCGCGCAATGAAGGCGCGGTGTCGATCTCGCACGGTGAAAAGCCGGAAGAGAAGAACGCTGACGAGAAGAAGTAGGATTTGCTTTTCCCGCAAAACCCCGGCCGCGTGCCGGGGTTTTTTATGCACTGGTTGTACTCCAAGGGTACTTCCCGACGTGGCCTGGGGCCACGCGGAGCGCGGTTAACGTGTACGAAAGGCGCAAATTCAGGGCGCTGGCGTCAAATATCCCTGATGGCATCAGCACTTATCCGGAAAATGTGCTACTTTTGCCGTGCTGCCGTGCCAACGGCCAGTTCTCTTAAACGGAAGTAGTTAACAGGAGGCACTTAGATGAATAAATCCGAGTTGGTCGAGGTTGCTGCACAAGAAGCTGGTATCACCAAGGCTGCTGCCGACAAGGCGCTGTCGGCTATAATCGCTGCTGTCGTCAAGACGGTGTCGAGCGGCGAATCAGTCACGTTGGTCGGTTTCGGTACCTTCAAGTCGGCCAAGCGTGCTGCGCGCACCGGCAAGAACCCCAAGACTGGCGCCACGCTGAAGATCGCGGCCACCACGGTGCCAAAATTTACCGCCGGTACCGCCTTCAAGGCGGCTGTCGCTCCGAAGAAAGCCGCTGCCAAGAAGAAATAAGCGGCATCACCCAATGCGGGGCCCGTGGCAAACGGGTTCCGCTTTTTTAGTTTGCAATGACCGATCAGAATCCAGAGAATCCTCCCCCCATTCAGCAGCCGGCTCCGCCGCCCAACGACAACAGGCGTCGTTTGCGTGAACTGCTGTCCATCCCCGAGCGGGACAGATCAGACGAACAGTGGGATGAAATCATCGAGCTGGAAATCCAGCTCGCCCCGGGTAACCGCATTTCGGCTTCCGAGCACGGAGGCGGCCCAGGTGGCGGCAGCGGTGGTGGTGGCACCAGTGGCGGTGGCATGGGCCATAACAAGCCGTCCGGCCAGCCCAAGAAGCACCGGCCGCGCAGCAACAACAATCGCCGGCCACGACCCAACAAGCCGACCGGCAATCCGGCCTGATCCTTGTTCAGTCTGAACTGAAACGGCGAATCGCCGCCATGCAGCAGTTTGATCTGATCATCGTCGGAGGCGGGCTCGCCGGCGCAAGTCTCGCTATCGCCTTGCGCGATACGCCCTTGCGCATCGCACTGGTCGAGCATCAGGCGCCGCGGCGCCCGGAAGGCTGGGATGCGCGCGTCTATGCCATCAGTCCGGCCAATGTCGCATTTCTCGAGCGGATCGGCGCCTGGCGGCATCTCGATGGCGAGCGCATTTCCCCGATTCGCGGCATGGATGTGCATGGCGATGCCGGTGGCCGACTGGAATTCTCGGCCTACGAGGCAGGCGTTCCGGAGCTTGGCTGGATACTTGAGTCGTCGCTGATGGCCTGCGAGTTATGGGAGAGCGCCAAGCGTCAGGGTAATCTGACACTGTTCTGTCCGGCCACTCCCGAGCGCCTGAAGTTCGAGGCGGATTCCGTTGTGCTTGGTCTGGCCGATGGAACCACCTTGTCCGGCCGCCTGCTGGTTGGCGCCGATGGCCGCGATTCCTGGGTGCGCCAGAGCGCTGGCTTGGCGGCGATCGTTACGCCGTATGGCGAAAAAGGCGTGGTCGCCAACCTGTTGACCGAAAGGCAGCATCGCAATATTGCGTACCAATGGTTCTCTGACGCCGGCGTTCTGGCCTATCTGCCGCTGCCCGGGAACCGCATTTCCATTGTATGGTCAACTTCCGATGACTATGCCGATAAACTCTGCGCCCTGCCCGGCGAAGCCTTCTGCGAGCGTGTTGCCGAGGCTGGCGGGCAGGCCCTCGGGCGGCTCGAATTGCTTACTCCGCCGGTCGCTTTCCCTTTGCGCCTCATTCGCGTTCCGCAAACCGTCGCCCCGCGCCTGGCGCTGATCGGCGATGCAGCGCATGGCATACACCCGCTTTCCGGCCACGGGATCAATCTCGGCTTTCAGGATGCCAGTGAACTCGCGACGCTGCTGGCCGGGGTTCAGCCGTGGCGTGACATCGGTGACGAGCGCCTGTTGCAGCGCTACCAGCGCGCGCGCCGCGAGGAGACCGCGCTGATGCAGACGACCACCGATGGCCTGCGCCGGCTGTTCAGGGCATCGCCGCCCGGTCTGCGCGGCCTGCGCAACCTCGGGCTGAACCTTACCAACGGATTACCATTTGTCAAAAATGCTCTGGTGCGCTACGCGCTGGGTGCCTTCTAGGAGAATTGAATGTTGAAAAAACTGTTGCCGCTCGCGCTTGCCTCACTGTTCATTGCGACGGCGAACGCCGACGAGGCGGAGATCAAGAAGGCCATGGAAGCGAAGCTCGGCACCAAGGTGGAGAGTGTGACCAAATCGGGCTATCTCGGTCTCTACGAGATCTACGCCGACGGCAACATCCTCTATACCGACGACAAGATGACCGCCTTCATTGCCGGCGGTCAGTTGATCGAAGGCAAGACGATGAAGAACGTCACCGAGGAGCGCATGCGCAAGCTGACCGCGATCAAATTCGCCGATTTGCCGCTGGAGCGGGCGATCAAGCAGGTGCGTGGCGACGGCAAGCGCGTCCTGGCGACCTTCGAGGATCCCAATTGCGGATACTGCAAGCGTCTGGCCAAGGATATCCAGAAACTCGACAACGTGACGATCTACACTTTCCTGTATCCCATTCTTTCCGAGGACTCGATCAAGAAATCGAAGCAGATCTGGTGTTCAGCCGATCGCAGCAAGGCATGGAACGACTGGATGGTTGAGGGCCGGGCGCCGGCGGCCAAGGAGGATTGCGATACCTCGGCCATCACCAAGAACCAGGAATTCGGACGTCGTCTCAGCATCAGCGGCACGCCGACCATGTTCTTCGCCGATGGCGAGCGCGTTCCGGGGGCGATGCCGTTGCCGAAAATCGAGCAGAAGCTGAGCCAGTTGAAGTAAGCACACCGACGAATGGCGGCCTTCCCTGCGGGAGGGTCGCAACCCCCTTGCTGCTGCAAGGGGCGCCCGGGCCGAGCGCGCCGGGCGGCTGTACAGGTCGCCGACCTGTCGCGGTTGACCGCTGACTGCAGCCAAAAATCACCATCGCGTATTACCACGCCAGCATGATCGCCCGCGGGGCGGCTGCTTTGCCCGACTCCTTATAAGTCACTTTAAGAGTCTATTTTCGGCCATTGATTTATAACACTATTTTTTCCAAAAAATCTCCGCACGAAGCACACCTAAGTCCTTGTTGTGTATGAAAAAATTCCCATTTTTTCTATTGACGGAGTCAAGTTCATGGCTTAGAGTGGGAAAACGTGTGAAAAAGTGGGAAAACGGGGAGCTAGGCGAGAATGTTCGAGGGGGCTGCAGCACTCAGTCTGGATGCAAAGGGGCGGCTTGCCATACCGGCAAGGCACCGCGAGACCCTGCTTGCCGCCGCTGAGGGTTCGCTGGTTCTGACCGCGCATCCGCACCGTTGCCTGCTCCTTTACCCGGCACCGGCCTGGCAGCCGATTCGTGACCAGGTTCTCAAGGCGTCCAGCCTCGATCCGCGTGCTGCTTCGATCAAGCGGGTGCTGGTTGGCAACGCCCGTACCGAAGAACTCGACTCCGCCGGCCGCCTGCTGGTCGCTCCTGAATTGCGTGAATACGCCCAGTTCCAGAAGACGGTCTTTCTGGTTGGCATGGGTTCGCATTTCGAGATCTGGAGCGAGACTGGCTGGAAACAGCAGAATGATCTGGCCGCCGAGGCGCTGCTCGGAGATTTGCCGCCCGGCCTCGGGGATCTGGTGCTGTGACGCGCAGTGCCGCCCATGTGACGGTGCTGCTCGAAGAGGCGGTCGGAGCCCTGGCGATCAAGGCTGACGGGGTCTATATCGATGCCACGTTCGGACGCGGCGGCCATAGCCGTCGCATTCTTGCCGAGCTGAATGAAAAAGGCCGCCTGATCGCGGTCGACCGCGACCCGCAGGCGATCGAGGCGGGCAGCGCCATCAATGATCCGCGTTTTCGCCTGGTTCATCGCGCCTTCGGAGAACTTGCCGAAGCGGCGCGCGATGCCGGCGTCAGCGACGTCGATGGAATCCTGTTCGATATCGGCGTGTCGTCGCCGCAGATCGACGACGGCGAACGCGGCTTCAGTTTTCGCCATGACGCACCGCTGGACATGCGCATGGACACGACGCAGGGCGAGACGGCGGCCGAGTGGCTGGCGCGGGCTGAAATCAGGGAAATTACGGAGGTCATCAGGGATTATGGCGAAGAACGGTTTGCTTTCCAGATTGCAAAGAAGGTTGTGGCTGCTCGACTCGAACAGCCAATTGTCACAACAGGCCAGTTTGCGGCGCTCGTACGCGCGACCGTGCGCACCCGTGAACCAGGGCAGGACGCGGCGACGCGCAGCTTTCAAGCTCTACGGATTCATATCAATCAGGAGCTCGGCCAGCTGGAAATAGCCCTGCCACAGGCGCTCGAATTGTTGAAGCCAGGCGGGCGTCTGGTGGTCATCTCCTTCCATTCGCTGGAGGACCGTATCGTCAAGAACTTCATGCGCGAGCAGTCGACTGCCGATTCCCTGCCCAAGAGTCTCCCTCTGCGTGCTGACCAACTGCCGAAGCCGAAGCTGCGCCTGGTCGGCAAGGCAGTGAAGGCACCCGCCGCCGAAGTTGCCGACAATCCGCGGGCGCGCAGTGCGGTGATGCGGGTCGCTGAAAAAATCTGATGGTTCGTTTCAACATGCTCCTTCTGCTGATCGTCGTTGTTTGCGCGCTGGGTGTGGTGACCTCCCAGCACCGGGGGCGCAAGCTTTTCCAGGCGCTGGAAGGCGAGCAGGAGCGGGTGCGCCAGCTGGATATCGAATACGGGCAGCTACAGCTTGAGTTGTCCACTTGGGCGACGCATCCGCGGATCGAGAAGATTGCCCGGGACCGACTGCACATGGTGACGCCGGATGCGGTCGGCAAGGTTGTGGACAAGCCGGCGGCCAAGCCGAAGAAGGGGGGGCGCTGATGGTCGTTCGTCGGCGCCCGCAGCGCGGCCACCGTTTTGCCGAGAGTCCGGTCTTGCAACTGGCCTTGCAGGGCTGGCGCTCACGCACCGTCGGGCTGTTGCTGATGCTCGCTTTCGCAGCGCTGGTCGGGCGCAGTTTTTACCTGCAGGTGATCAACAACGATTTCCTGCAGGAGAAGGGCGAGTCGCGCTACCGCCGCGATATTGAAGTCTCGGCTTCGCGCGGCAAGATCACCGACCGCAATGGCGACATGCTGGCCGTGTCGACGCCGATGAAGACGATCTGGGCGATTCCGGGCGACGCGCGGACCATGTCCGGCGAGCAGAAGAAACAGTTGGCCACCCTGCTCGACATGAGCACGCGCGACCTTGATGCCAAGATTGCGCCGGACAAGACATTTGTTTTCGTCAAGCGCCAGGTGCCGCCGGAAACCGCCGAACGCATCGCCGCGCTGAAGCTGCCCGGCGTGCATCAGGAAAAGGAATACCGCCGCTATTACCCGACGGGCGACATGACCGCACACATCGTCGGCTTCACCGGCGTGGACGACAAGGGTCTGGAGGGCGTCGAGCTGGCCTTCCAGCCGAGTCTGCTCGGACGTCCCGGCAGCCGCAGCGTGATCCGTGACCGTCGTGGCAACATCATCGAGGATGTGGGGGCGCTGAAGCCGCCGCAGGACGGCAAGGATGTGCGCCTGGCGCTCGATTCGAAAATCCAGTACCTCGCCTACAGCCAGCTCAAGGCAGGCGGTTGAACAGCATAACGCCAAGGCGGGCGGCGCCGTCGTCATCGACACCCGGACCGGCGAGATCCTGGCGCTGGTCAACCTGCCGACCTACAACCCGAACAATCGCGAGCGCCTCTCGGGCGCGCAACTGCGCAACCGGGCGATCACCGATACCTTCGAGCCGGGTTCGGTGATGAAGCCGTTTACCGCCGCGCTTGCCCTCGAGCGCGGCAAGGTGCGCGCCGATACCATCATCAATTGTGCCGGCAAGATGAGCATCGGCCCGGCGACCATTTCCGACGCGCACCCGCATGGCGCCCTGACCGTGGCCCAGGTGATTCAGAAGTCCTCGAACGTCGGGACCGCCAAGATCGCCCTCGGTTTCCAGCCGAAGGAAATGTGGGATATGTTCGACAGCGTTGGTTTCGGTCAGGCGCCCAATCTTGGTTTTCCGGGCGAGGTGAATGGCCGCCTGCGGCCATGGAAGAAATGGCGACCGATCGAGCAGGCAACCATGTCCTATGGACACGGGATATCGGTCAGCCTGATCCAGTTGGCGCGCGCCTACGCCATCTTCGCGCGCGACGGCGAGACCGGGCCGCTGACGCTGATCCGGACCGACGAGTTGCCGGCGCATGGCGTCCGCGTGTTTTCGCCGCAGACGGCGCGCGAGATCCGCGTCATGCTGGAAATGGCGGTGCAGCCCGAGGGCACGGCGCCCAAGGCGCGAGTGCCGGGCTATCGGGTGGGCGGCAAAACCGGTACGGCCTACAAGATCGAGGGCGGCGCCTATGTCAGAAAATACATCGCCTCCTTTGTCGGCCTGGCGCCGATCAGCGACCCGCGTCTGGTGGTGGCGGTCATGATCGACGAGCCGACCGGCGGCGCGCACTACGGCGGCGATGTCGCCGGCCCGGTATTTTCGCAGATCATGGGCGGCGCCCTGCGCACGCTGGGTATTCCACCGGACGACCCGATTCAGGTGGCCGACGCGGCGGCCGGAAAGGGGCAACTGTGAGTGCGCCGCGTGAAATTCTCGGGCGCCTGGCAGCACTGGGTATCGCCCCGACGGGGGTCGCCGACGACAGCCGCCAGGTGCGGACTGGCGACCTCTTTCTCGCCTACCCCGGCGACCTGGCGGATGGCCGCCGCTATATCGCCGACGCCATCGCCCGCGGGGCAGTTGCGGTCCTCTGGCAGGCAGGTGGCGATTTTGCCTGGAATCCAGCGTCAACCGCAGCAAACCTTCAGGTCGATGGTTTGCGCGCACTGGCCGGTCCGCTGGCGCATCTGGTCTGCGGTGAGCCGAGCGCCGGCCTGTCGCTGATTGCCGTTACTGGAACCAACGGCAAGACCACGGTGAGCCAGTTCATCGCCCACGCCCACACGCGCAAGTGCGCGGTCATCGGTACACTGGGCGCCGGTTTTCCGGGCGAACTCGAAGATACCGGCTTCACAACGCCGGAGGCGACCACGCTGATGCGCCTGCTGGCCGATTTCCGTCGCGCCGGCGCCGAGGCCTGCGCGCTCGAGGCCAGTTCGATCGGCATCGAGGAAGGGCGCCTGAACGGCGCTCGGGTCGATGTCGCGGTATTTACCAATTTCACCCGCGATCATCTCGATTACCACGGCAGCATGGAAGCCTACGCGGCGGCCAAGCAGAAGCTCTTCACCTGGCCGGGGCTGCGTACGGCAATCATCAATCTCGACGACGAACGTGGCCGCAAGCTGGTGCGCGAAACCAGCGCGCGGACAGTGCTCGGTTACGCTATTGGCGCGGTGGGGTCGGTACGCGCCGAACGACTGGTCGAAACGCCCCAGGGCCAACGCTTCAGCCTTGTCCTGCCGGATGGTCGTGCCGATGTCGAAACTGCTCTGCTCGGGCGCTACAACATCTCCAATCTGCTGGCGGTCGCGGCGGTGCTTCATGATGCCGGGGTCGAGGTCGCGGAAGTCGCCCGCCGCCTGGCCGAACTGACGCCGCCGGCCGGACGCATGGAGCGTCTGGGCGGCATCGGCGAACCACTGGTGGTGGTCGATTATGCGCATACGCCGGATGCGCTGGAGAATGTCCTGATCACGCTGCGCGATGTGGCGGCGGCGCGCAGCGGACGTCTGTGCGTTGTCTTCGGTTGCGGTGGCGACCGCGACAAGGGCAAGCGGCCACAAATGGGCGAGGTTGCGGCCCGTCTCGCCGACCAGGTACTGCTGACCAGCGACAACCCGCGCAGCGAGGATCCGGCGCGAATCATCGCCGAGATCAAATCGGGGGTGGCGCAGGCGGAATCCGAAGTGGACCGGACCTTGGCAATACGCCGGGCCATTGCCGGGGCAGGCGCCAACGATGTCGTTCTGCTGGCCGGCAAGGGGCACGAGTCCTATCAGGAAACCGCCGGTGTCCGGACGCCATTTTCCGATGTCGAGCAGGCCCGCGCGGCACTTGATCTGCGCCGCCATTCGCTGCGCGAGGTTGCATGATGAACTGGCTGCTCTCCGACATCATGCGTGCCACCGGCGGCCATCTTTGCGGCGCTGATCTGGCTGTTTCCGGTGTGTCAACCGACACGCGAGCCGTCGGTGACGGCCAATTGTTCGTCGCCCTGCGTGGCGAGCGCTTCGATGCGCATGATTTTCTGGATCAGGCCGTTGCGGCGGGGGCCGCGGCGTTACTGGTGAGCGACGCGGCCCGCGTGCCAGCGGGCGTCTCGGCGCTGGTGGTCGACGACACGCGGATCGCCCTCGGCAAACTGGCGGCAGCCTGGCGTGCCCGCTTCACAATTCCGGTGATCGCGGTGACCGGTTCGAACGGCAAGACGACGACCAAGGAAATGATCGCCGCCATCCTCAAGGCGCAATTCGGCGACGCGGTTCTGGCGACGCGCGGCAACCTGAACAACGACATCGGCCTGCCGCTGACGCTGCTCGGGCTCGATCAGGCGCACCGGGCGACGGTCATCGAGATGGGCATGAACCACCCCGGCGAGATTGCCTACCTGGCGCCGCTCGGCGCGCCGACCGTGGCCGTGGTGACCAACGCGCAGCGCGCCCATCTCGAAGGGATGGGCGACATGGACGAGGTGGCGCGCGAGAAGGGCGGCATTTTCAGTGGTCTCGCCACGGGCGGCGTCGCCGTGATCAACGCCGACGATCGTTATGCGGCCGTCTGGCGCAAAATGGCCGGTCATCACCCGGTGCGTACCTTCGGGATCGAGCACGCCGCCGATGTGCGGGCAGTTCTTCATCAGCACGGCCTGGAAACCCTGCTGGAACTGACGGCGCCGGAGGGCAACGCGGAATTCCGGCTGGCTGTGCCCGGGCGCCATAACGCCCGCAATGCGGTTGCCGCCGCCGCCGCCTGCCTGGCTGCCGGCGTTCCGCTGGCGGCGGTAGTGGCCGGGCTGGAGCGATTTTCCGGAGTCAAGGGGCGCCTGCAGGTTCGTCCCGGCCTTGCTGGCGCGGTGGTGCTCGACGATACCTACAATGCCAACCCCGACTCCGTTCGTGCCGGGATCGAGGTGCTGGCCGCGACCATCGGTCGCAAGATTCTGGTGCTCGGCGACATGGGTGAAATCGGCGAGGCCAGCGGGCAGTATCACGACGAAATCGGCGGTTACGCCAAGAGTCAGGGCATCGACCTGCTGTTCGGGATCGGCGATGCCTGCCAGCAGGCAGTGCGCAACTTCGGCGAGGGCGCCCGGCACTTCGCCGACATCGAGAAACTGATTGTCGCGGTCAACAAGGAAATGGGGCCGGAAACCACGGTGCTGGTCAAGGGTTCGCGCTTCATGAAGATGGAACGGGTGGCGGATGCCATCGTCTCCGGGGAGAAAAACTGATGCTGCTGGCTCTGACCCAATGGCTCGCCCAGGACGTTCGCTTCTTCAATGTCTTCAACTACATCACGCTGCGCGCCGTGCTGGCCGCGATGACCGCCTTGCTGATCTCCTTTGCCGCCGGGCCGGCCGTGATCCGCTGGCTGGCTGCCAAGAAGATCGGCCAGGCGGTACGCAACGACGGGCCGCAGACCCACCTCGTCAAATCCGGAACCCCGACCATGGGCGGCGTGCTGATCCTGATCTCGATCGCCATCACCACGCTGCTCTGGGCGGATCTGAGCAATAAATACGTGTGGACCGTGCTGGTCGTCACCCTGGGCTACGGCATCGTCGGCTGGTACGACGACTGGAAGAAGGTGGTTTACCGCGATCCTAAAGGTCTGGCTGCGCACTGGAAGTACTTCTGGCAATCGGTGCTTGGCATCGGGGCGGCTCTCTTTCTGGCCTTCTCGACCGACTCACCGGCACAGACCGAACTGATCGTTCCCTTCTTCAAGACCGTGGCCTATCCGCTCGGCGTGTTCGGCTTCATCGTGCTGACCTACTTCGTCATCGTCGGCACCAGCAATGCCGTCAATCTGACCGATGGCCTCGATGGGCTGGCGATCATGCCGACGGTGATGATCGCCGCCGCCTTCGTGATCTTTGCCTATGTGACGGGGCACTCGGTGCTGGCGAAATATCTGCTGATTCCCTATGTGCCCGGCGCCGGCGAATTGTGTGTGCTGCTCGGGGCGATTGCCGGCGCCGGCCTGGGGTTTCTGTGGTTCAACGCCTACCCCGCCGAAGTGTTCATGGGTGATGTCGGCGCACTGTCGCTGGGCGCCGCGCTCGGTACGGTTGCCGTCATTCTGCGTCAGGAAATCGTGCTGCTGATCATGGGCGGCGTCTTCGTCGTCGAAACGCTGTCGGTGATGCTGCAAGTCACCTGGTTCAAATACACCAAGAAAAAATACGGCGAAGGCCGCCGCATCCTGCGCATGGCGCCGCTGCATCACCACTTTGAACAAAAGGGCTGGAAGGAAACGCAGGTTGTCGTCCGCTTCTGGATCATCACCATCATGCTCGTGCTGGTCGGGCTCTCATCATTGAAATTGCGCTAATGGAACTTCGGGGCAAACGCGTTCTGGTCGTCGGGCTCGGTGAGTCCGGGCTGGCGATGGCCAAATGGCTGCATCGCCAGGGCGCGCGCGTCCGGGTTGCCGATTCGCGCGACAACCCGCCGAACCTTGAAGCGCTGGCTCGTGTCGCGCCGGACGCCGAAGTGATTGCCGGGCCGTTCGCCGCCGCGACCTTTGCCGGCATCGACCTCGTCGCCCTGTCGCCGGGCGTGCCGAAAGCAACACCGGCGATTGCCACGGTCGACGTGCCGGTGGTGTCGGAAATCGAATTGTTCGCCGCCGGTGTGCGCGAGCAGGCGCCGGGCTCGAAGATCATCGCCATCACCGGCAGCAACGGCAAGACCACCACCACGGCGCTGACCGCCCACCTGCTGAATGGCGCCGGCGTGCCGGCCATCGCCTGCGGCAATATCTCGCCGTCGGCGCTCGATGCGCTGATGGATGCGCAGGATGCCGGCGCTTTGCCTGAAGTCTGGGTGGTCGAACTTTCCAGCTTCCAGCTCGAAACCACGTATCACCTGAATGCCGAGGCGGCGACGGTGCTCAACGTCTCGGAAGACCACCTCGATCGCTACGAAGGCAGCCTCGCCAATTACGCCGCCGCCAAGGCGCGCGTCTTCCAGGGCAAAGGTGTCATGGTGCTCAATCGTGATGACGACTGGTCAATGGCCAACGGTCGCTGCGGTCGGACGATGTTGACTTTCGGCCTGAATCCCGCGCCGCGCGGCGTTGATTACGGGCTGGCTGGCGGCGCTATCCACAAGGGCCAGGAAGCGCTGGTCGCGGTCGATGCCCTGAAACTGTCCGGTTTGCATAATGCGGCCAATGCGATGGCGGCTTTGGCGCTGTGCGAAGCCGTCGGCGTTGCACCCGCCCGGCTGGTTGAACCGCTCAAGTCCTTCGCTGGCTTGCCGCACCGGGTCGAGACTGTCGCCGAAATCGGCGGCGTCAGCTACGTCGATGACTCGAAGGGAACCAATGTCGGCGCCACGCTGGCGGCGATCCAGGGCATGGGGCGCAAGGTCGCGATCGTCCTCGGCGGCGAGGGCAAGGGGCAGGATTTCAGCCCGCTCCTGCCCGCGCTCAAGGCGAATGGCCGCGCAGTGGCACTCATCGGCCGCGATGCCGCCGCCATCGAAGCGGCAATTTTTGCTTGCGGCCTGCCGCTACAGCACTGCGCCGACATGGCGGCAGCGGTTCGCTGGTTGTCCGGTCAGGCCCGGACGGGAGATTGCGTGTTGCTGTCGCCGGCCTGCGCCAGCCTCGACATGTACCGCAACTACGCCGAGCGCGCACAGGCGTTCATCGATGCGGTGAAGGGCTTGTCATCATGATGATCAACACCCTCGACTCGCCGCGTCGCCAGTTGCCGGAAATCGACTACGCGCTGCTGTGGAGCGTGCTGTTGCTGTTGTTCACCGGCATGGTGATGGTCTACTCGGCATCGATCGCCATCGCCGAGGCAGGGCGGACGACCGGCTTCCAGCCGACCTACTACCTGTGGCGCCACCTCGCGTTCCTCGTCATCAGCATGATGGCCGCAGGTGTCGCCTTCCAGATTCCGTTGAGCCTGTGGCAGCGTTATGCGCCTTTCCTCTTCATGCTTGGGGTCGCGCTGCTCGCCATCGTGCTGATTCCGGGGCTGGGCCGCGACGTCAATGGTGCGCGCCGCTGGCTGCCGCTGGGGATCGTCAATCTGCAGCCATCCGAACTGATGAAGCTGTTCGCGGTGCTCTATGCCGCCGACTACACGGTGCGCAAGATCAATGTCATGCACGACCTCAAGCAGGCCTTCCTGCCGATGTTCGGCGCGATGGCCGTGGTCGGCATGCTGCTCTTGAAGGAGCCGGACTTCGGGGCCTTTGTCGTGATCATCTCGATCGCCATGGGCATCCTCTTCCTCGGCGGCCTCAAGGCACGGCTTGTTCGCCATGCTGATCGTCGGGCTGCTGGCTGCCTTTGCCGTGCTGATCATCGTCTCGCCCTACCGGCGCGACCGCGTCTTCGGCTTCATGGATCCGTGGGCCGATGCCTTCGGGCGCGGCTATCAGCTCTCGCATTCGCTGATCGCCTTCGGGCGCGGCGAACTGTTCGGCGTCGGGCTCGGCGCCAGTGTCGAAAAACTGTTCTATCTGCCGGAAGCGCATACCGACTTCCTGCTCGCGGTGATTGCCGAAGAACTCGGTTTCTTCGGCGTGCTGGCGGTGATCGCGCTGTTCGCGCTGGTCGTCCAGCGCGCCTTTGCCATCGGCCGCCAGTCGGTGCAACTCGACCGCCTCTACCCGGCGCTGGTCGCCATGGGCATCGGCATCTGGATCGGCGTCCAGTCTTTCATCAACATGGGCGTCAACATGGGCCTGCTGCCGACCAAGGGCTTGACCCTGCCGCTGATGAGCTTCGGCGGCTCGGGGATCATGGCCAACTGTATTGCGCTGGCGATCCTGCTCCGGGTCGATTGGGAAAACAGGCAACTGATGCGGGGAGGCAAGCTATGAGCCGGACGCTCCTCGTGATGGCTGGCGGGACCGGCGGCCATATCTTCCCGGCGCTTGCCGTTGCCGAAAAGATGCGCGAACGCGGCTGGAATGTCTTCTGGCTGGGCAACCGGGACGGGATGGAAGCGCGGCTGGTGCCGCAACACGGCTTCGAAATGGTCTGGGTCAAGTTCGGCGCGCTCCGTGGCAAAGGACTGTTGCGCAAACTGTTGTTGCCGCTCAACCTGTTGCGGGGTTTCTGGCAGGCGCGGAAGGCGATCCGCAAGGTTCAGCCCGATGTCGTGCTTGGCATGGGCGGCTACATTAGTTTCCCGGGCGGCATGATGGCCTCGCTGCTCGGCAGGCCGCTGGTCGTGCATGAGCAGAATTCGGTCGCCGGGCTGGCCAACCGGGTTCTGGCCGGCGTTGCCGACCGCATCCTGACCGGCTTCCCGGAAGTGTTCAAGAAGGGCTTGTGGGTCGGCAACCCGGTGCGCCCGGAAATTGCGAAGATTTCGCCGCCTGCCGAGCGCTTTGCCGGACGGAGCGGCGCCCTGCGTCTGCTGGTGATCGGCGGCAGCCTCGGGGCGCAGGCCCTGAATGAAATGGTGCCGTGGGGCATGGCCTTGCTCGGCGCGAACGAGTTGCCGGAGATTGTGCATCAGGCCGGCGAAAAGCATATCGAGGCACTGAAAGCCAATTACGCGGCGGTTGGCGTGCAGGCGCACTGTGTTTCGTTCATCGAGGACATGGCCGGCGCCTACGAATGGGCCGATCTGGTTATTTGCCGTTCCGGCGCGTTGACCGTGGCGGAGCTGGCTGCGGCGGGCGTGGCGAGCGTTCTGGTGCCTTTCCCGCATGCCGTGGACGATCATCAGACCGCCAATGCCCGATTCCTGGTCAATGTCGGCGGCGCCTTCCTGTTGCCCCAGGCTGACCTGACCCCGGAGGCGATTGCGCTGATCCGCAACTACAGTCGCGGTCAACTGCTGGAAATGGCCGAAAAGGCGCGCGGTCTGGCCAGGCCGGACGCTGCCGACGAAGTTGCCAATATTTGCGCGGAGATAGCGAAATGAGCTACCGAGCAGGGGCGCCGCATAGCGTGGATGCGAGTACGGCGAACGCCGCCTGCCTTCGCATTGATGGACGCTCAAATAACTACCGGCGCATTGGCGCGAGGGCGAAATGAAGCACAAGGTCAAACACATCCACTTCGTCGGCGTCGGCGGCTCGGGCATGAGCGGCATTGCCGAAGTGCTGGCCCACCTGGGCTATACCGTCACTGGCTCCGATCTGGCCGCCAGCGCGACGACCCGTCGCCTCGAAGATGAAGGGGTCAGGGTGATGATCGGCCACGCCGCCGAAAATGCCGCCGGGGCCGATGCCGTGGTCGTGTCAACGGCGGTCAAGGCCGACAACCCGGAAGTCGTCGCCGCTCGCGAGCGCAAGATTCCGGTCGTGCCGCGCGCCCAGATGCTGGCCGAACTGATGCGCCTCAAGCGCGGCATCGCCATCGCCGGCACGCACGGCAAGACGACGACGACCAGCCTGGTGACCAGTATCCTGGCCGAGGGCGGCATCGATCCGACCTTCGTCATCGGGGGGCGGCTGAACGCCGCTGGCGCCAATGCCCGGCTCGGCAGTGGCGACTTTCTGGTGGCCGAGGCGGACGAGTCCGACGCCTCCTTCCTGTTCCTGTCGCCGGTCATTTCCGTGGTCACCAATATCGACGCCGACCACATGGAAACCTACGGTCACGACTTCGAGCGGCTGAAAGGCGCCTTCGTCGATTTCCTGAGCCGCCTGCCGTTCTACGGCGTCGCCGTGCTTTGTGCCGACGACCCGAACGTGCGCGCCATCATGCCGCAGGTCGCCAAGCAGATCGTCACCTACGGCCTGACGCCGGGCAGTAATTTCTACGCCGAGAATATCGTCGCCGCCGACGGTCAGATGCGCTTCGACTGCGTGCGGGTCAATGGTTCGGTGACGCGCCTGGCGATCACGCTTAACCTGCCCGGACTGCACAACGTCCTGAACGCGCTGGCGGCCATTGCCGTGGCCACCGAGTTGCAGGTGCCGGATGCGGCCATCGTCAAGGCGCTGGCCGAATTCAAGGGTGTCGGTCGCCGCTTCCAGCGTTACGGCGAAGTTGCCCTGGCGACTGGCGGCAGCTTCACGCTGGTCGATGATTACGGCCACCATCCGGTCGAAATGGCGGCAACGCTGGCCGCCGCCCGTGGCGCTTTCCCCGGGCGCCGGCTGGTGCTGGCCTTCCAGCCGCACCGCTACACGCGGACGCGCGATTGCTTCGAGGACTTCGTCAAGGTGTTGTCCACGGTCGACACGCTTTTATTGGCCGAAATCTACGCCGCCGGCGAGGCGCCGATTGTCGCCGCCGATGGCCGTTCGCTGGCCCGGGCGTTGCGCGTCGCCGGCAAGGTCGAGCCGGTATTTGTCGAAGAAATTGCGGCGCTGCCGCAAACGATTCTGGATGTCGCCCGTGACGGCGACGTGGTGTTGACCATGGGTGCCGGTTCGATCGGTGCGGTGCCCGGCAAGGTAGTGGAGTTGAAATGAGCGGTTTCGGCAAAGTCGCAGTCCTCTTTGGCGGTACCTCCGCCGAGCGCGCGGTCTCGCTCAACAGCGGTTCGCGCGTGCTGGCGGCGCTGCAAGGGCAGGGCATCGACGCCCATGCCTTCGACCCGGCCGAACAGCCGCTCGATGCGCTCAAGGGCTACGACCGCGCCTTCATCGCCCTGCATGGACGGCACGGTGAAGACGGCACCATCCAGGGTGCGTTGGAGTTGATGCACATTCCCTACACCGGTTCCGGCGTAATGGCTTCGGCGCTGGGCATGGACAAGTTTCGCACCAAGCTGCTGTGGCAGGCGGCTGGGTTGCCGGTGCCGGAATATGCGCTGCTCACCGCGGATTCCGATTTCGCCGAGGTTGAGGAAGAACTGGGTCTGCCGATCTTCGTCAAGCCGGCGCATGAGGGTTCGTCGATCGGAATTACCAAGGTCAAGGAGCGCGACACGCTCCACCTCGCCTACGCCGAAGCGGCGAAGTATGACCCGCTGGTGATTGCCGAAAAGGGTGTCATGGGTGGCGAATACACGGTCGGCATCCTCGGTCGCGGTAACGACATGATGGCGCTGCCGATCATCAAGATCGAGCCGGCGACCGAGTTCTACGATTACGAGGCCAAGTACAACCGCGACGACACGCGCTACCTGTGCCCTTGCGGCCTGCCGGAAGCGAAGGAAATGGAAATCCGCAAGGGTGCGCTGGAGGCATTCCGCATCCTCGGCGGCCGCGGCTGGGGTCGGGTCAACTTTCTGATGGACGAGCTGGGCAATCACTATTTCCTTGAAGTGAACACGGCGCCCGGCATGACCGACCACTCGCTGGTGCCAATGGCGGCGCGCGCGACCGGCATGGAATATCCGGCGCTGGTCCGCCGCGTGCTCGAACTCGCTGCCAACGACTGATATGAAACAGCCCCTGCACTCACTTCGTTCGTTGCCCCCCAAGGGGGCGCAGGCCACCCTTGAGACGGCTCGGCGGGAGGCCCAATGAATGTGGAACAAACCGCGCCTGCTCAATGCCATTGCCGATCTGCTGATCCTGTCAGCAGCGGCCGCGGCGCTGGTTGCCGCGCTGGTCTGGCTGGTGCGCGTGCCGTCCTTGCCGGTAAGGCAGGTGGTGTTTGCGCAGGAACTGCAGCATACGCGGCGGGCGGAAATCGAGCAGTCGCTACCGGGTGCGCTAAAGGGCAATTTCTTCAGTCTCAACCTGGAAACGGTACGTGGCGAGCTGGAAAAACTGCCCTGGGTGCGCAAAATCGAGTTGCGGCGAACCTGGCCGGCGCGCCTGGAAGTGAAGGTCGAGGAGCACCGCCCGGCAGCCCGTTGGGGCGAGGGGCGGGGCGAACTGGTCAATACCTTTGGCGAGGTGTTCGCCGCCACGGCGCCGGACGAGGAACTCGATACGCTGCCCTTGCTCTACGGGCCCCAAGGTACTGCGCCCGAGGTGCTAAAGCGCTACGGGGAATTTGTCGGGAATTTCAAGGTGCTGGGCCAGAGGCCTGTTCAGGTCACGCTGTCCCCGCGTCTGGCGTGGCAATTGAAGCTGGACAACGGAATGCTCGTCGAGATGGGGCGCGAGCAGCAGAAATCACCGGTGGGTGTGCGTTTGCAGCGTTTTATAGAGGCCTATCCGGAGCTCGTCGCCAAGCGTGCGGCGCGCCCTGCGGTGGTGGATTTGCGGTATCCGAACGGCTTTGCGATGCGAGTCGCGGGCGATGTGAAGGGAAAGTAGGCATATGAGCAGGGATAACAAGGATCTGGTTGTCGGGCTGGACATCGGGACGTCGAAAATCGTCGCGCTGGTCGCCGAGATCAATCAGGAAGGCCGACTGAACGTCATCGGCATGGGCTCGCAGGACTCGCGCGGCTTGAAGAAGGGCGTCGTGGTCAACATCGAGGAAACGGTGCATACCATCAGCCGCGTCGTGCAGGAGGTCGAACTGATGGCCGACTGCAAGGTGAAAGATGTCTACACCGGAATCGCCGGCAGCCATATCAAGAGTTTCAACTCGAATGGCATGGTGGCGATCAAGGACAAGGAAGTAACGCAGAGCGACGTCGAGCGCGTGATCGAAACCGCCAAGGCGATGCCGATCCCGGCTGATCAGGAAATCCTGCACATCCTGACCCAGGAATTCGTCATCGACGGCCAGGACTGCATCCGCGAGCCGATCGGCATGAGCGGCATGCGCCTGGAGGTCAAAACGCACATCGTTACCGGCGCTATCTCGGCGGCCCAGAACATCGTCAAGTGCGTGCGTCGCTGCGGGCTGGAAGTGAATGACCTGGTGCTGCAACCGCTGGCGTCGAGCTACGCGGTCCTTTCCGAAGACGAGAAGGACCTCGGTGTCTGCCTGATCGACATCGGCGGCGGCACGACCGACCTCGCCGTGTGGACGCAGGGGGCGATCCGCCACACCTCGGTGATTCCGATTGCCGGCGACCAGGTCACCAACGACATCGCCATGGCCTTGCGCACCCCGACCCGCGAGGCCGAGGACATCAAGTGCAAGTACGGTTGTGCGCTGTCGCAACTGGCCGACCAGGCTGAAACCATGGAGGTCGCCGGGGTCGACGACCGGCCGAGCCGCAAATTGAGCCGCCGGGCGCTGGCCGATGTCATCCAGCCGCGCGTCGAGGAACTCTATGAACTGATCCAGAGCGAGCTGCGGCGTGCCGGATTCGAGGAAGTGCTGTCCTCCGGCATCGTGCTGACCGGAGGCGCCAGCGTCATGCCGGGCATGGTCGAGCTGGGCGAGGAGCTTTTCCACATGCCGGTCCGCCTCGGCAGCCCGAAATACACCGGCAGCCTGGCCGACGTCGTGCAGAGCCCGCGTTTTTCGACGGCGTTCGGTCTGCTGCTGGAAGCGCAGGCACAGCGCAAGCGTGGCCAGAAGATCAAGGAAAAGCAGGGCGTGAAGGATGTCTTCGATGGCATGAAATCGTGGTTTTCCAAGAATTTTTGATAGTTTTTTAAGGTTTTTTCAGAGGAGGTAGTCATGTTTGAGATCATCGAGAAGGAAGAAGAGTGCGGCACGATCATCAAGGTGTTCGGTGTCGGGGGTGCCGGTGGCAATGCCATCGAGCACATGATTCATGAGGGGGTCAATGGCGTCGAGTTCATCGCCGCAAATACCGATGCGCAGGCGCTGAAACGCAACACCGCCTCGTCCAAGCTGTCGCTTGGCAAGACGGGCCTGGGTGCCGGCGCCAAACCGGAAGCCGGTCAGGCGGCGGCCGAGTCGCACCGCGACGAAATCCGTGCCTCGCTGGAAGGCGCCCACATGGCCTTCATCACGGCCGGCATGGGTGGCGGCACGGGTACCGGCGCCGCCCCGGTGGTGGCCGAAATTGCCCGTGAAATGGGTATCCTGACCGTCGGCGTGGTAACCAAGCCGTTCGGTTTCGAAGGCAACAAGCGGATGAAGGCCGCCGAAGCCGGGATTGCCGAGTTTTCCAAACACGTCGATTCGCTGATCGTCATCCTCAACGACAAGTTGATGGAAGTGATGGGCGACGATGCCGATGTCGACCACTGCTTCAAGGCGGCCGACGACGTACTCAAGAACGCGGTTGGCGGTATTGCCGAAATCATTACCTACCCGGGCCTGGTCAACGTCGACTTCGAAGACGTGCGCACGGTGATGGGTGAAATGGGCCGTGCCATGATGGGTTCCGCTGCTGCTGCCGGTGTCGACCGGGCGCGGATCGCCGCCGAACAGGCCGTTGCCTCGCCGCTGCTCGAAGGCGTCAATCTGTCCGGCGCCAAGGGCGTGCTGGTCAACATCACGGCCGCCAAGGGCGGACTGAAGATGAAGGAGGTCAATGAAGTGATGAATACCGTCAAGGCCTTTGCGGCCGACGACGCGCACATCATCTTCGGCGCCGTGTACGACGAACTGATGGGCGACGCCCTGCGCGTCACCGTGGTGGCGACCGGCCTCGGTCAGGTGGCGGCCCGTGCCCGCCAGACCTTCGAAGTCGTCAATACGCCGGTCGTTCAGACGCTGGCAACCGGGACAGGCGATGCCGTGGCCTTCGCGCCGACAGCCGCGGTCGACTACGCGCATCTCGAAGTGCCGTCGGTCGTCCGTCGTGGGCAGCGCAACGTGACGGTCGAAGCCCTGGCCAACAGTGGTGTCGATCGTTATGACATTCCGGCATTCCTGCGCAAGCAGGCGGACTGACAGCAGCACAGCCATTCTCTGAAAAAGGGCGGCGGCACGTTGTGTTACAATGTGCCGCTCCCCAAATTATTCAAGCACTTGCATGCTAAAGCAACGCACGCTCAAGACTGTTATTCGCGCCTCCGGCGTTGGCCTGCATGGTGGCGTCAAGGTCAACATGTCCCTGCGCCCGGCCGCTCCGGATACCGGCATCATGTTTCGTCGCGTCGATCTGGCGGAACCGGTGGATATCCCCGCTGCCGCCTTGATGGTCGGCGATACGCGCATGTGTTCCTGTCTCGAAAAGGATGGGGTCAAGGTTGGTACCATCGAGCACCTGATGTCGGCGTTCGCCGGCCTCGGCATCGATAACGCCTGGGTCGATCTGGATGCGCCGGAAGTGCCCATTCTCGACGGCTCGGCTTCGCCGTTCGTCTTCCTGATCCAGTCGGCGGGGATCGAGGAGCAGAACGCAGCCAAGAAATTCATCCGCGTTACCAAGTCGGTCGAAGTTCGTGATGGTGACAAGTGGGCGCGTTTCGAGCCTTACGATGGCTACAAGCTGACCTTTTCGATCATCTTCAATCACCCGGCAATCGACAAGTCGGCGCAGAAGGCCGAAATCGACTTTGCCGAACATTCCTACGTCCGTGAAGTGGCGCGCGCCCGTACCTTCGGCTTCATGCAGGAGGTCGAATATCTGCGCGAAAACGGCCTCGCCCTGGGCGGCGGGCTGGAAAATGCGATCGTTCTCGACGAATTCCGCGTGCTCAACCAGGATGGCCTGCGTTACGGCGACGAATTCGTCAAACACAAGATTCTCGACGCGGTGGGCGATCTCTATCTGCTCGGTCACCCGTTGCTGGCAGCCTATTCGTCACACAAGGGCGGCCACGCACTGAACAACATGCTGGCCCGCGAACTTCTCAATCAGCAGGAGGCCTGGGAACTGGTGACGTTCGACGAAGCCGAACGCGCTCCAGTCGGCGTGACCCGCTGGCTGAATCAGCACGCATAGTCCCGCATGTGGCTGCTGCGTCTGCTTGCGGTCATCCTGGTTGTCGCGATCGGCGCAGGTCTGCTGATCTATGTCATCACCGGCAACCGGAATTACCTGGCCTTCTCCTGGCGCCTGTTTCGCTATGGAATCGTCTTTGCACTGATCATTTTTGCGCTGATGATCATCGAGCGCGTTGCCCTCATTCCTGCTTAGCAGCCCTTGCCAGCAGGGCATCCAGCGCTTCGCGAAGCGGTCCTTTTGGCAGGTTTTCGGCGGTTTGACCGCAACACCCCGCAAGCCCTTGCGGAAAGGGGTTTCGTGGTTGAACTCGTTGATTGGCAAGGAATTTGGCGGGGTTGAACTTTCACCTCAATGCCGTTACACTCCGCCCCTCCATTAGATAACTCGTCGCACAAGCGCTGGCTCATCTGGCGAATCTTGGTGGCGACCGCGCCGTTATCGGCGTGGATAACCACTTTCCCCGACTTGTAATTGGCAACGTGCGCTACGTGGCCCAGCCCCGCCGGGGCTATCGCCTCGAAGCGGCGCGCCAGCTTGAGCAACAACCGGGCATGGGCCATCACCCGGCCTGCCGCGGCATCGTTGTCGAGGTAGTGCTCAAGCCCGTTGGTCATAGGAGATTTCTTTGCAGATCATTCTGGTTTCACGCCACCTGAAGGTGGCCCGGACAATTACCATTATGCCTCGCCATCTGGTGATCGCGAGCTTTGCTTTTCTGTCGCTGATCATGTTCACCGCTACGCTCACCTCATGGCTGACCTCGCACGTATCGCGCGCCGGCAGTCAGGATGACGCCCTCTCGCAGCAACAGGAGACGCACAAGGCGCAGCAATTTGTGAACAACAATCTGCAGTTGATGGCCACCCGCCTCGGCGAACTGCAGGCGCAGGTTCTGCATCTGGATACCCTCGGCGAGCGCCTCGCCGGCCTGGCTGGCATCAAGCGCGAAGCGCCGCCGGTAAGCGCTCCGCTTCCCGGGCAGGGCGGGGCGTTCGTGCCGGCGCCCTTGGGTGCTGACGAACTTCAACGCGAGATCGATCGCCTGTCCCGAGACGTAGATGTGCGAACCGATGAACTGGCTTTGCTGGAATCGCGATTTCTGGAGAAGCGGGTCAAGGAGCGGCTGATGCCGACGACCCTGCCGGTCAAGGAGGCCTTTCTTGGTTCCCCGTTCGGCCATCGCAGCGATCCGATTCTCGGTCAGCGCGCAATGCACGAGGGCATCGATTTCAATGCCGAAACCGGCACGCCGGTGGTCGCCGCGGCTGATGGCGTAGTCCTTTCCGCCGCCTATCAAAGCGATTTCGGCAATATGGTCGATGTTGACCACGGCGATGGTCTGACCACCCGCTATGCCCACCTTTCGCGGATAAACGTCAAGGCCGGGAGCATGATCAAGCGTGGCGAACTGATCGGCGCGGTCGGCAGCACGGGCCGTTCCACCGGATCGCACCTGCATTTCGAGGTACGGATGCTCGGTGTCGCACAGAATCCGGCGCACTTCCTCAAGCAAGGCGAAGAGTTCGCCCTGGTCAAACGGCGTTGAAGGATTCGGGAAGCTTGATCTAGGTCGTCATCGTTGCCGGTGGTCGGCGTGTTAGAATCCTGCCTTTGCCGCACCCCGCGCAACCACACTCCATCGCGATGATCTCCGGTCTACTCAAAAAAGTTTTCGGCAGCCGCAACGACCGGCTGATTAAACAATACGCTCAGACGGTCAAGCGCATCAACGCCTTCGAGCCTGCCATCGAAGTACTGAGCGATGAGCAATTGCGCGCCAAGACGGATGAGTTCCGCCAGCGCCACGCCAACGGTGAGTCGCTCGATGACCTGATGCCCGAAGCCTTCGCCGTCGTCCGCGAAGCCGGCAAGCGCGAACTGGGCATGCGCCATTTCGACATGCAGTTGGTCGGCGGCATGGTGCTGCATTACGGCAAGATCGCCGAAATGCGAACCGGCGAGGGCAAGACGCTGGTTGCCACGCTGCCCGCCTACCTCAACGCCATTTCCGGCCAGGGCGTTCATGTCATCACGGTCAACGACTACCTGGCCAGCCGCGATTCGGAGTGGATGGGGCGTCTGCACCGCTTCCTCGGTCTGAGCGTCGGCGTCAATCTCTCGCAGATGGATCACGAGGCCAAGCAGGCGGCCTATGCGGCCGATATCACCTACGGCACCAACAACGAATTCGGCTTCGACTACCTGCGCGACAACATGGTCTATGCGGCCGACCAGCGCGTCCAGCGCAGCCTGAACTACGCCATTGTCGACGAGGTGGATTCGATCCTGATCGACGAGGCGCGCACACCGCTGATCATTTCCGGCCAGGCCGAGGACCATACCGACCTCTATCTGCGCATGAAGGACGTGGTGCCGCAACTGACGCGGGCCAAGGAGGAAAACGGCGAGGGTGACTACTGGGTAGACGAGAAGGGCCATCAGGTTCACCTCGCTGAGAGCGGTTACGAGCGCGCCGAGCAGCTTCTGCTCCAGCACGGCATGTTGCAGGAAGGCCGCAGCCTGTACGATGCATCGAACATCTTGCTGATGCATCACCTGAACGCCGCTCTGCGCGCGCTGACGCTGTTCCAGAAGGATCAGCAATACGTCGTACAGAATGGCGAAGTGGTCATCGTTGACGAATTTACCGGCCGTCTGATGGCCGGCCGGCGCTGGTCCGACGGTTTGCACCAGGCGGTCGAGGCCAAGGAAGGCGTGCAAATCCAGGCCGAGAACCAGACGCTGGCCTCGATCACCTTCCAGAATTATTTCCGCATGTACAACAAGCTGTCCGGCATGACCGGCACGGCCGATACCGAAGCTTACGAATTCCAGCAGATCTACGGCCTGGAAACGGTCGTCATCCCGACCCATCGGCCGATGGTGCGCAAGGACATGAACGACCTCGTCTACAAGACAGCCGACGAGAAGCATGCGGCGATCATCGCCGACATCAAGGATTGCGCGCAGCGCGGCCAGCCGGTGCTGGTCGGCACGACGTCGATCGAAAACTCCGAGTTGCTCTCCGGCCTGCTCGACCAGGAAAAATTGCCGCACTCGGTGCTCAATGCCAAGCAGCACGCCCGCGAGGCGGAAATCGTCATCGAAGCCGGTCGACCGGGGCAGATCACGATTGCCACCAACATGGCCGGTCGTGGGACCGACATCGTGCTCGGCGGCAGCATCGAGAAAGCGGTCTCGGTCGTCAAGCACGACGAGTCGTTGCCGGCAACCGAGCG
Organism: uncultured beta proteobacterium; assembly: GCA_963727115.1. Taxonomy (GTDB): domain Bacteria; phylum Pseudomonadota; class Gammaproteobacteria; order Burkholderiales; family Rhodocyclaceae; genus Azonexus. The sequence goes on along the minus strand of CAVSFS010000003.1, from coordinate 390,320 downwards.
CGAAGCGACGATGGCACGGATGCGCGAAGAGTGGCAGACGCTGCATAATCAGGTCTTGGACGCAGGCGGCCTGCACATTATTGGCTCCGAACGTCATGAGTCGCGCCGGATCGACAACCAGTTGCGCGGTCGCTCGGGGCGCCAGGGTGATGCCGGCTCGTCGCGTTTCTACCTGTCGCTGGACGATTCGCTGCTCCGTATCTTCGCCGGCGAGCGTCTGCGCGCCATCATGGACAAGCTGAAAATGCCCGAGGGCGAGGCGATCGAGCATCCGCTCGTCACCCGCTCGCTGGAATCGGCGCAGCGCAAGGTCGAAGCCCGCAACTTCGACATCCGCAAGCAGTTGCTGGAATACGACGACGTCTCCAACGATCAGCGCAAGGTGATTTACCAGCAGCGCAACGAGTTGCTGGAAACCGACGATATTTCCGAGACGATCAACGCGATGCGGCAAAGCGTCATTGTCGAGATTTTCCGGACCCATGTTCCCGCCGAGTCGGTCGAGGAGCAATGGGACATGGCCGGTCTCGAGCGCGCGCTGGCAGCCGAACTGCAGATCAACGCGCCGGTTGCCGAGTGGTTCAAGAGCGAATCGACGCTGTCCGATGACGAGATTCTCGCCCGCATCCAGCACGGTGCGGATGAGGCGTATCGGGCCAAGGTTGACATGGTCGGCGCCGAAAGCTTCCACCAGTTCGAACGCAATGTGATGCTGCAGAGCCTCGACACGCACTGGCGCGAACATCTGTCGGCGCTCGATCACCTGCGCCAGGGCATCCACCTGCGCGGCTATGCGCAGAAGAACCCGAAGCAGGAATACAAACGTGAAGCCTTCGAACTCTTCGAGAGGCTGCTCGAACAGGTGCGCAAGGAAGTTACCCGTATCGTGTTTACGGTGCAGATCCGCTCGCCGGAAGACGTCGAAGAGACCGCGCCGCACGCCGACGTGCAGAATGTCCAGTATCAGCACGCCGGTTTCGACGAGGCTTTGGGCGGCGAGGGTGGTGCCGCCGCCGTGCCGCAGACGGCGCAAGGTGGTCCGAAAGTCGGTCGCAACGATCTCTGCCCCTGCGGGTCGGGCAAAAAATACAAACACTGCCACGGAAAACTTTCCTGACCCCCAAGGCACCCGACGCGGTGCCTTGATGCTTTTGGAGCCAAGAGAATGCCTGTCAATTACGCCACCCCCGCCGCTGATCAACTGTTCCCGGTGGCCGGTGTCCGTCTCGGAACCGCCGAAGCGGAAATCCGCAAGAAAAATCGCCGTGACCTGACGCTGGTCGTGCTCGATGCCGGTTGCACGGTGGCCGGCGTGTTTACCCAGAATCGTTTCTGCGCGGCGCCGGTGCAACTGTGCCGCGATCATCTGGCGAGCGGCAAGGGCATTCGTGCGCTGGTCATCAATACCGGGATCGCCAATGCCGGCACCGGTGAGCCTGGCATGCTGGCGGCACGGGAAACCTGCGACGCGGTCGGCAAGTTGCTCGGCATCGCCGCCGAACAGGTGCTGCCATTCTCCACCGGCGTCATTCTCGAGCCGCTCCCGGTTGATCGTCTCAAGGCGGGTTTGCCGGCTGCGCAGGCCGATCTCGATGTGGACAACTGGCATGCCGCGGCCCATGCCATCATGACCACCGATACCGTTGCCAAGGCTGCTTCGCGGACGGTTGCGGTCAACGGCAAAAAAGTGACCATTTCCGGTATTTCCAAGGGCGCCGGCATGATCCGGCCGAACATGGCGACCATGCTCGGCTTTCTCGCCACCGATGCCGGCATCGCCCAGGCCATGCTCGACCGGCTGGTCAAGGAAGCCGCGGATGCATCCTTCAACTGCATCACCGTCGATGGCGATACCTCGACCAACGATTCTTTCGTGATGATCGCCAGCGGCCAGTCGGGTGCGCTATTCGCCTCCGAGTCCGATGCCGGCTGGGGCGAGGTCAAGGCGGCGATCATCGCGGTTGCGGTCGAACTGGCGCAGGCCATCGTCCGCGACGGCGAGGGCGCCACCAAGTTCATCACGGTCGCCGTCGCGGGGGGCAAGGATGTCGAGGAATGCCGCAAGGTCGGCTATGCGATCGGTCATTCGCCGCTGGTCAAGACGGCCTTCTTCGCCTCCGATCCCAATCTTGGTCGCATATTGGCGGCCATCGGCTATGCCGGCATCGCCGACCTTGACGTCGATGGCGTAAAGGTCTGGCTCGACGACGTGCTGGTTGCCGAGAAGGGTGGTCGGGCTGCGGCCTACTGCGAAGAAGATGGCGCGCGCATCATGAAGCAGGCGGAAATCATGGTCCGGGTGGACCTCGGTCGCGGAAATGCCGAAGCCAGGGTTTATACCTGCGATTTTTCCTACGATTACGTCAAGATAAATGCCGATTACCGGAGTTAGCCAGCCATGACCCCTGTCCGCCAGGATCTGACCCGCACCACACTGGCGATCATCTGCATCCTGCTGCTGATCGCCGCTTCGCTATGGGTCTTGCGCCCGTTTCTGGCCGCCATGATCTGGGCGACCATGCTGGTCGTGGCCAGTTGGCCGCTGCTCAAGTCGCTGGAGGCCGGGCTCGGCAACCGGCGTGGCCCGGCCGTCGCGGTGATGACACTCGGCATGTTGCTCCTGCTGGTCGTTCCGCTCTGGCTGGCGATCGATACCATCGCCGAGCATGCCGACAAGGTGACGGATTTGGCAAAGACCGTCGCGGCCTCGGGTTTGCCCCAGCCACCGGAATGGGTGGGCAATGTGCCGCTGGTCGGCGAAAAAGTTGCGGCTAGCTGGGGGCAACTCGCTGATGCAGGCTCCGCTGGGCTGGTCGCCAGACTAAGTCCCTATATTTCCGATGCCGCCAAGTGGGTGTTCGGGCACGCCGGGAGTCTCGGTAGCGTCCTGCTCCAGATTCTGCTGGTGCTCCCCCTTTCGGCCATCATGTACGCCAACGGTGAATCGGCTGGTCGTAGTGTGCGCCGCTTCGGTCGCCGGCTGGCCGGTGAGCGCGGGGAGAATTCGATCATCCTCGCCGGACAGGCCATTCGCGGTGTTGCGCTTGGCGTCGGGGTGACGGCCATTGTCCAGACCGCGCTCGGTGGTATCGGGCTGGCGGTGGCAGGCGTTCCCTTTGCCTCCCTGCTCTCCGCCGTGATGCTGATGCTGTGCATTGCGCAGGTGGGGCCGTCCCTGGTGCTGTTTCCGGCGGTGGCCTGGATGTACTGGACTGGCGACAACGGTTGGGCGACCTTTCTGCTTATCTGGAGCATTTTTGTCGCGACGCTGGACAATTTCCTGCGTCCGATCCTGATCAGGAAGGGGGCGGATCTGCCGCTCCTGCTGATCTTCGCAGGCGTGATCGGCGGCCTGCTCGGCTTCGGATTGATCGGGATTTTTGTCGGGCCGGTGGTTCTGGCGGTTACCTACACGCTGCTCGAGGCCTGGATCGAGGACGCGCTCGGCAAGGAAGAACCAGCCTGAACGGCCTTGCGCAGCCGGATCATCCGGAACCAGCCACCGGCCAGCGCCGGCTGATCGTGTTCTACCCGGAGGCCGGGCGCGGCGTCCAGAAGCGGTTCGAACACCACATCCAGCCGCGTGGCGATGCGGCTGACGAACGGGTTGGCCAGGCGTCGCAATAGCGCGGTCTGACCGTGCCGCAGAAACTTGTCGAACACCAGCGCCTCGCCGCCCGGCCGCAGCACGCGTCCGATCTCGGCAAAGCAGCGGGCGGGGTCGGGCACGACTGCCAGAATCAGGTGCAGCACGGCGACATCGAAGCTGTCCGCGGCAAAAGGCAGGTTCTGGGCATCGCCCTGAACTGCGGCGAAGTTAACATGGCCAGCGCGCGGCAACGCGCGGCGCAGCATGGCGTGAGTTAGATCGATGCCGACATAATGGTGATGCGTCGGCAGGTGGGGTAAATCCAGACCGGTCCCGACGCCCGCCAGCAGAACCTTGCATGGAGTCGTCGGCAGGACTGACAGGCTGCGCTTGCGGGCAGCCCGGGTGGCGCGCGAAATTGCCGCGTCGTAGAACGGGGCGATCAGCGTATAGCTGTGTTTGAGACTCAATGCAGAACCCTTGGGATGGCCAGGACGAACTCGGGGATTTCCGCCTCGAAACGCGTTCCGTCCTCGCCAACCATCTGGTAGGAACCCTTCATCGTGCCGACCGGCGTCGCCAGCGCGCAGCCGCTGGAGTATTCGAAAGACTCGCCTGGCTTGAGCAAGGGCTGGTTGCCGACGACGCCAAGGCCGCGCACTTCCTGCACCTCGTTGTTGGCGTCGGTGATGATCCAGTGGCGCGCAACCAATTGCGCCGGCAGTTCGCCAAGGTTGCTGATGGTGATCGTGTAGGCGAATACATAGCGGCTGTCGTCGGGATCGGACTGCTCGGGAATGAACTGCGGTACCGGCTTGATTTCGATTCTGTATTTCTCGGGGTTGGGCATGGGATGATTTCTTCTTTTCTTGTTTAGTGATGCGTCATGTCACCCGGCTTCATCGTTACCTTGAGGTCGGACGGTACTTAATTTGACGCGATGAGTGGACATTATGTTCCCAATCCGGCGAGGCAGACCACCGGGAAACGACGATCTTCATGCCGGTGGACAGCGCCGCTGGCGATGCGCTAGTATCCAGTCTGCTTGTCGCCTGTCGGCAAGTTCTTTCTTTTCAAGGCCTCAAGAACAAATGACGAACATGCGTATCCGGCACGAATGGCACGGTTGGCGTCGCTGGCGCCCCTGATCTCCATTCGCGCGCCTTCCTGGCGCAACGCACCAGTACGCAACATCCCTGTCATTTTCGAGGCCTCCCCATGACCGAAACCGAATTCAACGCGCTTGCCGCGCAAGGCTACAACCGTATTCCCGTTACGCTGGAAACGTTTGCCGATCTCGACACGCCGCTCTCCATCTATCTCAAACTGGCCAACGGCCCCTACACCTATCTGCTCGAATCCGTGCAGGGCGGCGAACGTTTCGGCCGCTACTCGATCATCGGCCTCGCCGCGCAGACGCGGATCGTCGTCCACGGCCATCAGGTGCTGGTACTGACCGGCAACCGCATCGCCGAGCGCGAGGACGACACCAATCCGCTCGATTTCATCGGCAAGTTCATGCAGCGCTTCCGTGCCGCGCCGCTTTCTGGCCTGCCGCGCGTCTGTGGCGGCCTGGTCGGCTGCTTTGGCTACGACACCGTGCGCTACGTCGAAACCCGCCTGACCCGGACCAACAAGCCGGATGGCATCGGCACGCCCGACATCGGCCTGTTCCTTTCCGAGGAAATCGCCGTCGTCGATAACCTGTCCGGCAAGCTGACCCTGGTCGTCTATGCCGAACCGGGTTTTCCCGGCGCCTGGCAGAAGGCACGGGCGCGCCTCAAGGAACTGCTGGCCAAGTTGCGCACGCCGGTCAGCATTCCCGGCGAAAAGGCGGTTCACTCCGAGCAGGCGGTTTCGATCTTCGGTGAAGCTGGCTTCAAGAAGGCTGTCCTCAAGGCCAAGGAGTACATCACCGAGGGCGACATCATGCAGGTCGTGCTGTCACAGCGCATGACCAAACCTTTTCTGGCCAGCCCGCTGGCGCTCTACCGCACGCTGCGCAGCCTGAATCCGTCGCCCTACATGTTCTACTTCGATTTCGAGGATTTTCATGTGGTCGGCGCCTCGCCGGAAATTCTCGTCCGCCTCGAAGGCGACCGCGTCACCGTGCGCCCGATCGCCGGCACCCGCAAGCGTGGTGCTTCGCCGGAAGAGGATGCCGCGCTGGCCGCCGAATTGCTGGCCGATGAGAAGGAGCGCGCCGAGCATACCCAGTTGCTTGACCTCGGGCGCAACGATTGTGGCCGCGTCGCCAAGGTCGGCAGCGTCAAGCTCACCGAGAACATGATCGTCGAGCGCTATTCGCACGTGATGCACATCGTTTCCAACGTCGAAGGCAAGTTGCAGCCGGGGCTCGATGCACTGGATGTGCTGCGCGCCACATTTCCCGCTGGTACCGTCTCCGGCGCGCCGAAGGTGCGGGCGATGGAAATCATCGACGAACTGGAGCCGGTCAAGCGCGGTATCTACGCCGGCGCCGTCGGCTACCTCGGCTTCAATGGCGACATGGACCTGGCTATTGCGATTCGCACGGCCGTGGTCAAGGACAAGCAACTGCATGTCCAGGCCGGTGCCGGCATCGTCGCCGATTCCGACCCCAATTCGGAGTGGACCGAAACCCAGAACAAGGCCCGCGCCGTCCTGCGCGCCGCGGAACTGGCCGAGCAGGGACTGGATACGCGGATCGACTGAACGGCTGCTGCTACGGCAGCCACTTCAGACGCCGGAAAATCCATTCGGTCAGCCACAGGCTGAAATAAGTCGCGAACCACGCGAAGATGGTGTCGGACAGGAAATGTCCGCCCGGCGCCATGCGTGCCAGCGCGAGCATTGCGGCGAAGCCGATGCTCGCCAGCAGCCAGCGGCGGCGCATGGCCGGCGCGCCCAACCAGCCGAAGGCCATGATGAACGCGGCGGTGGCGACATGGCCGCTGACGAAGGAGCAGTTTGCCTTGCACTGGTCGGCAGGGATGAAAGCCGGCGTGAATTGTCTGACGCCGCCGAATTGCTCGATCCGCTCCGGGCGGGCACGCCCGGAGTGGTTTTTCAGCGTCGCATCGACCAGCAATACCGGGCCGAGCAGGCCGCCGACAAGGAGGAAGCCGAACAGTACCCGGCGCGCCTTCAGCGCCGGAAAGCGCCTGACGAAACTCAGTGCCCAGAGTATCGGCAGGATGACGATCAGCGCCTGCCCGATGCGCGGTAATCCATGATACGGAAGAAACAGCCAGGGCGAGGTGCGATGCAGTGCCCACGCCCCGTCGCCACGGTAGAACAGGCTGCTGGCCGCCAGATCGATCTGCGGAAAGGCAACAAAAAGCACGGCCAGCAGGCCGAATGCCAACAGCGCGATGCGAAATTCAGTAGCCCTTGAAGTCACGGAGCAGGTAAACGTCCATATTGCGCGAGGTTTGCGCGTCGAGCGGCGCCTTCAGCGTGGCGAGCTTGTCGATACCGGCGAATCGGCCGGAGAACTCGGGGCCGAGCGGGTCCACCGTGATCAGCAAGGCGTCCTTGCCGATATAAGGGCGCAGGTCGGTGGTCAGTTTGTAGTGGTCGCTCGGCTTGCCGCTCGGGTTCCAGCTGGCGGCCAGCCGGCTTCAGGTCGCGCACCTCGTATAGCATGTGGGCGAGCAGGGTGCGGTTGTCGGCCACCAGCACGGCATCGGGGTGCGCCCTCAGCAGCGGCTTGAGTTGGCGGCCCAGTTCGTCCCAGCCCTGGGCGCGGGCGTAGAAATTCATTTTTGCCTGTTTTTGCCCGTTGACCGCGGCAAGCACGGTCTGCCAGTGGTAGGCGACGCCGACCAGGGCGATGTTGAGCGCGATGCCAGCGATCAGCAGCCGCTGCTTGCCGCGCTGCAGCAGCCAGGCCACGGCGGCGATGGTGGCTGGCGCGAAGGCCGGCGCCGCCCAGTTGGCGTTGGCGTTACTGTTCAGCGCCTGGGCCGAGACGACTGCCCACAGCGGCAGGGCGAACCAGAGCAGCAGGCGCGTCCGCTCGTCGCGCCAGCTTTCGCGGGCGCGCAGCAGCAACAGCACGAACACGCTGCCGAGCACCGGGCCGAAGGCAAGCCATTGCGCGGCCCAGAATTCGCCGAGTGCCTTCAGGCCGCCGCCGGCTCTTTTGTTTACCGTGATTTCGGCGGTGTGCTTCAGCGTCGGGAAATCGTGGGTAAAATTCCAGTAGAGGTTGGGACTCAGGATCAGCAGAGCCAACCCGGCCGCCAGCCAGGGTTTGGGCGAAGCGAGGCGGGAGCGATGAAAGGCGAGCAGGTGAAGGAAGGCGGCGCCGAGCCAGGCGGCCATGGTGTACTTGGAAAGCAGGCCGAGCCCGCAGATCACCCCGAGCAGCAGCCAGTCGGTCCAGGCGTCGCTGTCCAGCGCGCGCAGATAGACCCATAACGCCAGCACCCAGAACAGCGTCAGCAGGGCATCGGTGGAAACGAACAGCCCGAGCCAGGCGAAAATCGGCAGCGTCAGTATGGCGGCGGCTGACCAGAACGCGGTGCGTTCATCGTACAGGCGCCGCGCAATGGCCCAGCAGGCGGCTGCGGCCAGCGGGTAGCAGAGCATGGCCAGCCCCTTGACGCCGAGCATCCCGTCGCCGAACAGCATCGTGGAAACGACGATCAGCGCGGCGATGCCAGGCGGCTTCGAGTAATAGCCCCAGCCGAGGTTTTGCGCCCACGTCCAGTACTGCGCTTCGTCAACATAGAGCGTGATGCCCGAGTGCTGGATGACCCAGATGCGCCACGCGAGCAGCGCAGCCGTCAGGCCGAAGAGGATTTTGCCGCCGGATTTCTCGTAAATCCGGGCGTTGACCCTAGGGCCAGCTGTTGCTTCCGTGTCGCAGCATTCACGCCGGTTTGTGCCAGCCTTCTTCGGCGGCCAGTGGGCGTTCCGGGCGCGCCGCGTAGGAGCGGACGGTGCCGGATTCAAAGTAGATGCGGGCCATGATTTCGGCCAGCACGCCGGTGGTGATGAAATGTACGCCGGCGATCATGGTGCCGATGCCGACAATGAGCAGCGGCCGGCCACCGATATTCTCGCCGAGGCCGAACTTGACCCAGGCCAGCCAGATCATGATCAGTCCCGACAATGCCGTCAGCCCAAGGCCGATGCCACCGAAGAAATGGCCGGGGCGGGCACGGAAGCGCATGAAGTAGAACACCGCGATCAGGTCGAGAATGACGCGGAAAGTGCGCGAAATTCCGTATTTCGAGACGCCAGCAGTACGCGCGTGATGGGTCGTCGGTTCCTGGGCGATGCGGCGCGGCGTGGTGACAGTCGCCAGCCAGGCCGGGATGAAGCGGTGCATTTCGCCGTACAGGCGAACGCTCTTGATGACGCTGCCACGGAAGGCTTTCAGGCTGCAACCATAATCCTTGAGATGGACGCCGGTCATGCGGGCGATCAGGCGGTTGGCGATTTTCGACGGAATCTTGCGCAGGAACAGGCCATCCTGGCGGTTCTGCCGCCAGCCGGCGACCAGGTCGAGGTCCTCGTTCAACAACCGGGCAACCATGCGCGGGATGTCGATCGGATCATTCTGCAAATCGCCGTCCATGGTGACGATCACATCGCCGCGCGCCGCATCGATGCCAGCCTGCATGGCGGCAGTCTGCTTGAAGTTGCGGGTCAGTTCGACGATGCGCACGTGCGGGCCATACTCCCTGGACCGATTGCAGGGCACGGTCGACCGTCGCATCGCTGCTCCCGTCATCGACCAGCACCAGTTCCCACGGATGCTCGTAGCCGACCAGCGCCTCATGCACGCGCTTGACCAGCGGTGCGATGTTGTCTTCCTCGTTGTAGAACGGGACGACGATGGAGAGGGTGTGCGGGGGAATCGCGTGGGCGGCGCTCATGGGTGAATCCGGCAGGAAAGCCAGCATTTTAATTGAAAACCCCCGGCTCCGTTGCTCGCCTGGCCGGCAAGCGATGAGTGCGTATCCCGGACAGGAGGAGTTTTCAAATGTTTGGCGGCCGCTGGGCCTGCCAGTGAGTTATCGCGACTTACTTCATCAACGCCCGGAAGCCATTTTCAAGATCGCGATTCAGGTCATTCTCCAGCTCCTGCCTTCTGCGGGCCTGGGCGCGTTTGTTCATTTTGTAAGTGGAAATATCGCGCTGACCTTTTGTCATTGGCAGTTGAAAGGCATAGCGCGAAGCGCGAGTACCACCGGACTCTTCCCAGAACTGGTCATAGTCGGCTTTTATGCGCTTCTTCATATACATGTAGTTGGCCAGGACCCGCCCTTCGTTGGCAACGCCATAAAGGGCTGTCATGCCAAAGGCGCGGGCCATCGCCTGGGCGGCCATCAGCAATAGCGACTTCGGGCGAATGCCCTCTAAGTCCTTGGTCAGTTTGCGGGCAGGTTCCAGTGCAGAGTCGCCCTTGATTGACGCCTTGACGATGCCAATCCACACACACGGCGCTCCTCCCTCAAGGCCAAGCACTGCGGCATTTACCAGCGTGACGCCAATTTCAAGCATCCGTTGTCCATTGATATTGAGCGCGAGCCGCCATTCTGCCTCCCGATAAAGACTGTCAGGGTTGCCCAGTGTAATGGTCATCAAACCGTTTGCGGTTTTCTGCTCAAATATCGTCTGCTCTTCAGTGTGGCATTGAACGAGGCTTTCCGGTGTAAGGAGCCGTTCCGCGGTATCAAAATGCGTTCTGATCGCCTCAAGGCGGCCTTTTGCGCCAAGGCCGCGGATCAAGTATGGGCGGATCGGTTTATAGGCCAGCTTGCTGGAATGCGCAAAAATCCTGTCGAGCGGCGACCGCTCGAACGCCGTCGCGGTATCACTGATTACGCGACCATGGACAAGGCAACGGATGCGAAATTTGACGAAACTCCGGAAGTCATGCAAAACGGCTTTTAGAGGCGACTGGCCGTGCGACAAATGGAACCGGCTTAAAGTCACCGACTCGCTCATTAACGCGAGTCTCATGTCTATTTGAGAGACATCACGTAAGCAATCACATCGGCACGCGACGCCGCGTCGGGCAGTCCGTCGTACTTCATTTTGCCGCCAGGTACGACCTTCTTCGGCGCAGTGATATAAGCGTCAATTCGTTCTTCAGTCCAAACGATGCCGCTCTGTTTCATTGGCTCCGAGTATCCCGAGAAGTCGGCCACGCTACCTGCCTTCCGCCCCACGACACCGTGCAGGGGCGGTCCTTTTTTGCTCTTGCCTTCCTTGGCGCTATGACAGTCGCCGCACTCTTCCGCAAAGACGTCAGCCCCTTTTTTCGGATTCCCGGCCGCAATGGCATTTGCAGCAAAAATGACCACGCTGGTGGCAACAAGAGCGTTTGCGAGAAATTTTTGTTTGAATTTCATTTCATCACCCGATCAAATCGCAAACCAGGCGAAGAGGCTTAGGGTGTTGTTGTCTTTGGCCTGTCGATCAATCGGATTCCCGCTGTCATCGGTGCCGGAGATATAGCTGCTTCCACCGTTATAGCGGGTATAGCCGGTGTATTGGACGCCTAGACGCATGTTCGCCCAGGGAGCAAGCCAGGAGTCTTCCTTGCCCCAGGGTGTCCAGTCCGCCTGCAGCATATAACCCGCCGTGTTCGGTCGGTTGTTGTAAGAAGAGGCCCCGTAAAGACCACTGTCGGCGCTGCCGCGGGAATCAAACAAGCCAAGTGTCGCGCCCCAGGTCTGGTTGTAATGGTAAGAGCCAGCCAGGCGGAACTGATCCAGATTGTTCTTGAAATTCGAGGACTCGCTATTGGAGTATGTGTAGTTCAGGGTCTGCATCTCGTGTACGTAGCTCGCATTCAGCGAGAATACGTGTTCACGGTTACCCAGGAACTGGTAGGCCGCATCGACACCGATGTCCTTGTAGTTGTTGGAGGTGCCAAGGTCATTGCGATCAGGTTGCAGATTCGCATTGAACCCGAAAATCCCCACCGAGAAATTGTCACGCTTCATGTCCTTTACATAGGCCATCCTCCAGTAGGAGCCGACCCCGCTGAACTTCCCGGCGTCGGTCGCGTTAAGCGCGCTTAGAGTGCCGGTTGAAGGCGTGTTGTAGATTCCCAGCTCGGCATAGAAATTCTTGTCCCAGAGGGTGTATGCATTGAGCCCAAGCACACTGCCGGCGAGGCTCTCGACCAGTGGCGACGGACCATAGCCAAAGCCGAAATCTGACGATGTATAGGGGAAACGCCATTGCCCGAGCGTATTGAACGGATCGGTAAGGGTCGGGTTGTTGTTGAACGACAGTCCAACGACTCCCTCCGTCTCCCCAAGTTTCAATGTGCGGGCATAACGGATATCCATCTGGTCCAGGGACGACTTCTTCTCGATGCCTGAGTATGTTCCCTGGACGAACGTACCAATGTTGTCAGTCAGCCTCCCCGCAAGGAAAAGCGACGCCTCTTGCAGCGCGGCATTGTTATTGTCGTTGAAATTCTCCGGGTGGTCAGGATTGGCCTTTGAAGTACGTGTCCAGTTGGCGACTGCCATTGCAGACAGGGGAATCTTGACGCCTTTTTCATCTGAATCCGTGTAGCCACCCAGCTTGAACTGCTGTCCATATGGCGTTAGCTGCGGGCCGAATGATCCAACGTGACAGGAGGCACAATCCGATCCTGTCTGCCGCGCATAGCTTGGCAATGCCTGTGCCGGAGAAGCAAACAGTCCTGCGAATGTTGTCACTGCCAGCATGGCAGTTGAAAGACGAAGCCAGTGACCAATTGTGGCGATTCCTGTCTGTCGAATGGATTTCATGATCGTTTTTCCTGTAACAAAAAGAGTCCCTGCTTTAGGCCGTCTCAACCAGCCTGCACGGACTTTATTCGGCGACGGCTTGCGAAAACCTGACAAACAAGGGAGCGCTGGAGTCTGTCAGGGCTTTGCAAGCTTGTTGGCCGGATCATGAGGTCACTGGAATTCACGGAGTGACAATGAAATCGATTTGGCAGAAATTGCGAGAGCAGAAACCTTGGGCCAAGATTCTTGAAATCGAGGCATTGGTCTTGATTCTTATCGGAGCGGCCCTGATGCTGGGCGGAAAAATCACCCTCGACCACACCAATACGCTGAGCTTCTGCATCTCATGCCACGAGATGAAAGAGAACAACTACGACGAATATAGCCACACGATCCACGCCCGCAATCGGACCGGGGTCAAAGCTATTTGCTCCGACTGTCACGTGCCACACGAATTCGTCGATACGATGGTTCGCAAATTTCAGGCTGCCGGGGATATCTACCACCACCTGTTGGGTACCGTGGACACCAAGGTAAAGTTCGAGGAGCATCGCCTGGAGCTGGCGAAGCGAGTCTGGCTACGCATGAAGGAGACCGATTCGCGAGAGTGTCGAAATTGCCATGACGTTGCGGCAATGGACCCGGAAAAGCAGGGTAGAACGGCACAGAAGCAGCACAAAAGACTGGCCGACGGGAGCAGGACCTGTATCGACTGTCATTTTGGGATCGCCCATCGTGAGCCAGAAGGAGGTATTGAACCGGACGATGTCGTTGCAGAACGCAACTAAAGGTATGATTTTCCATACCTTGGCTATATGCCCAGTTTCTGTCGTAGTCTTGGCTCTGCGAGGCGCATGTGCAATGCAGCGTTTCTCCACCTCATGAATGAAACTCCCAAGCTACGGAATGTCCTTAACGATTCTTTTCGGAAAACGTTGCGAGAATGCGCATCTTAGTTGTGGAGGATGACTCCCTCGTTGCCGCAGGGGTCAAGCAAGGATTGGATAACGCCGGATTCACGACTGACGTGATTGGCAGCGCTGAATCTGCAGAAGTGTTTCTTCAGGAGGAAAGCTTCGACCTCGCGGTCGTTAACATCGGTTTGCCGAAGGCAGACGGACTTACGCTCGTTCGACGGCTGCGCGAGAAAGGACTGACTTTGCCCGTTCTGTTCCTGACTGCGCGGGACAGCGTGGAAGATACAGTTGCAGGACTCGACGTCGGTGCGGATGACTACATGATCAAGCCGTTCCGCCTCCCCGAACTGGTGGCGCGTATTCGTGCACTGATTCGCCGCTCCAATGCGCTCGCCAGTTCCGAAATTAAACATGACGGTTTGATCCTGAATGTTGCAAGCCGCACCGTTACACTTAACGGAGAACCGCTAGACCTTACCGGCAGAGAGTGGGGCCTTCTGGAAACCCTCCTCATGGCGTCTCCGCAAGTTGTGAGTAAAGACAAACTCGTTCAGACGCTCGCAGGATGGGATAAGGACATAACTCCCAACGCGATCGAAGTTCATGTATCAAGGCTACGTAACAAGGTCGCCAAAGGAGGGGTCGAAATCCGTACCGTACGGGGCATCGGATACAGAATCGATCTGTCAAGGTCATGACAGACCAGAAAAAGAGGCAGCCTGGACTACGTCACCGCTTAATCATCTGGATTGCGTTGCCGATGCTGGTCGTGTTCGCGATTAGCGTTCTATTCGATTTCCGACTGGCCAGAGAGACTATTGATTCCGCCTATGATCATTCCCTGGCGGATGCGGCATTGGACATTGCCTCTCATATCAGCGCTTCGGGCGCGGAGCCAAGGCTTTCACTCTCGCCGGAAGCCGAGGAAATGCTCCGCAGTGACGCTTTCGACACCATTTATTTTTCAGTAACGAGCGCCGATGGCAGGTTTCTTGCCGGGGACAAAAACCTTCCGTTACACCCGGCGAAAAGTCTGGGGCACCCCAGTTTTGCCAACGATCACTATCTTGGGCAAGCAATCAGAATTGCTGTACTTCAGACGAAATCCGGCAATGATCTGATCAATGTAGCGGTTGCCGAGACAATAAAAAAGCGAGAACTCGCCAGTCGAACCATATTGACCGCCATGGTGATTCCAAGCGTGGCGCTGATCCTGGCCGCTCTTGGGATTATCTATTTTGGGGTTCGTCGTGGCCTCTCTCCACTAATTGATATTGAAGATGAGATCGCTCGACGTTCTCCCCGCGATCTGCGTCCTCTGAACCTGGGCAATGCCCCGACAGAAATTCATCCAATGCTGCACCGCTTGAATGAACTGTTCGAATTGCTGAGAGATTCGGCTGTCGCGCAAGAGCGTTTCCTGGCAGATGCCGCCCACCAATTGCGTACGCCACTGGCCGGCCTGCAAACACAGGTGGAACTCGCGGCTCAAAGTGAACTTTTTCGCAATGACCCTGAGCGACTCCTTCGCATAGAACACGCAACTGAAAGGCTCCGGCATCTGATTCGCCAATTGCTTCTTTTTGCGCGTTCAGAGCCGTGAACGGCTGCAACTCAGACATTCCAGACGGTTGCATTGGATCAATTGACGGAGGACTCGGCAAGTATATTCATCGACCGGGCGGTGGCAAAAGACATTGATTTAGGCTACGAGATTTCGGGTATCGAGATCCAGGGAATCAACTGGATGCTGCGGGAAGCGCTGGGCAACCTGATCGACAATGCCATCAATTACACGCCGTCTGGCGGCGCAATAACAGTGCGGTGCGGCACCCGTGACGGCCACCCGTTCTTGTCCGTAAACGACAGCGGCCCCGGTATTCCCTTGGAGGAGCGCGACAAGGTGTTTGGCCGTTTCTATCGAATATCCGACACCAAGGCGGAGGGTTGCGGCCTGGGCTTGGCTATCGTGAAAGAAATTGCCGAGCTTCATGGGGTCGAGATTCGTTTGGGTGATTCGGAATTGGGTGGAACTTGCCATCAGCCTGCATTTTCCTTCTGGGGGTGGCAAAATCCGGCAATAGGGAGTGCATTGATTGGCATGTATCTCCCAGGTTCCACAGGCCCTTTAATGTAGAATTCAGGGCTCACGAAACAGGCAAGGAATCAACAGCATGCTGCTGATGATCGACAATTACGACAGCTTCACCTACAACCTCGTCCAGTATTTCGGCGAGTTGGGGCAGGAGGTGCAGGTTTACCGCAACGACGCCATCACCATCGCCGAAGTAGCGCGCCTGAAACCGGATTATCTGGTGATTTCGCCCGGCCCCTGCGCGCCGGCTCAGGCGGGCATCTCGCTGGCCGCCATCCGCGAATTCGCCGGCAAGATTCCGCTGCTCGGCGTCTGCCTCGGTCACCAGTCGATCGGCGAAGCCTTCGGCGGCAAGATCGTGCATGCCAAGCAACTGATGCATGGCAAGGTGTCTGCGGTCCACCACGAAAACAAGGGTGTTTTCAAAGACCTGCCCAACCCGCTGACCTGCACTCGTTATCACTCGCTGGCTATCGAGCGCGAAAGCCTTCCCGATTGCCTGGAAATCACCGCGTGGACCGACGACGGAGAAATCATGGGTGTCCGTCACAAGACGCTGGCTGTCGAAGGCGTCCAGTTCCACCCCGAATCGATCCTGACCGAACGCGGTCACGACCTGCTCAAGAACTTCCTGGAAGAATTCAAAAAATGACCCCGCAAGCCGCCCTCCAGCGCGTGATCGAACACCGCGAAATTTTCCACGACGAAATGGTCTCGTTGATGCAGCAGATCATGGGTGGCGAAGTGACGCCGGTCATGATTGCCGCCATCATCACCGGATTGCGCGTCAAGAAGGAAACCATCGGCGAGATAGCTGCTGCGGCTACGGTGATGCGCGAACTGTCAACCAAGGTCCAGTTGGCCGATACCAGCGGCCTGGTCGATACCTGCGGTACCGGTGGCGATGGGGCGCATACCTTCAATATTTCCACCGCCGCGATGTTCGTTGCCGCCGCCGCCGGTGCACGAATCGCCAAGCATGGCGGGCGTTCGGTTTCCAGTCAGTCGGGCAGTGCCGACGTACTGGAGGCGCTCGGCGCCAATATCAACCTGAATCCGGAGCAGGTCGCGCAGTGCATTTCGGAAACGGGCATCGGCTTCATGTTCGCGCCTAATCACCATAGCGCGATGAAGCACGCCGCGCCGGTGCGCCGCGAGCTCGGCGTGCGGACGATCTTCAATATTCTTGGTCCGCTGACCAACCCGGCCAACGCGCCGCAGCAGGTGATGGGCGTCTTTCACCCCGATCTGGTCGGCATTCAGGTTCGTGTGCTGCAACGCCTCGGCAGCCAGCGGGCGCTCACCGTGTTCGGCCGCGAAGGCCTCGACGAAATTTCGATTTCCGGCCAGACGCTGGTAGGCGAATTGAAGGATGGACGGGTCAGTGAATACGAAATCCACCCGGAGCAGTTCAACCTGCCGGTGCATGACCCGAAGGTGCTACAAGTCGCGGGTGTCGAAGAGTCGAAGGCGATGCTGCTTGGCGCGCTGAACAACAAACCGGGCGCGCCACGCGACATCGTTGCGCTCAATGCCGGCGCCAGCATTTACGTCTGCGGTCTGGTGGAAACCCTGGATGACGGGGTCGAGCAGGCCTTCGAGATGATTACCTCGGGCGCGGCACGAGCCAAAGTCGATCAATTCGTTAGCTGTACCAAGCAATTCGCATGAGCGATATCCTCGACAGGATTATCGCCACCAAGCGCGAGGAGATCGCCGCTGCCCTGATCACCAGGCCGCTGGCCGTGGTTGAAGCCGAGGCTGCCGCCCAGTCGGCGCCGCGGGATTTCGTCGGCGCCATCCGCCACAAGATCGCTTGCGGTCAACCGGCGGTTATTGCCGAAATCAAGAAGGCCAGCCCGTCGAAAGGCATCATTCGCCCCGACTTTCACCCGGCCGAAATCGCCCGCAGCTATGAGATGCACGGCGCCGCCTGCCTTTCGGTGCTGACTGACAGGCAATATTTCCAGGGATCCCCGGAGTATCTTCAGTCCGCCCGTGCCGCCTGTGCGCTACCGGTGCTGCGCAAGGACTTCATGGTCGACCGCTACCAAGTCGCCGAGGCGCGCGCGATGGGGGCGGACTGCATCCTGCTCATTGCAGCCGCGCTTGGCCTCAAGGAAATGCAGGAACTGGAAGCCCAGGCGCACGCCTGCGGCATGAGTGTGCTGGTCGAAGTCCATAACGGCGAGGAACTCGATGCCGCGCTGCAGCTTGAAACGCCATTGCTTGGCATCAATAACCGCAATCTGCGCACATTCGAAGTCACGCTCGATACGACGCTGGGACTGCTGGCACGCATTCCGGCTGATCGCATCGTCGTCACGGAGAGCGGGATTCTCGGGCCTGCCGACGTGGCACGGATGCGCGCCAACGGGGTCAATGCCTTCCTGGTCGGTGAGGCGTTCATGCGGGCGCCGTCTCCCGGGGAAGAACTGGCACGTCTGTTTGCCTGAAGCTCAGTCGCTCATCATGTTGCCGGCTTATTGACGGCGCGCTTGTCGACTGCCAAACTGAACGGTAACCGTCGCTTCGACGGCAGGGATCGAATGAGCCAGTCCAAGCCTACCTTGTTTCGCGGATTAAGTACTGCCGGATTCAATCCGGAAGACGACGCCGAAACACGTCTGAAAAAGTCGCTGCTGGTATTCGCCACCGGTCTCGTATCGCTGGGATCGATGCTGTGGCTGTTCCTTTACTGGCAGATGGGCCCGAAGTTCTCTTCGACGGCGCCCTTCGTTTTCCAGTTGCTGCTGGTTTCCAACCTGATCTTTTTTCTCAAGAGCGGTAATTTCAATTTTTTCCGCTACTCGCAACTGGCGCTTTTCCTCTTCATGCCCTTCGTGGTGCAGTGGAGCATCGGCAACTTCATCACGGCCAGCGGCATCAGCCTCTGGGGTCTGCTGGCGCCGATCGGCGCCGTGCTGTTCTTCGGCGTGCGCGAATCAGCGGCGTGGTTCTTCGCCTACATCTTCCTGACCGCCCTGTCCGGATTCTTTGATTACTTCCTCGCCGACAGTATGGTTGCGAGTGGGCCGCAGGTGCCGATCAGAGTCAGTGTCTTCTTCTTTGCGCTTAACTTCGCGGCGGTTTCGACCATCGTTTATCTGCTACTCCGCTACTCGACGCAGGAAAAGTCCAAGGCGCAGGCCAGCCTGGAGGAAACCCACCGGCTGTTGCAGGACGAACAGGATCGTTCCGAGCGCCTGTTGCTCAATATCCTTCCCGGCCCCATCGCCGAGCGCCTGAAACACGAGAAACAGACGATTGCCGACGGCTTCGCCGATGTCACCGTGATGTTCGTCGATATCGTCAATTTCACGAGACTGGCCGAAGGCATGTCGCCGCAGCAGGTCTTCGCCATGCTGAATCGAATCTTCTCGTCGTTTGACGAACTTGCGGAGAAATTCGGCGTCGAGAAGATCAAGACCATCGGCGATGCCTACATGGCCGCCGGCGGGCTCAACAACGAGCAGGGTAACTACTCGCAGGCCATCGCCGAACTGGCGCTGGCGATGAGGGATGTGTTGCGCAACGATTTCGAGGTCAACAGCCTGCGCCTGGAAGTGCGTATCGGCATCGGTACCGGTCCGGTCGTCGCCGGGGTGGTCGGCAAGAAGAAATTCATTTACGACCTGTGGGGCGATACCGTCAATCTGGCCAGTCGCATTACCAGCGAAGGCGTGCCGGGCATGGTGCATGTGGACGAGGCCACCTATCGGCGGCGTAGCTGGACCGCTTCGAATTCCGTGAACCGCAGATCATCCATCTGAAGGGCAAGGGCAATACGCCCGTGTACCAGATTGTCGGCCCCCGGAGCGTGCCGTTGTTGACGGGTGCGACGGTCAGTTCCGGCGCGCCAGCCTGAATATCACCGCGCCCGACCGGTTTTCAGCCAGGTTCAGCAGATAGCCGGCTTCCTCGGCCTGTTTCGCTGCATGGTAAAGACCGATGCCTAGCCCGAATTCGGACTGGACCGGTGCCTTGAACAGCGCGTCGGAAACCGCCGGGGCAATGGCTTGGCCAGTGTCGCATACGCTCAGAACCGGATTGTTGCACCCCAAGGGTACTTGAGCCACAGGCCCCTCCGCCTTCGGGGCGCGGTTGACTGTGAAATTGACCGATATTTCAAGGCCGCTTTCGTGTTGCCGCTTGGTCAGCGCATTCTGCAGCAGGTTTTCGGCGACGCTGTCGAAAAGGGCGCCGGGCAACTCGGCAGCGCCGCGCAAATCTTCGACCCATCGAATGTTGTTGCCGGCATGGCGGTCCTGCAGGCGTCCCCACCACTCGGCAGCGGAAATCCCGCTGCTGATCTCGATCTGGGGGCGTTGCAACTTGTCGAGTGTAGACTTCAGGCGCTCGGCGATCTGCGGCAACTGGCGCGCCAGCAACTGCGCCACCGCAGCCGGATCTCCGGGCTGCGCTGCCGCATAGCAGAGGGTTTGCAGCGACTGCAGCAGGTTCTTGACGTCGTGCGTCACGCGGGCGCCGGTTTCGTACACCGCTTGCAGGTAGCCCATGCGCTGCAATTCGTGGGTCTGGAACTTGACGAGGTAGAACTCGGTTGCCAGACGCAGCAGCCATTCAACGTGCCAGCGCATCGCCGGGGAGGGCGTGTAACGAAAATAGACAGTCAGGCTGACATCGTCGCGCGCATATTCCTGGGTGTTCGGCGAGACGACGCCGAACTCTCCCGAGTCGCCGCTCGCCCGCCATCGGCAGCCAACGACCCAGGGCATGCGGTCGAGTTGCCCGATGACCGTGGCGAGGAAGCGCACCGGGTGGCTCTCTTTCTCGCTGGCCTCCGCAAGCTGGATCAGCCATTGCTCGAGCGGCAGGCCCATCGAGAGCAGGTAGCGTGAGAATGCCGAACCGATCCCCGAAAAACCGCCGCGCGGATTCCACGCCCAAGCCAGCACAAGCAGGGCGGCGGCGATGGAGAGCGAGGTCTGGGCGAGCGCTTCGACGTAGCTGATGCCGGCAACGAAGGTGAATGCCAGCGCGCCGAGCACGAAGACGGCGAGCGCCAGAAAAACCAACATGCCATAGAAGAGATCGAAGGCATCGCCGGCCTGGCGGCGCTGCGGGTGGGCGGGAAAGGCGGGAAGCAACACCAGCAGGAGCCGGCATGTAGAGGCCAATCGAGGTTCTCGGCAAGGGGTCAAGAACGACGCTCGGGGAAACCTCCGGAACGACACCGAAGATGATCAGGCAGACCAGGTAGCCAAAGGCCAGGAGATAACCGCTGCGTTCGAGGCGACTACTGGTCCATAGCACGCGGCCACCGATCACGGCCGCCAATGCGCCGCACCAGATCAGCATCAGCCAGGGGTTGAGCAGCCAGGTCGAAGCCAGCACGGCGGCCAGCAATATGCCACCCTGGCGCGTGCTCATGCGCCGTTCGCCGGCGACGAACGGCTGCCACAGCAGGAAAAGGCCGAGCGCGACAATCCACAGGATGCGGACCGCCGGCAATTTCCAGCCGCCAAAGGCCAGCGCGTGGAGCAGCAACAAGTGGCCAGCCAGCAGAAAATGCGGTTGGCGCGACCACCAGGGTGTGGTGCTTGAGGTGTTGGCGGTGTTCATGTTTTCAACAACTGTCGATTTTTCGACAGGGTAAACCTAAATTTCCGGCGCTGAAACCGCTATTTGCCAGCATTTTCGTCAGGCACGGTATTTGCTATAACATGTTGCATAAAGACTCAACCGGAGAATGACATGAAAAACAATCAAAGCGGCTTCACGCTTGTCGAAATAGCCATCGTGCTGGTCATCATCGGCCTGCTGCTGGGCGGCGTGCTCAAAGGGCAGGAGCTGATCAACAGTGCCAAGGTCAAGAATTTCGCCACCGATTTCCGCAATATTCCGCTATTTATTTACGGCTATCAGGACAAGTTCAGGGCGCTTGCCGGGAGATGATTCGAAGGTGCACGACCATCTTGGCGGTGCGGCAACACGCTGGAGTTACCTGCGTCACGACGGCGGTACTCGAGGAAATTGACGGATTAATGGGAACTGCCAACACCACTCTGGTGCAGATGAGTCTGTCACATTTCTGGCAGCATGTTCGCCTGGCGAATTTGGCTTCCGGGGCAACGGATTTTGCCACCGCTGCAGACTGACTTGCCGACAAATGCCGACGGTGGACAAATCGGCATTACCAGGGGATCAATCGCCAATCACCGGCATGACTGGCTCGTATTCTTCGTTTGCTCGGAAGCAATCCAGGGCAAGTTCGCCAAGCAAATCGACATCACGACTGGATGATGGCAATACGGCTGACGGTTCTGTCAGGTCGTCGCTGCGGGACCGTATGCTGGAACGGCGCTGACGGCTGTTGCCACGACGGCGATTGTGGATGGACAACACCTTTCATCGTCTGCTCTGGCACTCTGATCGAAGGCGAATTTGATCCCAAGCCCGCTCCGGCGGGCTTTTTTCATTTCTGGAGAAGCCGTTCCTCGGCGGCGGTGACTGCTTCCGGGTCGCCGAGCAGGACGACGACGTCGCCTTCCTGGAGCCGGGTTTCCGGTGCCGGTTCGACGGCACGGATACCGCGGCGGCGAATGGCGCTGACCTCGCAACCGAATGCATCCAGATCAAGGTCGTCGAGGGTTCGCCCGATTGCCCCAGCACCCGGCCCCAACAGAACTGAATGCAGGCGGGGCTGGTGATGGTCGTCCATTTCATCGCGATCATGATCGCTCGCGCCACGATAGAAGCCGCGCAACAGGCTGTAGCGTTGCGAGCGCGTCTGGCGAATGCGCTTGAGTACGCGATTGAGCGGAACGCCAAGCAGCACCAGGGCATGCGAGGCGAGCATCAGGCTGGCTTCGAGCGCCTCGGGAACCACCTCTGCCGCGCCTGCCCGCGACAGCCGCTCGATGTCGCGTTCATCGGCGGTGCGGACAATGACCGGTATGTCCGGCCGCGCGGCCTGAACGTGGAACAGAATCTTTTCGGCCAACGGCGTATCACTGAGGGTGATGATCACCACGCTGGCCCGCATCAGGCCGGCGGCAATCAGGGCATCCTTGCGCCCGGCATCGCCGAAGACGACGGTTTCGCCGCCGGCGGCTGCTTCGCGAACTCGATCGGGATCGAGGTCGAGCGCAATATAGTTGATCCCTTCTTGTCCCAGAAAGCGCGCCAGGTACTGTCCGCTGCGTCCAAAGCCGCAGAGAATCGCATGCTTTTCGGTACCCATCGATTGGGCGGCGATCGTCGTCAGTTGCATCGAACGCATCATCCATTCGCTGGCGACGAAGCGCATGACCAGTTTTTCGCTGAAGTGAACGATGAATGGCGCGGTCAGCATGGAAAGAACAAGGACAGTCAGCGCCGCTTGCTCGACGACCTTGGGCATGTGGGCGATTTCACCGAGCAGCACGAAACCGAACTCGCCGCCGGCACAGAGCCAAAGGGCAGAGCGGATGGCGTTGCCGGGTGTCGATCCGAGACGCCAGGACAGCAGCCCGACGACCACGCTCTTGATGACGAGCAGACCGATCAGTACGGCCAGTACCTGCCACCACAAACCAACTAGAATTTGCAGATTGAGCTTGACGCCGATGGTTACGAAGAAAAGGCCCATCAGCACGTCGCGGAATGATTTGATGTCCTCCTCGACCTGCAAACGGTATTCGGTCTCGGAAATCAGCATGCCGGCAACGAAGGCGCCCAGCGCCAGAGACAGCCCGGCCAGTTCGGTGAGCGTGGCAAGGCCCAGGGTGATCAGCAATACGTTGAGGACGAACACTTCGGACGATTTGGCGCGGGCCACGAAGTGGAACCACTTGCGCATCAGCTTCTGGCCAAAGACGAGAATCACCGCGAGCACGACGATAGCTTTGAGCAGAGCTAAACCGAGCAGCATCGCGAGCTTCTCCGGCGGCTGAGTCAGCGCAGGGATGATGACCAGTAAAGGCACCACCGCCAGATCCTGGAAGAGCAGAACGCCCATGATTTCGCGGCCGTGCGCCGTATCGAACTGCATGCGCTCGGCCAGCAGCTTGGTCAGGACGGCGGTCGATGACATCGCGAAGACGCCGCCGAGCGCGATGCCGAGTTGCCAATTGATACCGAAGATCATGACCAGGACGGTGATCAGCACCATGCTGACGACGACCTGTAGCAGCCCCAGCCCGAACACGATGCGCTTCATCGCGTAGAGCTTGGGCAAGGAGAACTCGAGGCCGATCGAGAACATCAGGAAGACGACGCCGAATTCGGCGAGATACTCGGCGCGATGCACGTCCTGCATCAGGTTCAGCGCATGCGGGCCGACGACGCTGCCGACCAGCAGATAGCCGAGTACCGGCGGCAGGTTGAAGCGGCGGCAGATGACGACCGCCAGCACCGAGGCGCCAAGAAGCAGGAGGACGAGGGAGAGCGCGCTCAAGGCCGTTTCGCTAAGTCAGGTATACTTCGGCCATCATAACCGTAGCAAGTCCATGAACCAAAATTTGAAAGCCGATCATTTTTCACCGGAACGTGCGCTGGCGCTCGGTCGCCAGACGCTGAGCATCGAGGCTGCCGCGGTCAACGCGCTGGTGGGCAGGATAAACGGCGAATTCACGGCGGCGGTCGAACTCATTCTCGGTTGTCACGGGCGGCTGATCGTCAGCGGCATGGGCAAGTCCGGTCATGTGGCGCGCAAGATCGCGTTAACCATGGCCAGTACCGGGACGCCGGCTTATTTCGTGCATCCGGCGGAAGCCAGCCATGGCGATCTCGGGATGATCACCCGCGACGACATCCTGCTGGCGCTTTCGAATTCCGGTGAATCGGAGGAACTGCTGCGCATTGTGCCCTTGATCAAGCGTCAGGGCGCGCGCCTGATTGCGATGACCGGCGTGGCGACCTCGACCCTCGCCCGCGAAGCCGATGTTCACCTCGATGCCGGCGTCGAGCAGGAGGCCTGTCCGCACAATCTGGCGCCGACGGCGAGCACGACCGCCGCACTGGCGCTCGGCGATGCGCTGGCGGTCGCACTGCTCGATGCGCGCGGCTTCGGTCCGGATGACTTTGCCCGCTCCCATCCCGGCGGCTCGCTCGGGCGCCGGTTGCTGACCCATGTTCGCGATGTCATGCGCAGTGGCGACAGCGTGCCGACGGTAGGGCCGCGGACTGGTGTGGCCGATGCGATCCTCGCCATGTCGCGCGGTGGCTTGGGACTGGTGGCAATCCTCGATGATGCCGGGCGGACGCTGGGTATCTTCACTGATGGCGACCTGCGGCGTGCCTTCGAAAAGCGGATCGACCTGCAGACCGCGCGCATCGACAGCGTGATGCATGCGGACCCGCGCACCATCGGCCCTGATCGTCTCGCCGTCGAGGCTGTGGAAATGATGGAGCGCTACCGCATCAACGCCCTGCTGGTAGCCGATGCGGATGGCCGCCTGCTCGGCGCGCTCAACATGCATGACCTGTTCACCGCCCGGGTGATCTGATGGATGCCCGGACTCGCGCCACGCGCATCAAGCTGATCGCTTTCGATATCGACGGCGTGATGACCGATGGCGGCCTGCACTATACCGACGACGGTCACGAACTGAAGACCTTCAATGTCCAGGATGGTCTTGGCCTCAAGCTCCTGCAGCGCGCCGGGCTCGAACTGGCCATTGTCACCGGCCGCACCTCGGGCGTCGTTGCCGCGCGCGCCGCCGATCTCGGCATAGTGCATGTATTTCAGGGGGTTACCGACAAGCGTGCGATTGTCGGCGAGCTGCTGGAAAGACTCGGTATCCACTGGCCGGAGTGCGCCTTCATGGGCGACGATCTGATCGACCTGCGGGTCATGGCCCAGTGTGGTTTGGCGATCGCGCCGGCCAACGCGCGTCCGGTGGTTCGTGAGCGAGCCAATGCGGTGACCGACAGCGGCGGCGGCCACGGCGCGGTGCGCGAGGCCGCGGAATTTATTCTTGCCGCACAGGGCAAGCTCGAAAGCCTGTTCGCGGACTACCTCGACGCGCAATGAAAATCGGGGCTAGCCAACTGTTCACGATAGTCCTGCTGGCATTGCTGGCCGGACTCAGCTTCTGGCTGGAGAGGGCGGTCGCGCCGGCCGAAGTCAAGCGCGACGGAAAATTGCGTCACGACCCCGACGCCATCGCGGAAAACGTCCTGATGCGCCAGTTGGACGAGGAGGGGAGGGTCAAGTACCGTCTGACGGCGCCGCATCTCAACCACTTTCCGGATGACGACTCTTCCGAACTGAAAAATCCGATCCTTGTTCACTATCGCCCGAATGCCGCGCCGGTCACCGTTTCGGGCGACAATGCCCGGGTCACCAGCAAGGGACAGGTGGTTTTTCTGTGGGATAACGTCAACGTTACTCGCGCCGCGACCGCCGAGCGACCCGCCGCCGTTGCGCGGATGCCCGATCTGACCGTTCAACCTGATGACGGCATCGCGTTTACCCAGAGCCCGGTCGAAATTAATGAAGAAAAATCCTGGGTCAAGGGGGTGGGCATGCATCTGGACAACAACACCTCTACCTTCGTGCTGCAATCACAGGTCACTGGCCTGTACTATCCGCGTCGAGTGCAAAAATGAACTCCCGAATCGTCACCTCCCTGATTCTTGCCATCCTGTGCCAGCCGGTCCTCGCCGAGCGCGCTGACCGTGACAAGCCGCTGCAGCTCGAAGCCAACCGGATATCCATCGACGACGCCAAGAAGATCCAGATTCTCGAGGGCGACGTAATCGTGATCAAGGGCACCATGGTGCTGCGGGCCGACCGTGTCGTCATCACCGAGGACCAGTATGGCTTCCAGAAAGGCGTTGCCTTCGGCGGCAAGGACGGTCTGGCGCGCATCCGGCAGAAGCGTGAAGGAAAGGACGAGTACACCGATGGCGAAGCCGAGCGCATCGAGTACAACACCAACAATGAAGTCGCCGAATTCTTTCACCGGGCCTGGGTCAGGAGCGGCGAGGATCAGGTCAGGGGCGATTACATCTGGTATGACGGCATCAGCGAGAAATATCTGGTGACCGCCGGCCAGAACCGAGACCCGAAAGCGCCGCCGGCCCGGGTTCGCGCGATCATCCAGCCGAAGAACAAGGCGGATCAGCCGGTCGATTCCGGCCCGCGCCTGGACCTGAAAGGGGCTGGTGGCCTGGGCGCCCCAGCGGCCCGTAACTGATTTTTCCAGGCGCTGCTGCATCGCAAAATGCTGCTCGCACAGGGGTCTTCTAGTGAATCATAAGCCACTGATTTGGATCGCCAAAAATTAAATTGTTGCAGTGCAGCAAAATACTTGACATTTGGCGAATCAGCTTTATAATTGAAATCATGTTGCAGTGCAGCAAAGCGTGATTCTGCTCCCTGCAATGGCTTGTCCAATATTCGCATTCACTATCAATTCAGGAGATTCCACCATGTTCACCACCCCCGAGCAATTCGCCGCCGCCAACAAGGCTACCGTTGATTCCCTGCTGTCCGTGGCCAACACCGCGCTGGCTTCCGCAGAGCGCATCGCCGCCCTGAATCTGAACACCGCCCGTTCCATGATGGAAGATTCCGTCTCCGGCGCCAAGGCCCTGATGGGTGCCAAGGACGTTCAGGATGCCATGTCCATCCAGGCGTCGCTGGCCCAGCCGAACGTCGAGAAAGCGGTTGCCTACTCCCGTTCCGTGTATGAGATTTCCGCTCAGACCCAGGAAGATATGTCCAAGATGATCGAAGCCCAGTTCGGCGACTTCCAGAAGACCGTTGCCGGCCTGCTCGACAAGGCTGCCAAGTCCGCTCCGGCTGGTTCCGATGTTGCGGTTGCTGCTGTCAAGAGCGCCATCGCCGCCGCGACCTCCGCTTTCGACAACATGAACAAGGCCGCCAAGCAGGTTGCCGAGATCGCTGAAGCCAATGTTGCCGCCGCGACCAGCGCGACCGTCAAGGCAGTTGGCGCTGCCGGCAAGAAGAAGTAATCAGCTGCAAGGGCCCCCGCCTCGGTGCGGGGGCTTGTTTCATCCCCACCCAAAACCAGACTGGAGAAGATGATGAACAAACCGAACATGGAACAACTGGCTGCCGCGCAAAAGGCTAACGCTGAAGTGATGACTGCCCTGCTGCGCACCGCTTTCAATGGTGTCGAGCGCCTGACCGCCCTCAATATGGCTGCCTCACGCGAATTTTTCAACAACACGGTCAGCAACGCCCAGCAACTCCTGAGCGCCAAGGATCCCAGCGCAGCCGCCAAGCTCGGCGGCGACCTCGCGAAGCCGAATGCGGACAAGTGGGTGGACTACTCGCGTAGCGTGTATGAACTGGTTGCCGGCATGCAGAAGGAACTGACTTCCGTGATGGAGTCCCAGTACGGAAGCTTCACCAAGAACGCCAGCAGCGCCGTCGAAAAGGCAACTGCCAGCGCGCCGGTCGGTGGTGATGTTTTCGCGGCGACGATGAAGTCGATGCTGAACGCTTCGACCAAGGCTTTCGACAATATGACCTCGATGGCCAAGCAATTGTCCGATATTGCCGAAGCCAATATGGCTACTGCCGGCAAGATGACGGGCAAGGCGGTCAGCGCCACTACCGCCGCTGCCAAGAAGGCCGCCAAGTAAATCCGCGGTTTTCCCCGCACCATAAAAAACCCGCGAATTTCGCGGGTTTTTTATGTTGACCGTGACAGCCTGGCTATGGGCGCCAGGTCCAGTTGATTCCCCGCAGTTCGACCTCGACGCGGATTTCGTCCATTGCCTTGTTGACCAGCAACGGCTCGCCCTCGACGCCGAGTTCAAGATGCCTGCGCTCCCGGTTGGCAATCGATGGCAGCGAGAACAGGCGCAAGCTCGGGTAGTCCTTGACGATCCGCTCCATGAGGTCGAGTAGCGCGCTCTCGTAAGCAGTCGGCCCGGTTAGCAGGATGGCCTTTTCGACCCTGCCCGCGACCGGTTGGAACAGATCACGGTGGAAGGTATCAAGCGCCCATTCGATCATCGGATGGGCCATCTGCGGAAAGCCCGGCACGAAATAATGCTCGTTGACCATGAAGCCCGGAATCCGGTTGAAGGGGTTGGGGATGATCTTCACGCCAGCCGGGAAGGTCACCAGTAGTCGGCGCTGATCGTTGATTTCCTCGCCATTGAAGCGGGCCTTGAGTTCCTCATAGCCTTCAGGGTGCAAGACCAGGTTGACGCCCAGTGCTGCGGCAACCGCCTGACGGGTGTGGTCATCCGGCGTGTTGCCGATGCCGCCGCAGGAAAATACGATATCGCCGGCGGCCATGGTGCGTCTGAAGGTCGCGCTCAATCGCGCACGGTCGTCGCCCAGATATTCGACCCACGACAGACGCAGGCCGCGCGCGCCGAGCATCTCGGCGATTTTCGCGAAGTGCTTGTCCTGGCGCTTGCCCGAAAGAATCTCGTCGCCAATGATGACGGCGCCAAAGATACGGCTCATGCCCGTTCTCCCTGAATGGTGACCACGGCGCCGCCGCGCGACCGGCGCAGGGTTTCCAGCCCGTAATGAACGAATGATAGCGCCGCCAGCGCCGGCACCAGCAAGCCAATGATCGGCACATGGGCGAGCAACGCCATGGTCAGTCCGAGCATGAACATCGGCCCCTTGGCTTGCGGCTTGAGAACCGCCCATTCTTCGGGCGTCGCGTGCAGCGACAGCGCATCGTAGGCAAAGGTGCGGCGGTTGTACCAGGCCATCAGTAGTAGGGGCAAAACCAGCGATAGCCCGGGAACGATCCACAAGGGCAGGGTCAGCAACCAGCCGGCGATGAACAAAATCGATGCCAGAACGCTGTTGACCGCAGCCGCCACGAAACTGTCCTTGCCCATCGGCGCCACGTCGCGGTAATCGGTTTCCGCGAGTTGTTTGAGCAGCAGCGGCATGATGACGATGGCGGCGAGCAGCGAGGCGGTCAGGTAGGCGCAGGCGAAGATCGCCATCCACGCCCCCATGTAAGCCAGTAGTGTCGCCAGCCAGGCGATCCCCCAGCCGATCAGGATGGTCATCGGCTGGTGGCCGAGCAGCCAGTCCACCATCAGGCCGAGCCCGTAAACGGCCAAGGCGATCCACAAAACTAGCGAAACCAGTGCCGGTGCCAGCACGTAAGCCCAGATGCGGCCGCTACGCAGGCTCGCCAGCGTGCGCATCAAGGCCAGAACGACATCAGCCATGCTGAATTCCCTCCCATTGTTTTTGCAGGCGCTTGACAGAGACCGGCACCGGCGTGCGCAGTTCCTGGGCGAACAGGCTGATGCGCAATTCTTCGAGCAGCCAGCGGAACTGTTCGATCTGCGGGTCGGCGGCGCCCAGTTTGGCGAGCTGGATGGCGCGCCGCTCGTAACTGGTCCACAACGGCGCGTATTCGGCCAGCAAACGCGCATCACGCGCCGGATCGGCCTTCAGCTTGTCGAGCCGGACCTGGATACCCTTGAAATAGCGCGGATAGTGCTGCAGGCGCTCGAACGGCGTATCGGCGACGAAATTCCTGCCCATCAGCCGCTTGACCTGCGTCTCGATGTCCTGCAGCGCCGCCGCATGCGCCTTGAAGGCCGGCAGTTTCTTGACCACCGCCTGCCATTCGGTGAGCACGGCGCCGACCATGCCGGCAGACTTCCTGCATGATCAGGCCGAGCCGCGCCTTGCTGTCGCCGCAACGGCTCTTGAAGGCGTCCGGCGTCGTCGGCAGCGGCTCGCTCAGGCAGGCGCGCTCGAAGGTCAGGGCGACGATCTGGTTCTTCAGGTCGTCGCTGCTGCCCAGCGCCATGTACTGCATGGCCATCTGGCTCAGGCCGGGGATGTTCTTGTCGAAATACTTCACCTGATCGCGGAACTGCAGCATGAACAGGCGGAGCAGGCCGGCGCGATGGGCGGCGGCGGCTTCCTCGGCGGAATCGAAAACCTTGAGGCTGACGCTCTCGCCGTCGTCGGTCAGCCCCGGGTAGCCGAGCACGGTCTGCCCGGCGACCGGGACTTCCATCAGCTCCGGCAACTCGCCGAAAGTCCAGTCGGTCAGCTTGGTGAATTCGGACGGCGTTTCGTGCAGTTCGGCGAACTCGTCCTTGGCCTGGCGCCCCCACTCGGCGCGCAAGGCGACCAGGCTGCGGTTCATGTCGAGCTGGCGGCCATGTTCGTCGATCAGCTTGTAGTTCATCGAAAAGTGCAGCGGCAGCGCATCGGGCCGGAAGGCGTCCGGCGTCACCGCCCAGCCGCGGGCATTCAGGCCGCGCGCTTCGAGGATATGGTCGATCAGCGGCGTGATCAGCCCCTGATTCATCTTCTTTTCGTTGCCTGCTACGGTCGACATGAATTCTTCGACAAATTCCGGCACCGGCACCACTTTCGCCCGAATCTTCTGCGGCAGCGTCTTGATCAGCTGGACCAGCTTTTCCTTGAGCAGCCCCGGCACCAGCCACTCCATGCGCAGCACCGGAATCTGGTTCAGTTGCGCCAGCGGCAGGGTCAGCGTCACGCCATCGCGCGGCGAACCCGGCTCGAAATGGTAGGTCAGCGTGTAATCGACGCCGCCGACTTTGAGGTGATGCGGGAAGGCCTCGGTCGTCACGCCGGCCGCCGAGTGGCGCATCAGGTCGTCTTTCGACAGGTAGAGCAGCTTCGGCGTTTTCGCGCTCGGCTTCCTTGCGCCAGTGGTCGAAGGTGGCGCCGTTGTGGATGCCCTCGGGAATGATCGAGTCGTAGAAGGCGAAGATCAGCTCGTCATCGACCAGCACGTCCTGCCGGCGCTGCTTGTGTTCGAGGTGCTCGATCTCGCGGATCAGCTTCTGGTTGTGCTGGAAGAAGGGCCAGCGTTTGGCGAAAGCCTCGTCGATTTCCTCGCCGACCAGCCCCTGCCGGATGAAAATTTCGCGCGCTTCGGCCGGCGCCATCGGGCCGTAATGGATGCGCCGTTTCGGGTTGATGACCACGCCGTAGAGCGTCGTCCGCTCCCAGCCGGAGACCTGCATCGACCTCTTTTCCCAGTGCGCGTCGAAGTAGCTGGCGCTTGATCAGGTGGGCGCCCACTTTCTCGATCCAGTCCGCTTCGATGCGGGCGACGCAGCGGCCGAAGAGCCGTGTCGTCTCGGTGATCTCGGCCGCCATGATCCACTTGCCGGCCTTTTTCTGCAGCGGTGACGAAGGGTGGATCAGGTAGCGGATGCCGCGCGCGCCGAGGTAATAGCCGGACTCATCCGACTTGCAGCCAAGGTTGCCGAGCAGGCCGGAAAGCAGAGCCTGATGGATGGCCTCGAAGGTGCCGGGAATTTCGTTTTCCTTCCAGCCCAGTTCGGCCACCATCGCATGCAACTGCCCATGCACCTCGCGCCACTCGCGCAGGCGCAGGTAGGAAAGAAAGTGCGCATGACAGTTGTCGACCAACTGCTTGTTGGTCTTCTTGTGGTCGACGGCATTCTGGAACCAGTTCCACAGCTTCCACCAACTGAGGAATTCCGATTTTTCGTCGGCAAACAGCTTGTGCTTCTCGTCCGCCGCCTGCTGGCGCTCCTGCGGGCGCTCGCGCGGGATCCTGCGCCGAAAGCCCGGCGGCGATGACCATCACTTCCTTCAGGCAACCGAGATCGCGCGCCGCCACCAGCATGCGGCCGATGCGCGGATCGAGCGGCAGTCTGGCCAGCGACTGGCCGATCGGCGTCAGTACATTCTCTTCGTCCAGCGCGCCCAGTTCCTGCAGCAAGGCATAGCCGTCGGCAATCGCCTTGGCCGGCGGCGGTTCAAGGAAGGGGAAGCTCTCGACATCGGTCAGGCGCAGCGACTTCATGCGCAGGATGACGCCGGCCAGGCTGGAGCGGAGGATTTCCGGGTCGGTGAAGGGTGGGCGGGCGTTGAAATCCGGCTCGTCGTACAGGCGGATGCAGACGCCCGCCGCCACCCGGCCGCAGCGCCCGGCCCGCTGGCGCGCCGCCGCCTGCGAGACCTTTTCGATCTGCAACTGCTCGACCTTGTTGCGGTACGAGTAACGCTTGACCCGGGCCAGCCCGGTGTCGATGACGTAGCGGATGCCCGGCACGGTCAGCGAGGTTTCCGCCACGTTGGTCGCCAGCACGATGCGCCGCTGGCCGCCGGAGGGCTTGAAGATGCGGTCCTGATCAGCAGGCCGACAGGCGCGAGAACAGCGGCAGGATTTCCGGCGCGTGGGCGGACGACAACCGGGACGGCCAGCGCGTGCTTGCGCAGGGCCTCGGCCGCCTCGCGGATTTCCCGCTCGCCGGGCAGGAAGACGAGGATGTCGCCGCTGCCCAGGCGCGCCACTTCGTCGGCGGCATCGACGATGGCGTCGTACAGATCGCGCTCGTCGTCCTTCTTTGTCGATGATCCGCGACCGGCCGGTAACGCATCTCCACCGGGTACAGCCGGCCGGACACCTCGATCACCGGCGCGCCGTCTGAAATGCTGCGAGAAGCGCTCGGCATCGATGGTCGCCGAGGTGATGATCACTTTCAGATCCGGCCGCTTGGCCAGCAACTGCTTGAGGTAGCCGAGCAGGAAATCGATGTTCAGGCTGCGCTCGTGCGCCTCGTCGATGATGATCGTGTCGTAGGCGCTCAGGTAGGGATCGGACTGCGATTCGGCGAGCAGGATGCCGTCGGTCATCAGCTTGATCCAGCTATCCGCGGTCGACCGGTCCTGGAAGCGGATTTTGACGCCGACGCCGGCCCCGACCTGCGTCTTCAGCTCCTGCGCCAGACGCGGTCGCCACCGAGCGCGCCGCCAGCCGCCGCGGCTGGGTGTGGCCGATCAGGCCGCGCGCACGCCGCGCCCGAGTTCCAGGCAGATTTTCGGCAACTGCGTCGTCTTGCCCGAGCCGGTTTCGCCGCAGACGATGACCACCTGATGCTTCGCGATCAGCTCGGCGATGTCGGCCCGCCGTTCATTGACCGGCAGGTCAGGCTGGAATTCCGGTCTGCGGCAGCTTGCTGCGCCGTTCGGCCACCGCCGTCCGCGATTTGCTCAGCAGCGCTGCAAACTCGGCTTGCAGTTTTTCGCGTTTTTCACCCGTCAACCGCAACAGGCTGCGCTGCAGGCCGTGCAGGCGACCATAATCGGCCGTCAGGCACGGCAGGCGCTCGGCGGATTCCGGCCGTGCTTTTTTTTGTTCGGTATGGTTTGACATCGTTCGGCGTGCACCACCGTAAGCCCCGGGGCGGCAAGCGCGTTGTTCCTGCAAGAGTCGAGCCGCGAATTGTGCAGCAAAATCCTGCTTCGATCCATGCACTCAAGCGCAAAAAGCGCTCCACCGGAACGGCGACGGCCGGCAAGCGGCTATACTCCTCGCATGTTCAACCCGACAAGCGCGATTTTCCGCCATGGCAATTTTTCGCTGTAACAAATGCGCTCACATTCAGGAACAGCCGGATGGTCAGGTGGGCGACACGATGGCCTGCCCGCGCTGCAACAATCCGGCACCGGTTTATGGCACCCTGTTTTTCATCGGCCGGCTGCTCGACAAGTATTTTGATGCCCAGCGCGAGCTTATTCGTCTGAAAGCCCCGGCGGCAGTTGACGCACCGGGCCAGGCGACCCCCGCCAACCCGCCCGGCGCGCTGGATGCCATCGACCTCTCCAATACCGATCACCTTGCTACCGAGTTGCAGCACGGGCCGATCGTCAACTGGTTCGCCCACAAGCAGATCAAGGTGCAGGCCAATTTGCGGGGCGTCGATACCACGGGGTTTTTCGACGAGGTTGCGGTCGCTATCGGCAGCAATCTGGCGGTATTGAAGGAAGTCGTCGAGCGCCTGCGCTGGGCGCAGCAAAAGGAGTACGCCAGCGCGACGATTCAGCTCGACAAGAAAGCGCCAGCCGAAGCGCAGGCCATTTCGGCGTTCTGCCAGCAGTTGTACGATTTCTCCTTCGTTGCCAAATGTTTCCACAACCGACCGGAAAACAATATCCGGCTGATCCTGCAAACGGCGCCAACCATCCGCGATTTCTTCAGCGGCGAATGGCTCGAATGGTATGCGCTGGTGAGTTGCCTGCAATACGCCAAGGCGCGCAAGAGGCGTTTTTCCTGCGCACGCAACCTGAGCATCACGCTGCACAACGGCGAGAGCCACGAACTCGATGTATTCATGTTGATCGACGGCAATCAGCCGATCTGCATCGAGTGCAAGACGGGCGAATTCCGTCAGAACATCGACAAATACCTGGGCTTGCGCAAGCGCCTCGGCATCCCCGGCCGGAATTTCGTCATGTGCATTACCGGCCTGAGCGATGAACACGCCAGGGGATTGACGGCCATGTACGACCTTGCCTTCGTTAACGGATTTTGCGCGCGAACTGGCCGCGCACCTCACCCGTTGAGCTGTAAAACCCTAAACCAGCCCTTTATGCCAATGTATAGCGAAAATAATCAATGACTTGCGAGCACAAATTTTGCCGCGCAAAACCA
Organism: uncultured beta proteobacterium; assembly: GCA_963727115.1. Classification (GTDB taxonomy): domain Bacteria; phylum Pseudomonadota; class Gammaproteobacteria; order Burkholderiales; family Rhodocyclaceae; genus Azonexus. The sequence continues at coordinate 355,620 of CAVSFS010000003.1, read as the reverse complement.
GTGTTTTCAAAGCTTCGTTGTGCACCTAAGGAGTAGAACGTGCGAATTCAAGGATCAATTGACTTTACGCTCGTTGAACGTACTCAACTACGCGTTGTCGCGGAGATGCCAATCACTGCCGGTATCAAGAATCCCTTCGGGGTTGTCCATGCCGGCGCAATGCTTTGGTTCGCAGATGTTGCCGCAACGGCCCTTGTCTTGGGGCCTGGAAATCCAACGGAAGACATGAAGGGTTTTCCATTGGCCATCTCGCTGAACGCCAACTTCCTGGCGAATCAGCCTGATGGCGCACTCAAGGCGATATCCACCTTCGTCAAGAAAGGGAAAAACGTCAGCGTGGTTCGCACGGTAGTTCTTGGCGCCGAGGACCGCTTGGTTGCGGAAGTCACTACAAGTCATGTCTTGTCAAAGTAACGCGTCCCATATCATTCTTGCGTCGGTTCCCAACCCCTCCATTCAACACGGACTGGTACGATGAAGCAGTGCCAGCCGGTTATGTCAAAAGTTGGGCGTCACAGTCCGGCAGTGCCTATGCAACGCCGTAACGCCAGACTTCCACCGAGCGACACTTTAAGAGGAGAAACGTAAATGGCTACAGGTACTGTGCGACTGCATCGTGTGCTCCGCGCGCCTCCGGAGCGCGTGTATCGGGCGTTCCTGGACGCCGACGCAATGGCAAAGTGGATACCGCCATACGGTTTCACCTGCAAGGTTCACCACATGGATGCCAAGGTCGGCGGCACCTTTCGGATGTCGTTCACCAATTTCACATCAGGGAACGGTCATTCCTTCGGTGGCGAGTATCTCGAACTTGTTCCTCACGAGCGGATTCGCTACACCGACAAATTCGACGACCCGAACTTGCCAGGAGAGATACAGGTGACGGTAGCTTTAACGAAGGTGTCCTGTGGCACCGAGATCAACATCGTGCAAGAAGGACTGCCTGAAGTTATTCCCCTTGAGATGTGCTACCTCGGGTGGCAGGAATCCCTTGCGCAACTTGCAACACTCGTCGAACCCGAGATCCCTGGCTAAGACGGTCGTGCGGTCCCAAATAGGCCCCCAATGCTTGAGCAGCTTTGCTGCGGTCGACCGGGAATTTGGGTCAATTTCGTGGTTTCGTGGCAGGCTGCCCCCGGAATCCGGCGGGCTGCAGTAGTCCTCGGGTTGATCGTCAGCACGCCTGACGCAGCAGGGTACGAAGGGAAAGCATGTACCACGGAGAAAAATTCAACGCCTGGACGCATCTGGTCGGCGCGTTGCTTGCGCTGACCGGGGCAATCTGGCTACTGGTTCTGGCCATTGCCAGCGGCGATGGCTGGAAGATATTTGGTGTCGCTGTTTACGGCGCGACGCTGGTGCTGCTCTACAGCATCTCGACCATCTACCACAGCGTGCGCGGGCGGGCGAAAAGGGTGCTGCGCAAGCTCGACCACCTGTCCATCTACCTGCTGATCGCCGGCAGCTATACGCCGTTCTGCCTGATCACGCTGCGCGGGCCGTGGGGCTGGTCGCTGTTCGCCATCATCTGGTCGCTGGCGCTCGGTCGGCATGCTGCAGGAGATCAAGCCGCGCTCGGAGGCGCGGGTGATGTCGCTGGTGATCTATGCGGTGATGGGCTGGATCGTCCTGGTGGCGATCCAGCCGCTGCTGGAAAATCTCGGGACTGCCGGCTTCGTCTGGCTGGCGGCGGGCGGCGTGTTCTACACGGTGGGGATCGTCTTCTTCGCCTTCGACGAGCGTTTCCGGCACTGGCACGGCATCTGGCACCTGTTCGTGATCGCCGGCAGCCTGATGCATTTCATCGCGATCTTGTTTTACGTGGTGTGAACGACCGACAATATCGGCCAATCAACGATTGCGGACAGCGTCATCAAGGCCATGCGTTACCAAGGCAAAATCACCACCTGGAAAGACGATCAGGGTTTCGGTTTCATTACCCCCAACCTCGGCGGCGAGCCGGTATTTGTGCACATCAAAAGCTTTGCCAAGCGGCCACGCCGGCCAGCTGGGGGTGAGATCGTTACCTTCGAACTGGGCAGCGATGCGAAAGGCCGGCCGCAAGCCCGCAATGTCGCCTATGTCAGCGCCCGGCGTGTCGTTTCGTCCGGTCCCAGCCGCGTGCCACTCGCCATTGCCGGCCTGTTTCTGGTTTTGGTCATCGCCGGCACGTTGACCGCACGCCTGCCACTGGTCGTCCTCGGGCTGTATGTCGGCGCCAGCGTCGTCACCTTTATCGCTTACGCCGTCGACAAGTCGGCTGCCAGGAAAGATCGCTGGCGTACCCAGGAAAGCACCTTGCACCTGATGTCATTGATCGGCGGCTGGCCGGGGGCGCTGGTCGCCCAGAACCGGTTGCGCCACAAATCGCGCAAGGCTTCATTCCAACTGGTATTTTGGGCAACCGTCCTGCTCAACTGTGGCGCGCTCGGCTGGTTGCTCACCGCCAGTGGTGGCAAGGCGATGCGGATGGCGCTCGGCGGCGCCTGATGTCGGCTACGAGAAACGCTTGCCGACCCAGAAAACCCCTGTCGGTTCGAACGTTTTGATTATGCTGTTCCGCCAGCCTTCTCGTTGGCCAGGGCCTTTTCGGTGATCTCGAGATAGAGCGCGAATATCTTGCTCACGAGTTCCTTGTGCTCCGGATGGCGCTCAAGCAGGGGCTTGTTCCGCGTCGTGTCGGCAAAAACATCCTGAAGGAAGGAAAGATCGAATTCGTCGAGGCGTTCGCCCCGATCGACCTTTTCCTTGAGTTCGAAGGCTCGTGGCAGGCGCGTGGTTTCGAGGCGCTCGATCAGTACGGCGAGAACTCCGGCGTCTTGTTGGGGATCGGTCATGCTCAACTCCTTGACGTGGCGAATCGACTTGATTCAGGCTCAAAGTCTATCACCGGCCGAGGATGAGCGCCGGTTCGGCAACTCCTATCGAAGTTTCCCGATCAGGAGCGACGATCTTGCGGGTTCCAGGAAAACAGTGCGCGGGCGGCGTCGTTGATGCGGCCAAGGGCGGGTTCAATGCTCTTCGATACCGGCGCCGGGTTTGCCTGCGGGTTCCACGAAAACAGCGGTCGCAGCATTTCGCTGAAGGCATGCGCGCCGGCAACGGTACTTGCCGCCGCCAGCTTTGCGACCAGTTCGACGCGCTCGGCAAACAGGCCATTGATACGATGAATTTCCGCGGCACGCAGTTCGCGAGCTTCTTGTTCGATGGCGGGAATGTCTATGGGGCGCATGATGAAAATCTTTCTATTGCAGTGCAACATCGCACATAGGAACTTTAATTGCATCTGCAATTAATAACAATCAGGCTGTTTGGAAAAACATTTGTGAATATTGGTCCATAATAAGCCGATGGATCGCGCCGCCGAAATGTCCGCCTTTGTTTGCTCCGTAGATCGCGGAGGCTTCTCTGCTGCGGCACGGGAGCTGGGTCTTACGCCATCCGCGCTCTCCAAGTTGGTGACCCGCCTGGAAGATCGCCTCGGCGCGCGCCTGCTGCAACGGACAACGCGCCGCCTGCTGCTTACCCCCGAAGGTGAGGCCTTCTATGTCCGGTCGCGGCGGATTCTGGCTGACATGGATGAGGCTGAAGCCGAGGTGGTTGAGGCCGGCGTCAGCCCCAAGGGCTTGTTGCGTCTGCATTGTGGTTCTGCCTTCGGCATGCATCAGCTGGCGCCGGCGATCCCGCTGTTTCTCGAGCGTCACCCGGGGGTGGAACTCGATATCACGATCAGTGACACACCGCTTGCGGCGGTCGAGGAGGGTGTTGATCTGGCGATCCGTATCGGGCCGCTTGACGAGTCCTCGATGGTGGCGCGGCGTATCTGTAATCTGGAGCGCGTGATCTGTGCCGCACCGTCCTACCTGGCGCGGTGCGGTACGCCGCGCACGCCGGATGAACTGCAGCAGCACAACTGCCTGTGGATCACCAGCCTGCCGGTCCTGCGCCGCTGGCCTTTCGATACCGACGATGGCATCCGTGTCGTGCATATCGATGGCAATGTCGTCGCCAACAATGCCGAAACCGTTCTCCAGCTGGCGATAGCGGGCGTCGGCATCACCCGCCTGACCGATGTGATCGTCGGCGATGCCATCCGGCGCGGTGAGCTGGTCCCGATTCTGGGCGAGTGGAACCATGTCGAACCGGTGCCGCTCTACGCGACCTATCCGAGCGGCCGCAATCTGTCGCCCAAGATCCGGGTGATGGTCGACTTTCTGGTGGAACAGTTCGGCGCGGCCCCGTGGCGACGCGTCGCGGAGCTGAGCCGTCGCCGCCCGGTCAGCTCCAGATCCGCGTCGCCCCAAGCGTAAGCAGGCCGAGATAGGTCGCAGTCAGCGAGCCTGCCAGATGCACCGAAGCGAGGCCAATGGCCCAGGCAGGCTGGCCGGCCAGCAGGCGCTCGACGACTTCGGCCGAGAAGGTCGAGAAGGTAGTCAGCCCGCCGAGAAAGCCGGTGATCGCGAACAGTTTCCAGGCCACCGGGAAGTGCGAATTGAGGTGAAACAGGCCAACCGCCACGCCGACCAGATATCCGCCGATCACGTTTGCGGCCAGCGTGCCGAGCGGCAGAGCGAAAAACAGCGGGTTCAGCGCCAGTCCGAGCAGCCAGCGCGCCCACGCACCCAGCGCGGCGCCGGCACCGACGGCGAGAAAATTCAGGGCGGTAAGGTTGTGCAGCATGGACATGGGGGGAATTGTAGCGGTTTGACGGGCGCTGCCGGTTAAAATAGCGCGATTACTCCAACAGGCTTTTTACCGTGAGCAGCCCCAACCAACCCGCCAACGCCCCGGCACCCGCCGCCAATTTCATCAGGAATATTGTCGAAGCCGACCTCGCTGCCGGCAAGCACGCGCAGCGCCATTGGGCCGGGCGTCCGGGCACAGCCGCCGACCATGCGGCCGGACCGCTCGATCCGGCGAAGATCCGCACCCGCTTCCCGCCCGAGCCGAACGGCTACCTGCATTTCGGCCATGCCAAATCGATCCTGCTCAACTTCGGCCTCGCCGAGCAATACGGCGGCCGCTGCCACCTGCGTTTCGACGACACCAACCCGGAGAAGGAAGAGCAGGAATACGTCGATTCGATCATCGATGCCGTGCACTGGCTCGGCTGCTCGTGGGAGAAGGGCGGCGAAACCAATCTCTACCAGGCCTCCAATTATTTCGACTGGATGGCCCAGTTCGCCGAATACCTGATCTCCGCCGGCCACGCCTACGTCGACAGCCAGTCGGCCGACGAAATGCGCGCCAATCGCGGCACGCTGACCCAGCCGGGCAAGGATTCGCCGTTCCGCAACCGCAGCGCCGACGAGAACATGGACCTGTTCAAGCGCATGCAGGCCGGCGAATTCGCCGACGGCACGCACATCCTGCGCGCCAAGATCGACATGGCGTCGCCCAACATCAACCTGCGCGACCCGGCGATCTACCGCATCCGCCACGCCACCCACCACAACACCGGCGACAAGTGGTGCGTCTACCCGATGTACACCTTCGCCCACCCGATCGAGGATGCGCTGGAGAACATCACGCACTCGATCTGCACGCTGGAATTCGAGGACCAGCGCCCGTTCTACGACTGGCTGCTCGAACGCCTGGCCGAAGGCGGCCTGCTGCAGCGCCCGCTGCCGCAGCAGATCGAATTCTCGCGCCTCAACCTGACCTACGTGGTGCTTGAGCAAGCGCAAGCTGATCCAGCTGGTCGACGAAAAGCACGTCGACGGCTGGGACGACCCGCGCCTGCCGACGCTGGTCGGCGCCCGCCGGCGCGGCTACACGGCCGAAGGCTTCCGCCTGTTCGCCGAGCGCATCGGCGTTTCCAAGAACGACTCGCTGATCGACTACGTGCTGTTCGAAGACGCCATGCGCGAAGTCATGAACGAGTCCGACCAGCGCCGCATCGCCGTGCTCGATCCGCTCAAGCTGATCATCGACAACTACCCGGAAGGCCAGGTCGAGGAGTGCTTCGCGCCCAACCACCCGCTGCACCCGGAACTCGGCCAGCGCGCCGTGCCCTTCAGCCGCGAACTGTGGATCGAGGGCGAGGACTTCATGGAAGTGCCGAGCAAGGGCTACCGCCGCCTGTTCCCCGGCAACATGGCCCGGCTGCGCTACGGCTACGTCGTCAAGTGCATCGGCTGCGACAAGGATGAAAACGGCAAGGTCGTCGCGGTCCACTGCGAATATCTGCCCGAAACCAAGTCCGGCACGCCGGGCGCCGACAGCGTCAAGGTCAAGGGCAACCTGCACTGGGTTTCCGCCGCCCAGTCCTACGCCGCCGAAATCCGCCTCTACGAACGCCTGTTCAAGGTGCCGGCGCCCGGTGCCCGGCGCGAAGGCGATGCGCCGGAGCTGGAACGCAATTTCCTCGACGACCTCAACCCGGATTCGGCGCAGACCATCACCGCCCAGCTCGAACCCTGCCTGCGCGACGCCGGGCCGGAAGAACGCTTCCAGTTCGAGCGCCACGGCTATTTCGTCGCCGACCGCGTCGATTCCAGGCCCGGCGCTCCGGTGTTCAACCGGGCGGTGACGCTGAAGGATTCGTGGGGCAAGGCCGGCTGATGGACAGCGCAGCACCGGCGGACATCCTCGCCTTCTGGTTCGGCCGCCCGGGCGAACCCGGATTCGGCCAGCCGCGCGGCGAGTGGTTCCGCAAGGATGCCGCCTTCGACGATCAAATCCGCAGCCGTTTCCTGCCTGGCGTCGAGGCCGCGCTGGCTGGCGAACTGACCGCCTGGGCTGACGACCGGCAAGGCCTGCTCGCCCTGCTGATCCTCCTCGACCAGTTCCCGCGCAACCTCTTTCGCGGTGAAGCAAAGGCTTTTGCCGGCGACCCGCAGGCCCGCCAGTTGGCCGAAACAGCGCTCGACCGGGGCTGGGACAAGGCCCTGTCGGCCGTCGAAAAGCTGTTCGTCTATCTGCCTTTCGAGCATAGCGAGTCACTGGCCGACCAGGAGCGCTCGGTCGCGCTGTTCTCGGCGCTGGCCGCAGAACATCCGGGCAGTGACGGCTTTCTCGACTACGCGCGCCGGCATCATGAAGTCATCGCCCGCTTCGGCCGTTTCCCGCATCGCAATGCGGCACTGGGCCGCCCATCCACCCCCGAAGAGACGAGTTACCTCGCTCAGCCGGGCAGCGGTTTCTGATTGCCGTGTCGGCCCGCGACGTCGCCAGCCTCGGCCAGGTCTTCACGCCGCCCAACGTGGTGGCCTTCATGCTCGACTTGTGCCAGAACAAGGGGCGCGTGCTGGAACCGTCGGCCGGCGACGGCGCATTTTTCGCGACCTTGCGCGAGCGGCAGGCCAATTGCGTTGGCATCGAGATCGACCCGCGCGTCGCGCCGGCAGGCGCCGAAATCCGCGATTTCTTCGATTACCCGCTGAGCGAGCAGTTCGACACCATCGTCGGCAACCCGCCCTACGTGCGTTTCCAGGATGTTGCGGTCGACACCAAAAAACGGCTCAAATCCGAACTTTTCGACGCGCGCAGCAACCTGTTCCTGTTTTTCATCGAAAAGAGCATCCGCCACCTGAAGCCGGGCGGCGAACTGGTGTTCATCGTGCCGCGCGAGTTCATCAAGCTGACCGCCGCCAGGAAGCTGAACGCCTGGCTCTATGAACAGGGCAGCATCACGCATTTTTACGAGACCGGCGACACCCGCGTTTTCGGCGAGCACACGCCGAACTGCGCCATCTTCCGCTTCGAAAAGGGCCGCATGGACCGCCAGATGGCCGATGGCCGGCGCTTCGTCGAGGTCGACGGCCAATTGATGTTCCTGCGCGACGATTACAGTGTGCGCTTTGCCGATGTGTTCACCGTCAAAGTCGGCGCCGTTTCAGGGGCTGACAACATTTTCACGCACCCCAAGGGCAACATGGAGTTCGTCTGCTCGAAGACCGTCGAAACCGGCGAAACCCGTCGCATGCTTTACGGCATCAAGCATCCGCATCTGGAAAAGCACAAGACCGAACTACTGGCCCGCCGCGTCAAAACCTTCGACGAAAGCAACTGGTGGCAATGGGGCCGCGCCTTCCCGATCAACCTGCATCCGCGCATCTACGTCAATGGCCGCACGCGCAAGCCGCGAACCTTTCTTCCTGCACGACTGCAATAGCTTCGACGGCGCCGTGCTTGCGCTATTCACCAAGAACCAGCGCATGCCGCGCCGCGAGCTGATCGAATGCACGCTGATGCTGAACAAGGAAGTCGACTGGCAGGAACTCGGTTTCGTCTGCGATGGCCGTTTTTTGTTCACCCAGCGCAGCCTGCAAACCTGTTTGCTGCCGGAGCGTTTCTCCCGTTTTCTTCCGTCTGAAAAATCCAAGGACGCCGCATGACCTTCACCCAGATGCTCGCCGCCGCCTGGCAGCAGAATAACTCTCTGCTCTGTGTCGGCCTCGACCCCGATCCGGCCAAATTTCCCTCTCACCTCAAGGGCCGCGATGATGCCATCTTCGAATTCTGCGCCGCCATCGTCGACGCGACGGCCGACCTCGTCTGCGCCTTCAAGCCGCAGATCGCCTACTTCGCCGCCCGCCGCGCCGAAGACTCAGCTCGAGGCGCTGATCGCCCACATCCATGAAAAGCACCCGGGGATCCCGGTCATTCTCGACGCCAAGCGCGGCGACATCGGCTCCACCGCCGAGCAATACGCCGTCGAAGCCTTCGGTCGCTACAAGGCTGATGCGGTCACGGTCAACCCCTACATGGGCCGCGATTCGGTGGATCCCTACCTGGCGTATCCGGACAAGGGCGTCATCCTGTTATGCCGCACCTCGAATCCGGGTGGTTCGGACCTGCAGTTCCTCGATGTCGGCGGCGAAAAGCTATATGAGCGTGTCGCCCGGCTGGCCGCCAACGAGTGGAACACCAGCGGCCAGATCAGCCTCGTGGTCGGCGCCACCTTCCCGGCCGAGATCGCCCGAGTCCGCGCAATCGTCGGCGACATGCCGCTGCTCGTCCCCGGTATCGGCGCCCAAGGCGGTGACATCGAAGCCACGGTCAGTGCCGGACGTACCGCCAGCGGAAGTGGCTTGATGATCAACTCGTCCCGTGCCATCCTCTACGCCGGCAAGGACGCGGGTTTGCCGCAGCCGCCCGCAAAGTGGCGCAGGAAACACGCGACGCCATCAACCTCTACCGCTAAGGAAACGCCATGCGCCTCGACGACCAACGTGAAAGCGACAACCTCGAAGACCGCCGTGGTGATGGCGGCGGCGGAGGTGGTGGGGGTTTGCGTCTGGGTGGTGGACGCATGGGCCTGGGCACGATCGCCATTGCACTGGTCGCCAGCTATTTCCTCGGCATCAATCCGCTGACCGTGCTCAGCATGCTGAGCGGAGGCGGCGGCATGCCCGCCATCGAGCAAAGTGCACCGCCCGCGCACAAGCCGCCGGCCGACGACCAGATGGCGAAGTTCGTTTCCAAGGTGCTGGCGTCAACCGAGGATACCTGGACGGAAGTCTTCCGCGCCAATGGCAAGACCTATGAAGAGCCCAAGCTGGTCCTGTTCAGTGGCGTCACCCCGACCGCCTGCGGCACTGGCCAGGCGGCCATGGGTCCCTTTTATTGTCCCGGCGACCAGAAGGTTTACATCGACCTTTCTTTCTACCGTGACCTCAAGGAGCGCTTCAAGGCGCCGGGCGAGTTCGCCCAGGCCTACGTGATCGCCCACGAAGTTGGTCATCACGTGCAGAACCAGCTCGGCATCGCCGACCAAGTGCATAAGGCCCAGCAACGGGCGGGCAAGGCCGAAGCCAACGCGCTTTCCGTGCGCATGGAACTGCAGGCAGACTGCCTGGCTGGCGTTTGGGGCAAGCGTACCGACACCATGAAAAACGTTCTCGAGCCAGGCGATCTCGAAGCGGCGCTGAACGCGGCCTCGGCCATCGGCGATGATCGTCTGCAGCAGCAGGCGCAGGGTCGCATCGTGCCGGAAAGCTTTACCCACGGCAGTTCCGATCAGCGCGTCCGCTGGTTCAAGCGCGGCTTCGAAACCGGCGACATGAACCAGTGCAACACCTTCAAGGCAGCGCAGCTATAACCGATTTGAGCGATAACGCAGCACCCCCGAAACCGGAAAAGCCACCTTCACGCTGGCGCCGCTGGGCAGCCGAGGCGCTGCTTTTCATCATCATTGTTGCGGGCGTCCAGCTCTGGCAGGCCCGCGATACACCGCGCGGGGCGGCGCCGAACTTTGCAGGCTCGTTGATCGATGGTCAGCCCTTCGACCTTGCCGCCTGGCGCGCAGAGCATTCAGGGCGGCCCGTGCTGCTCTATTTCTGGGCCGAATGGTGCCCGATCTGCAAGACCACCGCCGGCAATGTCAGCAACATCAGCGCCGACTGGCCGGTGACCAGTATTGCCATCCAGTCAGGCAACGCGGAACAGGTGGCCAGAGTCATGGACGAGAAGGGTTATCGCTGGCCGACCTTGCCCGATCCGGCGGCCGAGGTGTTGCGGCAATACGGTCTGGCCGGCACACCGGCCTTCATCATCATCAATCCGGCCGGCGATGTCCGCTTCGTCTCGCTCGGCTATACCAGTGAAATCGGTTTGCGCCTGCGCTTGTGGTGGGCGAGCCGGGAGTCTTCATGAAAACGCCCTGCCTGTTGCTGGCCCTGGCCGTGGCCGGGCCCGCGCTGGCCCTGCCGGAAAATTCCCCGGTCCCCGGCGGCGTGGCCGTCGTCGACCTTGGCCCGGCCAGCCAGCCGGCGCCGTCGGCGCACCGGGGGGAGCAGCCGCTGGCGGTCGTCGCCGACAAGGGTCACTGGTTCGCGCTGCTTGGCATCCCGCTCGACACCGCGCCAGGGAACCTCGAAATCACCGTATCCAGCGGGTTGACCGCGCCCGGCACGAAGTACCCTTGGGGTGCGAGCGTCCGGCACGTGGCGGTTCGCAGCAAGGCCTATCCTGAACAGCGCCTGACCATCAAGGACAAGCGCAAGGTCGATCCTGATCCTGAGGATCTGGCGCGCATCGCGCGCGAACGTGAAATCACCGATGCCGATCAAGCGCCATTTCAGCGCGGACATGCCGCATACCGATTTTGCCTTGCCGGCCAGCGGCCCGCTATCGTCGCGCTTCGGGCTGCGCCGCATCTTCAATGGCCAGCCGCGCAATCCGCACGCCGGGCTCGATGTCGCCGTCGGCACCGGCGCGCCGGTCAGGGCGCCGGCCGCCGGGGTGGTGGCCAATACCGGCGACTATTTCTTCAACGGCAACACCGTGTTCGTCGACCATGGGCAGGGCCTGATCACCGCCTACATGCACCTGTCGCGCATCGATGTGCGCGCCGGCCAAACGGTGAAAAAAGGCGAGACGCTCGGCGCGGTGGGTGCCACCGGCCGCGTCACCGGCCCGCATCTGCACTGGGCGGTGATCCTGAACGACACCCCGGTCGATCCCCAGGCTCTTTCTGGCGCGCCCGTAAACGCAAGAAAGGCAGCCGAAGCTGCCTTTTCATCCTGTCCTGCCTCAAATCTTGGGCTTGGACGGCGTGCTCATCTGCTTCTCGTCCTTGGCCTTGTCGCCGCAAGCCAGCGCGGAAACGCTGGACAGTGCGAAAACGGCGGCGAGCATTGCGGAAACCAGTTTCTTCATGAAAATCTCCTTCGCGTTATGGCTTGAATTGGATGGCGCGTGCGCGAGTTGGTTCCGGACAGTTACGGAAATCGACTCGCAGTTTTTCGATTATGAGCCAGGATAGGCGAAAATAGCGTAATAGGCCGCGCGCGCCGGGATGAGTCAAGACCCCGCGTTCGCCGGGCGGCTACTCTAGTTCGAGGAAATCATATGCGTCGCATCGCGATCATTGTCGCCATCGTTGCCGTGCTCGGCCTTGCAGTCGCCTGGTTCACGCGGACCAAGCCGATTCCGGTGGTTCTCACTGAAGTCGCCGAAGGCAAGGTCGAGTCCACGCTGGCCAATACCCGCGCCGGTACGGTCGAGGCCTGCCTGCGGACCAAGCTGTCCACCATCATCGGCGGCCGCATCGAGTATCTCGGCGTCAAGGAAGGCGACAAGGTGAAGAAGGGCCAGTTGCTCCTCAAGCTGTGGAACGACGACCAGCAGGCGCAGGCGGCGCTGTCGCAGGCCCAGGTGGCGCTGGCCGGCAAGCGCGTCGATGAAGTCTGCATTGCTGCGGTCAACGCCGAAAAAGAGGCAAAAAGGCAGGCCGAGCTGCGCGAAAAGGGCTTCGTCTCGGCCAGCCGCGAGGAGATCGCCCGCACCGAGGCCGAGGTCAAGCGTGCCGCCTGCAATACCGCCAAGGCCGATGTCGCCCAGGCCGAGGCCAAGTTCAAGGCGACCCGCGTCGAGCAGGGCCGCGTCGCGCTTTATGCGCCATTCGACGGCACGGTCGCCAAGATCGTCGGCGAACTGGGCGAATATTCGACGCCGTCGCCGCCCGGCGTGCCGACGCCGCCGGCCATCGACCTGATCGACGACTCCTGCCTTTACGTCAAGGCGCCGATGGACGAAGTCGATGCGCCGAAGATCAGCGTCGGCCAGCCGGTGCGGGTCACCCTCGATGCGCTGCCGGGCAAGGTCCTGCCGGGCAAGGTGCGGCGCGTCGCGCCCTATGTTTCCGCCGTCGAAAAACAGGCGCGCACGGTCGATGTCGAAGTCGATTTCGTGCAGCCGGAAGCCACTGGCAAGCTGCTGGTCGGTTACAGCGCCGATGTCGAGATCGTTCTCGACGGTCGCGACAGGGTGCTGCGCATTCCGACCGCCGCGATTCAGGAAGGCGGCAAGGTGCTGTTCTTCGACGCGTCGAGCGGCAAGCTGGAGGAGCGCAAGGTCAAGGCCGGGCTGGCCAACTGGGAATACACCGAGATTCTCGAAGGGCTGGCGGCCGGCGACCGTATCGTCACCTCGCTTGAAAAGGAGGGTGTCAAGGCCGGCGCCAAGGTGACACCCGACGACAAAGCCAAGGCCAAGTAAGCGCATGGCACTGATTGAACTCAAGGGCATCGAGCGCGTCTTCCAGCTCGGCGATGCCACGGTGCACGCGCTGGCAGGGCTCAATTTGCGCATCGACAACGGCGAATACGTGGCGGTGATGGGGCCATCCGGCTCGGGAAAATCGACGCTGCTCAACCTGCTCGGCCTGCTCGACCGGCCCAATGCCGGCACCTACCTGCTCGAAGGGCGTGACGTGACGACCCTTTCACCCGACGAGCAGGCGCGGGTGCGCAGCGAGCGCATCGGCTTCGTCTTCCAGAGCTTCCACCTGGTTCCGCGCCTGACGGCTGCCGAAAACATCGCCTTGCCGATGACCCTGGCCGGCATTCCGGCCAGGGAGCGCAATGACCGCGTTGCCAGGGCGCTGGCCGGCTTCGGCCTGGAAAACCGCGCCGACCACCGGCCTGACCAGCTTTCCGGCGGCCAGCGCCAGCGTGTGGCGATTGCCCGCGCCACCATCATGCAGCCGGCGCTGATCCTGGCCGACGAGCCGACCGGCAACCTCGACCGCCATACCGGCGAAGAGGTCGTCAGCCTGCTCGAAGGGCTGAACGCCAGCGGCGTCACGCTGATCGTCGTCACCCACGACCAGGCGATGGGCGCCCGCGCCCGCCGACAACTGGTCATGGAAGACGGCCGCCTCGAGCACGATAGCGCCAATGCGGCTGGCTGACACCCTGCGCTTCGCCCGCGACGCGGCGACCGGCTACCCGATGCGCACGGCGCTCTCGGTGCTCGCCATGTCGATCGGCGTCGCCGCCGTCGTCATCCTGACGGCGCTTGGCGACGGGGCGCGGCGCTACGTCGTCGGGCAGTTTTCCGTCGATCGGTACCAATCTCGTCATCGTGCTGCCCGGGCGCTCCGGCACCGGCGGCTTCAATCCGGCCAATGCCATCACCACCACGCCGCGCGACCTGACCATCGACGATGCCGGTTCCCTGCGCCGGGCTTCCGCAGTCAGCCGCGTCGCCCCGCTTATTGTCGGCACGTCGGAAATCAGCTTCGGCGGCAAGTTGCGCGAAATCATGGTCGCCGGCTCGACCAGCGACTTCATCCCGATCCGTAATTTCGAGCTGGCACAAGGCCGTGGCCTGCCGGACGAAGACTGGAATCGGGGCTCCTCGGTCGCCATCATCGGCAACAAGATCCGCGAGGAACTGTTCGGCAACGAGCCGGCCGTCGGCCAGTTGATCCGCGTCGGCGACCGCCGCCTGCGCGTGATTGGCGTCCTCAAGCCGGTCGGCCAGGGGCTGGGCATGAATACCGACGAACTGGTCATCGTGCCGGCGGCGCTGGCCCAGGCCATGTTCAACACCAACACGTTGTTCCGCATCCTGGTCGAGGCCAGGAGTCGCGAGGCGATTCCCGAGGCCAAGGAGCAGGTCATGGAAATCCTCAAGCAGCGCCATCGCGGCGAGGAAGACGTCACGGTCATCACGCAGGATGCCGTACTGGCCACCTTCGACAAGCTGCTCGGTGCCCTGACCCTCGGTGTCGCCGGCATCGCCGCGATCAGCCTGGCGGTGGCCGGCATCCTGGTGATGAACGTCATGCTCGTCGCCGTCACCCAGCGCACCGGCGAGATCGGCCTGCTCAAGGCGCTCGGCGCGCCGGCGCGGACCATCCGCCTGGCCTTCCTGACCGAGGCGGCGATGCTGTCCACGGTCGGCGCCGTGGTTGGCTATCTGCTCGGCCAGCTCGGCGCCTTTGCCTTGCGCCAGGCTTTCCCGGTCTTTCCCGCCTATCCGCCGGACTGGGCGGTCATCGCCGGCCTGTCGACGGCACTCGGGACCGGGCTGCTGTTCGGGGTCATGCCGGCCCGCCGCGCGGCGCGGCTCGATCCGGTGCAAGCCCTGATGAAGCACTGACATGCTGTTCGCCGACGCCCTCAGTCTTGCCATTCGCGCCGTCACCGCCCAGCGCCTGCGCAGCTTCCTGACCCTGCTCGGCATCGCCGTCGGCATTGCGGCGGTGATCCTGCTCACCTCGATCGGCGAGGGCATTCACCGCTTCGTGCTCGGCGAATTTACCCAGTTCGGCACCAACGTGATCACCGCCGTTCCCGGCAAGACGCGGACCGGTGGCTCGCCTTCCGGCCTGCCGTCGAGCGCCCGGCCAATGTCGCTGGAGGATGCGCGTTCGCTCGAACGCCTGCCGAATGTCGTCGCGGTGACGCCCAACGTGCGCGGCAATGCCGAGGTCGAGGGCAACGGTCGTACGCGGCGCACGCTGGTCTATGGTGTCAATGCCAATTTGCCGAGAATCTTCCGGTCGACCGTGCAAAGCGGCCAGTTTCTGCCGGCCGACGATGAGGGCAGCGCCCGCGCCTTCGTCGTGCTCGGCGCCAAGCTCAAGAGCGAACTGTTCGGCAGCGAGAATCCGCTCGGCCAGCGCCTGCGCATCGGCGGCCTGCATTTCCGGGTGATCGGCGTCATGGCGCCGAAAGGCCAGTTTCTCGGCATCGACCTCGACGACACCGCCTTCATTCCGACGGCGCGCGCCCAGGAACTGTTCAACCGCGAGGGCGTCGATGAAATCAACGTCGCCGCCGAGGAGGGCGTGCCTTCGGCCGTGGTCGCCAGCGCCATCAGGAAGCGCCTGATCGATCGCCACGGCCATGAGGACTTCACCATCATCACCCAGGAAGAGATGCTGAAGACGCTGTCCAACATCCTCAACGTGCTGACCATGGCGGTCGGCGCCCTCGGCGGCATTTCGCTGCTGGTTGGCGGCGTCGGCATCGTCACCATCATGACCATCGCCGTCGCCGAGCGGACCGGCGAGATCGGCTTGCTGGTCGCCCTCGGCGCGCCCCGGCGCACCATCCTGCTGCTCTTCCTCGGCGAGGCCGTCGCGCTCTCGGCGCTGGGCGGCATTCTCGGGCTGCTGCTGGGCTTCGGGCTGGCCCAGGCGATTCATTTCGCCCTGCCGGCGCTGCCGGTGCATACGCCGCTCAGCTTCGTGCTGCTCGCCGAGGCGGTTGCCGTCGTCATCGGTTTGGCAGCCGGCGTATTGCCGGCGCGCCGTGCCGCCCGTCTCGACCCGGTCGAGGCCTTGCGCACGGAATGACGTGCTAAAGTTTCGCCCATCCCGAACCCTTCCTGGAGAGCCGCCATGACGCACCACATCGACCAACTGCATCCCGGCATGACCGCCAGCATCGCCAAGACCGTGACCGAGGCCGACATCATCCTGTTCGCCGGCATCTCGACCGACGTCAATCCGGCCCATCTGGACGAGGAATACGCCAAGGGCACGATGTTCGGGGGGCGCATCGCCCACGGCATGCTGTCGGCGGGCTTCATCTCCGCGGTGCTGGCCAATCACCTGCCCGGTCCCGGCACCATCTACCTGTCGCAAACCCTGAAGTTCAAGGCGCCGGTTCGTCCGGGCGATACCGTCCGCGCTACCGTCACCGTCAAGGAAGTCAATGTCGCCAGAAACCGCGTCACGCTGGATACCGTGTGCACGGTTGCCGGCAAGGTCGTCATCGAGGGCGAATGCCAGATGATGCCGCCGGCGCGTGCCGCCGGCCGTCACCGGCACCGCTTGAATTTACTGGAGCCTGCAATAGAAACGCCGGCTCGATGCCGGCGTTTTTCATGGTCAGAAGGATTCGTCGGCGCGCAGGAAGCGCCACTGACCGAGCGGCAGATCGCCAAGCCTGACCTTGCCGATCCGCACCCGCTTGAGGCCGGTAACGTGCAGTCCCACCAGTTCGCACATGCGGCGAATCTGGCGCTTCTTGCCTTCCTTCAGGATGAAGTGCAACTGGTCTTCGTTCAATTGCTTGACCCAGGCCGGCTTGAGCGGCTTGCCGTCGAGTTCGAGGCCGTGCTGGAGCAGTTTCAGGCCATTCGGGATCATCTCGCCGCTGACCCGCACCAGGTATTCCTTTTCGGCCAGGCTGTCCTCGCCGATCAGCTTCTTCGCCACGCGGCCGTCCTGGGTGAACACCAGCAGGCCGGTGGAGTCGATGTCGAGCCGTCCCGCTGGCGCCAGTCCGCGCAACATCCAGGGCTTGAATTCCGGATCGCCCGACTGCCTGACCCAGGTCTCGGCGGAAATCAGCGTCACCGCCGGCTTGCAGTCGGCTTCCGGCTGGCCGGAAACGTAGCCGACCGGCTTGTTGAGCAGGATCGTCACCTGCTTGGCCTGGTCCTTCTCGGCTTCCTTCGAGATGATGATTTCCGCGTCCGGCCGGATGCGCGATCCGAGTTCGGAGATCCGTTCGCCATCGACCAGAACCCAGCCGCGCTCGATCCACAAGTCCGCCTCGCGCCGCGAGCACATGCCGCGCTCGGACATCACCTTGGAGAGGCGAATGCCCTCCGGTGCGCTGGCCGGATCACGCGCAACTTGCGGCAGCGCGGATGGACGCTCGGCGCGCGGCGGGCGCGCATCGCGCGCCTTGCCGCCGCGCGACTGTTCATGAACGCGCGGGGGCGATGCTGCGGTTGACGGCTTGTTGTACGGCTTTTTCGCGGTCACCCGGGCCGGCGTCGCGGGCTTGACCGGACTCAAGGTTCCGGTCGGGCGCTCGCGCACCTTGGGGGCGACTGGAGTTTCGGCCTCTTGCGCTGCCGGGGCGGGGGTGGGCGCCGGCGTCGGGGCTGTTTCCGGCTTGCGCCATTTGGCCCACGGATCATCGCTCATTGGATAGCGAGCAGTTCAACCTCGAAAACCAGCGTCGCATTCGGCGGAATCACGCCGCCCGCGCCGCGTGCGCCATAACCGAGATCTGGCGGGATGGTCAGCTTGCGCGTGCCGCCGATCTTCATGCCCTGGACGCCTTCGTCCCAGCCGGAAATGACATGGCGCTGGCCGAGTGGAAAATCGAAGGGATCGTTGCGGTCCTTGCTCGAATCGAACTTGCTGCCATTGGTCAGCCAGCCGGTGTAATGGACGACGACGTGGTCGCCGGCCTTGGCCTCGGCGCCTGCGCCAACGACGGTGTCTTCGTAGATCAGGCCGGAGGCCGTGGTGATTTCAGCCATGAAGTGCTCCTCTTGAAAGGCGAAAAGTCTACCACAATCGCATGACAAGGCTTTGACTTCGCGGAGATTTTCCGTATAATGCGCGGTTCTTTGTAGCACCTCTTAGTATTATTTTTCGGAGTCCAACCCATGTATGCGGTCATAAAAACCGGTGGCAAGCAGTATCGCGTTTGCGCTGGTCAAAAACTTAAAGTAGAACAGATACCGGCAGACGTTGGCGCAGAAGTTACCCTTGACCAGATCCTCATGGTAGGCGAAGGCGAGTCGGTACAGATCGGCGCCCCCTTCCTTGCTGGCGCCACCGTCAAGTGCCACCGTGGTTTCCCACGGCCGCCACGACAAGGTCAAGATCTTCAAGATGCGCCGTCGCAAGCACTACCAGAAGCACCAGGGCCATCGTCAGAACTACACCGAACTGCGCATCGACTCGATCGCTGCCTAAGTTCAGACAAGGAGCTAACAAATGGCACACAAGAAAGCAGGCGGTAGTTCACGTAACGGCCGCGACTCACAGGCGAAGCGTCTCGGCGTCAAGCGCTACGGCGGCCAGTTCGTTCTCGCCGGCAACATCATCGTTCGCCAGCGTGGCACCGAGTTCCACCCGGGCGAAAACGTCGGCTGCGGCAAGGATCACACCCTGTTCGCGCTGAAGGACGGTACTGTCCAGTTCGCCGTCAAGGGCGCCAAGCAGCGCCGCACGGTGACCATCGTTCCGGCCGCCGAATAATTCGGCACGGCGGAATCAGAAAGCCCTATCCGCCCGGATAGGGCTTTTTAGTTTATGTCGTCAGTTCTGCTGGCGACGGTATCCCCTGTGGATATGTCACCGGATTCTCTGGCGACGGTATCCCTGGTGGATGTAGAGGCGGAACATGAAGTTTATCGACGAAGCCAAGATCTACGTAAAAGCCGGCGACGGCGGCAATGGCGCGGCGACCTTCCGTCGCGAGAAATACATCCCGCTGGGTGGCCCGGATGGCGGCGATGGCGGCCATGGCGGCAGCATCTACGCCATCGCCGATCGCAATATCAACACCCTGGTCGACTACCGCTACACCCGGAAATTCATCGGTCAGCGTGGTGAAAACGGCCGCGGCGCCGGCTGTTATGGCGCTGGCGGCGAAGACATCGTTCTGCGCATGCCGGTCGGCACCGTTATTTCCGATCTCGATACCGAACAAATCATCGCCGACCTCGACCAGCACGACAAGAAGGTCTTGATTGCCCAGGGCGGCAAGCGCGGCCTCGGCAACATCCACTTCAAGTCCAGCACCAACCGCGCCCCGCGCCAGTGCACCAAGGGCGAGGAGGGCGAAGCGCGGGAACTCAAGCTTGAACTGCGCGTCCTCGCCGACGTCGGCTTGCTCGGCCTGCCCAATGCCGGCAAGAGCACGCTGATCCGCGCCATCTCCGCTGCTCGCCCGAAAGTGGCCGATTACCCGTTCACCACGCTGCATCCGAATCTCGGCGTCGTTCGCGTCGATGCCGAAAAGAGCTTCGTCATGGCCGACGTGCCGGGCCTTATCGAAGGCGCGGCCGATGGCGCGGGCCTTGGTATCCGCTTCCTCAAGCACCTGCAGCGCACGCGCATCCTGCTCCACCTCGTCGATATCGCGCCGAGCGACCCAGATGCCGACCCGGTGCGCGACGCCAAAGCCATCGTCGGCGAACTGGTCAAGCACGACCCGGCGCTGGCCGACAAGCCGCGCTGGCTGGTGCTCAACAAGCTCGACCTGATACCCGAGGAAGATCGCGAGGCGACGGTCAAGAATTTCCTCAAGGCCTACAAGAAGGCAACCAAATACGACGGCCCGTATTTTCCGATTGCTGCGATCAGCGGCGAGGGCACCAAGCCGTTGATCTATGCGATTCACGAAGCGCTGGAAAAGATGGCGCGCCCCGAGATCGACGACGATCCCGAAACCGCCGATAGCAAAGACGCATGAACAAGACTCGCCTCGCCACCGCCAAACGTCTGGTCGTCAAGGTCGGCTCGGCACTCGTCACCAACAACGGCGCCGGCCTCGATCTCGCCGCCATCGACGACTGGGCGCGCCAGATCGCCGCCCTGCGCGCGCAGGGCAAGGAAGTCGTGCTGGTTTCCTCGGGCGCCATTGCCTGCGGCATGCAGCGCCTGGGCTGGAGCAGGCGACCCAAGTCGGTCCATGAGTTGCAGGCGGCCGCAGCCGTCGGGCAGATGGGGCTGGTGCAGGTCTACGAGGGCGCCTTTGCCAAACATGGCCTGCATACCGCGCAGATCCTGTTGACCCACGAAGATCTGGCCGATCGCAAGCGCTACCTCAATGCGCGGTCGACGCTGACCACACTGCTCGGCCTCGGCGTGGTGCCGATCATCAATGAAAACGACACCGTGGTTACCGACGAAATCAAGTTCGGCGACAACGACACTCTGGGTGCGCTGGTCGCCAACCTGATCGAAGCCGACGCGCTGATCATCCTCACCGACCAGATCGGCCTGTTCACCGCCGACCCGCGCAAGGATCCTTCAGCCACGCTGATCCGCGAAGCGACGGCCGGCGACGAAGCGCTGGAAGCCATGGCCGGCGGCGCCGGCACCTCGATCGGCAAGGGCGGCATGATCACCAAGGTCATCGCCGCCAAGCGTGCCGCCAAGAGCGGCGCCCATACGGTGATCGCCAGCGGTCGCGAAAGCGACGCCATCATCCGCCTGGCCAATGGCGAAGCGGTCGGCACCCTGCTGGTTTCGCAAACCCAGCCGCTGGCGGCGCGCAAGCAATGGCTCGCCGATCACCTGCAACTGGCCGGCCGCTTGATGCTCGATGCCGGTGCGGTCAACGCGCTGAAAGCGGGCAAAAGCCTGTTGCCGGTCGGCGTTGTCGCCGCCGAAGGCGATTTCGAGCGCGGCGCGGCGGTGGCCTGCATCGCGCCCGGCGGAGCGGAAGTCGCGCGCGGGCTGAGCAACTATGGCAGCGGCGAGGCCCGCCTGATCGCCCGCAAGTCAACAGCGGAAATCGAAAGCCTGCTTGGCTATGTTGACGAGCCGGAAATCATCCACCGTGACAACCTGATCCTACTGGCTTGAAATTTGTGGCATGCAAAGCAAAAAGGGCGTCCATCAGGGACGCCCTTTTTGCATGCGGGTAACGACCAAACAACGCTTCGCCAATAATTCTCCGGAAAATAAAAAAGGGTGCCGAAGCACCCTTTTGCAAATCCGGCTTGCGCTGGATTAGAACATGTGACGCAGGCCAACCTGGAAGCCTTGTTGCCAGACACCAGCGCAGGTATCCACCATTGGCGCCGGTCAGTTGTTCAGCGGCCGTGCCAGCACCGCGTAGGCACCGGAGGCGGTCGCATCGCCCACGCCGTTCATACGGCTGGCCGGAGTTGTCGATCCACGAGTAGGCGGAGTAGAAGTTGGTGCGCTTGGACAGGTTGTAGTCCAGACCCAGAGCGAGTTGCTGCGCATCGCCACCGGCGGCGGTGTTGCCGTCGGAGTAGATGTAGGAACCCTTGGCAGAGAACTTGCCGAACGGAACCGTGGCGCCGAGCATGTAGTTGTTGAGTGGTGGCATGTCCTTGACATTGTGTGCGGTGATAGTCGATCTCGTTCCAGGAGTACAGGCCATGACCTTGACAACCTTGAAGTCAAACGAGCCGCCGAGGTGAAGTTCTGGACATTCTTCGAGCGCTCGGAGCGCCGGTGCCGCGCGGCGATGTAGTGGTAGTTCGCGCCAACGGTCAACGCGCCACCGGTGTATTGGCCGAGGAGGGCATACACGGTGTTGTTCTGGGCGTTGTTGTTGAGTGCTGTCAGCGCCGCTCGGCGTTGTTGGAGAACGCGCCGGTCACGGTGAAGCCACCGAAGGACGGGGAGATGTAGGCGATGGCGTTATCGACGCGAACCGGATCCATCAGGTTGCCGAATGCGGTACCAGCCGACTGTCGGCCGAGCCAGCCGGCGAGTAAACGTTGTTGTAGCGGCCGAGGTGCCGGCGCCGAACGGATCGAGACCGGAAACGAAGGTGTAGTGCGGGGTGTAGAGACGGCCACCGACCACGGTACCGAAGTCGCCGCTCAGGCCGGCATAGGCTTGACGATTGTAGAAAGAATCGGTCGACGCGGATGCGCCGGTGTCAAGGTTGAAACCCTGTTCCAGCAGGAAGACAGCCTTCAGGCCGTTGCCCAGATCTTCGGTGCCCTTGAAGCCGAGGCGGTTGCCGGATTGCTGGCCGCCGTTGAGCTGGCTGGCGCTGCCCGGCTTGTTGAAGTGCTGACGCCGTTGGTCAGGGAATCAACACCGCGAGCATCAAAGCGGTAGGTGTAGCCATAATCAACGATACCGTAAATGGTCACATTGGTCTGTGCGAAGGCAGCCGTGGAGGCCAGGCCGGCAACTGCCAGAGCGATGAGTTTCTTTTGCATCAGAATTTCTCCTGTAGTGGTTAGTTTTTAATCTGCCCTTGAAGGGTCGATTAAGCTTTACCTCTCGGATTGAGAAGTTGGAGCCATTTTGGCAAAGCGCGGGCAGGCGGGCAACGGATGTTTGCAGTGCAAGTGCGTTTTGCGGTTTTTGTGTTGTGTTGGCGCAACACTGTTTATGCGACGACTTGCCGGATTGCCGGATTTCACGAGCTTGCGCCGCTGAAGCCGGCCTGGCGCCAGGCTTCGAAGACGGTTACGGCTACTGCGTTCGAGAGATTTAGACTGCGTTGGCCGGCCCGCATTGGCAGGCGCAGACGCTGTTCAGGCGGGAATTGCTCCAGGAGTTCGGGGGGCAGGCCGCTGGTTTCAGCGCCGAAGACGAAAACGTCATCATCCTTCAACTGCCGAGCGAAAGGGCTGAACGCTCCCTTGGTGGTCATCGCCCACAGCCGGCGCTGGCCGAGAGCGGTCTTGCAGGCTTGCCAGTCGGGGTGGCGCAGGACGCGGGCACATTCGTGATAGTCAAGCCCGGCGCGGCGCAAGGCCTTGTCGGTCAGCTCGAAGCCGAGCGGTTCGACGAGATGGAGTTCGGCGCCGGTATTGGCGCACAGGCGGATGACGTTGCCAGTATTGGGCGGGATCTCGGGCTGGTAGAGGACGACGGCGATCATTGGGAGTCTGTTTCAGCAGGCGTTCGGGTTGTTCCGGAGTCAGTGGCGCAGCGCGCGGGCGGCGACCGCCACGGTGATCTGTCCGGCGCCATGGAGTTTCAGTATGCGGGCTGCTTCGCGGAGCGTCGAGCCGGTGGTCATCACGTCGTCTACCAATAAAATGCGCTTGCCTGCGAGGTCGCGTGCGCATTCGAAGGCGCCACGCACGTTCCTGCCGCGCTCCTTGAGCGGCAACTCGGCCTGCGGTGGCGTCGCGCGGATGCGGGTAAGGATGGTTCGGGATTTATCGGGATTCCGAGCGCTCTGCTTGTCGACGCGCGCAATTTCGAGCGACTGGTTGAAGCCGCGCGTCCGCAGCCGGGAAGGATGCAACGGCAGCGGCAACAGAAGATCGTAATCCGCAGCAACCAGTCGTTCGCCGAGCCTGTGCCCCAGCCAGGCCGCCAGCGCTAACTGGTGACCATACTTGAGCGCTTGAATCAGGCGGTCGACCGGAAATTCGTAGCGAAAAAGGGCGATGGTGCGCGTAAATGCCGGCGGATCCCTGAGGCAGGCGCCACAGCGCTCGCCGAGTGTGGTTTCCTCGCTGCATTGCGGGCAAAGTGCTGTGGGGAGTTTCGGCAGATCAGCCGTGCAGGCCCGGCACAACAGGCTCGCGGGGCTGTCGGCGGCGCACAGCAGACAACTGCCCGGTAGCAGGTGCGTGGCGATGTCCTGCAGGGCGCGGTGCAGTGTCTGGGGTAAAATTGACATCGTTACCGCAGTCCTTGATGATTCATAATTGCCAAAGTGCTTTGGCGCTGATTCTTTTCGATTTTTCTCAAGCAAGGCCTTTCATGCAAGCTAGTTCTCTCGCCGCCGTTTCCCCTGTTGCCCAGCCTGTTCCTGCCCACCGGTGGACGGTCGCGGAAGTGCTCGCTCTTTACGAGATGCCTTTGATGGACTTGATCTGGCGCGCGCAGGGCGTGCACCGCGAACATTTCGATCCAAATGCCATTCAACGCTCGACGCTGCTTTCGGTCAAGACCGGCGGCTGCTCCGAAGATTGCAGCTACTGTTCGCAATCGGCCCGCTACGACACCGATACCGAGCGTGAGCGCCTGATGCCACTCGACCAGGTGGTCGCTGCTGCCAAGGCCGCCAAGGACAAGGGCGCTTCCAGATTCTGCATGGGCGCCGCCTGGAAAGGCCCGAAGGACAACGACCTCGACCGCGTGCTCGACATGGTGCGCGAGGTCAAGGCACTCGGCATGCAGACCTGCGTGACGCTCGGCATGCTCAAGGAAGGCCAGGCCGAAAAGCTCAAGGATGCCGGTCTCGACTATTACAACCACAACCTCGATACCGACAAGGAGTTCTACGGGCAGGTCATCAAGACCCACACCCATGATGATCGTCTCGATACGCTCGATCAGGTGCGCGACGCCGGTATCAATGTCTGTTCGGGCGGGATCATCGGCATGGGCGAGTCGCGCAAGAACCGCGCAGCGCTGATCGTGCAACTGGCCAACCTGCCGCAACCGCCGGAGTCGGTGCCGATCAACAATCTGGTGCCGATCCCCGGAACGCCGCTGGCCGACAACCCGCGTCTCGATCCCTTCGAATTCGTGCGCACCATCGCCGCTGCACGCATCACGATGCCGGCTTCCTGGGTTCGCCTTTCGGCCGGCCGTCAGGAAATGAGCGACGAATTGCAGGCGCTCGTGCTTCCTGGCTGGCGCCAACTCGATGTTCTACGGCGATCACCTGCTGACTACCGGTAATCCTGATGTCGATCGCGACGACGCACTGTTCGCGCGTCTGGGCGTGAAGGCGGTTTGAACGGCGGGTTTGTCAACCGGCTGCAGGTTGGCCGGCGCTTTTCCCGCGTTGCGGCAAACTATGACCAGGCGGATTTCTTCGCCCGCGAGGTCGACCGTCGCATGCAGGAGCGGCTCGATTACGTAAAGGTCGAGCCGAAGCGCATTCTCGATCTGGGTTGTAGTCGTGGTGGCAGTTTCGCCGGCCTCGCGGCGCGTTACCCGGCGGCGGAATTGCTCGGGCTCGATATTTCTCCCGCGATGTTGCAGGCGGGCCATACTGCGCGCGCGGGCTGGCAGCGCTGGCTGGGCATGGGGCGCCAGAACCAGGCGCAGCGGCTGGCGGGCGATGCAACGAATTTGCCCCTGAAATCGCAGTCGACCGCAATCGTCTGGTCCAACCTGCTGCTGCACTGGCTGGACGACCCGCTACCGGCGCTGGCCGAGGCGCATCGTGTGCTGGAAGTCGGCGGCCTGCTGATGTTCTCGACCCTGGGGCCGGATTCGCTGAAAGAGCTGCGCTCGGCGTTTTCCGATGGCTATGCCCATACCCAGCGCTTCATCGACATGCATGACCTCGGTGACATGCTGGTCGGTTGCGGCTTCGCCGATCCGGTGATGGACATGGAAGTGCTGACCCTGACCTACGACGGTTTCGACGAGATGCTTGGCGAATTGGGCGCCGCCGGTTCAGGCTGCGCCATGAAGGCGCGTCGCCATGGATTGACCGGGCGCCAGGCGTGGGCGCAAGCGCGTGATACCTATGAGCGCCTGCGCAGCAACGGCAAGTTGCCGGCTACCTTCGAGATCGTCTATGGCCATGCCTGGAAGGTAGCGCCGAAACAGACTGCCGACGGTCGCGCCATCATCCGCTTCGACGCTGCGCAGCGAGTCCCCTTGGGGGACGCCCCGAAGGCAACGGGGCCTTGGGCTCAAGTCCCCTTGGGGGATACGCCGCGCCGGAAATAGCCGCTAATCTGGCTTCTGCTTGAAGAACTTGAGCGGCTTGGCGCCCTGAAACTGCGGTACCGGGATCGCCTTGCGCTGCCGTTCGCGTACCCGCCAGCCGAGCAGGAACGCGAGGGCGACCGAATAGGCCAGCGGCCAGAGCAGCGCCGTCGCCTTGACCAGCCAGAAATAATGCACGCAGGCGAGAATGCCGATCAGATAGACGTTGCGGTGCAGTTCCTGCCACTTGCGCCCACCCAGTTTGCGGATGGCCCACTGGTTCGAGGTCGCGGCGAGCGGAATCAGCAGCAGAAAGGCAGCGAAGCCCACGGTCACGAAAGGTCGCTTGAAAATGTCCTTGGCGATCTCGTTGACCTCGAAAGAATGGTCGAAGCCGATGAAGGACAGAAAATGGAGCGTCGCGTAAAAGAATGTGAATAATCCGAGCATGCGCCGCAGGCGGAGCAGCCAGTGCCATTGCGTGACGGCGCGCAGCGGTGAGATGCACAGGGTCAGCAACAACAGATTGAAGGTCCAGGTGCCGGTCCAGCGCTGGACGAATTCGACCGGGTTGGGGCCGAAATTATCTGTATAGGCGGCCCACAGCAAGCGTCCCAAAGGCAGGAGCGCAAGGAGGAAAAGGGCGACTTTGAGTTGGGCGATCGGTGGTGTGGTTTTTTGTATGTTCATTGTTCAGAAATTCTTGCGTAGATCCATGCCGGCATAGAGCCCGGCCACTTGTTCACCATACCCGTTGAAGGGCAAGGTCTTGCGTTTGAAGAATTCGCCCAGCCGGCGTTCGTGGCTCTGGCTCCATCGTTTATGCGGTACGTCGGGGTTGACGTTGGAATAAAAGCCATATTCGTCGGGGGATGCCTTGGTCCACACGGTAGGTGGCTGTTTTTCGACAAAGCGCACCTTGACGATCGATTTGGCACCCTTGAAGCCGTATTTCCATGGAACGACCACGCGCAACGGAGCGCCATTCTGTTTGGGCATGTGCTCGCCGTACATGCCGAGGCCGAGCAGGGCGAGCGGATGCATTGCCTCGTCGAGTCTCAGCGCCTCGATATATGGCCAGTCGAGAAACGGAACGCGAACGTAGGGCATCTGTTCCGGGTCGGCGAGGCACCAAAATTCGACGAACCTGGCATTGCCGGTAACGTCGCAGCGCTTGATCAGTTCATTGAGCGGAAAGCCGACCCAGGGGATCACTGCGCTCCAGCCTTCGACACAGCGCATCCGGTAGACGCGCTCCTCGAGCGGCGCCCATTTCAGTATGTCTTCGATAACAAAGGTCTTCGGCGCCTTGACCTCGCCTTCGATGCTGACTGTCCACGGCCGGGTGCGCAGGCGGTGCGCGTTGCGGGCCGGGCTGTCCTTGTCGGGGCCGAACTCGTAAAAATTGCCGTATTCGGTTATCGAGGTGTAGGGGGTAAGTTTTTCATCGGTTGCTGAAAATGGGCCCGGGGTGACTGCCTCGAAGCGTGTGGGTCCGGCTTGTGCGGCGTGGCTGTTGCCGATCAGCCCGAGGCCAGCGGCGCCCACTCCAAGAGCCATGTCGCGCAGGAAGTTTCGCCGCTCGCTGTAAACGTCGGGTGGCGTGATTTCGGATGGGAGAATTTCCGGACGGTGCTGTATCAGCATGGTGTTACCTCGCGCTGTTCATTTGCAGAGTAGTCGGTTGAGACCCCGGAAAACTTACAGTCGCGTGGTAATTTCGGGATTGAATCTGCCTGGAATGAATCAAGGTGATGCTGAGACAGCGATGGGATCAGACGGTTCAGGCTGGCGGATGGTCGGCTGTGCGGAAAGTCTGCAGCAATGGAGCGGAAAAAAATCGCCCGGATTTGCCCGGGCGATTGTCTGCAGTGCCTGACTTGGACAGGGACCTGGGGCTAACCGCTGATGTAGTGTTCCAGTTGCGAAATGAGAAATTGCTGGCTGCTGATGGTTTCCTTGACCAGGTCGCCAATGGAAATGATGCCGACGACGCTGCTGCCGTCCTCCGAGAGTACCGGCAGATGGCGGAAGTGCTTCTCGGTCATCAACGCCATGCACTCGTCGAGCGTGGTGTTGAGTGTGGCGTAGGCGACCTTGTCGCTCATGATTTCGCTGACCAGGGTCTCTTTCGAACTTTTGCCGTGCAGGATGATTTTGCGGGCGTAATCGCGTTCCGAAAAAATCCCGACCAGTTGTTCGCCATCGAGCACCATAAGGGCGCCAACATTGTGCTGGGCCATCAGGGTCAGGGCATGAAACACGGAATCGTTGGGCGATACGACGGCGAGCGGGCGATGTTTGCCGGCCAGCATTTGCTTGAGCGTTTTCATGTTTGGTCTCCTCGGCGAGGTTGAGCGTTGTTGTCAGAGCAGTCTATCCGCCAGCGGCGCGGATGCCAAGAGCAGAAAAAAGAAAAGGCAGCCGCAGCTGCCTTTTGTTGGAATCGCTTGCTCAGCGCAGGCCGGCGGCGTATTCAGCGACGGCCTTGATCTCTGGATCAGACAACTTGGCTGCGATCGTGCGCATCATCTGTTCCGGATCGTTGTTGCGTTCTTCCGAGCGGAAAGTCTTCAACTGCGCTTCGGTGTATTCCGGGAACTGACCAGCCAGGCGCGGGTACTGGGCGGGCAAGCCGGCGCCAGCCGGGCCGTGGCAGCCGGCACAGGCCGGAATGCCTTTCTTGAAATCACCCTGACGCCAGATTTTCTGACCGAGTGCGATCCTGGATTCGTCCTTGGCGAGGGCCGGCTTCAGCTTCTGGCTGGCGAACCAGGCAGCGACGTTGCGCATGTCTTCCTCGGAAAGCGGTGCAGCCATGCCGCCCATGATGGGGTTAACACGGGCGGCGGGCTTGCCGTCAACGGCCTTGAAATTCTTTAGTTGCTTGTAAATGTACGCTTCGCCTTGCTGCGCGAGATGCGGGTTGGCTGCGGCAGCGCTGTTGCCATCGGCGCCATGGCAGGCGACGCAGATCGATTCTGCGATGGCCTTGCCCTTGGCGGGGTCTGCCTTTGCTATGGCTTCTTCAGCCGCGTGGGACATGAAACTGGTGGCAAGAAGGATTGCCATTGCCGCTGTACGGATCATCTTCGAACTCCTAGTGCGCGTTTTTGGGCGCTTTGGCCGGAACGGAAGTTACAAACCTGCTATTCTATATTAGTTCTCCGCCGTCTTGGCGGCTCTAGAGAGTTTTTTATGCCTTTGTTCCAGCAGGCGACTTTTCTTACGACCGTCGCCCATCTCCGCGATCTTCCGCAGGATGCCGTCCGGGAAGTCGCATTTGCCGGCCGTTCGAATGCCGGCAAGTCATCCGCCATCAATACCCTGGCCGGGCGCGTCCGGCTGGCCTATGTCAGCAAGACGCCGGGCCGCACCCAGCATCTGAACTATTTTACCTTGGCCGAAGGCCGGTACTTTGTCGATCTGCCCGGCTACGGATATGCCAAGGCGCCCGTGGAAATCCGCGCGCAGTGGGAAGGGCTGATCGGGCCCTATCTCAGCAAGCGCGAGCAACTGGCCGGCCTGGTCGTCATCATGGATATCCGGCGCCCGCTGACCGATCTTGATTTGCGCCTGATCGACTGGTTCAGGCCAACGGGTCGACCGATCCACATTCTTCTGTCCAAGGCCGACAAGGTGAGTCGTCAGGATCAAACGAAAATCCTGCGCTCCGTGAAAGCGGAGCTGGCGACCTGGGGCGGTGCCGAACTCTACTCGGTGCAGCTTTTTTCCAGCCTGAAGAAGACGGGTGTCGAAGAGGCGGAAGGCGTGCTGGCCGGCTGGCTCGGCCTTGAAAACAAAGGGCCCCCGGATAAGGGGGGTCCGGGGGCCAAAATGCCTTAACGTGGTCAAGGCGCCCGCTCAGGGAGGTGAAGCGGGAGACAGCGCGTGCCATCTGTTGATTCAGACGCGGGTCGATGTGAAAAGTTCCGCGCCGAATCAGAGTTTTCTTTCAGATTGACTTGAGGATTTGACATGAGTGCTACCGGAAGTTTTCCCGGAACCCGCATGCGCCGTATGCGGCGCGATGATTTTTCCCGTCGGCTGATGCGCGAGTTGACGCTTACGGTCGACGACTTTATCTACCCGGTTTTCGTTCTCGAAGGCGAAGGGCGTATCGAGAAGGTTGCATCGATGCCCGGCGTCGAGCGCCAATCGCTCGATATCCTGTTGGAAACCGCCGAGCGCGCGGTGAATCTGGGTATTCCGGCGCTGGCGCTGTTTCCGGTGATCGATACATCGCTGAAATCGCTGGGTGCCGAAGAGGCGTTCAACAGCCATGGGCTGGTGCCGCGCGTGGTCAAGGGCATTGAAGCGCGAGTTCCCGGAACTGGGCGTGATTACCGATGTGGCGCTCGATCCCTACACCAGCCATGGGCAGGATGGCCTGATCGACGAGACGGGTTACGTGCTGAACGACGAAACGCTGGAAGTCCTGGCGAAACAGGCGCTATGCCATGCCGAGGCGGGCGCCGATGTGGTGGCGCCCTCGGACATGATGGATGGCCGCATTGGCCGCATCCGCGCCGAACTCAACGAGGGCGGGCAGATTTACACGCGCATTCTGGCTTATTCGGCCAAATATGCCTCCAGCTTCTATGGGCCGTTCCGCGACGCGGTCGGCTCGGCCGGCAATCTTGGCAAAGGCAACAAATACACCTACCAGATGGACCCGGCGAATTCCGACGAAGCCTTGAAGGAGGTCGCGCTCGATCTGGAAGAGGGGGCCGATATGGTCATGGTCAAGCCGGGGATGCCTTATCTGGACATCGTTCGCCGCGTCAAGGACGAGTTTGGGGTGCCGACCTACGCCTACCAGGTGAGCGGCGAGTACGCGATGCTCAAGGCGGCCGCGCAGAATGGCTGGCTGAACGAGGAGGCTTGCGTGCTGGAGAGCCTGCTGGCCTTCAAGCGGGCCGGAGCCGACGGCATCCTGACTTACTTTGCGCTGGATGCGGCGGCGTATCTGAAGCGCTGATCACGGTTTGCCGAAAAAGCAAGGGCGGCCGTGGCCGCCCTTTTTCGTTCAGGCGCTCGGCGCGCCTGCTTGCGACAGGCAGGCGAAATAAAGCATTGGCCACTGCTGCGGCCATTGGGCGAGGGGCTCGCGGGCGAAGCCGCTACGCGCATATTGTTCCCAGCGACCGACGACGTAGCAGCGCAGCAGATTGGCCAGTGAAGTGAAGTCGGCGTCGGACTTGAGGTTTTCCTGCGTTGCCGCGATGCGCAGTGCCTGTTTCAGGGCGGCCTCGACCTTGTCGAGCAGGCCGTTGATGCGAACCTGCAGACGCTCGTTTTCATTGACCAGGGCGTCGCCGATGAGAACGCGCGTCATGCCGCGATTTTTCTGGGCAAAACGCAGTAGCAGGCCGATGATCATTTCCACCTGTTTGAATCCCTGAGTTTCTTCCGAGGTGATCTGGTTGATCACTCCGAACAGGCTCTGTTCGATGAATTCGATCAGGCCTTCGAACATCTGCGCCTTGCTCGCGAAGTGCCGATAGAGCGCGGCTTCGGAACACGCTAGCCTGGCGGCAAGGGCGGCGGTGGTGATCTTTTCCCCCTTGGGGGTTTCCAGCATCTGGGCCAGGGTCTGCAGAATTTGCAGGCGGCGCTCGCCGGGCTTGGTGGCCATGGTTTTATTTCCCTCGGTTTTTGGTCTTTGAATATTGCCCGGAAATTATAGTCGACCGCAGCGCTCGGGTAGCTGGACAACTGAGGTGATTTTTACGTCTACGCTTGGTGATTGACGGTAGCTAGTGCTTACCCACACGGTCTTCATGCCGAGCTTCTTGGCAGCAACGAGATTGGCCAGGCTGTCCTCGACCATGATGCACCGGCGCGGGTCCAGCCGTTCCGCCTGGAGCAGGGCGCGGAAGCCGGAAAGCATGGGCTTGGGCTGGTAGCGAACGTTCTCGACCGAATACACCGCGTCGAAGCAGGGGCCGAGACCGGTGATGTCGAGAATCGCCTCGGTATAGTGGCGCGGTGCGTTGGAAAAGATGATCTTGCGCCCCGGCAGGCGGCGCAGGGTGTGAATTACCGGGCGTTCGAAGACGACCATGCGCTTCAGGTCGGTGAACTGATGCGTTTCCCGAAGAAAGTGGTCGGGGTCGGTGCCGTGATGGCGGGTGAGTCCTAGCAGCGTCGCCCCGTAGCGTACCCAGTAATCCTGCCGGATGCGGGTTGCTTCGTGCGGATCGACGCCTAGATGTCGCTCGATGTATTCGGTCATCGAGCGGTTGATGTGGGGGAAGATGTGCGGCGTGGCCTGGTGCAGTGTGTTGTCGAGGTCGAACAGCCAGGTTTTCGCCGGGCCGCGCATCAGTGCGACTTGATCATCGTGCCGACGCCGTGGTCGGTCAGGATTTCCAGCAGCAATGCGTGCTCGACGCGACCGTCGATGATATGCACGCCCTTGACGCCGTTGCGCGCGGCATCGAGTGCCGAGCTGATTTTCGGCAGCATGCCGCCGGACAAAGTACCATCGGCGACCATTTCGTCGATCTGCTTGGGGGTAATGCCGGTGATCAGATTGCCCGCCTTGTCGAGGACGCCCGGGGTGTTGGTCAACAGAACAAGCTTTTCGGCCTTGAGGACTTCGGCGATCTTGCCGGCGACCACGTCAGCGTTGATGTTGTAAGTTTCGCCATCCTTGCCGACACCGATCGGCGCAATCACCGGAATGAAGGTACCCTTGTCGAGATGATCGATCAGCGAGGGGTCGATCTGGGTGATTTGCCCAACTTGGCCGACATCGATCAGATCGCCTGGATTGTCCTTGTCTTCCAGCATCAGTTTCTTGGCGCGAATAAAGTTGCCATCCTTGCCCGTCAGGCCAACGGCCTTGCCGCCGTGCTGGTTGATCAGATTGACAATGTCCTTGTTCACCTGGCCACCTAGTACCATCTCGACGAGTTCCATGGTTTCTGCATCGGTAACGCGCATGCCCTGGATGAATTCACCCTTCTTGCCGACGCGCGCGAGCAGGCTTTCGATCTGCGGGCCGCCGCCATGCACAACGACGATGTTGAAACCGACCAGTTCGAGCAGTACGACATCGCGCGCAAAGCAGTTCTTCAAATGCTCGTCGGTCATGGCGTTGCCGCCGTACTTGACGACGATGGTCTTGCCGTGGAAGCGCTTGATGTAGGGCAGGGCTTCGGCCAGAACGGCGGCCTTGATGCCGGGGGTGAGGTTTTCGATGCTCATGGCGGGCTCCAGATGGAATCGCCGCGGATTGTACAAAGAAAAAGGCCGGAACGGGGTCCGGCCTTTCCATCGGACAGAGTGATGCAGGTTATTCGACAGTCAGCCGCTTGTTCGGGCTGGCTGCGCGCTTGGGCAAGGTCAACTCAAGCACGCCTTCATTGAACTTGGCGGCCGCCTTGGCATCGTCGATTTCCTGGCCCAACTGGAAGGAACGTGACACCTTGCCGAAATAACGCTCGGATCGCAGGATGCGATCGCCTTCCTTGACTTCCTTTTCCTGCTTGATTTCGGCGCTGATCGACACCTGATTGCCGTCGACGACGACATGGATGTCCTCTTTCTTCACACCGGGCAGTTCGGCGTGGACGAGGTAATTGTCGCCTTGTTCCTTGACGTCCATCTTGATCGACGGCGGTTGCTGTACATTTCCACTCATATCGACAGGCCGGACAAAAAAGCCACGGAACAGATCGTCGAGTGGATCGAATCGGGTAACGTTTGCCATGGTTGGTCTCCTTGATGAATGAAGTGTTGCCGAGACCGATATGGGGTGTGACTCGTATGTTTCAAGTACCTCGGGCCAAACGCTGGGGCAGCAGGAGAATCGCATCGCGGTTGCTCCACGAAAAGCAGCGTTCGGCGGCTTCCCGCCAGGGCATCCAGGTCCAGTCGCGATGTTCGTCCGGGGCAACCTTGATCGCCAGCGGTGCGGGAACTTCGAGGCCGAAAACGTGCTCGGTGTTCTGTGTGACACCAGGCGCGTAGCGGTGCCGCCACTCGGCAAAAATCTCGAAGGTGTTGGTGATCTGCCAATCGACGGGCGGATAGCGCGTGGTGTCGATGCCGGTTTCCTCGGCGACTTCGCGGCGCGCCGTGTCGAGCAGCGCTTCGTCATCCTCGCGGCTGCCGGTAACCGACTGCCAGAATCCCGGATGGGCGGCGCGTTCGAGCAGCAACACTTCGAGCGCCGGGGTGTGAATGACGACCAGAACCGAAAGCGGCTGCTTGAAGCCTGTCATGCCTCTGGTAGCACGGGAATGCCGGTTGCCGGGCTGTCGAACAGTATCCAAAGCGGGGTGCCGTTCTGGTTGAGATCGGCGGCGGCGGCCTGAAAGACCTCGATCAGCGTGGCAAAGCCGCGCGGGTCGCCCTTGTGCAGGCTCGCCGTTCCGGTCAGGAACAAGACCAAGCCTTTGCCGGGCATCCAGTCGGGGTCGGTCAGGCAATCATGGAGCGCATCGAAATTTGCGCCGTACCAGTCAGGAAAATTCAGCGTCTCACCGAGTTGTTTCAGTAACGCACCGACATGCGTTCCCCGGGAAATATTTATCAATATCGGACGAAGGTGGACCCGAGCGGCAGCCGCTTCAAGTGTATCGCGGCGGGTGGCTGGCAGGTAATAGACACCGGCCTGGTTGGCCTTGCGGATGAATTTTTCGCTCATGCCCTATTCCCGAATGCGCCTGAAGGAGCGGTAGTGGTCATCGGTATAGTAATACTCGTCGTCACGGCCGGCGATGATACGGCGCGGCCCGCGGTCGCGGCGGCCCGGAGTCTTTACCGTGTACTCGTGGTAATAGCCGCGCTGCCGAAGCGGCAGGCGCTTTTCGTAATTTCCGAATACGACGCCGTCGCGCGAGTAGGGAAACGGTCCGCCGTCCTTGATGAGAGCCAGGGTCTGGCGCGCCTCGCGCGGCAAATCGGCCGAAAAAATCCAGTCGACCGCGCCATGCTGGACGTCCCCTTGGGGGATAGTGTTTTCACGCGCCAGGCCCAGCACGCTCCAGATCGCCAGCCAGGCGACGATCAGGAGACGCAGCCGGATTTGCATGCCCGATCAGGCCTTTTCGACTTCGACCTGGGTTTCGACCTTCTGGCGCAGGCGGATGTGCAGTTCGCGCAGTTGCTTCTCGTCCACGCCCGAAGGGGCGTCGGTGAGCAGGCACTGGGCGCGCTGGGTCTTGGGGAAGGCGATCACGTCGCGGATCGACTCGGCGCCGGTCATCATGGTGACGATGCGGTCGAGGCCGAAGGCCAGGCCGCCGTGCGGCGGGGCGCCGTACTTCAGGGCGTCGAGCAGGAAGCCGAACTTGGCCTGCTGCTCTTCGGGGCCGATGTTGAGCGCCTGGAAGACGGTTTCCTGGACTTCGGAGCGGTGGATACGCACCGAGCCGCCGCCGATTTCCCAGCCGTTCAGCGCCAGGTCGTAGGCCTTGGCCAGGCACTTGCCCGGATCGGTCTTGAGCAGCGCGACGTGCTCGTCCTTCGGGCTGGTGAACGGGTGGTGGCAGGCGGTCCAGCGCTTGTCTTCCTCGTCGTATTCGAACATCGGGAAATCGACCACCCACAGCGGTTCCCAGGCCTTGCCATTGACGAAGCCCTTTTCGTGGCCGATCTTGGTGCGCAGGGCGCCGAGCGCGTCGTTGACCACCTTGGCCTTGTCGGCGCCGAAGAAGATCAGGTCGCCGGATTGGGCGCCGGTGCGGTCGACGATGGTTTTCAGGGCATTTTCGTGCAGGTTCTTGACGATCGGGCTTTGCAGGCCGGTCTCGTTCAATTGCGTGACGTCGTTGACCTTGATGTAGGCCAGGCCCTTGGCGCCGTAGATGCCGACGAACTTGGTGTATTCGTCGATCTCGCCACGCGTCAGGCTGGCGCCGCCGGGGATGCGCATGGCGGCAACGCGGCCGTTTTCGCTGTTGGCGACGCCGGCGAAGACCTTGAAGGAGACATCCTTGACCGCGTCGGTGACTTCGGTGAGTTCGAGCGTGACGCGCAGGTCCGGCTTGTCGGAACCGAAGCGGTTCATCGCCTCGGCGTAGGTCATGCGCGGGAAGGGATTCGGCAGGTCGACGTCGATCGCGTCCTTGAAAACGTAGCGGATCAGTTCCTCGATCAGGCCGGTGATGTCGTCCTCGGTCATGAACGAGGTTTCGATATCGACCTGGGTGAATTCGGGCTGGCGGTCGGCGCGCAGGTCTTCGTCGCGGAAGCATTTGACGATCTGGTAGTAGCGGTCGTAGCCGGCGACCATCAGCAGTTGCTTGAACAGCTGCGGCGATTGCGGCAGGGCGAAGAACTGGCCGGGATGGACACGCGACGGCACCAGATAGTCGCGGGCGCCTTCCGGTGTGGACTTGGTCAGCATCGGCGTTTCGATGTCGATGAAGCCGTGGTCGTCGAGGAAGCGGCGGAAGGCGCGCGCCGTCTTGTAGCGCAGCATCAGGTTGTTCTGCATCTGCGGCCGGCGCAGGTCGATGACGCGGTGCAGCAGACGAACGTTCTCGGAGAGATTGTCCTCGTCGAGTTGGAACGGCGGCGTTACGGCGGGATTCAGGACCTCGATCTCGTGGCAGAGAATCTCGATCTCGCCAGAGGCGAGGTTGGCATTGGTCGTGCCGGCCGGACGCGGCCGGACCTTGCCGGTGATCTTCAGGCAGAACTCGTTGCGCACCGATTCGGCGATCGTGAACATCGCCGGCGCGGTCAGGATCACAAACGACTTGCGCCAGGCCTTCGCGGTCGCGCAGGTCGATGAAGATGACGCCGCCGTGGTCACGGCGACGGTGAGCCCAGCCGCACAGGGTGACAGTTTGCCCGTCGAGGGCGGCATTGAGTTGTCCGCAATAGTGGGTACGCATGAAGCTTTCCGTTTGTTCAGGTATTGGTGATGACGCGATTGTGCGTTGGAGGAGCCACGACCCCCATCGAGATAATGTATTTGAGCGCGGCGTCGACGGTCATGTCGAGTTCGACGACGTCGCACCTTTTCATCATCAGGAAGAATCCCGAGGTCGGGTTAGGGGTGGTCGGCACGTAAACGCTGACGTACTCGCCATCCAGATGATTAAGGACATCGCCGCCAGGCTTTCCGGTCAGGAAGGCGATCGTCCAGCAACCTTCACGCGGGTACTGGACCAGCAGGGCCTTGCGAAAGGCGTTGCCGTTCGAGGAAAAGAGCGTATCGGAAACCTGCTTGACGCTGTGGTAGACCGAGTTTACGAACGGAATGCGCGCCAGCAGCAACTCCCACCAGGTCACCAGCTTCTGGCCGATGAAATTGGTGGCCAACAGGCCGGTCAGCAGAATCATGGCCAAGGTCAGCAACGCACCCACCCCGGGGATCGCGAAACCGATCAGGGTTTGCGGATGAATGGCTTCGGGCAGCAGGCGCAGCGATTGATCGAGGGTGCTGACGATGAACGACAGAACCCAGCCGGTAATGACCAGCGGAACCCAGATCAGGAGTCCGGTGAGGAAGTAGCGCTTGATCAACTGGCTGCGCACGGAGTGCAGGCTCCCGAGCCACCCTGGCACGGTGGGGCGCTGTCGGCTTTCGCCGCGGGTTTGCTTCCGCCCTTGAAATCCGTGGCGTACCAGCCGTTGCCCTTGAGCTGAAAACCGGCGGCCGAAAGCAGCTTGCTGTAGCTTTCCTTGCCACATTCGGGGCAGGTGGTGAGTTGCGGCTCGCTCATCTTTTGCAGATGTTCTTTCTGGAAGCCGCAGGCGTCACAGCGATATTCGTAAATCGGCATGGGAATCCTCCAAAACCTTGAATTATAAACGAGAAGTTGTCTGAGCCGAGATTGTGACGCCAGCGCGAATTTTCAAGCCATCAGCCCGAGATAGCTGCGCGTCAGATGTGCGCCCCAGAACAGCGCGATGATGCCGGCAGCCGCCAGATAGGGGCCGAACGGGATGGGCGTGTTCCGGCCATGGCGACTGACGACGATCAGGCCGATGCCGACGACGGCACCGACAACCGACGACAGCAGAATGATGACCGGCAGCATCTGCCAGCCGAGCCAGGCGCCGAGCGCGGCGAGGAGCTTGAAATCCCCGTAACCCATGCCTTCCTTGCCGGTCGCCAGCTTGAACAGCCAGAAAACGGACCACAGGGTCAGATAGCCAAGCATCGCGCCGATCACGGCCGAGGGAAGGTCGGCGTAAGTATTGGCCAGATTGAATGCCAGTCCGCACCAGAGGAGCGGCAGGGTGATCGAGTCCGGCAGCAACTGGGTGTCGTAATCGATCACGGTCAGCGCGATCAGCGCCCAGAGCAGGATCAGGGCGCCGGCGGTCTGCAGCGTCGGTCCGAAGTGCCAGGCCGCATAAGCCGACAGCAGGGCGGTAATCGCCTCGATAACGGGATAGCGTGGCGAGATCGGTGCCGCGCAATTCGAGCATTTTCCGCGCAACAACAGGTAGCTGAGGATCGGAATGTTTTCGAGCGCGGTGATCTGATGTCCGCAGGACGGGCAGCGCGAACGCGGCTTGGCCAGCGAGAGGGCTGCTGGCTCTGCACTCCCTGCGGTCGCGGTCGACGGCGGTTCACCGCGTAAATCCGCGCATTGTGCATGCCATTCCTGCTCCATCATTTTGGGCAGGCGGTGAATCACGACATTGAGAAAACTGCCGACGCACAGACCGAGCAGCCCGGCTACGGCAGCCAGGCCGCCCAGTGACTCGAAAGGCATCAGATCACGGCGCCCAGCTTGAAGATCGGCAGGTACATGGCGACCACCATGCCGCCGATCAGTGTGCCAAGCACCACCATGATCATCGGCTCCATCAGGCTGGACAGCGCCTCGACGGCGTCGTCCACTTCCTGCTCGAAGAAGTCGGCCACCTTGGACAGCATCGAATCGAGCGCGCCGGATTCTTCGCCGATGGCCACCATCTGCAGCACCATGTTGGGGAACAGATTGGCGTTCTGCATCGCATTCGTCAGGCTGGTGCCGGTGCTGACCTCGCTCTGGATCTTTTTGGTGGCGGCCTTGTAGACGTAGTTGCCGGCAGCGCCGCCGACCGAATCCAGCGCCTCGACCAGCGGCACGCCGGCGGCGAACATGGTGGACAGCGTGCGCGTCCAGCGCGCGATCGTCGCTTTGCGGATGACGTCGCCGAAAATCGGCAGGCGAAGCAGCAAGCGATCCATGGCCATCTGCATCTTCTCCGAGCGTTTCCATGCTCGAAAAAGAAGTACAAGCCGCCGAAGATGATGCCGAAAATCGCCCACCAGTAGGCAACGAAGAAATCCGAGATTGCCATCACCACCAGGGTCGGGGCGGGCAAGTCGGCGCCGAAGCTCGTGAACACCTCCTTGAACGCCGGAATCACGAAAATCATGATCACGGCGGTGATGACGAAAGCCACGACGATGATGGAAATCGGGTAGAACAGGGCGGACTTGATCTTGCTCTTGATGGCGAGAATTTTTTCCTTGTAGGTTGCCAGGCGTTCGAGCAGGGTGTCCAGAATGCCGGCCTGTTCGCCGGCTGCAACCAGGTTGCAGTAGAGGGCGTCGAAATACAGCGGATACTTGCGGAACGCCTGCGACAGCGCTGCCCGTCTCGACGTCGGCCTTGATGTCGAGCAGCAGCTTGGCAACCGCCGGATTGGCGTGGCCGCGACCGACGATGTCGAATGCCTGCAGCAGGGGCACGCCGGATTTCATCATGGTGGCCAGCTGGCGGGTGAACAGGGAGATGTCCTTTTCGGTGACCTTGCCGCCCATCTTGAAGCGGGCCTTCTTGACCTTGGCATTGAGTATGCCCTGGCGGCGCAGACTGGTCTGGACCACTGCTTCGCTCGCCGCGCGCATCTCGCCGCGAACCGGTTTGCCGTCGCGGCTTTTGCCTTCCCAGAGATACGTATTCTCCTTGATTGCAAGGGATCTTGCTTTTGCGGCGGTGGCCATCCGTTATCCTTCCCCGTTAGACATTTGTTGTGCTCAGTACCTCGTCGAGCGAGGTCAAGCCCTGTTTTACCTTGAGCAGGCCGGATTCACGCAGGTTCTTTACGCCTTCGCGTGCGGCCTGTTCGGCCAGATCCATTTCACCTGCGCCGCTCATGATCAGTCGCTGCGTGGCCTCGGAAATCGGCATGACCTGATAGATGCCGACGCGCCCCTTGTAGCCGGTACCCTTGCAACGCTCGCAACCGCTTGGGCCATAAAGCGTCCACGAGCCGTCAAGGTCGGCCTCGGTGAAGCCTGCCTCGAGCAGAGTCTTGTTCGGCACGTCGATCGGCTTCTTGCAGGTGCACAAGCGGCGCGCCAAG
Organism: uncultured beta proteobacterium; assembly: GCA_963727115.1. Classification (GTDB taxonomy): domain Bacteria; phylum Pseudomonadota; class Gammaproteobacteria; order Burkholderiales; family Rhodocyclaceae; genus Azonexus. The sequence continues at coordinate 315,554 of CAVSFS010000003.1, read as the reverse complement.
CGCTGGGCGGTAATCAGCAGAATACTCGAAGCGATGTTGAAAGTCGGTACGCCCATGTTCATCAGACGGGTCAGCGTTGCCGGCGCATCGTTGGTGTGCAGCGTGGACATGACCATGTGGCCGGTCTGGGCGGCCTTGATGGCGATTTCCGCGGTTTCCAGGTCGCGAATTTCGCCGACCATGATGATGTCCGGATCCTGGCGCAGGAATGCCCGCAGGGCAACCGCAAAGGTCAGGCCCGCCTTGTCGTTCGACGTTGACCTGGTTGATGCCGGCCAGATTGATTTCGGCGGGGTCTTCCGCAGTTGAAATGTTGACGCTCGTTCTTGTTGAGGATGTTCAGGCAGGTGTAGAGAGAAACCGTCTTGCCGGAACCGGTCGGGCCGGTGACCAGCACCATGCCGTAGGGGCGGCTGATCGCATCGAGCATTACGGCCTTCTGTTCGGGCTCATAACCGAGCGCTTCGATCCCGAGCGTTGCCGAGGTCGGGTCGAGAATGCGCATGACGATCTTTTCGCCCTGCAGGGTGGGCAGGGTGCTGACCCGGAAATCGATGGTGCGGTTCTTGGAAAGCACCAGTTTCATCCGGCCATCCTGCGGGACACGCTTTTCGGCAATGTTCAGACGGGAAATGACCTTGATCCGCGAGGCAATCTTGTCCTTGATTGCCAGAGGCGGCGTGGCGACTTCACGCAGAACCCCGTCCACGCGGACGCGAATGCGGTAATACTTCTCGTAGGGCTCGAAATGGATGTCGGAGGCGCCATCATTGATCGCGTCCAGCAACATTTTCTGGATGAACTTGACGACCGGCGCGTCGTCGATCTCCTGCGATGCCGCTTCATCGACCTTGCCAGCCGATTCCTCGTCGAGGAAATCCAGGTTGATATCGTCGGATGTCAGGTTTTTTAGTGTTTCCTCTGCCGATTCGGCATATTTGGCGACCAGCGGCATCAGTTTCGGATGCTCGACGACGATGGGGTCGACGCCCAACCCGGTCTGAAAGCGTATTTCATCCAGCGCCCGCAGATTGGTCGGGTCGGCAATCGCCACGGACAGCCGGTTTCCCCGTTTGTTCAGGGGAATCACTTGGTGGGTCGCGATCAGCTTGCGGTCGATGGCGTTGGTGGGAATGTGTGCTTCATCGAAAACAGCCAGATCGAGCAACGGATAGCCGAACGTTTCCGCAACAAAGCGGGCGAGGTCGAGGGAGGATATCTTCTGAACGGCGATAATCTGCTCGATCATCGAGCGCTTCTCGTGATTGGCCTGGGTCAGCAACTGCTCCGCTTCGGCTTCCTTGAGACGTCCCGCCTGAACCAAGGCACGGGCGAGACCGCTGAGAGGGCTTCCTTGAGGTGTAGCGGACATTGGTTACGCGTCAGATGCCGTTTAGATTAAGCGATGATGCTACGGAGGCCCGGGTTTGTAAAGACTGCACCGGGCGGGGTCAGCGAGGTGCGGGCTTGGAAATGCGCGCCGTAACGACGCTGCGATCCTGTGTCTGAAGGATTTCCACTGCAACTCCCACCAGTTTGATACTAACACCTGCTTCCGGAATATCCTGAAAGTGTTCAAGAATGAGTCCGTTGAGGGTCTTCGGGCCATCCAGCGGGAATTGCAGGTCGAGCGTTCGGTTAATATCGCGCAGTTGTCGCGAACCTTCGACGATAACTCTGCCGTCGGCGTCCCAGGTCAACGACTTGTCGAGGCCGGGCAGCGAGGTGGTGAACTCGCCGACGAATTCCTCGATGATGTCCTCGAGCGTCAAAAGCCCAAGGATTTCGCCGTATTCGTCAACGACAAAGCCGATTCGCTGACGGTTCTCCTGAAAGAAAGCGAGTTGGGAGAATGCTGCAGTGCCGGCGGGGACGTAGTAGGCCGGCTGTATTTGTTCAAGCAACCCGGCCTCGTCGAATGCACTGTCGCCAATGCTGCCAAGCAGTCGGCGGACCGGCAGGATGCCCAGAAGATGGTCGAGCGACTCGCGACAGACCGGAAGGCGGCTGTGGTGGCTGGTGGCCAATTGGGCGCGGACCTCTTCCCAAGGCAGGTCAAGGTCGAGGATTTCGATGCTGCCGCGCGGCGCCATCACGTCTTCGACTGTAATGCTGTTGAGTTCAAAGAGGCTTGAGAGAATGGCGTGGTGCTTCTGCGGCATCAAGTGGGCGGATTCGAGTACCAGGCTGCGCAGTTCTTCTGGCGAAAGCTTGGCCTCTTCGTGCATGCCGTTTGGAGACAGCCGGAGCGATTTGAGCAGCGCCGTCACGAATAGGTTGACGAACCAGATAATGGGGTAAGCCAGTCGCAGAAGCGGTGTCAGGACGTAGCTCAACAGTGGGGCGAGGCGATCGGCATGGGTTGCACAGATGACTTTTGGTGATATCTCGGCGACGACGAGCAAGGCGAAGGTGATGCATAGGGTGCCGATTTCCAGAGCCCATTTCGACTGGCCGAACAAGGCAAGTGCGATATAGCCGGTCAGTGTTGCTGCCGCCGCGTTGAGCAGCGTATTGCCCAACAGGATCAATCCCAGAAGCTTGTCGGTCTTGTTCAGCAGAGCCAGCGCAAGCTTTGCGCCGCGGTTGCCATTCTGCGCCGCATGGCGTAGCCGGAACCGGTTGGCGGCCATCATCGCGGTTTCTGAACCGGAAAAAATGCCGGAGAGGATCAGGAGCACGAAGAGCGCCCCGAGCAATGCCGGAAGAGGTATGTCAGTCATCGCAGGGAGTCAAACCCTACCGAGCAGGACTTCGGCGACGAAACGGCTGCCCACGTAGGCGAGGATAAGCAGCGAAAATCCGGCAAGCGTCCAGCGCAGGGCTCGCTTTCCCCGCCAGCCCCAGGCATGGCGCCCGACCAGCAGGGTCGCGAAAATACCCCACGACGCAAAGGCGAACAGGGTCTTGTGATCCAGCGTGAGGGGCTTGCCGAACAGGGTTTCGGAGAACAGGACACCACTGCCGACGGTCAGGGTCAGCAGGATAAAACCGAGCAGCAGCATGCGAAAAAGCAGCGATTCCATGGTCAAGAGCGGTGGCAGGCTGGCCAGGCTGCGCTTCATTTGCCGCTTGTGCAGGGCGTTTTCGCTGAAGCCCATGAAAATCGCATGCAGCGCGGATAGGGTGAGCAGGCTGTAGGCCAGCATGGCGGCCAGAAAATGCAGCTTGAAACCGGTAGCGCTGGCGTGGGCAACGAGATGCACCTGTGGGAAAAAGACCGGTAGCAAGGTGCATAGCGCCGCCAGTGGCAGGACCATTGGTTGCATGCCCTCCATGCGCGCCATGAAGCTTTCCAGCCAGTAAATCAGGACGGCAAGCCACATCATCAGCGACAGTGCGAAGCTGAACGAGAAGCGCATGCCGGCATCGGTGAACAGCGCGCCATAGAGGCCGAATGCGTGGATGAGCAAGGCCGCGGCAATCCCTATGCGCTCCCACGGTTGCATGGGGCAGGCAATGCATTGACCGTCTTGCTCGCGCCAGCGGGTGTTCCAGAAATGGAAACCGAGTGCGCCATAAAGCAGGGCAGCGAGGATGTGGGGCAGAAGCTGAATTACAATGTCGGCCATCCGCAGATTCTACTAGAAGCCTATCCACCATGCTCGATAACCTGACCAATCGCCTTGCCCGCGTCATGAAGACGCTGAAGGGCGAAGCGCGCCTGACTGAATCCAACATCACCGATGCCTTGCGTGAGGTTCGCATGGCGCTGCTCGAGGCGGACGTTGCGTTGCCGGTGATCAAGGACTTCATCGCCGCGGTCAAGGAGAAAGCGGTCGGCGAGGAGGTTATTGGCTCGCTGAGCCCCGGACAGGCGCTGGTTGGCGTCGTTCATCGCGAACTGACAAGGATCATGGGCGATGCGCACGAGGGCATCAGCTTCAATACACAGCCGCCGGCCATTGTCCTGATGGCTGGCCTCCAGGGCGCCGGCAAGACGACTACCGTCGGCAAACTGGGCAAGTTCCTCAAGGAAAACCACAAGAAAAAGGTGCTGGTGGTTTCCTGCGACGTTTACCGTCCGGCGGCCATCGAGCAGCTCAAGTCGGTTGCCGGGCAGGCCGGGGTCGATTTCTTCCCGTCGACGGTGGGCGAAAAGCCGGAGGCGATCGCGCTGGCTGCGGTTGACTGGGCCAAGCGTCATTACCACGACGTGCTGCTGGTCGATACCGCCGGTCGTCTTGCGGTCGACGAAGAAATGATGGCAGAAATCAAGCGCCTGCATGCGGCGCTCAATCCGATCGAGACCCTCTTCGTGGTCGATGCCATGCTCGGACAGGATGCCGTCAATACGGCCAAGGCCTTCAGTGAAGCCTTGCCGCTGACCGGTGTCGTGCTGACCAAGCTCGATGGTGATGCGCGCGGCGGTGCGGCGCTCTCGGTGCGCCACATCACCGGCAAGCCGATCAAATTTTCCGGGGTCGGAGAAAAGCTGACGGGGCTGGAGGCTTTCCACCCTGAGCGGATGGCCTCGCGGATTCTTGGCATGGGCGACGTACTGTCGCTGATCGAAGAGGCAAAGAAGGGGCTCGACGAGGAAAAGGCAGTTGCCTTTGCCAAGAAGCTGAAATCCGGCAAAGGCTTCGACCTCAATGACTTCAAGGAGCAGATTGCCCAGATGCGCAACATGGGCGGACTTTCTGCGCTGATGGACAAGATGCCGGCGCAGATTGCCCAGGCGGCGGGTCAGTTACCGGCCGGCGCCGAGAACAAGATGGTCGGCCGGGTCGAGGGCATCATCAACTCGATGACCCCGGCCGAACGCGCCAAGCCGGAACTGATCAAGGCCAGCCGCAAGCGCCGCATTGCAACGGGCGCTGGCGTTCAGGTGCAGGAAGTGAACCGCTTGCTCAATCAGTTCGAGCAGTCGCAGAAGATGATGAAGATGATGGCCAAGGGCGGCATGGGCAAGCTCATGCGCGGCATGAAGGGCATGATGCCCGGCATGGGGCGTTGATCAGTTGCCGGCCTGGGCAAGCTTGGCCGGTTTCTGGTAGCTCCACTGATTTTGCCAGGCGGCGCGCACCATGTTCGGATACTCCGGCTTGCCGAGGCTCCCGTTGTAACGCCCGAGGGCGCGGTAGAGGTCGCCCTTCTCGATGTCCAGATAGTGACGGAGTATGGTGCAGCCGTAGCGGAGGTTGGTGCGCAGGTCGAACAGTTTGTCTTCCGGTCGACCGATCAATTTGACCCAGAACGGCATGACCTGCATGTAGCCGCGGGCGCCAGACGACGAAACGGCATATTTCCGGAAACTGGACTCGACCTGCATCAGGCCGAGCACCAGCTGCGGGTCCAGCCCGGCACGCGTGGCTTCATAGTGAATGCTGCGCAACAAATCCAGACGATACTCACGGTTGGGAATCCGCTTTTCCAGGCGCGGTGACATTTCGGCCAGCCACTCGACTGCGTCCATTGGATTGCTGAATGAACTGGATGGCGGGCGGGCGTCGGAAACAGCCTTGTGCAGCGCCGCCTGCACGCTTGCCGAGAGCGGCTCATAAATCTGCGCGCCGGCAAATGCACCGGAAGCGTTCAGCAACAGCAGGGTGGCAATCAGCCGGCGCACAGCTTTCCTTTGAGCAGATCCAGAATTTCGTCTTGGGCAACAAGAATGGCCTCGGCATCGAGGCGACTCTTGTATTCTAGCTTACCGTCGTTCAGGCCGCGCTCTCCGATAACGATCCGGTGCGGGATGCCGATCAACTCCATATCGGCGAACATGACGCCGGGGCGTTCGTTGCGGTCATCGAGGAGGACATCGACGCCAAGTTTCTTGAGGTCGGCATAAAGCCCGTCGGCCGCAAGCTTGACGGCTTCGCTCTTGTGGTAGCCCATGGGCACGATACAGACCGCGAAAGGTGCGATGGCCGGCGGCAGGATGATGCCTTTGTCGTCGTTGCCCTGCTCGATGGCGGCGCCGACAATGCGCGATACGCCAATGCCGTAACAGCCCATTTCCATGATCTGGCTCTTGCCATTCTCGTCGAGGAAGGCGCAGTTCAGGGCTGCCGCGTATTTCTGGCGTAACTGGAAGATGTGCCCTACTTCGATGCCGCGACAGATTTCAAGTTTGCCTTTGCCGTCCGGTGAAGGGTTGCCCGCCACCACGTTGCGGATGTCGGCAACTTCCGGGTCCGGCAGGTCGCGGCCAAAATTGACACCGGTCAGGTGGAATCCCGCTTCGTTGGCACCGCAGACGAAATCGCTCATTGCGGCGACCGAACGGTCAGCGAAAATGGCCACTTTTTTGCTGTCGACCGCGACAGGCCCGATATAGCCCGGCTTGCAGCCAACGTATTCCTCAACTTCACCTTCCGATGCAAAGCGGAAGGGCGAAAGCCCGGCAATTTTGCCCGCCTTGATTTCGTTCAGTTCATGATCGCCACGTAGCAGCAGGAGGGCGAACGCTTTGTCGCCATCCTCCGGCTCGCTGATGACGGCGATGGCCTTGACAATTCTATCCAGACCGACTGCGAGGAATTCGGCAACGTCGGCGCAGGCCATCTTGCCCGGCGTGGCAACTTTCGCCATAGCCGCGGTTGCGGCAGCGCGCGGCGTGGCCGGGGCGAGCGCTTCGGCCAGTTCGACGTTGGCGGCGTAATCGGAATCCGGGCAGTAGGCGATATCGTCCTCACCGGAATCGGCGAGGACATGGAATTCATGCGAGCCGGTTCCGCCGATCGACCCGGTATCGGCTGCAACCGCGCGGAATTTCAGACCCAGTCGCGTGAAGATGCGGCTATAGGTCTCGAACATGTTCCGGTATTCGCGCTGCAGGTCCGGGAAAGAGGTGTGAAATGAATAGCCGTCCTTCATCAGGAATTCACGGCCGCGCATGACGCCGAAGCGGGGGCGAATTTCGTCGCGGAACTTGGTCTGGATCTGGTAAAGGTGGATTGGCAGTTGCCGGTAGCTCTTGACGTCACGCCGCACCGCATCGGTGATGACCTCCTCGTGCGTCGGGCCGATGACGAATTCGCGCTGATGACGGTCCTTGAAGCGCAGCAATTCCGGGCCATATTGCTCCCAGCGGCCGGATTCCTGCCAGAGTTCGGCGGGTTGCACGGCCGGCATCAGCAATTCCAGTGCGCCGGCGTTGTTCATTTCTTCACGGACGATATTTTCAACCTTGCGCAGCACGCGCAGACCGAGCGGCATCCACGTATAGATGCCGGCCGCGGCGCGTTTGATGTAGCCGGCACGCAGCATCAGTTTCTGGCTGATGACCTCGGCGTCGCTGGGGGCTTCCTTCAGAGTAGTGAAAAAGAACTGCGAAGTGCGCATGAGATACTCTTGAGTTCGATGCAAAAGGAGGATTTTACACGTTGCTCCTGCTTTGCATGCGGGCTGTCTTTGTGAAAGAATCGGGGTAACTTTTAATTTTGCAGGATTTATATGCTCGACCGTGAAGGCTATCGCCCGAACGTCGGCATTATTCTTTGTAACGCCAAGAACGAGGTATTCTGGGGCAAGCGCATACGTGAACACTCCTGGCAGTTTCCGCAAGGCGGCATCAAGCGTGGCGAAACGCCTGAGCAGGCCATGTACCGGGAACTGCATGAGGAAGTCGGGCTACAGCCCGAGCATGTGCGTATTCTCGGGCGAACCAAGGGTTGGTTGCGTTACGAAGTGCCGACACACTGGATCAAGCGCGAGTGGCGCGGCTCGTACAAGGGGCAGAAGCAGATATGGTTTCTGCTGCGTCTTGTCGGGAGAGACAATGACGTCTCTCTACGGGCGACCAGCAAGCCCGAGTTCGACGCCTGGCGCTGGAATGACTTCTGGATTCCACTGGATGCCGTGATCGAATTCAAGCGCGGCGTCTACGAGCAGGCGCTCAGCGAACTGGTTCGTTTTCTCGATCTCGACAGACGAGGTCGCCAGCGGCGCTTGGGCGGATTGCCCGCATTGGGCAGCGAAACGCTCGAGGAGTAGGTGTGATTCCAAACAGCTTCAACGCTTTACGAGTCCTGATCGTCCTCGCCTTGCTGGGACCCCTTTTCTTGCGCCCGGTCTTTGCCGAGTTCGATGAAGATGAGGGCAAGGATAGGGATGTCAAGAGGTGGCAGGAGAAGCTTGTCGAATTACCGGCAGCGCCTCTTCAGGAAAACTTGCTACCGTTTTATGTCAGTGCGGCGACCGATAATGATTTCTTCGTCGATGGCACATCGCTGACGGTCGGCTCGGACGGTGTCGTTCGTTACGTGCTGGTTGTTCAGGCTGCTGGCGGCGCACGGAATGTCAGCTTCGAGGGATTGCGCTGCGAGACAAGGGAACGTCGTGTTTATGCCTTCGGCAGACTTGACGGCACTTGGTCGAGATCGAGAAATGAAACCTGGCAGCGGATTCGTGATGTTCCCGCAAATCGCCATCATGCAGCACTTTTCATTGATTACTTCTGTCCCGGAGGCGCCATTGTCCTTGGTGCCGACGAAGCCCTTGACGCACTGCGCCGAGGCGGACATCCCGACAACATCGTTGGTGGTCATGCACGCTGAACAACTCATTCTTGAATTTGACCGCGCATTGCGCTCCGTGTTTGCTACGGCGCGGAGTCAGCGCCCAATACCTGGCGCCGGGCTTCCCGAGGCAGAGATGAGCGAGCAGGAGCGGACGCACGCCTGTGGTCTGATGCGCGTCAATCATGTCGGCGAAATCTGTGCCCAAGCCCTGTATCAGGGACAGGCGCTCACATCGCGCGACCCGGCGCTACGTGAGGCTTTGCGTGGTGCAGCCGATGAGGAGACGGAGCATCTGGCGTGGACGGAACGGCGCATAGCCGAATTGGGCGGACGCAAGAGCCTCCTCAATCCCCTCTGGTATGCCGGCGCATTGTCGATGGGCCTCATCGCCGGTCGCCTTGGTGACAAGTGGAATCTCGGGTTTCTGGCCGAAACGGAGCGTCAGGTGGAAGCGCATCTTGACAGTCATCTGGTTCATCTGCCCGAACAGGATGTGCGCTCACGGGAAATCGTCGATCAGATGCGCATCGATGAAATTCGGCATGCAGACACTGCGGTCCATCTGGGGGCCGCCGATTTGCCCGGGCTAGTCAAGGGTGCGATGAAATTTGCTGCCAAGATTATGACCGGTACAGCCTATCGGGTCTGACGCTCGCGGCCCAAGCGGGCCGGTAATTCAGGACTCTTCGATGATTTCGAAATCGTGCGTGATCTCGGCAGTCTTGCCGATCATGATCGAAGCGGAACAATACTTGTCCTTGGAGAGCTCGATTGCCCTTGCGACGGCTTCAGACTTGAGTTGGCGCCCTTTGACCCTGTAGTGGAAATGAATGTGTGTGAACACCTTGGGGTCTGCCTCAGCGCGTTCGGCAGTCAGCCGCACCTCGCATCCACTGACGGCGTGTCTTCCTCTTTTCAGGATCAGCACAATGTCGAAAGCCGTGCAACCGCCGGTTCCGGCAAGAACCATCTCCATCGGGCGCGGACCCAGATTGCGGCCACCGGCATCGACGGCGCCATCCATTACGACAGCGTGCCCGCTACCGCTTTCGGCAACGAACGACATGCCGCCATCGCTTCCCGTCCATCTTACAGTGCATTCCATACCATTCTCCTCCTTTGGGGCCGCCCGATTTTATCGGAGTTTTTCAATGTTGGCGCTTGAGCATTGGGAGTGCTGCGATGCAGCAATATTGTGGATTTAATATGTCGATAATGCTTGATTTTCGTGCTTAAACATCATGCTATTTATTCACTAAAGTTATAAATAAAGTTATAATAATTCAGTATATTATACTATATACAAATAATGTATTTTTGAATAAAAATAAAAATGCTGCGATGCAGTAAAAAAGACTTGCGCCAATTACTTTGGTTGTCGATAATACGAATCGTACGAACCAGAGCGATCGGGTAGGAACAGGTTGCTGGGGTTCAGGATGTCTCCTCCACCCTCCTCCTTTGGTGTGGATTTTACGCGGCTCGCTGAGCCGCGTTTTTTTTGCCTGCGAGGCCGCTCCGGATTGTTTTTCATTTGACAGTTTCCGCGAACGTTGACTAGAATCTACGGCTTTCCCCAATCTGCGCCCAATTTTTCAGGACGGCACACACATGAAAACGTTTTCCGCCAAGCCACATGAGGTGAAGCGCGAGTGGTTTGTGGTAGACGCCACAGACAAGGTGCTCGGTCGCCTCGCCACCGAAATTGCCAGCCGCCTGCGTGGCAAGCACAAGGCTATCTATACTCCGCACGTTGATACCGGCGACTTCATTGTCGTGACCAATGTCGAACGCCTTGTCGTAACTGGCAACAAGGCCGAGGACAAGAAGTATTACCGCCACTCCGGTTACCCTGGCGGTATTTCCGAAACAAATTTCAAGAAGATGCAGCAACGTTTCCCGGGGCGCGCCCTGGAAACTGCCGTCAAAGGCATGCTGCCGAAGGGTCCGCTGGGTTACGCCATGCTCAAGAAGCTGAAGTGCTACGCTGGCGCCCAACATCCTCACACCGCCCAGCAGCCCAAGGCGCTGGAAATCTAAGGGGTCGTCATGGCTGAAAGTTATTTTTACGGTACTGGTCGGCGCAAGAGCGCCGTCGCCCGTGTATTCATGAAGCGCGGTTCCGGCGCCATCGTTGTCAATGGTAAGCCGATCGATCAGTTCTTCTCCCGCGAAACCGGTCGCATGATCGTTCGTCAGCCACTTGAGCTGGTTGAGCAACTCAAGGGATTCGATATCAAGGTCAATGTGGCCGGCGGTGGTGAATCCGGACAGGCTGGTGCTGTCCGTCATGGCATCACCCGTGCCCTGATAGAATACGATGCAACGCTGAAGCCCGCGCTGTCCAAGGCCGGTTTCGTCACTCGCGATGCACGCGAAGTGGAACGCAAGAAGGTCGGTTTCCACAAGGCGCGTCGTCGCAAGCAATTCTCCAAGCGTTAATTCGCTCGGAATCACGGAAGGGCCGCCTGTTTGGCGGCTTTTTTGTTTTTCCGGCGCGGAGTATGATTGGCGCCGGATTCGGAGAAGTACGATGATCAGGATTGGTATTGTTGGTGGCACTGGTTATACCGGTGTCGAACTCTTGCGCTTGCTGGCACAGCATCCGCAAGCAGAGGTTGTCGCCATTACCTCGCGAGGCGATGCTGGTACGGCTGTTTCGGGAATGTTTCCGAGTTTACGCGGACGCGTTGATCTCAAGTTCGAGGATCCGGCGAAAGCGAATCTTTCAGGTTGCGATGTGGTTTTTTTCGCGACGCCGAACGGGATTGCCATGCAACAGGCGCCCGCGCTGCTTGATGCCGGCGTAAGGGTGATCGATCTGGCGGCGGATTTCCGGATCAAGGACATCGCCGAGTGGGAAAAATGGTATGGCATGACCCACGCTTGCCCTGACTGGGTTGACAAGGCGGTATACGGACTGCCGGAGATGAATCGCGAGCAAATCCGCTCGGCCCGGCTGGTTGCAAACCCGGGGTGCTATCCGACAGCCGTGCAGTTGGGCTTCATGCCTTTGCTGAAGAGCGGGCTGCTGGAAACGTCCTCGCTGATCGCCGATGCCAAGTCCGGTGTGTCCGGTGCGGGCCGCAAGGCTGAAACGCACATCATGTTCGCCGAGGCTTCGGACAATTTCAAGGCCTATGGCGTATCAGGCCATCGTCATCTGCCCGAGATTCGTCAGGGCTTGAGCATGATGTCGGGTGCAAGTGTCGGTCTGACATTTGTTCCGCATCTGACGCCGATAATCCGCGGCATTCACGCGACCCTGTATGGACGGATCAAATCCGAAGCGGATTTCCAGGCCATTTTCGAGAGTGCCTTTGCCGAAGAACCCTTTGTCGATGTTCTTCCTGAAAAATCGCACCCGGAGACGCGATCGGTTCGTTCGGCCAATATTTGCCGGATTGCAGTGCATCGACCACAGGGGGGCGATACCTTGGTGATCCTCTCGGTAATCGACAATCTGGTCAAGGGGGCCGCCGGCCAGGCGGTACAAAACATGAACCTGATGTTTGGCCTGGACGAAACGACGGGTCTATGCCAACTCCCGCTGTTACCCTGAGAATCAAAAAGTTCAGGCGGCGTTTCGGGATCACTGCGCCGCGGGTTGTTGTACGGACTCACCTTTCATGGCCATGGTATGCAGCAGGGCTGGCGCTGGTCCTGCTACTGGCCATGGCGATCATCTGGTTGATCGTCCAGCGTGGTGAGGCGGGTCGTACCGAGCGGGAACTGGACTCCCTGCGGATTCAGGTACATGACCTTGATGAGGAGTTGTTGAAGTTGCGCTCAAGTGCCGGCACAGAGCAAAGCGCGGTGCAGATGGAGCGGTCCGCACAGCAGCAACTGACTAATCGAATCAGGGTGCTGGAAATCGAGAATATTGCCTTGAAGGAGGACATGCGGCTTTTCGAACGCCTGATTCCTGCTGCGGGCAACGAAGCAGTGATTCGTCTGGAGGGTTTCAGTGTCTTGCCAGATGGGCAGCAGCGCTACCGCTATCGCGCTCTTCTTGCATTTCAATCTGGAAAGCAGACGCCCGAATTTCGCGGTCGATTGCAAATATTGGTTGTTTTCTCGATTGCAGGAAAACGCCAGGAGATGCTTCTCCCGGTAAAGCGAGAAGATGCCGGGGCATTCCAGATCGAGGTCAGGAATTTTCTGCGTAAGGAAGGCGGCTTTGAGATACCTGCGGGGGCAAAGTTGGAATCCGTCGAAGCCAGAGTGCTACAGGGTGATACACTAAAAATTAAGCGCATGGCGCGATTGTAGGAGAAGTGTGTGTTTGGTAAGCGAGATGATGGCAGACCGAAGAGTCGAATCGACACTCTGATTGGTGCGGGAACCGTGGTCGAGGGCAATATCCGCTTTACCGGGGGCTTGCGAATCGATGGCGAGGTCAAAGGCAATGTCGAAGCTTCCGAGGGCGCGAGTTCGTCGATGCTGGTGCTGAGCGAACAGGCGAGGATAGAGGGGGCGGTATCCGTAGCTCACCTTGTTACCAATGGTACGGTTGTCGGCCAAGTCACGATAACCGAGTCTCTGGAGATGCAGTCGCGCGCGAAAATTGTCGGCGATATCGATTATGCGCTCATAGAAATGCACCAGGGGGCGGTCATCGAGGGCCGGCTCGTTCATCGCGGCAACAAGTCGGTGGAACTAAAGCTCGCGGCATCAAACTAATGTGATTGACCGCAGCCTTGTTGGCTCGCATAATCCGTAACGATTTTTTTAGGAGCTCTCCAAATGAACGCTGTAACCGAAATGGTTTCGCCCCTCGTATTTACCGATAGTGCCGCCAGCAAGGTCAAGGAATTGATCGAAGAGGAAGGCAATCCTGGCCTCAAACTGCGTGTTTTTGTCACGGGTGGTGGTTGCTCGGGATTCCAGTATGGTTTCACTTTTGACGAGGAGATCAATGAAGATGATGCGACCCTCGAAAAGAATGGCGTCACGCTGCTAATTGATCCGATGAGTTACCAGTATCTCGTGGGTGCTGAAATCGACTACTCGGAAGGCCTGGAAGGTTCGCAGTTCGTAATCAGGAACCCGAATGCCACCTCAACCTGTGGTTGCGGCTCGTCTTTTTCTGCCTGATTCGACACAAGTTTCCCCGGGCGGCCGCGGCCGCCCTTTTTCGTTCACTTCATGCCGGGTCGGCTGGTCCGCTAAGGGAACGGTGATCGAGATTGAGGGGGGTGCGCTAGAATGCCGCCCTTTGCGTTGAAATATTGACTTGGTTCGGGGTCGGAGAGCATTGGCTGGCTTTTCCGAATGTCGCGGGGCGGGTTCAGGGGTTGGCTGATGGTTGATGTTGAAAGCAGTTTGCAGGTCATCAAGCGGGGGTGCGATGAACTCCTGCTGGAATCCGAGTTGGTCGAACGATTGAAGAGTGGCCGCCCATTGCGGGTGAAGGCCGGTTTCGATCCGACCGCCCCGGACCTCCATTTCGGGCATACCGTCTTGATCAACAAGTTGCGGCATTTCCAGGATCTGGGTCATCACATCATGTTCCTGATCGGTGACTTTACAGGGCTGATCGGCGACCCCACCGGCAAGAATGCGACGCGTCCACCGCTGTCCAGAGGGCAGATTCTCGAAAACGCAAAGACCTACAAGGAACAGGTATTCAAGATTCTTGACCCCGAAAAGACCGAGGTATGTTTCAACTCCGCGTGGTTTGACGAACTGGGTGCGGCCGGCATGATCAAACTGGCGGCGCAGCACACCGTAGCACGCATGCTGGAGCGGGATGATTTCGCCAAGCGCTACGCCGGAGGCCTGCCGATCGCCATCCACGAGTTCCTTTACCCGCTGTGCCAAGGCTACGACTCCGTCGCCATGCGTGCTGACGTGGAACTCGGTGGTACGGATCAGAAATTCAACCTTCTGGTGGGCCGGGAACTTCAGAAGCATTATGGCCAGGCACCCCAGTGCGTCCTCACGATGCCTTTGCTAGAAGGGCTGGATGGCGTTAACAAAATGTCCAAGTCCTTGGGTAACTATATTGGCATCGACGAAGCGCCACGCGAAATTTTTGGCAAGGTCATGTCCGTTTCCGATGAGTTGATGTGGCGTTACTTCGACCTGCTCTCATTCCGCGATAGTGCGGAAATTGCGCGACTCAAAGAGTCGGTGCTCGTGGGCCGCAACCCCAGGGATGTGAAAGTGCTGCTGGGTCAGGAACTTGTGGCGCGCTTCCATTCACGTGGCGCTGCGGAAGATGCCTTGGTCGAGTTTGAGGCCAGATTTCGCCAGGGTGTGCTTCCTGATGACATGCCGGAGATGACCTTGCAAGCTGATGGGGCGGCATCACTGGTGCAGGTTCTGAAACAGGCCGGGCTGACAGCGAGTACGTCAGAAGCACTTCGCATGATCGAGCAGGGTGCGGTTCGTGCCAACGGCGACAAGGTCTCGGATAAGTCGGCGACGATTGCGGTCGGCGAGACGGTAGTCCTTCAGGTTGGGAAGCGCAAGTTTGCGAAGGTGACACTTGCCTGATTTCGAGGGCCTGGGAACAGGATTCGGATAAATTCACAAAAGAGTGTTGACCGGCAGGATTGAATCTATATAATGCGCTCCTCTTCTGCATCGGCGGCCTTTTCCACTGGCTGGGGAAGAGGAAGTTGGAGTAAAAAGAGTTGATGGACTCTTGACTGGATTCGAGGTTTTCTTCATAATCTCGCTTCTCTGCTGCTGACGGGTTTTTTGCTTGTCGCAGCTTGATCTTTAAAAATTTGGACAACCGATAGGTGTGGGTGCCTTGATGCGAAGCAACGCGAGTTGCAAAAAGCATTAAAGGCAATCACACGGATGGAGAGATCCATCGAGGTAGATTTGAATATCTATCGTCAGTGAATTGTGAGTATTAGTTGGATTGAACTGAAGAGTTTGATCCTGGCTCAGATTGAACGCTGGCGGCATGCCTTACACATGCAAGTCGAACGGTAACAGGGAGCTTGCTCCGCTGACGAGTGGCGAACGGGTGAGTAATGTATCGGAACGTACCTTTCAGTGGGGGATAACGTAGCGAAAGTTACGCTAATACCGCATATTCTGTGCGCAGGAAAGCAGGGGATCGCAAGACCTTGCGCTGATTGAGCGGCCGATATCAGATTAGCTAGTTGGTGGGGTAAAAGCTCACCAAGGCGACGATCTGTAGCGGGTCTGAGAGGATGATCCGCCACACTGGAACTGAGACACGGTCCAGACTCCTACGGGAGGCAGCAGTGGGGAATTTTGGACAATGGGGGCAACCCTGATCCAGCCATGCCGCGTGAGTGAAGAAGGCCTTCGGGTTGTAAAGCTCTTTCGGCCGGGAAAAAATCGCATGGGTTAATACCCTGTGTGGATGATGGTACCGGAATAAGAAGCACCGGCTAACTACGTGCCAGCAGCCGCGGTAATACGTAGGGTGCGAGCGTTAATCGGAATTACTGGGCGTAAAGCGTGCGCAGGCGGTTTTGTAAGACAGGCGTGAAATCCCCGGGCTCAACCTGGGAACTGCGCTTGTGACTGCAAGGCTAGAGTATGGCAGAGGGGGGTGGAATTCCACGTGTAGCAGTGAAATGCGTAGAGATGTGGAGGAACACCAATGGCGAAGGCAGCCCCCTGGGCCAATACTGACGCTCATGCACGAAAGCGTGGGTAGCAAACAGGATTAGATACCCTGGTAGTCCACGCCCTAAACGATGTCAACTAGGTGTTGGGAGGGTAAAACCTTTTAGTACCGGAGCTAACGCGTGAAGTTGACCGCCTGGGGAGTACGGCCGCAAGGTTAAAACTCAAAGGAATTGACGGGGACCCGCACAAGCGGTGGATGATGTGGATTAATTCGATGCAACGCGAAAAACCTTACCTACCCTTGACATGTCCAGGAGCCTGAAGAGATTTGGGTGTGCCCGAAAGGGAACTGGAACACAGGTGCTGCATGGCTGTCGTCAGCTCGTGTCGTGAGATGTTGGGTTAAGTCCCGCAACGAGCGCAACCCTTGTCGTTAATTGCCATCATTCAGTTGGGCACTTTAACGAGACTGCCGGTGACAAACCGGAGGAAGGTGGGGATGACGTCAAGTCCTCATGGCCCTTATGGGTAGGGCTTCACACGTCATACAATGGTCGGTACAAAGGGTTGCCAACCCGCGAGGGGGAGCCAATCCCAGAAAGCCGATCGTAGTCCGGATTGCAGGCTGCAACTCGCCTGCATGAAGTCGGAATCGCTAGTAATCGTGGATCAGCATGTCACGGTGAATACGTTCCCGGGTCTTGTACACACCGCCCGTCACACCATGGGAGCGGGTTCCGCCAGAAGTAGGTAGCCTAACCGCAAGGGGGGCGCTTACCACGGCGGGGTTCGTGACTGGGGTGAAGTCGTAACAAGGTAGCCGTAGGGGAACCTGCGGCTGGATCACCTCCTTTCTAGAGAAAGCATCCTGGCACCCACAACCTATCGGTTGTTCATGAGTAGCAAACAGACGAGGGTCTGTAGCTCAGTCGGTTAGAGCACCGTCTTGATAAGGCGGGGGTCGTTGGTTCGATTCCAACCAGACCCACCAACTGATCTGCAACAACCTGCACAATGCGGCGTTGTCGAATCGCTTGCATACATGAGTATGCGGCGCAATTCTCCGCCTAGCCTTGTTTGGTTCTTGCAAATCAGTGAAACGTCTATCAGATGAATGCGTCAGACGAGGCGCGAGGGAAGGCCGCATAGCAGCGCTATGCAACTGACCGAGCAACGAAGTATGGCGGATTCAGCGGGGGATTAGCTCAGCTGGGAGAGCACCTGCTTTGCAAGCAGGGGGTCAACGGTTCGATCCCGTTATCCTCCACCAGAATCTAAAGATAAGCAGCGTTGCTTATCTTTAGCGTTTGGTAAAACAAATTGCTACGCTCTTTAACAAAACGGAAGAAGGTTGTGTCACTCGTGCTGATGAGGCATGGGTGATGCGTTGTGATTGCATCGATCTTTGCATGGAGTGCAAAGATCGCACAAATGAGTTGCCTGTAGCCTGGCTTCGCGAGAGGCCGCAAGGTTATAGGATCAAGCGACTAAGTGCATGTGGTGGATGCCTTGGCGATCACAGGCGATGAAGGACGTGCAAGCCTGCGAAAAGCGGGGGGGAGCTGGCAATGAAGCTTTGATCCCCGATATCCGAATGGGGAAACCCAGCCCGCAAGGGTATCCCTATCTGAATACATAGGATATTGAGGCGAACCCGGTGAACTGAAACATCTAAGTAGCCGGAGGAAAAGAAATCAACCGAGATTCCCAAAGTAGTGGCGAGCGAACGGGGAACAGCCTGCAAGTGATAGCGGACTCGTTAATAGAACGGAATGGAAAGTCCGGCCGTAGTGGGTGATAGCCCCGTATATGAAAACGAATCCGTGGTACTAAGTTTGCGAAAAGTAGGGCGGGGCACGTGAAACCTTGTCTGAACATGGGGGGACCATCCTCCAAGGCTAAATACTCGTAATCGACCGATAGTGAACCAGTACCGTGAGGGAAAGGCGAAAAGAACCCCGGGAGGGGAGTGAAATAGATCCTGAAACCGCATGCATACAAACAGTGGGAGCGGACTTGTTCCGTGACTGCGTACCTTTTGTATAATGGGTCAGCGACTTACGTTCATGTTGCGAGCTTAACCGAATAGGGGAGGCGTAGGGAAAGCGAGTCTGAAAAGGGCGATTAGTTGCATGGGCGTAGACCCGAAACCAGATGATCTATCCATGGCCAGGATGAAGGTGCCGTAACAGGTACTGGAGGTCCGAACCCACTAATGTTGAAAAATTAGGGGATGAGCTGTGGATAGGGGTGAAAGGCTAAACAAATCTGGAAATAGCTGGTTCTCCCCGAAAACTATTTAGGTAGTGCCTCAGGTATCACTTGCGGGGGTAAAGCACTGTTATGGCTAGGGGGTCATCGCGACTTACCAAACCATGGCAAACTCTGAATACCGCAAAGTGCAAGCCTGGGAGACAGACAGTGGGTGCTAACGTCCATTGTCAAGAGGGAAACAACCCAGACCGCCAGCTAAGGTCCCCAAGACACAGTTAAGTGGGAAACGAAGTGGGAAGGCATAGACAGCTAGGAGGTTGGCTTAGAAGCAGCCATCCTTTAAAGAAAGCGTAATAGCTCACTAGTCGAGTCGTCCTGCGCGGAAGATGTAACGGGGCTCAAACTGTGCACCGAAGCTGCGGATATCGAAAGATATGGTAGGGGAGCGTTCTGTAGGTCTGTGAAGGTGTCTTGTAAAGGATGCTGGAGATATCAGAAGTGCGAATGCTGACATGAGTAGCGATAAAGGGAGTGAAAAGCTCCCTCGCCGAAAGCCCAAGGTTTCCTACGCAACGTTCATCGGCGTAGGGTGAGTCGGCCCCTAAGGCGAGGCAGAAATGCGTAGTCGATGGGAAACAGGTCAATATTCCTGTACCGATTCTAGATGCGATGTGGGGACGGAGAAGGTTAGGTCAGCCACCTGTTGGAATAGGTGGTTCAAGCGTGTAGGCGTGCCCCTTAGGCAAATCCGGGGGGCTTAGCTGAGGCGTGATAACGAGGTGCTACGGCACTGAAGTGATTGATACCAAGCTTCCAGGAAAAGCCACTAAGCTTCAGTCTAGAATTGACCGTACCGCAAACCGACACAGGTGGGCAGGATGAAAATTCTAAGGCGCTTGAGAGAACTCAGGAGAAGGAACTCGGCAAATTAGCACCGTAACTTCGGGAGAAGGTGCGCCCCGGTAGGTTGTAAGTCCCTCGCGGCCGAAGGCCGATGGGGTTGCAGTGAAATGGTGGCTGCGACTGTTTAATAAAAACACAGCACTCTGCAAACACGAAAGTGGACGTATAGGGTGTGACGCCTGCCCGGTGCCGGAAGGTTAATTGATGGGGTGCAAGCTCTTGATCGAAGCCCCGGTAAACGGCGGCCGTAACTATAACGGTCCTAAGGTAGCGAAATTCCTTGTCGGGTAAGTTCCGACCTGCACGAATGGCGTAACGATGGCCACACTGTCTCCTCCTGAGACTCAGCGAAGTTGAAATGTTTGTGAAGATGCAATCTCCCCGCGGCAAGACGGAAAGACCCCATGAACCTTTACTGTAGCTTTGCATTGGACTTTGAATCGGTCTGTGTAGGATAGGTGGGAGGCTGTGAAACCGGGACGCTAGTTTCGGTGGAGCCAACCTTGAAATACCACCCTGATTTATTTGAGGTTCTAACCTTGGTCCGTGAATCCGGATCGGGGACCGTGCATGGTGGGCAGTTTGACTGGGGCGGTCTCCTCCCAAAAGGTAACGGAGGAGTACGAAGGTACGCTTAGGGCGGTCGGACATCGCCCATAAAGTGCAATGGCAAAAGCGTGCTTGACTGCGAGACCCACAAGTCGAGCAGGTGCGAAAGCAGGTCATAGTGATCCGGTGGTTCTGTATGGAAGGGCCATCGCTCAACGGATAAAAGGTACTCTGGGGATAACAGGCTGATACCGCCCAAGAGTTCATATCGACGGCGGTGTTTGGCACCTCGATGTCGGCTCATCTCATCCTGGGGCTGTAGCCGGTCCCAAGGGTATGGCTGTTCGCCATTTAAAGAGGTACGTGAGCTGGGTTTAAAACGTCGTGAGACAGTTTGGTCCCTATCTGCCGTGGGCGCTGGATATTTGAAGGGGGCTGCTCCTAGTACGAGAGGACCGGAGTGGACGAACCTCTGGTGTACCGGTTATGACGCCAGTCGTATCGCCGGGTAGCTATGTTCGGAAGAGATAAACGCTGAAAGCATCTAAGCGTGAAACTTGCCTTAAGATGAGATATCCCGGAGTCTTGAACTCCTTGAAGGGTCGTCGAAGACCACGACGTTGATAGGTCAGGTGTGGAAGCGCAGTAATGCGTTAAGCTAACTGATACTAATTGCCCGTACGGCTTGATCCTATAACCTTGTAATACTGCAGCAACTCATAGCAGTCACAACAAACAACCTTCCTCCTTTTTGCGTTTGCCGCCCAACCCGCGTCAAACGAACAAGTTACGCTTGGCGACCATAGCGTTTCGGACCCACCCCTTCCCTTCCCGAACAGGACCGTGAAACGAAACCGCGCCGATGATATTGCACATTGCGTGTGAGAAAGTAGGTCATCGCCAGGCTCCCCATCCCCACCAAGCCCCTTCAGCTACCCAGCTCAAGGGGCTTCGTGCTTTCCGGCAGCAGAGAATTCGCTATACTAAGCCTCTGATGGACTTTCCCGAACGGAGGTCATATGGCCTTGGCGACATTTGCTGGCGGGTGCTTCTGGTGCCTGGAGGCCGTATTTTCGCAGTTGGCGGGCGTAGACCGCGTCACATCGGGGTATTGCGGTGGCTACAATGCTAATCCGAGCTATGAACAGGTTTGTTCCGGGGCTACCGGGCATGCGGAAGCGGTCAGGATCAGTTTCGATCCATCACAAATTTCATATCGTCAGCTTCTGGAAGTTTTCTTTGCAATTCATGACCCGACAACCCGGAATCGCCAAGGAGCGGATGTGGGTACGCAATATCGCTCGGCGATATATGTGCATTCGCCGGAGCAGCGTGCAGAAGCACTAGCGGTCATGCAGGCACTGGCGGGCGTCTTTCCAGCCAATTCGCCCGTTGTGACCGAGATCGTCGATGCGCCCGAGTTCTTTCCTGCTGAGTCTTACCATCAGGCATATTTCGCGACAAACCCGGGCCAAGGCTACTGTGCATTCGTAATCAATCCAAAACTTGCTGCTTTCAGACGCGAATTTGCTGCGTTGCTCAAGAATCCCGATCGATGAGGCGCCTCAGCTATAGCTTCCGGTATCTCGCTGGCCAATGGTTCAAGGCATAGCCGATGGTCTCCGCCAGGCCGGATTTCTTCGACAGTTGTCGTCGCGTATCGAGCAACCAGCCATCGAATTCATCGAGGAGGGGTTTGGCCTGTTGCCGCCCCTTGAGTCGGCTGTCGGGTGGTTTGCCACGCACGGTGCTTTCAATCGCATACAGCGCAGCAATCCGTTTGAGTGCCTGGGCCGCAATCGGTGAGCCCTGGGCCTGGTGAATCTCGAAGAACTTCCGCGAGCATGGGCCCAGCAGGCAGCTTCCAGAATTTCACCCGTGGCATACAAGGCATTGAACCCGGCAAAGGCATCGGCTTGCAGAATCCCTTTGAAGGACTTCAGGTGAGTCTGCGGATGCTCGCCCTTGCTATTCGGGGAGTAAGCAAACCAGACAGCAGCCAGGGTTTCGTTTCCGGCCGGCCGATCATCGCGGACATAGGTATACAACCGCCCGGTCTTGGTCTTGCCATCGCCCTGGCGAGGACCGGTACCGGCGTATCGTCGGCATGCAGCTTCTCGCCGGCCAGCACATGCTGCCTCAATCGTTCAACCAACGCGCGCAACAGTGTTGAAGTATTGCCCCACCCAATCGGCCAGGTCTAGCGTTCCAGATCGACACCTTCCCGCGCGTAGATGCCGCTCTGCCGGTAAAGCGGCAGGTGGTCGCAATATTTGCCACCAGCACATGCGCCAGCAATCCAGACCCGGCCATGCCTCGGGCAATCAGCCGGCTGGCGGCTGGTGCCTGAACGATGGTGTCGCAGCGGCCGCAGGCCAGCTTGGTCCGAACATGGCGAATCACCCGGAAGCTGGCGGGCACATAGTCGAGCACTTCGGAAACATCCTCACCCAATGGCTTGAGATGACCGCCGCAATCCGGGCAGCACGACTGCTCAGGCGGATGAACCACGGTGTCTCGCGGCAAGTGATCCGGCAGCGGTTTGCGCACCGGTTTGCCGGGGGCTTCTGCTGCCGGGACGATTTCCGTGAGGCCAGCCCGTTCCGCCTTGCCGGTTTCGAGTTCTTCCAGCGCCAGTTCGAGTTGCCCGACCATGTCGTCGATCTTCTCGGAACGCTAACCGAACTGCATGCGCCGCAGCTTGGCTATGATCAGCTTGAGATGCTCGATTTCTGCCTGTTGGGCTACCACCATGGCTTGCAAGGTGGAGGTGTCGCGGGGCAGTACGGCGCTGTTCATGGCGCGAGTTTACGCGAATCGTTCGACGGGTGAACAGCCCCACCAGCCATGGATTTCAGGCTTTTTTACGCCGCCCGTTCCGGTTGCCAGGTGCGACTCGGCCGACGCCAGTCGATGCCTTCCAGGAGCATCGAAAGCTGCGCGCCAGAGAGCTCAACCGAGCCTTCGCTAGCCTGCGGCCAGATGAAGCGGCCACTCTCCAGGCGCTTGGCGAAGAGGCAGAGTCCATCCCCATCCCACCAGAGCAGTTTGATCAGATCTCCACGTCGACCACGAAAGACGAAGACGTGACCGGCGAAGGGATCGGCGGCGAGTTGCTCCTGAACGATGCTGGCCAGGCCATTAAAGCCACGACGCATATCGGTCACGCCGGCGGCGATCCAGATCCGGTGCCACTGGGCAGACCAATCATCGCTGTCTGCTACTCTGCGAGTACCAGTTGCAGCACCCCAGCGTCAGGGCTACCTTCTATGCGAACTCTTATTTCCCCTTATTCTATCTTCAGTCTACCTATGTGTGCAGTTCCGCTGGCGCTGTCCCCTGCCGTTGATGTGTGATCATCTACTGCGCTATGGTCACCGGTAGCAGTGTTGGCTTCGGTTCGGGGAACAGGCCTTCCCCGTAGGCTTTGCGCCAAAGAAAGACCTGTTTAGCGTTAATGCCGTGTTAGCGCGCGATCCGCGCAACCGAGGCGCCTAGTTTCAGAGTCTCTTCAACGATCGAGCGCTTCAGCGCCGGCGCGTGGTGGCGGTAAGCACCGCGCCGTTTCGCGGCAACGACTGCCTTTGAATTTTTATCCAGTCACGTAATGGCCAGTTTCGTGGTGGCGCCCGAAGTATAATCTGCCCTCCAATATGGGCGGTGAGTGGATGTTCGACTGGAGAGATTACGGCAATGGAATAATTGCCTTCGATGCTGGCTATGTGCGGCCAGTCCTGGCAGCGATTCATTTAATCGTCGAGAACGGCAGGGTTGCATTCGTTGATACAGGCAGCAACGATGCCCTGCCAAATGCGCTTGCGGCACTAGACAGGCTCGGGTTCGATGTCGCCGCGGTCAACTATGTCATCTTGACCCATATTCACCTCGATCATGCCGGTGGTGCGGGTAGCATGATGGCGACCTTTCCGAATGCACGGCTGGTTGTTCATCCGCGGGGAGCGAGGCACATGGCCGAACCGGCGAGACTCGTCGCCGGTGTGACGCAGGTTTATGGTGCTGATTATGTAAGCAGAGTTTACGGCGAAATCGTGCCGACGCCAGCGGAACGAATCATCGAGGCACCCGACGGTCATGTGATATCGCTGGCTGGACGGGAATTGTTGTGTCTCGATACGCCGGGTCATGCCAAGCACCACATCTGCATTGTCGACAAAAAAACGGGTGGCATTTTCAGCGGAGACATGTTCGGACTCTCTTATCGCGAGCATGACGTGGACGGGCGTGCTTTCATTTTTCCGACGACCACCCCGACACAGTTCGATCCGCTGGCCATGCATGCATCGATCGAACGCCTGCTTTCATTCCGACCCGAGGCAATCTATCTGACCCACTATGGCCGTGTTGGGAATGTGGTACAGCTTGGTTCTGATCTGCGGCGGCGGCTCGATGCGATTGTAAGCATTGCCCAAGAGTCGGGTGGTACAGGGACGGAGCGGCATGAAAAAATCAAGCATGCTCTCTCCGCGTATCTGCTGTCTGAACTGAGCGCGCACGGCTGTTCCTTGCCGGCGGAGCATGCGTTGGATATCTGGGAAACCGATCTCGAACTCAATTCCCAAGGCCTTGAGGTCTGGCTGGACAGCCGTCTGAAGGCTTAGCGGCGGCGCCAGAAAAGGGCGAGCATGATCGTCGCTATCACCAGCATGAGGCCAGTGGCGAAGAAGAACCCGCTGGAGTCTTCCAGCCAGGGCATGTGATGGAAATTCATTCCAAAAATGCCGGCTATTAACGTGGCCGGCATGAAAACGGTAGCCACTACTGTCAGCGCACGGACTTCGAGGTTTACCCGGTGGCTGACCGTTGTCAGATGCACATCCAGCAGGCCCGTTGCCAGTTCGCGCAAATCATCCAGGGACTCGATGATGTGAACGGTATGGTCATAGACGTCGCGCAAATAGAGCTGGATTTCCGGACCGAAAAAATGCGCGTGTTCGCGATGAAGGCTGCCGAGAAGCTCCCGTAGCGGATAAAGATTGCGGCGCAGCTGGGAAACGCAACGCTTGAACTGATGGATGTTTTCGAGAACCGCCGGACCAGGATGTCCGAGAATCTCGGCCTCGAGGTGCTCCGCATAGTCATCCAGGCTTTCGATCACGACGAAGTAGCTGTTGACCACAGAATCGAAAAGGGAATAGGCCAGCATGGCGGTTGTCGCGCTGCGCAGGTTCGCCCGATCGGCCCGAAGGCGCTGTCGAACCGGCTCGAAAGTCCTTGACTGGCGCTCCTGGAAGCTGAGCAGGTAGTCGGTGCCGATGACCAGGCTGATCTGGTCCTGAACAAGATTGAGGGGGTCGGTGCTTATTTCATAGCGGTGCAGTACGATATAGAGATAATCATCGTAGGCGTCGACCTTCTGGCGCTGATTGTTGTTGAGGATGTCCTCGAGAACCAGCGGGTGGAGATGGAAGGCGGAGCCAATGGCGGACAGCGCGACTGGGTCCTGAAGTCCGTAAATGTTTCCCCACAGGGTCGAATTCTGGCGGACGTACGATGCCAGGTCGGTGGTATCTGGAAGCTCGGTTTCGATCAGCGCCCCGGGACCAAAGTCAAGGACTGAAATGCTCGGCTTGGCTGTCTTGATCTCGCCGATATGAATCGGTGAACCGGGCGGCATTCCCGCCTTGAGAGATCGAAGTTTTTTTGGCTTTTTCATTGGGCAAGTAGCAGATGGATGGCATGCGCCGCGGCGACCATCCCGAAAACCGAAGTTACGCAGACCGATGATCCGAATCCCGCGCAGCTAAGACCGGCCGGGCCGGTCGTCGTGTCGCAGCTCGCTTGTGCTGCAGGGTAATGCAGTGGTTCAGTCGAGAATACCGCGGCGACGCCGAATTTTTTCCGCGTGTCGCGGGGAAATCCATATTCGCGGCGCAACAAGGCGCGAACCTTGGCAAGGAGAGGATCCTGCACGGTTGTCGCAAGGTCGTCGATGCGCACCTGGGTCGGGTCGGTCTGGCCGCCGGCAGCGCCAGCCACGACAATCGGCGTGTTCTGATGACGGCAATGGGCAATCATCGCCGCCTTGACACGCGTCTGGTCGATCGCGTCGATCACGACGTTGAAGCGAGGCAGCAGAATATCGGCCACATTTTCAGGCGTCACAAAGTCTTCGATGCAGGTGACATCGCAATCGGGATTGATCAGACGAATACGCTCGGCCATCGCGTTAACCTTGGCTTTGCCGTAGATGTCATCGAGTGCATGTATCTGCCGGTTCGTATTGGATTCTGCCACCATATCGAGGTTGACCGCAGCAAGGTGCCCTATGCCGGTCCTCGCCAGTGCCTCCAGTGCCCAGGATCCGACACCGCCCACGCCGACGACGCAGACGCTGGACCGACTCAATTTTTCGGCCGCGGCAGAACCGTAGAGGCGTGCGACACCACCGAAGCGGCGCTCGCGATCGACCGCCAGGCCAATAGCGTGGTCTTCCAGCGAAACTTCTTTCGGGGTGGTTTGCTTGGACTTGGTCATGATCCGGCGAGTTTATCCGAAAGCGTCGCCATAAAAGAAGGCGACAACCCGATTTCCTTGTCTTGACGACCACTCCGCCCACGCCTAAGATTCCGCGTCTACCAAAATGCAGGTTCAATGTGACTCTGGATAAGCTTTACGCCCTGATCGGGGCCGATATGAAGGCCGTGGATGCGGTCATCCGCGATCGTCTGCATTCCGATGTGGTGCTTGTTCGGCAGGTTGCAGAATACATCATTGGCGCCGGCGGCAAACGCATGCGACCAGCGCTGGTATTGCTCGCGGCAGGTGCCATGGGCTATCCGGGGCGCCATCACCATAATCTGGCGGCGGTTGTCGAATTCATCCATACGGCCACCCTGCTGCATGATGATGTGGTCGATGAGTCCGCGTTGCGGCGTGGCCGCGATACGGCCAATGCCATGTTCGGCAACGCAGCCAGTGTTCTGGTTGGCGATTTCCTGTACTCACGGGCATTCCAGATGATGGTGGAGGTCGATGACATGCGTGTCATGCGTGTTCTTTCCGATGCCACCAACGTGATTGCCGAAGGCGAAGTGCTGCAGTTGATGAATTGTCACGACGCGGATGTTGATGATGAGCGTTATCTGCAGGTCATCCGCTACAAGACCGCCAAGCTTTTCGAAGCCGCAGCCCAACTCGGAGCCATATTAGGTGGGGCCACGCCCGAGGTGGAGCGGGCATTGGCCGATTACGGCATGCATCTGGGGACGGCTTTCCAATTGGTCGATGACGTACTGGATTATTCCGGTCAGGAGGCGGATACCGGCAAGCATCTTGGCGATGACCTGGCGGAAGGCAAGCCGACGCTGCCGTTAATTTACGTAATGCAGCACGGCACGCCGGAACAGGCGGCATGCGTACGCCGTGCCATCGAGGAAGGTGGTAGGGACGATTTCGCGGCAGTGCTCGAGGCCATCCACGCTACTGACGCTCTGGGCCATGCCCGCCGGCAGGCCGGGCTGGAAGCCGAACGTGCAAGAGACGCAATTCACTGCCTGAGGGATACAAATTATCGGGAAGCTCTGCTACAATTGACGCTCTTTGCGGTTGAGAGGAATCACTAGTGCCCTCTCGCACTGCATCGGAGTGTAGCTCAGCCTGGTAGAGCACTGCGTTCGGGACGCAGGGGTCGCAAGTTCGAATCCTGTCACTCCGACCAATTGGAACCCCTGTAACTCATTGAGTTACAGGGGTTTTTGGTTTTTGGCGGAGCGAGATATTTTCGATTTTGACCCAATAAGGCAGCCTCGGAGTCAGGGAGTTGTCGCCAGGAGCAGCCGAAATTTATCGCAAGCTGACCTTCCGGGGCACACAACTCAGGGTTTTCGGCCCCAGGCTGCAAACAGTGGATCGGAAAATCCACGCTGGCCGATGTACTTGTCGTCTTGTGGACGCTGGTAGCCACGCACGGTTTCGCTGAGCAGATCGCGGAATCCGGCTTGTTGCAGCAGGCTGAGTATCAGCGCCAGACGCTCGAATGGGTGAATCTCGCTCCAGATGCGGATCGCCTTGGAAGGAAACCACCGATCCGAAAAGACGATCGCGAAAACGCCGCCGGGTCGCAACACACGCTCCACTTCGGCGATGACCTCGACCGGCCGTACCAGGTACTCGATGGCGGCCGTGTTGACCACGCAATCGAAATTGCCGTCGCGCCAGGGTAGTGCGCTGCAGGCATTTAGATCCTGCACCACCCGCTCCGACAGGCGCGGGTTGGCAGACAGTTCCTCCTGGTTCATGCCCAAACCGGAAACTTGCAAGTCTGCAGGCGCTTCGGGCAGATGACTGTCGATGCTCGACATCAGATCGAGCACGCACATACCCGGTTGCAGCAGTCGTCCGTAGAGATCGGCAATCTCGGCGCGGCACCGGGCATCGAGGTGCTGCGTCAGGCGTGGTCTGGCATAAAAGTCGGTATCAGCGGCGTTGTCTCCACGCTGAAACCCACTGGCCGAAAAATAGGGGTTGGCAGAGTTATCGGGCAGGCGCTGCATTCCCGG
Organism: uncultured beta proteobacterium; assembly: GCA_963727115.1. GTDB lineage: Bacteria > Pseudomonadota > Gammaproteobacteria > Burkholderiales > Rhodocyclaceae > Azonexus. Next base: position 287,338 of record CAVSFS010000003.1, on the reverse strand, counting down.
CCCATCGAACAACTCGGCGAGACGGATCCCCGGTGCCGCTGCATGATGCGCGTGCCGCAGGAACATCCGTACCTGATCGGCGGCCAGCGGGTGGTTCGGGTTCACGCGCAATCTACCTGTCTCCCGGTTACATTCGATCAGTCGTACCGGCCTCGTATCCCTGGCGCTCCCGAGCAGCCTGCCAAAGACAAGGCGCGGATAGAAACGCCCGGCAACCAACGTCTCACGCGGACGGAATTCCCCCATGTCGACCTCAATCGGGGCTAACCCGGCAGGTTGACACCACGGCATCGGGTCAAGGCTGACTTCATCGCTCTGGCGCAGCACCTCGCCGGCCGCCAGCCAGCGGCCATCCGCCTGTAACGCGCTGTGGTTGATTACCAGCCGGTCAACATGTCCCGCAATCGGACTGCGCCATTCCAGGCGCGCTTCCAGCGACATCTCCGCCCTCCGTTTCTAAAATGATCACTGCCGACCCCGGGTAGTCTGCCATCGCTTCTTTGCCACATAATGGGTTGGACCTCGAATGCGAACCCGCGCCCCTTGAATTTTGCACCGGTTACCCAATTCTTGGGACACTTGCTCTTTGCGATACCATTGCTTGATGAGACGACAAATTGCCCTTCTTCTCCTTGCCACCATGGCCGGCTGCGCTTCGGCAGACTTTCTGGATAAGAACATTTCTTTTTCAGAGGCCGAGATTCAGGCTGTCCTCGACAAATCCAGTCCCGTGGAGATGCGTTACGGCGGCTTGATGGCTGTCACCATGCTGCAACCACCGCGAATCACGCTGGGGGTGCCAGAGGAACGCGTCGGTGTCGCGGCCAGGATGAGCATTACATTGGGTGGCGGCGCGCCGGTTCCGCTCGACATGAAGGGTACGGCAGGCATTCGCTATGACGACAAGGCAAAAGCGTTCTATCTTGAGAAGCCGGTTGCGGATTCGGTACAGTCGCCTGCGCTCTCAAGAGATGCCGCCAACGCCGCGCAGGGCGCGGCCACTCAACTGATCGCTGGCTATTTCCGGACAAGGCCCGTCTATGTGCTGCGAGAGAATGGCAATGCTCAGGAGTTGACCGCAAGATGGCTTCTCAGGTCAGTCCGAATCGAGCCGGGGAGGGTCGTGGCAACCCTTTCGCCGTTCTAGGGGAGTGCCGAATGGATAGCGTGAAAGCTTGGGTAATAGGCTTGGGCGCGTGCCTTTTCGTTGGCATGGCTGGCTGCGCACTCAAGCCGACGTGGCATTGGGAAAAGCGCGGCGCAACCGATGAGGAATATTCATTCGACCTGAACCAATGCAAGGCAGCGACTTACACCGATGCATCAGGAGTCGTAACCAACGAATCGGTTCGTCGCATGTTTGCCTGCATGGAACGCAAGGGCTGGTCGAAAGTGGCGAACTGAGCGCGGTTCCCCCTGATACCAGGGCCAGAGCAGGATATTGAATCCCGATTTGCCTGAAAAAATCGCGATTTAGGCTGCGGCCGATAAAAACTCTCGCTGTGTCGACTTGAAATTCGGGTGTTGCGTCCTTATTATTAGCACTCGCCGGCAATGAGTGCTAATAATGGCCTCGTCCGATTCCGGGGTTGCCCCGGCCAATTTCAATTTTGTGAACCACGAGGAGTCCTCTCTATGAATATCCGTCCTTTGCACGACCGAGTGATCGTCAAGCGCGTTGAAGCTGAACGCACCACTGCTTCCGGCATTGTCATCCCTGATTCCGCTGGTGAAAAGCCGGATCAAGGCGAAGTTTTGGCGGTCGGCCCGGGCAAGCGTGACGACAACGGCAAGCAGATCGCCCTCGACGTCAAGGTTGGCGATCGCGTTCTGTTCGGCAAGTATGCCGGCCAGGCCGTCAAGGTCGATGGCCAGGAAGTCCTGGTCATGCGTGAAGAAGACATCATGGGCGTTCTGGTCGCTTAAGCGCCGTCCGTCTCTAACCCATATTAATTAGGAGAATTCAATGGCTGCAAAAGAAGTCAAATTCGGTGATTCCGCCCGCGCCCGCATGGTCGATGGCATCAATATCCTGGCTGACGCCGTCAAGGTTACCCTTGGCCCGAAGGGTCGCAATGTCGTGATCGAGCGCTCCTACGGCGCCCCGACCATCACCAAGGACGGCGTTTCCGTCGCCAAGGAAATCGAACTGAAGGACAAGTTCGCCAACATGGGCGCCCAGATGGTCAAGGAAGTGGCTTCCAAGACTTCCGACATCGCCGGTGACGGCACCACGACCGCCACCGTGCTGGCTCAGGCGATTGTTCGCGAAGGCATGAAGTACGTTGCCGCCGGCATGAACCCGATGGATCTGAAGCGCGGGATCGACAAGGCTGTTGTCGCCACGCTCGCTGAACTGAAAGCTTTCTCCAAGCCGTGTACGACGACCAAGGAAATCGCCCAGGTTGGCTCCATTTCCGCCAACTCCGATGCCAACATCGGCGAAATTATCGCCAGTGCCATGGAAAAAGTGGGCAAGGAAGGCGTCATCACGGTTGAAGATGGCAAGTCCCTCGACAACGAACTGGACGTCGTCGAAGGCATGCAATTCGACCGCGGCTACCTGTCCCCGTACTTCATCAACAATGGTGACAAGCAGCAAGCCTTGATGGAAAACCCGCTGGTTCTCCTTTACGACAAGAAGATCTCCAACATCCGCGACCTGCTGCCGATCCTGGAACAAGTCGCCAAGGCCGGCCGTCCGCTGCTGATCATCGCTGAAGATGTCGATGGCGAAGCGCTGGCAACCCTGGTGGTGAACAACATCCGTGGCATCCTGAAGACCGTTGCCGTCAAGGCTCCGGGCTTCGGCGATCGGCGCAAGGCCATGCTGGAAGACATCGCTGTCCTGACCGGCGGCACCGTTATCGCCGAAGAGACTGGCCTGTCGCTGGAAAAGGCTGTCCTGAAGGATCTTGGCCAGGCCAAGCGGATCGAAGTCTCCAAGGAAAACACCATCATCATCGACGGCGCCGGCGAAGCCGCTTCCATCGAAGCCCGCGTCAAGCAGATCCGCATCCAGATCGAAGAGGCCTCTTCCGATTACGACCGCGAAAAGCTGCAGGAACGTGTTGCCAAGCTGGCTGGCGGCGTTGCCGTCATCAAGGTTGGTGCTGCGACCGAAGTCGAAATGAAGGAAAAGAAAGCCCGCGTTGAAGATGCGCTGCACGCTACCCGCGCGGCCGTGGAAGAAGGTATCGTCGCCGGCGGCGGCGTTGCCCTGATCCGTGCCCGTGCTGCCGTTGGCAAGCTGAAGGGTGACAACCACGATCAGGACGCCGGCATCAAGATTGTCCTGCGCGCCATGGAACAGCCGCTGCGTGAAATCGTCGCCAATGCCGGTGACGAGCCTTCCGTCGTGGTCAACAAGGTCCAGCGTGGCAAGGGTAACTACGGTTACAACGCAGCCACCGGCGAGTACGGCGACATGGTCGAAATGGGCGTGCTCGATCCGACCAAGGTGACCCGTACCGCACTGCAGAACGCCGCCTCCGTGGCCGGCCTGATGCTGACCACCGAATGCATGGTGGCCGAACTGGCTGAAGACAAGCCGGCTGGCGGCGGCATGCCGGACATGGGCGGCATGGGTGGTATGGGCGGCATGGGCGGCATGGGGATGTAATCCCCGCCCGGCCTTGCCGCAGGCAAAAAGCCCCGCGTTTCTGCGGTAATGCCGTTCAGTTAAGCCTGAGCGGCATTTTTATTTTGTAGATAAGCACTTGTAAACATTAGCGAACGCTGTTAACTTTTAGCTCGATGCTATCGAGCCAACTGTACGCGACGACGGATGTTCTGCCCATGGCCGGTCTTGACCGGCTGGCCGAGCATTTGCCGCAGGCGTGGATCGAGTCAGCCCTCAGCGCGACCGGCACGGCCAGTATCCGGCGCCGGCGATTGCCGGCCGAGCAAGTGGTCTGGCTGGTGATTGCGCTTGCACTCTACCGACACCAATCCATGCCTGAAGTGCTGGCGACACTGGATCTGGCACTACCCTGTCCAGCCACACCGGCCGTCAGCAAGAGTGCTGTCACGCAAGCCAGGCAACGCCTGGGAAGCAAGCCACTGGCATCGTTATTCAGTCAGACGGCAAGAGCCTGGTGTGCTCAAGATACCGAACGGCATACCTGGAAGGGACTCTCCCTGTGGGCGATGGATGGGACAACCTTTCGTGCCCCCGACAGTGCGGAGAACCGTGCGCATTTTGGGGCCCAGTCGTACGCCGCGGCAAGGTCGCCAGCTATCCGCAGGTCAGGCCGTCAGTGTAACCGCCATTCCGACGCACCTGTCGCCGACATGGCCTTCGGCCAGTACGGCCAGAACGAGATGTTGTACGCCAAGACCTTGGTTACCGCATCGCGGATCACTCTCTGACCATCTTTGATCGAGGCTTTCTCTGTGCGGAAATTCTCCTGGCCTCAGCTTGGCCGGAGAGGCGCGGCACTACCTGATTCCCGCCAAATCCAATACGAAGTGGGAGTTGCTATCGGCACAGCGGAGGATGGCCTCGTACGCATGCGGGTTTCGCCACAGGCGCGTACCAAAGCGCCATCGCTGCCCGAATACTGGACGGCGCGCGCGGTCCGTATGGTTTCGGCGAACGGCAAGGAACGTGGCTTTTTTTATGATGGATCAAGGCGCACCGTATGACCTTTGTAACTGTCTGTAAGCTGAACGTAAGAACTGGCGTCTAAATTACGCTCCGCAGCAATGCCGTTACATACATTACGTGCTGAGGAGCCAACTAAATGCAAAACGTTCTCGATCGGGTCACAGCGAACCCGAAGTTCCTCGAGTTTGTTGCCATGCGCAGCAGATACTCGATCATCATGACCATCCTTGGGGCCGTCGCCTACTATGGCTTCATCCTGCTGGTTGCTTTCGAAGGACCGTGGCTGGGCACCAAACTTGGCCCGGGCATGACCACCAGCATCGGCGTGCCGATCGGGGTCGGCGTCATCGTCTTCACCATCATCCTGACCTGGATCTACGTACGTCGCGCCAACAGCGAATTCGACTCGATCAACGAGGCCCTCATCAAGGAGGCGCAAAAATAATATGAATATCAAACATCTTCTCGCAGCAGTAGCCGCTCTGGCCGTTGCTGGTGGCGCCATCGCCGCCGGCGGCGACCTTGGCCAGACAGCGCAGCAGGCCACCAACTGGACGGCCATCGCCATGTTCGCCATCTTTGTTGGCGGCACGCTCTACATCACCAAATGGGCGGCCTCCAAGACCAAGACGGCGGCTGACTTCTACACCGCCGGTGGCGGCATCACCGGTTTCCAGAATGGCCTGGCGATCGCCGGCGACTACATGTCCGCCGCGTCCTTCCTTGGTATTTCCGGCCTGGTGTTCGCCAACGGCTTTGACGGCCTGATCTTCTCGATCGGCTGGCTGGTCGGCTGGCCGATCATCACCTTCCTGATGGCGGAGCGTCTGCGTAACCTCGGCAAGTTTACCTTCGCTGACGTCGCCTCCTACCGCTTTTCCCAGACCCCGGTGCGGATTTTTGCCGCGAGCTCGTCGCTGGTCGTCGTCGTTTTCTACATGATTGCGCAGATGGTCGGCGCCGGTCAGTTGATCAAGGTGCTGTTCGGCCTCGAGTACATGTACGCCGAGATTCTCGTCGGTTCCATCATGATGATGTACGTGCTGTTCGGCGGCATGACCGCGACGACCTGGGTGCAGATCATCAAGGCCTGCATGCTGCTGTTCGGCGCCACCTTCATGGCTTTTTCCGTTCTGATGCAGTTCGGCTTCTCGCCGGAAGCGCTGTTCACCAAGGCGGTTGAAGTGCACTCCAAGCACGATGCCATCATGGCGCCGGGCGCCCTGATCAAGGATCCGATCTCCGCCATCTCGGTCGGTATGGCCCTGATGTTCGGTACCGCCGGCCTGCCGCACATCCTGATGCGCTTCTTCACCGTGCCGAATGCCAAGGAAGCCCGCAAGTCGGTTGCCTGGGCGACCACCTGGATCGGTTACTTCTACATCCTGACCTTCATCATCGGTTTCGGCGCCATTACCAACCTGATCACCAACCCGAGCGAGTTCTACGTCGGCGGCGAAATCGCCAAGGGCTTGAAGGGCGGCGGCAACATGGCTGCGGTCCACCTCGCCAAGGCAGTGGGCGGCGACCTGTTCCTCGGCTTCATTTCCGCCGTGGCCTTCGCCACCATCCTGGCCGTGGTTGCCGGTCTGACCCTGTCCGGTGCTTCGGCAGTGTCGCATGACCTGTACGCTTCCGTGATCAAGAAGGGCCAAGCCTCCTCTGACGCCGAGCTGCGTGTTTCCAAGATCACCACGATCTGCCTCGGCATTCTGGCGGTGGTTCTCGGTATCGCGTTTGAGAAGCAGAACGTTGCCTACATGGTGATGTTGGCCTTCGTCATCGCTTGTTCCGGCAACTTCCCGGTGCTGTTCATGTCCGTGCTGTGGAAGAACTGCACGACCCGTGGCGCTGTGGTCGGTGGTTTCACCGGCCTGATCCTGGCCGTCGTCCTGACCATCGGTTCCGCCAGCGTCTGGGAGGCCGTCATGCTGAACCCGAAGGGCTCCGCCTGGTTCCCGTACAACTCCGCTGCCATCTTCTCGATGACCGCTGCCTTCGTGACCATCTGGCTGGTGTCCATCCTGGACAACTCTGCCCAGGCCAAGAAGGAACGTGCGCTGTATCCGGCTCAGCAACTCCGTTCGGAAACCGGTCTCGGTGCCGCTGGCGCCTCCGGCCACTAAGCCGACTGTCTTACAAAAAGCCCGGGTTTCGACCCGGGCTTTTTTTCGTCCATTTTTGCCTGTTTTTCGGGGTCAACCGCGCCCATGGGAAGTACCCTCGGCGTGGCCTTTGGCCATGGGGTACAAGCGGAAAATGCGTCGAACGGACGTGTCTGTGCAATGCGACAGTCACAACGCGACGAATTTGCTAAACTTGCAGGGCTTTAGGGGGAAAAACGGTAGGGGGCGCCCAAGTGCAGGATCGGGCCACCCCCTGAGTCGCGGCGTCAGCCACAGACTCCAAAGACCTTAAAAGGAGAACAGCAGAAGCAGGGTAATGCTGTAGGCTTACAGAATTCTTACGCAGGCATGAGTCCAGGGTTACATGCGAATTCTTATTGCTGAAGACGACGCCATCATCGCCGATGGCCTTTCGCGCTCGCTTCGTCAGGGCGGCTACGCGGTCAACTGGGCGCCCAATGGTGTCGACGCCGAAGCGGCCATGCTGACAGCCAGCTATGATCTGCTGATCCTCGATCTGGGCTTGCCCAGGTTGTCCGGACTCGAGGTGCTGAAACACCTGCGGGCGCGCAAGTCGCAGTTGCCGGTGCTGATCCTGACTGCGCTCGATGGCACCGGCGATCGCGTCAAGGGGCTCGATCTGGGGGCCGATGACTACATGGTCAAGCCTTTCGAGCTTGCCGAACTAGAGGCCCGGGTGCGCGCCCTGACGCGACGTTCGAGCGGAACGACGCCGACTATTCAGTGCGGTCTCCTGATCTACGATCAAGTCGGACGCGTGGCCCAGATTCAGGGCCAGACCCTCGATCTGTCGGCGCGCGAAATCGGTCTCCTCGAAGTCCTGCTCAACCGCATGGGCCGCCTGGTCAGCAAGGATCAACTGGTGGAGCATCTGTGCGGCTGGGGGGAGGAAGTCAGCCACAATGCCATCGAGGTCTATGTGCACCGGTTGCGCAAGAAACTGGAGGCGGGTGGCGTCAAGATAGCGACGGTACGCGGTCTGGGTTACTGCCTTGAGCGACCCCAGGCCGAGTAGTCCGCCGGTCTCCGAAAGCGAACGTTCGCTTTTTGGCGAGATCCTCGACTGGATGCTGGCGCCATTGTTGTTCGTCTGGCCGCTGAGCATCGCGTTCACGCACTTTTTCGCCAACAACGTCGCCAACTTTCCCTACGATCAGGCCTTGCGTGAGCATGTGACGGCCATATCGCGCCAGGTCAAATTGATCGATGGCAAGCCGGTACTCACCTTGCCAGCCTCGACGCGGGCATTGTTGCGCGCGGACGAGACCGACAATGTGTATTTTCACGTCATCGGTCGAGAAGGCAAGGTGCTGGCCGGTGACCGCGAACTGCCAATGCCCGATCTGAAGGTCGCCCCCGATGCCTTGCCCGGAGACATTTACTTCCGCGATATCGAATTGAACGGGCAGGACGTACGGGTCGCCTATTCCTACGTTGCTGATGGGCAGATGCCGCGTGACCGCTGGGTTCTGGTCGAGGTTGGCGAGACGACGGAAAAGCGCACGCAACTGGCCAACAAGATCGTTGCGAGCGTCATCCTGCCCCAGTTCGTCATCATTCCGCTGGCCGTCATGCTGGTCTGGTTTGGCCTGTCGCGCGGACTGCGGCCGTTGAACCGCCTGCGCAAGACGATTGAAACCCGTGATCCGGGCGATCTCTCGCCGATTGCCACGCGCCGGGTGCCCGAGGAACTGGAGCCGCTGGTCGAGGCGTTCAACGAAATGCTCGAACGCATGAAGCGCAATGTGGAAGCGCAGCAGCGTTTCGTGGCCGATGCCGCGCACCAGATGCGCACCCCGCTCACCGGATTGAAAACACAAGCGCAGTTCGCCATCCGCGAGGCCGATCCGGAGGCGCTGCGCCATGCGTTGCGCCAGATCGCGATTGGCGTCGATCGCGCCGGGCGCCTGGTCAACCAGTTGCTGACACTGGCGCGCGCCGAGGGTGGCGAGACTGCGCAGCAGAGCCATGAACCGCTCGATCTGGTTATCCTGGTGCGCGAGGTGGTCGAAGACTGGGTCACGGTTGCGCTCGACAAGCGGATCGATCTGGGTTTCGAGGCCGATGGGGCGGCGATGGTGAGTGGCAATATCTTCCTGCTGCAGGAGCTGGCCAAGAACCTTCTCGACAACGCGCTCAGATACACGCCAGCCGGTGGGCACGTAACCTGCCGGGTGACGCTCTCGGCGGGCAAGACCATCCTCGAAGTTGAAGACAATGGGGTGGGAATTACCGAAGCACAGGCCGAGATGGTTTTCGAACGCTTTTACCGGGTTGACGATGCGTCAACCGAAGGAAGCGGGCTGGGACTCGCCATCGTCCAGGAAATTGCCACCCAGCATGATGCAATCGCCAGCCTTCGTCCCAATCCTGCCGGGCGTGGCGCCGTCGCCCGTGTGATCTTTCCGACCTGGCAGCCGCCACCCCCGCCGCCGCCGATACCGGACGACTTCTCGGAACTCTATCGGCAATCGCCGCCACTCGGAACTTGAGCGCAGGTTTTTAGGCAACCATTGTTGCGGTGGTCCGGACACCTCGCTATAATTCGGCCTCCCTTTGGCCAATTAGCTCAGTTGGTAGAGCAGCGGATTGAAAATCCGCGTGTCCGTGGTTCGATTCCGCGATTGGCCACCAAGAAAAATCAAGCACTTAGCCCGGTCCCCGTGACCGGGCTTTTGCTTTTCTGGCACTGAATCTGAAAATGTCCATGGTGACCGGGATTGCCTGATTGCGCGGCGGCATGATTTTCCGCGTCGCGCGGCAGGAAGTTGTGCGATTCCAGACGTATTTCACGGTGTCGGGTGCTTGCGGCAGATTTTTTGTGCACCGTGAAATCCTTCACTGTTTCATCCTCGGAATCGGCAGACACTTGAAACAGGCTACGGTGCAGCAATGAATTTGCATCTCGGCCGATCAGGTAACAAGCGGGACATGTAATGAAGTATTCGAGGAACAAACGTTCGGGTGAGGATCGGCGAGACGAGGACTGTGGGCCGCCGTCCGGCTGGAGTGAGCGCCGCAAGAGCGTTGAGCGGCGCCGTCCGGAGGTGCGCGAAATTTCCTTTGCCGAATGGATTGCTTACATGCGCAAGAAGCCGTGCAAAACGCAGTGACTCACTGCACCATTCCACCATATGAAGAAAATCCAGGAGAACTGGTTGCGCGTTGTTTTTGCGAACGCACCGAACCGGCGGGTCAGCTTAATTCTCTGTTGAGTTGCACCAGTGTTGGATTCACACGTTGCCAGGGCGACTGGCTTGGTGTCGTGATTACACCTTGGTGCATGGATCTCGTGCTGTTGCCCGGCGGCGGGAACTTGTGGGGTGATATTCCGGCTGGCCAGCGCCGATACGTCGAACTGCCGCACGGGGCTGTGGCATTCACGGCAGTGGAAGACCCGCAGCTTGGCCCCTACCAGCACGCGCCGCTGGTTGCCACGGTCGCCTCCTTGCCGGACATGGCGGCGGCGATCAGGCTTGCTAATCAGGTCATGCGTGAAATCTGCGGCGATGAGATACCCGCTGTCGTGCCACCGTCTGATTTGCCTGACGCGAGCGCCGATTCAACCGGCGGTCCTGAAACCCCGTCGCGCCGGGGCTTTTTACGTTCAACTCGCGGGAAAGCGCTAGGGGCGCCATTGCTGGTCTTGCAACTGGTGGGCTAGCGGGTGCCCGGTTGTTCCGCGGGCGCCACGGCGGGATCAGCCTTGGCCGGCGCCTGGGGCGCAACAGAGGCGCCGAGCAGACCCGGGTGCACCCTGAGCGCGCCACTTTGCGGGATGTCCTTGGATGTCAGTGCGTCCTTGTCGGATGCGCAAGCGGCAAGCAGGGCGGAGATCAGGAAAGCGGCTGGAAGGGATATGCGCATCATCGTCTGGCTGGCATGAACAAGTCTGAATGATAACTGCTCGGCTGGCTGGCGAACAGGCCAGAATCGTACTTATACTCCTGAAATGTCTTTGTAACCTTGGAGAGCGATGATGCCGGATTTACAGGAGGGTTCGACGATGGATCTGTTGTTGTGGCGCCATGCCGAGGCGGAAGACGGTGAGGACGACTTGAAGCGGCGCTTGACGCAGCGCGGCGAGAAGCAGGCGCGGGTGATGGCGAAGTGGATACGCGCGCATCAACCCAGGGATTTGCGCATCATCGTCAGCCCGGCAGTGCGCACGCAGCAGACCGCCGAGGCGCTCAAGCTGCCTTTTGAGACCCTGCGCAAGATCGGTCCCGGGGCTTGCGTTTCTGAACTTATTGCCGCCTCCGGCTGGCCGGCGGCCAGTGGCGCGGTCCTGATCGTCGGGCACCAGCCCGCGCTGGGACGGATGGCATCGCTGCTGCTGGCAGGCAGCGAGTCCGAATGGACGATCAAGAAGGGGGCGTTGTGGTGGCTGAGCAACCGCGTTCGTCAAGGTGAAACGCAAACGGTTCTGCGTGCGGTGATTCCGGCTGAGTTGTTGGAGTAGACACGAACCCTGGTTTGCCGTGAAATAGACCCTTTGCATCAAGACGGAGGGAATATGGCTACCAGGAAAATTACAGTTGCTGGCGCGCCGCAGGTCGGTATTCAGCCAAAGGCGAGGGCGGTCCGGAGTCGTCAGGTGGCCAAGGGGGACATTCCGCCCACGGCCACCCAGGCGGGCATCGAGGGATTTGTCGTGCATGCCGCGGTTGACGGCGCCCAGGAGTCGAAAATGGGCGCCTTGCGCGATGTCATCGCCGGGTTGCCGATCGACGATTCGCTGGCCTTGCTCAAGGGGCTGCTCAAGGAGCAGCGCATGGTCATGGGCGAGCGGGCGCCCAATCCGGACGAGGAATTGGTAAGGGATTGGCGCGGTGGTGGTTATCCCTACCGTAACCTGATGCTGCGCCGCAATTACGAGCGCCAGAAATACCGTCTGCAGGTTGAATTGCTCAAGTTGCAGGCGTGGGTGAAGGAAACCGGCCAGAAGGTCGTCATTCTCTTCGAGGGTCGCGATGCGGCGGGCAAGGGGGGGACGATCAAGCGTTTCATGGAACACCTCAATCCGCGGGGCGCCCGCGTCGTCGCGCTGGAGAAACCGAGCGAGATCGAGCGCGGCCAGTGGTATTTCCAGCGCTATGTCGAGCACCTGCCGACCAATGGCGAAATCGTGCTGTTCGACCGCTCCTGGTACAACCGGGCCGGCGTCGAGCGGGTCATGGGCTTCTGCTCGGAACAGGAGTATGTCGAATTCGTCCGTCAGGCGCCCGAGTTCGAACGCATGCTGGTGCGCAACGGCACCCATGTCATCAAGTTCTGGTTCTCGGTCAGCCGCGAGGAGCAGCGGCGCCGTTTCGGCGAGCGCAAGGTGCACCCGTTGAAACAGTGGAAGCTGTCACCGATCGACGTGGCGTCCCTCGACAAGTGGGATGACTACACCAAGGCCAAGGAGGCGATGTTCTTCCACACCGACACGGCCGATGCGCCGTGGACGGTGATCAAATCGAACTGCAAGAAGCGGGCGCGCCTGAATGCCTTGCGCTACATCCTGCACAAGTTGCCTTATACGAACAAGGACACGGCGCGTATCGGCAATCTCGATCCGCTGATCGTCGGTCGCGCCAACGTGGTCTACGAGCGTGGCGAGCATCAGGGCGTGCCGATCCTGTGAGCGATCTCAGCTGACGATGTAGGAACCGGAACCGGTCGCCAGCAGGAGGCCGGTTTCGTTCTCCAGCGTCATCTGTACCGAGGCGATGCGGCCACCGAGGCGGGTAATCCGTCCGCTGGCCGTGAATTTTTTGCCGATGCCCTGGCGCAGGTAGTCGACCCGCAGGTCGATGGTGCCGACCCGCCCGAACCGATGGGCGACCTGCGCCGCGCTTTCGCTGGCGTATTTCTCGCCGATCGCCACCGTGACGACGAATCCGCCGACCGTGTCGAGCGCGGTCGAGATGACGCCGCCATGCAGGCGGCCATGCAGATAGTGGCCGACCAGTTCGGGGCGCATGGCGAACGAGATGGACGCGGCGTCAGGGCCGAGCGATTCGACGTGGAAACCGAGCACTTCGTTGAAGCTGATGCGGTGCTCGAACATATCGCGCAACATGGATTCGAGGCGGGCTTGCTCCTCGGTAGAGCGGCGGGGCAGGTTGGCGGTGGTGGTCATGGCGTTTCAAAGAGGAAAAAAAGGGCGACGGGGATGCCGTCGCCCAGCGCCATTTTAACCGGCGGTGCTATTTCTTGCGCGGTGGCGGTATGTCCGTGCAAGTGCCATGCGCCACTTCGGCGGCCATGCCAACCGTTTCGCCCAGCGTCGGGTGCGGATGGATGGTCTTGCCGATATCGACCGCGTCGCAGCCCATTTCGATGGCCAGGCAGACTTCGCCGATCATGTCGCCGGCGTTCGGGCCGACAATCGCCCCGCCGATGACGCGATGGCGTTTCGGCATCGAAGATCAGCTTGGTGAAGCCGTACTCGGCACCGTTGGCGATGGCGCGACCGGAAGCGGCCCACGGGAACTTGGCGGCTTCGATCTTGCGGCCTTCCTTCTTGGCCTGTTCCTCGGTGTAGCCGACCCACGCCACTTCCGGATGGGTGTAGGCGACGCTCGGGAATCACCGTGGCATCGAAGGCAGCCTTCTGGCCGGCCGCGACTTCCGCCGCGACGTGCGCTTCATGCACCGCCTTGTGGGCGAGCATGGGCTGGCCGACGAGGTCGCCGATGGCGAAGATGTGCGGCACGTTGGTCCGCATCTGGGCATCGACGTTGATGAAGCCACGGTCGGTGACCGCGACGCCGGCCTTGTCGGCGCCGATCTTCTTGCCGTTCGGCGAACGGCCGGCGGCTTGCAGGATCATGTCGTACTTGCACCGGCTTCGGCATTCGGCGCGCCTTCGCCTTCGAACTTGACCCACAGGCCATCGTCCTTGGCATCGACAGCAACCGTCTTGGTCTTCAGCATGATCTTGTCGAAGCGCTGGCAGGTTCTGTTTTTCCCAAACCTTGACGGCGTCGCGGTCGGGGCCTTGCATCAGGCCATCCATCATTTCGACGACATCGACTTTTGAGCCCAGCGTCGAATACACCGTGGCCATTTCCAGACCGATGATGCCGCCGCCGATGACCAGCATCTTTTTCGGTACGAAGCGCAGTTCGAGCGCCCCGGTCGAGTCGACGATGCGCGGGTCTTTTGGGATGAATGGCAGGTGCATGGCAGCCGAACCGGCGGCGATGATGCACTTCTGGAACTTGATGATCTTCTTGACGCCGGTCTTGTCCTGGCTGCTGCCGGTGGTTTCCTCGACCTCGATGTGGTTGGCGTCGAGGAAGGAACCGTAGCCGCGCACGATGTCAACCTTGCGGCCCTTGGCCATGCCGGCCAGACCGCCGGTCAGCTTGCCGACGACCTTGTCCTTGTGGGCGCGCAGCTTGTCGATGTCGACGGTCGGTGCGGCAAAGGTGACGCCGAGATCGGCTGCATGCTCGGCTTCTTCCATGACCGCAGCGACGTGCAGCAGCGCCTTGGACGGAATGCAGCCGACGTTGAGGCAGACGCCGCCGAGGGTGGCGTAGCGCTCGACGATGACCGTCTTCATGCCGAGGTCGGCCGAGCGGAAGGCGGCGGAATAGCCGCCGGGGCCGGCGCCGAGGACGAGCATTTCGCACTCGATGTCGGCACCGCCGGCATGGCTGCCGGCGACCGGGGCAGGGCGGCGTGGCGCCGCCGCCGGGGTTTCCGTTTTTGGCGCTTTTTCCGGGTTCACCGCAGCAGCGGCACCCGCTTCGACCTTGATCAGCACAGCGCCTTCGCTGACGCGCGAGCCAAGCTGGACCAAAACTTCCTTGACGACGCCGTCGACCGTGGATGGCACATCCATCGTCGCCTTGTCGGATTCCAGCGTCGCGATCGCATCGTCTACCTTGATCGTGTCGCCGACTTTGATGAACAGGTCGATGACCGGCACATCGGCGAAATCGCCAATATCGGGGACTTTGACTTCAATAAGCTGACTCATTGCATTCCCCTTAAACGATCATCCGACGCATGTCGGCCAGCAGTTCGGCGACATAGACGTTGAAGCGGGTGGCCAGCGCGCCGTCGATGACGCGGTGGTCGGCGGTCAGCGACAGCGGCAGGGTCAGGCGCGGTACAAATTGCTTGCCGTCCCAGACCGGCTTCAGGGCCGACCTGTTTACCCCGAGGATGGCGACTTCCGGGGCATTGACGATGGGCGCGAAGTAGGTGCCGCCGATGCCGCCGAGGCTGGAAATGGTGAAGCAGGCGCCGGACATGTCGGCCGGCTTGAGCTTGCCATCACGTGCTTGCTTGGCCAGTTCGCCGGATTCCTTGGCGATCTCGAAGACGCCCTTCTTGTCGGCGTTCTTGATCACCGGGACGACCAGACCATTCGGCGTGTCGGCGGCAAAGCCGATGTTGAAGTATTTCTTCATCACCAGATTGTCGCCGTCGAGCGAGGAGTTGAATTCCGGGTAATCGCTGCATTGCCTTGACGCAAGCCTTGACCAGGAAGGCGAGCATGGTCAGCTTGTTGCCGGACTTCTCGTTTTCCTTGTTCAACTGGACGCGGAAAGCTTCGAGATCGGTGATGTCGGCATCTTCGTGATAAGTCACGGCCGGGATCATCACCCAGTTGCGCGACAGGTTCTGGCCGGAAATCTTCTTGATGCGCGACAGCGGCTTGACTTCGATTTCACCGAACTTCTCGAAATCAACCTTCGGCCAGGGCAGCAGATCGAGCACGCCACCACCAACCACACCGCCGGTCGCCGAGGCAACCGGGCCGGAAATCGAACCGGTCATGACGCCCTTGACGTACTTGGTCAGGTCTTCCTTGACGATTCGGTTCTTAGGGCCGGTCGCTGTCACCTTGGTAAGATCGACGCCGAGTTCGCGGGCGTAGGCCCGGACGGACGGCGAGGCATGCACCTTGGCGCCGAGCGCCAGGCCCGGAGTCGGCGCGATCTGAGCAGTTGCTGCGACCATGGAAGCAGCGGCTGGCCCTGGGGTCGACGCGGCTGCTGGGGCAGAAACCGGGGCCGGCGCTGCTGCAACTGGCGCCGGAGTGGTGGCTTGCGGGGCGGCAGCGGGTGCTGAAGCACCCGTTTCCACCTTTATCAGCACAGCGCCTTCGCTGACCCTGGAGCCGAGCTGAACAAGTACTTCCTTGATCACGCCGGCGACAGTGGAAGGCACATCCATCGTCGCCTTGTCGGATTCCAGGGTGGCGATGGCATCGTTGACCTTGATGCTGTCGCCGACCTTGGCGAACAGGTCGATGACTGGCACGTCGGAGAAGTCGCCGATATCCGGCACCTTCACGTCAACGAGGCCGCCGCCAGCAGCGGGGGCGACAGCCGGGGCTGCAGCCGGCACCGGCGCAGCAGCTTGCGGGGTGGGCGCTGCGGCAGCACCTGTTTCCACCTTGATCAGCAGCGCCCCTTCGCCGACCTTGGAGCCGAGCTGGACCAACACTTCCTTGACCACGCCGGCAACCGTGCTCGGTACATCCATCGTTGCCTTGTCGGATTCCAGGGTGACGATGGCGTCGTCTACCTTGATGCTGTCGCCGACCTTGACGAACAAATCAATGACGGGAACCTCGGCGAAATCGCCAATATCGGGGACGGTGACTTCAATGATTTGGCTCATGGCGTCTCTCCCTGATTAAACCGACATCGGGTTGGGCTTGTTCGGATCAAGCGCGTACTTGACCAGAGCGGCGGCGACCTTCTCGCGGGCGATCTCGCCGTTGTCGGCCAGTGCCTTCAGCGCAGCCAGCGTTACCCAGTGGCGGTCGACCTCGAAAAAGTGACGCAATTTCTCGCGGGTGTCGGAGCGGCCGAAACCATCAGTGCCGAGCGTGACATACGGCGCCTTGACCAAGGGACGGATCTGCTCGGAGAGCAGCTTGATGTAGTCGGTGGCAGCAATGACCGGGCCCTTGGCGCCAGACAGCTTTTGCTCGACATGCGACAACCTGGGCTCTTCCAGCGGGTGCAGCATGTTCCAGCGCTGAACATCCTGACCGTTGCGGGCCAGTTCGTTGAAGCTCGGGCAACCCCACAGATCAGCCTCGACGCCCCAGTCCTTTTTGAGCAGGTCGGCGGCGGCGATGACTTCACGGAAGATGGTCCCGGCGCCGAGTAGTTGCACGCGCGGACCCTTCGATTTGCCACCCGCCTTGAAGGCGTACATTCCCTTGATGATGTCGGCTTCAGCACCCGCCGGCATTTCAGGGTGCTCGTAGTTCTCGTTCATCACGGTGATGTAGTAGAAGATGTCTTCCTGCTCTTGATGCATGCGGCGCATGCCGTCCTGGACGATGACGGCGACTTCGTACTGGAAGGTCGGGTCGTAGGAGACGCAGTTCGGGATCAGGTTGGAGAGAATCAGGCTGTGACCGTCCTCGTGCTGCAGGCCTTCGCCGTTCAGCGTCGTGCGGCCGGCGGTGCCGCCGATCAGGAAGCCGCGGGCGCGCTGGTCGCCAGCCGCCCAGCACAGATCGAGGACGCGCTGCATGCCGAACATCGAGTAGCAGATGTAGAACGGAATGGTCTGCACGCCATGCACCGAGTAGGCGGTGGCGGCGGCGATCCAGTCGCTCATCGCGCCGGCTTCGTTGATCCCTTCCTGGAGCACCTGACCGGTCTTCGATTCCTTGTAGAACATCAACTGGTCATGGTCTTCCGGCACATAGTTCTGGCCTTGCTGATTCCAGATGCCGACCGAGCGGAACATGCCTTCCATGCCGAAGGTGCGGGACTCGTCCGGCACGATGGGCACGACGTTCTTGCCGACATTCTTGTCCTTCAACATCATGTTCATGATGCGGACGATGGCCATCGTCGTCGACAACTCGCGGCCTTCGCCGGAGGCCTTGAGCAAGGCGGCAAACGTATCGAGCGGCGGGACCGCGAGCGGCTCGGCCTTGCGCCGGCGTTGCGGAATGAACCCGCCTAGATCCATGCGACGCTGGCGCATGTATTTGTATTCCTCGGAGTCTTCGGCGAACTTCAGGTAGGGCAGATCGGCCAGCTTGTCGTCCGCCACCGGCAGGCTGAAGCGGTCGCGGAAGCGGGCGATCTGCTCGACATCCAGTTTTTTCTGCTGGTGCGACGTATTCATTGCCTCGCCAGCCTGGCCCATGCCAAAGCCCTTGATCGTCTTGGCCAGGATCAGGGTCGGCGCGCCCTTGTGCGTAATGGCCGCCTGATAGGCCGAAAAAATCTTGAAGATATCGTGGCCGCCGCGGTTCAGTTGCCAGATTTCGTCGTCGGTCCAGTCGGCGACCAGTTCCTTGAGTTCCGGCGTGTTGAAGAAATACTCGCGCACGTAGGCACCGTTCTTGGCCTTGAAGGTCTGGTATTCGCCGTCCACGCATTCCATCATCCGGCGCTTCAGGATGCCTTTCTTGTCGCGTTGGAGGAGGGTGTCCCAGTGGGTACCCCAGACCAGCTTGATGACATTCCAGCCCGAGCCGCGGAACTCGCCTTCGAGTTCCTGAATGATCTTGCCGTTACCGCGTACCGGGCCGTCCAGGCGCTGCAGGTTGCAGTTGATGACGAAAATCAGGTTATCCAGTTTTTCGCGGCCGGCCATGCCGATGGCGCCAAGCGATTCGACTTCGTCGGTTTCGCCGTCGCCAAGGAAAGCCCAGACCTTGCGATCACCGGCCTTGGCCAGTCCGCGCGAGTCGAGGTACTTCATGAAACGGGCCTGATAAATGGCCTGGATCGGGCCGAGGCCCATGGATACGGTGGGGAATTGCCAGAAATCCGGCATTAGCCAGGGGTGCGGGTAGGAAGAAATACCCTTGCCGTCAGTTTCCTGGCGGAAGTTGTCCATCTGCTCTTCGCTCAGGCGGCCGAGCATGAAGGCGCGGGCGTAAACACCGGGGACCGAATGACCCTGGAAGAAGATCAGGTCGCCGCCATGTTCAGCACTCGGCGCATGCCAGAAATGCGAAAACCCCACGTCGTACAGCGCGGCGGCCGAAGCGAAGGAGGCAATATGGCCGCCGACGTTGGTGTCCTTGTTGGCACGCACCACCATGGCCATCGCGTTCCAGCGGATGTAGGAATGAATCTTGATTTCCATGTCGGCATTGCCCGGATACTTGGGCTGCTGGTCGACCGGGATGGTGTTGATGTATTCGGTATTGGCCGAATACGGGATGTCGATGCCGTCCTCGCGTGCCTGGCCGATCAGTTTCTCGATCAGGTAATGGGCACGGTCAGCGCCTTCCTGCGCGATGACGCCTTCCAGCGCCTCGATCCATTCACTGGTTTCCTGCGGGTCGCCATCGGGAACGGATACAACACCGGATAGCTTGGCACTGGATTGATTCTCTGACATATCTCCTCCTGTTGGAGTTGCTCTGATGGGGACCGATCCACCGGTGTGTGGATCGGGTCTTGCGACAGATTAAGCCTGCCGGGTAGGCAAACCAAATTTATTCACATGTTTCACATCGTAGGATAATAATCCGCATTGTGCAATAAGGGATTTCCACAATAGCTACGCAACTGGCAGCAGCTAACGTATCCTTGGAACAAAAGGAGAAGACAATGTTCCAGGTTCGAATACACGGGCGCGGTGGCCAGGGCGTCGTCACCGCCGCCGAGATGCTGTCGATCGCCGCTTTTGAAGAAGGTCGGCACGCCCAGGCGTTTCCCAGCTTTGGTTCGGAGCGCACCGGGGCGCCAGTGGTGGCGTTCTGTCGCATTGCCGACCAGGAAATCCGCCTGCGCGAGCCGATCATGGAGCCCGACGCGCTGATCATCCAGGATCCGACCTTATTGCATCAGGTCGATGTCTTCGCTGGCTTGAAGCCGGACGGCTACATTCTCATCAATACCAACAAGACTTTCGAGGAACTCGGGCTTGCCGATTTTGTGAAGAGCCATCGTGTCGAACGTCTACGCACGGTCTCCGCCACTGATCTGGCGCTCAAGCATGTCGGCCGGCCAGTGCCGAACATGCCGCTGCTCGGTGGCTTTGCCGCCGTGTCGGGCATCATCCAGTTGGCGTCGGTTATCAAGGCCATCCGCGGCAAGTTTTCGGGCAAGGTGGCTGATGGCAATATCGTTGCCGCGACCGAAGCCTACAAGATCGTGCGGCAGGAAATGGAGGCGGTCCATGCTTAAGCAAACCGAAGGTTCGCGCGCCGTCGCCGAAGCGGTAGCGCTCTGCCGCCCGGAAGTCATCTGCGCCTATCCGATTTCCCCGCAAACGCACATAGTCGAGGCGCTGGGCGAAATGGTGAAAGAGGGCGCGCTCGCCGACTGCGAGTACATCAACGTCGAATCCGAATTTGCCGCCATGTCGGTGGCCATCGGTGCATCGGCGGCGGGGGCGAGAAGCTACACGGCGACCGCCTCGCAGGGCCTGCTGTTCATGGTGGAGGCGGTGTACAACGCCTCAGGCCTCGGTCTGCCCATCGTCATGACCGTCGCCAATCGCGCCATCGGCGCGCCGATCAACATCTGGAACGATCACTCTGATTCACTCTCGCAGCGTGATTGTGGCTGGATTCAGTTGTTCGCCGAAACCAACCAGGAAGCGCTCGACCTGCACATTCAGGCCTTCAAGCTGGCCGAGGAACTCTCGATGCCGGTGATGGTGTGCATGGACGGCTTCATCCTCACCCACGCCTACGAGCGCGTTGACATGCCGGATCAAGCGCAGGTCGACGCCTACCTGCCGCCCTACGAACCGCGCCAGGTGCTCGACCCGAACGAGCCGGTCTCGATCGGTGCGATGGTCGGCCCGGAAGCCTTCACGGAAGTGCGCTATCTCGCTCACGCCAAGCAGATGCAGGCACTGGAGCGCATCCCGCAACTGGCGGCGGAATTCAGGTCGGTATTTGGGCGCGATTCAGGCGGACTGCTTCGCACCTACATGACCGATGATGCCGAAACCGTCGTGATCGCGATGGGTTCGGTGCTGGGCACGATCAAGGACACCGTTGACGCAATGCGCCAGCCGGAAAATGGCGGCCACAAGATTGGCGTGCTCGGCATCACCAGCTACCGCCCCTTCCCGCTCGCCGCTGTCGCCGCGGCCCTGAAGAACTGCAAGCGCTTCGTCGTGCTGGAAAAAAGTCTCGCCGTCGGGATTGGCGGCATCGTCGCGACCGACGTCCGGATGGCGGTCACCGGCATGGGGCTGAAAGGTTTCACGGTCATCGCCGGTCTTGGCGGCCGCGCCATCACGGTGAAATCTCTGACCGCCTTGTTCGAAAAAGCGACCCGCGAAGAACTGGATTTGGTGACCTTTCTCGATCTCGACTGGAAGGCCGTCAACAAACAGCTCGAACGCGAGAAAGTACGTCGCCGTAGCGGACCGGTCGCCGAGGCGCTGCTGCGCGACGTCGGCGTGGTCGGCGCGCGGAATTATTGAGAGGTAACCACTAATGTCCTTTCAACCCGTCAAGTTCTACCAGACCGGCACCTTCACCGTCGGCAACCGCCTGCTCGCGCCCGAAGAGCGCAGCGTGCAGGCCAGCGGCAAGCGCTTCAACTCGATCAACTCCGGCCACCGCGCTTGCCAGGGCTGCGGCGAGGCGCTGGGCGCACGCTACGCCATCGACGCGGCAATGGAGGCCACCGACGGCCAGCTCGTCGCCGCCAACGCCACCGGCTGCCTCGAAGTGTTTTCGACGCCCTACCCCGAAACCTCGTGGCAGATTCCGTGGATTCATTCGCTGTTCGGCAACACCGCCGCGGTCGCTACCGGCATCGCCGCCGCGATCAAGGTCAAGCGGAAGAAGGGCGAGCAGGCGCAGGATGTCCGTGTCGTCGCCCAGGGCGGCGACGGCGGAACGACCGATATCGGTTTCGGCTGCCTGTCCGGCATGTTCGAGCGCAACGATGACGTGCTCTACATCTGCTACGACAACCAGGGCTACATGAACACCGGCGTCCAGCGTTCCTCCGCCACGCCGCCGGCGGCGCGCACGGCCACCACGATGGCCGTCGGTCCCGAACCGGGCAACGTCTTCGGCCAGGGCAAGTTCGTGCCGGCGATCGCGCTGGCGCACGACATCCCCTACGTCGCCACGGCGACGGTGGCCGACCTGCGCGACCTCGAAGCCAAGGTGCGCCGTGCCATGGAGATTCGCGGCGCGCGCTATATCCATATCCTCGTGCCTTGTCCGCTCGGCTGGGGCACGGCCTCGCAGGAAACCATCCACATGGCGCGGCTCGCCAAGGAGACCGGCATCTTCCCGGTGTTCGAAGCCGAGCACGGCGAAATAAAGTCGGTGCTGGCGATCAGGCGGCAGATGCCGGTGGAGGAATATCTGAAACCGCAGAAGCGCTACGCGCACCTGTTCGGCAAACAGCCGAATGTGGCGGTGATTGCCAGACTGCAAGCGATGGCCGACCGCAACATCAAACGCTATGGCCTGCTCGGGCAGGGAGAACGCTAATGGACAAGCCCTTTGCCATCACCCTCGATCCAGGCTCCTCGCTGGCCAACCGCACCGGCTCGTGGCGCACCTCGCGCCCCGAATACGTCGACCGCCTGCCGCCCTGCAACGCATCCTGCCCGGCCGGCGAGAACATCCAGGGCTGGCTGTTCCATGCCGAAAGCGGCGACTACGAACAGGCCTGGCGTGCACTGACCGTCGAACAATCCGCTGCCCGCGATCATGGGCCGCGTCTGCTATCACCCCTGCGAGGGCGCCTGCAACCGCCAGAACATCGATGCCGCAGTCGGCATCAACTCGGTCGAACGCTTCCTCGGCGACGAGGCGATCAAGCGCGGCTGGCAATTCGACGCGCCCGCGCCGTCCACCGGCAAGCGCGTCCTGGTGGTCGGCGCCGGGCCGGCCGGCCTCTCGGCCGCCTACCAGTTGCGGCGCACTCGGCCATCAGGTGGTGATTTTCGAGGCGGCGGAGCAGCCCGGCGGCATGATGCGCTACGGCATTCCCAAATACCGGTTGCCGCGCGATGTGCTCGACGCGGAAATCCAGCGCATTCTCGACTACGGTGTCGAACTCAAGCTTGATACCAAGGTGACCGATCTGCGCCAGGTCATGGCGGACCAGGCCTTCGACGCCTGTTTCCTCGGCGTCGGCGCGCACCTCGCCAAGCGCGCCTATATCCCGGCCGGTGATGCCAACAAGGTGCTCGACGCGGTCTCCGTTCTGCATGACATGGAGGATGAAACCGCGCCCATGCTCGGTCGCCGCGTTGTCGTCTACGGCGGCGGCAACACCGCCATGGACGTCGCGCGCACCGCCAAGCGCCTCGGCGCTGAAGAAGCCATCATCGTCTACCGTCGCACGCGCGACAAGATGCCGGCCCACGACTTCGAGGTCGAGGAGGCGCTGCAGGAAGGCATCTCGATCAAATGGCTGTCGACCATCAAGGAAGCCGGCGAATCGGAAATCATGGTCGAGAAGATGGCGCTCGATGACAATGGTTTCCCGCAGCCGACCGGCGAATTCGAGCGTATCGAGGCCGACTCGGTGGTGCTCGCACTTGGTCAGGACGCCGACCTCTCCTTGCTCGAAAACGTGCCGGGACTGGTCGTTGACCGCGGGTTGATCCAGGTCGACGCCGGCATGATGACCGGCCATCCCGGCATCTTCGCCGGCGGCGACATGGCCGGCAGCGAGCGCACCGTCACCGTCGCCATCGGCCACGGCAAGAAGGCTGCGCGCGCCATCGACGCCTGGCTGCGCGGCGAGCGCTATGTGCCGCCGCCCAAGCACGAACTCGCGACCTTCGAGCGCATGAACCCCTGGTACTACTCCGACGCGCCAAAGACCGTGCGCCCGGTACTCGACATCATCCGCCGCCAGTCCACCTTCGAGGAGGTACTTGGCGGCCTCGACGAGCACAACGCGCTGTTCGAGGCGCGCCGCTGCATGTCCTGCGGCAACTGCTTCGAGTGCGACAACTGTTATGGCGTCTGTCCCGACAACGCGGTGATCAAGCTCGGTCCCGGCAAGCGCTTCGCATTCAACTACGACTACTGCAAGGGCTGTGGCATGTGCGCCGCTGAGTGTCCCTGCGGCGCGATCCGGGTGGTGCCGGAGGAAAACTGATGCCGGCCGTTGGTGTAGTTGGGGGGGCGTGGCTTAGAGCGAGGCCCAGCGGGCCAGCGTGTCGCCGAAAAACGCGGTAAGAACCAGCGCGACCGGGGCAATGGCGATGAAGACCCGCAGCAGTCGGGTGATGAAGGGGTGCGCGAGATGCGACTCGATGAAATAGCGGGCCACCATCGCGCCCTTGAGCCAGATGATCGCGGCGACCAGCAGCGGCAGCCAGTGGGCGGCGCGAAACCATTCGCCGAGGCCGAGGCTGACCAGCGTCAGCGCGACCAGCGCCAGCCAGGTCAGGGTCAGGGTGGGGAAGGTGTCGCGTTTGTCGTTCATGGTCAGGCGAGCACGTAGAACAGCGGGAAGATGATCAGCCAGATGATGTCGGTCGCGTGCCAGTAACTGGCCAGCGCCTCAAGGCCGGAATGATCTTCTGCCGTATAGCCATGGAAAAGCAGCCGCGGGAGAACCCAGAGAATGCCGAGGATGCCCCAGGTGGCATGGACCAGATGGTTGAAGGTCAGATAGTAGTAAACGGTGAAGAAGATTCCTGAGCTGCCGTTGATGTCGTGCGCGAGGTTCCAGCGGATTTCGAGAAATTTGGCGATCGGATAGCCGAGCGCGACGATCAGCCCGGCGACCAGCCAGAACACCGAACTGCGCTGGTTCCCGTTGCGGATGGCATTGACCGAGCAGGCGATGAAGTAGCTGCTGGTCACCATCAGCAGCGTGATGACGGTGCCGGAAACCAGTGACAGGCGTTGCGCGCCTTCATGAAAAGCATCGGGAAAATGCGCGCGCGCAACGAAGTAGACGGCGAACAGTACGACGAACTCGACGATTTCGCAGGTAATGCCGACCCAGATCCCCTTGTTGCCGGGGATGCGTCCTGTTTCCGCGTGCGGGAGGCCCGGTTGGGCCTGAAGAACCGCTTCGGCCATGAATTGCTCTCGTTGCCTCTGCTAAAACTGCAATTCTGCCCCGCTGTTGGACGCATGGCTTTGATGCAGGCAAACGAAATCCGAATTCATCGGGTGTCGCCGGAAGTTTGCACACGAAAGTAAATCGGCTCGGCTTGCTTTGCATCAAATGCCGGAGCGCCTTGCTTTCTATAATGGTCGGTTTGGTAATGCTGATCGAGGAGTCGCCATGGCGGCAGTCATGCCCATACCGGCCGCGAGCCGGGTTCTGATGTCTGGTAACGAAGCAGTCGCCCGCGCCGTCTGGGAAGCGGGGGTCAAGGTTGCGGCCGCCTATCCCGGCACGCCGTCGACCGAGATGCTCGAAGTCATCTCGACCTACCCGGATCTCTATGCCGAGTGGTCGGTCAACGAAAAGGTGTCGCTGGAAGTGGCGATCGGCGCGGCCTATGCCGGTTCGCGTTCGTTCTGCTGCATGAAGCATGTCGGCATGAATGTCGCCTCCGATGCCTGATGACGTTGACGCTGACCGGCGTCGATCGGCGGCCTGGTCATCGCGATCGCCGACGACGTCGGCCTGTCGTCATCGCAGAACGAGCAGGATTCCCGCTACTGGGGTCGTTTCGCCCATGTGCCCGTGCTCGAGCCGGCCGATTCGCAGGAAGCCTACGCGATGACGCTCTACGCCTACGAGTTGTCCGAGCGCTTCCAGGTGCCGGTCATCCTGCGCATGACGACCCGCATCAACCACGTCAAGGGCCTGGTCACCGTCGGCGAGCGCGGCGAGAAGGCATCGGCAGGCTTCAAGAAGGATCCGGCGCGCTGGGTCATGACGCCGTCCGGCGCCGGCAAGCGCATCCCGCTGATGTTCGCCCGCGCCGAGGAGTTGCGCAAGGAGGCCGAGGCTTCGCGCGCTGAACTTCATCGAGCCGGGCAGCGACCGGCGCGTCGGTTTCATCGCTTCCGGCCCGGCCTACATGCACGTCAAGGAATCCTTCCCGGACGCGCCGGTGCTCAAGCTCGGCTTCTCCTGTCCGGTGCCGTTCGAGAAATGCCGCGAACTGGCGGCGCTGGTCGATCAGGTCGTCGTCGTCGAGGAAGTCGAACCGCTGATCGAGACCGAACTGAAGGCGCAGGGCATCAAGGTCATCGGCAAGGAAATCCTGCCACTGCAGGGCGAACTGTCGCCCAACGTGCTGCGTCCGGCCATCGCCCGGCTGCTCGGCGAAAGCGTGCCGGAAAATGGCCAAAACGGGCGGTCGACCGCAGCAATGCAGGTTTTCCCGCGGCCGCCGACCATGTGCGTGGCCTGCCCGCACCTCGGCGTCTATTACACCCTGTCGCAGGTGCGCAACCTGACCATCTCCGGCGACATCGGCTGCTACACGCTGGGCGCCGGCCATCCGTGGAACGCACTCGACACCTGCATCTCGATGGGCGCCTCGATGGGCATCGCGCTCGGTCTCGACAAGGGTCGCGGCGAGGCCGACAAGGACAAGCGCATTCTCGCCGTGATCGGCGACTCGACCTTCCTGCACATGGGCATGCAGGGGCTGCTCGATATCGTCTACAACAAGGGCAACGTCACCGTCCTGCTGCTCGACAACCGCGCGGTCGGCATGACCGGCGGCCAGGACAATCCGGGCAACGGTCGCGACATCTACGGCGAAGATGCGCCGCGCGTCGATTTCGCCAAGCTGGTCGAGGCGCTCGGCGTGAACAAGGAGCGCATCCATGTCGTCGATCCCTACCAGTTGCCGGTCCTGTTCAAGACCATCCGCGACGAAGTGAAGGTGCCGGAAGTCTCGGTCATCATCACCGACCAGCCCTGCGTGCTGGTCAAGGATTACCACAAGCTGAAGCCCTTCGAGGTCATCGACGACAAGTGCACCGGCTGCGGCAACTGCATCGACGTCGGCTGCCCGGCGATCCACGTCACGCGGCGCGGCAAGGAGGTCAAGCCAAACGGTCGCGAAGTCGATCTTGCCTTCGTGCGCATCGAGACCTCGGTGTGCACCGGCTGTGGCCTGTGCGTCCAGCCCTGCGCGCCGGATGCCATCGTCCATCATGTGCCGGTCTCGCCGATCCGGCTGGTCAAGGGCTGCGGGGTCTGAGATGAGCGAAAACACCAACATCCTCGTCGTCGGCATCGGCGGCCAGGGCGTCATGACGGCGACCGAAATTCTCGCCGAAGCGGCCATCACGCTCGGCCATGACGTCAAGAAAACCGAAGTCGCCGGCATGGCGCAGCGCGGCGGCGTTGTCTCCTCGCACCTGCGTTTCGGCAAGCAAGGTGCTGTCGCCGCAGATCACGCCGGGCACCGCCGATGTCCTGCTCGGTTTCGAATCGGCCGAAACCATGCGCTGGCAGCACATGCTGAAGCCGGGCGGCATCACGCTGATGAACACCGCCAGGCTGGTGCCGCCGGTCGTCGAGCTCGGCCTCTTCGATTATCCGGAAGACCCGATTGCCGAAATTAAAAAAACCGGCAACAAGGTCGTCGCTTTCGACGCCACGTCGATCGCCCAGGAACTCGGCGACATCCGCCTCGGCAACACCGTCATGCTCGGCGCCATCGCCGACCATCTGCCGTTCCCGGCCGAGACCTTGCTCGATTGCGTGCTCAAGCGTTTCCAGCGCAAGGGCGAGAAGTTGGTCGAGCTGAACCGCCGCGCTTTCGAGGCCGGACGGGCGGCCGTCGGCGCGGCCGAAGCAGCGCTCGCCTGATTCTGGTAAACTCCATCCAATTCAAAGGGAAAGGCCATTGCCTTTCCCCTTTTCATTTTTGTTGGATGCGATGATGACGGCACAAATTATCGACGGCAAGGCGCTGGCTGAAGAACTGCGCCAGGGTTTCAAGGCGCGGGTCGAGGCGCTGACGGCCAAGGGGCAGCGCCCCGGCCTGGTGGTCATTCTGGTCGGCGCCGACCCGGCCTCCGAGGTCTATGTCCGCAACAAGGTCAATGGCTGCCTGGCCATCGGCATGCATTCCGAGAAGATCACCTACGATGCTGCGGTCGACCCGGAAATTGTGCTGAAAAAGATCGCCGAACTGAATGCCGACCCGAATATCCACGGCATTCTCGTGCAGTTGCCGCTGCCGAAACATTTCAACGAGGAAGCCGTGCTCGAAGCGATTGCCGTCGACAAGGACGTCGATGGCTTCCACGCCGAAAACGTTGGCGCGCTGGCCCAGGGCAACCCGCGCTTCATCCCGTGCACGCCGTATGGCGTGATGAAGATGTTCGAGAAGGGCAATGTCGACCTGAGCGGCAAGGAAGCCGTCGTCATCGGCCGCTCCAACATCGTCGGCAAGCCGATGGCGCTGCTGCTGATCAATGCCGGCGCCACGGTCACCGTCTGCAACTCGCGCACGAAAGATCTTGCCGGCCATACCCGCCGCGCCGACATCCTGGTCGCCGCCGTCGGCAAGCCGCGCTTCGTCACCGCCGACATGGTCAAGCCGGGCGCCGTGGTCATCGACGTCGGCATCAACCGCTTGCCGGATGGCAAGCTGTGCGGCGACGTCGATTTTGAGGCGTGCAAGGAAGTCGCCGGCCAGATCACCCCGGTGCCGGGCGGCGTCGGGCCGATGACCATCACCATGCTGCTCGCCAACACCATCGAAGCGGCCGAGCGCAAAGCCGGTCTCCGTTAATTCTCGCCTCGGCGAATCAGTAAAGGAACGCAAAGCATGAGCAAACAAGTATTGGTCGGTATCGTCATGGGTTCGGATAGCGACTGGCCGGTCATGATGGCCGCGGCCGAGACGCTGAAGAGTTTCGGCATCCCCTACGAAGCCAAGGTGCTGTCGGCCCATCGCACGCCGGATCAGGCGCTCGATTACGCCGCCACCGCCAGCGCGCGCGGCATGAAAGTCCTGATCGGCGCGGCCGGCGGCGCCGCCCACCTGGCCGGCGTGCTGGCCGCCAAGACGCAGATTCCGGTGCTCGGCGTGCCGATGCCGTCCAAGTACCTGGCCGGTTTCGATTCCCTGCTTTCCATGGTGCAGATGCCGGGCGGCATTCCCGTCGCGACCTTCGCCGTCGGCGAAGCCGGCGCGACCAATGCGGCGCTGTTCGCCATTTCCATCCTGGCGTTGAGCGATGCCGCGGTTGCGGAAAAGCTGAGCCAGTTCCGCCTCAGGCAGACCGAGAAGGTGCTCGCCAAGAAATTGCCGGACCTGGCTTGATAAGTTTCGCCGCCCCTTGCCGATGACCCCGGATTTCGACCGCGCCGTCGAACTGCTGCGGGCCGGCGAGCTGGTCGCCTTTCCGACTGAAACCGTCTACGGCCTGGGTGCGGATGCGTCCAACCCGGCGGCGGTCGCCAAAATCTTCGCCGCCAAGGGCAGGCCCGCCGATCATCCGCTGATCGTTCATCTGGCCGGCCATGACGCGGTCGACCACTGGGCGGAGCAGGTTCCCGCCGTCGCCTGGGAACTGATGGAAACCTTCTGGCCCGGCCCGCTGACGCTGATTTTGAAAAAGCAGGCCTGGGTGCCGTCGACCGTAACAGGCGGCCAGGACACCGTCGGCCTGCGTGTCCCGGGCCACCCGGTGGCCCTCGAACTGCTGCGCCGCTTCGCCGCGGTCGCCGGCGAACATGCCGGCATTGCCGCGCCATCCGCCAACCGTTTCGGCCGCATCAGTCCGACCACGGCAGCGCACGTTCAGGAAGAACTCGGCGACCGGGTCTCGCTCATTCTGGACGGCGGGCCGTGCACGGTCGGCATCGAATCGACCATCGTCGATTGCTCGCGCGGCGAGCCCGTGGTCTTGCGGCCCGGCCATATTTCGCCAGCCCACCTTGAAGCGGTGTTCGGACGCCGGTTGGCGATTCAAACGGCTGCCGGCGCGCCGCGCGTATCGGGTTCCCTGGCCGCGCATTACGCACCGCAAACGCCGATGCGCCTGGTCGCCAGCGAACGCCTGCTCGATTTCCTCAATGCCCAGCGCCACAAGGGCGATCGCTGCGGCGTCATCGCTCACAGCCAGCCGCCGCAGGCCGGCATGCCGCATGTGTGGCGGCTGCTGGCCGCCGATCCGGTCGCCTACGCGCACGACCTGTACGCGGCCTTGCGCGAGATGGATCATGCCGGGGTCGCCCTGATCGCCGTCGAAGCGCTGCCGGAAACGGCCGAGTGGGCGGCGGTCGCCGACCGCTTGCGGCGCGCGGTCGCCGGTTCCGGCGGCGCCTGATCAGAGGGAAAGCAGCCGGTCCACCCTGGCGGCGCAGATGAAATCGTTCTCCGACAGGCCACCGACCGCGTGCGTCCAGTAGCGAACCCGGCAGTCGGCGTAACCGACGGTGATTTCCGGATGATGGTCCTGACGGTGGGATATCCAGGCGACGGCATTGACGAAGGCCATCGCTTCGTAATGATTCCTGAAGCGGTAGGACTTTTCAATCGCCGCGCCAGCCAGCGCCCAGCCCTCGAGGCTCCCCAGATAATCACGGCAGGCCGCCTCGTCCAGCATTGCCATTCCGCCTGCGCAGGGCTTGCATGTCTTGTCGCCGATGTCGTCATGGGTGCTCATGAATTTCCTCCTCGATTGGCCGGGGCGGTGCCTGCTGCCCGCACTTGAGAGACAGGGCTTTATGGCTTCGGTTCCGGTCGAGGCGTTCGCTTTGATAAGCGGGTCAGGATGATATAAAATCGCAGCGACGTTGGGGGGGTAGCTCAGCTGGGAGAGCGCCGCGTTCGCAATGCGGAGGTCGTGAGTTCGATCCTCATCCTCTCCACCAATTACCTGTTTTAGGAAGTCTGGCAACATCCAAATAACCCGCCTAAGTGCGGGTTTTTATTGGGTTTTTGTCCGATCATGGGTAGCATCCTGTTCTTGTAGGTATCTACCCCTACCCGCTAGACCAAACCAGCATCGCACGCAGCACCGTAGCGCGCTGTGAGTATTTCGCCGTTGATGGCCGGGTTACGGCGTTCGTGATGCTCGATGACGATACAGCCCCGCAGGGTCACGCGGCGAACGATCCGAAGTGAAGATCAGGGGCGGGAAACCGCCCTTTTTCACGCACTATGCACCGGACTCTGAACTCAGCTACAAGAAAATAAATTGTTACGCCAGCGTGAATTATTTCCTGTGTCAGCAGTGTTTATGCCAATGATAATTCGGTGCAAGTCTGGTTGTTCTGCCCGATAGTGCGGCAGAAAACTCAACGGCGAGGGTGTAAGAATTTTTGTGTAAACGGTCACTCGGCAGGAAACTGCCGCATTGCAAGGAGCGATGATGACCGTAGCAAAGAAAGCAGTACCCAAGGAATTGCTGGACAGCCTGCTGGCTGATTACCGAAAGCCGGAAGACCTGATTGGTGAGCATGGATTACTCAAGCAACTCACCAAGTTGCTGGTCGAGAAGGCACTGGAAGCAGAGATGGCCGATCATCTCGGTCACGGCAAGAACGAACCGGTCGAGAATCCGGCCGGCAACACCCGCAACGGCAAGAGTCGGAAGACGCTGAAGGGCGAGTTCGGCGAACTGCCGATTGAAATTCCCCGCGACCGCCACGGCACCTTCGCACCACAGCTGATCCCCAAGCATCAGACCCGCTGGACGGGCTTCGACGACAAGATCCTGTCGCTCTACGCCCGGGGCATGACGGTGCGCGAAATCCAGTCGCACCTGGAAGAGATGTATGGCACCGAGGTTTCGCCGACCCTGATCTCCTCCGTGACCGATGCTGTGATTGAAGAAGTGAAAGCGTGGCAGTCCCGGCCCCTCGATGCCTTGTACCCCATCGTCTATCTCGACTGCATCCACGTCAAAGTCAGGGATGGCAGCGTGCGGGTCAAGGCCGTCTATCTGGCTATTGGCATCAACATGGCCGGCGAGAAGGAAGTGCTGGGTCTGTGGATCGCGCAGACCGAAGGCGCCAAGTTCTGGTTGCAGGTCGTGACCGAACTGAAGAACCGCGGGGTACAGGACATCTTCATCGCCTGTGTCGATGGGCTGAAGGGTTTCCCGGAGGCTATCGAGGCCGTCTATCCCCACGCCGCTGTTCAGCTGTGCATCGTCCATATGGTGAGAACAGTCTGAACTACGTTTCGTGGAAAATGCGGCCGGAGGTTGCTGCCGACCTCAAGCGAATCTACACCTGTGCCACGGCCGACGAGGCCGAGCAGAGGCTCGGCGAATTCGAGGATAAATGGGATGACGCCTATCTGCCGATCAGCCAGTCCTGGCGTAGGAACTGGTCGCGGATCATCCCGTTCTTCGACTACCCTCCGGAGATCAGGAAGGTCATCTACACCACCAATGCCATCGAGTCGGTGAACATGAGCCTACGCAAAATCACCAAGAACAGGGGCTCGTTTCCAAGCGACGAGGCACTGCTGAAATTGTTCTACCTGGCCCTGCGCAACATCAGCCGGAAATGGACAATGCCGATCCGCGACTGGAAGGCCGCCCTGACTCGCTTTACTATCCAGTTCGAGGACCGGATGAACAGCCTCTAACCCAAAACCCGTTTACACAAAATTCGGGACACCCTCGTACAAGGGCTTGTATTAGAAGAGAGAGGCAGTTATTCGCTGCATAGCTGAGATGCGTTCTGCAGCAATGGCGCAATAGTCTTCGCGGATTTCGAAGCCAATTGAGTAACGTTGCCACCGCATACAAGCGTCAATAGTTGAGCCTGAGCCAAGGAACGGGTCAAGCACTATTCCGTCAATTGGCACAAAGCCCTTGATGACTCGCTCACAAAGGTCAAGCGGGAATTGTGCTGGATGCGGCGTCCGTTCTTTAGATGCCCGACCTTCGCCTGAAGTTACCTTAGCAATCTGCCACACGTCCGAAGGGTTCTTTCCAATGGTGTTGCAGCGGAGCTTTCCCTTCTTCTTCTGGTTTGGATATGCCACGTCCGGGTCGCGGATGTCGTCAAGGTTGAAACAGTAGTTGTCAGCATCTTTGACATACCACAGCAGTTTTTCGTTGCGAGGGGAAAGGAACTTGCGGCCAGCAACGCCAGCACCATAGTTCCAAACGATTTCCTGCTGCAGATGGAACGGAACTCGGTTCCATAACAGGTAAGGGATTGGGATCGACTTTGCTCGTCCCTCAAGCGATACGTAACCCACATTTAGCATGAACGCCCCATTAGAGCGCGTGATGCGATGAATGCCGTTAATCCATTGGACGCACCACTCAATATAGTCTTCTATCGGCCTGACACTCTCATATTCTTTGCCGATGTTGTACGGCGGACTAGTAAAGGTCAGGTCGATACTGTTGCCGGGAACAGTCGCAAGCAATTCAAGGCAGTTGCCGTTGTAGATGGCAAATCGGTCTCCTCGCGCATAGGGAGTTCCAAGCGCTCCAAGCAGCGTTTCAAAGCGGGCTTGTGCAGCCGCTTCCTCAGTATGATGTGATTCCTGTCCAATCGGCTGTGAGGTGGCTAGGGCCTGATTCATGGTTCTTTACGGTCCTTTCTGCTCGTTGCTCGGACGTGCTAAATCTGCATGTTCCAGTAACGGCCACCGAGTAACTAAATATGTTTGCACCGCTTCGCGGACGACCCAAGCGACTGACACACGTTGCTGTTGAGCGATGCGTTCAAGCTCTGTGTACTGATCCTCCGGGAAGCTGACCGAAGCCCGAACAGTGCTTTCCGCAGGGGCTGCGTAGGACGTAATTCGTCGGTTTGCCATAGTGGTTTCATTCCATTACTTATATGTTCACCACATTACACCATTTTGGTGAAATATCGGAAGCTTTTGTAACGTCGCCCCTGAAATTATTGCGAACATGTTCATTGCTGTCGCTGCGTAGATGGACATTTGTCCCACCATTTACTCTCGTGACCGCATTATTCGTCTGATCTCGGTCGCCACCGCACCACCACCAAACTAAGGTCAGCCTCGCGCTGGCTTTTTTGTGAGCCACTAAAGTTCAACGCGCTGTTCCGGTTCCCGGGCTCCCTTAATCAGCGAACCGTGGTGCGCGTTTTTCGCGCTGGGCGACGATGGCCTCGCTGAGGTCATCGGAGAGCAGCATCGCCGCGTTCCAGGTGGCGACGAAGTTGAGTCCGTCGGCGATCGAGTGGTCGCGGCTGAAATTCATCACTTCCTTGATGCCGCGCGTGGCCAGCGGCGACTTGGCGGCGATGGCTTGCGCCAGTTCGCGGACTGTTGCGGTCAACGCTTCGTGCGAGGCAAAAACGCGGTTGATCAGGCCGAGCCGTTCGCCTTCGTCGGCGAGGAAATTGCGCCCGGTGAACGCCAGTTCGCGGGCCTTGCCTTCGGGGATCAGGCGCGGCAGGCGCTGCAGGGTGCCGACGTCGGCGACCATGCCGACGTCGATCTCGCGTACCGAGAATATGGCGTCGGCGGTGGCGTAACGCATGTCGCAGCAGGTGACCAGGTCGAGCGCGCCGCCAATGCAGGCGCCCTGAATTGCGGCGAGCACCGGCTTGCGGCAGCGCTCGACGCTGGTGAGGCAGTCCTGCATGTCGAGGATCAGGCGGCGCAGCGCTTCACGGCTGCGTGCGCCGTCAGGGTGGGCTGTGCGGTGCTGAATGTCGGCCAGCAGGGCGAGATCGATGCCGGCACAGAAATTCCTGCCGGCGCCGCTGAGGATGGCGACGCGCGCTTCGGGGGTGGCATCCACCCACTCGAAGGCCTGGCGAATCTCCTGCCACATCGCGTCGTTCATTGCGTTCGACTTGTCCGGCCGGTTGAGGCGGATCTCGGCAATTCCCTGATCGAGGCTGAGCGACAGGGAGGAAAAATTCGGCGGGTTCATGGGGTGGCTCCGGGCATGTGTGCCGGAGAGCTTACCCGGAGCGGCGCGGTCGCGGGTAGAGGGCGCCGCCTAAACGGCGTCAGTCGGTGAAGGTGACCAGGACGAGATCGGCAGCCTGTTCGCGCAACGGAATCAGCGCCTGATAGGCGGCCGACTGATACCAGCCGGCGACGGCGGCGGTATCGGGGAAGCGGATGACGACCGTATCGCTATGCGCGTGATGGCCGCTGAGGACGGCGGCGAGTTGCCCGCGAAACAGCAGTTCGGCGCCCCACGGGGCCAGCGTGGCCGGGACCTGGGCGCGGTATTGCACCCATTTTTCTGCGTCCTTGACCGTGATGTGGCCGATGACGCAGGCGCTCATGCGGCGGTCTTGCCCTTCTGCCACAGTACGTCGCCACTGCCGCCGGCCCGGTTGAGGACGCGGCCGAGGATGAACAGCAGGTCGGAGAGACGGTTGACGTAGCGGCGCGCGGCATCGGAAACCGCTTCCTCGCTCGCCAGGCGGACGATGGCCCGTTCGGCGCGCCGGCAGACGGTGCGGCTGAGGTGGGCGAGGGCGGCCGGGCGGGTGCCGCCGGGCAGGATGAATTCCTTGAGCATCGGCAGGTCGGCGTTGAATGCTTCGGCCAGTGATTCCAGGCGGGCGACCTGGACTTCCTTGACGACTTCCATGCCCGGCAGGCAGAGTTCGCCGCCGAGGTCGAACAGATCGTTCTGGATGTCGAGCAGGGCGCCGCGCACGGCGTCCGGCAGTTCCTCGCAGAGCAGCACGCCGAGGCCGGAGTTCAGTTCGTCGACCTCGCCCATGGCATCGATGCGCAGGCTGTCCTTGGTTGTCCGGCTGCCATCGCCGAGGCCGGTGGTGCCGGCGTCGCCGGTGCGGGTGACGATCTTCGACAGACGGTTGCCCTTGCGTTCGTTGTCTGCTGTGCTCACGGTGTTCTTCTCCTTGCACCCGTCCGGGTGTCTCCATCGATGTGGGCGGATTATACTGACCGGCCCGAGCTACAGACTGTCGTTCCCATGCCAAAATTCGCCGCCAACCTGAGTTTCCTGTTTGCCGAAGTGCCGTTTCCCGAGCGGTTTGCGCGGGCGGCGGCGGCGGGGTTCACGGGCGTCGAATATCTTTTTCCTTATGAATATCCGGCGTCCGACATCGCCCACTGGCTTCGCGCCAACGATCTCGAGCAGGTGCTGTTCAATCTGGCGCCCGGTGACTGGGCGGCCGGCGAGCGCGGGCTGGCCTGCCTGCCGCAGCGTCAGGCCGATTTCGCCGAGAGCGTCGAGCAGGCGCTGGATTACGCGGTGGTGCTCGACTGCGAGCGCGTGCATTGCCTGGCCGGGCTTCGGCCGGCTGGTGTCGGCGAGGCGGAGTTGGAGGCAATCTATATTGCCAACCTGCAATTTGCCGCCGACCGCTTCGCGACCATCGGCGCGACGGTGATGATCGAGCCGATCAATAGCCGCATCGACATGCCGGGCTACTGGCTGGACGATGTGGCCAAGGGTTTTCGCCTGCTGGAGGCGGTCGACCGCAGCAATGTCAAACTGCAGTACGACATCTACCACGCGCAGATCATCGCCGGCGATCTGGCGCGCACGCTGGAAGCCAACATCCATCGCATCGGCCACATCCAGATCGCCGACAACCCGGGTCGTCACGAGCCGGGCACCGGCGAGATCAACTATCCCTTCCTCTTCGACCTGCTCGACCGCTTGGGCTACGACGGCTGGGTCGGCTGCGAATACCGGCCGCTGACGACGACCGAGGCTGGCCTCGGCTGGTTGCCGCACCCCAAGGGTGCTTCCTTCGCCGCGAAGCAAGTCCCCTGGCGGGGCGGGGCGCGATGAGCCCGCGCGAGATTCTCCGGCGCCTGTTCGATGTGGCGATCGCCGCCGCCGACCCGGCGCTGTGCGTGCCACCGCATCTACCACCGGACGACGGCGGGCGGCTGATCGTGATCGGCGCCGGCAAGGCCTCGGCGGCGATGGCGCGGGCAGTCGAAGATCACTGGTCGGGGCCGCTCGACGGGCTGGTGGTGACGCGCTACGGGCACGGCGTGCCGTGCGAGCGCATCGAGATCGTCGAGGCGGCGCATCCGGTGCCCGATGCGGCGGGCGAAGCGGCGGCAGCGCGCATTCTGGGCAAGATTGCCGGGGCTGACCGCAAACGACCGCGTGCTGGCGCTGATCTCCGGCGGCGGCTCGGCCTTGCTGGTGGCGCCGGCGGCCGGCATCACGCTGGCCGAAAAGCGCGCGATCACGACGGCGTTGCTCCGCTCGGGGGCGAGCATCGGCGAGATGAATTGCGTGCGCAAACACCTGTCGGCGATCAAGGGCGGCCGGCTGGCGGCCGCTGCCTGGCCGGCCCAGGTGCTGACGCTGGCGATTTCCGATGTGCCGGGCGACGATGCGGCGGTGATCGCTTCCGGCCCGACCGTCGGCGACCCGACGACTGCGGTCGACGCGCTGAAAGTGCTCGATTTCCACAATATCGCCATTCCCGAAGCTTTACGCGCCCGCTTGCTGTCGGGCGAACTCGAAACCCCGAAGCCGGGCGACCCGCGCCTGGCCAATGGCGAATTCCGCCTGGTCGCCAGTCCGCGCCAGATGCTCGAAGCGGCGGCGACGGAAGCGCACGCGCTCGGCGTCACGCCGCTGATTCTCGGCGATGCCATCGAAGGCGAGGCGCGTGAAGTCGCCAAGGTGCTGGCCGGCATGGCGCTCTCCTGCCGCGCGCATGGCTATCCGGCACAGGCGCCCTGCGTGCTGCTTTCCGGCGGCGAGACGACGGTGACGCTCAAGGCCGACAACGGGCGCGGCGGACGCAATAGCGAATTCCTGCTCGGCCTGGCGCTGGCCCTCGACGGCACGCCGGGCATCCATGCGCTGGCCGCCGACACCGACGGCATCGACGGTTCCGAGGACAACGCCGGCGCCTTCGTCGCACCGGATACCCTGGCTCGCGCCCGGGCGCTTGGCGTCGATCCGCGCCAGAGACTGGCGGGCAACGATGCCTGGGGCTTTTTCGCGGCGCTTGACGACCTGCTGGTGACCGGGCCGACGCGGACCAATGTCAACGACTTCCGCGCCCTGCTCGTCGGGTTGGAATGACCGCCAGCATTACGGGTCAACCTGGCCAAGCGTAGATCAACGGCTTCGACCTTGCAGTCAGGGTCTTGATCAGCCCATAAAAATATTGCATCAGTTAATCAGAATATTCGAATATTTAAATTTTAATATACAATTATATTAGCGGCTGCTAATGCTTCTTCGGCGGCTATACAACCAAGACTCAACCGCCCGGCTTTCACCAAGCAGACTGCAGATTAGAAGGCGGTAGTTCCAATCTCACACTTAATCTAGTTGTAAAAACGGAGGATTCACAAATGAAAACGACATTCAAGGTTCTGGCTGCTTCCATGGCCATCATTGCCAGCAGCGCAGCTTTCGCTCAGCAGCAAGCCCCGCAGAACGCCCAGCCGCAATACAACGGCCCGCAGTACGGCGCCCCCGCTGGCTACTATAACGACGGCCGCAATTATAACGACGGCCGTGGCTACGGTGATGCCCGTGGTTATAGCGATGGTCGCGGCTACGGCTCTGGCCGTGGCAATGGCAGCGGCTCTGGCCGTGGTAATGGCAATGCCCGTGGCAACTTCGGTTTCAACATGGGCGGCGACATGAGCGGCTCCGCTGACAACCGCTACGACGGTTACGGCAACGGCTATGGCAGCGGTAACGGCAACGGTAACGGCAACGGCTGGGCCAACAACGGCTACAACGGCCGCAACGGCTGGTAATCCCGGGAGATACTGAACATGGAAAACCAAACCACTGAAAAGGTCGAGGTCGTCGAACCCGTGGCAGCAGCCCCGGTCTTCAAGCCGAAGAAAAGCCGCTTTGCCTTTGCAAAGCGTACGCCGAAGTGGCTGGTGATCGGCGTCCCGGTGTTGGCGATCGCTCTGCTCGCCTACAACGGCGGTTACCTCCAAAAGGCTGGCAGCAAGGCCGGCGAGGCCATCGCGGCGATCACTCCTTCGTTCGGTATCGGTGCCGCCGGTACCGCGACCAAGGCTGAGGACAAGCTGGCCACCGCGCGCGGCGCGTTTGCGGCCGGTGACATGAAGGCCTCGATCGAGGGATACCGTGCGTTCATTGCCGCCAATCCGAAGGACATCTCGGCGCATGGCGAGCTTGGCAACGTGCTGTACACCGCCGGTGCTTTCCCTGAGGCTTCCCAGGCCTACTTCGAGGCCGCCAGCCTGGCGATCGAGCAGAATCAGATCGAAGTCGCCGAAGCCCTGGTTCCGGCTGTCATCGAAGGTAACCCGATGCTGGCTCACGAACTGACCGGAAAGCTGTTCGATCATCAAGTGCGCACCAACCTGTCCCAGCGCGAGCAGGCTGACCAGAAGCAAGCCAAACAAGGCTAAGTTGTAACCGAAAAGGCTCGGCGCCATTATGGGCCGGGCATTTTTTAACGCCGGCTGCTGGATCGCCGGCGTTTGCATTTACAGTCCGGAATCCGGTCATCAACGCGACGGCGAGAAATATCGACCAACGCCGGAAGAACGGCGCGCCCCGGTCGGTGCGAGGTGCTCCGCAAAGCCAGACTTGCGCGCGACGCCGCAGCGCAGATCACCGGCATCGACCTTGCCGTCAGGTTCTTGAGCGGTCCATAAAAAGATTACATTGATAAATTAGAAAATTCGTATATTAACCGTTTAATATACTGATACATTAGTGGCTGCTAATGCTTCTTCGACGGGGCTACACCAGAGACACAACCGTCCGGCTCTCACTAAGCAGACTGCAGATGAGAAAGTGGTATTTTCAATCACATACTTAGTTTGTTTTTAACATCGGAGATTACTTACATGAAAACGACATTCAAGATTCTGGCTGCTTCCGTGGCCATCGTTGCCAGCAGCGCAGCTTTTGCTCAGTATAACGACGGTCGCTACTATAACGACGGTCGTTACTATAACGACGGCTATGGCCGTGGCTATGGCGATGCCCGTGGTTATGGCGATGGTCGCGGCTACGGTTCCGGCCGTGGCACTGGCCGTGGCAATGCCCGTGGCAACTTCGGTTTCAACATGGGCGGCGACATGAGTGGCTACGGCGACAACCGCTACGATGGCTACGGCGATGCTCGTGGTTACGGTCGTGGCGATGGTCGCGGCTACGGTGACAACAACTGGGGCGGTGGCAACCGTGGCTGGGGCTGGTAATTCCAGGAGATTCTGACCATGGAAAACCAAACCACTGAAAAGGTCGAGGTCGTCGAACCCGTGGCGGCAGCTCCTGTCGCCAAGGCGAAGAAGTCCCGCCTTTCAAATCGCGCGAAGAACCGCGTGATGTTCGGCATCGTTGTATTGGCGATCGCTCTGTTCGCCTACAATGGCGGTTACCTGCAGAAGGCCGGCAGCAAGGTCAGCGAGGGGATTGCGGCGGTCACGCATTCGCTCGGCTTCGGCAGTGCCGTCAAGGCTGAGGACAAGCTGGCCACCGCACGCGGTGCATTTGCGGCCGGCGACGTCAACGCCTCGATCGAGGGATACCGTGCGTTCATTGCCGCCAATCCGAAGGACATCTCGGCGCATGGCGAGCTGGGCAACGTGCTGTACACCGTCGGTGCCATCCCTGATGCCTCCCAGGCCTACTTCGAGGCCGCCAGCCTGGCGGTCGAGCAGAATCAGATCGAAGTCGCCGAAGCCCTGGTTCCGGCTGTCGCCGAAGGTAACCCGATGCTGGCTAACGCGTTGATCGACAAACTGTTCGACCATCAAGTGCGCAGCAACCAGTCTCAGGGTACGCAACCTGACCAGCAGCAAGCCCAGAAGCAAGGCTAAGTTGTAACCAAAAAGGCTCGGCGCCGTTATGGGCCGGGCCTTTTTATGTCTCCGGCTCCGCTGGTGACGGTATGGTGCCAGCCGTTGCTGTTATGGCATCCCTTGTGGAGTTGATCGCCGGCCGCTGCACAGCCGGCGTTTGCACTGGAGTTGAAAATGGATGCCTCTGAGGCACGCAAGCTAACGGAGATTTATCTTCATCCGGATATCGGCGCAATGGTTAAGGCTATTGACGAGCGGATCGAGGAAGCCGCCCGCGGTGGCCAGCGCCACATTGCAAATCCAGAATCAGGTCATCAACGCGACGGCGCGAAATACCAACTGACACCGGAAGAACGGCGCGCCCTGCGTCAGCATTATGAAAGCCGCGGCTTCAAGTGGCATAACAACCCCAAGGCAGAGCATCCTTGCTGTCGCGGGCTTACGACCCTGTCCTGGTAGCGCGCCAGACTCGCCTCCGATGCGCGCCGGCAGCAGTCCCGAACATGGCGCGTGCCTTGTCCGTGGGGGTAGAATACCCCGATGACAAGCCCTGAACCTGCCTTTGACACCGACCGCGCCGCCCTTGTGGCGCGCCTCAATACGGTTTTGCCGGCGCACTGCCTGCTGGTAGACGAAGAAGATTTGCGTCCTTACGAATGCGATGGCCTGACCGCCTATCGCGAGTTGCCAATGGCCGTCTGCCTGCCGGAAACCGAGGGCCAGGTCGTAGACGTGCTGCGCACCTGCCACCAGCTTGGCGTGCCGGTCGTCGCGCGTGGCGCCGGTACCGGGCTTTCGGGCGGCGCGATGCCGCATGCGCAAGGGGTCGTGCTCTCGCTGGCCCGTTTCAACAAGATTTTGCGGGTTGACCGTGAGGCTCGTCTTGCCGTGGTGCAGCCCGGCGTGCGCAATCTGGCGGTGTCCGAGGCGGCGGCGCCGTTCAGCCTCTACTATGCGCCCGATCCATCGTCGCAGATCGCCTGTACGCTGGGCGGCAACGTCGCCGAAAACTCGGGTGGCGTGCATTGCCTGAAATACGGCTTGACTGTACATAACGTGCTGCGCATTCGCGTCGTCAGTATCGAAGGCGAGGTCTTCGAGATCGGTTCGGAGGCGCCGGATTCGCCCGGCTATGACCTGCTGGCGCTGCTTATTGGTTCCGAAGGCATGCTCGGCGTGGTCACCGAAGTGACCGTCAAGCTGGTGCCCAAGCCGGAACTGGCGCAGGTGGTGATGGCGTCCTTCGACGATGTCGGCAAGGCCGGCGACGCGGTGGCCAGGATCATTGCCGCCGGCATCATCCCGGCCGGACTGGAAA
This sequence comes from uncultured beta proteobacterium, assembly GCA_963727115.1. GTDB lineage: Bacteria > Pseudomonadota > Gammaproteobacteria > Burkholderiales > Rhodocyclaceae > Azonexus. The sequence goes on along the minus strand of CAVSFS010000003.1, from coordinate 245,706 downwards.
TGATGGACAAACCGGCCACGGCGGCGGTCGAGCCTTACGTCAAGGCGGGGTACGACCTCGATGCCGCTGCCATCCTGCTCTGTGAATCCGATGGCACGCCGGAAGAAGTGGCCGAGGAGATTTCGCGTGTTACCGAGGTGTTCGACCGCGGCCGGAGCGGGCAATATTCGTGTTTCTCAATCCGAAACCGAACGTTTGCGTTTCTGGGCCGGGCGCAAGGCAGCCTTCCCGGCGGTCGGCCGCATCACGCCGGACTATTACTGCATGGACGGCACGATTCCGCGCAAGCGCCTGGCCGAAATGCTGTCGGCCATTGCCGAAATGGAAAAAAAATACGCGCTGCGTTGCGCCAATGTCTTCCACGCCGGCGACGGCAACCTGCATCCGCTGATCATGTACGACGCCGCCAAGCACGGCGAATGGGAACGCGCCGAAGCCTTCGGCGCGGAGATCCTCGAACTCTCGGTGGCGCTCGGTGGTTCGATCACCGGCGAGCACGGGGTCGGCATCGAGAAAATCAACCAGATGTGCGTGCAGTACAAGACGCCGGAACTGGAAACTTTCCGCCGGATCAAGGCAGCCTTCGACGAGACAGGCCTGCTCAATCCCGGAAAGGCCGTGCCCAGCCTGCATCGTTGCGCCGAATATGGCCGCATGCACGTGCACCACGGCGAAATAAAATTCCCCGAACTGGAGCGCTTTTGATGACGCTCGACGATCTTGTCGCCGCGCTCAGGGCGGCACATGACAGCCAGACGCCACTGCGTATTCGTGGCGCCGGCAGCAAGGATTTCTACGGTGGCATGCTGGCCGGCGAGGTGCTCGATGTGGCTGCTTATCGCGGCATCGTCGCCTATGAGCCGACCGAGCTCTATGTCACGGCAAAGTGCGGCACGCCGCTCGCCGAGGTTGAAGCGGCACTGGCTGAAAAGGGCCAGATGCTGGCCTTCGAGCCGCCGCATTTTTCTGGCGCCACGGTCGGCGGTTGTGTCGCCGCCGGCCTCTCCGGCCCGCGCCGGCAGCAGGCAGGCGCGGTAAGAGATTTCATCCTGGGTGTGAAACTGATCGATGGCGCTGGCCAGGTGCTGGATTTTGGCGGGCAGGTCATGAAGAACGTCGCCGGTTACGACGTGTCGCGGCTGCTCGCCGGCAGCATGGGCACGCTCGGCGTGCTCGCCGAAGTGACGCTGAAGGTGCTGCCGCAACCGGTTGCCGAGCAGACGCTGGTGTTCACGATGGATGAGGCCGAGGCGATTAAGCGGCTCAACCAGTGGGGCGGTCAGCCGCTGCCGGTTTCGGCGTCGTTCTGGCATGGCGGGCAGCTCTGGCTACGTCTCTCCGGGGCGCGGGCGGCAGTCGACGCGGCATATCGCAAGCTCGGCGGAACGCTTGCGGTCGACGCCGAAAATCACTGGATTTCCGTTCGCGAGCAGACGCATCCGGCGTTCGCAGGGTCGATTCTCTGGCGGCTCGCCTTGCCGTCGACGGTTCATTCGCCGGGGCTGGATGGCTTGCGTGCCATCGAGTGGGGTGGTGGGTTGCGCTGGTATGCCGGCGAACTTGACGCGGTGCGCGGCGCCGCGGCGCGGGCCGGGGGCCACGCCGTGCTCTTCCGCGCGCCGGAGTCGTTGCGCTGCCGGGAGGGGGCATTCGCGTCCTTGCCGCCAGCCATGCTTGCCCTGCACCGGCGCCTCAAGAATTCCTTTGATCCAAGGCGCATCCTTAACCCCGGCCGCCTTTACGCGGAGTTCTGATGGATACCCGACTCGCCGATTTCATCCGCGACACGCCGGCCGGCAACGAGGCCGAAGAAATCCTGCGCAGTTGCGTGCATTGCGGTTTCTGCACGGCTACCTGCCCGACCTACCAATTGCTCGGCGACGAACTCGATGGCCCGCGCGGGCGCATCTACCTGATAAAGCAAGTGCTGGAAGGCAAACCGGTTACCGAGAAGACCCGCCTCCACCTCGACCGCTGCCTGACCTGCCGCTCGTGCGAAACGACTTGTCCATCGGGCGTCAGGTACAGCCATCTGCTCGACATCGGCCGTCGCGTGATCGAGGAAAAGCTGCCGCGCAAGGGCGGCGACGCCTTGATGCGCCGGATCCTGCGTGCGGCACTGCCACGCCCAGGCATCTTCGGGCCGGCCGTCAAGTTGGGCCAGATGTTGCGCCCGCTGCTGCCATCGGCACTTGCCGACAAACTACCGGAGGTGCGGGGTGAAGTCAGGCCATGGCCGGCTACAACTGGCCACCCAAGGCGCATGCTGGTGCTGGCTGGCTGCGTCCAACCGGCGCTGGCCCCGAATATCAATGCGGCTACTGCCCGCGTGCTCGATCGTCTGGGTATCGAACTATTCGAGGAATGCAAGGCCGGTTGCTGCGGCGCTGTGCGTTTCCACCTGAATGATCAGGAAGCGGCCAAGGACGACATGCGGCGCAATATCGATGCCTGGTGGCCGCATGTCGCAGCCGGCGTCGAGGCGATTGTCATGACGGCCTCCGGTTGCGGCGTCCAGGTCAGGGACTACGGGCATGTGCTGGCCGACGATGCCCGTTATGGCGAAAAAGCGGCGCGGATCAGCGCCCTGTGCCGCGATCCGTCGGAGGTGCTCGGGGGCGAACAGGCACGCCTGCAAGACTTGCTCGAAGCGGGTCGTGAGGCACGCGGCAAGCTGGCCTTCCAGTCGCCCTGCACCCTGCAGCACGGGCTGAAGATCAGGGGCGGCATCGAGGGACTGCTGACGGCGGCCGGATATGATCTGGTTCCGGTGGCCGACGGGCATCTGTGCTGCGGGTCGGCCGGCACCTATTCGTTGCTCCAGCCGGACTTGTCGTTGCGCCTGCGCGACAACAAGCTGGCGGCGCTGACCGCGGGGTCGCCACGGGTCATCGCCACCGCCAATATCGGCTGCCTGACCCATCTGCAGGCGGGGAGCGTCTTGCCGGTCCGGCACTGGATCGAGCTGATCGACGAGGCGCTGCGCTGAGTTCGCCGCTGCATGAGGCGGCGGATAGGGGCATCCTCCGGCAACCGCTATGCCCTTCGTGCTAAGCTTGCGCCCCGACAAGGAGAAGCAATGCCTATAACAGTTGATGCGTGCGCCGCACAGCACCAGGGGGATCGCAAGGAACAGCAGGATCGCATCGCGATCCTTTCGCACGCCCGTCAGCGCGGCGTGGCCCTGGCTGTCGTTGCCGATGGCATGGGCGGGCACACCGGCGGGGCGCTCGCCGCCGAACAGGTGATCCATACCGCCAAAAACTGCCTCGAACACTTTTCGTCGGGCGACGAGTCGCCGCTGCGTCTGCTCGAAGACAGCATGCTCGAGGCGCACGCCATGATCAAGGCGTCGCGCTTCATGAACGAGAAGGATCCACACAGCACCGCCGTCATGTTGCTGCTGCAATCCCGACAGGCGACCTGGGCGCATTGCGGCGACAGTCGCGTCTATCGTTTCCACGAGGGCAAGCCGGTTTTTCGCAGCGTCGATCATTCCTACGTCGAGCATCTGATCGCGAGCGGACGCATCACGCCTGAAGAAGCATTGACCCATCCCAATCGCAATGTCCTGATCACCTCGCTGGGCGGCAAGGACGAGCCGAAGTTCGACTTCGGCGGCGCCGGCGACCTCGCTGATGGCGACAGTTTCCTGCTTTGCTCGGACGGCCTGTGGGCCTACTTTGACGACGAGGAAATGGGGGCGATCATCGCCGAGAATTCGGCGCGCAAGGCGTCGGAAATTCTCATCGAAAAAGCCCGAATTCGGGCCGCTGGCGGCGGCGACAACCTGTCGCTGGTAATCGTCAAGCTGAACGAGGTTGAGTCCGCATTGGGCGCGCCGGTGGCCGGCGCGCTGCGCCGCTAGTGCTTGCCGATGCCGCCGAGCAAGGCGGCAACGACCCGTTTCGGTTTGTGCGGATCGGGTTTGGCCGGCGCCTGCGGTGAATCCGGTATCTCGCCGCTTGGCGAGTTTCCTTCGTAGGGCTTGCTGAAGTCGAAGCCGTCGGCGGCGATCATCGGGTTGCGGCGCGGCGGACGGCGTTCGCTACGCTCATGGCGCTCCGGCTTGCTGGCGAACGGTGCCTTGGGCGGCGGCGGTGGAGGCGGCGCGGCGTGGCGTTTCTTCTTGTTGCCCGGCGGATATTCGTATTCCGCTTCCGGTTCGAAACCGGAAACCTCGACCTGTTCGATCGGCCGCTTGATCAGCTTCTCGATATCGACCAGATAACCGACTTCATGGGCGCTGACCAGTGAAATGGCATTGCCCATCTTGCCGGCGCGACCGGTGCGGCCGATGCGGTGCACATAATCTTCCGGCGTGTGCGGCAATTCGTAGTTGATGACGTAGGGCAGGTCGTCGATATCGAGACCGCGCGCCGCGACGTCGGTGGCGATCAGGGCGTGCGTCGTGCCATCCTTGAAGGCCTCAAGCGCCTTGATGCGCTCCAGTTGGCTCTTGTCGCCGTGGATCGCATCGGCGTGGATGCCGGCGCGCTGCAACTCGCGGGTCAGCCGCGAACAGCCCTGCTTGGTGCGCATGAAGACGAGGCACTGGCGGATTTCGCTGGATTTCAGCAGCTTGATCAGCAGGCCGCGCTTGCCGTATTCCGACACCGGATGCACGCGGTGGGTGATGGTTTCGGAAACCTGGTTGCGCCGGGCGACCTCGATCAATACCGGCGACTTCAGCATGGTGTCGGCCAGACGCTTGATTTCTTCGGAGAAGGTCGCCGAGAAGAGCAGGCTTTGGCGCTGTTGCGGCAGCATGTTAAGAATGCGCGTGACGTCCGGCACGAAGCCCATGTCGAGCATGCGGTCGGCTTCATCGAGGACCAGCGCCTGTACGGAATTGAAGCTGACGCTCTTGTTTTCGACGTGGTCGAGCAGGCGGCCCGGGGTGGCGACGAGAATCTCGACGCCCTTTTTCAACTCGGCGATCTGCGGCCGGATATCGACGCCGCCGAAGGCGCACATGGCGCGCAGCGGGGTGTGCTTGCTGTAGGACTTGACCGACTCGAAGACCTGCATCGCCAGTTCGCGGGTCGGCGCGAGGATCAGCGCACGCACCGGATGCCTGGCCGGCGACGGGCTGCTGCTGGCGAAGGGCAGGATGCGCTGCAGGATCGGCAGCACGAAGGCCGCAGTCTTGCCGGTGCCGGTCTGGGCGCCGCCCATGATGTCCTTGCCGCTGATGATCAGCGGAATAGCCTGGGCTTGAATCGGCGTCGGCTTGGTGTAGCCCTCGTCGAGGACGGCGCGCAACAGTTCGGGCGCCAGGCCGAGGTCGGCAAAGGTGATTTCGGGGCGCCGCTGCGGTGGTCGGCGCGCCGGCTTCATCGCCGGCCAAGGTGTTGATTTCAGACATGGTCGTAGAATTATACGCGTTGCGTGCCGCGATTGCCGGAATATGTCCGGCCACTTTCCGGATCGGCGAGTGCGGGGGCTATAATCGGCCCCTTCTGAATCTGCCCGGAGTTTGCCATGTCGTCTGTCGTTCGTCCGCTGACCCTCGCCATCGCCTTTGCCTTCGCCGGCGCTGCCATGGCCGCCGAGCCGGCCAAGCCCGCTGCCAAGTCCTCCAAGTCTGCCAAGCCGGCGGCCAAATCTGCTGCCAAGGCGGCACCGGCGCCGACACCGAACTCTCCGTCCGAACTCGAACTCGCGCACAATCTGGATCCGGCCCGCGCGGAGCGGCTGCAGGTGGTGGTCAACCGCTTCAACAAGGAAACCGGCGGGTCGCTGAAGCTGGTCCGCCTGGAGAAGGACCAGAAGCCGGCCGACCTCAACCTGGTCACGCGCTACGACATGAGCGAGGTGATCACCCATCCGAAGAGCTACGTCCCGCTGCACGAGGTGATGGCGAAGGCCAACGAACGGCTGAACGCCGCCGAGTTTTCGGCCGACCTCAAGAGCGGCGTCGTTGACGCCAAGGGCCGCCTGGTGGCCTTGCCGGCGCTCTACTCGACGCCGGTCCTGTTCTACAACAAGAACGCCTTCCGCAAGGCGAAGCTCGATCCGGAGCAGCCGCCGAAGACCTGGTTCGAGATGCAGGGCATGCTCGACAAGCTGCAGGAAGCGGGCTACGCCTGCCCGTACACGACGTCGTGGCCGGTCTGGGTGCATATCGACAACGTCAGCGCGCTATCTGGCGCGCCGGCCGTCGGCGACAAGGGACAGCTCAACTTCAACGGCCTGCCGCAGGTCAAGCACATCGCGATGATGATAACTTGGACTAAGGCCAACTATTTCAAGCACTTCGGGCGGCGCGCCGAGGGCAGCGCCAGGTTCCAGGCCGGCGAATGCGCCATGATCACCACCGATTCGCGCGAGGCGGTCGATTTCCAGGACGCCAAGGGCGTCGAACTCGGTGTGGCGCCGATGCCATACCATGACGACGTTTACGGCGGCCGCCAGCACACGTTGGCCGATGGCTCCACGCTGTGGGTCGGCGCAGGCCGCACGCCGGCCGAGTACAAGCAGGCTGCGAAGTTCGTCTCGTGGCTGTTGAGCCCGGAAATGCAGATCGAGACGGTGCGCCTCTACGGCGGCCTGCCGCTGACCCCGGCAGCGCGCTCAGCCGCGCGCAGCAAGATCCTCAAGGACAGCGACCGCACGCTGGAGATCGCCTACGCCTCGATGAAGGGCAAGGGCGCCAGTTCGGTGCCGCACGTTGCCGACATCGATGCGGTGCGCATCATCACCAACGAGGAACTCGAAGCCGCCTGGGCCGACAAGAAGCCGGCCAAGGCCGCGCTCGACACGGCCGTCTCGCGCGGCAGCGCCTACCTGTCCGCGCATCCGGCGCTGAAGAAGTCCCAGCCTTTCTGATGGGCGTGCCGCTGCCGCGCTGGATTGCCCATCGCGGTGGCGGGAGTCTGGCGCCGGAAAATACCCTGGCCGGCATTCGCCTGGCGGCCAGGCTGGGCTACCGGGCGGTCGAGTTCGACGTGATGCTCTCGGCGGACGGCACGCCGGTCCTGATTCACGACGAAACGCTGGAACGCACGACCAATGGCGTCGGCCAGGTCTGCGAAACGCCGGATGCCGTTCTCTTTGCGCTCGATGCCGGCGCACGGCGAGCGCATTCCCCGCTTTGCCGAAGCCGCGGCGCTGTGTCGCGAACTCGGCCTGCTGGCCAATGTCGAGATCAAGCCGGCGACCGGCTATGAGGTGGCGACGGCCGAAGTCGTCGCCCGCATGACTGCCGACCTGTGGCGTGGGCGCGGAAGTTCAGCCGCTGCTTTCATCGTTTTCTCTGGAAGCGCTTGAAGTGGCGCGCGATCTGGCGCCGGAAATCCGCCGTGGCGTGCTGTTCGAGGCGCCGCCGGCCGACTGGCTGGCGCAACTGCGGCGCCTGCAGGCCGTTTCGCTGCATTGCGATGCCGACCTGCTGAGCGACGAGGTGCTGGCTGAAGCCAGGGCGCATGACATTCCGGTGCTGTGTTACACGGTCAACAGCGCCGGAACAGGCCAAAACGCTTTTTGCGCGCGGCGTCAGCGCGTTGTTTACCGACCGCCTCGATCTTTTTGCGCAATAGCGCGGGCCGGCGGCTGCGAAGCCGGACGCTTTTTCTCTTAAAATCGAAGGTTTCGAATTCCGCCTTTGAGGCCGCCAGCTCATGAAAAGCTCCGAAATCCGCCAGAAGTTCCTCGACTTCTTCGCCTCCAAGGGCCACCAGATCGTTGCCTCCAGTTCGCTGGTGCCGCACGAGGACCCGACCCTGCTGTTCACCAACGCCGGGATGAACCAGTTCAAGGACGTGTTCCTCGGTTTCGACAAGCGCCCCTATACCCGCGCCACGACCTCGCAGAAATGCGTGCGCGCCGGCGGCAAGCACAACGACCTGGAAAACGTCGGCTACACCGCGCGTCACCACACCTTCTTCGAGATGCTGGGCAACTTCAGCTTCGGCGACTATTTCAAGCGCGATGCCATCAAGTACGCCTGGGAACTGCTGACCGAGGTGTTACAAGCTGCCCAAGGACAAGCTGTGGGTCACGGTGTATGCCGAGGACGACGAAGCCTACGACATCTGGACCAAGGAAATCGGCGTGCCGGCCGAGCGCGTCATCCGCATCGGCGACAACAAGGGCGCGCGCTACGCCTCCGACAATTTCTGGATGATGGGCGACACCGGCCCCTGCGGCCCCTGCACCGAAATCTTCTACGACCACGGCGAGCACATCTGGGGCGGCCCGCCCGGCATCGCCGGAGGAAGACGGCGACCGCTACATCGAAATCTGGAACAACGTGTTCATGCAGTTCAACCGCGACGAAGCACGGCGTCATGCATCCGCTGCCCAAGCCCTCGGTGGATACCGGCATGGGGCTGGAGCGCATCTCCGCCGTGCTGCAGGGCGTGCATGCCAACTACGAGATCGACCTGTTCCAGGCGCTGATCAAGGCCGCCGCGCGCGAAACCCAGCGCGCCGACCTGGACAGCCCGTCGCTGAAGGTGCTGGCCGACCACATCCGCGCCTGCTCCTTCCTGATCGCCGACGGCGTCATCCCCGGCAACGAAGGCCGCGGCTACGTGCTGCGCCGCATCATCCGCCGCGCCATCCGCCACGGCTACAAGCTCGGCGCCCGCGCCGCCTTCTTCCACAAGATGGTGCCCGACCTGGTCGCCGAAATGGGCGATGCCTATCCGGAACTGGCGCAGAACCAGGCACGCGTCATCGACATGCTGAAGCAGGAAGAAGAGCGCTTCTTCGCCACCATCGAGCACGGCATGGCGATCCTCGAAGCGCGAACTGGACGCGATGGCGCAGCAGGCGCAGCGTATTCAACGGCGAGACCGCCTTCAAGCTGCACGACACCTACGGCTTCCCGCTCGACCTGACGCAGGACATCTGCCGCGAGCACGAGATCACCGTCGACGCCGCCGCCTTCGATGCCGCGATGGCGCGCCAGAAGGAGCAGGCGCGCGCCGCCGGCAAGTTCAAGATGGCGACCAACCTGGAATACGACGGCCCGGCCACGACCTTCCACGGCTACGACACCCTGGAAGCCAAGGGCAACGTGCTGGCCCTGTACAAGGACGGCGCTGCCGGTCAACGAACTGAACGAAGGCGAAATGGGCGTGGTCGTGCTCGACGACACGCCGTTCTACGCCGAATCCGGCGGCCAGGTCGGCGACCGCGGCGCGCTGCAGTCGCGTGCATGGCATCTTCGCCGTGGAAGACACGCAGAAAATCCAGGCCACGCGTGTTCGGCCATCACGGCGTGGTCAAGACCGGCAAGCATCACCGTCGGCAACGGCGTCACCGCCAGGGTCGACGTGCTGGCCCGCGCCCGCACCATGCGCAACCACTCGGCCACCCACCTGATGCACAAGGCGCTGCGCGAAGTGCTCGGCGACCACGTGCAGCAGAAGGGCTCGCAGGTCGATCCGGACAAGACGCGCTTCGACTTCGTGCACAACCAGCCGATGACCGACGCGGAAATCCGCCGCGTCGAGAACATCGTCAATGCCGAAATCCTCGCCAATACCGCCAACGAAACGCCGCGTGATGCCGATCGACGAAGCGCAGAAGCTGGGCGCCATGATGCTGTTCGGCGAAAAATACGGCGACGAGGTGCGCGTGCTCGACATCGGTTCGCTCGCGCGAACTGTGCGGCGGCACCCATGTCGCGCGCACCGGCGACATCGGCCTGTTCAAGATTACCGCCGAAGGCGGCGTGGCGGCCGGCGTGCGCCGCGTCGAGGCGGTCACCGGCGACAACGCGCTGGCCTACATGCAGGGCATGGAAACCGCGCTCGGCGGCGTGGCCGGCACGCTCAAGGTGCTGCCGAAGGATGTGCCGGCCCGCGTCAGCGCCAGTGCTCGATCAGGTGCGCAAGCTGGAACGCGAACTGGCCGCGCTCAAAGGCAAGCTGGCCTCCGCGCAGGGCGACGACCTGGTCGCATCAGGCGGTCGAGGTCAAGGGCGCCAGGGTGCTGGCGGCGAAGCTCGAAGGCGCCGACATCAACGCCCTGCGCGAAACCATGGACAAGCTCAAGGACAAGCTGAAGTCGGCCGCCATCGTGCTGGCCTCGGTCGCCGACGGCAAGGTGACGCTGATCGCCGGCGTCACCGCCGACCTGACCGGCAAGGTCAAGGCCGGCGAACTGGTCAACTTGGTCGCCCAGCAGGTCGGCGGCAAGGGCGGCGGCCGTCCCGACATGGCGCAGGCCGGCGGCACCCAGCCGGAAAACCTGCCGGCGGCGCTGGCCTCGGTGCCGGCCTGGGTCGAGGGCAAGCTGTGAGGGCGGTGCTGATCGGCGCGCTGCTGGGGCTGGCGACGGCTGGTGTGACGGCGGCTGAGCTGGAACGCACACCGGTCGAACGCAGTTACGGTCGAACGGTGAAAAAGTGCGGCTTTTCCCCAACGGGCGCTGGGAGTATGTCGACGCCGCCAAGGCGGCCGCGGCGCAGCAGGCGGCGGCCAAGTACCCGGAAAACCAGACGCGCCCCGAAGGCGCCCAAGGTGGCCTGTTCGGCGTTGGCCGCACGGTCGCGCCGGGCGACAAGGATTACAACCGGGGTTCGCTGAATCCCAAGCTGCGCTGAGCGCGGGCGGGGGGCGTCGCTACCTGTCCACGGTGGCGGTCAGTTCAGCAGTTTGCCTGACGGGATCGGCTGTTCGCCTTCGCGAATGATCTCGCCCTCGATGATATAACCGCCAGTCGGCTGCCGTTGCGCTTGTTCCTTCATCTGCTTGCGCACATCGCGTGTCTTCCACCACAGCCAGGAACCGGCCATTACCCCGCCGATTGCGATGACCGTGAGGCCAACCAGCGAGAACATCAAGGCAAGGACGACCAAAGACGCACCCACCGTAAAGGTCACCACTTTGCCCAGAAAGGTCTGTGGCTGTTTGCTCAAAGCTGCTTGAAACTGCCTGAATTGTTCCTCGTTCGTACTCATCAAACTCCCGACAGCGGCTAACCGCGAATGATTCTGAAAAAAACCGCGACGGTTCAATGTTACCGTCCGGTTCGACTATGGTTTGTAGCGGGACTGTCGTTTTTTTGTAACGACAGTCATGAATGCAATGCTCAGAAGGGTAGCTGAATTCCCGGCCAGACCGCGCTCAGCGCCTGCCGGAACCCCGCCTGAATGCGTTCGAGCGCGGCGTCATTATCCGCCTCGAAGCGCAATACGACCACCGGCGTCGTGTTCGACGGGCGCGCCAGGCCGAAACCGTCGGCGTATTCGACACGGACGCCGTCGATGGTGATGATTTCCTCGGCGCCGGGGAACTTGCCTTCGGCTTTCAGCTTGTCAATCAGCGTAAACGGTTCGCCCTCGGCCATCTTGATGTTGAGTTCCGGGGTCGACGGTGAATTCGGCAGTGCCTTCAGCGGTGCATTGACGTCGGCCGAACGGGACAGGATTTCGAGCAGGCGAGCGCCGGTGTACAGGCCATCGTCGAAACCGTACCAGCGCTCCTTGAAGAAGGTGTGGCCGGACATTTCGCCGGCCAGCGGGGCGCCGGTTTCCTTGAGCTTGGCCTTGACCAGCGCGTGGCCGGTGTTCCACATCAGCGGTACGCCACCGTGCTGCTTGATCCACGGGGCGAGCAGGCGGGTGCATTTGACGTCGTAAATGATCTGGCCGCCCGGCACGCGCGACAGCACGTCGGCGGCGAACAGCATCAACTGGCGGTCGGGGTAGATGATCTCGCCGTCCTTGGTGACGACACCCAAACGGTCGCCGTCGCCGTCGAAGGCGATGCCGATCTCGGCATCGGTTTCCTTGAGGGCGCGGATGACGTCGGCCAGATTTTCCGGCTTGGACGGGTCCGGGTGATGGTTCGGAAAGTTGCCGTCGACCTCGCAGAACAGCGGGACAATCTCGCAGCCGAGGCGCTTGAACAGTGCCGGGGCGATCGCGCCGGCGACGCCGTTGCCGCAATCCATGACGATCTTCAGCGGACGGGCGAGCTTGACGTCGCCGACGATCTTCTCGATGTAGGCGGTCATGACGTCGGCGCTACGCCGCTCACCCTTGCCGTGCCTGAGATTGCCAGTCTCGGCACGCCGCTTCAGATCCTGGATGGCTTGCAGCGCCAGCGTCGTGCCGCCGATCACCATCTTCAGGCCGTTGTAGTCCGGCGGATTGTGGCTGCCGGTAACCGAGACGCAGGAATTGCAGCCCAGTTCGTAGGCGGCGAAATAGGTAACCGGGGTCGGTACGCAGCCGACGTCGATGGCGTCAATGCCGGCGGCACAGATGCCGTCCATCAGCGCGCCGGCGAGTTCCGGGCCGGACAGGCGGCCGTCGCGGCCGACGGCGATCGCCTTCTGGCCTTGTTCGGCGGCCAGCGAGCCGAGCGCATGGCCGATCCGGCGCACGACATCGGCGGTCAGGGATTTATCGACGATGCCACGAATATCGTAGGCCTTGAAGATTTCAGCGGGGAGTTGGGTCATCGTGTTGTTCTATGACGTTTCATAAAGGAAGAAGTGTAAGAGCCTTTGCGGCAGCCAGTCCAGATTTCCCGGAAAGGCGCCGCTGACGAAGCCGACATGGCCGCCGCCGGCGGGATGCTCAAGGCGGACATGCGGGCTGACCTGGTCAGCGTCCGGCAGGAAAGCGGCGGGCAAAAACGGGTCATTTTTCGGGTTAACCGCAAGCGCCGGCACGCCGATGGATTTGAGCCACGGTTTGGCCGAGGCGCGCTGCCAGTAATCGTCGGCGCCGGCGAAACCATGGACCGGCGCGGTCACGGCATCGTCGAATTGATAAAGATTGATCGCTTGCAGCATGCGCGCTTCGTCGAACAAGCCGGGAAACTGGCGCAGGCGGGTGCTCGAAATGGCTTTCAGCGTTTTCAGGAAGTGCTGCGTGTAGATACGGTTGAAGCCGCGCGCCAGATGGTGGCCGCAGGCGGCGAGGTCGAGCGGGGCGCACATGGCGGCGACGCCGGTGACCACTTCTCCCGCCGCGGCACCTTGCTCGCCGGCCCATTTGAGCAGGGCGTTGCCACCGAGCGAGACACCGGCCGCGTGCAGACGGCGGCCGTCATTGCCGGCCTGCAGGCGGCGCAGAATCCAGTCGATTTCCTCGGAGTCGCCCGAGTGATAGGCGCGCGGGCGGCGATTGAGTTCGCCCGAACAGCCGCGAAAATGCGGCATCACGAAGCGCCAGCCAGCTTTCTTGCAGGCGTGTGCGGTCGAGATGGCGTAATGACTCCGGGCGCTGCCTTCGAGTCCGTGAAACAGAACGAGTAGCGGGGAGTCCAGTGGTCCGTCGAGGAAGTCGGCGTCGATGAAATCGCCGTCCGGCGTTTCCCAGCGTTCGCGGCGCAGCTTGAGCGGGCGCGGCTTGATCAGCAGCGGCCAGATGGTCTGGGCGTGGCCGCCGGGCAGCCAGGCGGGGGCGCGGTATGGCTTGCTAGGGGCATGGTCAATGCAGCGTGTGCGGCACGGCGTCGGCCATGGCCTGATGACTGTCGTCGGCGGCCGAAGCATGGCGGCTGACCAGGCGCCAGCCGTGCGCGCCGCGCGCATAGACGTGGGTGACATGCAAGGGCCCGTGCGGCCCGGGATCGTCGCCGACGAAGAGAATTTCGGTCAGGTGATGGATGGCCAGCACCGAGCCTTGCCAGTGCGTGAGCGGCTCGGCCTGAACACGCAATTTGGCATTGGAGAAAATGCCGCGCCAGCTCTCGCGGATGGGAACGATGCCTTGCAGCCGGACCCCGGTCGGGTGGACGCACAGGGTTTCCTCGTCTTCCGCCCACAGTTGCATCAGCAGGTCGGCGTCGCCCTTGATTATCGCCTCGTAGAAGGCCTGTTCGACATCTTCGGGGGAGGCGAAATTGGCGGGTTTGCTCATGATATAAGATTCGTTGTAACAGATACTTGCGCGTAAATGACTGATTTGTTTAAAAGACTCTTTGCCGCCGGCGGCCTTCGACCCTCAGCGGACGTCGCAATCGCTATAGAATCGGACGTTCAACGACTGCTTGGCGGACGCTTGCTTACTCGTGCCCCACAAGAGATCGCTAGGCTTCTTTCATGCGGGGGGGTAGTCATACTCCGTACTCAGCAACTGCAAATTGTCTGAGTACGAACGCTCACCCTTGAGAAGGGCCGCCCGAGACCGAAGAGTAATACAAGCTCCCTTGATCATCTCACTCAGCCGATCCTAGTCCATCATTGGAACACGAACTGTATGCCCGAGTGCTATCTTTCGAATAGACTAAATCTCTTCTGAAGCTAGAACTGGCCACTGAGTCCAGACCATGTATGGCTTTGTGTTTTTTTCCGTTCCTCGTAATGTCCAAGGCTCCCTAACGCATAAGTCACTTGAATGATGAACATTGAGCCATCGTTTCCGTCAGTATCTGGCATTCCAAGTTGGTTGATCTTTTGATTTGTGGCGATTAGTGTTCAATTCGCTCCCGCATATGACCTCCTAGTCCCGCATGGCTTTTGCAAGATTTGCATCAGACAGTCAATCTTTATCGTTGCTCCTGCTCTCAAGATCACGCATAGAGTAGGTTCACACCGTGCAGATGCCAAGACTGAACAATTCTTACGCTCAACGTTTGGTTCGTTAAGCAGTTGGATCAGTATTGCAAGCGAGTTTGCAATACTGCCCATTGGTCCGGCAGGGCAGGAGCAGAATCGATAATTGGTCGGTGAACGCTTTATGAACGACTTCGTATGGATTAGGGGCGGAACCTGCACTTAAAGACTATCTTACATTTTCCAGCAACCAGAGTATGGTTGTACCAACTCGGTGACGCAATGGTTCTCTGGAGAAATCTTGTGGGTGCCGCGACCACTGCCTGTTCTGCCTCGCGGTGAGCCGATATTCAGGCCGGCGGTAATAGGCTGGTAATTGTTTCACGCTGTCATTCATGATGCACTCCGTTTCAGGCAGGCTGAGTAGACCTGTTCCGGCGAGAGTTTGTTGAGGCAGTCGAGGTGGCCGAGCGGGCATTCGCGCTTGAAGCAGGGGCTGCAGTCGAGTTTGAGGCTGAGAATGTCGGCCTGGTCCGAGAGCGGCGGCGTGAAGCCGGGCGACGACGAGCCGTAAAGCGCGACGATCGGCCGCCCGAGCGCGGCGGCGACGTGCATCAGGCCGGAATCGTTGCAGACGACGAGGTCGGTCATGGCCAGCAGGTCGACCGCCTGGCCGAGTGAGGTGGCGCCGCACAGGTTGCGGCAGAGGCCGGGGGCGAGTTGTGCAATTTCCTCGGCGACGGCGTGATCCTTGGGCGACCCGAACAGCCAGATGGCGTAGCCTTGAGCGGCGAGCATTTTCGCCAGTGCCGCAAAGTGGGCGGCCGGCCAGCGCTTGGCCGGGCCGTATTCGGCGCCGGGGCAGAAGGCGACGATACGGGCTGGCCGCTCAAGCTTCAGCTCGAAAAGTGTTTTTTCCTGATCTGCTGCGGTCGACCGGATTTTTGGGTAAGAAATGGGCTTCGGCAGCGCTGCGCCGGGAGCTTCGGCCAGTTGGGCGAAGCGTTCGACCATCAGCGGCAGGGCGGATTTGTCGAGATTATGGCGGACGTTGACCAGGCCGAAGCGCGATTCGCCGGTGAAGCCGACGCGCTGCGGGATGCCGGCCATGAACGGGACCAGCGCCGATTTCAGCGAATTGGGCAGGACATAGACGGCGTCGTAGCTGCGCGCCGCCAGTTGCCGGGCGAGCCGCCAGCGCGCCTTGAGCGAAAGC
Source organism: uncultured beta proteobacterium (assembly GCA_963727115.1). GTDB lineage: Bacteria > Pseudomonadota > Gammaproteobacteria > Burkholderiales > Rhodocyclaceae > Azonexus. The sequence goes on along the minus strand of CAVSFS010000003.1, from coordinate 230,024 downwards.
TGGCCATGAGCGAACGGGCTGTTGACGACCTCGGCGATTTCGCCCATGCGCTGCAGGACGGGGGCAACCCAGTGCGGCGCCAGGGCGTCGAGTTGCAGGCCGGGATGTTTGGCATGCAGACGCGCAAACAGCGGCTGCGCCATGATGGTGTCGCCAATCCAGGAGGGGGCGACGATAAGGGCTTTCATGATCAAAAAGTGGCGGGTAGCAAACCCGCCACCTGTTTAGTGATGACCCTTGGGCGCTTCGCCCTTGAAGACGAATTTTGTGCTGCAGTACGGGCAGGTGACTTCGCCGGTCTTGAGCACATCAAGGAAGACGCGCGGGTGCTGGCTCCACAACGGCGCGCCCGGTTGCGGGCAATGCAGCGGCAGGTCGTGGGCGGTGAGTTCAACGGTGCGGTTGTCGGACATCTTGATTCCCCTGAACTTAGATGTAGGCCAGCCAGTTGTCGTGCTGGGCGGAGCGGCCATTGACGACGTCGAAATACTTGGCCTGGATTTGCGCGGTGATCGGGCCGCGACGACCGATGCCGATCTGGCGGCCGTCGAGTTCGCGGATCGGCGTCACTTCGGCGGCGGTGCCGGTGAAGAAGGCTTCGTCGCAGCAATACACTTCGTCGCGGGTGATGCGTTTTTCCTGCACCGACAAGACCCAGTTCTTCGGCGATCTGCAGCACGGTGGCGCGGGTGATGCCTTCCAGGCAGGAAGTCAGGTCCGGCGTGTATAGCTTGCCCTTCTTGACGATGAACAGGTTCTCGCCGGCGCCTTCGGCGACGTAGCCTTCGGGGTCGAGCAGCATGGCTTCGTCGTAACCTTCGTTGGTCACTTCGTTATTGGCCAGGATCGAGTTGATGTAGTGGCCGGAAGCCTTGGCGCGCACCATGGAGATATTGACGTGGTGGCGGGTGTAGCTCGACACCTTGACGCGGATGCCGCGCTCGATGCCTTCCTCGCCGAGATAGGCGCCCCACGGCCAGGCGGCGATGGCGACGTGCACCTTGGCGCCCTTCGGCGAGACGCCCATCTTTTCCGAGCCGTAGAAGGCGATCGGACGCAGGTAGCCGGCTTCCAGGTTGTTGGCGCGCAGCACTTCCTTGTGCGCCTCGTTGATGGTCGCCTTGTCGTAGGGCATGGCCATCTGGAAAATGTGGGCGGAGTTGAACAGGCGGTCGGTGTGGTCTTCCAGACGGAAGATGGCGGTGCCGCGCTCGGTCTTGTAGGCGCGGACGCCCTCGAATACGCTCATGCCGTAGTGCAGCGAGTGGGTGAGGACGTGGGTGGTCGCCTCGCGCCAGGGCACAAGCTTGCCATCCTGCCAAATAAATCCGTCGCGATCCGACATGGACATGGTCAATTCTCCGTGTTGCGCGTGTGAAAGCTCATAATTCTAGCCCAAATCAACGGGTAAAATAGCGCCTTTGCCCGTTTGAGCCTTTCATGGTCTGGAAACCCAATGTCACCGTTGCTGCCGTCGTTCAGCGCGACGGCAAGTTCCTGCTGGTCGAGGAAGAAACCGAGGCCGGGCTGGCGTTCAACCAGCCGGCCGGTCATCTCGAAGCGGGCGAAGCGCTGGTTGACGCCGTGGTGCGCGAGACGCTCGAAGAGACGGCCTACCATTTCAAGCCAACGCATCTGGTCGGGATCTACCACTGGCGGCACCCGACGAAGGATGTTACCTACCTGCGTTTCGCCTTTGGTGGCGAATTGCGCGGCTGGGAGGCGGAACGCCAGTTGGACGAGGGCATTGTTGCCGCGCGCTGGCTGACGCTCGATGAGGTCAAGGCGACGCAGGATCGCCACCGCAGCCCGCTGATCCTGCGCTGCATCGAAGACCTGCTGGCCGGCAAGCGCTATCCGCTCGACCTGCTGGTCCATTACGACTGATGATCCGGCATTGCCTTTCCGTTCTGCTACTGGTCTGGGCCGGCGCGACGGCGGCCGATGAGACCGTGCCCATTTGCTACGGTTACGGCTGCATTGCCCAGGCGCAGATACGTTTCAGCGACTCGCATCTGCGTGAAATCGGCCAGCAGTTGTCTGTCGCGGTCGACGCCGAAAATGAGCGCAAATTGCTCGGCCTCGCCATCGGGCGGCTCTACGGCTGGGCCGGCGAGCAGTCCGACATCAAGAACGATCGCGGCGGCAACTATGCCGATGGCCACTCGCCGGGAAAAATGGATTGCATCGATCATTCGACCTCGACGACGCGCCTGCTGCGCCTGCTCGAAGCGCGCGGCTATCTGCGCTGGCATCGGGTGCTGGAACCTGAAGCGCGCAACTGGGCGCTGGTGTTTCCGGCACACTGGTCGGCGGTGATCGAAGAGAAAAAGGATGGCGAGGCCCAGCGCTTCGTCGTCGATAGCTGGTTTGTCGATAATGGACAGCCGGCGGTGATTCTGCCGCTGGCTGACTGGAAGAAGGGGGCGGGGCCCGATGTCTGAAAAAACGGTGGTGGTCGGCTTGTCCGGCGGGGTCGATTCGTCGGTGGCGGCCTTGCTGCTCAAGCGCCAGGGCTGGAAGGTGATCGGCCTGTTCATGAAGAACTGGGAAGACGACGACACCGAGGAATACTGCTCGTCGCGCCAGGACCTGGTCGACGTGATGAGCGTCGCCGACCGTATCGGCATCGACGTCGAGGTGGTCAATTTTTCCGCCGAATACCGCGAGCGCGTGTTCGCCGAGTTCCTCCGTGAATACGAGGCCGGGCGGACGCCGAACCCGGACATCCTGTGCAACTCCGAAATCAAGTTCAAGGCCTTCCTCGACCACGCCCTGCAGCTCGGCGCCGACCGGATCGCCACCGGCCACTACGCCGGCGTGCGCGAGTTCGACGGCGAGTTCCAGTTGCTCAAGGCCGAGGATGGCACCAAGGATCAGAGCTATTTCCTCTATCGCCTGAATCAGGCGCAGTTGTCGAAAACCCTGTTCCCGCTGGCCGACCTCTACAAGCGCGAGGTGCGCAAGATCGCCGAAGCCGAGGGCCTGCATGTGGCGACCAAGAAGGATTCGACCGGCATCTGCTTCATCGGCGAACGGCCGTTCAAGGATTTTCTCAGCCGTTACCTGCCGCCGAAGCAGGGCGAAATCCGCCGTCTCGACGACGGCAAGGTACTCGGCGAACACGACGGCCTGATGTTCCACACCCTCGGCCAGCGCAAGGGCCTGCACATCGGCGGCCTGAAGGAAAAGGGCCAGCCCGGCGGTGGCGACCACGATGCCTGGTTCGTCGCCGGCAAGGACATGGGCAGCAATGTGCTCTACGTCGTCCAGGGGCACGATCATCCGGCACTGTTCAAGAGCAATCTGGTCGCCGAGCAGTTGTCCTGGGTCTCGCCGCGGGCGCCGCACACGCACTGGGTTTACACGGCCAAGCCGCGCTACCGGACCGCCGAGCAGGCTTGTGAAATTGAACACGTCGATGCCGACAGCTGCGAAATCAATTTCGCCGAGCCGCAATGGGCGCTGACGCCGGGGCAGTCGGTGGTGCTCTACGAGAGCCGCGTCTGCCTTGGCGGCGGGGTGATCCGATGATTTTCGCGTATCCGACCATCCAACCTGAAACTGATTTTTAGGCAGCCAACGTGTCCGATCGTCTCGCCGTATTACCGCAATACCTGATTCCCAAGCAGGCCCTCACCCTGCTCGCCGGCAAGCTGGCCGGCGCCGAGGCCGGCAGGCTGACGACCAGCATCATTCGCTGGTTCGTCGGGCGTTACGGGGTCAATATGGCCGAGGCGGCCAATCCCGACATCGCCAGCTATGCCAGCTTCAACGAGTTCTTCACGCGCCCGCTGCGCGAAGGCGCCCGGCCGCTGGCGGCCGCCGACTTCATTTGCCCGGTCGACGGCGCGATCAGCCAGTTCGGCGCCATCGAGCGCGACCAGATTTTCCAGGCCAAGGGCCACAGCTATTCGACCGCCGCGCTGGTCGGCGGCGACCGCGAGCTGGCGGCGCGCTTCGAGAACGGCAGTTTCGCCACGCTCTACCTCAGTCCGCGCGATTACCATCGCATCCACATGCCCTGTGACGGCCGCCTGATCCGCATGATCCACGTGCCCGGCGCGCTGTTTTCGGTCAACCCGACCACGGCGCGCGGCGTACCCGGCCTCTTCGCGCGCAACGAGCGGGTCGTCTGCGTCTTCGATTCGCCACATGGCCCCTTCGTGCTGACGCTGGTCGGCGCCACCATCGTCGGCAGCATGGCGACCGTCTGGCATGGCGTCGTCAATCCGCCGCGCCCGGGCCATTTACGGGAATGGAATTATGCCGATCGGCAGATTGATTTCCGGCAGGGCGACGAAATGGGCCGCTTCCTGCTCGGGTCGACGGTGGTGATGCTGTTTCCCAAGGGGGTTGTCCAGTTCAACCCCGACTGGGCGCCGGCGCGGGCGATCCGCCTTGGCGAGGCGATGGGCTCGACGGCCGCGCAATGAGATAGGGCGCCATCGGCGCCCTTGTCGTTCGCGCGGCCCGGAATCAGTCGTGCGGCGCGGTGTCCGCCAGCGACGGCCGCTGCATCAGCTTGGCGTAAAGCCTGCCGAGGTTGGGGTGCGCGGCCTGCCAGTCGATATCGGCAAAGCGGAAGCACAGGTAACCCAGCGCCGCGCCGACGGCGATGTCGGCCAGCGAAAGGTGGGTGCCCATGCAGAAAGGCTTCTCGCCCAGTTCTTCCGCCATGAATTCGAGGCCGCGCATGATCTTGCCGCGCTGGCGAACGATCCAGTCCTCGCTCTGCTGCGCCTTGGGGCGCTTGGCTTCGAGGAAGACGGCGGCAGCGGCGTCGCAGATGCCGTCGGCAACCGCTTCCCAGCGCTTGACCTCGGTGCGCTCGCGGCTGGGCGCCGGGATCAGCTTGTTGTTGGGCGTCACGCTGTCGATATATTCGACGATGACCCGCGAATCGAACAGCGGGGTGTCATCGTCCAGCACCAGGGCCGGAATCTTGCCCAGCGGATTGATGCTGGGCACCTTGCTGCCTTCCAGCCAGGGCGAGTCGATCACGAAATCGTATTCGATTTTCTTTTCGGCCAGCACGATGCGCACTTTGCGCACGAACGGGCTGGTATGGGAGCCGATCAGCTTCATCGCATGGTCTCTGATTTGGGGAGACTTTGATTATAGCGTATGGCGCAGTGGTTCGCCGCGCGGGTAAAATTGCGGGCTTAACGAAAAGGATGTTGCCATGGATTTCAATCCTCGGCTGCCCAATTTTTGACCGCTCTTTCCCCGCTCGACGGCCGCTACGCCGGCAAGGTCGATGCGCTGCGCGAACATTTTTCCGAATTCGGCCTGATCAAATGCCGCCTGCTGGTCGAGATCGAATGGCTGAAGGCGCTGGCTGCCGAGCCGCATTTCACGGAAATTGCCGCCTTTTTCGCCGTCGACCGTGGCCGAGCTGGATGCGCTGGTCGCCAACTTCGGCCCGGAACAGGCCGCCGAAGTGAAGGCCATCGAAGCCGTCACCAACCATGACGTCAAGGCGCTGGAATACTGGATCAAGGACCACACCAAAGGCAACGCCGAAGTGACCAAGGTCAGCGAGTTCATCCACTTCGCCTGCACCTCGGAAGACATCAACAACCTGTCGCACGCGCTGATGTGCAAGGGCGCCCGCGAACAGGCGATGCTGCCGACGCTCGACAAGGTGCATCGCCCGGCTGGTCGAACTGGCCCACGCCTACGCCGACATGCCGATGATGAGCCGCACGCACGGCCAGCCGGCGACGCCGACGACGCTGGGCAAGGAAATGGCCAACGTCGCCTACCGCCTGCAGCGCGCCCGCGCCCGCATCGCCGCCGTCGAACTGCTCGGCAAGATCAACGGCGCGGTCGGCAACTACAACGCCCATCTGGTCGCCTACCCCGGCTACGACTGGGAAGGCTTCGCCAAGCGTTTCGTCGAATCGCTCGGCCTGACCTTCAACCCCTACACCATCCAGATCGAGCCGCACGACTGCGCTGGCCGAACTGTTCGACGCCTTCGCCCGCGCCAACACCATCCTGATCGACCTCGACCGCGACATCTGGGGCTACATCTCGCTCGGCTTCTTCAAGCAGAAGGTCAAGGCCGGCGAAATCGGCTCCTCGACCATGCCGCACAAGGTCAATCCGATCGACTTCGAGAACTCCGAAGGCAACCTCGGCCTGGCCAATGCCGTGCTCAAGCACCTCGCCGAAAAGCTGCCGATCTCGCGCTGGCAGCGCGACCTGACCGATTCCACCGTGCTGCGCAACATGGGCGTGGCCTCGGCTACACGCTGCTCGCCTATGATTCGCTGCTGCAAGGGCCTGAGCAAGCTGGAAGTCAATGCCGACACGCATGAAGGCTGACCTCGACGCCAACTGGGAACTGCTGGCCGAGCCGATCCAGACCGTGATGCGCCGCTACGCCGTGCCGAATGCCTACGAAAAGCTCAAGGAACTGACCCGTGGTACGCGCGTTTCGCGCGACGGCATGCAGGAATTTGTCTCGACGCTGGAAATCCCGGCTGAGGCCAAGGCCGAACTGCTCAAGCTGACGCCGTGGGATTACACCGGCAAGGCCGCTGAACTGGCCAAGCGCATCTAAATGCAGTGCGCCAAATGCGGCCAGGAAGTGCCGGCGGACGCAATTTACTGTCCGCATTGCACCGGTGAGCGCAAGACCACCGATCAGGAAGTGATCCGTGGCGGCATCCGTGGCGGGCTGATCGGCCTGTTCCTCGGCCTGCTGCCGGCGCTGTGGCTGCTTTATCACTTCGGTGCGGTGCGCGGCATCAAGGGCATAGCGGTTGCTGTGCCGATCGCCACTTTTACCACCGGCCTGATCATCGGGCTGGTCAAAGCCAAACGGGACTGGAAATAATGTCTTTTGCGGAAAATCTGAAGAAACTCCCCGGGATTTCTCACCTTGCTGCGGTCAACCTGCTGGATAAGGCAGAAACCGTGGTCGCCACCATCGAAAACAAGGCTGGCAGCCAGGGTTCGCTGACGGTGTACAACCATCTGGCGCAAACCTACGGCTCGATCAACGCCGAGGCGGCCAAAAAGGGACTGGAAATCTTCGCCGAGCATACCGACGATGCGCGGACCAATCCCGGTAAACACCTGAATATCGATCGTTTGATTGCCATCGAGCAGGGCGGGCCGGCATTGCGCGTCAAACACGTCTTCGCCGTCTGATATTGATGATACTGCTGAAAGGAGTCGAAGGACTCCAGCATAAGCAGTTGGGCAGGGCGCTTCCACCCAATGACCTTGCCTGGAACAACCCCCTTTGCCGGGAACCATCGTTTAATGGAAGAAGACAACAGAACCGACGAACAGTTGATGCTTGCCTACGGCGAAGGCAACGCGGAGGCGTTCGAGGTCTTGTACGGACGCTGGCGGCGCCAGATATATCGCTTTCTGGTTCGCCAGTGCGACAGCGCAGGGGTTGCCGACGAGCTATACCAGGACGTCTGGTTGCGGGTGGTCAATGCCCGCCGTCAGTACACGGTGACGGCGAAGTTTTCGACGTGGCTGTTCCGCATTGCGCGCAACCGGCTCATTGACCACTGGCGGTCGGAGCGCCGGATCCCCGTGGCTGAACCAATCATGGCAAACGACAGCGAGATCGATCCATTCGACAACGTGGCGGCACTGGATGAACTGCAGCCGGAGAGGATTGTGGAAAGAAAAGATCTGATACGGTTGGTTGTTGGCGCCGTGGAATCCCTTCCGGACGCGCAGCGCGAAACCTTCCTCCTGCACGAAGAGGGCGGCCTGACGATTGACGAAATTGCCTCGTTGATGGGGGTTGGCCACGAAACAGCCAAAAGCCGCTTGCGCTATGCCATGACCCGGCTGCGCGCCCAACTGACGGCGTGCAGACCATGACGACCGACCACGAACACGATGTCAGGAAGCTGTATCGGGAAAGCGCGGCTGACGAGCCGCCAGCCGCGCTTGACCACGCAATCCTGAAGGCGGCCAGAGAAAATGTTGCGCCCGCCCGGAAGCCGAAGCCCTGGTGGTTGCGCTTCGCGCTGCCGCTGCAGCTTGCCTTCTCGGCCGTGCTGGTTGCCATGTTGGCGCTGATGGTGGATCGGAGTCCGCCGGATGGCTCGTCGGTGACGGACAGGCCGGAGCCGCAACAAGCGCCCGCCTCCGGTTCGGTCAAGGAATCGCCGCCCATGGCGAATTCACCAGCGGGCGGATCGCCCGTGGCCCCGCAGGCAAACGAGGCCAAGGCTCGGCCCGCCGCGCCCATGGAGTTGGCTGCGCCGTCGCCAAGGGCGGACCGGAAGGCTGAGGCAGCCCCCGCTGCGCTGCCCGCGCCGGGGCGAAGCGAACGCGCTTCTGCGGAAAAGGCGGTGGCCGCGGATGCTACGGCACCTGTCAGCGCGCCGCCGCTGGAAGCTGCAAAGTCGGGAACTGCATCCACCGGCGCGATGCCTTCGGCCGGCGTATCGCCGTCAGCCGGAGCGCCTGCTGCAAACAGGATGGCCGTGGCCAGAAACCCGTCTGACTGGCTGGCCGCCATCGAGCGCCTTGCCGCCACCGGAGAGAAAAGTGCTGCGCGTACGGAGCTTGAGTCGTTCCGCAAGGCCTACCCCGAATACCCGGTTCCTTCCGCACTCGAAAAAATGCTTGCGCCTTAACCCCGTTGTGGCGAACCCATCGTTTGAATGGGTGTAGCCAACCAACACAAGGAGCAAGTCATGAAGTCAATCCTGTCCATTTTCGCAGCCGCGCTTTTTTGCTGCGCTGTTCCAGCCGCCAACGCAGCGATGGTCGCCGAGGTATCGATTTTCAACCGGAGCACCGGCGAACGTCTCCAGACCTACCGGCACGGCGGCAAGCTCTATGTCGCTGGCAAACCGGGTGACCGCTATGCGCTTGAACTCAGAAACCGCACCGGGGAACGGCTGTTGGCGGTGGTTTCCGTGGACGGCGTCAATGTCGTGTCGGGTGAAACCGCTTCGGCCAGCCAGCGCGGTTACGTCCTTTCACCGCTGGGATCGACGGAAATTTCCGGCTGGCGAAAATCCAGCCAGGACGTCGCGGCCTTCTACTTCACCGCCCTGCCGGATTCTTATGCTGCCCGCACGAACCGCCCTGCGAATGTCGGTGTGATCGGGATTGCCGCCTTCCGCGAATACCGCGAACCGGCCATCTCAAGCCAGGAAAGTACCCTTGGCGGATCGCGCATGGACTCGGCCCCCGCCGCACCCGCCGTTGCGAACAAGGCTGAAGCGAAACGCAGTGCCGGCGCCGAGGAAAAGCTTGGCACGGGGCACGGGGAACGTCTCTACGCCCCTGCCCAGCAAGTCGAGTTTCGCAAGGCAAGCGAGCGGCCGGACGAGATCATCACGGTCTATTACGACTCGCTTGAAAATCTGCGGGCGCAGGGGGTTATTCCCACAATTCGCCAGCGCCCGACGCCGAATCCGTTCCCAACCGACAGGTTCGTCCCGGACCCCTCTTGAAACTCGCAAAACGAAAAAGCCACCAAAAACGGTGGCTTTTTGTTGTCGACCGCGCCCCACAGGCGACGGGGCCTTGGGCTCGAGCACCCTTGGGGTGCAGCAATCGCTCAGACGACGGCGCCTTCCTCGTTGGCGCCTTCGACGACCTTCTTCTGCTTGATGAATTGCTCGCGCGAGACGCCGAGCCACATGACCAGCGGGCTGGCGACCAGGACCGAGGAGTAGATGCCGAAAAGGATGCCGATGGTCAGTGCCAGCGAGAAGTAGTACAGCGTCTCGCCACCGAAGATCAGCATCGACAGGACCATCATCTGGGTGCTGCCGTGCGTGATGATGGTTCGGCTGATCGTGCTGGTGATGGCGTGGTCGAGCACTTCCGGCGTCGACAGGCCGCGCACCTTCTTGAAGGTTTCGCGAACCCGGTCGAAGACGACGACCGATTCGTTGACCGAGTAGCCGAGCACGGCAAGCACGGCGGCCAGCACCGAGAGGGAAAACTCCCACTGGAAGAAGGCGAAGAAGCCGAGAATGATGATCACGTCGTGCAGGTTGGCGATGATGGCCGAAACCGAGAAGCGCCATTCGAAGCGGAACGCCAGGTAGAGCACGATGCCGATGACGACCAGCAGCAGCGCCATGGCGCCGTTCTCGGCGAGTTCCTTGCCGACCTGCGGGCCGACGAACTCGACGCGGCGCAGCTGGGCGCCCGGCGCTTCGGCTTCCAGCGACTTCATGACCGACTCGCCTAATTGGGAGGTGTTCTGGTCGGCTTTGAGCGGCAGGCGAATCATTACGTCCTGCGAGGAGCCGAAGTTCTGCACCGAGAAGTCGTTGAAGCCGGACTTGCCGAGCGCGCCGCGAATCTTTTCGAGGTCGGCCGCCTGCTGGTAGGCGACTTCGATCAGCGTGCCGCCGGTGAATTCCACCGACAGGTGCAGGCCCTTGCTGAAGAGAAACACCACGGCCAGCAGGAAAGTCACCAGCGAAATGATGTTGAACTTCAGCGCATGGCGCATGAAGGGGATGTCTTTTTTGATGCGGAAAAATTCCATGGTCGTTTATCCTTATTTCTGACCGTTGACCGCGCTGTTGCCGACATTCGTGCCCGGTTTCCAGATCTGGCCGATGGCCACCTTGGTCAGTTTCTTCTGGCGACCGTAGATCAGGTTGACCAGCGACGCGAGACGACCACCGACGAGAAGATCGAGGTCAGGATGCCGAGGCAGTGCACCACGGCAAAGCCGCGGATCGGGCCGGAGCCGAAAATCAGCAGCGCCAGGCCGGCGATCAGGGTGGTGATGTTGGAGTCGAGAATGGTCCCGAAGGCGCGTTCGTAGCCTTCCGAAATCGCCGCCTGCGGCGGCATCCCGGCGCGCAGTTCCTCGCGGATGCGTTCGTTGATCAGCACGTTGGCGTCGATCGCCATGCCGAGCGTCAGCGCGATGGCGGCGATGCCGGGCAAGGTCAGCGTGGCCTGCAGCAACGACAGCATGGCGACCAGGAAGAGCAGGTTGGAGGCCAGCGCCAGCACCGAAACGACGCCGAAGATCTGGTAGTAGAGGATCATGAACACGGCGATGGCGGCAAAGCCCCACATCGTCGAGTGGAAGCCCTTGCGGATATTGTCGGCGCCAAGGCTGGGGCCGATGGTGCGTTCCTCGATGATGTCCATCGGCGCGGCCAGCGAACCGGCGCGCAGCAGCAGGGCGGTATCGGTGGCTTCCATGCTGCTCATGCGGCCGGAAATCTGCACGCGGCCGCCACCGATTTCGGTGCGGATCACCGGCGCGGTGACGACTTCACCCTTGCCCTTCTCGATGAGCAGGATGGCCATGCGCTTGCCGACATTCTCGCGGGTGACGTCCTTGAAGATGCGGGCGCCGGCCGAATCGAGGGTCAGGTGCACCGCCGGTTCGCTGCGTCTGGTTGTCGAAGCCGGGCTGGGCGTCGGTCAGACGGTCGCCGGTCAGCACGACCTGTTTCTTGACCAGCAGCGGCTGGCCGCCGCGCTCGGTGTACACCTCGCTGCCGAACGGCGGATTGCCGGCCAGCGCCGCTTCCAGGGCGCCCGGCGAGTCGTCGACCATGCGGATTTCGAGGGTCGCGGTGCGGCCCAGGATGTCCTTGGCCTTGGCCGTGTCCTGCACGCCCGGCAACTGGACGACGATGCGGTCGGCGCCCTGCTGCTGGATCACCGGTTCGGCGACGCCGAGTTCGTTGATCCGGTTGTGCAGCGTGGTGATGTTCTGCTTGAGGGCGAATTCGCCGATCTTCTTCTGCGCTTCCGGTTTCAGCGTGGCGACCAGTTTGAGATCGGTGCCTTCGCCCTGCTCGGTCAGCACCAGGTCGGGCTGGCTGTCGGCGATGGCGTTGCGCGCCTTGTCGCGGACCTCTGACTCGCGGAATTTGATCACCAGGCGATCGCCTTCGCGGCTGACGCCGGCGTGGCGCACGTTCTTGTCGCGCAGGACGGTGCGCAGGTCGGCCGACAGGGAATCCAGACGCTTGGTCAGCGCGCCCTTCATGTCCACTTGCAACAGGAAATGCACGCCGCCGCGCAGGTCAAGGCCGAGGTACATCGGCAGCGCGTGCAGCGCGGTCAGCCACTGCGGAGAAGCGGAAAGCAGGTTCAGCGCGACCACGTACTGCGGGTCCGCCGGGTCCGGATTGAAGGTCTTTTCCAGGATGTCCTTGGCCTTCAACTGGGTGTCGGTGTCCTTGAGACGGGCCTTGACGCCGTTGAAGTCGAGCTGGATGCCGTCATGCGTGATACTGGCGGCCTTCAAGGCTTCTTCGACGCGGGCCAGAGCCTTCTGGTCGACCTTGATCGTGGCCTTGGCGCTGGAAACCTGCACCGCCGGCGATTCGCCGAAGAAATTGGGCAGGGTATAGACGAAGCCCAGCACGCAGCGCGACAGCGACGGTGATGTACTTCCAGAGTGGGTAGCGATTCATAGTGGCTTCGAAAGCGAAGAGAAGGCGGCGCTGGGGCCGCCCTTCGGGGGTGGTTACAGCGACTTCAGAGTGCCCTTGGGCAGGACCAGGCCGATCGACGGCTTTTGCACAACAACTTCGGTGCCGGTGGCGATTTCGACCGTCACATAGCTGTCGCCAACCTTGACGATCTTGCCGAGAATGCCGCCCTGGGTAACCACTTCGTCGCCCTTGGCCAGCGCGGCGATCAGGGCCTTGTGCTCCTTGGACTTCTTCATCTGCGGGCGCATCATCAGAAACCACAGCACGACGAACATCAGGATCATCGGCAGCAACTGCATCAGGCTGCCGGTCGGATCGGCAGCGGCGCCGGCGGTCTGGGCGTGGGCAAGACTAATCATCATTCAAACTCCTGAAAGCTGAAAATCAAAACGCGTGATTCTATCACTTGGCCGGACAATCGATCGCGCGCAAAGCTGCCAGCCGCATCCATCAAGGGTGCCGGCTTCGATGGCAGCGCGCATTTCGGCCATGCATCGTTCTGATAGTAATGCAGGTTGTGGATGGTGTTGAGCACGCGCGCCGAGAATTTCGCCGGCGCGGTGCAGGTGGTGCAGGTAGGCGCGGCTGAAATTGCGGCAGGTGTAGCAGCTGCACGACTCGTCCAGCGGGCCGGTGTCGGTCTTGTGCCGGGCGTTCTTGATCTTGATGTCGCCGAAGCGGGTGAACAGGTGGCCGTTGCGCGCGTTGCGCGTCGGCATCACGCAGTCGAACATGTCGATGCCCGGCCTTGACCGCATGCACCAGGTCTTCCGGCGTGCCGACGCCCATCAGGTAGCGCGGCTTGTCGCGTCGGCATCTGCGGCGCGACGTGGGCGAGGATGCGCACCATGTCTTCCTTCGGCTCGCCGACCGACAGGCCGCCGATGGCCATAGCCGTCGAAGCCGATGTCGTCCAGTCCGGCCAGCGATTCGTCGCGCAGGTCTTCGTGCATGCCGCCCTGGACGATGCCGAACAGCGCGTTGCGGTTTTCCAGCCGGTCGTGTTCGTCGCGCGAACGTTGCGCCCAGCGCAGCGACAGGCGCATCGATTTGGCGGCTTCGTCGTGCGTCGCCGGGATAGGGCGTGCATTCGTCGAAAATCATCACGATGTCGGAATTCAGCACCTTCTGGATCTGCATCGAGATCTTCCGGGGTCAGGAAGCAGCTTGGTCGCCATTCATCGGCGACGAGAACTTGACGCCTTCCTCGGTGATCTTGCGCATGGCGCCCAGCGAGAACACCTGGAAGCCGCCGGAGTCGGTGAGGATCGGCTTCGTCCCAGTTCATGAAGTCGTGCAGGCCGCCATGGGCCTGCGATGACGTCCAGGCCTGGCCGCAGCCACAGGTGGAAGGTGTTGCCGAGGCACGATCTGCGCGCCGATGTCGTTCAGTTCGTGCGGCGTCATCGCCTTGACCGTGCCGTAGGTGCCGACCGGCATGAAGACGGGCGTTTCGACGATGCCGTGGGCCAGAGTCAGTGTGACCGCGGCGGGCGGCGCCGTCGGTTTTCAGGAGTTCAAACTGCATCGGTATTTTTCCAGAAGCATGGCGTCGCCATAGCTGAAGAAGCGGTAGCGCTCGGCCACGGCGTGGGCGTAGGCGGCGCGGATGTTGTCGTAGCCGGCAAAGGCCGAAACCAGCATCAGCAGCGTCGATTTCGGCAGGTGGAAATTGGTGATCAGCCGGTCGACGACCTTGAAGCGGTAGCCGGGGGTGATGAAGATGTCGGTTTCGGCCGGCGCCGGATTTTACCGTGCCATCGGCGTTGGCGGCCGATTCCAGCGAGCGCAGGCTGGTGGTGCCGACCGCGATGACCCGGCCGCCGGCGGCGCGGGTGGCGGCGATGGCATCGGCGGTGGCCTGCGGAATCTCGAAGCGCTCGCTGTGCATCCGGTGCTCGGCGATCTTGTCGACGCGCACCGGCTGGAAGGTGCCGGCGCCGACGTGCAGGGTCAGGAAGGCGGTATTGCACGCCCTTGGCGCGCAGCGTCTCCAGCATCGGCTCGTCGAAATGCAGGCCGGCGGTGGGCGCGGCGACGGCGCCCGGTTCGCGGGCATAGACGGTCTGGTAGCGCGTTTCGTCGGCGCCCTCGGCCGGGTGCTCGATGTAGGGCGGCAGTGGCAATTTGCCGTAGCGCTCAGCCAGTTCCCAAAGATTGCTACGGTCAACAGTCTCCAAAGCAAAGAATTCACCGCTCGCCCCGGCACGGCCGGTCACCGACAACCTCGAAGGCGTCGGCCAGCTTCAGCCGGGTGCCAGGCTTGGGCGACTTGCTGGCGCGGATCTGGGCGATGGCGTGCGTGCGCGTCGACGATGCGTTCGAGCAGCACCTCGACCTGGCCGCCGCTTTCCTTCTGCCCGAAAAAGCGCGCCTTGATGACGCGGGTGTCGTTGAAGACCAGCAGGTCGCCGGCCTTGAGCAACGTCGGCAGGTCGGCAAATTGGCGGTCAAATTGCCGTTGACCGCAGACGTGCAATAGCAGGCTGCCGGTGCGTTCGGCGGTCGGGTGCTGGGCGATCAATTCGGGGGGAAGCGGAAAGTCGAAGTCGTCGACGGTCAACGACATGGCATGGTGTTCCGGGCAAATAAGTGAAAACGGCTCTCCGAAGAGAGCCGCTTGTATGTCCTGGTGCCCCGAGCCGGACTCGAACCGGCACACCTTTCGGCGGCGGATTTTGAATCCGCTGCGTCTACCGATTCCGCCATCGGGGCGAATGGAGGTCGGATTATCCCCGAATCACTTCTTTGGTTCAAGCGGCTCGGGGCACGGGAAGGTTTTCGAGAGCGCGGCGGCGACCAGCGTGGCCGTGCTGCTTTCCGGATTCGGCGGTTGCCGATCCAGATGGGCGAGGACCGAGCGCACCAGACGGTAGGAGAGGTCAGCGCTCTTCGGCAGGCAGAAAGCGTTGAGCTTTACGCCCACCGTTTCAGCCAGGAAATCGCTGATCGCATAGCCGTTGACAAAGCCTTCGATGTAGCCGATGCAGCGCGCGCCCTTGACTGACTGATAGGCATTGGGGCTCGCGGCATTGGCTGCGAAGCTGCTTTCCGCCGCCAGGCAGTCCTCGCGCAGTTCCTTGCCGGAATAGGCGTGCGCCGGGAGGGCGAAAAGGGCGGTGACAAGTAGTAACCATTTCATGTTTGTTCGAACCAGTTGAGTTTGCTGTGCAGGTTGACGACGCTGCCGACGACGATCAGCGCCGGCGGCTTGATGCCTAATTCCACGATTTGCTGCGGCAGGGTGCCGAGCGTGGCGAGCAAGGTCTGCTGCGTCGGCAATGTGGCGTTGCGTATCGCTGCGGCGGGGGTCGCCGAGGGAAGCCCGTGATTGATCATTTGCCGGCAAATTTCTTCAACGGCGCCGATGCCCATGTAGAAGACCACGGTCTGTTTGGGCCGGGCGAGCGCCGGCCAGTCGAGATTGACGGTGCCGTCCTTGAGATGGCCGGTGACGAAGGTCACGGCCTGGGCGTGGTCGCGATGGGTCAGCGGAAAGCCCGAATAGGCGGCGCAACCCGCCGCGGCGGTGATGCCGGGAACGACCTCGAAGGGAATGCCGGAGGCGACGAGCGTCTCCAGTTCCTCGCCGCCGCGCCCGAAAATGAACGGGTCGCCGCCCTTCAGGCGAACCACGGAGAGGCCTTCGCGCGCCAGATCGACCAGCAGCTTGTTGATCGATTCCTGTGGCAGCGTGTGCTTGGAAGCTTCCTTACCGGCATAGATGCGGCGGGCGTCTGCGCGCGCCAGATCCATGATCCCTTCGCCGACCAGATGGTCGAAAACCAGGGCATCGGCCAGGGCAATCAGGCGGGCGGCCTTGACCGTGAGCAGGTCGGGGTCGCCGGGGCCGGCGCCGATCAGCCAGACTTTTCCGGCCTCAAGAGTGTTTTGCGTTTCCATGGAGCCAATTATTCCTTCGGGCGCCCATCCTAATGCCGCAAGCGGTGCCTGCCAATAGGCGGCATGGCTTGCAATAAAGAAGCCACTACTAAAAAACTATAAAAATAGTTCGTAATAAATATATTCGATTGAATATAAACGATTCCTTATGCGATAAAAGCTTGATCAGCATCAAGGATGGCAATTCGGGTCAGGTTCAACCTGACGCACATCGCGCTGGGGGTGGGCGCGCCCTGTTTTGTTTCGAGGAGAGAGAAGATGAAGAAAACTGTAGTGGGGATGTTGACGATGACTGCCATGGCTTTTGCCATGGGTTCCGCCTTTGCTCAGGATGCTGCGAAGGCGCCCGAGTTGACGGCTGCCGAGAAAGATCAGGCCAAGAAGATTTACTTCGAGCGTTGCGCCGGTTGTCACGGCGTGCTGCGCAAGGGCGCGACCGGCAAGAACCTCGAGCCGCACTGGTCCAAGAAGGACAAGGACGGCAACGTCACCGAGGGCGGCACGCTCAAGCTCGGCCAGACTCGTCTGGAAAAGATCATCGGCTACGGTACCGATGGCGGCATGGTGAACTTCGACGACATCCTGACCAAGGATGAAATCGCCCTGATGGCGAAGTACATCCAGAACACGCCGGATGTGCCGCCGGAGTTCAGCCTCAAGGACATGCTGGATTCCTGGAAGGTCATCGTGCCGGTCAAGGATCGCCCGACCAAGCAGATGAACAAGATCAACCTGAAGAACGTGTTCTCCGTCACCCTGCGCGATACCGGCGAAGTGGCGCTGATCGACGGCGACACCAAGGAAATCTGCAGCATCGTCAAGACCGGCTACGCGGTGCATATTTCCCGCCTGTCCGCATCCGGTCGCTATATTTACGTGATCGGCCGCGATGGCCGCTTGACGCTGATCGACCTGTGGATGGAGAAGCCGGCCGTCGTGGCTGAAGTCAAGGTCGGCTTCGATGCGCGTTCGGTCGAAACCTCCAAGTTCAAGGGCTTCGAAGACAAGTACGCATCGCCGGCTCCTACTGGCCGCCCCAGTACGTGATCATGGATGGCGACACGCTGAAGCCGCTCAAGGTCGTGTCCACCCGCGGCATGACGGTGGACGGCGAATACCATCCCGAACCGCGCGTCGCCTCCATCGTCGCGTCCTACATCAAGCCGGAATGGGTGGTCAACATCAAGGAAACCGGCCAGATCCTGCTGGTCGATTATTCCGACATCGAGAACCTGAAGACCACCACCATCGATTCCGCCAAGTTCCTGCATGACGGCGGCTGGGATGCTACCAAGCGTTACTTCCTGGTGGCGGCCAATGCCTCCAACAAGATCGCGGCGGTCGACACCAAGACCGGCAAGCTGGCGGCGCTGGTCGATGTCGCCAAGATCCCGCACCCGGGTCGTGGCGCCAACTTCATCCATCCCAAGTTCGGCCCGGTATGGACGACCGGCCACCTCGGCGCCGACGTCCTGACGCTGATCAGCACGCCGTCGGATGACAAGAAGAATGCCAAGTACAAGGAATACAACTGGAAGGTCGTGCAGGAAGTGAAGCACGTGCCGGGCAACCTGTTCGTCAAGACCCATCCGAAGTCCAAGCACCTGTGGGCCGATTCGCCGCAGAACCCGGACAAGGAACTGGCTGAATCGGTATCGGTCTGGGACACAAGCCGACCTGTCCAAGCCGCAAGGTCGTCTCAACGTCGCCAAGGATTCCGGCCTGCCGGAGACCAAGGCGACGCAAGCCGTGCCGTGCATCCGGAGTACAGCGCTGACGGCAAGGAAGTCTGGATCTCGCTGTGGGGTGGCAAGACCGACCAGTCCGCCATCGTGGTCTATGACGACACGACGCTGAAGGTCAAGAAGGTGATCACCGATCCGAAGATGATCACCCCGACCGGCAAGTTCAACGTCTACAACACGCAGCACGACATTTACTAATTTGGCGTTCGCCTGACCATGTAATCTGAACGGGGGCGCAAGCCCCCGTCTCATGTGAAAGAATGGAGATAGCAATGAACCGGAAGTTGACTTCACTGTTTGTAATGGGCGCCCTGATGGCGATTGGTTCGCAGGCTGTGCTGGCCGCCCCGGACTGGAGCAAGGTCCCGACGAAAAATATCCCGGTCATTCATACGGGCGTTGCACCGTTTGAGTGGGTGAGGAGTAGTGACCATAGTGGCGCCAGCGGCCTGAAGAAGGGCGAAACCTGCGCCGGTTGCCATAACGACGGTGGCAAGCTGGACATCGATCTCAAGCGTCTGGCGGGCAAGGATATGGAGCCCAAGGGGGCACCGAAGACGATGACCTTCCCGGTTGGAGTTCAGTCGGCCTACGATGCGACCAATCTTTATGTCCGCCTGACCTTCAAGGCGCCAGCCGGTGGTTTTGACAAGTCCGACAAGGACAATGAAGTCAAGGCGACCGTGATGTTCCCGAACGACAAAGTGCCGCTGGCTGACCAGGCCGGTTGCTGGGCCGCTTGCCACAAGGATGCGCGCACCATGCCGGGCGCCGATGACAAGAAGACCAAGTACGTTACGGCTGGCGCGATGGACCTGATGCAGTGGACGAGCAGTGGCAAGGTATCCGATGGATCGGTGACCGACAAGCGCAGCATGGAAGGTGGCAAGGCGGGCGTGACGGCCGAAGGCAGCAAGTCCGGCGACACTTATACCGTGACCTTTACCCGCAAGCTGGCCGGCGGCGTCAATCTGGCGCCGGGCAAGGCTGTCCCGTTCGGGGTTGCTGTCCACGCAGACCATGCCGGCGGCCGTTTCCATCACGTTTCCTTTGGCCATACCATCGGCCTTGGTGCTGATGGCGATGTGAAGGCTGTGAAGCAGTAACAAGACTGAAGTCCGGGGTAGGTTCGCATGTTAACCGGGCTGCTGAAACTGAGACGAGCGTCAGTCCTGCTGGCGCTCGTTTCTTTTGCTGCCTTGGCCGAACAAACGGTCGAGGTCAGTATCGAAAAGTACTTGTTCACACCGCAGGAAGTCAGCATTCGGGTTGGTGATACAGTGAAATGGGTCAATCACGAAAAGCGGACCAGTCATTCGGTGGTGTTTCCGCAAGAGGGCGGGCGCGAATCGGAGCGGATGTTCCCTGACGAAAGCTGGCAGCGGCAGTTTACGCAGCCGGGCCGTTATCCCTATCATTGCGGCCCGCATCCGGAAATGAAAGGCTTGATCATTGTTGGTGAGTAGGCTGGTTTTTACCCTTTTTTTGACGTCTGACCGCGACCGTGGGAGGCGCAGAGCCAGCAATGGCCGCGGAGCCGGATGCACTGCGGCAAAAGGAACTGGTTCGACTGGTGCGCCAGGATTGTGGCTCCTGTCACGGGATGACGCTGCGGGGCGGACTTGGGCCACCGCTATTGCCCGAGAATTTGCATGAAAAGCCGGCCGATGGGCTGGTGGCGACGATCTATTACGGTTGACCCGGCACGCCGATGCCACCGTGGAAACAATTCATGTCGGAAGCCGAGGCAGGCTGGATCGTGCAAGAATTGATGAACGGTTTCCCGAATTGAGGATGTGATGCGTTTATTTCTGAGTTTCGTTGTCGCCTTGTTGTTGAGCGCCTGCGCTGGAACACAGGTGCGTGGCACGGGCGATCTCGGCCTGATCATCGAGCGCGCCAGCGGCAAGGTTACGCTGGTCGATACCACTTCACGCCAGCCCTATGCGCGGATCGATGGGCTCGGCGACCTCTCGCACGCCTCCGCCGTCTATTCGCGCGACGGTCGTTATGCCTTTGTCTTCGGCCGCGATGGCGGACTGACCAAGATCGACATGCTGGAGGCGAAGGTCGTCAAGCGCGTGATGCAGTCCGGCAATGCCATCGGCGGCTCGATCTCGCAGGACGGCCGCATCGTCGTCGCCCAGAACTACACGCCGGGGGGCATCAAGGCTTTCGATGCCGAGACGCTCGAACTGCTCTCCGAAGTACCGGCCGAATACGCGCCGGGCAAGTTCTCCAAGGTCGTCGGTCTCGCCGATGCACCGGGCAACAAGTTCGCCTACGCGCTGTTCGAGGGCGGTGAAATCTGGGTCAGCGATTTTTCCAATCCACGCCAGCCACAGACGCAGCGCTTTCCCGCCGGCATCCAGCCCTACGACGGCCTTGTTACGCCCGATGGTCGCTATTTCCTGGCCGGCCTGTTCGGCGAGGACGGGGTCGCCATGGTCGATCTCTGGCAACCGGAAAAGGGCGCGCGCAAGATCCTCGAAAACTACGGTCGCGGCCAGGAAAAACTGCCGGTGTTCAAGATGCCACATTTGCGCGGCTGGTCGGTGGCGCAGGGCAAGGCCTACCTGCCGGCGATCGGCCGCCACGAGGTGCTGGTCGTCGACGTCGCGACCTGGAAGGAAGTCGGCCGGATTCCGGTGCGCGGCCAGCCGGTTTTCGTCATGGCGCGGCCGGACGGGCGCCAGGTGTGGGTCAATTTCGCCTTCCCGGACAATGGCAAGATGGATGTCATCGACACCCTGGCCGGCAAGGTCGTTCATGCCTTCGAACCGGGCAAGGGCATCCTGCACATGGAGTTCGCGCCGCGCGGCGAGAATGTCTGGCTCTCGGCCAGAGACGATAACAAGGTGCTGATCTACGATACCGCGACTTTCGCCCGACTCGGGGAGATCGCCGCCGATAATCCGTCCGGCATTTTTTTCACCGCCCGCGCCAACCGGATCGGCTTCTGATGGACAGCGCTCTCGAGTTCCGCCTGCTCAACGAGTTCCAGCGCGATTTTCCGCTCTGTCCGGCGCCGTTCGCCGAACTGGCGGCGCGTCTCGGTGTCGGCGAGCGAACGATTCTGGCCGGCCTCGAAAAACTGCGGCGCGAAGGCAAGATCTCGCGGGTGGGGGCGGTCTTCGCGCCCAAGCGCATTGGCGCCTCGACGCTGGCGGCGATGGCGGTGCCGCCGGAGCAGCTCGAAGCAGTAGCCGCCGCGGTCAACCGCTTCGCGGAGGTCAACCACAACTACGAACGAGAGCACCGCTACAACCTGTGGTTCGTCGTGACGGCCGCCAGCGAGGGCCGCCTGCAGGCAACGCTGGGGGCGATCGAAAAGGCGGCCGGTTATCCGTTGCTGGCGTTGCCGTTGCTTGAAGAGTTTCACATCGATCTCGGCTTTCCGCTGCATGGCGAATCACGCAAGACTAGCGTAACGGCACGTGCGGTGGAGCCGGCTTCACCGATCGGCGAAGCCGAGCGGCGGCTGGTCTCGGTGCTGCAGGAAGGGTTGCCACTGTTCATGCGCCCGTTTGCCCTGATCGCCGAGCGCATTGGTGTCTCTGAAAATGAAGTGATGGGGCGCATCGGCAACTGGCTCGAGGATGGTGCCATCAAGCGCTTCGGGGTCGTCGTCCGGCATCGCGAACTGGGCTATACGGCAAATGCGATGCTGGTGCATGACATTCCCGACGAACGGGTCGGCGAACTCGGTCGCGCGTTGGCCGAGGAACCCGCGGTGACCCTCTGCTATCGTCGGCCGCGCGCCCTGCCTGACTGGCCGTACAATCTGTTCTGCATGATCCACGGCCGCGAGCGGGCCGAAGTCGAAGCCATCATCGGTGACCTGCGCCAGCGCCATGGATTGACCGATTGCGCGCACGACGTGCTGTTCTCGCTGACCCGCTTCAAGCAGAACGGCGCACGTTATGCCTGAGCTTGACGTACCCCAGGGGCACTCGCTGCGCAGCGCGGTGGACCGGCAAATCATCGACAAATTGCAGGGCGACTTTCCGCTTTGCGAACGACCCTATGCCGAGGCCGCCGAACGCCTGGGCATCACCGAAAACGAACTGCTGGCCCGCCTGCAGCGCCTGCTCGACGACAAGGTGTTGACCCGTTTCGGCCCCATGGTCCAGATCGAGCGCATGGGCGGCGCCTTCGTGCTGGCCGCGCTGGCGGTGCCGGAAGCGCGCTACGGCGAGGTGACGGGGCTGGTCAATGCGTTGCCGCAGGTCGCCCACAACTACCGCCGCGAGCATGCGCTGAACATGTGGTTCGTGCTGGCGACCGAAACGCCGCAGGGGATCGCCGAGGCCATCGCGAAAATCGAGCGGGATACCGGTTTGCCCGTTTATGCCTTCCCCAAGGAACGGGAATATTTTGTCGAAATGAAGCTGGCGGCGCGGGCATGAGCGGCTTGCCGAGGCTCGACGAGATCGACCGCGCGCTGATCGTCGCCACGCAAGGCGGCCTGCCGCTCGTCGCCCGGCCCTATCAGGCGATCGGCGAACAGATCGGCATCGCCGGCGAAGAGGTGGTGCGCCGCCTGCAGTCCATGCTCGAATCCGGCGTCATCCGCCGCATCGGCGCCGTGCCCAACCATTACGCCATCGGCTGGACGGCCAACGGCATGACGGTGTGGGACGTCGCCGACGAGCGGGTCGACGAACTCGGCGCCCGCGTCGGCGCGCTGGAGTTCGTCACCCATTGCTACCGCCGGCCACGCGCGTTGCCGGATTGGCCTTACAACCTCTTTGCGATGGTCCATGGCGCATCCCGAGTGGAGGTCGCGGACAAGGCAGCAGTAATCGCAACGTTGCTGGGGACGGAGTGCCGAGCCAACGAGATTCTATTCTCGACTCGGATACTGAAGAAATCAGGTTTGCGAATCTGAATTCGCCGACCAGGGCGTCCGCATGACGGATTTACATGGCCCATGCCAAATTGGCAGTAATTGATTTGTCTACAAATCAATGAGTTGGCCTGTTTTTCATAAAATTACATGCCAATTTGGCAGTCACCCGGTATTTCCACAGGCCAATTATTTGATTGATATGTATTATAAATCAATGGCTTGAGTTCAGCGCTCGGTGCTGGCACTACTCGTGCTTTAAGTAGCCCGCCTGGGCGGGTGCCCAAGTCGTTTTCGCTTGGATGGCGGAGACGGTGAACTTAAAATCAATGAGGTAATACATGATGAAACTATCGACTGTTGCAGCGTTTGCCATCGTTTCCCTGAGCGCCGTCACTGCCAATGTTAGTGCTGCCGACCAGAAGGGTATGTCCGGCATGGAAGGCCAGAAGGGCATGTCTGGCATGCAGGGTATGGAAGGCCAGAAGGGTATGTCCGGCATGCAGGGCATGGAAGGCCAGAAGACCAAGAAGTCCAAGCAGGAAGGCATGTCCGGTATGGGCGGCATGTCCGGCATGGAAGGCCAGAAGGGTATGTCCGGTATGCAGGGCATGGAAGGCCAGAAGGGCATGTCCGGCATGCAGGGCATGGAAGGCCAGAAGGGCATGTCCGGCATGCAGGGCATGGAAGGCAAGAAGAAGTAATAATCTTCACTCGAATGGGGCAGGCAGAGTGCCTGCCCCGTTTCTTGATCTTCAAACGGCATAATGACAACATGAAAAAGCTAATGGTCCTGCTTGGTCTGCTGATGGCCGGTGCAAATGCACTTGCCGAGATTCCCGTATTCATCGCCGGCCTGGTGCCGGATCAGCGCCCGGATGGTGCCCCGGTCATCACTGTATTTGAACAGACCCCGGCATGGCAGGCGCAGGCGTTGCGGGGTATCACGCCGCCACCTACAGGTCTTGAATTCCTGAAATATCAGGGCGCCTGGTATACCCCGTTCATCTATCCGAATCTCAAGGACCGCTATGACATTCGCGGCCTTCATACCGATCTGGTGCGCAAGGATTGATCATGAAAAGCCCAAAAATCGGTCTCATCGTCGCCCTCGTTGTGGCGGTTGCCGCCGTCGGTGGTTGGTACGTCAGTCAGCGGGACGCAGCGCAACCTGCGCCCACGCCTGTTGCCATGGAGCCGTCCGCTCCGGTTGGTGGCAAGAATCTGCTGCGTTCAACATATGATCCCATTCACTTCAAGCCCGCCATCGAAACGGCGAAAGACGAGCATTGCCTGGCCTGCCACCGCGAGGTACTTGACGACAAGGTTCGCGAAACCTCGCCGGCAGGTGTCAAGGCCAGTACCAGCAAGGCCTGGTATCAGCAACTAAGCACATACACCGGGGAGCAGGACACCTTCCACCGTCGCCATCTGCTGACCGGGATGGCCAAGGAATTGATGAATTTAAGCTGCACTACCTGTCATCAGGGAAGTGACCCGCGCGATGAAGCGCAGGGTACTTCGGCGACGGGTACACCGCAGACCGATAACGGATTTACGCTGCGCAAGGCGGTCAACGTCGAGACGACCTGCCTCAAGTGCCATGCTCCGATGAACACCGCTGTCATGGGTTTGCCCAGCCCCTGGCCGGAAAGCAAGGAAATGTTCGGCAACTCCTGCCTGACCTGTCACGCTGCCATACGCACCAACCGCCACCAGGTTACCTATCTCAAGGCTGAAGCGATCGAGGCCGCCGGCCAGAAAAATGCCGATGTTTGCTACGGTTGCCACGGCGGTCGGTCCTGGTATCGGAAGGAGTATCCCTATCCGCGTCATCCGTGGGAGGGTATGTCCCCGGAGGTACCCGATTGGGCGAAGGACCGCCCGGTTGTCAGTGAAGCACGCTTTGCCCTGCCAGCCAATGGCAACCAGCCCAAGCAATAAGGACGAATCATGGATACGAAACGCAACTGGCTGGATATTCTCAATCCCAAACGTCGCAGCTTCCTCAAGACTGTCGGCGCTGGTGCCGCGGTGGCTACCACCAGCGGCCTTGTCGAACTTGGCTTGGGCGAGCAGGAAGCCCAGGCTTTTCCTTACGCGCCTTATCCCCGGGATGACGACCTGACGACGGTGGTGACCTCCTGCGATCACAACTGTGGCTCCCGCCATATGCTGGTCGCCCACAAGAAGGGTGATGTCATCGTTCGTTTATCAACCGACGACGGGCGTTATCAGGAGGGCGGCAAGATCGGCCTCGATACCGAGGAAAAGCCGCAACTGCGTGCCTGCCTGCGTGGGCGCTCCTATCGCAGTCGCCTGTATTCGCCGGAGCGACTGCTCTACCCGATGATGCGGGTTGGCGAACGCGGTGAGGGCAAGTTCAAGCGCGTTTCCTGGGACGAGGCGCTCGACCATGTCGCGAAAAAGATGGTCGAGCTGAAGCAGAAGTACGGCCCCACCGCCATTCTCGACCAGGCCTATGCCGGCACCTCCTACGGCGTGCTGCACAAGTCGGACCAGATCGAAGGCCTGCTCGCCCGCTTCCTCGGCATGTTCGGTTGCCGCACCAATTCCTGGTCGGTACCCAGCTACCAGGGTACGACCTTCAGCTCACGGATGACCTTCGGCACCATCACCGACGGCAATGAGGACGACACCTTCGCGCATGCCAAGCTGATCATCATGTGGGGCTGGAACCCGGCCTACACCTTCCACGGCGGCAACACCTTCTACTACATGCGCCTCGCCAAGCAGCGCGGCTGCAAGTTCGTCGTCGTCGATCCGCAATACACCGATTCGGCGGCCAGCTACGATGCCTGGTGGATTCCGATCAAGCCCAATACCGACGCCGCCATGCTGGCCGGCATGGCGCACCACATCTTCGTCAACAACTGGCAGGACCAGAAGTTCATCGACAAGTTCGTGCAGGGCATGGATGCCGGGACGACGCCCGAGAAGTTTGCCGACAAGGAAAACTTCAAGGACTACATTCTCGGCAAGAACGACGGGATCCCGAAGACGCCGGAATGGGCCGAGAAGATTTGCGGGGTTGCTGCGGTCGACATCAAAAAACTGGCGGAAATGTATGCCACGACCAAGCCGGCCGCCCTCAAGGCGAGTTGGGCGCCGGGGCGCGCCAGCTATGGCGAGCAATACAACCGGATGGCTGCCGCCCTGCAGGCGATGACCGGCAACATCGGCATCCTCGGCGGCTGTGCCGAGGGTGTCGGCAAGGGGTGGCATGCCGAAGCGGTGGCCTATCCTTACGATGAGTATGCCAATGTCTGGTATGGCTCGATCAAGTCCGACCGCTGGGCGCATTGCGTGCTCAACTACCCCAACGTCAAGCGCGAGGAGGTCGGGCTGTGGCCGCGCGGCGACGAGCTCGACGGCAAGATTCCCAACATCAAGGCCATCTTCTGGCATGGTTCGGACTGGTTCAACCAGCTGACCAACGTGAACAAGGAGATCCAGGCGATCAAAAAGCTGGAACTGGTCGTCTGCATGGATTCGACCATCACGCCGTCTGGCCTGTGGGCCGATGTACTGTTCCCGATCGCTACGCATTTCGAACGCCATGATGTGGCGTTGCCCTGGTACAAGGGCCATTACTACATCCACCGACCGAAAGTCATCGAGCCGCTCGGCGAGTCGCGGACCGACTTTCAGGTGTTTACCGAACTCGCCTACAGAATCGAAAAGCTTGATCCGACGGTCAAGGATTTCGGCAAACGCTACAACCCGAAGGCCGAGCGAGATTACTTTACGAACAGCGATGCCACTGACGAAGCCTATCTGACGACGTGGTGGGCAACAAAGTGCAGCAGCACCAGGGCGTCAACATGTCGTGGGAGACATTCAAGCAGCACGGCGTCTACAAGTTTGTTTTCGACAGGCCGCATATCGCCTTCGAGGAGCAGATCAGCAAGGGCGTGCCCTTTGAGACGCCTTCCGGCAAGATCGAAATCCTGTCCACCACGCTGGCCAATATCAAGGATTGGACCAAGACGCAGTACGGCTACGAAATACCCTATATCCCCAAGTGGATCGAGCCATTCGAGTCGCTCAATCACGAGAAGGCCAAGAAATTCCCCTTCCACATGATCACGCCGCACCCGCGCTGGCGGACGCACTCGATTTTCCACAACATCCCCTGGCTACGCGAAACCTACCAGCAGGAGGTTACGATAAGCACGCGCGATGCAGCAAAGCTCGGCATCAAGACCGGAGATATCGTCGAAGTGTGGAACGAGCGCGGCAAGGTGGTCGTTCCGGCCTACGTTACCGAACGCTGCATGCCGAATGTCGTGGTGCTTTTCGAAGGTGCCTGGATGGATCTGGCCAAGGATGGCACCGACCGGGCCGGCAATCCGGACTTCCTGACACTGGACGAACCAAGTCCTGCCGGCGCCTTCGCCTATAACACCATCCTGGTCGATCTGAAAAAGACATCGCTTGAACACTACCCCGGCTGGGATATGCAGGCGACCTCGCGTTCGGTGATCTTCCGGAGGGACAAGTAATGGTCAAGAAAGTCGACAAGCAGGAGCTTGAACAGGCCATCCGCCGCAAGGTAGCGCAAACTTACGAACCGGTTAAGCCAGCCAAGCAGTTCGGCTTCATCCACCACAATGTCGATTGCATTGGTTGCCGCGCCTGCGAAATTGCCTGCAAGGACAAGAACGGCCTGCCGCCGGGCCCGCGCTTCCGGCGCGTGATGTACATCGAGGGCGGGCAGTACCCGGATGTTTTCGCCTACAAGGTGAACATGTCGTGCAACCATTGCGCGGAACCGGCCTGCCTGCCGACTTGCCCGACCGGCGCGATCTGGAAGCGTGCCGACAACGGCGTTGTCGATATCGACTCGACCCTGTGCATCGGCTGCCGCAAGTGCGAAGCGGCCTGCCCATACGGTGCACCGCAGTGGGATCCGCAGGAGTTGGTGATCAAGAAATGCAACATGTGCATCGACGAACTGGAAGCCGGTCGCAAGCCATATTGCGTTCATGGCCTGCATGATGCGCGTGCTCGACATCGGTCCGATCGAGGAAATCTGGACGGGCGTGCTGAAGAGCAAGGCGATCGGGCCCGATGACAAGCCGGTCAGGCAGGTCAAGAACATGGCCAACCCGGAGTTGACGCACCCATCCATCGGATTCATCCCCCACAGCAAGGGCAAAGTTGATGGAAGCTGAATTGCGCAACGCTCTGGTCGAAGATCTCGACCAGTTGATCCGTCTGCACGACCGGGAACTGGATGCCGAGATACTGGCGGCGTTGAAGGTCGCGGCGTTCCCGAATGGCTTGGCGTTATCCGCTGCCGACGAGGCTGGCCGGACGGCTCATTCCAATATGGCAGCCGCCTTGCACGACATGCCGACGCTGGATGAACTGGCGGCCGACTATGCGGCGATTTACCTGAACAACAGGTTCGGTGCTTCACCCTACGAGTCGGTCTGGTTGAGCGACGAGCATCTCGCCTGCGACCGGTCGATGTTCGAATTGCGCGAAATCTATGCCGCGGCCGGCTGGCAGGTCAGTGACTGGCGTAGCCGGTTCGATGATCACCTGGTTTTGCAATTGCAGTATCTGCGGCAGGTTTTGGCGTCTGCTGCACCCCAAGGGTACTTGAGCCCAAGGCCCCGTTGCCTTCGGGGCGCGGTCAACCCGGAAAAACTGGCCGTTTTCATCGATCAGCACCTCGGGTACTGGCTGCCGGACTGGGCGCAACGGGTGTCGGCACACTGCAATACCGCGTTTTATGCGGCATTGGCCGAATTGACGTATGTCTGGTTGCTACATTTCCGTGAACTGCTCGGCGAAATCCACGATTTGCCGTTGCCGTCTCGCGAAGAGATGGGGGCATTGATCAATCGCAAGCTGGCGCTCGACAAGGCCGAGATTGCACCCATTCGATTTGTGCCCGGCATACAGGGGGCAAGCTGGTAGTTCCGCCCCGCAGTATTTGTTTTTGCTGGTGGTGCCGGTTTGTTCAGGGTGCAGCGCGATTGATTTTCGGTATTCTTCCGGACTATGCCAGCAAACGATAATAGTCGTTCACCTTCGCTGAGGCAGCGCCTGTTGCGCCGGGTTCTGCTGGTCGCGGGCGGCGCCTCGCTGATCTTCGGGCTGCTCTTTCTGGCGCTCTATCGCGATCAACTGGAGCATGAGCGGGCAGTGACTTCGGAGCAAATCAACCATTTGCTGCGCGTGGCGCTTGAAAACGCGATGCTCAAGCGTGACGTACCGGGTTTGCGTAACATCGTTGAGCGCATGGGGCAACTGCAGGGCATCAGTGATGTCATGATTCTGTCGCCGGCGGGTGAGGTACGCTTCGCGTCCAGTCCGGAAAATATGGGCAGGCAGCTACCGGAACTGGTCCGTGTCGAGCGACTTGGCGTGCCGGAAAGCCAGTTTGTGTCCCAGCCGGGCGGGGGCGAGGTGCTGCGCTCGATCAATCCGGTGCCGAATCAGGCAGCCTGCGTCGGCTGCCACGGTGAACTCGAAAAACACCCGGTTAATGGCGTCCTGGTTGTCGATTATCGCGCCGAGACCATCCGCGCCGAGGCATATCGCAGTGCCGGGTTGTTTGCGCTGGCTGGTGCGATTGTCCTTGCACTGACTTTGGGGGTGCTGTGGCGCATGTTGCGCCTGCGCGTGGTCGAACCCTTACGGGATCTCGATGACGCTGCCCGCGAACTGACCTCCGGGAATCTCGCTGTTCGGGCTGCCGTGCGGGACGATGACGAACCCGGTCGTCTGGCGGTCAGTTTCAACCGCATGGCGGATAGCCTGGTCGAGCAGATTGGCCTGGCGGAAAAACAGCAGCGCTTTTTGCAGGAGTTGCTCGACGGGCTGCCGGACGGTGTGCGCGTCATCCGGCAGTCGGATCTGCGAATTCTTGCGGTCAATCGAGCCTACTGCAAGCAACTGGGGGTGACTGAAGCGCTTGCGGTCGGTCAGCTTTGCCATGTTTCCAGCCATGGTCGCAACAAGCCTTGCCCGGTAACGATGCTGGTTTGTCCGGCGGTTGAATTGAAGGAGCCCGGGCAGTCCCTGAAATGCCGGCATCGCCACCGGGCTGCTGGTGGCCGTGAATTTCCGGTCGAGGTCCATGCCGTTCTGGTTGAGCGCTCAGGTAGCGCCGGCCAGGAAAGGCTGATCGTTGAATCGACCAGCGATCTGTCTGAAGTCGCGCGCCTGTCGCAAGAGCAGCGACTGTCGGAACTCGGGCTGCTGGCTGCCGGTATTGCTCACGAAATACACAATCCGCTGGGTTCCATGCGCCTTGCCGTCGAGGGTTTGTTGCGCAACATTCGTCATGGCAATGTTGATCAGCAACGCATTTGCAGCTATCTGGAAATGATGAATGCAGAAATCGATCGTTGCACCGGCGTCACCCAGCGACTCTTGTTGCTTTCCCGCCTGCCGCAGCAGCAGGCGCAGATCGTATCGCTCAACCAGGCAGTGAACGACACGCTGCAGTTGCTCGATTTCGACGCCCAGAGCCACGGTATCGTCCAGCATCAGGACTTGGCTGCGGACAACTTGCGCGTTCTGGCCGACGACAGCGACCTGCGCATGGTCGTGCTCAACCTGGTACAGAATGCGCATCATGCGATGCCGGACGGAGGAAGCTTGACGGTCCGGACCCATGCCGAAGGCAAGTCGGCGGTGATCGAGGTGCGTGACACCGGACTGGGGATTCCATCCGGGATGATCGACCACATTTTTGATCCGTTTTTCAGCCATCGTGCTGACGGCGAGGGCGGCACGGGGCTCGGTCTTGCCATCTGCAAAACGATCGTCGAACGTTATGCAGGTACTATAGAGGTGTCGAGCGTGCCCGGTCAGGGCGCTGTGTTCAGTGTGCGCTTGCCATTGGTGAGTCATTCCTGACATGAAAAAACTGGTGCTGGTCGTTGATGATGATCGTGTGTTCAATCAGCTTCTGGTCGAGCAAATTGCCGACCTGGGGCTGGATTGCATTGGTGCGCTCAACTGGAAAGAGGCCTCGCAGACTCTTCTGGAAACCGAGCCGGATCTGATTTTCATGGATCTGAAATTGCCGGATGCCGATACGCCGAAGCTGGTGGAAGCACTCTCCCCTCAATATCCAATTGTGGTGCTGACCGGCTACGGTTCGATTCGCAATGCGGTGAGCCTGATCCAGGCCGGTGCGGTCGAGTATCTGACCAAACCGGTTGGGCTCGACGAGCTGGAAATCGTCATCCGGCGCGAACTGGATAGCGCCGAACTTCGGCGCCGCAATGCGTTTTACCGGCGCCAGCTGGAATCTCGGCGCCCCGGCCCGCTGATCGGCAATTCGCGCGCCATGCAGGAAGTCCTTGACCTGATCGAGGCGGTCGCGCCGACCGATGCGACAGTTTTGATTCAGGGTGAATCAGGTACCGGGAAGGAAATGGTCGCCCAGGCCCTGCACGAAAGCAGCGCTTGTTGCGGCCGAGAGATGGTTACGGTCGACGGCGGAACATTGCAGGAAACGCTGTTCGAGTCCGAAATTTTCGGCCACGAACGCGGTGCTTTTACCAGCGCCGAACGCCAGAAAAAAGGCTTGATCGAAGAGGCGGAAGGCAGCACGCTGTTTCTTGATGAAATCGGTGAAACCAGCCCGGCAATTCAGGCAAAACTGCTGCGCGTGCTGGAAACCAATACATTTCGTCGCCTCGGCGGCACCAGAACATTGAAGGCGAATGTCCGCTTCGTCGTGGCAAGCAACCGGGATCTGGCCGAGATGAGCCAGGCTGGGAGCTTTCGTAACGACCTCTATTTTCAGGCTGGCCAGTTTCGTGATCCATGTGCCGCCGCTACGTGAGCGGCGCGAGGATATTCCGCTGCTCGCCGAGCACTTTCTTCAACGTTTCGCGCGCGGCATCGAGCGCCAATTGACACCGGACGCGCTCAAGTTGCTGATGGCCTACGATTGGCCGGGCAACGTTCGGGAATTGCGCAATCTGGTTGAGCGAGCAGTCATACTGGCCGGTCGTGACGGACGCATCCGCGCCGAACATTTCGGTCCGCTGGTTGCACGGCGCCCCGATTCGGTCGTCCTTGCATTCGATCACGAGCCCCGTCTCGATGAAATCGAAAAGGACTATCTGCGGCGGACGCTGCTGCAATATGGCGGAAACCGGGCGAAGGCTGCGCTTGTTCTCGGGATAAGCGAGCGCAATATCTACCGCTTGATCAGGCAGTACGAACTGGACGACCGGTCCGAGCACTGACAGCGGCAGCATTGTTCCTTCAGGTTGCTCGATGACTTTCAGCCTTCGGCAATGCGTTTGGCGATGTGCGCCAGCGCGTCCTCGACCTGATCGATCAGGATCAGGCACAGATCGCCCGGATGCGAGGCGGCCCAGCGCGGTATCGATGGCCAGGAATTCGCCGGTGATTTCCAGCGTTTCGCTGGTTCGCTTCGCATCGGCGAGGCCGGCGCGCAGCAGGGCGATGACCTCGCCGTCCTCGCGGCCGCGCTGGCAGGCATCCTGATAGAGAATCACATCGTCGAAGGCATCGCCGAGGATTTCCGTCTGCTGGCGGATGTCGTCGTCGCGGCGGTCGCCGGCGCCGCTGATGACCACCGAGCGGCGCCTGGCCGGCATGTTCTCGATGGCGTTGACCAGCGCCTGGATGGCGTCCGGGTTGTGGCCGTAGTCGGCGATCAGCGTCGCGCCCTTGTAGTCGAAGACGTTGAAGCGGCCGGGGGCGGTCTGCGGCATCGCTGACGAAACCGGCCAGGGCGCGCTCGATGACTTCCCAGTGAGTAGCCCAGCGCCCAGCCGGTGGCCGATGGCCGCCATGGCGTTTTCGACCTGGAAGCCGATGGTGCCGTTGCGGGTGAGCGGGATGTTGGCGAGCGGGATGCGGTGCTTCTTGCGCCCCTCGCCGCAGACGATGGCATCGCGCTCGACATAGACGACGCGCCTGCCTTGTGCGCGGTGCGTGGCGAGCACCGGGTTCATGCGGTCGCTGGGCGAAGAAGATGACTGTGCCCGGGGCAGTGATGCGCCATCGCGGCGACGACCGGGTCGGCGGCGTTGAGGACGGCGGTGCCGTTGGGGGCGACGTTCTCGACGATGACGCGTTTGACCACCGCCAGTTCGTCGACCGTGGTGATGTAGTTGAGGCCGAGGTGGTCGCCGATGCCGATATTGGTGATGACGGCGACGTCGCAGCATGTCGAAGCCCAGGCCTTCGCGCAGCACGCCGCCGCGCGCGGTTTCGAAGACGGCGGCGTCGACGTCCGGGATGCAGCAGCACGTTGCGCGCGCTCTTCGGGCCGCTGCAGTCGCCGGTGTCGATGCGCCGGCCTTCGATATAGACGCCGTCGGTGCTGGTCATGCCGACGCGCAGGCCGTTGCTTTCGAAGATGCGGCCGATCAGGCGGCTGGTGGTGGTCTTGCCGTTGGTGCCGGCGACGGCGACGACCGGAATGCGGGCGTTGTCGCCATCGGGGAACATCATGTTCGACGATGGCCTCGCCGACCGGCGCGGCCCTTGCCGAACGACGGGTCGAGGTGCATGCGCAGGCCGGGCGCGGCATTGACTTCGACGATGCCGCCGCCTTGCTCTTCGAGCGGCTTGAGCATGGTGTCGCAGACGACGTCGATGCCGCAGATGTCGAGGCCGACGGTCTGCGCCGCGGCGACGGCGCGCGGCGGCCAGTTCCGGATGGACGTCGTCGGTGACGTCGGTGGCGGTGCCGCCGGTGCTCAGGTTGGCGTTGTTGCGCAGGACGACGCGGGCGCCGCGCGGCGGCACCGATGTCGGCGTTGTAGCCTTGCTCGGCCAGGCGGGCGAGGGCGATGTCGTCGAAGCGGATCTTGGTCAGCGAGGTGGCGTGGCCGTCGCAGCGGCGCGGATCGCTGTTGACGATGTCGACCAGCTCGCGGACGGTGTGCACGCCGTCGCCGATGACCAGCGGCGGGTCGCGGCGGGCGGCGGCGATCAGCTTGTCGCCGATGACCAGCAGGCGGTAGTCGTGGCCGGGCAGGTATTTCTCGACCATGATGTCGTCGCGGAACTCGACGGCGACGCGCGTAGGCCTGGCGCACCTGCTCTTCGGTCGTCAGGTTGACCGCGACGCCCTTGCCCTGGTTGCCGTCCTGCGGCTTGACGACGACCGGCAGGCCGATTTCCCGGGCGGCGGCCCAGGCGTCGTCCTCGTCCTCGACCGGGCGGCCGTAGCGGCACCGGCGACGCCGGCGGCGTGCAGCAGCTTCTTGGTCAGTTCCTTGTCCTGCGCGATCGATTCGGCGATGGCGCTGGTGATGCTGGTTTCGGCGGCCTGGATGCGCTGCTGCTTGCTGCCCCAGCCGAACTGGACGAGGCTGCCCTGCGGTCAGGCGGCGGTAGGGAATGCCGCGCGCCAGGGCGGCCGAGACGATGGCGCCGGTGGATGGGCCCGAGGCGGATATCCTCGTCGAGTTCGCGCAGTTCGCTTCAGCGCGCCGTCGAGGTCGAAGGGCGTGTCGTTCGAGCGCCGCCTGGCAGAGCTGCTTCGGCACGTTCGAAGGCGAGGCGGCCGACGTCTTCCTCGGTGTATTCGACGACGACCTGATAGACGCCGGTATCGACGGTCTGCGCCGTGCGGCTGAAGGTGACCGGGCAACCGGCCTGGGCCTGCAGGCCGAGCGCGGCGAATTCCAGCGCGTGGGCCATCGAGACGGTGTCGAGGTGGTCGGCGGGAATCAGGTCGCCCATTTCCGGGAAGCGCTCGCGCAGGCGGGCTTCGAAACCGGGCAGGTTGGCGATGGCGACTCTCGGCGCCTTCGCAGGTGACGATGGCCTGAATGGCGGTGTGCCGGCTCCACAGGTTGGGGCCGCGCAGGGCACGAATGCGGGAAACGTCCATGACGCTGGATTCCTTGTTATTTCCGGACGGCAGCCGGTTTTCTGGCCGGTTGCGGCTGCTTGGCGCGCTGCGACAGCACGGTGGCGGGGTCGGGGAGGGCGAGGCCGAAGGTCTTGATGCCGGTGGCCAGTCACGTCCTGGCTCAGGCCGAGCGCCCAGCCGGCGGCGACGCCAGCCAGCACGTTGGCGATGTTCGTCGGCGTCCTTGGTCTTGCCGATATACCGGCGCGTCGACCAGGCGGCAGAGGCGAATCTCGTCGGCGCCGGTGGCGCAGGACGATGCGGCCGTCGACGACGAATGACCGCCGCGCTTGCCGGCGGCCAGATGGGCTGCCATGCACCGGGCTGGCCGGGTCGCAGGCGAAGAAGATCACTTCGCCGTCGCACAGCCCGGCGATATCGGCGACCAGTTCGTCGTCGGCGTTCAGCACGGCGTGGCCGTCCGGCAGCACGACGTCGACCTGGGTGCGATAGGTACCGCGGAGCGTCGTGTAATACTCGCCGCCGGTCGGCTGCACATCCCAGCGTTCGAGATTCTCGTCTTCCGGCATCGATGTTGGTGATGATGCCGACCGGGCAGCGGTCGTAGGGCAGGCCTTCGCCAAGGATCGTCGCGGCGCCGTTCTCGATCACCGCCGCCTCGACGGCACGGTTGAGCAGCAGGCGACGGCCGCCCTCCCAGTTGGCGGCATCGGTCTTCTGCACATGGCGGCGGTCGAGGAAGAGGCCGTCGCTGCAGGCCAGGCCGACATGCCTGGCCGGAAAGGTAGAGCAGGCGGGCCACCAGCTTGGCGACGGCGGTCCTGCCGTGCGTGCCGGTGACGCCGACGATCGGCATGCGGCCGGACTGGCCGTTCGGCGAACAGGTTGTCGACGATGGCCTGGCCGACCGGGCGCGGCTCGCCGATGCCGGGCTTGAGGTGCATCAGCAGGCTGGGGCCGGCATTGACTTCGACGATGGCGCCGCCTTGCCCGGCCAGCGGCTTGCGAGATGTCCTGGCAGACGAGGTCGACGCCGGCGATGTCGAGGCCGACGACGCGGGCGGCGAGCGGCGGCCTGTTCGGCGGTTTCGGGATGGACTTCGTCGGTGACAGTCGAAGGCGTGGTTGGCGTTGCGCTGGATCAGCACTTCGCGGCCTTCGGCCGGCACGCTGTCGGCGTCCAGCCCTGGCGTTCCAGTTCCATGCGGGCGGCGGTGTCGATGCGGATCAGCGACAGCGGATGCAATTCGGTGGTGCCGCGGCGCGGGTCGGTATTGACCTGGCTGTCGATCAGTTCGCTGCACCGTCGATTTGCCGTCGCCGGTGACCGGCGACCAGTCGCCGCGGTTGGCGGCGACCAGCTTGCCGCCGACGACCAGCAGGCGGTGTTCGATGCCGGGGATGGAGCGCTCGACCAGCACGCCGCTGCCTTCATCGACGGCGATGGCGTAGGCCCTGGCGACTTCTTCCCGGGTCGTCAGGTCGATGAAGACGCCGCGGCCGTGGTTGCCGTCGGTCGGCTTGACGCAGACCGGCACGCCGATGTCCTCGGCGGCATCCCAGGCGTCTTCGGCGCTGTCGACCTCGCGGCCTTCGGGCACCGGCACGCCGCACGACGAGAGCAGTTCCTTGGTCAGGTCCTTGTCGCGCGAGATGGTTTCGGCGATGGCGCTGGTCTGGTCGGTTTCGGCCGTCCAGATGCGGCGCATCGCGGCGCCGTAGCCGAGCTGGACCAGGTTGCCGTCGTCGAGCAGGCGGATGGCCGGGATTTCGCCGGTCGTCGGCGGCATCGACGATGGCGGCGGTGGACGGGCCGAGGCATTTGGGTCGACCATGTCGGCGCAGCGTACTCGACGACGTCGGCGACGTCGAAGGGCTTGTCCTCGATGGCGGCCATGATCAGTCGCGATGCCCTGGCCGAGCGCGGTGCGGGTGACGTTCTTCTGCCAGTCGCGGATGGCCACCTTGTAAACGCCGCGCGTCCGAGGTTTCGCGGGCCTTGCCGAAGCCGCCGGGCAGGCCGGCCAGGTTTTGCAGTTCCAGCGTCGACGTGCTCAAGGATGTGGCCGGCCCAGGTGCCTTCCTCGAGCCGGCGCAGAAAGCCGCCGCGTTCGCCGTAGCTGCAGCGGTGTTCGACCAGCGAGGGCAGCAGGGCGGTCAGGCGCTCGTAGAAGCCGGGCAGCTTGTTGGAGGGATAGTCCTCGAGTTCGCCGATATCGACCCAGGCCTCGAAGCACCGGGCGGTAGGTCCAGATGTTCGGGCCGCGCAGGGCGATGATGTCCCGAATGATGATGTCTTTTTTCTTCATGCTTGGTCGCCCAGCTCCGTCTCGCTGTAAGAAATATTTATGGGGCAGCTGGTAATTATTAACGCTTTCGGGCTGTGCGTGGCTGACCCGCGTCAAAAAAATGTCACGCTCTGGTACGCGCCGTTACAGGAAGCGGTCGAGCAGCTTGCGGCTGGAGCGGTCGAGCGTGCTCGATGTCGCGGATCAGAAACTGGATGCCGTGCGTGTCGGCAATCAGCAGCTGGGTGTGCGACATGACGGCGGATGTCCTCCTCGCCCTTCAGGAGCAGGCTGCGTTGCCGCGATCGGTCACGACCTGCCAGGTGCTCGGGCGTGGCGAAGCTGGAAACGTCGACGATCCGCTCGAATTTCCGGCACGAATTCGCGGCTCGCCAGTTCCTCCTCGATCAGTTGGCCGCTGCGGTTCGGGCAGGTCGGTCAGGCGATCGACCCAAGCCGGCTTCGTGACCTTCAGGTGCTGACCAGGGCAATGCCCTCGTCGGGCGCCGCGATCGGGAAGGCGCGCACCGGCACGACGCCTTCGTGCACGTCGCCATCGCCGGTCGATAAAAGACGAGACGACCGAAGGCGTCGCGGCTGAGGGTGAAATCAGGCGTCGTCATTTGGCGTCTTCCTTGTGGGCCAATTCGCTGCCCCGGCGATGTTTCCGGTTCGGTATCGACGTTGCGCGCCTGCGCCTGATAGAGCTTGTAATAGTGGCCTTCGATCGGCCATCAGCTCATCGTGCTTGCCGACTTCGACGATCCGGCCGCGATCCAGGACGACCAGCCGGTCGGCCTTGCGCAGCGTGCACAGGCGGTGGGCGATGGCGATGGTGGTGCGGCCGCGCACCAGGTTGTCGAGCGCCTTCTGGATTTCCTTCTCGGTCTCGGTGTCGACCGAGGAGGTGGCCTCGTCGAGGATCAGGATCGCGGGTCGATCAGCAGGGCGCGGGCGATGGAGATGCGCTGGCGCTCGCCGCCGGACAGGCCTTGGCCGCGCTCGCCGACCAGCGAGTCGTAGCCGTGCGGCAGGCGCAGGATGAACTCGTGGGCGTGGGCGGCGCGGGCGGCGGCGATGATCTCGGCGCGCGTGGCATCGGGCTTGCCGTAGGCGATGTTCTCGGCGATGGTGCCGAAGAACAGGAACGGCTCCTGCAGCACGAGGCCGATGTTGCGGCGGTATTCGGCGACCGGCAGCGAGCGGATGTCGACGCCGTCGACGAGGATCGGCCCTTCGGTGACGTCGTAGAAGCGGCAGACCAGGTTGACCAGCGTGCTCTTGCCCGCGCCGCTGTGGCCGACCAGGCCGATCATCTCGCCGGGCTCGATCGTCAGGTCGACGTCGCGGATCACGGCGCGGTTGCCGTAGCGGAAGCCGACCTTGCGCAACTCGATGCGGCCCTCGACCTTGCGCCAGATGCACCGGATTGGCCGGCTCGGGCACGCTGGACACGTGGTCGAGAATCTCGAAGATGCGCTTGGCGCCGGCGGCGGCCTTCTGCGTCGCCGAGACGATGCGGCTCATCGACTCGAGCCGGGTGTAGAAGCGGCTGATGTAGGCGAGGAAGGCGGTCAGCACGCCGACCGTGATCTCGTTCTTGGAAACCTGCCAGATGCCGAAGGCCCAGACGACCAGCAGGCCGACCTCGGTCAGCAGCGTGACGGTCGGCGTAGAACAGCGACCAGATCTTGTTCACCCGGTCGTTGGCCGCCAGGTTGTGCTCGTTGGCGTCGCGGAAGCGCTCGACCTCGCGCTTCTCCTGGGCAAAGGCCTTGACCACGCGGATGCCGGGGATGGTGTCGGCCAGCACGTTGGTCACCTCGGCCCAGACGCGGTCGATCTTCTCGAAGCCGGTGCGCAGCTTGTCGCGCACGACATGGATCATCCAGGCGATGAACGGCAGCGGCAGCAGGGTGACCAGCGCCAGCCAGGGGTTGATCGAGAACAGGATGACCGCGGTCATGACGATCATCAGCACGTCGGTGGCGAAGTCGAGCAGGTGCAGCGACAGGAAGACGCAGATGCGGTCGGTGTCGCGAGCCGATGCGCGCCATCAGGTCGCCGGTGCGCTTGCCGCCGAAGTATTCCAGCG
This sequence comes from uncultured beta proteobacterium, assembly GCA_963727115.1. GTDB lineage: Bacteria > Pseudomonadota > Gammaproteobacteria > Burkholderiales > Rhodocyclaceae > Azonexus. The sequence goes on along the minus strand of CAVSFS010000003.1, from coordinate 190,856 downwards.
ACAGCCGCAGCAGGTGCTCGTAGGTGGTCGTGCGCAGGTCGGCGCCGATGCGCTCGCGACACCAGCGCCAGGATGTAGGTGCGCGCCCAGCCGAGCACCCAGGCGAGCAGGGCGGAGCCGAGCAGCCCGCCGAGGTAGAGCGCTGACCAGTGCCAGTCGATGGGCTTGCCGTTCTGGAACGGGATCAGCACGTTGTCCATCAGCGGCATGGTCAGGTAGGGCGGCACCAGGGTCGCGGCGGTCGACGCCAGCGTCAGCAGAAAGCCGCCGAGCAACTGCCATTGATAGGGCTTGGCGAAGCGCCACAGGCGGAACAGCGTCCAGCGTCGAAGGCGGCGCTGTCGAATTTCGCGGGTGCAGATCGGGCATTCGTCCTCGCCCGGCGGGAGCGGCGCCTTGCATTTCGGGCAGATATCGCTCGGTCAACCGCAACACGGGCTGGCCGGTGACGAGGCTGTCGCGTTGCAGGTCGAATTCGTTGATGCACGCGCAATGCCGCCAGGTTCTGGCCCAGCGTGTAGCGCCAGCAGGCCAGGCGGCCGCTTTCGTCGAGCAGTTCCAGCGCGCCGACCCCGGCATGGTCATGGTGGTTGAGCGCCGAGACCGGTGCGCAGTGGCCATTCCTGCCATCTGCCATCGCCGGGGGCGCGGGCCAGCAGTCGGCTGATCGGTGACAATGATCAGGCCGGCAGCAAATTGCAGACGGGTGTCGAGGTCGATTTCCAGCCAGGCCTGTGTTTTTTCGCCGGCGGCCAGTTGCGGCTCGACTTCGGCAGCCCAGCGGCCGGGGAGCGCCAGCTCGCTGCCGGCTGAAATTTTGTGCTTCGGAGGTCATTCGGCGAGTATACCGCAAGGGTTGTCCGGCCTAGCCCACCGATCGCCCCATTTCTCCGCTGCTTGACTCACGTCAAGGCATTGCGTCCCGGGCCTGCCGTTGAATACGCCGAAGCCTCAAACAAGGAATTCCATGTTTCGCATCTCCCAGTACATGCAGGAAATCGCCGCAGCCGACCCCGCTCGGCCCCAAGCGCAATCCGCCCGGCCCGGTGGTGATCTGGAACCTGATCCGGCGCTGCAACCTGACCTGCAAGCATTGCTATTCGATTTCGGCCGACACCAATTTCCCCGGCGAGCTGAGACCGAGCAGGTTTATACGGTGATGGACGACCTCAAGGGCTTTCAAGGTGCCGGTGCTGATCCTTTCCGGCGGCGAGCCGCTGCTGCGGCCGGATATCTTCGACATCGCCAAGCGCGCCAAGGCCATGGGCTTCTACGTCGGCCTGTCGTCCAACGGCACGCTGATCGACGAAAGCAATATCGACAAGATCGCCGAGTGCGATTTCGACTACGTCGGCATCTCGCTCGACGGCATCCGCGAAACGCACGACAAGTTCCGCCGCATGGATGGCGCCTTCGAGGCCTCGCTGAAGGGCATCCGCCTGTGCCGCGACCTCGGCCTGAAGGTCGGCGTGCGCTTCACGATGACGCAGGACAACGCGCACGACCTGCCCGGCCTGCTCAAGCTGGTCGAGGACGAAGGCATCGACCGCTTCTACTTCTCGCACCTCAACTACGCCGGGCGCGGCAACAAGAACCGCAAGGACGACGCGCAGCACCAGCTGACGCGCGAGGCGATGGACCTGCTGTTCGACACCTGCTGGGAGTACCGGCAGCGCGGGCTGGAGAAGGAATTCACCACCGGCAACAACGACGCCGACGGCGTCTATTTTCTGCACTGGGTGCGCCGGCGCTTCCCGGACAAGGCGGCGCACGTCGAGGCCAAGCTGCGCCAGTGGGGCGGCAACTCGTCGGGCGTCAATGTCGCCAATATCGACAACCTCGGCAATGTGCATCCGGACACGATGTGGTGGCACCACAACCTGGGCAACGTCAAGGATCGGCCGTTTTCGGCAAATCTGGCCGGACACCTCGGATCCGCTGATGGCCGGCCTCAAGCAGCACCCGCGCGCCGTCAAGGGGCGCTGCGGCGCGTGCGCCTACCTGCAGATCTGCGACGGCAACACCCGCGTCCGGGCGCAGCAGATGACCGGCGATGCCTGGGCGGAAGATCCCGGCTGCTACCTTTCCGATGAGGAAATCGGGCTATGAACTGGCAAGGCGCGCGTGATCCCGTGCCGGCTTTGCCGCTCTATTTTCCTGTTCGGCCGTGGCATGCCACTGGCCGCGGCCGCCGATGTCGCCAGCAACTTCAAGCAGCACTGCGCCGCCTGCCACGGCGCCGATCGACTCGGCGGCATGGGCCCGGCGCTGCTGCCCGAAAACCTGGCCCGGCTGCGCAAGCCGGAGGCGCGAGAAAGTCATCCGCGAAGGCCGGCCGGCCACGCAGATGCTGGGTTTCGGCGACAAGCTGTCGGCCGACGAGATCAAGGCGCTGGTCGACTACGCCTACACGCCGATCAAGCCGATGCCGGTCTGGGGCGAGGCCGAGATCAGCGCCTCGCGCATCGTCAATTTCGCGCCGGGCAGCCTGCCGGACAAGCCGCAATTCAGCGCCGACCCGATGAACCTGTTCGTCGTCGTCGAAAGCGGCGACCACCATGTCTCGCATCCTCGACGGCGACAAGCTCGAGCCGCATCCACCGCTTCCAGTCGCGCTTCGCGCTGCACGGCGGGCCGAAATTCACGCCGGATGGCCGCTACGTCTTCTTCGCCTCGCGCGACGGCTGGATCACCAAGTTCGACCTGTGGAACCTGAAAGTCGTCGCCGAAGTGCGCGCCGGCATCAACACGCGCAACGCCGCGGTGTCCGGCGACGGCAAGTGGGTGGCGGTGGCCAACTACCTGCCGCACAGCCTGGTCATCCTCGACGCCGACCTCAACCTGAAGAAAATCCTGCCGGTCACCGACAAGGACGGCAAGGTCAGTTCGCGCGTCTCGGCGGTCTACGACGCCGCGCCGCGCCAGAGCTTCGTCGCCGCGCTGAAGGACGTCAAGGAGGTCTGGGAGGTCTCGTACGACCCGAAGGCCGATGACATTTCGGCCGGCATGATCCACGACTTCAAGTACCGCGAAGGCAAGTTCATGCCCGGCTTCCTCAACCCGCGGCGCACGCAGCTCGACGACTACCTCGACGACTTCTTCTTCACCCAGGGCTACGACGAGCTGATGGGCGCCTCGCGCAACGACGCCAAGAGCGCCGTCAGCGGCCAGGTGGTCAATCTCGACGCGCGCAAGAAGATCGCCGACCTCGAACTGCCCGGCATGCCGCACCTCGGCTCGGGCATCAGCTGGACCTGGCAGGGCCGGACGGTGATGGCGACGCCGAACCTCAAGGAAGGCCTGGTCAGCATCATCGACATGCAGACCTGGCAGACCGTGAAGCAGATCAAGACGCCGCGGCCCCGGCTTCTTCATGCGCAGCCACGAGAACAGCCGCTACGCGTGGATCGATTCGATGATGAGCAAGGAGTTCAAGGACACCCTGCAGATCATCGACAAGCAAACGCTGGAAATCGTCGCCGAACTGAAGCCGCGAGCCGGGCAAGACCTTCGCCCACGTCGAGTTCACGAAGGACGGCAACTACGTGCTGGCCAGCCTGTGGGAGATGGACGGCGCGCTGATCATCTACGACGCCGCGACGCTTGAAGGAAGTGAAGCGCCTGCCGATGAACAAGCCGGTCGGCAAGTACAACGTGTGGAACAAGATCAACAAGTCGGAGGGGACGAGCCACTGATCTGGGCCGTGCGGATTATGGGGTGAAATTCGGGTTAACCGCAGCTAACTGGCTCTTGCCAGGGTTAACCGCCCCGGCTGCGGTCGACGCCCGAAACTGGCCGAAAACCCAAACATTTTTGCATGATACGGGGCGAAGCTCCGCTGGCGCGTATCTCCCTATTACCAGAAGTCGTCTGGGTTGTGGTTCATTCGATGGGGCGGGCCGGTTAGGCTGCGGCAGCCCTTGGGAAATTCCGCAGCGCTGGCATTGCCGGGTTGACGTCATAGGCATTGCCTTGGCGTGCCCCGGAGGTGAAGTTCGCGTAGGCCTTGAGTTCCTCGGGTGTCAGGTGGCCGGCGAGCGGGGCGATCTGACTGAAGCGGACGTTGTGCCGCAGCAGATGGAGGATAAAGGTATGGCGCAGGACTTCCGGTGTCACCGTGGTCGGCTCCTCCAGTCCGGCGTCAAGCGCGGCGTAGGTGACGCGCGTGGCGACTTCGGTGGCTGCGACCGACTCGCCCTGGGGCATGCAGAAGAGCGGCCACTGCGGATCGGCGGACGTAGTGGCCGCGAGCTTGTCCACCAGCCAGCCGGGCAGCGCCAGTTCGCGTGTCGAAGCGCCGCGGACGGCCAGTTGCCCACGACCGGGATCGAAATCGCCGACCGTCAGTGCGCGTACCTCATCAACCGTCAGGCCAAGCAACATCAAGGTGCAGAGGACGAGGCCTTGATCGTCGGCGGCTGCGAGCAGGGCGCCGACTTCCTCTTGCATTAGCTCGCGGGGTAGTGGCTGCTGCGCGGTGAGCTGCGGCATCGGGTGCTGGCCGGCGTCGATGGTGCCGCTGCCAAGTAGCGCTGGTGTGTGGGCGGGAAGGGCCGGGCCGATCCATGGCTGCGGTACGACGACGGTGGTGGTGGAAGGCGGCGTCAATGTCCGGGTGAATAGCTGGACGAACCAAATCGCCAGCAGTCCGAGGATGAAGGAAATGCCGAGATTGATCAGCGCGTCGCGCACGTAATCCGGGCGCCACGCGCTTTGCGGGACGGCGGCGGCCTCGATCAGCTTGATGCTGGGCATGCGCGTGTTCTGTGTAGCCTCAAGCCTGGACAGTCGCTCGATGGCGTTGCGCCGCGCCCCCTCGATACGCACCAGATCCTCTTCCAGCGCCTTGGCTTCCTGAAAGTTGCCGGAGAAAACCTGCGCCTCGCGCCGCTGGCTGGCGATTTGCGCGCGCAAGCGGTCAGCCGCAGCGCGGGCACTGGTGGCCTCCTCCTCGGCGGCGGCCAGTGCCGCTTGCTGGCTCGACAGGCGGGTGGAAGCTAACTGGTTCTCAAGTTCGGCGAGCCGTGGCACGTAGCGCCTTGGCGTTGGGGTCCATGGCCATGAACTGAGGGGTGTAGTTCCGTTCCATATCGCGTAGTTGCTCGCGGGTGACCGAGACGCGCTGTTCGATTGCCGCCAGCGTCGGATTATCCTTGGCCAGTGCCGGACTGCGCCCGGATGCGGCCGATTCGCGCCAGCGTACGCAGTTTCGCTTCAGCCTTGGCGGTTTCCTCGTTGGCCTTGGTAAGCGATTCGGAAAGCCCCTTCATTCGCGCCAGCGCCTCGTTCTCGGCGCGTTCTGAGGAAACGACGCCACTTTGCTCGCGGAAGGCGGTGAGCTGCGCCCGTTTGGCGACGATGGTCTGGTTGAGGCGTTCGATCTCGTCTCGCAGATTGATGCTGGCTTCCTGAGAAGCGCTATCGTGGACTGTCAGCGACTGCTCGTGGTAGGCCTCGATCAGCGTGTTGACAATGCGTGCTATCAACTGCGGCGAGCCGCCGACGGGCTGCCAGTTCGACGACGTCGGTACCCGGGATCAGGTTGGCGCCGATGGCGTTCTGCATGGCAACGACCGGGTCGGTTTCGGCGAAGGCATTGGTGCTCCATTCCTTTTGAAGGCGGCGATGGACTTCCTCGAGGATGGGGCGGCTGGTAATTACTTGTGCCTGGGCTAGGAGTTCTAGCTGCTGCGGAGGCGGCAGTTCTGCACTGCTGGTTCCTGTCAGCGATGTCACCGTCTGCGGGGCGGTGACGCCCGAGATGATCTTGAGCTTGGCACTGGCCCGGTATTCCGGCGGCCGCGTCAGATTCCAGATCAGCCCCGGCATCAGGGTGAGCAGGAACACGGCGATGAACACGGCCAGCCGCCGGCGGTCGCTACGTTGTACTGCAGCCGTTGCGTTGACGAGGCCTGCGGGTTCGAGGTCGGTCTCCGTGCCGAATTTTGAAATCCTGAACATTCGGTGCCACCTTTCGCTTTGATGTCCTTGACCAGTGACTCGCGGCTGGTTTTTCCCACTCGCTCAAGCCAGTCACTGTAAGCCAAAAGAATAGCCCATTCGGCAGGTTTGTTGCGGTTGACACCAAAAAATAGGCGAAAATGCCACTTGGCCAATCTGCAGCATTCACCGTGTCCACACTCGTCTTCTTCAACAAGCCTTACGGCGTCCTCAGCCAGTTCACGCCGGAGGGCAAATGGCGGGCGCTGGACGAGTTCATTCCGGTCAAGGACGTCTATGTCGCCGGCCGGCTCGACGCGGACAGCGAAGGCCTGCTGATCCTGACCGACGACGGCAAGCTTGCAGGCGCAGATCGCCGACCCGAGGCACAAGCTGGAAAAGACCTACTGGGCGCAGGTCGAAGGCGTGCCGGACGAGGCGGCGCTGGACAAGCTGCGCGCCGGCATCAAACTCTCCGATTTCACCGCCCAGCCGGCCAAAGTCCGGCTGATCGAAGAACCGCCCGGCCTCTGGCAGCGCGACCCGCCGATCCGCTATCCGCGCGGCGATCCCGACTTCGTGGCTGGAAATCCGCATTTCTGAAGGCAAGAACCGGCAGGTCAGGCGGATGACAGCGGCCATCGGGTATCCTACGCTGCGGCTGATCCGGGCGGCGATCGGGGCCGCAACGCTGGACGGTCTGGCGCCCGGTGCGTGGCGTCAGATCGAAGGCGGTTACAAGGATTTACAAGGGAATTTCAATGAATAAGACAATTGTCGGTGCCCTGTTCTGGCTGGCATTGAGCGCCGCCGGGTGGGCGCAGAATGCCATGCCGGTGATGGAATTGAACGCGGGATTCCACCGCATCGAGGCCGAGGTCGCCGCCAGCGACCAGAACCGCCAGGTCGGGCTGATGAATCGCAAGGCCATGCCGCAGCAGCGCGGCATGCTCTTCGTCTTTACGCAGAACAACACCCACTGCATGTGGATGCGCAACACGCTGATTGCCGCTGTCGGTCGCCTTCATCGACGACGAAGGCTACATCATCAATATCGAGGACATGCAGCCGCAGACCGAGGACAACCATTGCGCCCGGCAGCCCGCCCGCTACGCGCTGGAAATGAATCTCGGCTGGTTCGCCCAGCGCGGCATCAAGCCCGGGGTCAAACTGGGCGGCCTCGACAAGGCGCCGCGTCCACAGTAATGGCCGGCCGACAATGGCATCCTCATCTCGTCGGCGACGTGGGGGGTCGTGTTCTGCGTGACTGGCTGACCGAGTCCGGTTCGTTGACGGCGCGCTGCCAGGCGGCGTGCCGTGACTTTCGCGTACGCCTGTTGCGTTACGGCAAGGCGGCGCCGCTGGCGGATGAATCGCCGGGCCGCCGGAATGCGTGGGTGCGCGAGGTCGTGCTGGAATGCGATGGCGTGCCGGTGATTTTTGCCCATACCACGCTGTCGACCGCAACCAACGGCCGCCTGACCCGCTGGTTGTCCCGTCTCGGCAGCCGTTCGCTGGGCTCCCTGCTGTTTTCGTGGCCGGGGTTCCGGCGCGGTGCCATCGAGTACTGCCGGCTGGACGCCCGGCACCCGTTGTTCAGGCGTGCGGCCGCTCACGGCGAAAGTGGAAAATATCTGTGGGCGCGGCGCTCGCTGCATCGTCTCGGCAGGCAGGAGGTGCTGGTGACGGAGGTTTTTCTGCCGGCGATCACCCGGCCTGAAATGAAGAACCGGGCACGGCGGGTTAAGGCAATCTGACTCTTAGTCGACGCCAGCGCCAGCGTTCCCCTGAGGCCCAGGTTTTCGTCGGTCACCAGGCGGATCGGCATGTCCAGCGCAAGGTGCCGGTGTTCGCGCTTGGCGAGAAAGGCCTCGATGAAAGGACCGGCGTCGGTGCCGGGCAGCAGCTTGGCGGCGATGCCGCCGGCCAGATAGACGCCGCCGCGCGCCAGCCAGTGCAGGCAAGGTCGCCGGCGAAGGCGCCGTAGCATTCGAGCCACAGGCGCAGGGCGTCACTGGCGAGCGGGTCGTTGCCGGCCAGCGCGGCGTTGCCGATCTCTTCAGGCTGTTGTCCCCCAAGAGGACTTCCTTCGGGGCGCGGTTGACCGCCAAAAAAGGCATAAATCCGCGCCAGGCCGGGGCCGGAGACGATGTCTTCGGTCGTCACCCGGCCATTCCGTTCCAGCAGCCAGCGCCAGAGTTCGCCCTGCTCCGCGGTTTGCGGCGCGAAGCCGATGTGGCCGCCTTCGCCGGCGATGACTCGATAGCCATCGCCTTGCCAGACCAGCCCGGCGACGCCGAGGCCGGTGCCGGCACCGAGGATGACGCGCGGGGCGTGTTCGATCGGCTGGCCGGCGTGCAGCGTGACGATGCGCGCCGGCTCGACCAGCGGCAGGCCGTGGGCGGCGGCGGCGAAATCGTTGGCCAGCGTGACGCGCGGAATGGCGAAGCGGCGGCCCAGTTCGCTCGCCGCCAGCGACCACGGCAGGTAGGTGAGCTTGGCGTTCCGGCCGTCGGTCGGTCCGGCGACGCCGAAGCAGGCGGCGTCGATGGACGGGCGGTCGGCGAGAAATTCGTCGAGCATCAGCTCGAAAGTCGGGTAGTCGGCGCTGGCGAAGCGTTGCTGGCGGACGATGCGAATGCCGCCTGCCGCCTCCTTCTCGGCCAGCGCCAGCAGGGTCTTGGTGCCGCCGAGGTCGCCGCCGAGGATCATCGTGCCTAGACCGCTACCTGTGCGGCGATATGCGGGTGCGGATCGTAGCCGTCGAGCCGGAAATCCTCGAATTTGAAGGCGAAAACGTCGTTGACCGCGGGGTTGATCCACATCGTCGGCAGGGTGCGCGGCGCGCGGGATAGCTGCAGCTTGGCCTGTTCGAAGTGATTGGAATAGATGTGCGCGTCGCCGAAAGTATGGACGAACTCGCCGGGCTGGTAGCCGCAGACCTGCGCCAGCATCAGGGTCAGCAGCGCGTAGGAGGCGATGTTGAACGGGACGCCGAGGAAGATGTCGGCGCTGCGCTGGTAAAGCTGGCAGGAGAGCTTGCCGCCGGCGACGTAGAACTGGAACAGGCAGTGGCAGGGCGGCAGCGCCATGCTGTCGACATCGCCCGGGTTCCAGGCGGAAACGATGTGGCGGCGCGAATCCGGGTTGTTCTTCAGGCTGTGCACGAGTTGCGCGATCTGGTCGACGACGCGGCCATCGGCCGTCTCCCAGCGCCGCCACTGTTTGCCGTAGACCGGGCCGAGGTCGCCGTTCTCGTCGGCCCATTCGTCCCAGATGCGGACGCCGTTTTCCTTGAGGTAGGCGATGTTGGTGTCGCCCTGCAGGAACCACAGCAGTTCATGGACGATGGACTTCAGGTGCAGCTTCTTGGTCGTCACCATCGGAAAGCCGCGGGCGAGGTCGAAGCGCATCTGCCAGCCGAAGACGGAGCGGGTGCCGGTGCCGGTGCGGTCGGATTTGTCGTGCCCGTTTTCCAGCACGTGGCGCATCAGGTCGTGGTATTGCTGCATGGGAGATAGTTCGGGAGGCAGGTAAAAGGTAGATTCTACATGCTCCGCAGGCCGCCGCAGCGTCAGCATTGACCCGCAACCGGCCATGGTGTCCAATCCCGCCTGTCGCCCCGGGGTGGGGGATGGCCGGGGTTGCCCCGGTCCCGTTCTGAAAGGCGTTCATGTCCGCGACCATCATTGCTATCCTCATTCTGGCCGGCAGCTGCGGCGGCCTGCTGCTGACCGTCTTCCGCGCCACCGCCTGCCGCCGCATCATGAAAAGGGCGCGACGCGGGAGCTGCTCAAGATCGCCACCGGCATGCTGGCGACCCTGGTTGCGCTGATCCTCGGTTTGCTGGTCAGTTCCGCGAAAGATACCTTCGATACGGCGACGGCAGAGATCACCCAGAGCGGGGCGCAGATCATCACGCTCAATCGAATGCTCGCCAGACTACGGGCCGGAAGCGCAGCCGGCGCGAATGCTGCTCCAGCGCAACCTGGCCGCCAGCATCGAGCGCGTCTGGCCGGGCCGGCAGTGTCGCAGTACCCGCCGTCATCAGCGACGATGCCTCGGTGCTTGATGAACTTCCGCAAGTCCATCCGCAAATTGGCGCCACAGAATGACGCGCAGAAACAATTGCAGGCGAAAGCCGAAGCGCAGACTGGCCAGCCTGGCCGAAGTGACGCTGGCTCATGTTCGAGCAGATGCAGAACCCGCTGCCGCAGGTGTTCCTGATCGTCCTCGGATTCTGGCTGATCCAGCTCTTCGTCGGCCTCGGGCTGATCGCGCCGCGCAATTCGACTTCGGTCATCGCATTGCTCACCTGCGCGCTCTCGATGTCGGCGGCCGTCTTCCTGGTCCTCGAAATGAACCATCCGCTCGACGGGCTCATCAAGGTCTCGAGCGCGCCGCTGGAGGCGGCGCTGGCGGTTATCAGCAAGTAGGTTTCCAGAGTAAACTGGCGCGTTAATAAAATTAGAAAGCGGTTGGCGGCGTGCTGGCCATCAGGGAGATAAAATGCTGAACAAGCTGCGCAGTCTGAGCGGCATCGTGGGACAAAAGGTGGATCATCCATTGGGCGATCCGCGCGAACTGCGGCGTATCATCGACGAAATCCCGGGAGGTGATGCCTTCAAGGCGCTTGACGAGGTGGTCGGCTGGCTGGAGTCCCTGGAAGGAGCTCATGACTTCCCCGAAGACAGACTGTACGAGGCCGTCAGCCGGCTGGACGACGTGGCCCAGCCGCACGTCAAGCGACTGGCCCGGGATTACCTGCATACGCCGCGCCTGTCCCGGACCGAAGAAAAGCGTCTATGGACGATCAGCCATGGCTTCTGGACCGTGCTCGCTGCGAGCTATGAGCGTTGTCTGGCGGCCGCCAGCCACAAGAGCCGGGTTGGCGATCAGCTCAGGCAAACGCTGCCGGCTCTGACGGCGCGCCTGATCGCGGCACTGGGCGCCGTCCTCAAGTGGGAGCAGTTTCATTACGGGCCGTCACTGGGGGCGCTTTGGCAGCGCCTTGGGGCTGCCTTGCTGTTCGCCAACAACGCCGGGGTCGCCACGCGCGCCATCCAGTTGCACGCGAATGTGCCGGGCGTGACCAGTCCGCAGCAGGAATTCGTCAAGGCGGTTGCGTTTCAGGCGGCGTCGATGGACAGCCTGCTGCCGCTGGAAATCGAACTGGCAGAGCGGCTGATTGCCCATTTTCTGCAGGGTTTCGTGTTTTCCGCCGTGGCCGAGCATGACAGTGTCTATTGGGTAGATCTCGAACTGGCCCAGCCGCCGCTGCGTCTTGCCCGGATGCCGCCTCAGTCGATGCCGACCCAGCGCTTTTTCAAGCCGGGGGCCGCGCATGCCGGCATCGAGTCGCTGTTGCACAACCTCGAGCGCGGGCATGACGTGCCCGGCGATATCAATCTGGGTGGTCAGTATTTTGCCAAGGGCCTGCTTCCGGTCCTGCGCCATCTGGCGGCCTATCTTGCGCCGGTCCCGCCGCAAAGGCGTTATGACCGGCACAGCGTCAAGCAGCGCGCCATCGTCCTCAACGGATTGGCCAATGCCTTCGCAGCCTTTTCCGGGCAATTCCCGGGGCGTGCCGAGGCCGTGCCGATGGAGAGCTGGGTCGTCAACGATGTCAGCCGGGGCGGCTTCGGGGCCTTGCTCAACACCATCCCCGGCGAGTGGCTCAAGGTCGGCGCGCTGATTGCCATGCAGCCGGCTGGTGGCGAAAGCTGGCTGCTCGGCATTGTCCGCCGCTACCACCGCATGGGCGAATCCGCAGCGCATGTCGGCGTCGAGACGCTGGCGCGGCAGGCGACACCGGCCGAACTGAAACCGCGCGCCGCGTCAAGCTATGCGGCGGTGCCGGGGATCCGCGCCTTGATGATCCGCGAGGGTTGTGAGCAGGGAGAAGTGCGGGTCGTCATGCTATTCGGCTCGTTCGACCTGCGCGAGACGCTGGAATGGAATGACGGCGGCAAGCGCGTGCAATTAAGCCCGGTTGCCATCGTCGAACAGAGCGGCGATTACGAGGTGGCGCGTTACCGCACGAGCGCGGTGGCCTGACCCTTATTTGCGGATCGCTGTTTTTGGGCGCCAGGCCTTGATGACCGACTCGTCGGTTTCCGCATAAGGGCCGCCGATCAGGTCGATGCAGTAAGGTACGGCGGCAAAGATGCCGACGTGGGTGACCTTGCCGTCGGCGTCGCGCACACCTTCCAGCGTTTCCCTGATCGATTTCGGCTGGCCGGGGAGGTTGATGATCAATGTCTGCTTGCGAATGACCGCAACCTGGCGCGACAGGATCGCCGTCGGTACGAAGTTGAGGCTGATCCGCCGCATTTCCTCGCCGAAACCCGGCATTTCCTTGTCGGCAACCGCCAGCGTCGCTTCCGGCGTGACATCGCGCAGGGTAGGGCCGGTGCCGCCGGTGGTGAGGATCAGATCGCACTTGCTGCGGTCGACCAGTTCAATCAGCGTATTTTCAATTGTCGCCTGATCATCTGCAATGAGGCGGGTTTCCGCGCGCCATGGCGTGGTCAGGGCGCCGGCCAGCCATTCCTGCAGGGCCGGGATGCCTTTGTCTTCATAGATGCCGGTCGAGGCGCGGTCGCTGATCGAGACCAGACCGATCGACCAGTTCTTCATTCCGTGGCATGCGTCGCTCCCTGTTGATCGAGTTCCTGCAGGGCCTGGAAAATGGCACGGAAATTCTTCGGCGGCTTGCCGGCTTCCTGCTCCTTGAGCGCGTTGCGCCGCAACTGGCGCAGGTGCTGGAGATCGGCGCCGGGCCAGGTGGCGGCGATATCGGCGAGCGCCGTCTCGTCTTCGAGCAGGCGCGTGCGCATACGCTCAAGCCGATGCAGGCGGGCGGTTTCGGCTGACGATTCGCCACGGATCAGCGCCAGGCCGGCGCGAATCGGTTCGTCGTCGGCGCTGCGCATCAGCTTGCCGAGATACTGCAATTGCCGCTTGTGAGCGCCGCGCGCCGTGATTTTCTGGCATTCGCGCACCGCTTCGTAGATGTTCTCGGGCAGTTTGATGCGCTTCAACTGGCCCACTGAAAGCTCGACCAATTCAGCGCCGAGGTCCTGCAGTTCGTGCATGGCCTCCTTCTTCTTGGTCTTGGAAGGGCGGGCGCTACTGTCGGTGAAGTCTTCGTCGTGCATGGCAAAAATAGGGGGCATGGGGCTGCCATGATAGCTGCTTTCACGCCCGGACGTCCCATTCATGCCCGCGACAGGGATGCGCCAGCCAGCAAGTTCGACGTTTTCGAGAACCAATGCATGAACCCCCGACTGCGGCCATTTGTCGCAAGGCCCTGTCAGTCGATGGGTTGCGGGGGGGGGAGAGATGGGTATATTCTGGCTGGGGTTTCAAAAATCTCTTTAGCATGTTTCCGGTTCGGCGTGCGTAATTGCTGATCGATGTGTCGTGAAAGTAACGCCCGTTGGGACCCTCTTAATAAAAGCCGAATAAAGGCAGCGAGGGGACAATAGATGGACAACCGACTCCATATCGGTGATTGGCTGGAGGCATTGGCCGAATGATCGCCAGCGGGAAAACTGGGGTTGCCGGCAGTCAAAGGCAATCGGTGCCCCCTGTTTCAGGCGATCCGTGGAACCTTTCCGGAACTCGCGGAACAGGCCGCCCGCCATCATCAAGACGCCGAGACGTCGCACGGTCGCATCTGTGGAGGGCGATCGCTGCAGCGGTCGCATTGGCGCTGGCCAATCCGGCACAGGCAGCGGAACCCGATCTTGCGCGCGCGGAACAACTTGTTGCCGAGAAGCGTTACCAGGAAGCCTATGATCTGCTCGCGCCATTCGGGGAAAGCATGGCGCACAACGGCACGTTCAATTACTTGGCTGGCCGTGCGGCGTTAGGCACCAAACAGGCAGAGAAAGCGCGAACGCTATTGACGCGAAGCCTCGCGACCCAGCCGGACTCGGTTGCGGCGCATCTGGCTTTGGGTCGCGCCTATTTCGAACTTGGCATGTATGCGGAAGCCAAAATCGCCTTCGAGACGGTTTTGCGTTTCGACAATCTGCCGCCTGATCTGGAGTCGCAGGCGCGAATTTATGCCCGCGCGGCAGAGCCTTATCTCGAGGAAGGCACTCGTCTGCTCGGATTCGGATACGCGGCTACCGGGATCGGTCAGTATCGCGTGAATTCGACACGCGGAACCAATGCGCTGGGCGGCGGCGACCGTCGCGACACTTTCTACAATGCGCGCGTCGGCGGCGGCCTGAATTATGATCTCCAGGACAACTACGCCCTCGATGCCAGCCTCGATTATCGCTTTCGCTACTATGACAACCCGGATAGCCGCAACGATTCCGATCTGCGCTGGCGTGCAGCCGGCAGTCGCTCGTTCGGTGAAAACAATCTGGCGCTCGGGGTGCGTGGGCGGAACAGCTATCGCGGCAACGGGAACTATCGCAACGACTATGGATTGTTCACGGATTACCGCTACCGTGTCGATCCCGAGAACCAGCTAACCACCGGCGCCGAGCTCCGGCGGCGACGTTACCCGGCCGGCCGGCTGCAAGACAGGAGTTTTTCCTCCGCAGTCGCCAATGTCGGCTGGGTGCATGCGTTGCAAGGGGGCGAATCGAGTATCTCGCTCGTCGCTCATGGCGGTTACAACTTTGACACGAACCGGCCGGATGGCGATTCCGTGGTCTATGGCCTTACCGCCACCTATGATTTCACCTTCACCAAGACGTTCGGGGGCTTTTTGTTCGGTTGGTGGGAGCATGATTCTTACGATACGGATCGCATCCATTTTCATCCCGATACCGTTGACCAGAGCATTAACCTGACGCGTCAGGACAATCTCTACGAAGTCGGCGCCGGCCTGGTCTGGACTTTCTTGCCAAGCTGGAGCTTGCGGCCGGAAATTCTCTACATTCGCGATCAGAGCAATGCGACCGCATTCAATTACAGTTCAACCGAGGCGTGGATCAACCTTCGCCTGGATTTTTAACCCGTCATGAACAAGACAAATCGCGGTTCTACGCGTTTGGTATGAATTGAACCAGCGAGCCAAATCAATTTTTAGGAGACGCTATGGCTACTGAACAAAAAATGTCGCGCTGGGGTTTGACCGCGATGGTAGTGGGTGGCATGGTCGGCGCCGGTATTTTTTCTCTGCCTCGCACCTTCGCCAACGCCACCGGGCCGCTCGGCGCCGTCATCGCCTGGCTGATTGCGGGCACCGGCATGTACATGCTGGCGCGGGTGTTCCAGGCACTGGCCGAACGCCGCCCCGACATCGACGCCGGCGTCTATGCCTACGCTCGCGAAGGTTTCGGCGACTACCCGGGCTTTCTCTCGGCCTTCGGCTACTGGATCGGCAGCTGCATCGGCAACGTGTCGTACTGGGTGCTCATCAAATCGACCATGGGCGCGTTCTTCCCGGTCTTCGGCGACGGCAATACGGCGGTCGCCATCGCGGTGGCCTCGATCGGCATCTGGCTGTTCCACTTCCTGATCCTGCGCGGCGTGCAGCAGGCCGCCTTCATCAACAGCATTGTCACGGTGGCCAAGGTCATCCCGATCATGGTGTTCATCGTGATCCTGTTCTTTGCCTTCAAGATGGATCTGTTCAGCTTCAACCTCTATGGCGGCGACCTGACCAACGGCCTGTTCGAGCAGGTCAAGGCGACGATGCTGGTGACGGTGTTCGTGTTCATCGGCATCGAAGGCGCCAGCGTCTATTCGCGCTATGCGAAGGAGCGCACCGATGTCGGTAAGGCGACGATCCTGGGCTTCATCATCGTCACCACCCTGATGGTGCTGGTGACGCTGCTTCCCTACGCCGTGCTGCAGCGCGCCGACATCGCCGGCATGCGCCAGCCGTCGATGGCGGCGGTTCTGGAGTCCGTTGTCGGGCACTGGGGCGCGATCTTTGTCAGCGTCGGGCTGTTGGTGTCGGTGTTAGGCGCCTACCTGGCCTGGGCGCTGATCTGCGCCGAGGTGATGTTCGCCGCCGGCAAGTCGAAGGACATGCCCAAGGCCTTCGCCAGGGTCAACAAGAACAACGTACCGGTGGTGGCGTTGTGGGTCACCAGCAGCATCATCCAGCTGATCGTGATCACGACGTATTGGTCACGTGACGCCTTCTCGCTGATGCTCAACCTGACGAGCGCGACGACGCTGATCCCGTACCTGTTCGTCGCCGCCTACGGCCTGATGATCGCCCGGCGTGGAGAGACTTACGACAAGCGGCCTGAAGAGCGCCAGCGCGATCTCATCATCGCCTCGGTCGCCGTGCTCTACACGCTGTTCATGATCTACGCCGGCGGCCTGAAGTTCATCCTGTTGTCCGCCGTGCTGTTTGCGCCGGGCACCGTGCTGTACCTCATTGCACGCCGTGAGCAGGGTAAACAGGTGTTCGAGAAAACCAGCGACTGGGTCACCTTCGGCGTGATTGTGGCTGCATGCATCTACGGTGTTTACGGTCTGGCGACCGGCACTATTTCAATCTAAATCAACCCACGGAGATCACCATGGCAAAAGCGAAAGCGAAAGCGAAAGCAAACGAAGTCAAGTTCGGCGTGCACTCGGAAGTCGGGCAGTTGCGCAAGGTGATGGTCTGCGCGCCCGGCCTGGCGCACAGCCGTCTGACGCCGAGCAACTGCGACCAGCTGCTGTTCGACGACGTGCTCTGGGTCGAGAACGCCAAGCGCGACCACTTCGATTTCATGATGAAGATGCGCGACCGCGGCATCGAAGTGGTGGAGATGCACAACCTGCTGGCCGAGACGGTGGCCGTGCCCGAGGGTAAGAAGTGGATCCTCGACAACCAGGTGGTGCCCAACCAGGTGGGCCTGGGTTTCATCGACGAGCTGCGCAGTTACCTCGAGGGACTGGACAACCGCAAGCTGGCCGAGACGCTGATCGGCGGGCTGTTGACGCTCGACTTCCCCGAGTCGGCTGGCGGCAAGGCGCTGAAGGTCGTCAAGGAAGCCGCGGGCGCCACCGAATACCTGCTGCCGCCGCTACCGAACACGCTGTACACGCGCGACACCACCTGCTGGATCTACGGCGGCGTGACGCTGAACCCGCTGTATTGGCCGGCACGCCACGAAGAGACGATCCTGACGGCAGCGATCTACAAGTTCCATCCCGACTTCGCCGGCAAGGTCAATATCTGGTGGGGTGACCCGACCGAAGATCACGGATTGGCCACGCTGGAAGGCGGTGACGTGATGCCGATCGGCAAGGGCAACGTGCTGATCGGCATGAGCGAACGCACCTCGCGTCAGGCGATCAGTCAGCTCGCCGCCACGCTGTTCAAGAAGGGCGCCGCCGAGCGCGTCATCGTCGCGGCGATGCCGAAGATTCGCGCGGCAATGCACCTGGACACCGTGTTCACGTTCGCCGACCGCGACTGCGTGCTGCTGGCGCCGGACTTCATGAACCAGACCACCACCTTCTCGTATCGCCCGAGCAGCCACCCGGGCGGTGTGGAACTGCACGCCGAGAAGAAGCCCTTCGTCGACGTCGTGGCGCAGGCCCTGGGCTTCAAGAAGCTGCGCATTGTCGAAGCCGGCGGCAGCGACTACCAGCGCGAGCGCACGCAGTGGGACAGCGGCGCGAACCTGGTGTGCGCCTCGCCGGGCGTGGTCTATGCCTACGACCGCAACACCTACACCAACACGCTGCTGCGCAAGGCGGGCATCGAGGTCATCACGATTGTCGGCGCCGAACTGGGGCGTGGGCGTGGCGGTGGTCACTGCATGACCTGCCCGATCATTCGCGATCCGGTCGATTTCTGATCCGTCGCCGACAGCGCTGTCGGTGGCTGTGACGGCGTGATGTCGGAAGAACGGACTGTGTTGAATAGTTTGCCGATGTGGTCGCCATGCCGTGGCGGCAACGTGGGAGCGATGCCGGCGAACCGCAGAGGCCGATATTCCATGAGTTTGAGCGATGTCGAGAGCGAGGCGCGGGCGCCGAAGCTCGGCTTCCAGTTCCCGGGCGCCGTCACCACCTGGCAATTGTGGTCGTGCTGGTCTGGATCGCCGCGCTGTTCATTCCGCCAGGCCGCTACCTGACCGACGCCGATGGCTCGCCGATCCCTGGCACCTATGAGCAGACCGCGTCGCCACTGGGCTTGACCGAGACGATACAGCAGTTGGTGCTGGCGCCGATCAACGGCATCTACGGTCTGCGCAGCATCCACACCGAGACCATCGATACCGAGGCGGTGGGCCGGATCTTCGGCCAGATCGGCATCATCGTCTTCATCATGGCGATCGGCGCCTTCATCTCGGTCAGCTTTGCCACGCGCAGCCTGGAAGTCGCCGTCGCGGCGCTGGCCCATCGCTTGCGGGACAAGGGCTGGCTGCTGATCACATCGGTGATGGTGCTGTTCTCGCTGCTCGGTTCGACCATGGGGTTCTCGGTGGAGACGCTGGGCTTCTACGCGCTCTTCCTGCCGCTGATGGCGGCGCTCGGCTACGACCGCCTGGTTACCGCGTCGATGATCATCCTCGGCGCGCTGGTCGGTGTCATGGGGGCGACCGTGAACCCGTTCTCCATTGGCGTCGCGGCGGGTGAAGCCGGTGTTTCGATCGGCGACGGCATCGTGTTGCGGGCCATCCTGTGGGTCGTGCTGACCGCAATGGCAATCGGCTGGGTGCTGCGCTATGCCGCCAAGGTCCGCCAGGACCGCAGTGCGTCGCTGGTCGGTTGGGATGACGCCGATGCGACGGATGCCGCGTGCCTGATCAGGCCCGGGAGTGATCAGGCCACGTTCAAGGAGCGCGAGCTGCTGACGGCCACGCAAAAGTGGGTGTTGGCGATCACGGCCTTGGCTTTCGGGCTGATGATCTTCTCGGTCATTCCCTGGTCCAGCGTGCTCGGCGGCCACGCCGGCCCCGCCGACTATTACGCAACGCACAAGGTCGCCGGTACGCGGCCGTTCTGGTTCGAGCTGAACTGGTGGTTCCCGCAACTGGCGATGCTGTTCATCCTGGCTTCGGTGCTGGTGGGCATCGTGGCGGGCAAGGGCGAGAAAGAGACGGTGCGCCTGATCGCCGCCGGCGCTTCGGACATGATGGGACCGGCCATGGTGGTGCTGCTGGCCGGCGGCGTGTCGGCGATCATGACCAATACGCAGACGCTGGATACGGTGCTCTTCTCCATGGAAAAGATGGTCAGCGGTGCGTCGGCGGCTGTCTTTACCTTCCTGACGGTGCTGGTGAACATACCGCTGGGTGTGCTGATTCCGTCCAGTTCCGGGCATGGGGCACTGGCGATGCCGTTGTTGGCGCCGCTGGCCGACTTTGCCCAGGTCAGCCGCGCCACCACCATCACCGCCTGGATCATGGGCCACGGGTTGGCACTGATCGTCGCGCCGACCAGCGTCGTGCTCGTCGGCGGTCTGGCAATCGCCAGGGTTGGCTACGACAAGTACCTGCGCTTCGTCTGGCCGCTATGGCTGGCCATGTTCGTTGTGGCGACGGCCATCATTGCCGTCGCCGCGACCCTCAACTAGCTGTCACGATTCTTTTGGCATGATCGTTGTGTCGCAAATCATCTGTCCGAACCACCTCGCGCGCGGTCGGCGACTGGTGCCGTTGGGCCGGAGTTTTCGGTCCGCTGGCGTCCTTGCCAAGGCTCAACATGGCGCAGCCTGCAACGGTCGGTTCGAATATAATCACGCCATCTGGATGGAACGCTGTCGGCGGTGCGCGCGGCGGTGGCCTGCCTGAATCAAGTCTGTTTTTACCTTGGGGATGGAGTATGTCATTGACTGACCGCAAGCTTGCAGCGAGCAAATTGAATTGGATGGCCATCGGCTTGGCGCTGACGTTTCTCGTCGCCTGCCAGCCGGCCGAAGAGATAGTCGCCCCGGAAATCCGGCCGGTACGGGCGGTGACCGTCGAGTCCACTGGCAGCGGTGAAACGGTGGCGCTAACCGGCAGGATACAGGCGGAATCCGAAGTCAATCTGGCGTTTCGCATCGACGGGCGCATGATCAGCCGGGCGGTGAATGTCGGCGACACGGTCACGGCCGGCCAGGAAATCGCGCGACTCAATCCGGAAAACGAGGAAAACGGTCTGCGTGCGGCGGAAGCCACCCTGCAGGGGGCCCGCGGGCAGCTCATCGAGGCGCGCGCCAACGAAGAGCGCAACCGTTCGCTGCTGGCGCAGAACTTCATCTCACAGGCGGCTTTCGATCGGATCACGCAGGTTGCAACCAGCGCCCAGGCGCAGGTCGACGCAGCGCAGGCGCAGGTCAGCATCTCCCGCAATCGGCTCGGTTACACGCGACTGTTGGCCGATGCCGGTGGCGTGGTGACCGCAGTCGGCGCCGAGCCCGGAGAGGTTGTCCAGGGTGGGCGCATGGTCGTTCAGGTTGCGCGCAAGGATGGTCGCGATGCCGTTTTTGACGTGTCCGCACGCCTGAAGGACATCGCGCCGGCAAATCCGGAAATTACCGTAACCCTGGCGACCGATCCGGCGGTGAAAGCCAAGGGTCGGGTGCGCGAGGTTTCGCCGCGCGCCGACCCGGTGACCGGAACCTTCGCGGTCCGCGTCGGACTGATCGACCCGCCGACCGCAATGCGACTGGGAACCACCGTGACCGGGCACATGCAGGTCGGTGCACCGCAGGGAATCGAGCTTCCCGCGTCGGCGCTGGTCCGCGCCGAAGGCCGGTCGGCGGTGTGGGTCGTCAACCCGCAGGCGATGACGGTTTCCTTGCGCACCATCGAACTGCAGGCCTCCGACCCGGAGAAGGTCAGGGTGGCGGCGGGCCTGAACCCGGGCGAGATCGTCGTCGCCGCAGGCGTGCAGGCCCTGCGCCCGGGTCAGAAGGTCCGCCTGCTCAAGACGCGGCCATGATCGGCCCGAATCTGTCGGAATGGGCGCTGGCCAACCGCTCGCTGGTCATCTTCCTGATGATCGTCGCGGTGGTCGCCGGGACGTTCTCCTTCCAGCGTCTCGGACGTGGCGAGGACCCTGCCTTCACCTTCCGGACAATGGTGGTCAGCGCCGCCTGGCCGGGCGCCACGGTCGAGGAAACCCTGAATCAGGTAACCGAACGTCTTGAGCGAACGATTCAGGAAACCGACTATCTCAACCGGGTGCGCAGCTACACCACGGCCGGCCAGACAACGATCTTCGTCGATCTGAAGCAGTCGACGCCGCCGCACAAGGTGCCCGACATCTGGTATCAGGTGCGCAAGAACATTGGCGACATGCGCGGCTCGCTGCCGGTTGGCGTCATCGGGCCAGGCTTCAACGACGACTTCGGCAGCACCTTCGGCATCATCTATGCCTTTACCGCCGATGGCTTCAGCTTCCGCGAGCTGCGCGATTATGTCGAAGCGGCGCGTTCGCGCCTGCTGCACGTCCCCGATGTGTCGAAAATCGAAGTGCTCGGCGCGCAGGAGGAGCGAATCTTCATCGAGTTCTCGACCGAGCGCCTGGCTGCCCTGCGCCTCGACTACCCGACAATTCTCGCGTCGCTGCAGGCGCAGAATCTCGTACGGCCGGCGGGCACCATCCAGACCGGGCAGGAGCGCGTGTTCCTGCGTGTCAGCGGTTCCTTCGATTCGGAACGCGACATCGAATCCGTCAATCTCGTTGCCGGCGACCGCATCTTCCGACTTGGCGACATTGCCACGGTGCAGCGCGGCTTTTCCGATCCGCCGCAGCCGATGTTCCGCGTCAATGGCAAGCCCGCGATCGGCCTCGCCATCGCCATGCGTGACGCCGGCGATATCCTGGCGCTGGGTCGCAACGTCCGCAGCGAAATGGCGGACATCAGCGCCAACCTGCCGCACGGTATCGAGCCGACGCTGGTCGCGGATCAGGCAGTCAGTGTCAACGTCGCGATCAACGACTTCATGACCTCGCTCTGGCAGGCGATCATCATCATCCTCGTCTGCAGCTTCCTGAGCCCTCGGCGGACGGCCCGGCGCCGTCGTCGCGCTGGCCATTCCGCTGACGCTGGCGGTCGTGTTCGCCGTGATGAATATTGCCAATATCGACCTCCACCGCATTTCGCTCGGTGCGCTGATCATCGCGCTGGGACTGCTGGTCAACGATGCGATGACGACCGTCGATGCCATGCTCCGCCGCCTCGGTGTGGGCGACAGCATGGATGATGCGGCTACCTTCGCCTACCGCACGCTGGCGGCACCCATGCTGATCGGCGCACTGGTCACAATCGCAAGCTTCGTGCCGATCGGCTTCGCCAGAAGTAACGCTGGCGAGTACACTTTCGACATCTTTTCGGTGGTGGGCATTTCGCTCATCGCGTCATGGCTGGTCGCGGTGGTCTTCGGACCGCTGCTCGGCAAGGCCATCCTGAAAGCGCCCAAGGTCGAGGCGGAGCCAAAACCGAGCAAGATGGTCGCTGTCTACAGCACCTTCCTGCTAGGCGCGATCCGCGCTCGATGGCTGACCATCGCCCTGACGCTGGCCGCTTTCGTCGCCGCCCTGTTCCTGCTGCGCTACGTGCCGCAGCAGTTCTTTCCGTCCTCCGACCGAAGCGAATTGACCGTGGGCATGACGCTGCGGCAGAACGCCTCGATCTACGCGACCGAGGCGCAGGCCATACGCCTCGAAGCGTTCCTGAAAGACGATCCCGACATTGACCACTACAGCACCTATGTCGGCCGTGGCGCGATCCGTTTCATCCTGACGCTTGATGTCCAACTGCCCAACCCGTTCTTTGCCCAGTTCGTGATCGTCACCAAGGACCTCGAAGCGCGCGAGCGGGTGCAGGCCAAGCTGGAGAAAGTGCTCGCCGAGCAGTTTCCCGAGGTCGTCGCGCGCGTCTCGCCGCTCGAACTGGGGCCGCCGGTCGGCTGGCCGCTGCAATACCGGGTGACCGGCCCGGACAAGGACGAAGTGCGCAGAATCGCGCTCGAACTGGCCCAGGTGATGGGTTCCGACACCCGGACACGTTACATTAACTACGACTGGATGGAGCCGGCCCGGCAATTGCGCGTTAGCGTCAACCAGGATCAGGCGCGGCAGCTTGGCATCAGCTCTGCGGCCCTGGCCGCCGTGCTCAACGCCAAGGTGACCGGCTCGACGGTAACGCAGGTGCGCGATGATATCTACCTGGTCAATGTCGTGGCGCGTGCGGTCGAAGAGGAGCGTGCCTCGTTCGGGTCGCTGGCGTCGCTTCAGGTGCCGACGCCGAGCGGGCGCATGGTGCCCTTGAGCCAGTTTGCGACGGTGGTCGAGGAGCAGGAATTCCCGCTCGTCTGGCGTCGCAATCGGCTGCCCACCCTTACCGTGCGTGCCGACGTAGATCACAGCGTCCTGCCCGATACGGTAGTCGGCGCGCTGGCGCCGAAGATTGCCGAATTGAACGCCAGGCTGCCGTCACAGTACAACATCGAAACCGGCGGGATGTACGAGGAGAGCGCTATTTCGAGCGCCTCGGTGTTCGCGGTTGTGCCGCTGATGATCGTGCTGATGCTGACGACGATGATGGTGATGCTGGGGAGCTTCCGCCGCCTGGCGATGGTGGTCGCCGTGCTGCCGCTCGGGCTGATCGGCGTCGTCCTTTCGCTACTGCTGTTCAACAGGCCGCTCGGCTTCGTGGCCATCCTCGGCGTCCTCGCGCTGATCGGCATGATTGCCAAGAACACGGTGATCCTGATCGTGCAGATCGAGACCGACCGCGCGGAAGGCAAGAACGTTCTCGAGGCGGTACTCGCCTCGGCGACCTCGCGGCTCCGGCCGATGGTCTTGACGGCGATCTCGACCGTGCTCGGTCTGCTGCCGATCGCGCCGACCGTGTTCTGGGGGCCGATGGCCTTCGCCATCATGGGCGGTCTGTTGGTGGCGACGCTGCTGACGCTGATCTTCCTGCCGGCGCTCTATGTGACGGTCTTCGGCGGCAAGCCGCCGGCACCGGAGACAGCGGGGTCACGGTGAGTTTCGCGTTGCGCACGGCGCTGGTTCGCGGGATCCTGTTCCTGGTGTTCTGGGTGGCCCTGATCGGCTTCTCCCTCTCCGCGCTGGCGGTTGGCGCCGTCGCTGCGGCCGGCGCGACCTGGGTCAGCCTGCATTTGCTGCCGCCCGGGCCGCAGCGCGTGCGACTCGGTGCGCTCGCTGCGTTGCTGCCGCGCTTCCTGTGGCAGTCGCTGCTCGCCGGCTGGGATGTCGCGCGCCGTGCCTTCGATCCGCACCTGCCGTTGCGTCCCGGTTTTGTCGCGTTTCGCAGCGCCCATGCGCCTGGCCATCTGCGCAATACCTTCGCCACGATCTCCAGCCTGATGCCGGGCACCTTGCCGTGCGGCGAAAACGGGGATGAGATCATTTTCCACTGCCTCGATGTCGGGCAACCCGTTCTGGAGCAACTGGCAGCGGAAGAAAAGGTGCTGGCTCGCGTGCTCGATGAGGCGCCAGGCGATGCCTGAGTTCTCTTGCCGTTGCCACGCTCCTGGTGCTGCTGGCGACAGCGCTCGGCCTGATCCGCCTCTTGCGCGGCCCCGGCGATGCCGATCGCATGATGGCGGCCCAGTTGCTCGGCACCGGCGGGATCGCGGCCCTGCTGCTGGGGGCGACGATTGTCGGATCCCGTCCATTACCGATGCCGCGTTGACGCTGGCGCTGCTGGCGGCCTTCGCTTCGGTCGCCTTCGTCAAGTATGGCGGCGGATTCGGCATGTCATCAACGCCGGAGTCGGGGGAAGGCGAATGAGCCTGCTGCTCGATCTGTGGACCATCGTCGCGGTTTCGGCCGGCGTCTTTTTCTTTCTCGCCGGTACCGTCGGATTGCTGCGTTTTCCCGATACGCTGACCCGCCTGCATGCGCTGACCAAGGCGGACAATCTTGGCCTGGGGCTGGTCGTCCTTGGCCTGTTGCCGCGCGTCAGCAGTCCGCTGGCCGCCCTCAAGCTGATCTGCGTCTGGCTGCTCGTGCTGCTCGCCGGGGCGATCGGCTCCCAGTTGATCGCGCGCGTCGCGCGGCGTTCGGAGCCGCCGGCATGACGCATGGCGCTGCTGCTCGACGGCAGCCTGGTGCTGCTGATTCTGGCGGTTGCGGTCTGGACCATCGCGGTGCGCGATTCATTCGCCGCCGTCGTCGGCTATACCGTTTACGGCCTGCTGCTGGCGCTCGCCTGGGTGCGCCTGGCGGCGGTCGATGCCGCGTTGACCGAAGCGGCCATCGGCGGCGGGTCTGACCGGCGTCCTGCTGATTCGTGCTGCCGTGCGGCTGCGCGCGACCGAATCCGTGGCGCGCGCCGAAACGCCGGGTCCGCTGGTCAAGGGGCTGGCGGCCATTCTGGCGGGGGCAATTGCGGCGGCACTGGCGCTGGTCGTCCTCACCCTGCCTGATCCGGCACCCACGCTGGCGCCGCAGGTGGCGGAGCATATCGCCAGCACCGGCCTCGGCAATGCGGTCACCGCGGTGCTGCTCGCGTTCCGCGCCATTGATACCTTGCTCGAAGCGGTGGTCCTGATCTTTGCCCTGATAGCGGTGTGGACGCTGACCCCGGACAACTTCTGGGGCGGGCGCCCGGGACCGAAGTACGATACCGATCCGAATGGCATGCTGGCCTACCTGGCGCGCCTGCTCCCGCCAATCGGCATCGTCGTCGCGGTCTACGTCCTGTGGGTTGGTGCCGACCTGCCCGGCGGCAAGTTCCAGGCTGGAACCTTGCTGGCGGCGATGTGGCTGCTGGCGATCATGGCCGGCCTCACCGAGGCGCCGCCGATCAGACGCCGCTGGCTGCGCGGCGTGCTGGTCGCCGGTACTGTCGTCTTCCTCGCCATCGGCTTCGCCGGGGTGCCGTTGGCCGGTGCCTTCCTGGCCTATCCGGAGGGCTTCGCCAAGCCCCTGATCATTGCCATCGAGGCTGCGTCGATGCTGTCCATCGCCTTCACCCTCGCGCTGCTGGTGCTCGGCCCGCCGGAACGGAGCGAACACTCATGAATGCGGTCACCTTCTACGGCCTGTGCGGTGCTGCGCTGGTCGGGCTCGGTCTGTACGGCCTGATCGTGAATCCGCAGCCGCTGCGCAAGATACTCTCGTTCAATCTCGTCGGCAGCGGTGTCTTCCTGCTCTTCGGCGTCGTCGCGCGGCGCGGTGCGGCGCTCGGCATGGGCGGCGATCCGGTGCCCCAGGCGCTGGTCATCACCGGCATCGTCGTCGCCTTCTCGGCCACGGCGCTGGCCGTTGCCTTGCTCCTCCGCCTTTACGACGCCAGCGGTTCGGCTTCGCTGGCGCCGCCGCAACCGGTGAAGCCGCCTGAAGCATGAGCGCGCTGCCGATAGCCATTCCGGAAGTGACCACGGCAGGCGGCTTCCTGCTCGTCCTGGCGCTGATGCTGCCCTTTCTCGGCGTCCTCGCCGCCCTCGTGCTGGGCGGGCGCAATGCGCAGCGCGTGGCTTTCCTGACCATCCCGCCCGGCCTTGCGCTGGTCGTTGCCATTGCCGTCGAGGCGGTGCAGTCCGGCGGCAAGCTGGTCTACCTGCTCGGCGGCTGGGTGCCGCCGCTCGGTGTCGCGCTGCGTGCCGATGGCCTGTCGGTGGTCATGCTGCTGGCGACGGCGCTGATCATCCTGGCGGTGGCCATCTATGCGCGCGCCGACTTCCCGACCCCGGCAGGCGCCGACGAGGGGCGCGCGCCGCTGATGTTCTGGACGCTGCTGCTGGCCGTCTGGGGATCGCTCAACTTGATTTTCCTGGCCGGCGACCTGTTCACGCTCTACGTCGCGCTCGAACTCCTGACCTTTGCCGGTGTGCCGCTGGTCTGCCTGGACGGGCGCCCTGAAACACTGCAGGCGGCGCTGCGTTATCTGGTCTACGCATTGATCGGCTCGGTGCTCTACATGCTGGGAGCCGTGCTGTTGTATGGCGCCTATGGCACGCTCGATATTGCGCTGCTCGCCCAGCGCGTTCAGCCAGAGCCGGCGGCCTTTGTGGCAGCGGCGCTGATGACCGCCGGCCTGCTGGCGAAGACGGCGCTGTTCCCGCTCCACCTGTGGCTGCCGCCGGCCCATGCCGGGGCGCCTGCGGCAGCCAGCGCGGTGTTGTCGGCGCTGGTCGTCAAGGGCTCGTGGTTCCTCGTCGTGCGCCTGTGGTTCGACGTGATGCCGGGCGTGGTGACGCCCGCTGCGGCACAACTGCTCGGGGCACTCGGTGCGGCGGCGATCCTCTTTGGCAGCATTGTCGCACTGCGCCAGGAGCGCTTGAAGCTGCTCGTCGCCTATTCGACATTGGCGCAGATCGGCTATCTGTTTCTCATGTTTCCGCTCGCCTTCGATGCCGCCGGCAACGCCCTGGGGCATGGCGCTGCCCTGACCGGCGGGCTCTTGCAGGCAGTGTCGCATGCGACCGCCAAGGCCGCCATGTTCATGGCAGCAGGCCTCATCTATGCGGCGCTCGGTCACGACCGCATCGCCGACCTTGCTGGCGTTGGCCGCGCGATGCCAGTCACCGTGCTGGCGTTTGCGCTGGCCGGACTTGCACTCATGGGGGTCGTGCCCAGCGGCGCCTACCTCGCGAAGAAGCTGATGCTCGAAGCCGCCGACGGCTCCGGGCAGTGGTGGTGGACGATCGTGTTGCAAGGCGGGGCAGCGTTCACCGCCGGGTATGTGGTGCTGGTGCTGGTCAGTGTCCTGCGCCGTCGCTCCGGCGCAATGCCTTTGGTGAAGCCTGTCTCCCGACTGTCCGAGTTGGCCGCACTGGCGCTCGCCATGAGCTCGCTGCTGCTTGCGCTCGCCGCGCTGGGGCCGGTTCCGGGGCATCTCGTGTCAAATCTCTTGGCACCCAAGGAGTTGGGGGCGCTTCTGGCGGTGGTTCTGGGCGGGGCGCTGCTGGCGCTGGGAATATCCCGGCGGCCATTGCTCGGTACTGAGCGTGCTGATACTGGCGCGAATGGCGGCCCGCTGCGCCGTGCCGCGCTGGCGGCGGGCGGGGCATTCGAGCGAGCCGACATCCACGCGCGGCGCTGGCCGGTGGCTAGCATGTCCTTGCTATGCCTGGCGCTCCTCTTCGCGGCGCTGATCGTGGGCGGGCGCTGAAGGGGCTCCCCCTTATGGGCCGGCGAACGGCCGCGTATCGTCAGGGACAAACGTAGACAGCAGGGCTTCGAGGCGTACCGGGATGCCGGGTGCGGTGGTCGCCGCGAGATTGCGTCCGGTCGGACCGGAGGGGCGCTGGATGCCTTCGTTGACCCGTTCGAGCAGATACGGGAAGAACGGATTGGACGGCAGGCGCGTCAGAAAATCCTGGTCGACAACCAGCGTGCCGCGTTCGCCGCGCGCGCTCATGGCGCCAAGACTGTAGCCATACTCGGGCGGCTTTTTCGGATCGGGCTCAAGCCCGTAGAGCGGGTCGTCCATGGGGATCGGGATCGCCAGATGCGACAGCGAGAAGATGCCTTTGGGGTAGGGCAGGGTCAGCGCGCGGTCCACGGCCTGCAACTGGCCGGGCGCAATGCTGCGTTCGAGCGTGGCGTCGCTGTCTTCGTTGGCGTTCATGATCGACGTGAAGCGGTAGGGCTGCGGCGTCGTCGGCGTCAGCTGGTCGAGCGCGACATAGGCGGCGGGGCGCAGCAGCGGGCCGAATTTCACAGTGCGGTTCACGTCGAAAAGGACGATCTCGCTGCCGTTGTCGGGCAGCAGGGAATACAGCGCGGTCAGGATCGCCGGCGTGCTGACGGTGAAATCGACCACCGACTGGAAGGTCAGCACCGGCGGCAGGCCGCCCAGCTGGTTGGCCCGCGCGAGGCGCTGCATCTGGGCTTGCAGCGTATCGGTCAGGCGATACGACTGGCGCGCGCCGTTGACCGGGAAGGAGTTGTACTTGAACGGATTGAATTCCGGCACGACGCTGAGCCAGGCCGCATTGGCAAATGGCGGCAGCACGGCAGGCAGGCCGGCCAGGCCGGCAAAGCGCGCGAAGCGCGTGATGCCGATCATCGGCGTGAACAATACGATTCGGTCGGCGCGGGGGAGCTTCGGGTCCTCGAGCGCATCGAGCGAATACTTGACGGCAAGCGCGCCGCCATTCGAAAAGCCGACCAGGTGCAACGGCCCGGGCGCCGGCACCCGCCGGCGCGCTTCGCGCACGGCCAGCCGCGTGGCGGCCATCCAGTCTTCCCAGCGCACGTTGGTCAGGCCGGCCGGCACGGTGCCGTGCCCCGGCATGCGAAGGCCGATGGCGACGTAGCCGCGATCGCGGTAAAGCTTGGCGACATGGCGCAGGCTGTAGGGCGAGTCGGTCAGCCCGTGCAGCAGCACGACGGCGCCAATCGGCTGGCCGTCCGGCTCCATGACGTAGGAACGGTTCCAGTTCTGGGCGAAGCGCGCCGGATAGACCGGGCTTTCCGCGAAGTAGCGGTTGATCGGCACGCGCTCGCCCGGTTCGAGCTTCTGGCTCACCTCGGTGCGAACGCTTTCGAAGATGCTTTCTTCCTGAGCGAGATAGCGGGGCCAGTCGGCCGCGTCGAGCTCGTTCTGCTGCAATTCGGTCGGGACGAAGGTGTGCCAGGGCTGCAGCGGCGGGCCGCTGAGTGAGCGATACGCGCGCAGGGCGAACATGGCCGTACCGATAACGACGGCACCGATCAAAATCCACTTCAATGACCTCTTCATGCCCATTGCATCCTCTCCCGTTGCGTTGCTGCGCACTCAAAAAGTCGCCAGCGCCGGCATCTTACCCCAGACCGCCGCGTGCAGATCATCCCGGTGCAGCCCATGCCGCTAGCGCGGTCAACCGGGAAAAGACAGCAAATTTCGCGGCTTCCGGGCGTTCATTGCCGGCCAGTCATGGATATGACGAATGAGCTGTTTGCGCCTTGACCGGGGTGGCCGTGTCTGCTAAGTTCCAAAGTCGGCGATTCCAGTCCCAACGCGCCTTTTCCGTGCCACCATAACAAAAGGATTCATTATGAAGAGTTTTTTGATCGCGGCGTTTGTTGCGACCAGCGTGTTTGCAGCCGGAGCCAGCGCCCAGCAGGCGCCCGATACGCTGGGCAAGATCAAGGCGGCGAAGGTCATCAACGTCGCCTATGCGACCGATTCGCTGCCCTTCTCGTTCGTCGGCCCCGACAAGCAGCCCGCCGGCTATTCGATCGACCTCTGCAAGCGCGTGATCGCCCGGATCGGGCAGGCGGTCGGCATTCCCGATCTCAAGGTGACCTGGCTGGCCGGCTCGACCCCCGAGCGCCTGCAGATGGTCCGTTCCGGCAAGGCCGACCTCGAATGCGGGAATACCACCCAGACCCTCGCGCGCCTGGCCAATGTCGATTTCTCCAGCCTGATCTTCGTCGATGCCGGCGGCGTCATCCTGCGCGCCGATTCGCCGGCCAACAGCATCGCCGATCTGGCCGGCAAGAAGATCGCTGTCCTCAAGGGCACGACGACCGAGAAGCGTCTGAACGCCATCGCCGCGGAAAATCTGCCCAACACCACCATCATTCCGGTGACCGATGCCAGCGAAGGCATGGTGATGCTCGAATCAGGGCGCGTCGATGCCTATGCTGGTGACCGTATCAAGCTGGTCGGTATGGCGGTGCAGGGCAAGAATGCCGGCAAGTTCGTGCTGCTGACCGAGGAGCTCTCGTTCGAGCCGTATGCGACTGACGCTGCCGCGCGGCGATTCGGCCTTGCGCCTGGAGGTTAACCGGGCGCTGACCCAGGTCTACCAGAGCGGTGACATCGAGACCATTTTCGGCGAGTGGTTCGGCAAGATCGGCCGGCCAACCGGATTGCTGGCGGCCATGTTCCTCCTCTATTCGATTCCCGAGTAATCACATCCAGTCATCGTCAAGAAAGATCAACGAATGAACATCATCCAGTTGCCGCGCTTTTTCGCGCTGAGCGTCGCCCTTGCGGCCTTCCTGCTGGCCGGTTGCGAAACCCAGCCCGCTTTCCAGGTGTCGCAGCCGTCGTCGCGTGTCGGCACCGTCGAATCCATCCGTTCGCAGACGGTTCAGAATAACAACGCCACGCTCGGCGCCATCGGCGGCGCGCTGGTCGGCGGCATTCTCGGCAACCAGGTCGGCCAGGGTTCCGGGCGGACGGCGGCGACGGTGGTCGGCGCCGCTGGCGGTGCCTATGCCGGCAACCGCATGGCCAGCGGATCGTCGCTGGTGTGGATCATCGGTATCCGCTACGACGACGGCTCCTTCGCCACCGTCCAGCAGTCCTCGTCGCCGGCCGTGCGCATCGGCGACCGGGTGCGGGTCGGCAATTCCGGCATGGAAATCCTGCGCGTAATCTCAGCGCGGGCAGTTTTCCGCGGGCCTGGGGTTCCGCGCCATTCGGGAAACTTGCTCCATTGCAATATGCGCATCATGAAAGTTCGCTTAAGCTCGACCCTGAAACGGGATGAATCCATGAAATCAATCAAACTGCTGGCGCTGCTTGTCGCACTCGCTGTTCCCGCCGCTGCTACGCTGGCTGCCGAGCGGGCGCTGATCTGCTTTGGCAACGAGCCCTCGTGGCGCCTTGATCTGCCGGGCGGTGGCGAGGCGCGTTTTTCGCTGCCGGACGGCCAGTCGACACGCTTTCGCGGCAGCGAATCACGCATCGAGCCACGCAAGGAATCCATCTGGCGCGGTCGGGGCCGGGGCGGGCGCGAACTGGTGGCCTTCCTGAAAGATGGCGCGTGCAGCGACGGCATGTCCGAAACCGTGCATCCGGTGTCGATCAATCTCTCCCTGCCCGATGGTCGGCATTACGCGGGCTGCTGCCGCGTGCCGGCCGCGCCGGCGCCGACGGCAACCCTGGAAGGCGCCGACTGGCGTTTGCTGGCGCTGCCTGGCCAGACGGTGCCGGGTGGTAACGGCGCGCCGACGGCGCGCTTCGAGGGCGGTCGGGTTTCCGGTTTTTCCGGCTGCAACCGTTTTATGGGTGGTTATACGGTCGACCGCGACAAGCTGACCATTGGCACCCTGGCCGGCTCGGTCATGGCCTGTCCGGAGCCGGCGATGGCGGTCGAGAAGGCCTTCCTTTCCGCGCTTTCCGGCACGCTGGCGGCGAACGTGGCGGGCAATCGCCTGAGCCTGACGCCGGTGGCGGGCGGCAAGGCGCTGCAATTCGAGCTTGAACCCAAACCATCGCTCGAAGGCGTCAAGTGGGAAGTCACCGGCTATAACAACGGGCGTCAGGCCGTCGTCAGCCCGCAGCTCGATACCCGGTTGACCGTGGTCTTCAAGGATGGCCAGGTTTCCGGCAACAGTGGCTGCAACAGCTTCCATGGCAGCTTCAAGGTGGAAGGCAATTCGCTGTCGATCGGGCCGCTGGCGACCACGCGCATGATGTGTTCCGCAGAGGGCGTGATGGCCCAGGAGCAGGCGTTCATCGCGGCGCTGCAGACGGCAACGACCTGGGCGATCAGCCGCGGCATGCTCGATGTGCATCGCAAGGACGGCGAACGCGTGCTGACCGCGAACGTGGCGGGCAAGTAAGCGATGGCTAAGGAGTCACCTGTGCATGGCGGTACTGGCGGGCGCCGCTCGCCAGTACGCTGGATCGTCGCCCTGACTGTGATTGCGGTGGTTGCGGCCGTGTTGTTGCCGGCGGTCAGGCAGCCGCTCGAATACCATGATTTTGCCGACCAGCGTCATGCTCACGGGATCGACAACTTTCTCGATGTCGTCTCGAACGCGGGTTTCCTGGTCTTCGGGCTGATGGGGCTATTCATCATCGGCAAAGGGCGTGCCTGCTTCGAGCGTCCGGCCGAGCGCTGGCCCTACGTTATCTTTTTCGCCGGCTTGGTGCTGACGGCGGTAGGCTCGGGCTACTACCACCTGGCGCCGAACAACGAAACGCTGTTCTGGGATCGCCTGCCGATGACCATCGCCTTCATGGGACTGGTGGCAGCCCAGATCGTCAACCGCATCAGCGTTCGTGCCGGTCTGGTACTGCTGCCGCCGGCGCTGCTGATCGGTGCAGCATCGGTCATCTACTGGCTGATCACCGAGCGTATGGGGGCGGGCAACGTGATTCCCTACGGCATCCTGCAGGCCTATACGATTCTGGTCGTGCTGCTGCTGGCGATAGTGAATCCATCACGCTACACGCGGGGCAACGATATTTATTGGGTGTTTGCCTGGTATGCCTTGGCCAAGGTGCTGGAGACCTTCGACGAGGATGTGCTGGCACTCAGCGGGATGGTGAGCGGTCACACGTTGAAGCATGTGGCGGCGGCCTTCGCCGGTTTCTCGGTTTGTCGCATGTTGTTGAAACGCACGCTCCGGGAGGCCGGGCGGGACTGATTCCAGGAGGCGCAAGATGCGTTATGTTTACATGTTGTTGATCGTGCTGGCCGTGGGAATCTTGCTGCTGTTCAAGGTTCAGAACCTCGCGGCGGTCACGGTATCCTTCCTGGGGGCGGATTTCACCATGCCGGTCTCCTTCCTGATTTTTGTTGTCTATGTTCTGGGTATGCTGACCGGCAGCTCCGTTTTCGGGCTGCTGCGCAGTTGGACTCAGGGCGCCATGCAGAAGTAGCGTTGAGTTGTTTTTTACTTTGAAAGGTTGGTTATGAGCAATTTTTGGGATTTGATGTGGCTGATTCTCTCCACGTTCGTTTTCGTGGCCTATCTTCTGATCCTCTTTCAGATCGTCGCCGACCTGTTCCGCGACAGCGAACTCGGCGGCGGCTCCAAGGCACTGTGGCTGATCGGCCTGATCTTCGTGCCGATGCTGACCGCGCTCATCTACGTGGTCGCCCGTGGTACGGGCATGGCGAACCGCCAACGGGCGGCGATGGAGCGTTCGAAGTCGGAGGCCGAGTCTTATATCCGGCAGGTTGCCGGTAAATCGCCGGCCGAGCAAATCGCCGATGCCAAGGCCTTGCTCGACGCCGGCACCATTACTCAGGAAGAATACGCCAAGCTCAAGTCCAAGGCGCTGGGCTGATCGTTTTTTGCCAAGTCGGCAATGTTCGCGAAAATGGCCTGATTTTCGGGGTTGACCGCGACAGTGCCGGCTTGCCAGCGTTTTGTACTGAAATTTTTGTGAGGCTCTGAATATGACTGTTGCCAAAGGCAATAAAGGCGCCAAGGGCGCCGAACGCGCGCCGGTGCTTGTCGACCTGGCGTTGCAAGGCGGCGGCGCACACGGTGCCTACACTTGGGGCGTACTCGACCGCCTGCTTGAGGAATCCTGGCTGCAGTTCGACGGAATTTCCGGAACATCGGCCGGCGCCATGAATGCCGTGGTGATGGCACATGGCCTGAACGAAGGTGGTCCGCAGGGCGCGAAAGTTGCCCTCGAGACTTTCTGGAAGCGGGTGGCCGATGCGGCCTTGCTGAGCCCCTTCCGCCGTGGCCCGCTCGAAATACTGACCGGCAAATGGACGCTCGATTTCTCGCCGGCCTTCGTCGCCGCCGATTTCGCGGCGCGTCTGTATTCGCCCTACAGCATCCCCGGCGGCGGCGCCAATCCGCTGGCCAAGATTCTGGAGGAGACTGTCGATTTTGCCGGCCTCGCCAAGGCCGGGCCGAAACTGTTCGTTACCGCCACCAATGTCCATACCGGGCGCGGCCGCGTTTTCCGCAATGCCGAACTGACCCCCGAAGTGCTGATGGCCTCGGCCTGCCTGCCGACCATGTTCCAGGCCGTGGAGATCGACGGCGAACCCTACTGGGATGGCGGCTTTACCGGCAACCCGACGATTACGCCGCTGATCCGCGAATGCGACTCGGATGACACGATCCTGATTTCGATCAACCCGATCGAACGGCCGGGTACGCCGCGCACGGCGATGGAAATCCAGAATCGCCTGAACGAGATTTCGTTCAACTCGCCGCTGATCAAGGAACTGCGCATGGCCGCCCTGCTGCGCCAGGTCGCCGATCCGGGCACCGGCGAGGGCGCGGTATGGGCGAAGATGCGCATCCACCGCGTCGCCGGTGAAGAGATCATGCTGCAATTGGGCTATTCGTCCAAGATGCTTGCGGAATGGGCTTTCTTCCAGATGCTGCGCGATGAAGGACGGCGTGCCGCCGAGACGTTCCTGGAAACCTATGGCGCCGATATTGGGGTGCGCTCGACGCTGAATATCGACCATCTGCTGACGGAGGTCTGACGCCATGGGATTGCTCGGAATCCTGGCCGGTCTCGGCTTTCTCGTCTGGATGTCGTTCCGCGGCTGGAGCGTGCTGGTTCTTGCGCCGGTGGCGGCGCTGATCGTTGCGCTCGCTCGGGCGAACCACTGCTCGCGCACTGGACGCAGACCTTCATGCTGGCGGCAGCCGGCTTCGTCGCGCAGTTTTTCCCGCTCTTTCTGGTTGGTGCGATATTTGGCAAGCTGATGGACGACAGCGGTTCGGTCGCCGAGATCACGCGTTTCATGACCGAAAAACTCGGCACCAAGCGGGCGATGCTGGCGGTCGTGCTGGCCGGGGCGATCGTCACCTACGGCGGGGTCAGTCTGTTCGTCGCCTTCTTCGTGATCGCGCCGATGGCGCAGGGGCTGTTCCGTACCGCCAATATTCCCAACCGGCTGATGCCGGCGGCCATTGCGCTGGGCACCATGACCTTCACGATGTCGGCGATGCCAGGCACGCCGGCCGTCCAGAACGCCATCCCGATGCCGTTCTTCGGCACGACGCCGTTTGCCGCGCCGGGACTCGGCATCATCGCCTCGGCGATCATGCTCGCTTTCGGCCTCTGGTGGCTGGCGCGCGCCGAGGCGGCGCCCGCCGTGCCGGCGAGGGCTTATGGCGACGCGACCGTCGATGGCCAAGCGGCGACCGAAGACACAGTCGTTCGCGAGCGGGCAACGACCGCCGCAGTCCTTCGATCCTGCCGAAATCAAGCGCGGCCACGACAGCAGCTCAGCCACCGGGTATTCTGGTCGCCGCACTGCCGTTGGTCGTCGTGATCCTGGTCAATCTGCTCGATGTCGATGCTGGTGCTGCCGCGCATGGACACCAGCTACCTGGCCGAACCGGAGTGGGGCGGCATATTGCTTTCAGTCGGTCAGCGGCGTCTGGTCGGTCAGTCGTCGCGCTGATCTCGGCCATTCGTGGTGCTGGTCGCGCTCAACCGCAGCCGGCTGCAGTACCTGCGCGAAACGGTGGGCGCCGGCGCTCAACGCCTCGGTGTTGCCGATCCTCGGCGTCGCCAGCCTGGTCGGCTTTGGCGCGGTGGTGGCGGCGATGCCGGCATTTGCGATGGTGGCCGAATGGGTGCTGTCGATCGAAGGCGGACCGCTGGTTTCACTGGCTGTGTCGACCAATGTGCTGGCGGCGCTGACCGGCTCGGCTTCCGGCGGCATGACCATTGCGCTTGAGGCGCTCGGCGCAACCTATATGCAACTCGCCGTGGAACAAGGTATCGACCCGGCGCTGCTGCACCGCGTCGCGGTGATCGCCTCCGGAACGCTCGACAGCCTGCCGCACAACGGCGCCGTCGTCACCTTGCTGGCCGTCTGCGGATCGACGCACAGCAAGAGTTATTTCGACATCGTGATGGTCGCCATCGTCAGTGCAATTCTCGCGTTGGTTGCAGTTATCGTGCTGGGGACGATGTTCGGCTCGTTCTAAACGAAAATGCTGTAGTCAGCAAATGAAACGGCCCCGGAACAACGGGGCCGTTCCTACATTGGCGTAACTACTGCGTGCTGTCTTACGGCATTTCATGAGGTTCGCTGGCGGGGTCTGGGAAGTATTCTTCCAGTTCGCCAATCGTTGGTGATTGCGTCACCCTGGGCGCATAAACCATTCCCGGCACCGGGCGCGGCGCAATGGGCTGCGGATCGCCGATGCCCTCCTCGATTTGCTCCATCACGAAGGGGAAAAAGGGATTCGAGGCCACCCGGGAAAGAAAGTCCATATCGACGATCAGTGCCCCCCGCTCGCCGCGCGGCGCCAGCGTGCCGAGCTGGATGCCGAAATCTTCCTGTGCGGTATCGGGATGCATGCCATAAAGCGAGTCGCTCAGCGGGAACGGAATCGAAACGTGCGACATGGAAAACACTTCAGGGGGATAAGGTATTCCCAGCTTGCGGATACGCTCCGTCTTGCTGCCGACATCGATGATGCGGGCAAAGGTAGTCGCCGGATCGGCAGGATCGTTGCCGACGATCGTAATCCGGTAGCGCTGGGGAAACTCGGGCAAAACGCGCGTCAGCGCCGTTTCAGAAGAACGACGCAGGAGCGGGCCGACTTTGACCGAGCGATTCACATCGAACAACACCAGTTCACTGCCATTGGCCGGCAGGTTGGCGTAGAGCGACGAAATGATGGCCCGGGTACTGACCGTGAAATCGATGACCGACTGGAAAGTCAGGATCGGCGCCAGATTCAGGAGTTCGTTTGCATTCGCCATGCGCACGATCTGCTCCTGCAGGGATTGGGTCAGCCGAAAGGACTGGCGTCCGCCGTTGACCGGAAAAGAGTTGTATTTGAACGGGTTGAATTCCGGCACGATGGAGAGCCAGGCAGCCTTGGCGAACGGCGGCAGGATTGCCGGCCAGCCAGCCACGCCGGCGAGGCGGGCGAAACGGGTAATGCCGATCATCGGCGACAGCAGGATCAGGCGATCAGGGCGCGCCAGCTGCGGGTTCTCGATGGCGTCCAGCGCGTATTTGACGGCCAGCGCGCCACCGTTCGAGAAGCCGACCAGGTGCAGCGGCGCCGCTGGTCCGGTCAGCCGCTTGGCTTCACGGACGGCGAGACGCGTAGCGGCCATCCACTCCTCCCAGGTGACATTGCTGAGGCCGGCCGGCACCGTGCCGTGTCCCGGCAGGCGGATGGCCACGACGACAAAACCGTCGGCGGCATAGCGGCGGGCTATATGGCGCAGGCTGTAGGGGGAGTCGGTCAGGCCATGTAGCAGGACGACCGCGCCGACCGGCTTGCCGGCGGGTTCGAGGACGTAGGAACGATTCCAGTCCTGGTTGTAGCGCCCCGGGTAAATGAGGCTACCTGCGTAATAACGATTGAGCGGCGTCCTGGCTTCCGCTGGGAGCTTGTCGCTGACCTGGGTGCGTACTTCGTTGAAGATCACTTCCTCGGCCTTCAGATAGCCGGCCCAGTTGCCGGCATCCATGGTCTTGATGCCGGGTTCGTGGGGAACGTGCGTGTGCCAGAGTTGGAGCGGCGGCATGTGCCGGATATCGAAGGCGCGTACCGCAAAAAAGGTGGCGGCTGCGACGACGGTCGAAATCAGTACGATCTTTGCGCTTGTTTTCAGTTTGGACATTTTTTTAACCCGCTCGGAATATTGACGTGAAGTCTGGCATGCGCCCCGGTGCCGGTGCGTTTCATCAATGACGGATGATAACAAAGTTGGATACAGCCTCGACGGACGGCTACCGGGCCGCTGCAGATTGCGGCCACGGGTCGGGTGGCAGGTGGCATCGGGCTGCTATGATAGCGGCTTTACCGCCCGGACGTCCCATTCATGCCCGAAGTCGCCAGCTTTTCCTACCCCTTCGCCACGCTGCAGCAACTGGCCGAGGATGTCCTTAAGCATGCTCGGGAAAAAGGCGCCACCGCCTGTGAGGTTGACGTTTCAGAGGGTTTTGGTCAGTCGGTGGGCGTCCGTTGCGACGAAGTGGAAACCATCGAGTTCAACCGCGACAAGGGTATCGGGATCACCATCTATGCCGGCCAGCGCAAGGGTTACGCCAGTACTTCGGACTTTTCGCCGCAGGCCTTGCGCGAAACGGTCGAGGCAGCGCTCGACATCGCCCGCTTCACCGCCGAGGACGACTGTGCCGGGCTCGCCGATGCCGCGCTGATGGCGAAGGATTTCCCGGATCTGGATTTGTACCATCCCTGGGCGTTGACCGTGGAAGATGCGATCGAGACGGCGCGGCGCTGCGAACAGGCGGCGTTCGCTGCCAGTCCGCTGGTCAGCAATTCCGAGGGCGCCTCGGTGTCCACGCAGCAGGCGCATTTTGTCTCGGCCAACAGCCTCGGCTTCATGGGTGGCTACCCGACTTCGCGCCACTATATTTCCTGCTCGATAATTGCCGGCGAGCAGGATGCAATGCAGCGCGACGACTGGTACACCACCCGTCGTTGTGCCGACGAGCTTGACGATCCGGCAAGCGTCGGCCGTATTGCGGCAGAGCGTGCCGTGGCCAGGCTTGGCGGACGCAAGGTCAAGACCGGCGAGTTTCCGGTGTTGTTCGAGGCGCCGCTTGCCGCCGGCCTGCTCGGCGGCTTGGTGCATGCGGCCAGTGGCGGCGCGCTCTATCGCAAGTCCTCCTTCCTGCTCGACCATCTTGGCAAGCGCGTGATGCCCGAGTTCGTCAACATCAGCGAGCGCCCGCACATCAAGCGCGGCCTCGGCAGCTCCGCCTTCGACAGCGACGGCGTGGCGACTAGCGACCGCGAGGTCGTCAGCGGCGGCATCCTGCAAGGCTACTTTCTCAGCGCCTACACGGCGCGCAAGCTGGGCATGCAGACCACCGGCAACGCCGGCGGCAGCCACAACCTGATCATCGAGCCGGGCGCGCTTGACCTCGATGGCCTGCTGAAACAGATGAACCGCGGCCTGCTGGTCACCGAACTGCTCGGGCAAGGCATCAACTACGTGACCGGCGACTATTCGCGCGGCGCCGCCGGCTACTGGGTCGAGAACGGCAGGATCGCCTACCCGGTCGAGGAGATCACCATCGCCGGCAATCTCAAGGCCATGCTGCTCGGTATCGCCGCCGTCGGCAACGATGTGCAAATCCTCGGTTCGAAACAGACCGGCTCGATACTGGTCGACCGCATGACCGTGGCCGGCGAGTAGGCGACTAAGGGTTTTCCGCAACTCGCCAAAGCTGCGGCTTTGGTTAGAATCGGTTCCGCTACATGGCTTGATGTTCCCAATGACCCAGGAGGAGACAATATATGCAACGTCGTGATTTTCTGAAGAAGGCGTCCGTCGGAGCCGCTGCTGGCGCTGCCGCGACCATCGCCGCACCGGCCATCGCCCAGTCACTGCCCACCGTCAAGTGGCGCCTGACGTCGAGTTTCCCGAAGAGCCTGGATACCATCTTCGGCGGTGCTGACGTGCTGGCCAACCGGGTGCGCGCCCTGACCGGCGGCAAGTTCGACATCCGCGTCTTCCCGGGCGGCGAGATCGTTCCCGGCCTGCAGGCGCTGGACGCCGTGCAGCAGGGTACCGTCGAGTGCTGCCATACCTGCTCCTACTACTACGTCGGCAAGGACAAGACCTTCGGCTTCGGCACCGCCGTGCCGTTCGGCATGAACGCCCGCCAGATGAATGCGTGGATCTACTACGGCGGCGGCCAGAAGCTGCTCGACGAGTTTTACAGCAACTACAACATCATCTCCTTCGCCGGCGGCAATACCGGCGTCCAGATGGGCGGCTGGTTCCGCAAGGAAGTCAAAACGCTGGCCGACTTCAACGGCCTCAAGATCCGTATCGCCGGTCTCGGCGGCAACGTCTTCGCCGCGCTGGGCGCCGTGCCGCAGCAGATCGCCGGTGGCGACATCTACCCGGCGCTGGAAAAGGGCACCATCGATGCCGCCGAATGGGTCGGTCCGTACGACGATGAAAAGCTCGGCTTCTTCAAGGTCGCCAAGCATTACTACTATCCGGGCTGGTGGGAGCCGGGTCCGGTCATTCACTTCTTCGTGAACAAGGCGGAATGGGCCAAGCTGCCCAAGGAGTATCAGGAAGCTTTCCAGGCGGCCGCGTACGAAGCCAACGTCACGATGATGGCCGAATACGACCACAAGAACCCGCCGGCCCTGTCGCGCCTGCTGCAGAACGGCGTCAAGCTGCAGTCTTATTCCAACGAAATCCTGGAAGCTGCCTACAAGGCCGCGCAGCAACTGTATGCCGACGAATCGGCCAAGAATCCGGCGTTCAAGAAGATCTACACCGAGTTCGACAAGTACCGGAAAACGCAGAACGCCTGGTTCAGCGTTGCCGAAATGCCGCATGGACGCCTTTACCAATGCAGACAGCACAGGTAACCCCGCCTGCTCACGGTTCGGCGACCACAAAAAACCCGCGAATTTCGCGGGTTTTTTATTTATGTCACCGGATCTGCCGGTGACGGCATCCCTTGTGGATCAGGCTGCCGGAAAGACCGATCATTCCTCGAGCAGGCTGCGCAGCATCCACGCATTCTTTTCGTGGATCTGCATGCGCTGGGTCAGCAGGTCGGCCGTCGGTTCGTCGCCGGCCTTGTTGACGATGGCGAACATGCCGCGCGCGGTCTTGGTGACGGCTTCCTGGCCAGCCACCAGTTGCTTGATCATTTCGGTCGCGTTGGGCACGCCTTCGCTTTCCTTGATCACCGTCAGCTTGGCAAATTCACGGTAGGTGCCGGGCGCAGCCACGCCGAGGGCGCGAATGCGTTCGGCGATCATGTCCAGCGCGTTCCACAACTCTGTGTACTGATCCATGAACATCACGTGCAGGGTATTGAACATCGGCCCGGTGACGTTCCAGTGGAAGTTGTGCGTCTTGAGATAGAGGGTGAAGGAGTCGGCGAGCAGATGGGACAGCCCGTCGGCAATTTTTTCGCGATCCTTCTTGTTGATTCCGATATCCATGGTCGTTTCCCTTCTGATTGGTGGGTGTGACTTCATTCTGGACGTCTCAACGACATTTATCAAATTGCCTTCTCCTATCGCCGTGATCGGCGCCGGCTATGCGCCAATGAAAAACGGGGCCGAAGCCCCGTTTGATCCGTGTGTCGCGGACGTTTACTTCTCGTTTTGCTGCAACTGCTTGAGGAAATCCGATCCGGTGTCCTTCTGCTCGCCGCCACTGCTGCCGTTGTCGGGCGACTGCTGCATCATGCTGCCGAGATCGACTGCCTCGCTTTGCTCCATCCTGGCCTTGGCCTCCGGGTCGCCGTAGCTGACGATGTTCGGGAAGATGATGATCAGCGCGACCATGATGATCTGGATGCCGACAAACGGTATGGCGCCCCAGTAGATGTCGCGTCGTCTTGACCGAGGCCGGGGCGACCGAGCGCAGGTAGAACAGCGCGAAGCCGAACGGCGGATGCATGAACGAGGTCTGCATGTTGACCGCGAGCAGCACGCCGAACCAGACCAGGTCGATCCCCAGCTTGTCCGCCACCGGCGCCAGCAAGCGGCACGATGATGAAGGACAGCTCGAAGAAGTCGAGGAAGAAGGCGAGGACGAAGACCAGGATGTTGACCACGATCAGGAAGCCGACCTGGCCGCCGGGCAGGCCGAGCAGCAGGTGCTCGACCCACAGGTCGCCGTTGACGCCGCGGAAGACGAGGCCGAACACCGTCGAGCCGACGAGGATGAAGACGACGAAGGACGACAGCTTGCCGGTGGTTTCCATCGCCTGCTTGAGCAGCTTCCACGACAGGCGCTGGCGGGCCAGCGCCAGGATCAGCGCGCCGGTCGCGCCCATGGCGCCGCCTTCGGTCGGCGTCGCGATGCCGAGGAAGATGGTGCCGAGCACGAGGAAGATCAGCACCAGCGGCGGGACCAGCGTGGTCAGCACGCGCAGCATCAGCTTGAAGCCGCGCAGGGTGCGGGCTTCCGGCGGCAGCGCCGGGCAGGCGTTGGGCTTGATCAGGCTGAGAATGGCGACGTAGCCGACGTACAGCGAGGTCAGGACCAGGCCCGGGATCATCGCGCCTTCGTACATGTCGCCGACCGATTTGCCGAGCTGGTCGGCCATGATGATCAGCACCAGCGATGGCGGGATGATCTGCGCCAGCGTGCCGGAGGCGGCGATGACGCCGGAGGCCAGGCGCTTGTCGTAGCCGTAGCGCAGCATGATCGGCAGCGAGATCAGGCCCATCGAGATGACCGAGGCGGCGACGACGCCGGTCGTCGCGGCGAGCAGGGCGCCGACGAAGATGACCGCGTAGGCGAGGCCGCCGCGCATCGGGCCGAACAGCTGGCCGATGGTGTCGAGCAGGTCTTCGGCCATGCCCGATCGTTCCAGAATCAGGCCCATGAAGGTGAAGAAGGGAATGGCCAGCAGCGTGTCGTTGGCCATGATGCCGAAGATGCGTTCGGGCAGCGCCTGGAACAGCGCCGGCTGCAGCAGGCCGAGTTCGATGCCGATGAGGCCGAAGACGATGCCGTTGGCGGCCAGCGCGAAGGCGACCGGGTAGCCGAACAGCAGGAACAGCACGAGGGCGCCGAACATCAGCGGCGCCATGTTGGCAATCATGAATTCGGCCATTATTTGGCCTCCTTGGCTTTGGCGGCGGCGATGGCGGCGGCCAGTTCTTCTTCGGCTGTCGGGCCTTTTTCCTTGTTGTTGGGATCGTCGATCATCCCGGCCAGGAAGGCGATGCGCTTGATCAGTTCGGAAACGCCCTGCAGCGCCAGCAGCGTGAAGCCGATCGGCAACAGGATCTTGACCGGCCAGCGGAGCAGGCCGCCGGCGTTGGCGGAGTGCTCGTTGATCTTGTAGGACTCGGCGATCAGCGGCAGGGAAAGCCAGAGCACCAACACGACCATCGGCAGCAGGAAAAAGAGGGTGCCGATGATGTCGATGACCGCCAGACCGCGCGGCGAGAGCTTGCCGGAGAGGACGTCGATGCGGACGTGCTCGTTCTTCTGCAGGGTATAGGGCGAGCAGAGCAGGAAAACGGCGGCGAACAGGTACCACTGGATTTCCAGCAGGCCGTTCGAGCTGTAGTTGAAAGCGAAGCGAATGACGGCATTGGCTGCGCTGATCAGGGTCATGATCAGCACCAGCCAGAATGCGCCTTTGCCGACCCGCTCGGTGAGCCAGTCGATCAACTGCGAGAGCTTGAGCAGAAGGGTCACGAAAAGTCCTCCTCGGTTGATAAAATGCCCGGCTTCTAGAAGTGTCCGGGGTAAATGGATAATCCTACCGGGCGCAATTTACCGCGAAAGTCATAGGTCGAACATGGTGGAAATCCCTACAACCCGCATCTGTCTGGTGCGCCACGGTGAAACCGAGTGGAATACGGAGCGCCGCATTCAGGGGCATATCGATATTGGCCTCAATCAAACGGGGCTGCGTCAGGCTGCATTGGCCGGGCGCTGGCTACGTGATGCTGGCATTGCGGCGATCTATGGCAGCGACCTGACGCGGGCCTGGGTGACGGCGCAAACGATCGCTGCAGCCCTCGGCCTGTCGCCGGTGGTGGTGCCCGAAATGCGCGAGCGTTGCTACGGCATTTTCGAGGGGCTGACCTATGCGGAGGCCAAAGCCAGATATCCCGAGGCCTATGTCGCTTTCGAAGCGCGGAATGTCGACTATGCCTATGAAAGCGGTGAGAGCCTGAGCGACTTGTTCGCCCGGGTCACCGGCAAGCTCAAGGAAATCGCCGCGGCGCATCCGGGGCAGAACGTGGTCGTGGTTTCGCACGGCGGGGTGCTCGATATCGTCAATCGCTTCGTTCGTGGCAACCCGCTCGAGATGCAGCGTGATTTTCTGATTCCCAATGCCGGCATCAACTGGA
The DNA here is from genome assembly GCA_963727115.1 of uncultured beta proteobacterium. Classification (GTDB taxonomy): domain Bacteria; phylum Pseudomonadota; class Gammaproteobacteria; order Burkholderiales; family Rhodocyclaceae; genus Azonexus. The sequence continues at coordinate 146,557 of CAVSFS010000003.1, read as the reverse complement.
TTGCCACGGTCGACGGCCGCTGGAGCATGGAAACCTGGGGTGACACCACTCATCTGGAAGCCGACGCCCTCGACGAACTCCCCTCATGATAAAATCGTAACCCTTTTCAATGGCTTGAGGCATTCCCCATGTTTTCCGCGAAAGACACCCTGGCAAAAGTTGATCCCGAACTCTGGCAGGCCATCCAGGCTGAAGTCCAGCGTCAGGAAGACCACATCGAACTGATCGCGTCCGAAAACTACATCAGCCAGGCCGTCATGGAGGCGCAGGGCTCCCAGCTCACCAACAAGTACGCCGAAGGCTATCCCGGCAAGCGCTACTACGGCGGTTGCGAGCACGTCGATGTCGCCGAGCAACTGGCCATCGACCGCCTGAAGAAGCTGTTCGGCGCCGAAGCCGCCAACGTCCAGCCGAACTCCGGCTCGCAGGCCAACCAGGCCGTGTTGATGGCCTTCTGCAAGCCCGGCGACACCATCATGGGCATGAGCCTGGCCGAAGGCGGCCACCTGACGCACGGCATGGCGCTCAACATGTCCGGCAAATGGTTCAACGTCGTTTCCTACGGCCTGGACGAAAAGGAAGAAATCGATTACGAGCGCGATGGAAGCGCTGGCCCGCGAGCACAAGCCGCGCCTGATCATCGCCGGCGCCTCGGCCTACGCGCTGCGCATCGACTTCGAGCGCTTCGCCAAGGTGGCCAAGGAAGTCGGCGCCATCTTCATGGTCGACATGGCGCACTATGCCGGCCTGATCGCCGCCGGCTTCTACCCGAATCCGGTGCCGTTCGCCGACGTCGTCACCTCGACCACCCACAAGACCCTGCGCGGCCCGCGCGGCGGCATCATCCTGATGAAGGCCGAACACGAGAAGGCGATCAACTCCGCCATCTTCCCCGGCCTGCAGGGCGGCCCGCTGATGCACGTCATCGCCGCCAAGGCGGTGGCCTTCAAGGAAGCCGCGACGCCGGGATTTCCGCCACTATCAGGAACAGGTCATCGCCAATGCCCGGGTGATGGCGCAAGGTGCTGGCTGAGGAACGCGGCATGCGCGTCGTTTCCGGCCGTACCGAGAGCCACGTTTTTCTGCTCGACCTGCGCGCCAAGAATATCACCGGCAAGGACGCCGAAGCCGCCCTCGGCCGCGCCCACATCACGGTCAACAAGAACGCCATCCCGAACGACCCGCAAAAGCCGTTCGTCACTTCCGGTATCCGCATCGGGTCGCCGGCGATGACGACGCGCGGCTTTACGGAAATCGAGGCCGAGACAGTGGCCCATCTGGTCGCCGACGTGCTCGACGCGCCGAACGACGAAGCAGTGGCCGCTCAGGTGCGGGCCAAGGTTGCCACGCTGTGCGGCAAGTTCCCGGTATACGGAGCCTGATCGCCTGTGAAATGCCCGTTTTGCGGTGCCGAGGACACGGCGGTCGCCGATACCCGTTTGAACGATGAAGGCGATGTCGTTCGTCGCCGCAGAAAATGCAATGCCTGCGAAAAGCGCTTCACCACCTACGAACGGGCGGAAATCCAGTTGCCGCAGGTGGTCAAGAAAAACGGCCTGCGGACCGAGTTCAGTCGCGGCAAGTTGCGCGCCAGTCTGGAGTTGGCCTTGCGCAAGCGGCCGGTGTCGATGGAATCGGTCGATGCCGCAGTGGCCGATATCGAAGAGCGCCTGCTCACCGCCGGCGAGCGCGAAGTCGGCACCCAGCAACTGGGCGAACTGGTCATGCGCGAGTTGAAGAAGCTCGACAAGGTAGCCTACATCCGCTTTGCCTCGGTGTACCGCAATTTCGAAGACGTGGATGCCTTCTCCCGGGCCATCCGCGAAGTTTCCCCGCCCCCCAGGAAAAAATGAGCTTTAGCGCCGTCGACCACGGCATGATGGCGCGCGCCCTGCAACTTGCCGAGCGCGGCCTGTGGACGACCTCGCCCAACCCGCGGGTCGGCTGCGTGCTGACGCAGGATGGCGAAATCGTCGGTGAAGGCTGGCACGAGAGGGCCGGCGAACCGCATGCCGAAGTCAATGCCTTGCGCGTTGCCGGCGACCGGGCGCGTAACTCCACCGCTTATGTCACGCTTGAGCCGTGCAGCCACCACGGCCGCACGCCGCCCTGCGCCGAGGCGCTGATTGCCGCCGGCGTTTCTCGGGTCGTGGCGGCGATGACCGATCCCAACCCGCTGGTTGCCGGCCAGGGGTTGGCCATGCTGCAGGCCGCCGGGATCGTCACTGCGAGCGGCCTCCTCGAAAACGAAGCGCGCGAACTCAACATCGGTTTCGTCTCGCGCATGACGCGTGGCCGCCCGTGGTTGCGCCTTAAAACCGCAGCCAGCCTGGATGGCAAGACGGCACTCAACAACGGAATTAGCCAATGGATCACCGGCCCCGACGCGCGGCGCGACGGCCAGCGCTGGCGGGCCCGCGCCTGCGCCATTCTGACCGGCATCGGCACGGTGCGCGATGATGACCCGCAACTGAATGTGCGCGACGTCGAAACGCTACGCCAGCCCTTGCGCGTCGTCGTCGACAGCCGACTCGAAACGCCGCTGACCGCCCGCATTCTGCAAGGCGGTTCGGTACTGATTGCCGGCGCGGTCGACGACGCGGAAAAGGCTGCCCGGTTGCGGTCAACCGGCGCGGAAGTGCTGATTCTGCCGAATGCCGCCGGCAAGGTCGAGCTGAGGGATCTGCTCGAGGAACTCGCGCGGCGCGGCATCAACGAGGTGCACGCCGAGGCCGGTTTCAAGCTCAATGGTTCATTGCTGCGCGAGGGGCTGGTCGATGAACTGCTGCTCTACCTGGCGCCCTGCCTGATCGGTCACGAGGCCAGCGGGCTGTTCAATCTGCCGGAACTGACTGACTTGGACGGCAAGCGCCGCCTGCAGATTCGCGATCTGCGGCAGATCGGCGAAGATATTCGCCTGATTGCCCGTCTCCGTTAGGGCCGCAGACCGTACAACCGGCGTCCTTCCTGAAGCGGACGGTGCGCCATTCCATGTCCAGCGCATCGAGCAGCAGCAGGCGCCCGGTCAGCGGTTCGCCGATGCCGGCGACCAGTTTCAGCGCCTCGGCCGCCTGCGTGGCGCCGATGATGCCGGTCAGCGGGGCGAAGACGCCCATCACCGCGCAGCGCACTTCCTCGACGTCCTCGCCTTCGGGAAACAGGCAGTGGTAGCACGGTGCATCGTCGCGCGCGAGGTCGTAGACGCTGATCTGACCGTCGAAGCGGATCGCGGCTCCGGAAACCAGCGGCTTCCTGTGATGCACGCAGGCGCGGTTGATGGCGTGCCGGGTGGCGAAGTTATCGCTGCAGTCGAGGACGACATCGGCGCTCGCGACTAACGCGTCCAGCGCGGCGCCAGCCAGCCTTTGTTGCAGGGGAACGATTTCGATGTCCGGGTTGATCGCGGCCAGCGCCTGGCGGCCGGATTCCGCCTTGGCCATGCCGACGCGGGCCTGTGTATGGAGAATCTGGCGTTGCAGGTTGGTGAAGTCGACGCTGTCGTCGTCGACCAGGGTGATCTTGCCAATACCCGCCGAAGCGAGGTAGAGCGCGGCGGGCGAGCCCAAGCCGCCGGCGCCGATGATCAGCGCATGAGCGGCGAGGATACGTTCCTGGCCCTCGATGCCCAGCGCGTCAAGCAGGATGTGTCGGCTGTAGCGGAGAAGCTGCTCGTCCGTCACTTATATTCGCGCCACTCCGGCGGTGTATCGTCGTGGTCGCCGTGCGGACGGTGTTCCCAGGCCTTGACATAGGCCTCCTGTGAGGAACGCTTGAGGCGTTTTTCGGGGGCGGTCAGGTTGTGCAGTTGCGTGTCCTCGACGTAATAGATCAGCGCCCGCGTCAGTTTGGTCATCAAGGTGTTGTCGAGATGGAAGCCGCGGTCGACGAGATGCTCGTCGAGTTCGCGCAGCGTGTGCGCCGACAGGTCGTAGCTGACGCCGACGACGCGTTTCTCCAGTTTTGCCTGGACTTCGATTTCCTCGAGATGCTTGAGATCATCAGCCGCCTCGGGCACCTGCCCGGGCGGGAACTTGGAAAACTGAATCTCCCGTTTTTTTCTGAGGTCTCCTGTGTTCATCATCCCTCCCGGCGAATCGACTACTGCGACTTGGTTTGCATGATCTGCAAGCCCTTGAGGAGATTCACGGCCTGCTGGAATTGACGATCGTCCTTGCTGCCATATTCCATGCGCGCCAGCGGTTCCTCATCGGGTTCTTCCTTGCCGCCCTTGTCCTTGGCCGGCTTGGTTGCCGGCTTGGCTTGCGGCTTTTGTGCATCCTTGACGGCTTCCTTCTCGCGGTCGTTGACCAGATGGCGATCGAGGTCGGCCTCGCGAATGCGCTGGCTGTTGCCGTTGCCGTTCGCCGTTTCCTCGACGACGATGTCCGGCACGATGCCCTTGGCCTGAATCGAGCGGCCATCGGGGGTGTAATAGCGGGCGGTGGTCAGCTTGATCGCCGAGTTGCCGGGCAGCGGAACGACGGACTGGACCGAACCCTTGCCGAAGGTCTGGGTGCCGAGGATGACCCCGCGCTTGTAGTCCTGCAGCGCGCCGGCGACGATCTCGGAGGCCGAAGCCGAGCCGCTGTTGACCAGAATGACCATCGGCACCTTCTTGGCCTCGATCGGGATGGTCTTGAGCGGATCTTCACGCGTGCCACGCAGGTAGTCCTGCGGCCGGGCGAGAAACTCCTGTTTGGCGTCCGGTGTGCGTCCATCGGTCGAGACGATCTTGACGTCCGGCGGCAGGAAGGCTGCGGAGACGCCGATCGCGCTGTTCAGCAGGCCGCCCGGGTCGTTACGCAAATCGAGGACCAGACCTTGCAGGTTGCCCTGCTTGTAAAGCCCCGTAAGCGCCTTGGCCAGATCTGCCACGGTGTTTTCCTGGAACTGGGTGATGCGCACCCAGCCGTAACCCGGTTCGATCAGCTTGGACTTGACGCTCTGAACCTTGATCACCTCGCGGATCAATGTCACTTCGATCGGCTTGGTCTCGCCCTTGCGCAGGATCGAGATCCTGATCGGGGTCTTCGGCTTGCCGCGCATCTTCTTGACGGCTTCATTGAGGGTCAGGCCCTTGACCGGGGTGTCGTCGAGCTTGAAGATCAGGTCGCCCGATTTGATGCCGGCCCGGTAAGCCGGGGTGTCCTCGATCGGGGAAACGACCTTGACCAGCCCGTCTTCCATGCCGACCTCGATACCCAAGCCGCCGAATTCGCCCTGGGTACCGACCTGCAGATCCTTGAACGCGTCAGCGTCGAGGTAGGCGGAGTGCGGATCAAGGTTGGACAGCATGCCGGAAATGGCATTGTTGATCATCGTCTTGTCTTCGACCGGCTCGACATAGCCCTGCTTGATGGCGCTATAGACCTCGGCAAAGGTGCGCAATTCGTCGATGGGAAGACCGGCCTTGACATCCTTTTCGGCAAGCGCCGGGACGTGCAGGCTGATCAGGGCGCCGGCGACGAAGCCGCCCAAAACCATACTGATAGTTTTCACTTTGCTCATTTTAAACTGGCCCATTTCATCGGGTCGATCGGTTGCCCCTGGTGGCGGAGCTCGAAGTATAAACCGGAATCCGGATTGCCCCCGCTATTGCCCACGGTGGCTACGGTTTCTCCGCCCTTGACCGCTTGCCCGACCTGTTTGAGCAGCGAATCGTTGTTGCCGTAAATCGAAAGATACGAATCACCGTGGTCGACGATCAAAAGATTGCCAAAACCACGCATCCATTCCGCAAAAACCACCCGTCCGTTGGCCACGACCTTGACGTCGCTGCCGGCGCCGGCCCTGATGAACAGACCGCGCCAAGTGCCGCCGCCGTCGCGCGGGTTGCCAAAACGCCCCGCCACCGAGCCGCGCACCGGCAGACGCAGGCTGCCCTTCTGGCGCGCGAAATCTCCGTTGCTGGCCACCGGTTCGTAGCGGTTCTCGGCTTCGACAGGCTTTGGTCGTACTGGTTCGCTGATCGGGGTCGGGCGTGGCGCTTCCCGTTCTTCTTCGCTCGGCCGCGGCTTTGCCTTTTCCTTCTCCTTGTGGCGGGCAGCTTCAGCCAGGCGCGCGCTTCGGCGGCGCGTGCGGTTTCAGCCGCGCGCGCTGCCTGTGCCGCCTGGGCGGCGAGAATCGTTGACAGCCGGTCGATCAGTTGGCTCAGTTGCTTTTCATTCTGTTGCAGATTGCCGATTTCCTTGCGCTGGGCATTCACCTTGTCGGAGACTTGGGCGTAAAGCGCCTTGCGCTCCTGGCGCTGCTTGTCGAGTTCGCTGTGGCGCTGTTGCTGCTGCGCCTCGACTTCCTTCAATTCGCCAGCCCGTTCCCTGGCATCGGCGGTCAGCGCCTGCTTCTTGTCCAGCGTGGCGCTGATTTCGCCCATCAGTTCGGCGCGGCTCAGCGCGATGGCGGAGAGATAGTGCAGATCGCGCGCCAACTGGTTGGGGTCGTCGCCGTTGAGCAGGAGCTGGAGCGAATCCGGGCTGCCGCGCAGATACTGCTTGTAGAGCAGTTTTTCGAGCTGGCTTTGCTGTTGTACCAGCGTTGACGAGAGCTCCTTCGACTGCTGTTCGAGGTTTTGCAGCTTTTTTTGCAGTTGACCGCGCTGGTCGCCCAATTCGTGCAACTCGCGTTGCAGGCGGGAAATCTGACGCTCGGATTCACGCAGGCGGTCGCCGGCGTCAGCCTTGTTCTCTTCGCTGGTGCTGAGTTGCTTGCGCAGGCCTTCGATCCGGCTGCGCAGTTCGCCCAGATCGGCCTGCTTTTCGGCAATTTCCGGTGTCGCCGGCTGCGCCTTGCCCTTTGATGCTTGCGCCTTGCCGACGGGCGCCCACACAAAAACGGCAGCGATGAACGCCGCCGTCAGGCGCTTTGCGCGCGCCCGATTGCTGAATCCCGGCTTGTTTGACAATGGTTTCTGATGCCTTTAGTTCTGCGTCGCGCAGATTGACTTCGATTAAGGTCTGCGAAATGCCAAGCATTATTTTATAATGATACGTTTACCGATAACGAGGTTTTATCTTGAAACAGCCTTCCTTCAACCTGATCGACAAACAGGAACACATTGAACTGGCCGCCCGCTCGCTCAAGGCCATCGCGCATCCGTTGCGCCTGAAAATCCTTTGCGTGATTGGCGATGAGGAGGCCTGCGTGCAGCAGATCGTCGATGCCGTGGGGACGTCGCAGAGCAATATTTCGCAGCATCTGGCCATCCTCCGCGAAAAGGGGGTCCTGCAAACGCGCAAGGACGCCAATCGTGTTTTCTACCGGGTAACCGACCCGCGTACCCTGCAACTTGTCTCCCTGATGCGCGATGTGTTTTGCAACGTGGAGACCAGCTAAGTGCCGATGGATTTCATCAACCAGAACATCATGCTCATCTCCCTCGTCGTCGCCAGTGGCGGCGCTCTGCTCTGGCAGATGTTCGGGGGGGAGGGGCGAACGCGGTCAATCCGGGCGAGGCCACGCTGCTGATCAATCGCGAGGATGCCCATGTGGTCGACGTGCGCGAGGCCGAGGAGTTTGCCAACGGGCATTTGCCGGACGCCAGGCATATCCCCCTCTCCAAGCTGTCCGACCGCATCAGCGAGATCGAGAAGTTCAAGGACAAGCCGGTCATTGTCTGCTGTGCTTCCGGGATGCGCTCGTCCAGGGCCTGCGGCCAGTTGGGGAAGCTGGGATTCAACAACGTGCACAATCTGGCTGGCGGCATCGATGCCTGGATCGGCGCGGGTTATCCGGTCAAGAAAGGAATGCGCAACAAATGAGTACCAACGTACTGATGTATACCACGGCGGTCTGCCCCTATTGCATACGCGCCAAACAACTGCTGAAGGCGCGCGGCGTGGGTGAGATCGAGGAAGTTCGCATCGATCTCGATCCGCAGCGTCGTGATGAAATGATGCAGAAAACACAGCGTCGGACCGTGCCGCAAATCTTTATCGGGGAAACCCATGTTGGCGGCTGTGACGATCTGATCGCGATCGACAAGGCAGGCAAGCTCATGCCGCTGCTCGAAGGCGCCGCCTGAAACAGATTTACCAACTGAAAGAGAATCATGGAACAAAACGAACAGCCGGTCTTCGGTATTGAAAAACTCTACGTCAAGGATCTTTCCGTCGAAGTGCCCAACGCACCGGAAATCTTCCTCGAGCGCGAGGCGCCGCAGGTCGAGATTCAACTGAATTCCACTGGCAGGGGTATCGGCGACGGTATTTATGAAGTGTTGTTGACCGTCACGGTGACCGCCAAGCTGGCGGAGAAGACGGTATTCCTGGTCGAAGTCGGCCAGGCTGGCATCTTCCGCGTGATGAATGTTCCGAACGAGCAGATCGAGCCACTGATTGCGGTAGCCTGCCCGAACATCCTCTTCCCGTATGCACGCGAAACGGTTTCCGACGCCGTGACCCGCGCCGGCTTCGCGCCGGTCGTGCTGCAGCCGGTCAATTTCGAGGCCATGTACATGCAGCGCCTGCAGGAACAGGCGCCGGCCCCGACCGAAATTTCCATTCAGTAAGGCATGGCCATGTGGCGTCGTGCCGTTGCATCCCTGGCTCTGATTGGCGCTGCCGGCACGGCGCTGGCCCTCGATTTTCGCTCGGTTAACGTCCCGGCGGCAATTCTTTACGATTCGCCCTCGCAGCAGGGCAAGAAACTCTACCTTATAAGGGCGCAAACCCCGGTCGAGGTCGTGGTTCGTCTCGAAGGCTGGCTCAAGGTCCGCGATGCCGAAGGCACGCTGGCCTGGATCGAGGCGCGTAATCTCGGCGAGCGGCGCACGCTGGTGGTGACGGCGCCCAGGGCCGAGATCCGTCAGGCCGACAAGTCGGACGCGCCGGTGCTTGCCGAACTCGACAAGTGGGTCGTCGTTGATTTTGTCGAGCCGGCGGCGCCCGGTTGGGTCAAGGTTCGCCACCGTGATGGGGCAACCGGATACGTGCGTACAACGCAGGTCTGGGGCCTGTGAACATCACCCTGCTCGGCGCCGGGGCGTGGGGAACCGCGCTGGCCATCGCCTTTGCCGGCAAGAACGAGGTGACCCTCTGGTCGCGTGAAGCGGATGTCGCGGTTGACCTCCGGAATACCCGCGAAAACCACCGCTTCCTTCCCGGCCACAAACTCCCGGATTCCGTGCGCGTGGAAACCGATTTTGCCGGCGCCATCGCCGCTGCTGAACTTCTGGTCGTAGCGACCCCAATTGCCGGCCTGCGTCCGACCGCCGAGCGTCTGAAGGATCTGGGCTGCACGCTGCCCGTGCTGTGGGTGTGCAAGGGTTTCGAGGCGGGTACAGGCAAGCTGCCGCACCAGGTGGTGGCCGAGGTAATGGGTGCGAAAGCCGTCTGCGGCGCCTTGTCCGGCCCCAGTTTTGCCGAGGAAGTCGCAGCCGGGCAGCCGACCGCCGTGACGCTGGCGGCCAACGATCACGAATTCGCGATGAACACCGCGCGCCAGTTGCATTCCCGGCGCTTGCGCATCTACGCCAACGACGACCTGATCGGCGTCGAAGTCGGCGGGGCGGTCAAGAACGTGCTGGCCATCGCCACCGGCGTCTGCGACGGCCTCGGCCTCGGACTCAACTCGCGTGCCGCGCTGATGACGCGCGGCCTGGCGGAAATTGCCCGCCTCGGTGTCGCGCTCGGCGCCCACCGCGACACCTTCATGGGCCTTGCCGGCATGGGCGACCTGATCCTGACCTGCACCGGCGACCTGTCGCGCAACCGCCGCGTCGGCCTGGCGCTCGCCCAGAACAAGTCGCTGCCGCAGATTCTCGAGGAACTCGGGCATGTCGCCGAAGGCGTCCATACCGCCCACGAGGTGGAGCGCCTGGCGACTGAACTCAATGTCGACATGCCGATTTCACGAGCCATCGCCGCCGTGCTCGCCGGACGGGTCAGCGCTCGCGAGGCGCTGGAACTGCTGATGGCGCGCGACCCGAAGGAAGAGGCGGTTTAGGCCTTTACGGCAGCCGCCCGGCAGCTACCATCTTCGATTTGAGGATGCTCGGGATGATCCACGTCAGCTAGGTCGTCGAAGCTGTTGCCTGGTGTATGAGAGACAAAAGTAAGGGTTGAAGTTGGCGTTTTCCAGTTCGTCCCCTGCGGCACCTGACAATTGGGTGCCGTTGGGTTGCCAGGCGCCAGCCCCGCTGCTGCCATGGCTAACGACAACGGCCGGGAGATTCGAGGCGACGTTGCTGCTACTACTTGCACTTTCCTTGATGTTGGCGTTGCCGAGAGTGCTTAGCGTAAAGCTGGCCAGCGCACCGGCAGGGAGCGGGGCGGTAAAGCTGCTGCTGGCAAAATAAGTGAAACGGTCGGCCCCACGGATCGCTTTCCGGCAAGCCAAGTGTGACCCATGGAATCACACCGTATATTCTGTTGCACGGCGAACTTGCGTTTGGCCTGTCTTCGGTTCCGACAGTCGCATCCGAACTGGTAAGCGCAGGGTTTGCCGGGCAGGGCAGGCGGCCGTTGGCCATGGCGTAGCCGAGCAGCGCCTCGCGAATGTTCTCGAGCTGGCGCTGGGCATCGATATTCTCTGCCGCGTTGCGCTGGGCCGAGATGCCAAGCAGCAGCCCGCTGGTCAACAGGGCGACGATGACCAGCACGATGGCCAGTTCGACCAGCGAGAAGCCGTTGTTTCTGCAAGGAAGCCGGGATGGGTGCAATTTTGCTGGGTCCGAATGCGGGTCAGTAGGCTAGCCGGTCGTTGAATGTACCCGATACCGGGGCATTCGAAAATACGACGACCGGTGTCTTCGCATCCGCGTCACGCGAGGCGTCGGCATTGATGCCTTCAAGGAAGTTGGCGGTTGTCCGCGTGGCCCGGCTCTGGGCTCCGATCGCTCGCCCGGCGCTGAGGGCCACGACGCGATAGGTACCGGTGCCGTTGACCTGCAGTTTGCCGTTGGCCAGACGCACGCGATCGCTGATTTGGTAGAAGGTGGTATTGACCCATTGATTGGCTGTCCACCAAGAAGGGGTTCCGCCGGCAGGCCGCAGGAAGGCGCAGGAATTGCCGTACCACTGGGTTATGGAAGCCGCTTGGGCGGTTCCGCTTTCGAGGACGGTTTCAAGCGTTAATGCGCTGCCGATGGTGTTGCTTAGTGCAGTCTGAGTTGCATTTACGGCGGCTTGTGCCGCTGTTGCCTTGGCGATATCGCCGGGGGTCTGGATGTAGTCGTTCAGTCGCGCGATCGATCCAGTGGAGCCATCCAGACTATCAAGGAGTTGCCCGGATTTCGTGTACGCCGAGGTGCTGCTGTCGTTCGCTGTCGGTATATTTACCCTTTTTCGGGCTTTGCGGGCGATTTCGTTGGCGTAGGCGGCGGTCTGCGTTGCCCAGTAGTTTACGCCATCGACTGTGTTTTTCAGAGTCGCGGCATCGAGGGATCCCGAGATGGCTTGTGCGAGTCGCGAATCGGTGATTTTGAGCGTTTCGAGCAAGACGTTGTCGCCATTGTTCTCGATGGCGGTTGCGAGCGCATCGGTGCGGGTGATCGCTGTGCCGGCGAGGGCGACGACTGTATTGGTGTTCGGCGGCAGCGTCGCGTTGAGTGCGCCAACGGCGGCCGCCTTCGCGGCTAGTACGGTGGTCGATCCAGTCGAGATGGTGTTAACCGACTGAATGGCACTGTTTAGCGCGACTGCAAGGGCGTCCAGCGAGTTCGTATCCGGGGCGGTGGAATAGGCAGCCAGCAATGTTCCCAGTCGCTGTGCGAGATAGCGGATTGCGCTGGCGTTAACATTGACGCGGGAGGCAAGGGTTGTATTGTAAATGGCCGTATTGGCGTCGATCAGATCGTTGGCACGGCTGATGGCCTGGCTGGCCAGCGTGATGTTCGGCTCGGAGTTGTAGTCGGCCAGGGTTTTCGCAATGGCAGCCTTGCTGATTGCGTCGATGGCGATCAAGTTGGCGGTGCTGATTGCCTGCGAAATGTCAGGGTTGGGGGTAACGCTGTAAGCGTAGATTTTTCTCCGGAAGATGTTGTTGATCTGGGTGTAGAGCGCTCCGAAGCTGGTATTCGACGGCATGTTGGCGGCGTCGTTGATTTTTTGGGCGAGCGTTTGATTTTGATCGATGAGTTCGGCGAGAAACGGGTCGATCCCACTGTCGGACAAAGCAATCTGAAAGGCTACGAGCGAAGGTCTTGCCACCACAATGGCGTTACTGTCCGGGGTGCTTCCAAGCGTGCTGAACTTTGCATCGGCTTCAATTGCGCTACGGTACAGGGCTTCCGCAACGAGGAACAGGCGGTCGATTTGCGCCCGCACGCTGGCGGCAATTTCGTTGATGGTGACCAGCGCCTGCTGGGCGGCAGCAAGGTCGCTATTTGCCCAGGCGGTCGTTAGCGTGTTTTGTGCGGAAGTAAGATCATTGATCGATTGCTTGAGGTCGATATCCGGATTTCCCCCGGGCTGAGTGGCTGGAATCATGCCGAACAGGCTTTGGGCCGTACCCTTGAAGGTACTGTTGGAAAGCGGCGCCGGCCAGGGGTAGGTTTGCGCGGTATTGAGTGCGCTGGCCGCGTGCTCCTCCAGGCAGGCCCTGACCTCGTTGGCGACGCGCTTCTCGACGGCAGCCATCAGTTCCTGGCGGGTGATGATCGTTACTACGTCGTTGAAGGAATCATTGGCCGGGCCACTGACAAAATTGTCATCACCGTTGGCGTTGTCCCCCTCCAGGTAGTCGGCGGCGTTGTTCGAGGGGCGCGTCTGTCCGGGTAGCGCGCCGCGCGGGGCAATGATGACGGCGGCAATCTCTCCGCCGCCGTCTATCCTCAGGGTAGGCGCGGTATCGCTGTTGATCGGTTGCGCGCTGTCGTCGTCGCGCAGGTTGCGTGAGAGCGCATACCATAGGCGGGTGCCTGTGTCGTCCGTGAGTTCCGGCAAATCCAGCGTGACCCAGGGCAGCCAGCCGGTATAGGAAGGGCATTGGGTCAGCGTGAACATGGCCGACTTGCCATCGCCGGTGACGTCGGGGCAGGGCAGGCTGCCCGGCCGGTTGGCATCGGTGACGGCGCGGGCAATCAGGGCTTCCTTGGCGCGGGCGAGGGTGGTAGCCAGCTTGGCATCCTGCTCGGCGTGACCGCTCCGCTATATTGGCGTAGCGGTAGAAAGCATAGGCGCCAGCCATGATCAGCAAAACAAGCAGCGCAATCAGCGCGATGCCCGATTGCCTTCTGGCGCTGCGCGGCTCGCGTTTCATGGCGTTGGCGGTTTGCGCTGGATGACGATCCGGCCATCGCCGAGCACGCTCTCGTGCTCGCCGGTGGCGGGGTGGAAGGTGTCGCCGGCGGGCACGCCGGGGCCGCGGGATGCGGTTGCCTGGGGTTCGCCGTTGATCCAGCGGGTATTCTTGCCGCTGCTACGGCGGACTTCGCCATTGAAGGTATAGCTTGCTTCGCTGTCCAGGCCGGTCGGGCGCTGGCTTTGGCCGAGCAGGCGTTCGCGGTCGAGGGCGCTGCGCTGTTGCGGCGTAGTGAACAGGCGGCCCAGCGGTTCGCTCTGCGGCCAGGCCGGCAGTGCGGCGAGCAGCAGCAGGAGGGCGACGAGTTGTCGTCTCATGGCTTTTTCGCTCCACTTGCGCGGCGCAGCGTGACCCATTCCATCATGCACTCGGCGCTCAGTTGGGCGGCGCTGCCAGCCGAATTCGCCGCCGGGAGGCGGGTTACCTTGCAACTGCGCACCAGAATCATGGCCTTGGCTTCCTGCTGCAGGCGGGTGATGAAATTGAGCAGGTCTTCCTCGTGCAACAGGCGCAACTGGATCTTCAACTGGCTGCTGTGATAGGCATAGCCTGTGCCCGGGGTGCTTTCCAGCGGGATCTGCGGCCCGAATTCGTAGCTCATGCCTGGCAGTCGCAACTGGTGCTGCAGATCGCGCAGCAGTTCGGTCCAGTCCAGTCGCTTTTCCTGGCCGGTGATGCCGTCACGCTCCATCTGCTGGAACTGCTGCGTGCGCGTCTTGATTTCCTGCTCTTCGGTGCGCACCTGGGATAGGCGCTTTTCGACCTCCGACTTGCGGGCGGCCGCGGCATCGCGTTCAGCCTGGGCCTTGCGGGCGCCGGCGCTGCTCCACAGCCCGGCGGCGACGGCCAGCCCAATCAGGACAGCAGCCAGCAGGGCAAACCACTGGATTTTTTTCAGGTCGCGGGGTTCGAACTTCATAGTGTCAGCTTTCGCACGATCTGAACCGTGAACTGGCGTGGCTGCGCATTTTCGCTGTTGACATCGCCACCGCGCAGGGCGCGTTCGGATTCGATTTCGAAGGGTTGCTGCATGACGTTGACTTCATTGTCGCGGTCGACCCGCAGTAATTCGACAAAATGCTCGAACGTGGCCAGCGTCTGCCGCGCGGTAGCGGATGGACCAAGGCGGATCACGCCACGCACGGTGATGGTTTCGGTATTGCCGTTAGGCAGGACGGCGGCCTTGCCCGGCACCGGTTGGCTGGTGGCCGGGGCGATGTCGCCGAAGGTCCATTCGATTGCCTCGAGATGAGCGGTTGGCACCTCGTTGAGGGCGCGGCTTACCAGGCGGAAGGCGTCGTCCGGAAGACGTTGCTGCTTGAGCAGTTCGCCCTGGCGGTCGGTGACGCGGCGCAGGGTTTCATTGTCGATCCCGAGTTGCGGGAAGGTTGCCAAGATTTCACGGTAACGCCAGCTCAGGTCCGCCTCGCTGGCGACCAGTGCCTGTGTTTCCTGGCGCAGGCTGTAGGTGCCGTAGAGCTGCTTGGCGGCAAACAGGGTGCCGCCAAGCAGGGCGACTGCGCCGAGTCCGAGCAGACCGTAACGAATCTGCGAGACGTGGTAATCGTGGCGGTGGGTTTCGGCCGCGAATTGCTGGCGTGGCGGTGCGGTAGCCAGCAAATGAAGGTACAGGAGTTCGCTGCTGCTGTCGCTCGGCAGGGTCTTGAGTTCGAGTTTTCGGGCGGCCTGGTGGCTGTCGATAATCTCGAAATTGAGGCTGCTCGAATCAATGCAGGTCTGACGGACCGCCGAGATGGCTTGCGGGTGCGCCAGGATATAGACGGGCAGCGTATCGTTGCGCCCGATATGGCGCTGCCCGTCCAGATACTGGTAAAGCTTGGCGGCTTCGGTGGCAAGGCGCGAGGCGATGCCGGCGATGCTGCTGTCGAAAAGGGGGGTCATGCGTGAAAACAGGGGCTGGCCGTTGACCAGATAGCTTTCACGGATCGAATGGTCCTGATAGGTCAGCAGCAGCGAGCGTGCACTCGGCTTGCCCAATTTCTTCAGCAACTGGCCGCCCAGTTGCGCAATGGTATAGATGCCTGCCAGCGCGGAGCCTGCTTCTTCCAGGCACTTCAGCCAGGGGTCGAAATGTGCCGGGTTGGTCAGGGCCGAGAGCAGCAGCTTTTCGTTTTTGCGCTTGTCTTTTTCGTAACCCAGGGAAATTGCCGTTGCCAGCGGTGAACCAAGAAAATGCTGGCCCAGCTTGCGGGTAATCAGCGCCTTGCGGTCGCCGCCCTGGAGAAAGGGGATGGTTTCGAGTTCGTGCCCTTCCTCGGCCACGTTGGCCAGCATCCGGAACTGGCTGTTTGGATGGGCGCGCAGATATGCGGTGAAACGCGGGTACTCCTCGGGGCGCATCTCGAACACGCCTTCCGCGCTCAGCTTGCCATGCCGCCAGGCATAGGCCGTCAGGCGCTGGGTGTCGAGGTAGAGGAGGCGGCGCGAAATCACGTCTTGATCTTGCTGATGACGTCGTAGATCGGGCCGATGACCGAGAGCATGATCCAGCCCAGCAGGGCGCCGATGAACACGGTCAGCATCGGCTCGATCAGGGTCTGCGCCTTCTCGACCGATTCCTTGACGTCGCGGTTGTAGAAATAGCTGACGTTGAGCAGCGCCTTGTCCAGCCCGCCGGTGTTTTCGCCGACGCGCAGCATGCGCACGACCAGCGGCGGGAAGAGCCCGGCATCGCGAAAGGCGCCGGCCACGTTCTGGCCTTCGGGGATCGATTGTTCGACCCTGACCAGAGCTTTGCGGACCATCAGGTTGCCGACGATGTCCTGCGTCGTGCGGATCGATTCGAGAATTGGGATGCCGGAGGCGTAGAGCATGGCGAAGGTGTTGGCGAAGCGCGACAGGATGATCTTCTTGCAGGATCGGCCCGACGACCGGCGCGCCGAGCTTCATGGCGTCGAGGCGCAAGCGGGCCAGGGGGTTGCTGCGCAAGACCAGTTGCGCGGCGATGACCGCCAGCACCGGCAGGGTCAGGAATAGCCACCAGTAGCCGACGAAGCAGGTCGGAAATGAAAAAGAGCAGTTGCGTTTGCAGCGGTAGCTCCTGGCCCATGTTCTTGATGAATTGCTTGAGCTGCGGCACCAGGTAGATCATCAGGAAGAAGGTTACGCCGAGCACGATGGTGCCGACGAATGCCGGGTACATCAGCAGCTTCTTGGTCTGTGACGCGAGTTCGTCCTCCCACTTCAGCGTCTCGGTAGGCTGCTCAGGACCTCGGGCAGCTGGCCGGTTGCCTCGCCCGGCGCGGATCAGGCTGACGAAGACCTTGCTGAACACCGTCGGGATGTTCGGCCATGGCCTGCGAAAGCGTCTGGCCGCCTTCGATGCTCTCGATCAGGCCGGCGATGACTTCGCGAAAGCGTGGATTCTCGATCGATGTCGCGCAGGTCGGCCAGGCCTTCGAGGATCGGCACGCCGGCAGCGCGCCAGTTGATCGAGGTGAAAGCAGAAGTTGATCAGCTCGCGACGCGGAATTTTCTTGCTGCCGAACAGTTTCTGGTGGTCGACCTGATTGCCGGAAACGAGGTCGAGATCCATGCGCTTCAGGCGCATCTCCAGATCGACGATGTTGATCGCATCGATTCGTCCGAAGACCATGCGTCCCTCGATGCTGACGGCCTTGTAGGTCGAACAAGCATGCGCGCTACATCCGGTCGGTCAGGTCGACGACGCGCGCCAGTTCTTCGAGCGACGTCGTGCCGTCGAGGACCCGGCGCATGCCATCGTCGGCCAGCGTGACGAAGCCCTTGGCTGAGCGCCCTGGCGCGGATTTCGCGGGTGGTGGCGCGGCGGGCGATCAGTTCGTCGATCTCCGCATGTCGATGCTGCAGCAGTTCCATGATCGCGATGCGGCCGCGATAGCCCTGGTAGTCGCAGTGCTCGCAGCCCGCGGCGCGGTAGAGCACCGGTCGCGAACCGTCAGCCGGCTTGCCGACCAGTTGCATCTCGTGGGCTTCGGCATGGTAGGGCTGCTTGCAGTGGTCGCACAGCCGGCGCATCAGGCGCTGGGCGACGATGCCGATGATGTTGCCGGCCATGATGTCGGGCAGGACGCCGATGTCGAGCAGGCGCGGGATGGCGCCGATGGCCGAGTTGGTGTGCAGCGTCGAATAGACCTGGTGGCCGGTCATCGCGGCGCGGAAGGCCATTTCGGCGGTTTCGGCGTCGCGGATTTCGCCGACCAGGATGACGTCCGGATCCTGGCGCATCATCGAGCGGATGCCGTTGGCGAAATCGAGCTTGGCGGCCTCGTTCGACCGAGGTCTGGCGGATCAGCGCCATCGGGTATTCGACCGGATCCTCGAGGGTCATGATGTTGACGCCCTCGGTGTTGATGTGGTTGAGGATCGAATAGAGCGTGGTGGTCTTGCCGCTGCCGGTCGGGCCGGTGACCAGGATGATGCCCTCGGGCCGGGCGATCATCAGCTTCAGCAGCGTTGCAGCTGCTCGTCGTCGCAGTCCGAGCTCGTCCAGCGGCACGATGCCCTTCTGCCGGTCGAGGATGCGCAGCACGATGTTCTCGCCGTGGATGGTCGGCTGCGCAGGCGACGCGGAAATCGACCTGGCGGCCGGAAACGGTCAGCGAGATGCGACCGTCCTGCGGCGCGCGCGTTTCGGCGATGTTCATGCCGCTCATCACCTTGATGCGCACCGCCATCGCCGGCCAGTAGGTCTTGTGCAGGCGCGCGGATCTGGCGCAGCACGCCGTCGATGCGGTAGCGGATGCGCAGGAAGTCTGCTTCCGGCTCGAAGTGGATGTCCGAGGCGCTCGCGCTTGACCGCGTCGGTGAGCAGCGCGTCGATCAGGCGCACCACCGGCTGGCTGTATTCGTCGATCGGTTGCCGACAGGCTCTGGTAGTCGATCTCGCCGGTTTCGATCTCGTGCAGGATGCCGTCGATCGACAGCTCGTAGCCGTAGTACTGGTCGATGGCGCGGTCGATCTCGGATTCGCTGGCGAGCAGCGTTTCGATCTCGACATGCTCGGCGCGAGCAGCGCGCGCACCTGGTCGAGGCGCGACGATGTTGTTGGATGTCGGCGATCGCCAGCGTCAGGCGCGTGATTGGCGGTGTCGTAGTCGAGCGGGAGCAGGTGGTGGCGCTTGGCGATGTCGCGCGGCACCAGTTTCAGGGCCTGCGGGTCGACGATGGCGTTCGAGAGATCGATGCTCTGCTGGCCGAGGCTTCTCCGACAGCGCTTCGCGCAGCGTCGCTTCGGAAACGAAACCGAGCGAGACCAGCAGCTTGCCGATCGGCTGGTTCGCCTTCATCTGTTCGAGCAGGGCGATGCGCAACTGATCCTCGGAGAGGATGCCCTTGGCCATCAATATCTGGCCGAGCGGACGGCGCTGCGGAGTGGGGTTGTTCATTGCGGGCTAGCTCTCGCGGCTGAGTTCGGCGAGGCGGAGCCTGACCCGTTCGCGGTCGAAGGCGGCCGGTCGGCGCTGGGCGGCATCCAGCGCCAGGCGGTAATGCTGGGCGGCAAGCTTCTGCTGGCGCAGATGGTCGAGACTGACCGCCAGGTTGAACAGGTAATCCGGATTGTCGGCATCGGCGGCAACGGCGTTGAAATAGACCTGCTGCGCTTCGGACCAGCGCCCCTGGCGCGAGTAAAGGTTGCCGAGGGCAAAATTCAGCGGTCCCGATTCCGGCTGCGCCGCCAGCAGGGTCTTCAGGCGGCTTTCGTTGGCCATCTGGTCGCCGCCGGCAGTCCCACCGAGAACCGCTGCCTGCGCGGCTGGGTCGCGCGGGTCGGCATTGATGGCGCGTTGCTGGTAGCGATCGGCATCGGCCGAACGTCCCTGACGCTGGGCGATGGCGGCCAGCGCGAGCAGCGTGTCGACGTTGTTGGGATCGGTTTTCAGCGCCTGTTCGTAATCGTGGCGCGCGGCGTCGAACTGGTTGCCCTGGAGCTTGGCGTAGCCCGCCTGAACATTGGCGTCAGGTTCGGGGCGGGTGCGGGTCAGACGAATCGGGATGGAGGCGCCGGGGGATTCGCCGGTCGCCATCCGGTGAGATGGCTCAGGTCGTTCCGCCAGGGGACTTGCTTCGCGGCGTGGCGCAAAAGCCGCCCCGGTTTCCTGTCCCGGCCCTGTTGCGGTCGACGCCTGAATCGGGGGTAAATTGCTCTTCACGGCAGGCGGCGTCAGCGGTATTGCGGGAGGGGAATAGGCCGGCGCTACCGGCCCCGGACGTTGGGCGACCTGGGCCGCGCCGCGGGCGGGCGCCAGCGAACTGCCGCCCATGGTCTGCAACTGGAACCAGACGTAGATGCCGATGCCCATGGCGGCCAGACCGAGGGTGCCCAAGGCCAGCCACATCGGGCGCTGTGAGGGTTTTTCTGACTGCTTGGCGGCAAAGGCGTTGCGCGCTGCCGCCTGCTTCATTTCCTCGGTGTCCGGCGGTGGCGGTTCCAGTTCGATCGAAACGACGGGTTCCGCGGATGGCGCGGCGCGCCTGATGGCGGGTGCCGGCTGGGGCGTGATGGACAGTTCGGCATCGAGCGCATCGATATGGGCGGCAAGATCGGGCAGCGACTTGCCAGCGTTCGGCGTTCCCATCAGCGGTTCGAGGCTGAGATTGTCGACCGGCGGCGTCTCGTGACCGGCCGCGCTCGCCGCCGCGCGCTGGGCTTCCTGTTTGCTCGTTTCGGCCCGTTTCAGGGCATCCATCAAAAGGCTCATCTTGGCCTCTTAACGTTCGGGAAAATTGTTAAAAGGCTGCGCTTCGCGCGTCTGGTTGAAGAAGTCCGCGCCGGGGAGTTGCGAGCGGTAGCCGGCGTAATCGCCGTTCAGGCTCGCATCCTTGATGATTACCGGGCGCAGGAAAATAACCAGTTCCGATTTGGTCGCCGAGTTGTTGCGCGTGTTGAAGAGTTCGCCGATCAAGGGAATCTGGCCGACGATCGGCACGCGCCCGGTTTTCCAGTTGACGCCGTCTTCCATGAGTCCGCCGAGGACGGCGACTTCGCCGCTGTTGACGCGCATGACCGACTCGATCTCGCGCGTGCGAATCTGTGGTACGTAGTTCTTGACGCCGGCCGGAATGCTCGGGTTGGGGTCTTCCTTGAGCTCGGAAATGCTCGATATCGTTGGCCGCACGTTGAGAATCACCCCGTCGCCGCCACTGATTTGCGGTGTGACCGTCATGACCAGCCCGACGGAGACCGATTGCGGCGTTGTGGTAACGGCGACGGTGGTGCCGACGTTGGCTGTGGAGGTGGTGTCGGCCTTGACGTTGAAATAGACGAAATTCTCGACCACCTTCAACAGGGCGGTCTGGTTGTTCATTACCGACAGGCGCGGACTGGAAAGCACCTTGGCCGTTCCGTAGCTTTGCAACAGGTCAACCACGCCAGCGAGGTCAAAAGCGCCTCCCAACTGGCTGAAGCTGATGGTAAAGGGCGAAACGGCGGTGCCGACGTTGCTGTTAACCGAAGCTGGCGTAATCGAGAATTTGGTCGAGCCGTCTTTCCGCAGGCGGTCCCACTGGATGCCCTGCTGATAGCCGTCGCCAAGCTGGACTTCGACGATGGTGGCCTCGATCAGTACCTGGCGACGGGAAGAAGTGATCACGCGGTCGATGAATTCCTGAATCTTTTCATGCTGGCGCGAGGTGGCGCGCACCGTCACGACGCCGCTCTCGGGGTTCATGATGACTGAAGCGGCCTCGCGGAAGGTACTGCGACGTACGACCGAATTACCGGTGGCCTGACTGGAAGAACCCGGCGCCGGATTGGTCTGCAAGGCGTTGGCGATGGTCTGGGCGGCGCGTTGGCCGCCACCTTGCGGCAAGGCGGCAGCACCGGTCGAGGTTTGGGAATTTGCCTGCTCGATGACGGTTTCGCTCGATCCTTCGGGGAAAACCTTGTCAGTCTCGTGCAGAATGTCCTTGATGTTCTTTTCGAGTTGCTCCCAGAACATGTTTCGCGAGTTGTTCTGAATCGAGGTGTTCGAGACGTTGCTGGAGCCGCTGGCGACCGGCGATGCACCGGCGCCACTGGCGCCCCCGGGCTGATTCGTGTTGATCTGGGTATTGGTCGATACCGTGCCGGTCACGGTGCGCGACATGTTCACGTAATCGACCTTGTAATGCTTCAGGAAGGGCGAATCCGGCATCACCGAGAGGTTCGGGCCGTCGAGTTCGAAGCGCATGTCAACCTGCTTGGAGATGCGGGTCAGCAGTTGCGGCAGCGTCTGGTTGATCGCGTTGAGCGAAACGACGCCGGTAATCCCCGGGTGGATATCGACATTGACCTTGGCGTCTCGTGCCAGCGCGAAGAGCAGATCCTTGACCTGGACATTGTTGACGACGACGCTGTAGGTCTCGGCCTTGGGCGTGGTACGCGGCTTGGGCACGGCCAGCGTCTGCTGGACCGGCGCCGGAATGTCGCCCCGGGCTTGTGGCAGCGAAGTCTCCGTACTGAGATGGCCAGCCAGCGGCTGCTGCGGCGTGGGCGCCTGGCAGGCGGCAAGCGCTAGCGACAACAGGGTTGCACTGAGGAAACCGAATTTCATCCGAAAATGCTTTCTTTCGAGCGGGTTATGGCAACGTTGCAGGTTGCGGGCATGCTAGCACAAGGCGCCGCTTCTGGCGCTGACCGGATATCGGGTGACGTTGTCATCATTGTAACGTGCTTACCCGACGCGGGTAAGGACGCATTTGGCGGATTTGCTCCGGAAGGCCTCGCGTGGCGGCCCAGGCGGCTGCCTGTGTCGGATAGTCGCCATAGATGACGCTTATCTTGCCGCTGTCCGGCGTGCCCGTCCGATAGACGCGCAGTTCCGCCGGTTCGAGCCACTGGCCGGCACGGGCCAGGAAATTCTCGACATCGTCGGTGTGGTTGGCGCCTCTGGCAGCCAACTGGATGAAATAGTGGTTAGCCGGCGCGGTGGCGATCCAGTCATCGTAGAGGGCGGTATGCTGGGCAATCAGGGTGGAGGTATTGGCAACTGGCTGTGCCGCAACCTTTGCGGCGGGAGAGGCGGTCGCGCCTTGCGCAGCCGACCGGGCTGGTTCGGACGGTGGTATTGCTCCTGCCGGGCCGAGGGTGGGCTGGTGTGGCCACAGGGCGTAAGCAAGGGCGGTGAGGACGAGAACCAGTCCGCCGGCCAGCGCCCATTTGAGTAGCGGCGTGAAAGTGCCCGTGGTCTTTTGCTGAATCGGGGCAAAACGGGCATCCTGTGCGGCGACCTTGATTTCGGCGGCATCGACCTGGTGCGTTCCACCGGAATAAGCAGCGAGCAGCGCCTTGTCGGCCAGGATGTTGATGCGCCGCGACAGGCCCTCGGATATTTTGGCGATCATCTCGACGGCGCGTGCAGTGAATGGGTTGGGGCCGTGATAGCCGGCGGCGCGCAGGCGAAATTCGATGTAGCTGCCGACCTCGCCGCCCTTCAGCGGCGCCAGGTTGAAGTGCTGGGTGATGCGTTCGCGCAACTGGCGCATGTCGTTGGCGGCCAGACGCTCGTCGAGTTCCGGCTGGGCAAAAAGGGCGATCTGCAGCAGCTTGGTGGCTTTCGACTCGAGATTGGAGAGCAGCCGGATTTCCTCAAGCGACTCGGCCGGCATGGCATGTGCCTCGTCGATCATGATGACCACCCGCTTGCCGGCGGCGTAACGCTCGACCAGCGCATCCTGCAGCGTGCGGATCATCGAATGGGTGGTCTTGCCGTTAACAGGAAGGCCCAGTTCGTCGGCGATGGCGCCGAGAATTTCCTGGCGCGACAGCGACGGGTTGGCCAGGTAGAGCGATTCGACATCGTCCGGCAGACGTTCGAGCAGCATGCGGCAGAGCATGGTCTTGCCGCTGCCGACTTCACCGGTCACCTTGACGATGCCTTCGTCCTGGGTGATGGCGTAGATCAGCGCGTCGAGCGTCGGGCCGCGGTTGGCGCCGGTGAAGAAGAAATCGGTATGCGGGGTAATGCGGAAGGGTGGTTCGCGCAGGCCGAAGTGCTCGAGATAGAGGCTCATGAACGGTGCCAGCTTTCCATGCGGTTGTAGAGGGTGGTGCGGTTGATGCCGAGGCGGCGGGCGGCGCGGCTGACATTGCCGCCACAGAGTTCGAGGGCGGCTTCGATGTAGCTGCGCTCCCAGGCGGCCAGTGTTGCGTCGAGATCGATGCCGGCGGCGGTCTGCAGGTGTTTCAGGGCGGCCTGCATGCGCTGTTCGTGATTGTTTTCGGTCACGGCGCCGTGATTGCTGCGGTCAACTTCGTCGGAGGTGTCGAATTCGGCCAGCAACTGGTCCGCCGCGACGGTTTGCCCGGGATGGCGAGCGGTCAGGCGGATGACGATGTTGCGCAACTCGCGCACATTGCCGGGGAAGCTGTAGCCCAGCCACAGCGCTTCGCTCGCCGGGTCGAGGGCGAACGGCTGGCAATGGGCCTGCGCGGCATATAGCCTGCGGAAATGATCGAGCAGCAGCAGGCGGTCGCGGCCCATGTCGCGCAGCGGGGGAACGCTGATCGTGAATACCGAGAGCCGGTGGTAGAGATCGGCGCGGAAGCGGCCCGCCTTGATTTCCTGGCGCAGGTCGCGATTGGTGGCGGCGACGATGCGCGCTTTGGAAGTCCGCGTCTGGGTCTCGCCGACCCGCTGGTACTCGCCATTTTCAAGAACGCGCAGCAGCTTGGGCTGGAGGTCGGGGGGCAGTTCGCCGATCTCGTCGAGGAACAGGGTGCCTTCGCCGGCTTCCTCGAAATAGCCGGCGCGGGCGGTCGCTGCGCCGGTGAAGGCGCCCCGTGCATGGCCGAAGAGCGTTGGTTCGAGCAGGCTGGGCGAGATTGCCGCACAGTTCAGTGCCAGAAACGGCTGTTGCTGCCGTTCCGTCATCTGGTGCAGAGAACGGCTGGCGACGATGTCCTTGCCGCTTCCCGATTCGCCTTCGATGAGGACCGGGAAGCTCAGGTTCGCGTACTGGGCGAGCTGCAGGCGCAGACGCTGCATCGGCAGGCTGTCGCCGATCAGCCCGGCTTCGCCGGCCGCCGGGGTTGAGCTATCCGAGAAAGCCAGCGCCTGACGCAGCAGGGTCAGCAGGTGACCGGGGTCGCAGGGTTTGCCGACGAATTCCACGGCGCCCAGCGTGCGCGCATGACGGGCATTGTCATCGCCGTTCTGGCCGGAGAGGACGATGATCTTCATCTCCGGCGCGTGGGCCAGCAGTTCGCCGATCAGGGCGAAACCTTCGTCCGGACGGTGCGGTTGCGGCGGCAGCCCGAGGTCAACCAGCGCCGCCTGCGGCGTCTGGCGCAATTGCCTGAGCAGCGCCAGGCAGTGCGGGCGGGCATGGCTGGTAACGACGTCGAACTCCGCCGCGAAGGCATGGCTCAATGAATCGCTGATCAGCGGGTCGTCATCGACGATGAGGAGCAGGGGCTTGTTCGACAAGGGGGCGGCGCACTTTTCGGAAAATGTCTCGCGCAATTATAACGATGCGATGCCAAGGCGATGCTCGGCTCTTCTGTTAAAATTGCCGGTCTTTTTTGAGGGAAGCGTTTTGTTCAACGACACTCTGGTCGATATCCAGAACCTGCATTTCAACTATGACGGACGGCCTGTGCTGGAGGGGATCGACATGAAGATCCCGCGCGGCAAGGTGGTCGCCATCATGGGCGGTTCCGGCTGCGGCAAGACGACGCTGCTGCGCTGCATCGGCGGCCAGTTGCGGCCGACCGGCGGCATGGTGCGCCTCGAGGACCAGCGGGTGTCCGAGATGTCGCTCGCCGAACTCTATGATCTGCGGCGCAAGATGGGCATGCTGTTCCAGTTCGGCGCCCTGTTTACCGACATGACGGTCTTCGAAAATGTCGCATTTCCCTTGCGCGAACACACCGACCTGTCGGAAGCGATGATCCGCGATCTGGTCCTGATGAAGCTCGAAGCCGTCGGCCTGCGCGGCGCGCATGCGCTGATGCCGGGCGAACTGTCCGGTGGCATGGCGCGGCGGGTGGCGTTGGCTCGAGCCGTCGCCCTCGACCCGATGCTGGTCATGTACGACGAACCCTTCGCCGGGCTCGATCCGATTGCATTGGGCGTCATCGGGCAGTTGATCCGCAAGCTGAATGATGCGCTCGGCGCGACCTCGATCATGGTGACGCATGACGTGCATGAGTCGCTGATGATTGTCGACTACATCTACTTCGTGTCGCAGGGAAAAATCGTCGCCGAAGGGACGCCGGACGAAATTCGTGCCTCGACCGACCCCTTCGTTCACCAGTTCGTCCATGCCGAAGTGGAAGGCCCGGTGCATTTCGATTATCCGGCACCGACGGTCGTGCGCGAGTTTCTCGGCGGGGGCGCGCGTGGCTGATCCGTTGTCGCCGATCAGAAAACTGGGGCATGCGGTCGTCGACCGCATCTGGCGCCTGGGCTTTGCAGCGCGTTTTTTCGTCGCCGTGTTGCGCTATTCGGGCATGTCCTTCCGCCGCCTGCCGCTGACCCTGCGTGAAATCTATTTCAGCGGCGTGCTGTCGCTGCTGATCATCATGGTTTCCGGACTGTTCGTCGGCCTGGTGCTTGGCCTGCAAGGTTACGAAACCCTGCAGCGCTACGGTTCGACCGAGGCGCTCGGCGTCCTCGTCGCCTTGTCGCTGACCCGCGAACTGGGCCCGGTGGTGGCGGCGCTGCTGTTCGCCTCGCGCGCCGGCTCGTCGGTAACCGCCGAGATCGGCCTGATGAAGGCGACCGAGCAGTTGAAGGCGATGGACATCATGGCGGTCAACCCGATCGCCCGGGTGGTCGCGCCGCGTTTCTGGGGCGGCGTGATCTCGATGCCGCTGCTGGCCGCGCTGTTTTCCGCCATGGGCGTTCTTGGCGGCTGGCTGATCGGTGTCGTCTTCATCGGCGTCGATGACGGCGCCTTCTGGTCGCAGATGCAGTCCGGCGTCGATTTTCGCTACGACATCTGGAATGGCGTCATCAAGAGTTTTGTTTTCGGCGTCGCGGTGTCCGTGATCGCCGTTTTCGAAGGCTACGATTCCGTGCCGACGGCCGAAGGGGTGTCACGCGCGATTACGCGCACCGTAGTGACCTCCGCGCTGGCCATCCTGGCACTGGATTTCGTTCTGACTTCGTTCATGTTCCGGGGAACTTCATGAACCGTACCGTACTCGACCTCTGGGTCGGCTTTTTCGTGGCGATCAGCATTGCCGCACTGTTGTTTCTGGCGCTGAAAGTTGGCAACCTTGCTTCGGCGCACCTGTCTGATACGTATGTCCTGCAGGCGAGGTTTGATAACATCGGCGGGCTTAAAGTGCGTGGGCCGGTGAAGAGCGCCGGGGTTGTCGTCGGGCGGATTACCGATATCAAGTTCGATACGGCGAGTTACGAGGCAGTGGTGACCATGGATGTCGATGGGCGCTACCGTTTCCCGAAGGACACTTTCGCGTCGATTTATACCTCGGGCCTGCTCGGCGAGCAGTTCATCGGCTTCGATGTCGGCGGGGACGAAAAGATGCTCAAGGCGGGCGACACCGTGACCAAGACACAGTCGGCCGTGATTCTGGAAAAGCTGATCAGCCAATTCCTTTTCAACAAGGCGGCGGAAGGGCAGGAAACGAAATGACGGGTAATTTCATGACATGGAAGCGGCGCACCGGTATCGGTTGTCTGGTTGCCGGCATGATTGCACTTGCCGGCCCGGCGTTGGCCGAGGAGGCAGTGCACGATCCGCTCGAGGGCTTCAATCGTGCCATGTTTGCGGTCAACGAAGGCCTCGACATGGTTATCGTCAAACCGGTCGCGCAAGTCTACGATTTTGCCGTGCCGTTGCCCGCCAAGGCGGGTGTCGGCGATTTCTTCGGCAATATCGCCGATATTCGAAATGTCCTGAACAACACCTTGCAGGGCAAGCTGGCGGATGCCGGCAACGATCTTGGCCGCCTGCTGATCAATTCGACCATCGGTATCTTCGGTCTTTTCGACGTCGCCAGCGAACTCGGCCTCGAGAAGCATGACGAAGACTTCGGGCAGACGCTGGCCGTCTGGGGATGGGACGACAGCAGCTTCCTGTTCTGGCCGCTGCTCGGGCCGCGTACCGTGCGCGACACGGGCGGTTGGGTCGTGGACGTCTACACCGATCCGACCTGGTACACGCTCAACAAGTCGGTGGCCGCCCGTAACAGCCTGGTGGCGTTGCGCTTCGTCGACGTCCGCGCCAGCCTGCTGCCTTCCGACAAGGTGGTCGAGGAGGCGGCGCTCGACAAGTACGCCTATGTTCGTGATGCTTACCTGCAACGTCGCCGCAACCAGATTTTTGATGGCAGCCCGCCGCGGCTCGAGGATGTACTGGATTGAAAACCATGATGAAGAAACTGATTGCCCTTGTTTTTGCCACGCTGTTCGCCTCTCTCGCACTGGCCCAGGAGGCGCCGGATGTGCTGGTAAAACAGGTCACCGAGGAAGTTCTGGATATCGTCCGCAAGGACAAGAGCATCCAGAACGGGGATGCCAAAAAGGCCATCGACCTGGTCGATGCCAAGGTTATTCCACATTTCAATTTCCAGCACATGACGGCGCTGGCGGTCGGCAAGGATTGGCGCAAGGCATCGCCGCAACAGCAGCAGCAACTAGCCGCAGAGTTCAAGACGCTGCTGGTGCGCACCTATTCCAATGCGCTGACCAGCTACAAAGATCATAAAGTCGTCTACAAGCCGTTCCGGATGAATGCCGGCGACAGCGACGTGCTGGTGCGCACCGAAGTGCAGCAGCCCGGCAACAAGCCGGTGCAGCTCGATTACAGCCTCGAGAAGCTCGATGCCGGCTGGAAGGTGTACGACGTTAACGTGGCCGGCATCAGTCTGGTGACCAACTATCGCGAGCAGTTCGGGCAGGAAATCCGCAATAGCGGCATCGACGGCCTGATCAAGGCGATAGCGACCAAGAACAAGTCGCTTGAAGGTAATCTGGCAAAGGCTGACGGTAAATGATCGAGCGTGAGGCGCAACGCCTCATGGTCAAGGTGCCGATGGTCATGGCCAATGCGCGCGGCCTGCTCGAAGCGGGTCGTTCCGAGTTGCAACCGGGCGAGCAGATTTTCGATCTTGGGCAGATCGGCGGCGCCGATTCGTCGGCGATCGCGGTCATGCTCGGTTGGCTCCGTGTTGCCAGCCGGTCACGGTTGACCGTCAAATTCGCCCATATTCCGCCGGGTGTGCGTTCCTTGGCCGAGCTTTACGGCGTCACCGAACTTCTGCCCCTCGCCTGAGGCGGCACCCATGGCTGCCGCTGTTTCCATCGTTAACGTGGTCAAGCATTTTGGCTTGCTGCAGGCGCTGGCCGGTGTTTCGCTCGAAATTGCCGAAGGCGAGTTTTTCGGCTTGCTGGGGCCGAATGGCGCCGGCAAGACGACGCTGATCTCGACCCTGGCCGGTCTGGTGCGCGCTGATTCCGGCAGCCTTGCGGTGCTTGGCCACGATGTCGTCCGCGATTACCGAAAGGCGCGCAGCCTGCTCGGCGTCGTGCCGCAGGAACTGGTCTTCGATCCTTTTTTCTCGGTGCGCGAAACGTTGCGCATCCAGTCCGGCTACTTCGGCCTGCGCCACAACGATGCCTGGATCGACGAGATCCTCGCGAACCTCGATCTGACCAGCAAGGCCGATGTGAATATGCGTCGCCTGTCGGGCGGCATGAAGCGCCGCGTCCTGGTTGCCCAGGCGCTGGTGCACAAGCCGCCGGTCATCGTTCTCGACGAACCGACGGCCGGCGTTGACGTCGAGCTCCGCCAGGGCCTGTGGCAATTCGTGCGCCGGCTCAACAGCGAGGGTCACACCATCATCCTGACCACGCACTACCTCGAGGAAGCCGAAGCCCTGTGCGGCCGCATCGCGCTGATGAAACAGGGAGGGTCGTCGCCCTCGACACCACGGCCAACCTGATGGCGGCCCATCCCGGCGGCACGCTGGAAGATGTCTTTGTGCGGACGATGAAGCAGTGATCGGCTTCTGGACGCTTTTCTACAAGGAAATGCTGCGCTTCTGGAAGGTCGCCTTCCAGACCGTCGCCTCGCCGGTGCTGACGGCGCTGCTCTATCTGCTGATTTTCGGCCATGTGCTCGACGGTCACGTCGAGGTGCACGGCGTAAGCTATACCAGTTTCCTGATTCCCGGCCTGGTGATGATGCAAATGTTGCAGAATGCTTTCGCCAATTCGTCGTCCAGCCTGATCCAGGCCAAGGTGACCGGGTCGATCGTTTTCGTGCTGCTACCGCCGATTCCCTACGGCGCCTTCTTCGCCGCCTATGTGCTGGCCTCGCTGGTGCGCGGGTTGATGGTCGGCGTCGGCGTTCTGGCCGCCACCGGATGGTTTGCCGAATTCAGCATCGTCGCGCCACTCTGGGTGCTGGTATTTGCCGTTCTGGGCGGCGCGATTCTCGGCGCGCTGGGCATGATCGCCGGTCTCTGGGCCGAGAAGTTCGACCAGTTGGCCGGCTTCCAGAACTTTCTGATCATGCCGCTGACCATGCTGTCCGGTGTTTTCTATTCAATCCACAGCCTGCCTGCATTCTGGCAGCGCGTGTCGCATTACAATCCCGTCTTTTACATGATCGACGGCTTTCGTTACGGCTTTTTCGGCGTCTCCGACGTGGCGCCCGAAACCAGCCTGGCGGTGGTCGTCGCCTGCTTCGTGGCGGTGTCCATCCTGACACTGGGCTTGCTGAAGCGGGGCTGGAAACTGAGAGCCTGACCAAGATGAACCCTGAACATATCAAGCAACTTATCCGCGCCGGCATGACCTGCGAACATCTCGAACTCGATGGCGACGGCCAGCACTTCGAGGCGCTTGTCGTCAGCGCCGAATTCGCCGGCAAGAATCGCGTGCAGCGCCAGCAGCATGTTTACCAGACGCTAAAGGCAAAGCTTGCCAGCGGCGAATTGCATGCCATTTCGTTCAAGACGCTGACGCCGGAAGAATGGAGCGCCCAGCGTGGATAAGCTGTTGATCAAGGGCGGCGCGGCCCTTTCCGGCGAGGTCGCCATCTCCGGCGCCAAGAACGCCGCGCTGCCGATTCTCTGTGCCGCGCTGCTCACCGCCGAACCGCTGCATTTGACCAATGTGCCGCAGCTCAACGACATTTCGACGATGCTGCGCCTGTTGGGCGGCATGGGCGTCGGCGTGACCATGGACGGTGTCGATGGCATGGTGCTCGACGGTGGAGGTCTCAACAATCCGGTGGCCTCCTACGAGATGGTCAAGACCATGCGCGCCTCGATTCTCGTCCTCGGGCCGCTGGTCGCCCGTTGCGGCGAAGCGCGGGTGTCGCTGCCCGGCGGCTGCGCCATCGGCGCGCGGCCGGTCGATCAGCACATCAAGGGTCTGCAGGCGATGGGCGCCGAGATCACGGTCGAGCAGGGCTATGTCCATGCCAAGGCCACCCGTCTGAAGGGGGCGCGCATCTGTACCGACATGGTCACCGTGACCGGCACCGAAAACCTGATGATGGCTGCCTGTCTGGCCGAAGGTGAAACCATCATCGAGAACGCCGCGCGCGAGCCGGAAGTGGTCGACCTGGCCAACTGCCTGGTCAGCATGGGCGCCCGCATTTCCGGCGCCGGTACCGATGTGATCCGCATCCAGGGCGTCGCCAAGCTGCACGGCGCGACACACTCGATCATGCCGGACCGCATCGAAACCGGCACCTACCTGTGCGCCGCCGCCGCCACTGGCGGCGATGTCCGCCTGCTGAAGACGTCGGCCGCCTACCTCGATACCGTGGTCGACAAGCTGATGGACGCCGGTTGCGAAATCACCGTCGAGCGCGATGCCATCCGTCTCGTCGCGCCGCCGCGCCTGAAGGCGGTCAGTCTGCGCACGGCGCCGTATCCGGCCTTTCCGACCGACATGCAGGCCCAGTTCATGGCCATCAACTGCATTGCCGACGGCGTGTCGACGATCCGCGAAACGATCTTCGAAAACCGTTTCATGCACGTCAGCGAACTGATGCGCCTCGGCGCCGATATCCAGATCGAAGGCAGCAACGCCATCGTCCGTGGTGTCGAGCGTCTGGAGGGGGCGACGGTGATGGCCACCGACCTGCGCGCCTCGGCCTCGCTGGTGATTGCCGGTCTGGTGGCGCAGGGCGAAACGCTGATCGACCGCATCTACCACCTCGATCGCGGTTACGAACGGATCGAGGAGAAGTTGGCGAAACTCGGTGCGCTGGTCCGGCGGGTGCACTGAGCGGCAGGCGTTTCGGCATCGAATTTGGCCTCTTTTTGCGGTTGACCGCAGCAAAGACCAAAAAATGGCCAAAAAATGCTTTGCATTATCGAATCCGTACCCCATACTCCGAACTTCGGGATTTCCAGGCAGTGTTTTGTTCCTGCGCCGTACCACGGTTTGTCAGCTCCTCGGTCTTGGTTCTCGTATTGTTTGGGTGAAAGCCCGTTAATTTTTTCCAAGGAAGCTATAAATGGCAACTGGTACCGTCAAGTGGTTCAACGACTCCAAAGGTTTTGGTTTTATCTCCCCGTCTGAAGGCGGCGAAGACCTCTTCGCTCACTTCTCCGCGATTCAAGGCAACGGTTTCAAGACCCTGGCCGAGAACCAGAAGGTGACCTTCGACATCGTCACCGGCCCGAAGGGCAAGCAGGCTGCAAACATCCGCCCGGCTGAATAAGTCACGGCGAAGCCTGTATCGAGAAAGCCCGGTTCGCCGGGCTTTTTTGCGTTTACGTATCGGCGTTTTTTCGGGTTGCGCATGGCATGGCCGGCCCCCATAATCCTCGCTTCACCCCAACAACAAGGAGAGAGAAATGCAGCGCAGAACTTTCATCGCTACCGCCGTGGCCGCTTGTGTGCTGGCCAGCGGCGCCGCCCAAGCCGAGAGCTACCGTGCCGAGTACCGTCTGTTGACTACGCTGGGCACCGCTTTCCCATGGGGGCAGGCTGGTGAGCGCTGGAGCGAGCTGGTCAAGGAAAAGACTCAGGGCCGCATCGTCATCAAGCTTTACTCGGGGAACTCGCTGGTCGGCGGCGAGCAGACGCGCGAATTTACCGCGATTCGCCAGGGCGTTATTGACATGTCCATCGGCTCGACCATCAACTGGTCACCGCAGGTCAAGGAATTGAACCTGTTCTCGCTGCCCTTCCTGATGCCGGACTACAAGGCGATGGATGCCCTGACCCAGGGCGAGGTTGGCAAGGATCTGTTCGCCATTCTCGAAAAGCGTGAAGTGGTGCCGCTGGCCTGGGGTGAAAACGGCTTCCGCGAGATGTCCAATTCCAAGCGGCCGATTGCTTCGCCCGCCGACATGAAGGGGATGAAATTCCGCGTCGTCGGTTCGCCGCTGTACAACGAAACCTTCTCCGCGCTCGGCGCCAACCCGACCCAGATGAGCTGGGCCGATGCCCAGCCGGCGCTGGCCTCCGGTGCGGTCGACGGTCAGGAAAACCCGCTTTCCGTTTTCGTCGGCGCCAAGCTGGCGACGGTTGGCCAGAAACATCTGACGCTTTGGCACTATGTCGCTGATCCGCTGATCTTCGTTGTCAACAAGCAAGTCTGGGCAAGCTGGACGCCGGCGGACCGCGAGGCAGTGCGCCAGGCCGCCATCCAGGCGGGTCGCGAAAATGTCGAGAAGGCGCGCAAGGGAATTGCCGGCAACGACAACGCGGTGCTCAAGCAGATCGAGGCTTCCGGTGTCACGGTGACCAATCTGACTGCCGAACAGCGCGCCGCCTTCGTCCAGGCGACGCGTCCGGTTTATGACAAGTGGGCCAAGACGATTGGCGCCGATCTAGTCAAGAAGGCTGAAGGCGCCATCGCCAAACGCTGAAATCTCGATGCCCGATGACAACAGTGCCGCCGCTGCAGGCGGCAAGCTGACGCTCGCGACGGTCGAGCGTTTCCTGATGGCCATGTCGATGGGGGCGCTTTGCCTCCTGACCATGGCCAACGTGCTGATACGCTATTTCACCGATATTTCCTTTGCCTTCACCGAGGAAATATCGGTGGCTTTGCTGGTGGTCATGGCGCTGGTGGGGACCTCACACGCGTTTGCCACCAATCACCATATTTCGATCGGCTATCTGGTCGAACATAAGCCCGCCTTGAAGACGCTGGCCGGCCGTTTTGCCAACTTGTGCTCCTTGCTGATGTTTGGCCTGCTGACCTGGTATGGCACGTCAATGACCTGGGACGACTACCGCTTCGAAGTCACCTCGCCCTCGCTGGGCGTGCCGCAATGGTGGTACACGGTGTGGCTGCCGGTGCTCTCCCTGTTGATCGTGCTGCGCCTGCTGGCTTTGCTGTGGCGGGGAGCTAAGTGATGGATTGGCTGCTCTTCGGCATCTTCATTTTTCTGATGCTGGCCGGTGTGCCGCTGGCGGTGGCCATGGGCCTGGCCGGCACCGCCGTCGTCGCGATTTCCGGTCTCGGCATGCTGTCCTTGCCGACCAATGTCTACACCGGCATCGCCAAGTATCCGCTGATGGCGATCCCGGTCTTCGTCATTGCAGGGCTGATCTTCGAGCGGGCCGGCGTGGCGGCCGGCATTGTTCGCTTCGCCTCGGCGCTGGTCGGCGAGCGGCGTGGCAGTCTGGCGATTGTCGCGATTCTGGTGGCGATGATCATGGGCGGGATTTCCGGTTCCGGCCCGGCCGATTCGGCGGCGGTCGGTGCCGTGATGCTGCCTTCGATGATCAAGGCCGGTTATCCGCGTGCCTTCACCGCCAGTGTGATCGGCGCGGCCGGTTCGACCGGCATCCTGATCCCGCCCTCGATCGCCTTCGTCATCTACAGCCTGCTGGTGCCCCAAGCCTCGGTTCCGGCCTTGTTTGCCGCCGGCATCATCCCGGGCATTCTGGCTGGCATTTCTTTGATCCTGATGGCCTGGTGGTTGTCGGTGCGCCATGGTTTCGAGGCCGAACCGGCCGAAGCGCGCCCGCCGTTCTGGCAAAGCCTGAAGGAAGCCGGCTGGGGGCTGCTGGCGCCGGTCATCATTCTCGGCGGCATGCGCAGCGGGTTCTTTACGCCGACCGAGGCGGCCGTGGTGGCGGTTTTTTATGGGCTCGTCGTCGGCATGGTCGTTTATCGCACGCTGACCTGGCGCGAGGTTTACAACGTCCTGGTCGAGTCGGCCGAGATTTCCTCGGTGATCATGATCATCGTCGCGCTGGCCAGCGTCTTCGCCTGGGCGAGCAGTACACTGAGCACTTTCGACCATCTGGCCAGGGTCGTGCTCGGCACGGGTTTGTCGGAAACCGTCATGTTGCTGTCGATCCAGGCCTTGTTGCTGGTCGCCGGCATGTTCCTCGATGCCATTTCGATCTACTTCATCTTCCTGCCGTTGCTGGTGCCGATCGCCATGCATTTCAATTGGGATCTGGTCTGGTTCGGCGTCATCATCACGATGAACATGGCGGTCGGGCAGTTCACGCCGCCGATGGGCGTGAACCTGATGGTGACCAGCCGGATGGCCGGCATCTCGATGGAGTCGGCTGTCGGCTGGGTGTTGTGGATGGTGGCGGCGATGGGAACGACGATGCTGCTGGTCACCTTTGTGCCGGAAATTGCGCTCTGGCTGCCACGCCACCTCGGCTATCTCTAGGCCTCTGCTAAAATGGTGCTTTCGCCTTTTCAGCAAGAGTCCCCGTGACCACCATCACCATCGCCCTGTCCAAGGGCCGCATCTTCGACGAAACCCTGCCACTGCTCGCGGCGGCGGGCATTGTTCCGGCTGAAAATCCGGAAACCTCGCGCAAGCTGATCATCGAGACCAACCAGCCCAACGTGCGCGTCGTCATCGTGCGCGCCACCGATGTCCCGACCTACGTCCAGTATGGTGCCGCCGACCTCGGCGTGGCGGGCAAGGATGTACTGATCGAGCATGGCGGCGAAGGGCTCTACGCGCCGCTCGACCTGAAAATCGCCAAGTGCCGGATGATGGTCGCCGTGCCGGAAGGCTTTGACTACGACAAGGCCGTGCGTCAGGGCGCCCGCCTCAAGGTGGCGAGCAAATACACCAAGACGGCGCGCGAACACTTCGCGGCCAAGGGCGTGCATATCGACCTGATCAAGCTTTACGGCTCGATGGAACTGGCGCCGCTGGCCGGGCTGGCCGATGCTATCGTCGATCTGGTGTCCTCCGGCGGCACGCTGAAGGCCAACAAACTGGTCGCGGTCGAGCATGTCGTGGATATTTCGAGCCGGCTGGTCGTCAATCAGGCATCGCTGAAGGTCAAGCGCGAAACCCTGCAACCGATTATCGACGCCTTCGCACAGGCGGTGGAGAAGTAATCCCTATGGTCGCGATCAAACGACTTGCTACGGTCGACGCCGATTTCACGGCAAAAATGGATGCGCTGCTCGCTTTCGAGGGGGCACAGGACGACGGCATCGAACGCACCGTGATCGGGATTCTGGCCGAGGTGAAGGCGCGCGGCGATGCGGCGGTCATCGAATACACCAACAAGTTCGACCGCCTGACGGCAACCGGCATGGCCGATCTCGAACTGTCCAAGGCCGAAATGCAGAAGGCGCTCGCCGGCCTGCCGGCCGCGCAGCGTCAGGCGCTGGAAGCAGCGGCGCATCGCGTTCGCGTCTATCACGAGAAGCAGCGTCTGGAAGGCTGGTCCTACACCGAGGCCGACGGCACCATGCTCGGCCAGATGATCACGCCGCTCGATCGCGTCGGCCTCTACGTGCCGGGTGGCAAGGCGGCTTACCCGTCCTCGGTGCTGATGAACGCGATTCCGGCCAAGGTGGCGGGCGTCAAGGAACTGATCATGGTCGTCCCGACGCCGGGTGGCGAGCACAATGCGCTGGTGCTGGCGGCGGCCTGTCTGGCCGGCGTTGACCGCGTGTTCACCATCGGTGGGGCGCAGGCCGTCGGGGCGCTGGCCTATGGCACGCAGACCGTGCCGCAGGTTGACAAGATCGTTGGTCCCGGCAATGCCTATGTTGCCTGCGCCAAGCGCCGGGTATTCGGCATCGTTGGCATTGACATGGTGGCCGGGCCGTCCGAGATTCTCGTGGTTTCCGATGGCAGCAGCGATCCGGACTGGGTGGCGATGGACCTCTTCTCGCAGGCCGAGCACGACGAACTGGCGCAGTCCATCCTGATCTGCACCGACGCGGCCTTCATCGAGCGCGTCCAGGCCAGTATCGAAAAACTGCTGCCGACCATGCCGCGCCGCGCAGTCATCGAAACCTCGCTGAAGGATCGCGGTGCGCTGATCCTGGTGCGTGATCTCGAGGAAGCTGTCGCCATCGCCAACCGCGTCGCACCGGAACACCTCGAACTGGCGTTGGCCGATCCCGATCCCTGGGTGGAAAAAATCCACCACGCCGGCGCCATCTTCATCGGCCACTACACCTCGGAATCGCTCGGCGACTACTGCGCGGGCCCGAACCACGTGCTGCCGACTTCTGGCAGCGCCCGCTTCTCGTCGCCGCTCGGCGTCTATGATTTCCAGAAGCGAACCAGCCTGATCAAGGTCTCGCAGGCCGGCGCCCAGACGCTGGGGCGCATCGCCGCGACGCTGGCGCATGGCGAAGGCCTGCCGGCCCATGCCAGGTCGGCCGAGTTGCGCCTGGAACCCTGATGCCGCCTGAAACAGCGCCACCGCCGGACCTCAAGGCGCTGTTTCTCGGATTTTCCTCGGTCGGCCTCTCCGGCTTCGGCGGCGTGCTGCCCTTTGCCCGCCGCATGCTGGTCGAGGAGCGGCGCTGGATGACGGCCGAGGAATTCAACGCCCAGTTCGGTCTCTGCCAGTTCCTGCCGGGACCGAACGTGATCAATCTGGCCGTGGTCGTCGGCAAGCGTTATCAGGGTTTGCTCGGCGCCATCGTCGCGCCGGTCGGCCTGCTCGCCGGGCCGCTCGTTATCGTGCTTTTGCTGGCGCTGCTCTACGATCATTACGGCAGTCTGCCGCTGGCGCAGTCGCTGCTGCGCGGCATCGCCGCCGTCGGTGTCGGCCTGCTGTTCGCGATGGCCTGGCGGATGGGCATGGCGATCAGGGAAAAACCGTTTTTCCTGCCTTTCACGGCGTTGATCGTGGCCGCAATTGCCGTTCTGCGCTGGCCGATGCCCATCGTCATGGTTGCCGGCCTGGTGCTTTCCGGCGCTGTTGCCTGGTGGCGATTGGGCCGAAAATGAGCATCGTCCTCGAACTCTTCCTCGAATTCGCGCTGCTTTCCTTCGTTGCCTTCGGCGGCGCCACGGCCCTGTTGCCCGAGATGCACCGCGTTGTCGTCGACAATCATCACTGGCTGGACGACACGACCTTCACCCACCTCTACGCCATCGCCCAGGCCGCGCCGGGGCCGAACGTGCTGGTCGTCACGCTGATTGGCTGGAAAATCGCCGGGCTGTCCGGCGCACTGGCCGCGACACTGGCCATGTGCCTGCCGATGAGCATCGTCATCTATCTGCTGATCGATCGCTGGGAGAGCTTTGCCGGCAAGCGCTGGCAAAAGGCGATCAGCATTGGCGTCGCGCCGCTGGCGGTCGGCTTGATCTTCTCCGGCGCCACGCTGATCGCGCAGGCCGCTGGCTTCGGCTGGGCAGCTTGGGCACTGGTTGCCGTGACGGTGGCAGTGAACCTGCGGACGAAACTGCATCCGCTATGGCTGATCGCCGCCGGTGCGGTCTTGGGCTTGCTCGGACTCATCTGATTTTTGCCCTTTCAGGGGCGTCGACCGCAACGATTTGCACTGCGGGCGATGAATTCTCCATCCATTCCCGGGCTCTGGCGTGATGCTGCGGATCCTTGCCGGGGTCATCCGAATGCTCGTGGCTTTTCAGGGTTGGGAGAAGGCGCGGAGGTTTTCAAGCAGCCGCGAATCCTGAATCAGTCGCCTATCCTCGTCAAACGCCCATTCCGCTCAGCGCCCGCTTGTGTTCAAATGCGCGCTTTGCGCTCCGCAACCTAATGCAGATCACCGTCGCCGCACTCATCGTCCGCTTCATGGAGCGCCTGGGGATAAGCCATATCTACGGCATGCCCGGTTCGCACATCCTGCCGGTCTATGACCATCTCCACGATTCGAGCATCAGGAGCGTACTGGTCAAGCACGAACAGGGCGCGGCGTTCATGGCCGGCGGCCACGCCCGCGCCTCCGGCGGCATCAGCGCCTGCATCACGACGGCCGGTCCCGGCGCCACCAATCTGGTCACCGGCATCGCCAATGCCTATGCAGACAAGTTGCCCATCCTGATCGTCACCGGCGAAACCTCGACTTTCATTTTCGGCAAGGGCGGCCTGCAGGAAAGCTCAGGCGAGGGCGGCAGCATCGACCAGGCGGCCCTGTTCGGCAGCATCACGCGCTACCACCGGATCGTCGAGCGCACCGACTATCTGCTCCAGGTCTTGCGCCAGGCGGCGCAGATTTTGCTGTCGGCCAATCCCGGGCCGGTGCTGCTCAGCCTCCCCTACAACGTGCAGAAGGAACTGGTCGACGCAAGTCTGCTCGATGAGATCCGCTTCAGCGTGACGCCCCAGGCCAGCGGCAACGGCTCCGCGGCAACGGAAACGATGGCGCGCATGATCCGCGCCGCCCGCCACCCGGTGATCGTCGCCGGCTACGGCTGCCTGCTCTCCGGCGCCCAGGTCGCGCTCCGGCAACTGGGCATTCCGGTCGCCACCACGCTCAAGGGCAAGGGCGTGGTCGACGAAGAAACACCGCTCGCGCTGGGCTGCCTCGGCGTCACCTCCGACGGCCGCGCCTATCGCCGGATCGTCGACCATGCCGACCTGGTGATTTTTCTCGGCGCCGGTTTCAATGAACGCACCAGCTATCTGTGGGATGCCCGCCTGCTGGCCGGCAAGCAGGTCATCCAGATCGACAACGATGCCAGCCAGCTGGAAAAGGTATTCCAGGCCGACCTCGCCATCCACGGCGACATCCGTGCGCTGCTCGAGCATGTCCTGGCATTGCTGGGCACTGGTAACACGGTGCCGTCAGGGCCGCCTTCGGAGCCTGCGCCGGTGCCGCCGCACTTTGCCGTCATCGCGCATTTTTACGCCCGGCTGGTCGAGCGGCTGCCGCAGGGCGCTCAGATCTTCGACGACAACATCATCCTTGCGCAGAGTTATCTCAAAGCCTCGCCGCAACACCGCTATTTTCCGAATGGCGGCATCTCGTCGCTCGGTCACGCGATTCCCGCCGCCATCGGTGCGCGCTGCGCCGTCGCCACGCCGAGCTTCGCCATTCTCGGCGATGGCGGCTTCCAGATGTGCTGCATGGAGTTGATGACCGCGGTGAACCATGGCATCCCGCTGAATGTGCTGATGATCAACAACGGCACGCTGGGCCTGATCCGCAAGAACCAGTCCCAGCTCTATCACGAGCGCTATATCGACTGCGACTTCGTCAATCCCGACTACGCCCTGCTCGCCCGCTCGTTCGGCATCGCCTACTGGCGCATCGAAACCCGCGAAGACGTGGATAATTTGTTCGCCGGCGCCGATCTCGCGGGGACCATCAACCTCATCGACATGCTCTGGGACAAGAATGTCTTCCCCGCCTACAAGTCCGACCGCTGAGCCGGCAAGTAGCGCGCAACACCGCTTCATCATCGTCATTCCGGTAGCCGACCGGCCGCGGCATATCCGGGCCTGTCTCGACAGCCTGCATCAGCTTCTGCAACGCTATCCCTATGGCGATGGCGACCGGATCAGCGTCCTCATCGCCGACGACAGCGCCGAAGCTGTCCATGTCGCCGCGAACCGCGCGCTCGCCGCTGAATTCAGCCGGCGCGGATTGACCACCGTCCATTTCGGCCCGGACGAGCAGATGGCGCTGCTTGCTGCGCTGGAGACAGATCTGCCCGGCGTCTGCGGCACGGCGTCCCGCCAGGGGACTTGCTGCGCGGCGCACCGCGAAAATTTCGGTCATAAGGGCCAGGGCGTGATGCGCAATATCGCCTACCTGAAGGTCGCCGAACTCATCAAGAACACGCCCGCCGACAAGCTGCTCATCTGGTCGCTCGACAGCGATCAGGAATTCTGCGTCAAGGTGGCCACGCCCGAGGGCGACCGGGAAGTCTATGCGATCGACTACTTCCACGACCTCGACACCATTTTCTCGCGCACCGATGCGCTGGTGCTGACCGGCAAGGTGGTCGGCGATCCGCCGGTTTCGCCCGCCGTGATGGCCGGCAATTTCCTCGCCGATGTGCTCGGCTTCCTGCAACGGATGGCGGCCAGCGATCCGGCGGCGGCCTGCCGGTCAGCATGGCGATGCCGGGCAAGCCGGCGGCGAGGCGACCTATCACGACATGGCCGACCTGTTCGGCTTCAAGCAGGCAGCGACCGCCTACCGCTATCGCTGCACGCTCGCCGGCGCGCATAGCGAGGCGGATTGCTGCGCGCATTTCGCCGCGCGGCTGAACAGCTTCTTCTACGGCGAGCATCCGACCCGCGTTTCCTATTATCAGCCCGCCGATTTGCTGCGGCAGCGTGCAGCCGGCACGCACCGTCTATCAGGGCAATTACGTTTTCCGTCCGCAAGCGCTGAAATATTTCGCCCCGTTTGCAACGCTGCGGCTGCGCATGTCCGGGCCGACGCTCGGGCGCATCATTCAGGCCGAAATCGGGGCGCGCTTCGTCTCCGCCAATTTGCCGATGCTGCACAAACGGACGCTGGAAAGCGGCGGCCAGTCCGAGTTCCGCCCCGGCATCGCGACCGCAACGGAGATGATCGCGCCGGTCATCGACATCAGCGGCGAGTTCGAGCGCCAGTTCTATGGCGACGTGATGCTGTTTTCCATCGAGCGCCTCGCCCGCGAACACTCCATTCGCCATCCCGTCAGCGCTGCGCAGCAAGTACCCTTGGGGTGCACGACCTTGTGGCGAACACGCTGGATGCCGTGCGCGCCGAGCTGCTGGAAAAGTACAACAGCCGGCAACGCACCATTGTCGACCGCCTGCAGGTACTCGACAAGCTGCTGCACGATCCCGCCTGCTGGTGGAACCGCGCGCCGGAACATGCCGCGACCGTTGCCAATTTCGCGGCCTTCACCGCCAACATCGCGCACAATTTCGGACCGGATTCCGCGGGCCACCTGCGCATCAATGCGGCAGCAGGCTGGGCGCGCGTGGCGCGCCGAATTGCTCGCAGCGATCATCCGTTATCCGTCCGACCGCGCGGCCTGGGAGGCGCAACTTTGCGCGCACTGAAGCACTGGCTGCATCGCCGCCAGCGCCCGGAGCGCTACGCCCGGCTCGACGCACTGCTCGCCACCCAGGCGCTGACCCGCGAGCAACTGCTGCACAAGCAGCGCCGTGATCTGAACGACATCGTCCGCTTCGCCGCCGAAAACACCCCCTTTTATCGCGAGCGCTACGGCACGCTGGCCGCCAGTTTCGCGGGCGACATCACCCGGCTTGCCGATCCTGCACAAGACGGATGTCGTCACGCGCCTGCCCGACCTGCTGGCGCGCGGCGCCGATCCGCAGCGGACGAAGATCGGCCACACCGGCGGCTCGACCGGCAAGCCGCTGGCGTTCTATTACGATGAAGCCAAGCACGAACTGATGCGCGCCGGGATGATGCGCAGCTACATGTTCTCCGGCTGGCAGCCGGGACAGAAAATCCTCAATTTCTGGGGCGCGCGCCAGGACACCGTAGCCGGCGGCGTATTCGGCGGCGATGCCTTCGGCGACTTCGTCGCCGCCGAGAAAACGCTTCCCGCGCACAGCATCACGGAAAGCCGGTTGCACGCCTGGGCCGCATTCATCCAGCGTTACCGACCCGTCCTGCTCCAGGGCTATGCCTCTATCCTCGCGGCGCTGGCGCGTTACGTCAGCGACCGGCGGCTCGCCATGCCCGCCAGCCTGCGCGGCGTCTATTCGACCGCCGAGGTGCTCGACGCCAGGCAGCGGCAATCCATTGCCGACGCCTTCGGCTGCCCGGTGTTCAACCAGTACGGCAGCCGCGAGATTCCCAACATCGCCTGCGAATGCCGCCATGGCAACATGCACGTCTTTACCGACATGGTCTGGCTCGAGTCGCTCGAGGGCCAGCTACTCGTCACCTCGCTGACCAACCGGCTGATGCCGATGATCCGCTACGCCATCGGCGACTCAGGCCGGCTGCAGGAAGGCGATTGCCCCTGCGGCTCACCTTTTCCATTGATGGAAATGGGCATGTGCCGCCAGAACGACCTGATCCTTGGGCCCGACGGCCGG
This sequence comes from uncultured beta proteobacterium, assembly GCA_963727115.1. Taxonomy (GTDB): domain Bacteria; phylum Pseudomonadota; class Gammaproteobacteria; order Burkholderiales; family Rhodocyclaceae; genus Azonexus. The sequence goes on along the minus strand of CAVSFS010000003.1, from coordinate 104,168 downwards.
CGCATACATCCGTCACAATTCAACCGTTTGCTGTATGGCTTGACACAGATCGAGCAGTACCAGTTCGTGCAGGATGCACCGGGGAAAATTGCGCTCAGCATGGTCGCCGCCGCGCCGCTCGACGACACGATTGTCGCCACCTTGCGCGACAGCTTGCGGCGCGATACCGGTCTGGAACTCGAACTCGCCTATGTTGACAAGATCGAGCGCAGCGTTTCAGGCAAGCACCGCTTCGTCATCCGCCAGATATAGCGGGACCGGGCCCCTCCGACCAAGAGGTATTGATCTGCAAGAATTGAAGGTCAGCAAATAGGGAGGCGCCATTCGCAAGATGGATTCCCGGCGTGCCGACGAGCATCGCCATCTATCTGCTGATCGATCGCCGGGAGCGCTTTGCCGGCGCGCTGACAAAAGGCCATCAGCCTCGGCGTCGCGCCGCCGGCGGTCGGACTGATTTTTCTGGCGCAACGCTGATCGCACAAGCCGCCGGCTTCGGCCGGGTAGCTAAGGCGCTGGTTGCAGTGAGCGTAGCCGTGAACCTGCGGACGGAACTGCATCCGCTATGGCTGATTGCCGCCGGCGCGGCCTTGGGCTTGTTGGCGTTCATCTGATTTTTGCCCCTTTTAGGGGTGTTGACCGCAACGATTGGCACTACAGGCATTGGACCGGTTTCGACCGAGGTTGTGTGAAAACCCTTCGGCTGTGTACTCCAAACAGGAGGGTCGTGCGTTGATTCCTGTAGGGAGGTACAGGAATGAAACGATTCATCGAAGGCCAGGTACGAAGCCAGCTCACGTTGATGCCGGAATCTCTGGAAGACTATATTGGCACGGACAATCCAGTCCGGGTCATTGATGCTTTCGTCAACGCATTGGATCTGGCCGAGATGGGATTCGACCCGAGTGCCGCCGCGACAGGCAGACCGGGCTACCATCCGGCGCTCCTGCTCAAGATTTACATCTACGGCTATCTGAACCGTATCCAGTCCAGTCGGCGGCTTGAACGTGAGGCTGGGCGCAATGTCGAGTTGATGTGGCTGACGGGACGCCTGTCGCCCGATTTCAAAACCATCGCCGACTTCCGTCGGGACAATGGCAAAGGGATCCGCAACGTCGGCGCTTTGTCGCCCTGTGTCGCCAGCTCAACCTGTTCAGCGAAGCCATCGTGGCCATTGATGGCAGCAAGTTCAAGGCGGTCAATAACCGGGACAAGAACTTCACCCCACACAAACTCGAACAACGGATGAAGCAGATCGACGAGAGCATCGAGCGGTATTTGCAAGAATTGGACACAGCCGACAGAACGCAATCCGCCAATGCCGGCCACAGAAATCAGCACATCCAGGAAAAGCTTGAAAAACTCCGCCAGCAGATGGAATACCTCCGCGAAATCGAGATCCAGTTGAAGCAGCAACCGGACGAGCAACTGTCGCTGACCGACCCGGATGCCCGCTCGATGGCGACCAGCGGCCGAGGGACAGGCATGGTTGGCTACAACGTACAAGCGTCCGTCGATACCAAGCACCACCTGATCGTTGCCCATGAGGTCACCAATGAAGGGCATGACCGCAGGCAACTCTCAAATATGGCGTTGCAGTCGCGAGAAGCCATGGGGGCTGGACAACTCGACGTCCTGGCCGACCGGGGGTATTTCAAAGGGCCTGAAATCCTGAAGTGCGTTGAGGCAGGCATCACGCCCTGGGTACCGAAGACCATGACCTCGGATAACAAGGCCAAGGGGCGATACGACAAGCGCGATTTCGTCTATGTCGAGGCGGCGGATGAATATCGCTGCCCTGCCGGAAGGCAACTTCCTTATCGCCATTCCTCGATGGAGGACGGGATGCGGATAAAGTCCTATTACACGACAGCCTGCCCGACCTGCGAACTCAAGGCGCAATGCACCACCGGCAAGGAAAGGCGGGTACGGCGCTGGGAGCATGAAGGCGTGCTCGATGCCATGCAGCACCGCCTGAACATCACGCCGGGGAAAATGAAGCAGCGACGCTGTACCGTCGAACATGTCTTCGGAACGTTGAAGTTCTGGATGGGTTCAGCCCACTTCCTGATGAAGAGGTTGAAGAACGTGAAAACCAAGCTGAGTTTGCACGTCCTGTCCTACAACCTCCGGCGAGTGATCAACCTGCTGGGGGTCCAGGGAACCCTGCAAGCAATAAGGCAGGCGGTCGTTTGAGGGGCGGAACCCCCTCTCTTTATGTCGGGATGCGCTTAAGAACACCCCCCCAAGACCTTCTGGACAACGCCCAGCCTCACGCAAGGATCAAAAAGCCATCATCAGGATACTTGCAGCATCGTTTCCACAAAATCCGCTTCGAAATCGCGTTTCCACACAACCTCGACCCACAAGAGACATTCATCATCTCATTGGCCCTGCGGCGGGTTTCTGAGTTGAGCAGTCGTACAGAGCCGGAACTGACCGAGGAATTCTCGACCGGTACTGCCGTAGAGCTTTTCGACAGGAAGCTTCCGCTTCTGGCTTGCTACCGGACGTACGACAACCGACCAAACGACAGCTATACAAATGACCAATCAGCCACCAGTGCTTGCCATGATGCGAACGACTTTTTGCGGTTGCTCCTGAAATTCGTGTTTCCATGGCTTCTGCATGATGGCAAGCTTTATCGCATTGCCAATTGCTGCATCACCACAGCCCTGGCGCAGCATCGGCAGCAATTCGAGGCGATCTTCCTGGCCAAGGCAGAGGTGACGTTCCCGTCACCGACACCCGGACGCGATTACATGATTCACAGAAGTGTTGCGATATCGGCGTGATGAACCCGATGGAAAATCGCCCGTCGGCCGATGCCAGATAACGCGCAGGGCCACCCCCCGGGAAGACGCGATCAACCAAGCCATGTCGTAGGCGCAGGTCTGCGATAACGGATTGCAGCGATGAACTGCCCAAGCTCCGGCGGTGTCACCCATAGGCATGTTTTCGATGAGGCGAAGAACAAAGCCATTACCGCGGCAATAGTCGATCATTGCGTCGAGTTCGTCGCAGTTGATCTCTGGAAGCCAGACCATGTTGATCTTGACGAGGTCGAATCCTGCTGCACGGGCTGCTTCCAGCCCACAAAGCACGTCATGCAGTGCATCGCGGTGCGCAATCTGCGCAAACCGTTCTCTCGACAAGGTGTCCAGACTCACGTTCAGCCTTTTCACGCCAGCGCTTTTCAGCGTTGGTGCCCACCGGACCAAACGGGTTCCATTGGTGCTCAATGACAAATCCTCGAGACCTTTATCCGTCCGAGGAGGTGCGCCAGATTATCGATCCGAGCCCTGACCAAAGGCTCTCCACCAGTTAAGCGAACTCGACGCACCCCAAGTTCCACGAACAGCCTTGCAACTCTTGCGAGTTCTTCAATCGTCAGCCAATGCTCGGGATCGTCGTAATCCTTGTACTCCGGCGGCATGCAGTAGGCGCAACGCAGATCGCAACGATCGGTAACCGACAGCCGCAAATAGTCGATTCGACGTCCAAATGAATCAGCGAGCATTGTTTTGCGCCCTGAAAAAACGGCGCAGTGCTTGGCTGCGCCGGGAACGGGAAAGGTGAATCAAAAAACCTACTTCAAGGTCAGCACAAAATCGACCAAGGTCTTGATGTCCGCATCCTTGACCGTAGCGTTTGGCGGCATCGGAATTGCGCCCCATGTTCCTTGGTCCCCTTCTTGACCTTCACGACCAACTGCTCGGCGGCGGCAGGATCAACGGAATATTTCTTGCCGACCTCTTTCCAGGCAGGCCCGACCAATTTCTTGTCGAGCGCATGACAAGCCAGGCAGCCGTTTTTCTTGGCAATATCCATCGCCGTAGCTTCATCCACCGCTGCCATGGCAGGCATGCCAAACATTGCTGCAATGGCGAGAGCGATCAGTTTTTTCATGATTGAAACTCCATAGATGGGCGGGAGCATCCCGCCCGTATTGGGTTGCTCAGACGATGGGCGTGGCTTCAGGCTCATGCGGGTCAGGTCGGTCTTGTATTCCGACTCGCCCACCTTGGTCAGCGTGCCGCGGCCGAGCTTGTAACGGTAGTTGTTGGTCATCGGATCGGGCACGGCCGAAACCACCGAGTTGGCCATCGACTTCGGCGTATTGAAGTTCGACTTGGCGACGCCTTCCTTGATCTCGTCCGAGACGATGGCAACGGCCTTGAAGCGCCCTTCGGCACCTTGATGTGACCGTCCTTCATCAACTGGTTGAAGGTCAGGTCGGCATCGAGCACGCCTTGCGGCTGGCCGGTCTGGACATAGACCGTGTCATTGTGGATTTCGACCCAGTCGCCCGATTCGATGCCGCGCTTCTTGGCATCGTTCGGATTGATGATGATGAAATTGTCCGGCCAGCGCTGGTTCAGGTAGGGCTTGCGACGGTCGTCGAAGCCGGATTGCCAGGTTTCGTTGATGCGGCCGTTGGTGACCCAGATCTCGTTCTTCTCGGCACGCGGTTTCACGGCCTCGAAGAACTGATACCAGCCGGCGAACTTCCACGGGCTCTTGAGCAGGATCGCCTTGCCGGAATGGGTGTTGAAGGCGTAAAGGAAACGCAGTTGGACCTCGGTGCTTTCCATCTCGCCCCAGTTGTTGGCCGGGTCGTGCAGGCGTTGGGTGCCGACCAGCTTGCCGTCGCGGACGCGAATCGGTGTCTGGATGCCGGTCGTGCCCATGGTGCGCAGCAATTCGTGGCCCTTGACACCCATTTCCTTGGCCTTGACGACCAGCGGCTGGTAGTTGAGCACACCACCGCGGCCGAAGCGGGCCGCTTCCTCGAACACATCGTTGGACGACTGCCAGTTGTAGCTGCCGTCCGCCGTGTAACCCATCTTGTCGGCAAACTTCGCCACCGCCCACCAGTCCGGCTTGGCATCGCCCGGCGCATCGTAGAACTTGGCTGTAGAGGCGCAGGCGGCGCTCGGAGTTGCAGCGCGTCAGGTCATCCTCGCCCCAGGTGGCTGCCGGCAGGACGAAGTCGGCGTACTCGGTGCCGACCGGTTCGCACGGATAGATGTCGGAATCGACCATCACCATGCCACCGGAATCGACGCGTTTCTTCAGCACCTCGAAGATGGCGGCACGGTCGAGGCTGGTGATCTGGTTCGGGATTGCCGACCGTCAGTTCCTTCATGCGGGCGCCCAGCGCGTCGGAAGCCATCATCGCCGCCACCCAGGTGGTGCCGAAGACCCAGGCGAACTTGACTTCGCCGGCCATCAGCCAGCGGTCCAGATTGAAGTCCTTCTTGCGCCGGCCCGGATACTTCTCGGGTGAGAGCCAGCCGGAACCACCGCCGGCGCCCATCATGCCGCGCTGGTGACCGCCGCCGCGCGAGATCATGCGGCCCGGGCGATTGCCGGCACCGCAGATCAGCCCGAGGCTGGCGAAGGATGCGGTGTTCATGTAGTTGTTGGACCAGTAGTTGCCCTTCTCGCACATGAACGAGGTCTTGGGTGCCTTGCCATTGACCGGCTTGGCGATCCATTCGGCAGCCTTCTGGATATCCTCGGCCTTGAGACCGGTGATTTTGGCGGCCACATCCAGCTTGGACTCTTCCTGGGCCAGGATGAACTTCTTGTAGTCCTCCCAGTCGCTCTGCCAGGTGCCCCAGGTGGTGCGCCACTGCCAGCCGGTGTTGCGCGTGCCGCGACCGTAGCCCTCATCGACTTCCCAGGGCTTGGCGATCCACTGGTCGATGAACGCCTGATCCTGCCAGCCGTTCTCGATGATGATGCGGGCCATCGCCTTGTGCAGCACGGTGTCGGTACCGAGATTGATCGGCAACCACAGTCCGCGCCCGCTTTCTCGGCCCAGGCCACGCCCATGGTCTTGTGCGGCGTGACGAAAATGAATTTCTTGTCGCCCGGCATCATCCAGGTGGTGAACAGCGTGGTCTTGGTTTCGTAGGGATCGACGCCCGACAGGAAGGCCACTTCGCAATCGCCCCAGTCCTGATAGCTGGAGGCGAAAGAATCGATGCCGGCATCGTCGAGGCCGGTCGCGTCGTTGGTGTTGGCACACTTGTCGTGCGGCGCGATGGCCGGCGTGCCGACGGAGGTCATGCCCAGCTTGGTGATGGCGTAGGTGTTCTCGAAATACTGGTAGGAGTACATCTTGATCGCCCAGGCATGTTCGCCATGCTTGGCCAGCACGTACTTCGAGATGTCGGCCATCGCCTCCGTAGCCAGATCCCAGCTCACCGGCGTCAGCTTGCCGTTGACCCGGATCATCGGGCTGGTCAGGCGTTCGCGGGTCGCGGTGTCCGGGTTGTAGCACTTCTGCCCCAGTGTGCCGCCACGAATGGAGTGGTTGCCGCCGACATTGACCACGGTGGCATCCTTGTCGGGCACGACGATGACGTGATGCTTCTGGCCCTTGTGGGTGACCACGTTGTACTGCGCCGGGCTGACCCAGGCCGTCATCATGGCCTGATGCGGGAAGTCCGCCTTCAGGGCGTTCTGGCTGGCCTGCGGGCCGCCTTCCTTGCCGACCGGCCAACGATAGACCTTGTAGCCGCAAGCGATGGTGCAGTAGTCGCAGGCCGTGGTCAGGACTTCGGCATCTTTCGGAGGCAGCGGAATGCGATCAACCGCGATGTATTTTTCGTTTTTGCTCATGTCCGTTCTCCTCAAGCGCGAGCGGTCATGGCGCTGTAGCCATAGACCAGCCCCATGACGCCGACGGCGTAGATGTCGTCGCCCTGCACTTCGAGCACGATCTGCGGCAGGCTTTCCGTACCGTGGCCGGAAATGACCATGCCGTGCTTGGTCAGGTCGAAGGTGGTCAGGTGCAGCGGACAAGGCCCAAGCGCCTGGATACGCGTCCTTGTAGGTGCCCTGCAAAGGACCGCCCATGTGCGTGCATTGCTGGTTGAAGGCCACGATATCCTTGTCCGGACCGACGCCAGCCCCCGCCACAGTGCCCAGCTTGACCAGAATGTTCTGGACATCCGGGTATGGATAGGCGAAATCGAGCGGCATCCCTTTCTTCAGGGCCGACAGGCTGCCGATCTTTTGCTTCGGGAAACTGGCCTTCAGGGCTTGCATCGGCGCGGCCTCGGCCGTGCCCGGCAAGCCGATGGCCGCCAGGGTCACCATTGCACCACCGGCCAACAGGAACTGGCGGCGGCTCATGCACAGGCGTTCGTGGTGATCATCGTGACCATCCGCATGAACGGAAATTACTTTGTTCGTCATGGTTTCGTACTCCTTACTTGGCAGCCGAGGTGGGGGCGGGAAGTGGCTGGTAATCGCCGGGTATCAGTTCCTCGCCGTACTTCTCGTCAGCCACCCCGACCACCTGCGCGTCGATGATGTCCGGGTGGGAGTACAGGAACTCCTCGATCTCGCGGGGATAGATGTTCTCGCCGCCACGGATCACCAAGTCCTTGATCCGCCCGGTGATCGCGAGGTAGCCGTCGTCGTCCATCACCGCGATGTCGCCGGTATGCATCCAGCCGTCGCCATCGATCGCCTCGGCGGTCTTGTCGCGGTTGTTCCAGTAGCCGGCCATCACGCAATAGCCGCGGGTGCACAGTTCACCCGGTGTCCCACGCTCGACCTGCGCACCGGTGTCCGGGTCGACGACCTGGATCTCGGTATGCGGCACCGCCCGGCCCACCGTGGTCACGCGCCGAGTCAGGCTGTCGGTCGGCAGCGTCTGGGTCGACATGGGCGACGTTTCGGTCATGCCGTAACAGATCGCAACGCCGCTCATGTGCATGCGGTCCATCACGTTGCGCATCACCTGCTCTGGGCACGTCGACCCGGCCATGATCCCGGTCCGCAGGGTGCTCAGGTCGAAGCTGTCGAAGTTCGGTAGCTCCAGCTCGCTGATGAACATCGTGGGCACTCCGTACAGTGATGTACACCGTTCTGCCGCAACGGCTTTCAGTGTCGCCTCCGGCTCAAACCCGGGCGCCGGTATCACCATGGCGGCACCGTGCGACGTGCATGCCAGGTTGCCCAGCACCATGCCGAAGCAGTGGTAGAAGGGCACCGGAATGCACACCCGGTCCTGCTCCGTGTAACCCAGGCCCCCGCCGCCGAGATAGCCGTTGTTGAGGATGTTGGTATGGGTCAGCGTGGCGCCCTTGGGAAAACCGGTGGTGCCCGACGTGTACTGGATGTTGATCGGGTCGCCCGGCTTCAGGCCGGCCTGCACCCGCGAGAGCGCGTCGATGTCGGTCGGCGTGTCGGCCATCTGCCGCCACGGCTCCCACCCGATGACCACCACGTCGCTGAGGGCGGGGCACCGCCCGCGCACATTGTCGAGCATCGATGCGTAGTCGGAGCCCTTGAACGACGGCGCCGCGAAGACCGTGCACATCGACGACTGGTTCAGCACGTACTCCAGCTCGTCGGCCCGGTACGCGGGATTGATGTTCACCAGAATGGCGCCGACCTGCGCGGTCGCGTACTGGATCATCGCCCACTCGGCGGAGTTCGGCGACCATATCCCGATCCGGTCGCCGGGTTTGGTGCCGCGTTCGATCAGTGCGGTGGCGATCCGGCGGGTCGCTTCGTAGAACTCGTCATACCTCCAGCGGCGTCCGGTCGCGCACTCGACCAGCGCCTCCCGATCAGGGAACCTCGCGGTCGTTCTGGCCAGGTTGTCGCCGATCGTCTCATCGAGGAGCGGCGGGCTGGTGGCTCCGGAGTCATAGGACAACATGTCGTATTGCTCCCTCCACCGTGGATTTTTCGTCATCGCGGGGTACACGACACCGTAGATCGGACGAGGAAGGCGGCGGTGGGGAAATGTCAATCCTGGTGGCGGTGCATCCATGAGCTTCGATCTGACCCCCACCGGGGCGCAGCACGACCTGGCGCAGGCGCACCCATGAGTTCGCCGAATCGGTGATCCGCCCGGTGGCCGCGGACTACGACGTGCGCCAGGAATTTCCCTGGCCGGTGCTCGAGGAGGCCGCCGAGCGTGGTTTCTACAGCCCGCTGTTCTATCGCGACCTGATCGGCGACCCCACCGGCCTGTCACTACCGATGTTCATGGAGGAACTGTTCTGGGGTTGCGCCGGAATCGGGTTGGCGATCGTGATGCCCGCGTTGGCGTTGTCGGCGATCGGTCAGGCGGCGTCACCCGAACAGATGCTGCAGTGGGCGCCGGAATGCTTCGGCGCCCCCGGCGATCTCAAGCTCGCGGCGTTGGCGATCTCCGAACCGGAGGGCGGCAGCGACGTGTGTAATCTGCGCACCCGAGCCCACCGGGACGGTGACGACTGGATCATCGACGGCCACAAGATGTGGATCGGCAACGGCGGTATCGCCAACGTGCACGTGGTGAACGCGGGTGGACGACGGGGAGAGCTGGGGCATCGAGGCCAGGCCCTGTTCATCGTGCCCGGCGGAACACCCGGCCTGGAGATGGTGCGCAAGCTGGACAAGCTCGGCTGTCGTGCGTCGCATACCGCGGAGCTGAAGTTCAATGCCGTGCGGGTGCCAGGCGACAATCTGCTCGGCGGGCAGGAGAAACTCGAACACAAGCTGGCCCGGGCACGCGAGGCTATCGAGGGTGGCAGGCATTCCGGCTCCGCGACAATGGGCACGTTCGAACAGACCCGGCCCATGGTGGCCGCTCAGGCGCTCGGCATCGCCAGGGCCGCAATGGAATACGCGACCGAATACGCGAACCGCCGCGAAGCGTTCGGCGCGCCGATCATCGACAATCAGGGCATTGCGTTTCCGCTCGCCGACCTGGCCACCGCGATCGACGCCGCGCGGCTGCTGACCTGGCGGGCGTCCTGGATGGCCGCCACCGGTGTGCCGTTCGAGCGCGGCGAGGGATCGATGTCGAAGCTGGCTGCCAGCGAGGTCGCGGTCCGGACCACCGAACGCGCGATCCAGACGATGGGTGGCTGGGGCTACATCAAGGACCATCCGGTGGAGAAGTGGTACCGAGATGCCAAGCTGTACACGATCTTTGAAGGCACCAGCGAGATCCAGCGGGTTGTGATCTCCAACGCGCTGGGTGCTGCCGACGCCAAACCGCCGCTGCACTTCGATCTTGAACCGTCCGGCGGGCCGCTGAACCGGATGTTTGGCCGCGGCACACCGGTGCGCACCCAGGTGGCGAACTCCGCTTTGGCGATGCGCGATCGCATTCCGCAGCCGGTCATGCAGCTGGCGATGAAGGTGCTGCGGCCGCCCAGGAAGTAGCCTGGCGCCATGGGCGTGAGGCTGATGGATCTGCTCAGCGGCAACCTCGACGCGTTGCGGTATGAGCCCACCGCGAAACGGGTTCGGGTTTCCCTCGGCGGGGAACCGGTGGCCGACACCCGTGACGCGCGGCTGGTCTGGGAGCCACGTCGCGTCGTCCCCACCTATGCCGTTCCGTCCGCGGCGCTGACGGCGCAACTGGTTCCGGCCGGCGCCGAGTCCGGCGACGAGGACGCCGGCTACCGACTGCCGAACGTCAGCTCCCGCCCCGTGCTCGACCCGACAGTGCCGTTCGCGACACACACCTGCCCTGGCACCGCGTTCGACGTGATCGCCGGTGAGGAGACGGGCGCGAAAGCGGCTTTCCGGCCCGACGACCCCGACCTGGCAGACTACGTCATCATCGAGTTCGAGGCCTTCGAGTGGCGGGAAGAGGACGAGCCGATCGTCAGCCATCCGCACGATCCGTTCGGCCGGATCGATGTGCTGCGAAGCAGCCGCCACGTCCGCATCGAACACGACGGCAGGCTGCTGGCCGAATCATCGCGGCCAATGCTGTTGTTCGAGACGCTGCTTCCGGTCCGGTTCTATCTGCCGCGCGAGGACGTCGCGGTCCGGCTCGAACCGAGTGACACGGTCACCTACTGCGCCTACAAGGGCCGCGCCTCCTACTACTCGGTGCCGGACGGTCCACGGGATGTGGCGTGGACTTATCACGAGCCGCTGCACGACGCCGAACCGGTGCGTGACCGCATCTGCTTCGTCGACGAACACCTCGACGTGATCGTCGACGGCGAGCGGCGCGAGCGGCCGGTCACGCCGTGGAGCGACTGATCGGATGTTTCGCAGAACGTTAGAAGGTCAGCGGATAACCCCCGCTGACCTTCAGCGTCTCACCGGTGATGAACGAGCCCTCGTCGGAACACAGATAGAGCATGGCCGACACCACGTCGTCCATCGTGCCCAGCCGGTGCACCAGCTGGCGCTCGTGCACGAACTCGTCGATCAGCCGCCTCGGCAGATCGGCCAGTGCATTCTCGGTGTTCATCAGGCCGGGGGCGATGGCGTTCACTCGGATGCCGTCCGGAGCCAGTTCGGTGGCCAACGCCACTGTCAGGCCGCGCACGGCGAGCTTGGACACCGCATACGGGGTGGCGTTCATGTAGCCGGCCATCGACGAGATGTTGAGCACCACTCCGCCGCGGCGTTCACGCATGGAATCTCGGCAGGCCAGGGTTCCATTGACCACACCGATGACATTGACGTTGAACAGCGAACGAATGTCGTTGCGCGACAGCACCCCGAAGGGTTGGTTGTAGCGCATCAGGTGCAGTCCGGCATTGTTGATCAGGATGTCGACACCGCCGAAGCGCTCGACCGTCGACGCCACGGCGGTGTCGACCTGATCTTCGTCGGCGACGTCGCAACACACCGCAATCGCCTGGCCGCCGGCCGAAACCAGTTCGGCGGCAGTGCGTTCGGCCATATCAACGTCAATGTCGACGATTGCCACCGCGGCACCCTCGGCGACCAGGGCGCGGGCAAAGGCCCGACCAAAGCCGATGGCGCCCCCCGTGACAAACGCCGTCCGATTCTCGAATCTCACAGTTGCCTTCCAGCGCGGCCGGTGCCGCTGTACACATCTTGACGCGTCAGCAGGTTTGGCGGCTCGTTTAGCGGGCATGACAGGAGCAACATGACCGGTCGGCTGAAGTTACCGGTACCCCTGGTTTCAACTCCGAGAGTTCTGGCAATATTACCGACGAGTAAGAACTTTCCTCCGAGACTCAGCAGGTGGGATATATGACGGGTTCGACGGAGATTTCCTTGATTGCCGCGGCGAACGAGGGTGGCGGCGCCGCGATCGGCCAAGTGATCGGCATGACCGTCGTGGCCGTGATCATCGGGGCGCTGCTGTTGTGGATCGGTTACCTGCACCGGGCGCGGAAGATCACCTGGGTCAACAGCTTCGCCGAATGGACGGGCCGCAGGTTCAAGCGACCGCCGTGGGTGGCGCTTCCGATCGCACTGTTCATCGCGACGATCATCTGCGCGCTGTTCGGTTTCATCTGGGACGTCAGCCTGCACATCGGGAAGGGCCGTGATCCGGGACCGCTGGCCAACCCGGCGCATTACTTCATCCTGGTGGGGTTGTTCCTTCTGTTCGTCGCCGGCTGCGCGGCGATCGTGCTGCCGTATGAGAAGCCTGGTCCGTTCGCAGTGCGGATCACGCGCGACTGGTACGCACCGGTCGGCGGCGTGCTGATGGCCGGCTGCGGCCTTTACGCCTTGATGGGCTTTCCCCTCGACGATGTCTGGCACCGCATCTTCGGCCAGGACGTGACGCTGTGGGGGCCGACCCACCTGATGATGATCGGCGGTGCCGGGTTCTCGACGATCGCGGCCTTGTTCCTCGAGTACGAAGGGCAGCGGGCGCTCGGCGACGGCGCACCCAAAGAAGGCCTCGGTTTGGCATTCGTCAAATATCTCGGCTTCGCCGGTGTCGTCATCGGCATGTCGGTGTTTCAGATCGAGTTCGACTTCGGCGTCCCCCAGTTCCGCCAGGTGTTCGAACCGATGTTGATCGCAGCGGCTGGGGCGTTCGGGCTTGTTGCGGCCCGGATGATGCTGGGCCGCGGCGCGGCGATCCTGGCCGCATTGATCGCGATCGGCCTGCGCGGTGCAGTCTCCTTGGTGGTCGGCCCGATACTCGGCGCGCCGATCAACTGGTTCGCGCTGTATCTCGGCGCGGCCACTGTGATCGAATTGCTCGCGCTAACCCCACTCTTCAAGCGCCCCATCGTCTTCGGCCTCGTCAGCGGGCTGGCGGTCAGCACCGTCGGACTGTGGCTGGAGTCGCTGTGGATCGATGCGGTCTATCGCTACCCGTGGCCATCCAGCATCTGGCCGGAGGCCCTGATGATGGCTATACCCGTCACGATCCTCACCGGCGCCTGTGGGGCGATGCTCGGCATGGTGCTCACCGATCAACGGCTACCGGACCGCGGCATCGGCATTGGCTTGGTCGCCCTGACCGTTCTGGTCATCGGCGGGGCCACCGCCAACGGGCTGCGCTACGACGTACCGGAGAACACAACCGCCACGGTGACACTGACGGAGGCTCCCGGCTCCGCCGACAAGCGCATGGTTACCGCCGATGTGCGAATCAATCCGCCCGATCTGATCAGCGAGGACCCGAACTGGGTGTCGGTCCTCGGCTGGCAGGGCGGTGTGGCCAACGACCGAGGCATATTCATCGACCACCGAGGCATATTCATCGACCACCTGGAGCGGCTCCGACCCGGTCACTACCGGTCCACCCAACCGATGCCGGTCTGGGGGAAGTGGAAGACGCTGCTACGGGTCCACGACGGCAGGATATTGACCGCCATACCAATCTATCTGGCCGCCGATCCCGGTATCGGCGCGCCCGAGGTTCCTGCCCAGCCGACGATGACCCGGCCGTTCGTCTCCGAGATCACCATCCTGCAGCGCGAACGGAGCCCGGACACGCCTCAGGTGCTCTGGACGGTCGGCTGCCTGGTCGTGCTTGGCTGCACACTTATCCTGATCGCCGGTCTCACCTGGGGTGCCGGGCGCATCAACCGGAGTCATCCCACCGACAGCAAGACGGAGCTTCAGCCATCGGCCCAGGCGTGACGGCGCAGCCAGACATCGCGGTCCTCGCCGACCATTCGCTGCTACTTGCGATTCCCGCTTTCGTCCCAGCGGTTGTCGTGGCGGGTGTCGTTGCGTACGTCGCGATGAAGGACCGACGAAACAGAGACGGGCCTCACAGTGAAGGGCCAGGATCCAATGACCAAGATGATTCACCGTGACTTTCTATGTTCGCGCTAGGGTGACATTCTGGCGGCGGCTCGCAGCACCGGCGGCTGTCGACCGGCGCGCTCGGCGGTGGATCTGACACCGCGGCTGATCGGCGCACTCCCTGACGTCCGATCGTCAGCCCGTCGGTCATGCCCGATCGATCAGGCTACCAGCCCGATCGGCTCGACATCGACGTCATCATCAAGGGCGGCCATGTCGACCCGACCAACGCCCAGCTCCAGGCCAAGGCTTAACGAGCCGATCGTCGTGCGGGTCGACAGCGATGTGGCCGACGATCTCTCACGTGCACTCGACGGCCCGACCACACCTTCAAGATCGAGCGCGTAGGCGCAGCAGTTCCAGTTCGCCGGCGTGATCGCCGCACACGCTGCGCGCTGCGAGTGCTGCCTGCGGATACCAGTTGACGTCAACTGCCAAGACCGATCGCCACCATCGAAGTGCAGCGTGACAGGCCGATCAGTCGCGGTACTCGCCCATGGCCTCGGCGGCTCGACCGATCTGCCGATCCCGTTCACCTATGCGCTCATCGGTGCCGCGTGGGCGTTGACGTTCACCTTCGCCGTCGTCGCGCTCGCATGGCGGAAGCCGCGGTTCGACCCCGACAAGCCCGGCCGTGCGCTGCCGCCGTGGGTGACGACGGTCGTCGACGCCCCGGTCACGCGCTGGGCGCTGGCCGTCGGCGGGCCTTCTGCTTCGCGGTCTGGGTGGCGATGGCGGCGTTGTTCGGCCCGCAGGACGCCGACAACCCGCTGCCCGGCGTCTTCTACGTGCTGCTGTGGGTCGGCCTGGTGGCGGCTGTCACTGGCGCTCGGGCCGGTGTGGCGAGCGGTGTCGCCGGTGCGCACGGTGTACCGGCTGCTGCGCCGGCGGACCTGCCTGCCGGCCGCGGCTATCCGGAGGCGCTGGGCTACTGGCCGGCGCGTTCGGCCTGTTCGCGTTCGTGTGGCTGGAGCTCGCCAGCCCCGACCCGGGATCGCTCGGCGCGATCAAGCTCTGGCTGTGGGTCTACCTCGCCGTCACCCTGACCGGCGCGATCGTCTGCGGCGACCGGTGGTTCGGCCGTGCCGACCCGTTCGAGGTGTACAGCGTCGTCGCATCGCGGTTCTCGCCGTTGCGGCGCAACCCGCACAGCGGCCGCATCGAGATCGGCAACCCGTTCGACCACCTGCCGTCGCTGCCGGTCCGGCCGGGCACCGTGGCGGTGCTGGCGGTGCTGCTCGGGTCCACGGCCTTCGACAGCTTCTCGGCGATGCCGGTGTGGCGCAACTTCGTCGACCGGCAGACGCGACTCCGCCGCGGCCGCGACGCTGCATGCGCACGGCGGGGCTGCTGGTCTTCGTCGCCGTTGTGGTCGTCGACGTTCTGGCTGGCGGCCCGGGCGACCGGCGGCGTCGACCGGCGCACCCGGCGCGAGCTGCCGGGGCTGATGGCGCACTCGCTGATCCCGATCGTGCTCGGCTATGTGTTCGCCCACTACCTGTCCTATCTGATCGAACGGGGGCAGCAGACGATCATCGGCCTGGCCGACCCGCTCGGCCGCGGCTGGAATTTGCTCGGCCTCGGCGACGCCGAGGTGAACTACGTTCTGTCGCTTCATCCTTCGGTATTGGCCACCATCAAGGTCTGCTGTGTGGTCGGCGGCCACGTCGCCGGCGTGATCGCCGCACACGACCGGGCGCTGCGGGTGCTGCCCGCCGGGTATCAGCTGACGGGTCAACTGGCGATGATGCTGGTGATGGTCGGCTACACCTTCACCGGGCTCTATCTGCTTTTCGGCGGATGACGAAATCTCTTATTCGCCACATGATTTTTCGCGCTGTCCTTTACATTGACGTGGTGCCGGGCGACGACACCATTGAACAAGCACTAGCCGGGGGTTCGCCGCAACAGGTCGGGTGGTTCCGCTTCTATTTCGCCGACGAGCGGTGGGAGTGGTCGGAACAGGTGCAGCGGCTGCACGGCTACGAGCCGGGCACCGTCGTGCCGACGACCGAGTTGGTGCTGTCGCACAAACATCCCGACGACTACGTCCAGGTGGCCGCCACACTGGACGACATCCGGCGCACGCACCGGACATTCAGTACCCGCCACCGCATCATCGACACCCAGCAGGTCGTGCACGACGTCATCGTGATCGGCGACCAGCTCTACGACGACGACGGCGAGGTGATCGGCACGCACGGCTTTTACGTCGACGTGACGCCGACGGGCCGTGTGCGCGAGGAGCTGGTCAGTGCGGCGGTCGCCGAGATCGCCGAGAACCGCGCGACGATCGAGCAGGCCAAGGGCATGCTGATGCTGATCTACCGGATCACCGACGAGTCGGCTTTCGAACTGCTGAAGTGGCGCTCCCAGGAGACCAACGTCAAGCTTCGCATCCTGGCCGACCAGATCCTGGCCGACTTCGGTCAGCTGACCTACGAGGAAACCTTGCCGCCGCGCGCCACGTTCGACCACCTACTGCTGACCGCGCATCTGCGGGTAGATGCGGCCGGACCGACCAAGACCGCTTCGTAAGGCTGGGCGCATGCGGGCGCTCCTCATCGTCGACGTGCAGAACGACTTCTGCGAAGGCGGCTCCCTCGGAGTGGTCGGCGGCCAGTCGGTGGCCCGCGCGATCAGCGAATTCCTCGCCACCCCTCGCGACTACGCCCACATCGTCGCGACCAAAGACTTCCACATCGATCCGGGCGAGCACTTCTCCGACCACCCCGACTTCGCGGCGTCCTGGCCACCGCACTGTGTGGTCGGCACGGCGGGCGCCGACTTCCATCCGGAGTTCGACCCCTCCGCCGTCGAAGCCGTGTTCACCAAGGGCCGGTATTCGGCGGCCTACAGCGGCTTCGAGGGCACCGACGAGGCCGGCACGCCGTTGGCGGACTGGCTCCGGCAACGCGACGTCGACGAAGTCGACATCGTGGGCATCGCCACGGACTACTGCGTCGTCGCGACCGCCACCGACGCCGCCGAGGCGGGTTTCGCCACCCGCGTGCTGCTTGACCTGACCGCGGGCGTCGCGCAGGAGTCCAGCGCCAAGGCCGTCGCGGACATGCGTGCCGCCGGGCGTCGAGGTGACCGGCTCTACGCCTGCGGCCTGAGCCTATTCACCGGTCCACCTCGGCGCGCGACGTTCCAGATACGCACGGACCCCCTCCTTGGCGTCGTCGAGCCGCATCAGCTCCAGGTGAATCTCGGTCTCGCGGCTGCCGACGGCGGCGCGGTCGAGGTCGAACGAATCCCACAGCAGCCGCTTGCTGGCCGCCACCGACGCCGGAGCTGCGTTCTCGGCGATGTCGTGCGCCAGTTCGAGCGCCGCAGGCACCACGTCGTCGGCGTCGAGCACGCGACTGCCCAGGCCGAGCGCCACCGCGCGGTGCCCGTCGAATGTCGCTCCGCTCAACAGGATTTCGGCCGCGTTCGACAATCCGACCAGGCGCGGCAGGACCCAGTGCGAGTAGGCATCGCCGACCATGCCGCGCCGGACCTGGACGACGCCGTACTGTGCGTCGGCCGCGAAGAACCGGATGTCGCACTGCAGGGCCAGCGTCAGGCCCAGCCCGATCGCGTGCCCGTTCACCGCGGCGATCACCGGTTTGGAGAGCGTCCACGCGGGCACGTCGATGCCCGCGGCGCTGAACGTCGGCCCCGGCTCGGTGAAGGTCCGCTCGCCTGCGCCGAGATCGGCACCGGCGCAGAACGCCGGCGGAGTGCCGGTCAGCACGACGACACGGACGGCGCGCCTCGCGGTCGCATCGCAGGTAGGCGTCGGCCAGTTCCTCGCGCATGCCGTCGCCGACGGCGTTGCGCTGTCGCGGCCGGTTGAGCGTGATGGTTGCCACACCGCGGTCGACGGTCACCAACAGCGTGCGGTAAGAGGGCAGGTCGGCGGGGTCGGACAAGGGATTACCTCCGCTGCGTCAGGGCTCGAAGCCGGGTGGTTGTGATGCTCCCGCATCGGGGCATCCCCGTATCGTCTCGTTGGGGTCGGTTCAACCCGTCCGAGTTCACGCCCAAGGCCGCCGAGTCGTGCCGGAGATCTGGCCGCGGCAAGGCCTACCCGCTCGGCGCGACCTATGACGGGTCGGGCACCAACTTCGCGGTGTTCAGCGAGGCCGCCGAGCGGGTCGAGTTGTGCCTGTTCGACGCCGACGGCATCGAGACCCGGGTGACGCTGCCCGAGGTCGACGGATTCGTCTGGCACGGCTTCATCCCCAATATCGAGCCGGGCCAGCGCTACGGCTACCGGGTGCACGGCCCGTACGACCCGCACGCCGGTCAGCGGTGCAACCCGAACAAGCTGCTGCTGGATCCCTACGCCAAGGCCATCGACGGCACGATCGAGCTGGGACCAGTCGCTGTTCGGCTACAACTTCGGCGATCCCGACAGCCGCAACGACGACGACTCGGCGGCCAGCATGCCCAAGTCGGTGGTGATCAACCCGTTCTTCGACTGGGGCGTCGATCGCCCGCCCGGCCACGAGTACGCCGACACGGTCATCTACGAGGCGCATGTGAAGGGCCTGACCCAGACCCACCCCGACATTCCGGAGAACATCCGCGGCACCTACGCCGCGGTCGCCCACCCGGCGATCATCGAGCACCTCAAGTCGCTGGGCGTCACGGCGATCGAGCTGATGCCCGTGCACCATTTCGCCAACGACTCCACGCTGATCGAGAAGGGGTTGTCCAACTACTGGGGCTACAACACCATCGGCTTCCTCGCGCCTGACCCCAAGTACAGCAGCAGTCTCGACCCCGGGCGGGCAGGTGCAGGAGTTCAAGGCGATGGTCCGCGCGCTGCACGAGGCCGACATCGAGGTGATCCTCGACGTGGTCTACAACCACACCGCCGAGGGCAACCACCTCGGGCCGACGCTGTCCATGCGCGGCATCGACAACGCCGCGTACTACCGGCTGGTCGAGGACGACAAGCGCTACTACATGGACTACACCGGCACCGGCAACAGCCTCAACGTCGGCCACCCGCACTCGCTGCAGCTGATCATGGACTCGCTGCGGTACTGGGTCACCGAGATGCACGTCGACGGTTTCCGCTTCGACCTGGCGTCGACGCTGGCCCGGGAGTTCTACGACGTGGACAAGCTGTCGACGTTCTTCGAACTCGTGCAACAGGATCCGACGGTCAGCCAGGTCAAGCTGATCGCCGAACCGTGGGACGTCGGGCCCGGCGGCTACCAGGTCGGCAACTTCCCGCCGCAGTGGACCGAGTGGAACGGCAAGTACCGCGACACCGTCCGGGACTACTGGCGCGGCGAGCCGGCCACGCTCGACGAGTTCGCCTCCCGGCTGACCGGCTCGGCCGATCTCTACGAGCACACCGCCCGCCGGCCGGTGGCGTCGATCAACTTCGTCACCGCGCACGACGGGTTCACGCTGCGGGACCTGGTGTCCTACAACGAGAAACACAACGAGGCCAACGGGGAAGACAACCGCGACGGCGAGAGCCACAACCGATCGTGGAACTGCGGTGCCGAAGGCCCGACCGACGACCCAGGATCGATGCGCTACGGGCCCGGCAGCAACGCAACTTCCTCACCACACTGCTGCTGTCGCAGGGTGTTCCGATGATCTCGCACGGCGACGAACTGGGCCGCACGCAGAACGGCAACAACAACGTCTACTGCCAGGACAACGAGCTGTCCTGGATCGACTGGGAGCACGCCGACACCGACGCTGATCGAGTTCACCCGGTCGGTGTCAGGGCTGCGCGCCGCGCACCCGGTGTTCCGCCGGCGGCGCTTCTTCAGCGGACGACCGGTGCGGCAGCGCGGAACGCCCCGGGCTTCCCGACATCGCCTGGTTCGCACCAGACGGCTCGGAGATGACCGATGAAGACTGGGAGTCCGGATTCGCCAAGTCGGTCGCGGTGTACCTCAACGGCCACGGCATCCCCGACCTCGACGTGCGCGGCCAGCGGGTCACCGACGACTCGTTCGTGCTGTGCTTCAACGCCCACCATGAGGCGATCGACTTCGCGCTCCCGGCAGACGACTTCGGCGCCAGCTGGGTTCCGGTGATCTACACCGCGGCCGATACCGACGGGACGCCGAAACGCACGACGCGGGCGCGAAGGTCACCGTGGATGCCCGCTCGGTGATGGTGCTGCGAGCCGCCGAATAACTACTCACTCGACGACGTCGAAGAACGATTCGCCGTCCTCCGGCGTCCCGTCGATCTGGCCGCGTTCGCGCCCGTGCTGCTGCGGATCGAGGCGGTCGAGTTCGTCGTCTGGAGGTCAGCAGGACCGACCGCGGCCTCGGTGTCGTCGGCATCGCGCGGGTCGATGTCGGCGGGCGACACGTCGGGCGTCTCCTCGGCCAGCCGCTCGTCGAGCGATTCGTTCTCGCCGGCATCGATCCACTCCTCCGGCGGATCGACCACCTCGTCGCCGTCGTCGTTGCGCACCTCGTCGGAGTCGAGCTGCTCGGCGGGCGTCCAGGGGGATGTCGTCGAACTCGTCAGGGGCCATGCAGCCCATGTTGCCCGACACACGGCGCGGCCAAACCGCGCGGTCTACATTGACCGCCTGGAGGTACCTCCCACTTGTGGGGAGAAGTGGGCCCGGCGGGTGGCCGATCAGGTGTTCCGGGGACGGTGGCGGCCGCCGAACGGGTCGTGATGGTTGCTGACAACGTTGACTTCGACGAATGGCAGCGGAGTGGCGCTTCGGCCCATATCCGCTCAATCGAATCGTTGCCCATACCAGGGAGTATGGTACGGTTTAGCCGCTGTAGCAGCCGTGGTCGTGCATCGGCACCGAGGGGTGCCACCGGCCGGGCGGGCTGGAAGTAGTAGCCGAAGAGCGGCGGTGACTACCGGCGGCCACGGTTGCAACAGCACCCAGCCGAAGTCGGCAATTCATTAGTGTCGCTAATTTTCGCACGTGTCAAGCAGCTGGTCACCGTATGCTGCCGTGCATGACCCCGCCGCGCGGTGCCGCCCGCCGGCTGTCGGTCGACGACTGGATCCAGGCCGGATTCGCACTCCTCGCCGACGGCGGGCCGAATGCGCTTCGGGTCGACCGGCTCTGCGAACAGCTCGGCGTCACCAAGGGCAGTTTCTATTGGCATTTCGCCGATATCGCGGCTTACCGGACCGTCCTCGTCGAGGCCTGGGGAGTCTGCGTGATCAGGAGCGCCAACGATTCGAGAACATGCCGGGCGTCGAGCCCCGCCAACGCCTGATGCTCATGATGGAGTCGCTGGGCCGTCCGCAGCAGTTTGCGCTGGAGCAAGTCATGACGGCGCAAGCCATCAGCCATTGCGATTGAGAATGCCGCCTTGGCAAATTCGGACGGGTAGGCCCAAGTCACCTAACCATGTCCGCTTTGGGTCAAAAGCGGGCATGTGCAGCGCACAAGCCGATGTCCGCTTTGTGCCAAAAGCGGACATCCCTCTCACTCGATGACCTCATCGGCACGGGCGATCAGTGTTGGCGGCACGGTGAGGCCTAGGCTTCTGGCGGTCGAAAGGTTGATGGACAGCGCGAACTTGGTCGGTTGCATTACGGGAAGGTCAGAAGGCTTTTCACCCTTGAGAATGCGGCCCGTATAGATGCCAGCCGGCTCAGGTCGCCTTCGTTAAGGGACGACACGATGTCCGCTTCGGGTCATTAGCGGACATTCCCCAGTGCAATCGTCATGTCCGCTTTACCCCTGAAAGCGGACATGTGCAGTGCAGCTCGGCATGTCTGCTAAGTGCCAATAGCGGACATTGATGCTATTCGATCACCTCGTCAGCCTGAGCAAGTAATGCGGCCGAAATTGTAATACCGAGCGTCTTCGCGGTTTTAAGATTGATCACCAATTCGTACTTGGCGGGGGCCTGCACTGGCAGTTCGGCCGGCTTCGTCCCCTTGAGAATGCGATCAACGTATTCTGATGCGCGGCGGAACTGGTCGACACGGTTTGGGCCATAGGAGATCAGACCACCTTCAGTGACATTGAAACGAAATCCGTAAACTGCCGCCAGCTTGTAGGTGGCTGCAAGGGTGATGATCTTATTCTGATAAGTTGATACCGACGCGCTCGGGGTCACTATTAAGCCGGCATTCGGATAACGAGCGATATTTGCAAAAGCGCGTTCGATCTCGGCAGCATCGCGTGTATCAATCGGGTGTAACTCTACACCGAGTGATGGCGCTACAGATTGAATTGCGGCGAATTCGCCGATCCCGGCGCGATTGGTGGCATCCCGCAGAACAGCTGCTCGGGACAATTTGGGGACGATTTGCTTTAGGAGTTCGAGCCATTTTGCGCTGAAACTATACTCGAATAACATAAACCCGGTCGTGTTGCCGCCCGGACGAGACAAGCTATCGACAAAGCCTGCACCTACCGGGTCGGACACGCGTACGAATACAATTGGCACGTCGCGAGAGGCACGTTGCAGCGCCGCTACACTTGGGGTGCCACTCGCCAGGATGACATCGGGCTTAAGTGCGATCAATTCCGCGGCGTATTTGCGATCTAGATCTTCGTTGTTCTCACCCCAGCGGATGTCAATTTGCACATCGCGACCAATGTCCCAGCCTGACTGTCGCAGGATTTGACGAAACGCGGCGACGCCGGCCTTCCCCTCTTGATCGCCAGTGGCTGTATTCATGAGCACTCCAATACGCCGCATCCGCTCGGTTTGCTGAGCATAAGCCAGAATTGGCCATGCTGCAGCGCCGCCAAAAAATGTTATGAACTCGCGCCGTTGCATGTGCCCCCATAAGGACCACGCGTTGTGCAATGGCAAAAGCCTAGCACTTTACGACCAGACGGCGAGTGAGAAATGGCACACAACCGGCCCTAGATGCCAATCAGCGCACAAGCCGATGTCCGCTAAGTGGCGGACATGCGCGAAATGGGTTGCACGAGCTCAACAAGACCACCCCGGCGTTCGCGGTTCCTTGCTTGTTAACTCAACGAGCAAATCTTGCCTCAAACACTTGCCTTGCCAACCCGAGTTAAATGACAATCAGAGGGCCGGTGGCAATCGTGTCTCCGGCTAACCACCTTCCCGCGTCGCGAATAACGCGGGCTTTTTTATTTCAATAGCGGACAAAGTCGGGTACGGCTGGCATATCCGCTAAGTGCCAATAGGGACATCGCAGCTTGCTCTGAAACAAAAGAAGCCGCCAACTGTGGCGGCCTCTCTGTGTAGTGCTCTTTATTGAACACCTTCAATCGCGAAGGCACGGAACTTGGCGTATTTCTCACCAATCTTGCGGTTTTCCAAATATTCAGGAGAATTGCGCCACGCTTTGACTTTATCCATGCTTTCCCACTGCTGGACCACGACGCGGCTCGGGGCTTCGCCGTCAAAGGCCACGGCATTTTGACCAGCTGCAAGAAACTTGGCGCCCGAGGCCTTGGCTAATGCGACCGCCTTAGTCGCATACTCCTTGGTATAAGCGTCAATGTTTGTGACGTTGATTTCCGCTACGTAAAAGACCGGCGGCTTGGCTTGTGCGTGCAGTCCCTGAATGGCTGCTCCACCGATGGCAACGCCTGCGACGAGCGCGATAGCTACCTTGTAATTCGTTTTCATTGTGTTCTCCCTGAGTGATTTACTGGTTCCTTCCTGGCCGCTAACTGGGGCGACCTCTAAAGGCGTGCGAGAAACACTTTGGCTATTGCGGCAATCCCTCGACAGTGAAGGCGCGGAATTTCGCATACTTGTCGCCAATCATCCGAGCTGCTTTGTAGTCGGCTGAATTGCGCCAAGCTTGTGCTTGCTCGAGGCTATCCCAGACCTGAATAGCAACGCGCGCTTTCGGCGGGGCTCCTTCAAGCGAAGTCACTTTTTGTCCGGCAGCAAGAAGTTTACCGCCCGACTTCTTGATGCTCGCCTGAGCTAATGGGGCGTATTCTTTGGTATAGGCTTCGACATTCGTCACATCGATTTCAGTCACGGAATAGACGGGTGGTTTGGCCTGGGCGTGAAGACCTTGGACGGCCGCTCCGCCGATGGCGGTGCCAGTGAGAATTGCCAACGCGACTGTGTATCGTGTTTTCATGGAATTCCTCCCAGTTAAAGTTGACAAGGGAGCTTATTGGAACCTTCGGTTGCAAGCCGTAAATTCCGCGTCAATATTCAAAACCAGCCAGTATTTCCTTGAAAAGCCTCGGGTTTCAAAGCCGCGTATCGATGTCCGCTTTGTGCCTTTGGCGGGATCGGCACTCACCACTCCGAAATGAAAGAAGGCCGCCAACTAAAGGCGGCCTTCTTCAGCTGTCGGTTAATTGCGATCACTCGGCTGCCGGGACCGCAATTCTGCGGAATGTTGCATATTGTTGACCAATCTTGAGCGCTGCCTGGTAGTCCGCGCCGTTATACCAGGTCTTAATTTGATCAATGCTGTCCCAACCCTGAATAACGATACGTTTTGGTGCTGTCCCCTCAATAGCAAGCACAGGCTTTGCTCCGGCTCCCCCGGCTCCGCCTATGGCAACTAACCGACCGCCTGCCGCTTTGATTGTTGCTTGAGCCTTTGGAGCGAATTCTTTTCCATAGGCCTCGGGGTTGGTGACATCGATTTCAGTCACGAGATAAACCGCCGGTGCTTTAACCTGCGCATTGAGACCGGTTACTGCTGCGGCTCCAAGTACGCTGCCGGCGACCATTCCAAGTGCTAGTCCAAAATACTGTTTCATGTGTCTCTCCCAGATTTTTTCGTATGTGAATTTCAGCCTCGGCTTAGGAGGCCGGGTCCGATGCTAAGCCGAACGTAAGTTCTTCGCTTGATCCAGATCAATCAATCTCTAGACGATAAGCTATGAGGCAGCGCTAAATCGAGTGGCCCAAAGAGAGCGCTCTCATGATGTCCGCTTTGGGTCATAAGCAGACATGTGCAGCGCACAAGCCAATGTCCGCTATGTGCCAAAAGCGGACGTGAAGCGCCGCAATTATATCCTCTTCAGTTCTTCGGCAGAACATGTGGCGAAGAGTGATGATGCGCTATGCGCCATTCGCTTCCGCGCTTGGTGACGAGCATGGTGTAGCGTGAGGGAGCCGGTACCGGCTTGCCCTCTACCATCCGGGTAAACGTATAAAACCCGGTGACTACGACGGCCTCATCGTTGATTTTGATAGTGCGCCGTTCGTCAATCGCATTCTTGTTGCCGCTACCTTTCGACGGCGTAAAATATTTTACGATTGCCTCGGTCCCCTCGGAGATAACGGGACTGACAGTTCCAAGAAGAATCGCATCCGGCCAATAGTTATTGGCGATGGCTTCTGGATCGTTGGCACTGTATGCAGCCGACCAACGGTCAAGTGCCGCATTTGCGTCTTCTGCTGGGCCAGCTAAGGCTAGAGCCGGCGACGTCAGCATCAGTGCTATGAAAACGAACTGAGCAACTCGTATCATTTTTTCCTCCCCCGAATAGCCACAAGAAAAAAATAGCACGGCTTATGGATTTAGAAATAGGCCCACAAATGAGGGCGGCGCAGGTCCTTTGACCGCAATGTCCGCTTTGGGTCAAAAGCGGACATGACCTTCAGGTGCGACTAATGCCCGCTTTACCTCCACAGCTCACATTGCGGCCCACGCAACCGATGTCCGCTTTGTGCCAAAAGCGGACATTCACCGATGGGGTTACTTTGCCCGCTTCCAAACGAACTCCAGTGTCACCCCGGCAGGGGTGCGGGGGTTCGTGAACTTCATTTCGTCTGAGGTAATGGACGAGATAATCCGCCGCTGGTTAGGTGCGCCTACAAGATTTGCAAACGTGCTCGCCTCAATATTCGCGTGGACCGTTTTTGTGCCTTCATCCACCGTATACGTGCCCGTGTAGGCGACCGATCCCGACGCAATGGCCATAGCCTCCTCAGGAGTAGGACGGCTAGGGTCGCTTGATGCCACCTTGGGTGTGTCGGTGCGCGTCGTTATGAAGTGAAAGTGGCCATCGGCTGTGTAGGTTACCGCCCCCTGCAAGCTCGGCCGGGGCACGGTGCTGCCATCGTCACGCTTGCCTGTGCTCGATACGTAGATCCAGGTCCCTACCAGTTGATCCTTGAGTGACTTGCCCTGAGCAAGACCGCTGTTGGGCAAAGCAGGAATGGTTACGAACGCGATTGCACAAAGGCCAAGTACGCAGCTTTTATTCATGTAAACCCCCCAATATCATCAACTGGTGCGCACGAATGCTAACGAGCCCGACAGCAGGGCACAACAGGTACGAATTCGCAGGCGGCGAGCAGTCGTTTCGAAAAATTCTTGCTCTGAAATTGCTACGGGAAGCGTCTTTGAAATGGGCCGGGGCAATGGGCTACAACGCACGCAACGACGAAATCCGCGACAACATCACGCGGATGCGGCGCGAATGGGAAGCTCAACGCGGCGCGCTGGCAACGGTACGCCGCTTCAATGCAACGCTTTCCGGCAAAGGCTATGCTTGGTTCTGGCCCAAGATTGCCGCCGCGCTAACCTCAAAACATCACTGGCTCGTCATCGCCTGCGACAGTTGCGGCACCGTGGTTGATTTGGACTTGCGCGTGAAGCCGCGCGACCCGGAGGCCTCCATTCGTGTTGCGCTCCGTGACGTGCAATGCCCGCGCTGCAACGGGCATGGCAGGCCGCGTATCATTGCGTTGGCGCGGAGGCCGTCTATTTGAGGCTGAGAATGGTCTGATACTGTACGTTGATGGACGGTTCAACGGTCATATTGGGAATAGAAATTCCCTCGACCGATCCAGTTTTTCTCGGGATCATCGCAATACATATTCCGCTCGGCCTTGCATGTGTAATCGTCGGGGCCGTTGCGATGCTGAACCCGAAGGGAAGAGGCCGCCACTCCAAAGCTGGTTTGATTTACTACTGGTGCTTAGCCGCGTTGTTCGTGTCGGCCACGTTGCTTGCGGTGACGCGCTGGGCTGAGAACTACCACCTGTTCGTTATTGGAGCGCTTGCCTTCATCTCTGCTTGGCTTGGCCGCAGCGCGCTTCGGAAGCGTTGGCCCTATTGGACGCGGATCCACATTACGGGGATGGGTTTCTCATACACGTTGATGCTCGTGGCATTCTACGTAGACAATGGACGGCAACTGCCGTTCTGGAAAGACCTTCCTCATTTTACGTATTGGCTTTTACCGCTTGCGGTCGGGTTGCCTTTGATTATTCGCGCGCTGACGAGCCATCC
Organism: uncultured beta proteobacterium; assembly: GCA_963727115.1. Classification (GTDB taxonomy): domain Bacteria; phylum Pseudomonadota; class Gammaproteobacteria; order Burkholderiales; family Rhodocyclaceae; genus Azonexus. Next base: position 76,985 of record CAVSFS010000003.1, on the reverse strand, counting down.
GTCGCGCCGATTAGGCGACCCTACGTAGTATTGCCGCCCGCGCATCATTGCGTTGGCGCGGCACCCTTCGGTTTGAGGCGGCACAACTCGGCAGGGCATGCCCCGCCCCCGGCTATAAATCATCGCTGGGTCGGCTGGGCCGCACGGGGCTAGGCTGTGCGCATTGCCTTGACGTAAGGCGTCAGGCTGGCCTCTCGCTGCGCGGTGAGCCAGCCGATGCGGGCGGGCTTCGCACCATTCTGCGCGACGGGTTGGGCGTTCGAAACGAACGGCCAGGCAGTTACGCCGCCGATAAAACTGATGAAATCTCGCCGCCTCATTCCTACCCCCGAAAGTAGCCAAGGCATCGTAGTGCCTAAAACGAGGCTCGTTAAGAGACACTCGATGTCCGCTTTGGGACATAAGCGGACATTTTGCGATGCGGAAGCGATGTCTGCTTTGCCCCTAATAGCGGTTGGGCATGCCTCTTGTGGGTCGCCCCCGGAGACCTAGGTTTGCGATGGCATTAGTTGTCGGCTAGTCGCGTTTCATTGCCGCAAGTTTTTTGCGGCGTGCTGCCTTCCTCGCCATTCTGGCTTTCTTAGTTTTGTTTTTTGGCCCATAGGCAATGATCGCACCGATGAACTTGTTCAAAAGGTCTAGCAGGTTGCTCATGATCGGTAACCTCCGCGTTCGTGCCGCCCGACTTGGACGGGTTAATCGCGGTCGTGCTGACGATACTACTTCGTGGGGAGGAGGTTGGAAGACCGACGGACGATGATTTCACTCGCCTGTGTAACGATGATGATTCCCCAAGCCCGGACTGCTGAAACGTGTGCTCACGCTCTGGTTCTCAGCTAAGCGGCATATCGAACCAACTCATCTCACTGGTTGCGCCTCTGGAAACTTCCAGCTGCCGTCGATGATTTCCTTTCGGGGTCGGTACAGTCGCACCGTATAATTCCACCCCGATACGATCGGCAGACAGTTCGCAGTGTTCTTCTGGCAGCCGCCGAACTGTACCGTGACCGAACCATCCAGGTTTGCCTTTGTGGTCAGATTGTTCAACGAATAGGCATCAAAAACATTTTTTTGAAAAAAGCCTTTGGCGTTGTACAGGCTAATCGACCAGAAGCCATCGACCGGGACGTTTTTGGCCGTTAGCTTATGCACGACCTTGCCGTCGTTCGCCTTCGGGTAGACGCCCAGATAGACCGCCGCCTCCGTTGGATTGCCGCCCCACCCGATGGCCGTGCCAATCAGATGGCTAACCGGATTGACTTCGCTCTTGCTACCGAACATGGCACCCGGCATGTCACCCAACATGCTGCCAAGCACGCTGAGTGCGTCGCGTATTTCTTTCTGTGAAACGGGTTCCCATATCGGCACTTCGAACTTACCCACGCTAGGCTGCTCGACCTTGATCGCATCCTGTAAGGTATTGGTGACCTTTATATCGTCAGGGTTTCGGGGATCAGCAAGAATGCGGATGATCGAATAGCGCGTCCCAACTATGTCCTCGGTGTAAACGTGAGGCCCTGGGGCGTACACAACCTCAACCGTGTAATGATCCTCCGATATGACCTGCATAGACATGAAGCGCTTTCCCGTGTCGGGAAGTATAATCGTCAGCGGCGATGCCTTGAGGTCAAAGACGCCCGACGAATACAGCGTGTCGCGATTCATGCGTACGACATCTTGTTTGTCTATCGGGACCAATTGCCGAGTGTGTGAAAGCCCAAAGCCATCCTTCGTCACCGTTTGTCCGAAGTAATTATCGGTCTCTGCGCGAACAAAGTTGCTGACGGTGACAGGCACGGGTTTGTTGATACTCACGCCTTGTGCAAAAGCCATTTCAGCGAACGCCAGCGCAATTACAACAGTCAATTCGAGGCAGCGAAGTTTCCGCATGATGTTCTCCCTGAGCTCGGGGTGCGGCAGGCGTTACTAAGGAATGTCGGCGGCAGATAATTTAGCTTTATAATGTGCAAAATCGCGTTAAACCGATGTCCGCTTTGGGTCAAAAGCAGACATTTGCAGTGCAAACCGTCATGTCCGCTTTACCCCCAATAGCGGACATGTGCGGTGCAACTAGGGATGTCCGCTAAGTGCCAATAGCGGACATCGACAAAGTTTATTCGATCACCTCGTCTGCGCGGCCGGACAGGGGCAGCGGGACGGTGATGCCCAGCGCCTTGGCGGTCTTCAGGTTGATGTACAGCTCGACTTTCGTGACCTCTTGAACCGGTAGGTCGGCTGGTTTCTCGCCGTTGAGAATGCGGCCAACGTAGTTCCCGACCACACGGTACGACTCGGCAAGGTCACCTCCGTAGCTCATCAGACCGCCAGCTGCAGCGAATTGTCGATGTTGGTAGATCGCCGGCACTCGGTGGAGGAGCGATAACTCGCCAAGTTCTTTGGCAAGACTATTGAACAATGCGGCAGTGCCGATCACGAGCGCCTCGGCTCTCAGTTGCGTCAAGGATTCAAAGACTGCAGCCAAGTCCTGCTCCCTGCTGGCGCGTACAACATGGAGCTTGAGCCGGAGCGCGGCCGCAGGTGTACTCATGTCTCGCGATATCTGCTCGGCAAGGGGATCGCGTGGGTTGACGAGTAGAGCGATGTCGATGGCGGTAGGAAGTACCTCGTGCATCAGCTCCAACCGTTTCGGCACAACCTCCTCGTTCAGTGTCGTAGAGCCCGTGAAATTGCCACCCGGCTTGCTTAGGCTAGTGACCAAGCCGAGTTGCACTGGATTGCCGCCGGTCGTGAACACAGTAGGTATTGTGGTGTTCGCTGCCTTGGCAGCAACCGTAGCTGGCGTACTGGTCGCCGCGATTACGTTTACCTTGCGCTGGACCAGATCGGCTATGAATGCTGGCAAGCGCTCATAGTGTCCTTCCGCCCAGCGATATTCGATCACCACATTGCGGCCTTCGACGAAACCCTTTTCGTTTAGTCCCTTTAGAAAGGCGGACACCGGCGGGTAACGCCCGGGTGAAGCAGAGTTGAGAAACCCGACCACCGGCATCGCCGGCTGCTGCGCACGCGCCGCAAGCGGCCATGCTGCCGCCGCACCGCCGATAAGCGTGATGAATTTGCGCCGCTGCATGTGTCCCCCTCAGGACACGCCGCGTCCAATATCTACAGCCTAGCACTTTACGACCGGGCGGCGAGTGAGAATTGGCATGCAACCGGTTTCAGATTCTGGTCAATCCCGATGTCCGCTTTGGGTCATAAGCGGCTACCTCGCGACTTTCGCAAGGGATGAACCATCTCGCCTCATCCCGCCGCGCGCGCCCAACTCGTTGGGGGCTTGTCGCTTGCCATTTGGACCGGCGTCGTCATTTGCGCGTGTTTGAACGTCGAAGCAGCGCCAAAAATTCTTCTTCGATAAGCTCGGCTATATAAAGAATTGCCGCAACGGCAAATTATTTTCCAAATCGCCTTTGTCGTTGTTGATAGGCTCGCACCGCCCTCAGAAAATCAATTCGCCGAAAGGCCGGCCAAAATACATCGGTAAAATAGAATTCGCTGAAAGCACTCTGCCAGAGTAAAAACCCGGAGAGGCGAATTTCCCCGCTCGTGCGAATAATGAGGTCTGGGTCAGGGAGATCTGGCGCATAAAGAGAACGAGCGACAGCTTCGGGAGTGATCATCTCGATAACATCCTTCAGAGACTTACTCTGGGCAAGCTGTTCGCGAAGCATTGATTGCATGGCATCGATAATCTCCTCCCGGCCGCCGTAGGCAGCGGCAATCGTCAACTGCATTCCATCGTAGTCGCGCGTAGCCTCTGCTGCTGCACGGATGGCCGTTAGTGTTGATTGAGGCAACCAACTGCTCGCACACGAATGCGTTCGTTGTGTATTTGGTGGTCATTCGCAAGGAGTGTGAGCTTCTTTCCGACCGCGCTCAAAATTCCAGTTACTTCTTCGCGCGGGCGTTTCAGATTTTCAGTTGAGAGAACCCAGAGGGTAATCGCCGGAATTTTAAGCGCGACACACCATTCGAGTAGTTCATCGAGCTTGTTGGCGCCAGCCATATAGACTTCATGCGGATCAACAACGCGAGCTTTGCGCCCGTAACGTCGGTTACCGTCAAGAATAAGTCCGATATGGCGCGGCATGGGGTAAGTGCGAACCTGCCGATCGAGGTCGCGTTCATAGAGTCGGTAGATTGGCGAAAGCAGTAAGTGAAGGCAGTCCCGTGAAAGCCAGCTCCAAACGGAACTCAAGCGCCTGTTAAATTGCTCCAGGGCCAAATAGCTATAGCTGTGGTCCGCGAGCCAAAGCTTTCGAGAACCAATCAACATGTCAATTGACCCCCAAATAGTTACTAACGCAGGGCTGGAGCGCGAGTTGTGTTTGCTGCAGGCATCTGCAATGAATTCGCGTTCCGGCATTTTTGGTCCTCAATCGGCAATGTGGCGCATTGATCGCGAGGCTGCGATCTTCCTAGGCGCCGGCCGTGCGCTGCTTCTTCAGTTGGCCCATCCTTGGGTCGCGGCCGCTATCGAACTGCACTCACATACCTTTGCGGATCCAATAGGGCGTTTTCACCGTACCTTCGGAATTGTTTTCAATATGGTTTTTGGAAGCCTTGAAGACAGCTCGGCCGTCGCCCGGCAATTGCATCGCCGACATGCGGCATTTACCGGTACGTTGCCGTTCGCGGCAGGACCTTTCGCTGCCGGTTCCGCCTATTTTGCGAATTCGCTTCCGGCGCTGCGATGGGTATGGGCCACGCTGATCGAGACCGCCCTTATCGCGTACCGGCTGGCACTGCCACCACCGTCACTACAAGTGCGGGACCAATATTACGCCGACAGCCGGCTATTTGCGGCCTTCTTTGGGATCCCGCAAGCGTACCTCCCTCCAGACTGGCAATCCTTTTCCTCTTATGTCGAGGAGATGGTGCGGTCCGATACTTTGACCGTAACCGATGCGGCTCGCTCGATCGCCCACCGGCTAATAGCGGGCAGCGATCTGAGGTTTCCCGTTCCTCGATCCTACCAAGCGCTGACGGCTGGGCTGCTTCCACCTGTGCTGCGCGACCAGTTCGGTTTGCAATATGGTGCAGCTGAGCGACGGTCCGTGGAACGACTGATCCGATGGGTGCAGTGCGCCTATCCGTTGCTGCCGGGACGACTGCGATATGTGGGACCTTATTACGAGGCACGCGCGCGGCTGGCCGGCAGGTCTACGCCTGACTACCTTACACAACTCTCAAACCACTTGTGGATTGGCCGCAGCCAGTTATATCGGCAAAACGGGATGACCTTACGAAATCGGAAGAGCAATTAGCCGCGACGAACGTGCTAATGATCATTGCTAACGATTATCATGTCCGCTTTGGGTCATTCGCGGAAATTTTGCGATGTCGAGGCCCTCCCGAATCCGGACATTCGCGGGTGTCGCTGGAACGCCCGCTAATTGCCAAAGCGGGCTCATGCAATGCAGCAAACGCATCTCTACTTGATCACCTCGTCGGTCCGCGCCAGCAAGCTATTCGGCGGATTGATGCCAAGTACCTTGGCCGTCTTGAGGTTGATGACAAGCTCGAATTTGGTGGCGTTCTGGACCGGCAGATCGCCCGGCTTTTCGCCCTTGAGTATACGGTCCACATAGCTCGCGGCCTGCCTGTACAATTCGATGTTGTCGATGCCGTAGAACGCCAGTCCGCCGTCCGTGACCCAGTAGCGGAATGGATAGACGGCAGGAAGCCGATGCTGATTCACCAGCGCAACGACCCGTTCGTGCCGGACTGATGGAGAGGGACCCGGCAATATGACGAGACCACTGTTCGGTTTGACCGCAACCGTGCCTATGGCGCGCTCGATTTCGGCTGCATCACGCACCGGATATTCGGAAATTTGCACGTGAAATGACGGTGCACCGGCCTTAATCACCGTTCGGTATCCGGTCGTCGCGGGATTCTGCGGATCGTAGAGGATCGCGACCTGCTCGGTCTGTGGCGCAAGCTCTTTGAGCAACTCCAACCATTTGATGCCGATTGAAAATTCTTGCTGCGTAAACCCAGTGATGTTCCCGCCCGGCCGCGCCAAGCTCTTCACGAAGCCGGCCCCAACCGGATCGGTCACCTGTGCGAATACGATGGGAATAGTGCCGGTCGCTTTTTGCAAGGCCGCTAATGATGCTGTAGCAGAAGCAACAAGCACGTCTGTACCAGACTGCACGAGTTCCACCGCTTGCGCTCGCATACGGTCTGCGCTGCCGTTCGCATAGTGCGCTTCGATCCGGATGTCTCGGCCCTCAGTCCAGCCAAGTTTTTGAAGCCCCTCTCGAACAGCGGCGATCCGATCCTTTGCTTCCTGACTGCCTTCGAACTGAGAGAGCAGTAGACCGACCAGCCGTATACGATCCTTCTGAGCGATTGCTACGGCAGGCACAATTGCGAACGCGCTGCCGAGAAGTGTGATGAATTCGCGTCGCCTCATGTCCGTGCCCAAGCCCAGGAGACGGCATCGTATCTATTTAATCGAGTACTTTGATAGAGGCTTAAACCGGCATCAAAACCATTGCCGCGCACGAATGGCTCACCCGCAAAGAAAAGCCGCTCCCCGTTTGAACTCAAAAGAGGCCGTTCGAATGAACTAGCTCGTCCTCAACTCATTGTTCCCAATGCGCTACTACCGGCAGCGGCAGGCCCCAATGATGCGGATTCGAGCTCGACCACTTCGGGCTGGCCCGCTTCAAGTTTGCGCCGATACACCAGCCAATAACCGATAGCGATCAGCACAGGCACACAGGCCGCCGATGCGATCGAGTAGTTTGGGACCAACAGTGCAATCAACGCGAAGGCTGCGATAATTGCTCGAATGCCTAAGTCTGCCTGGCGCGCCTCGCTGAAGCGAGCCTGGATACTAAACGAGATACCGATCGTGGAAATGACCACGAGGAAAGCCGCACCGATCTGGGCGAGGCCTGGTTTTACCACCAGTTCCGGGTGGACGAACACGGCAGCCATCAGTGTGAACAGCGAGACGCAAATCTGCATCGCACGATTGAGCACAGAATAAAAATTCGCGTTCGCGATCTTGGCCGTGACTGCTGCTACCAGCGATGTCGGCGGTGTCAGTTCACCGAAACAGGCGAGGAAGAATGAGAAGAAATGCACGACCCATGGGTTAACGCCAGTCTGAATCATCGGCGGTGCAATCACAATTGCTACCAGAATGTAGGTTGGCGCAGGCGGAAGACCGGTACCGAGAATTGCGCCGAAGATGAAGGCCATCAGCACCATAGCAGCGAGATTCACTCCTGCCGCCTGTATAAGCAGCGAGCCCAACTTTGTCGGTACGCCGGTGATCACCAGCGCGCCGGTCATGATGGAAAGCGTAGCAAGCAGCAGGGCCAGGTCGCAGATCATATCCATGTAGGAATCGAGGAAGGTCCGCAGCGGCGCAATGAACTTGGCAATTGACAGTTGCCGTGTACGAATAAGTTCGAACACATGGAGGAGAACCAGTGCACTACCGATTGTGCAGAAGATGTAGAGTGCGGCGAATGTGGGGGAGAGATAGAGCGCTGCCATCAGGAAAACCAGGCCGCCGACTGTACAAGCAAACGCGAGTAGATTGACGAAATCGCGCCAATTTAGCCCATCGAGTTTGGCAATAACGATGCGGGTCCGGAACGTAATTGCAAGCAAATACACGGACGTCGCGACCGTCGCATAGTAGATCAGCGCCGGCACCCAGCCGCGCGCAACGACCTCGAAATAGTCAACTCCAAGGAACTCAGCCATCAAAAACGCGGCGATGCCCATAACTGGCGGCATCAGCTGGCCGCCAAGCGAGGATGCGGATTCGATTGCTGCCGCTGTTGCGGGCGGGATATTGGACGCGATCATCGCCGGGATCGTTGCCGAACCGATCGTAATGGCATTGGCTGCACCGCTGCCGCTGACCATACCGACACACATCGAGCCGACTACGGCAGATTGCGGGATCGCGTGTGGTGATCGAAATGCCACGCGCTTGGTCGCGCGCAGCAAAGACTGAATGCAGCCGAAACCGCGCAACAGACTCAAGACCAAAAGGAATGAGCCAACAACAGTAAGTGCAATCTGCGGCAAGCTGGAGAAAATACCGGTCGCCACTTCAACGCTGCTGGCGGTGATCACGCGGTGCCAGGTCATGCCCGCGTGATAAAACATGCCCGGCACGTAGTTGCCGTAGACGGCATAAACAATGAGGATGATATTGAGGATGAACAACGGCATATGCCGCTTGCGAGCATATTCCATGATCAGCAAGGACATGATGCCACCCATGACCAAGTCCATGGTGTTCCACGCACCAACGCGCTCAAGTCCGAGCGCGAGATACTCAGTGTTCATGTAGTAGGCGCAATAGAACGAGAACGCGCAGTAGGCAAACGCAATCACATAGTTGGCAGCGGACGGGAGCGACGGGTACAACTCGTTCGCGCGCAACGCCTGCAAGGTGAACAATGCGAAAATGATGGGGATGAGGGTCATCGCCAGCAGGGTCGGCCCGCCCATGTCGGTCCAGTAGTACACGAATATGGAAACGAACACGGAGATCGCCACCGCGTAGTAAATATAGTCGAGGATGACAGGGCGCTGTCGGGACGGAAGAGCGGTCATGATGGACCTATGATGATCTGGACGACTTTAAAAAAGCGGCGGATACGTTTCCGCACCCGCCGTAGAGTCTCAGATACAAGGCACGAGCGGATCACATCGAAGCGACTTTGGAATCCCATTTCGGATTCCACTTGCCTTTTTCCTTGAGAAATTTTGCAAGACCCGGGTGAATGGGGGTGAGATCCCACGTCTGGTCCAATGCCTTCGTTTGGAACTCGGCAAGCTTACCGCCGGAAATCTGTGCAAAGTCGCCGTCAAGTTTGGCCAGCTCATCGGCGTGCTTGTCGATGATGGTCAACATCTTATAGACGTCCTCGGTCGACATATTCATGCCAATGTCGAAGCCCCAATAAAACGGGCTGAGGGTTAGTTTTTTAACGTGGATGTCATTTTTGCTCATCTTGGATGCTTCGACTTCCTCGAGAGCAAAGCCTTTCGTCTTCAGCGTGGCGATCTCTTCAGGGCTTGGATTTAAACCGGCCCAGTCAACGGACAGTGACGCTTCCGTGAGCCACGGCGCTGGCACAACGCCGCCCGTGTAATAGACGATCATCGCGTCGATCGTGCCGGAATTTAGTTGCGATCCAGCGTTCGACAAGTCCACCTGGGTGTAAATGTGCTTGGCACCCACTGCAGCCAGCGCACTCTCAAGATGCAGCCGGGTGTCGAAGGGCAACGGTCCGGTGAAAACTTTCTTGCCGGTGAGGTCTGACCATTTCTTGATCTTGTCGGCGTTGCTGGCCTTGATGGCGAGGCCGACGTCCAGTGTAAAGACCCACATGGATTGCACGGGCTGGCGCTGCACACTCGCTTTGAACCCTTTGAAGCGGCCGCTGTCTGCTGCGAATTCGCGCAAGGAATCGTCAGAGCCGTAGAACGCATCGATTTGGTTGGTTGCGTAGCCCTTGACGGTCATCACGGCGCCGGGCATCGGCAAGACCGTAATGCGGTAGTCTGGCATCTCTTTGTTTAGGAGGTCGGCCAGGATGACCAGCGCCTTGTGGCCGACGGAGCCGACCGGGCCTGTACCCCACTTAATATCTTTCGGCTCTGCCCAGGCTGTCGAACTTAAAGAGCCAATTGGGCCGAGCGTTAGTGCGGCAAACTGTGCCGCGGCGAGGCTGCGTGCGAGCAATTCACGTTTCGAAAAGACGCGCGTGAGCATGGCTAAATCCTCCCAGAATAGCCGTGATCGTCATCGGCGCTCATCGCCAATGCCACCTCCGCGCCGCCAAAAATCAGGCGGCAGAGTTGCTCTGCATTTTCTCTTTTTGGTCGCCACCATCGCCCCCACGCGACAGCAACATCAACACTATCCGCCAGGATGCGGCTGGAGGCAAATTGAAATTTCGTCAGTAACGGAATGTAATGTATGTGGCGCCTTACGGAGGGCGACATTTGTGCGGCGCAACCGAGCGAGAGCCGATTGACGATAGTGCAAACTGGCGCTTCGCGCAGCTGGTGTTCGCTTTGGGTCAAAAGCAGACATCGTAACAAGTCGGCGGAATGTCTGCTTCACTCCAAAAACATGCCTAGCGACAACAACGCGGGCGCGTTACCGAGCGTCGAATTCGGACATCCGTGCAGACTACAGGCCCGAAACGAAATCCAAAGTCGGATTTTGGTGCGAGATAATTTGTCCGCTAAGTCCGCGTGCCCCTATAGCCCTATGATCCCGAAAGGACATAACGGAACACCCACCCGAGCAACCACACGACAACCGCTGTAAGCGCGTATGCAATACTCATCGCAATGCCAAGACCCGTTGAGTCTGTGGCGAAGACATACACACTGACAGCAATTAAGATCGCGGCCAGGATGCAGCCGAGCCAATAAAGAGCGTTCCCCAGCCTTTCGAGCATTCCGACCCTCGCCTGACTAATTGAAACTAGCACTTTGAAAGGGTGGTGCGGGTGAGGTGCTGATGTTTGCTTTGGGTCAAAGCAGACATGTGCAGCGCACAAGCCGATGTCCGCCAAGTGCCAATAGCGTGCAGATCACGGCGATTGGCGGCGAGAACGCCATTCGCGAAGTAAGATTTGGGCGGTCGCCGTAATTCTCTTGGATATGGGCCGTGACATCGATACTTCCCCGTCTGGTGCGAGGACATACACTAGACCGCCCGCGCACCAATACTTGCCAGAAATCCAATTCCTTTCCGCATCCTGAACTTCTAGATCTTTCGGTAGTCCCATAATTTCTTTTACCCACGCTGTTTATCAAAAACGATATCCGCTTTACCCCCGAAAGCGGACATTGATTGGCGGCTTTGCCATGTCTGCTTTGTGCAATAGCGGACATCGCTGTGATTTGTGCCGTGATTACACAGCCGCGGCACCGCCTACGTGCTCGATTGCGGCCTCGGCGTCACCGATCAGTTCGCCCGCACCGGCATTCCGTTCAGCGCATTGAAATCGATCTTCATCACGCATCATCATGCCGACCACAACATAGAATACGGTCCGCTGCTGATTGTCGGCTGGATCCAGGGTTTACCGCTCGACGTGCGCGCCTTTGGCCCACCGCCGCTCAAACAAATGACGGACGATTTCCTGCGAGCCTACAGGCAGACCGTCGACTTCTGGGCCGAAGACCTCAAAATGAAGCCACTGACCTCAGTCAACGTGCAAGAAATCTCGGACGCGGGTCCGGTGATGCAGGACGACAACGTCAACGTATCCGCGATCCTCGTCGAGCATCCACCGGTTAAGCCGGCGCTCGCCTATCGGTTCGATTTTAAGGACCGTTCAATCGCATTTTCCGGCGACACCGCGCCGCTCGAAGCGGTCGCGAACATGGCCAAAGGCGCCGACGTGCTGGTGCACGAGACGATGTACGTTCCCGCGGTCGAAAAATACATCAAGGATCAGATCGCCAGAGGCAGACCCGTCAAGTTCGAGCCCTTTATGGCGCATATGAAGGCCGATCACACACCGTCGGAAGACGTCGGCCGGATTGCCCAGGAAGCGGGAGTAAAGACGCTCGTGCTGTCTCATCTGACGCCGGCGATTGATAGTATCAGTGACGACACCTGGCGGGAGCCAGTCGCAAAATATTTCAAAGGCGAGATCGTTGTCGGTAAGGATCTCATGGTTGTGTAAAGTTGCCACGACGCATGTCCGCTTTACTCCCGAAAGCGGACATTCATTGGTAGCTACAGCATGTCTGCTAAGTGCCAATAGCGGACATTCCACCATTTACTCGAGTACGCCCGACGGTTACACGCTGCTGCTCGGACACACCGGCACCATCTCGATCAATCCCGGCCGGTCATGACAGCGTGAATTCGTGACATCCGCTGTACCCTCGAAAGCAGACATTTTCCGCTAAGTGCCAATAGCGGACAGCGCGTGATCTATTCGAGGCGTTAATGTTCTGATCAAGAAAATGGGGCCAGGCAATGATCGAGCCTGGCCCTTTTCTTTGGAGATTACGATTCTAGGCTTCAGAACGGTGGCGCTTCAAGGATTGATCTGCACGAGTGATTCACCTCGTCGGCGCGCCCGACTTGTGAGACGGTCAAAATATTGCATTTGGCCCCCTTTGTCTGGCGGCTATTTCTAATTCCGAACGCAATCACCATTTATACGAAGTCTTCATTCCTCCGCATCGCTAATCGGTTGGTAAAATTCTGTTCGGGCCACGCTACCAAGGTTCCAATTGCCAATGCCGCATCGTCGACTTCGCTCCTTGCCTGCCAAACCGCCGGGGCGGCTGCAGCCCGGGTTTCGAGAACAATATGATCTGCTGGAAGCCCGACGCGCCCAAATGATCGCGCGACTGCATTTGCTGCGCAAAATTACGCAGCGTCATCCCGGCTACAAGCACGCGCTCAAGTTGCTCAACTATACCTTTCGCCGGCAAAAACTGGCGGGACGATTCGTGGTGCTGCAGGCCGCCAACTGGCTGATCAGGGTGCTGGAAGAACTCAACACTTTGATCTGAAAGGTCCTGCAATTGGTACCGGGACCGAGGCGTGTTAGGTTTTTTGTTTTAATTAAAATGCTTAATAACTGATATTGCGACCTTCGTCGTAAGACCTCCGATGTAGAGACGCGCCGCAACCCGCGGCGTATTTCTGTTGCGGGACGGCTTTTGGCGATCATACGGGTGGCTGTCCCGAATTTAAGAAACCAAAAACAAGAAACAAACAATCAACATAGGGACAACGCACATGGCAACGATGATGCAAGCCTCGGCACGCGCCGGCAGCATGTCGAAGGACGAAAAATTCGTTATCTTCGCATCCTCGCTCGGCACGATTTTCGAATGGTACGACTTCTATCTCTACGCGGTGTTGGCGCCGTTCTTCGCCGCGCTGTTCTTCCCGACTGAAAATGCTACGGCGGCACTGCTGTCCGCCTTCGCCACCTACGCGGCGGGCTTCCTTGTGCGCCCCTTCGGCGCGGTAATCTTTGGCCGTATCGGCGACCTGGTCGGCCGCAAATACACCTTTCTCGTCACCATCATGGTGATGGGCACCGCCACCTTCCTGGTCGGCGTGCTTCCAACATATTCGAGCATCGGCTGGCTGGCGCCGATCCTGCTCGTCTCGCTTCGCCTGCTGCAAGGCTTGGCGCTCGGCGGCGAGTATGGCGGAGCGGCAACTTATGTCGCGGAGCATGCCCGAGCGCATGAGCGCGCTATGCGACCTTGGATTCAGACCACCGCAACGCTCGGCCTGCTGCTGGCCCTCATCCTGATCGCGCTGTGCCGCGGCAACATGTCCGCCAAGGACTTCGCCGAGTGGGGCTGGCGTATTCCGTTCCTGATCTCGGTCATCCTGCTGGTGTTCTCGGTCTACATCCGGCTCAAGCTGAATGAGACGCCGATCTTCCAGAAGATGGTGCAGGAAGGAAAAGGCTCGAAGGCTCCGTTGACCGAGAGCTTCTTCCACTATCCCAACAACAAATATGTGCTGCTTGCGCTGCTGGGCGCTACAGCCGGTCAAGGCGTGGTCTGGTACACGGGCCAATTCTATGCGTTGTTCTTCCTGGTCATCACGTTGAGGGTCGACTACATCACGGCTTATGAACTGATCGGCCTGTCGCTGATCATCGGAACGCCGTTCTTCATCGTGTTTGGCTGGCTCTCCGACCGCATCGGCCGGCTCAAGATCATTCTGGCCGGCTGCGCCATCGCGGCGATCACCTACTTCCCGCTGTTCCAGGGTCTGACGCACTATACAAATCCGGATCTGGAAGCGTTTGCCGCAAAGAACCCGATCTCGGTCTCGGCCGATCAATCGACCTGCAACCTGCACGTCTTCGTCGGTCCGTGGTCGAAGTTCAGCGACTGCGACCGCGCGCAGGATTTCCTGACCAAGTCGGGATTGTCGTTCCAAACCATCCACACACCCGGAGCGAAGTCGGCCGATCTCGACATTGCGGGGACTAAGGTTGCAGGCTGGAACGCTACGACGTGGCAGGCGGCGCTCACCGCCAAAAACTTTCCGAAATCGGCCGACCCGGCCAAGATCAATTGGTTCATGACCGAAGTGATCTTAGTCATCATGGTGATCTACGTGACCATGGTGTACGGGCCGATTGCTGCATTCCTGGTCGAAATGTTCCCGACCAAGATCCGCTATACCTCGATGTCGTTGCCTTATCACATCGGCAATGGCTGGTTCGGCGGGATGTTGCCGCTGCTTGCGACCGCGGTAGTCGCTGCGACCGGTAATATCTACAACGGTCTGTGGTATCCGATCGGAGTAGCGGTGATGACCTTGGTCATCGGCCTGGTGTTCCTGCGGGATACCAGGGGTGTGGATATCAGGACAGGTTCGGGTGTTGCGATCCAAAAGGGCTGATTGCTCAACGGCCGGCGGCAAAACATTCGCCGCCGGCCACGTTATCGACTGCACACCCCGTACCTCGGTGCGGGGCGTTTTATTGTGACAAGACCGCTGCCGTCGCCAAGAGCCTTGACGACCGCCGCGCCAACTTGGCTGGCTGACCGGCGGCATGCAGGGGCGAAAGGGCAGACGGAAGCGGGTCTGCATGTCCGCTATGGGTCAAAAGCAGACATGTGCAGTGCACTAGCCGATGTCCGCTTTACTCCCGAAAGCAGACATGTGCGGTGCACTAGCCCATGTCGGCTTTGTGCCAATAGCGGACATTCGCGAAGTTAAGTAGCGATGGGCCAAATACGGAAAGGACGGAGTTTTCGAATCGCCATGGAACATGCCGACCATGAGTTCGGGATCACAGGCGATGTCGCCAAAAGTAGAGGTCGAACTTGCCCGACTCGTGCCACGCGGTGTCACTTATCATGAGATACCACGCGACCGTAAAATCGTACGTTAAGCAAAAGATACCGTAACCGAGTGGAATTTCTGTTATTGACAGGCCCGCAAGTGAAGTGCCGGACAGGCAATGGGATAAATCCCAGAGCCCATGCATGACATAGCCAACTGCGAGAGCAGGTCGGTAAAACAGCCCAACCACAGCGCAAAAAAGGAAAATGACAACGCCGACTACTTCGGTCTGCCAAGCATGGGGCGAAGCCCCGAAATAGGCAGCGAAACTTAGGTAAAAGGCGGCAATCACGATAAGGAAAGAGGCCCAGAATATCTGTTCCCATCGTCCTAGGAAGATTTGTCGAACGATAAGAATGCTTCCAATCGCGCTGAGTAGACCGATAACTACATACAACAGAGCCACGATTAAACCGCCGATGAACTGGCTGCTCGATCCAGCTCCGGCCATCAGATTTTGTAGCAACGCTTTTTCCATCTTTGTTGCTCCGACGCTACCATCCCGGTGACACACAGCTAAGCAGACACGTATCTTCGGACTGATCTTCGAACCAAGCCAGTGTCAAATCCGGCTCAGACAGGCGGCAGTCGCGGCACGTCCGCATGATGTCCGCCTTACCGCCGAAAGCGGACATTAGCTGGCACCACTCGAACGTCCGCTTTGTGCCAAAAGCAGACATCGCGCCCGCATTTCTGCGTGCAACCAAGAAATCAGTGCACAAGTTCAAGCGGTCAGGAGCCCGACGGCACCGATTAGTATCAGGCTGGCAGCCCACAAGAAGTCGAGATTGAACCAGCTCCTGGAGAGGAATTTCAAACCGAGCCACCCATAGACAAGGAGCGCAATCACGCCGCCGGCAGTCACCATCGAGAGCGTATGCGCAAGTGAGACCAGAACCGCGGTCGCCGAGTTCTGCGCCACCAGTATGGACGCTGCCTGATGGGCTGCATCAAGCTTTTCGCTGGAGCAGAGGCCAAGATAGATCGGCAGCAGCATCAGACCCGCGCCGTGGGCGGTCGCGATTGCGAAGGACCAGAGCGCAAGCTGTGTGGGCCTGATCCGGGCGAGCGCACGCGGGTGTCGCCGGTTGACGAGGCGAAAGACGCCGAACGCGATTACGATGGCGCTTGCGCCGATCCGGATTTCGCGCTGCCAGTCCAGCAGTGCGATCATCAGTGCAAACGGCAGTAGAATGACAAGCATGGCCACCAAGTGCCCGGCCGCAAGCGGCGCCAACGCCGCCACTACGTCCCGCCGTCCCCGGCCCATCAAGCCGGCCGAAACTGCCAGCGGCCATCCCATTCCTGGATTGACGCCATGATAGAAGCCGCTGGCGACCACGGCCAGCCAAAGGCCGGCCGTGGTCCATTGAATGTCGTCCACGTTCAGACGGACGGATAGCAGAAGGAGTCGGTCGAGCAGTCGCCGCCCTCGAGGCGGATCTGATGCGATCTGTATCCGTTGGGGAACTCGACCCAGAAATTTTTATCCAAGTCGATGCCACCGTTGGCGCCAATGTCGGCCTTTACCATCGCGCCAGGCACCCCATCCGGATAGAACTGGTCGTCCCAGGTCGAATAAAGCGAATTAGTCCAGTAGACCCGCTTGCCATCGCGGCTGATCTCGACCATCTGCGGCCCCCCGCCGAATGTCTTGTCGTTTGGGTGGGCGGTCCGTCGCGCGATGCCACCAATATACACCGATCCGGCCAGCTTCGGTGCGCGCGGATCGCTAACGTCGTACTGGCGCATCTCGCCGGTGCCCCAGCACGACACATAAAGGAACCGGTCGTCGAGCGAGAGGTCGATGTCAGTGATCAGCGGCGGCACGGCGCCGAATCCCTGAAGCAGCGGTGGAAGCTGGTCCTTCGCCGCAGGCTCGGGTGGAATGACCGCGGTCTTCTCACAACGGAACTTGCCGCCTTCGCGCCACCACGTCCAGATCGAGCCCTCGAGGTTGGTCGAGTCCACCACAACCCCGACAAAGCCGTACTCCTTAATCGGGTCGTGCGCCGGCCGGACCTCCAGCGCCATCTGATGGTTCGCGCCCAAGTCTATCGTTTGGACGTTGCGTCGCGCACGCAAATCCCAAAAGTGAATCCTGTGGCCATACTTGTTGCCGAGCAGGTCCTCGGGAACGATGCCATTCTCAAACTGCGGTGGCAGCCCCCACTCGCTCGATACCATGTAGTCCCGCGGCAGGTTCCACCAGAAATCGTAGTGCTTATCCTGCGGCCCTCGGTCGATCTCCCAGCGGCCGAGCACGTCGAATGTCTCGCAGTCCATGATGAAGATTCCGGGCGGGCCGTCGGTCCCGCTTGGCCCACGGCCGCCGAGCGTGGAAACATAAATGCCCTCCGGCCCGCAATGGATCGTGTGGGGTCGCGAATAACCGGTCTTGCGGAACACCTCCTCCGGTTCGATGATCTTGTGAATCTTGGCCTGCGTGGGGTCCGGCTGGGTGTCGATTACGTAGATGCGTGAAGACCGTAGACCAGGGATGATCAAGTAACGGCGTTCCAAGAATGCGTGGCCGGACAGCGGCGACAGTGCCGACGAACAGGCATTCCAGCCGAAGTGATGAAATTCGTCGCCCTTGTTCGGCATCATGACAGTATGGACGATCTCGCTGTAGTGCGAGGATTTAGGATCGACGTCGACGACACCCAGGCCGTCCGGCCGTGAGAAATCGGGGCTCAACATAAGGCAGTAAGCATATCTCTCCGCTGGCGCTTCCATCGCTAACTTCGCCGTGGCGTGGAAACTCGGGTCTGGACGGATTGTCATGTTTCCTCTCCACTATTTGCTGCTTCCAATTATTACTTCTTAGACTAAGTGGTCGCGGTGGGCCGCGAATCATTGAAGGCGTGCTGAAACGGATTAATGAAGAAAAAGTCTGACGTATCCCGACTTACATGGCAACGGGCATGTCCGCGACATTCGGCGCGGCAGAAGCGCGATTTTGGCCCCACATTCAAATCAGCCGCCGTGTCCGCTTTGGGTCAGAAGCAGACATTTGCAGTGCAAAAGAACATGTCCGCTTTACTCCCGAAAGCGGACATGTGCAGCGCACAAGCCGATGTCCGCTTTGTGCCAGAAGCGGACATCACAAAGAAAGAGGCTGCCACAGTTGGCAGCCCTAAGCTTATTTCCTCACATCCCTTTTATATGCGTCGAGACTGACGAAAAGGCTCTTATATTTCGGTTGGCGATCATATTTGAAGTTGCCGCCGCATATCTTTTGAATCGATCGGTGGCTAAAAAAGCATCGAGCGCTGCCTTGTTGTCCCAAGACTCAAATAACAGGACATGGTTCGCGTCCTTTTGCGAGACCGTGATACTGAGTTGGCGGTAACCCGGCTCGTTCACCGCCGCAGCAGCCAGCTCCTTGATCGCTTTCAGGTAGTTATCGATCTCTGCGGGAACGATATCATACTCAACAACAAGGACGTGGAGGGGGCCTGATTGCGCCGTCGCCCGCTCGCCTTGCATTGGCAAAAGCCACGCCGCAAGGCCAAGTGCTATCGCAAAGCCAGTCATAGCAAAAGATTTGAACATTGGTTTCCCCCCTTTTTTGGTGATCGCCTTCCCCTTGGTAAAGTTTAGAGAGCGTCATCAGCATACATCTGAGAATGCCCGGCCACCAACTACGCCTTAAAGCGTCGGCTGGCCGTTGTTGGCTCCTTACGGGCTGGTGTTGAATGTGTCTATCAAACCAAGAATGTCCGCTTTGGGTCATAAGCAGACATTCGCAGTGCAAAACGCCATGTCTGCTTTGGTTCCAATCGCGACATGCGCGGTACAACTAGGCATATCTGCTTTGGGCCAAAAGCGAACGTTCGCACCTCAGTTTGTGGGTCACTTATAAACTGCTAGCCTCGTGTGTCGCGTCTTTGATCAAGGAGGCGACCATGCTGAAAAAAGTGGTGGTGGCGGTGGGACTGGCAGCGATTCCCTCAATCGCACTGGCCCAACAGCAGCAATGCCAACTCGAATGCACATGGGTAAACGAGAAAGGCGAAAAAACTAAGGTCACTAGAAGTTGCCACGCCTTGAATGCTAGCGATTGTACAAATTTGGGACGCGCAGAAACAGGAGGTAACAAGACGTGTCGGGGCAATATCACGTCGAATTGCGTCCAAGATCGCTAAGGTCTTATACGATGGAAAGCAGACATAAAACGCTTCGGAATGTTCTGCTTTACCCCCGAAAGCGGAAATGCGCAGCGCAAAATGAGATGTCGGCTTTGGGGCAAAAGCAGACATGTGCAGCGCACAAGCCGATGTCCGCTAAGTGCCAATAGCGGACATGCGCGAAACGGGTTGCAAGAGCTCAACGAGACCACCCCGGCGTTCGCGGTCCCTTGCTTGTTAACTCAACGAGCAAATTTTGCCTCAAACACTTGCCTTGCCAACCCGAGTTAAATGACAATCAGAGGGCCGGTGGCAATGGTGTCTCCGGCTAACCACCTTCCCGCGTCGCGAATGACGCGGGCTTTTTTTATTTCAATAGCGGACAAAGTCGGGTACGGCTGGCATATCCGCTAAGTGCCAATAGCGGACATTCCGCCATTCATTCGATCAACTCGTCGGCGCGTTGCTGGAGTTGTAAGGATACGTCGAGGCCGAGCCCCCTGGCCGTTTGCAGGTTGATGACGAACTCGAATTTGGTCGACTGTAACACTGGCAGGTCGGCGGGCTTGGCGCCCTTGAGGATGCGACCGGCATAGACGCCCATCTGGCGATACGCGTCGGTGAGGTTTGTACCATAGCTCATCAGTCCGCCGGCTGCGGCAAACTCACGCCATTCATAGATCGCCGGCACGGCATGTGGCGTGCCGCGAGCACGACAAGCTGTTGATGATGGCTGAAGAAGAAGGGGGATGAGCAGACGAGCAGCGCGCCTGCCTGTTGCCGGACGAGGTCGACGAAGACGGCGTCGAAATCGGCTTCGACATTGGCACGCAGCACAGGGACTTGCACGCCCAGGCGTGCCGCCGCCTCCTGCACATCCTGCAGTTGGTTTTTGGCGGGCGAATAGTCCGGGTTGACGAGTACCGCGATCGTCGTGGCTGTGGGAACCAATTCGTGCAACAGGCCCAGCCGCTTCCCTTCGAGCCCCTGGGTGAAAAAATAGACTCCGGTGATGTTACCGCCGGGGTAGTTGAGGCTCCCGACGAGGCCGAGCGCCATCGGATCACCGCCCATCCCGAAGATGATCGGAGTTGTCGCGGTGGCTCGTTTCGCGGCGAGTGCCGCGTCGTTGCTTAGCGCAACGAGTACGGCTACCCCGTGCCTCAACAGATCGGCCGCAAGGGCCGGATACCGATCAAAGTGGCCCTCCGCAAAGCGGTATTCGACCGCCACGTTCTGGCCGTGGACATAGCCGGATTCCTTCAGGCCGGCATGAAAAGCCGCGATTTGCTGGCTGCGCCCCTGCAGATCGGTAACCATAAATCCGATCACCGGCATCGCCGGCTGCGGCAAGCGGCCACGGGACTGCTGAGCCAGCAATAACTTTGATGAAATCGCGCCGGCGCACGTAACCATCCTCCCAAGGCTTGGGACGACGCCAGTTCGGCTCAAAGCCTAACAGATCTAGATGCAACAGTAAGGGGTGGATCGATGTCCGCTTTGGGTCAAAAGCAGACATGTGCAGTGCACAAGCGGATGTCCGCTAAGTGCCAAGAGCGGACATACCGCCTAGCTATGGTGCCGAGGGCGCTTGCGATGCGGCCTGCGCGAAGGTCTCGTACTTATTCCAGTCGAGCGCGTGTTCCGCGAGAGTTTGCGGATCCCACATGTGTCGCGGTACCTCCCCCATGATGTCGCCGCCATACACGTGTAGTCCGATCGTGGGTTTGCCGCCGAGGCACTCTGCGACATGCACAGTTTCGGCCGGCATGGGAAGAATCTCGCCCCTAGTCAGCGTCACCTCGCCCACTCTGCGTAGCCTGCCGTTCTCGCGGCGATACAGTGTGTTTTTCTCTTCTCCGGAGAGCAGCAGAATAGTCGCCCAGGTGCCGTGGTCATGTGGTGGCGTACGCCGGCCATTGGGAAAGCAAACCTTGAGCATCGTCAGGTTGGGTGAGCGGTAGAACACCTGGCGTGCATTGCCGCCGACGCCGGAGATGTACGCGAGCATTTTCTCGATGTGGTCGATTTCCCCGCGCAGATCTTCCAGGACCTTGCGCGCCGCGCCCATCGGATCGGCTGTTTCGACAGCGGCAGCAAAGCGGGCAACCAACTCATGCACTTGCATTTGGGCCTCCCCTAGATTGATAGGGACCGCACCATCTTGAAGGGTACCATGCGCCCGGCGCTCGCGCATGTCCGCTTTGGGTCATAAGCGGACATATGCAGTGCAAAAAGCCATGTCCGCTTTGCCCCCGAAAGCGGACATGTGCGGTGCACTAGCTCATGTTCGCTTTGTGCCAATAGCGGACATCGACGAATTGATCCGCACTAACAGAAAGACCGCCTGGCGGCGGTCTCTCCACGGCACAATCGCCTATTCGAGCGGTCGAGTGTTCCACCAAATGTCGAAAGCCAGAGCGCCAATAAACAATGCCACCACGTCACCCGTCGGCACAAAACTATCCCTACGGGTGAACATGCACCAAAACATCCACCCCGCAACGGTGACAATGAACGTCCCAGCGTAGTTCCAAACCCCCGTCCATGCCCTGTCCCCAACACTCGGCACAGGACACCTACTTTACACTGGCAACCAGAGCGTGACGAGGAGTCCGACGGTGAAACGCGACGTTCGCTCTTAAGCGGACATTGCGGTTGCTCATGTGCTCACGCGCTGAAACACAACGCCGTAGTGATAGGGCTGTACTTCGACAATCTTTGTAAATCTCAATCCGCGACCTCCCACTGACCTTATGGTTTCCTCCGGTGACATTCTCAATTCTGTTTTCGGCCCTCGTGGTTCCCCAAGAATAGGCGTCTCTTCACGCGGGCGCTTATGCCAATTGACGATGGCAAAATAGCCGTCTGCTTTCAGTGCGCTTGCCACGGCTTGTGCCAACCGAGAGTGGTCTGGGACGCCATGAAAAGCATTGGCCATGAAAACAAAGTCCACTGGTCCTGCTAGTTCGGCGATAGCGTAGGCGTCGCCGGCGATGAAGTCGCAATTTGTTACCCCGCTTTCCAATAGCCGATGCCGCGCGACTTCCAGCAAATTCGGGTCAATATCAATTGCAGAAACGTGCCGCGCGAACTTTGCTATTTGAAGCGTGAACCAACCGTCACCTGAGCATAGGTCGATCACGTCCATACCAGAGCGCAGACCGACCGCTGCAAGCACTCCGGCAGGATCGGGCCAGAGTGCCTCCCACCATCCGGCAGTCGGCATTTCGGTGCCTTGGAAAAAGCCTGCGGGGTGGTCGGGCATAATTTACGGCTATTCCGCCGGAGCTAGTGACCCTTGCCGTAACTCGCGTAAAGACTGCTCGACTACCAGCCACGACCCCTGCAGCGCGAGGCTGGCCATGATGGTTGCCACAATAATATCCGGCCAGCCTGTGCCGGTACCAAATACGCCAGCCGCAGCGAGAAGGACGGCCAAATTTCCGAGCACGTCATTGCGGGTGCAAATCCAAGCCGAGCGCATGTTGGCATCACCGTCGCGATACGCCCAAAGCAGACCAAACGATATTGCATTGGCCGCAAGAGCCGCAAAGCCGATTGCACCCATAGTGTACGCATTCGGCAACGTGCCATGGAGCGCGTGCCAAATAGCGGTTCCGATAATCCAAAGCCCAAACAGGCCCATCGTTGTGCCTTTGGCGAGTGCAGCGAGGGCGCGATAACGCAGAACCATCCCGACGACGAGCAAGCTGATGGCATAGCTTGCCGCATCACCGAAAAAATCTAGCGCGTCCGCTTGAAGTGAAGCCGAACCAGCGGCGACGCCAGCGCCAATTTCGACCAAGAACATTGCGGCGTTGATTGCCAGGACTGCCCAAAGAACACGGCGATAGCCCGTGTTCCCTCGATGGGGGTCTGGCACATGACAGTGGTCGCAGCAGTCCATGCTCAGTCAACCTCGAAGCCCGCCAAGAATATATATGCAACGGTGGCTGCGTTACACAATCACGCTCGATGGGCACTGGATGTCCGCTTTGGGTCAAAAGCGGACATGTGCAGTGCAAAAGGTCATGTCTGCTTTACTCCCGAAAGCGGACATGTGCAGTGCAACTAGGGATGTCCGCTTTGGGCCAATAGCGGACATTGTTCGCTTGCGTTGAAATGAAAGAGGCCGCCAATTGAGGCGGCCTCGCGAGCGATTGTTTTGCCGATGGATTTTTTTTACATACCCTCGACGATGAACGAACGCGCCTGCGTTGTTTTGTCTCGTATTGCGTTAACCTCTTTCATGTATGGCGAATTGTTAAAGGCTTGTGCTTTCTCAACGCTATCGAACGCATAGGCGATGAAACGCTGCGGTGCAGTGCCATCGAGGGCGGTTATTTTGTCGGTGCGGGCGATGTAGTGACCGCCTAATTCTTTGGCAACATCCGCGCCGCCCGTGGGTCTTTGAGTAATGACTTTAAACCCTTCCGCGTCGGTTATTTTGTTAATTTCGATGACAAAGTAAGCCGGTGGTTTGGCCTGAGCATGAAGGCCCTGCACTGCGGCAGCGCCAAGCCCGACGCCCGCGAGCATTCCTAACATCATATATTGTGTTTTCATGGTGTTTCTCCCTGTGGGTGAAAAATTGCACCCACGCAGAACCCGATGCACAAAAACCTTTTTAGCGCATTGATCTTGCTCAAAGGGTCATCGCGCCGAACTAGCAGGAACGGGGCGGGGAGCAGTCTATTTAGATAGGGCAATGGCGCTGTCTGATACAGGTCAATGACAATCGCAACTTTTAGTTCTCCTACTACGCGGCTGCATTCAACATGCCGTCAGCAACATTCGCTGCTTGCGGCGAGCGTTCTAATTCTTCTGACAACACAAAGGGAGAAAACAATAAATCGGCGTACCATTCTCAGTTCTTCTGCAGCGACAGTGTTGGGACTTGCTTTGATGTCAGACGCCGCCGTCGCGCAGCAGAAGACTATGAAAGAGCAACTTGTTGGAACTTGGACCTTTGTATCTGCTACCGACATCAATAAGGATGGCACCAAGACGAACCGCTGGGGACCGAGCGCCAAAGGTCTCGCTATATTCGATGTGAATGGCCACTACTCGTTCATGATAGCCCGCACCGACATTCCCAAATTTGCGGCCGACAGCGTGATGCAAGGTACGGCGGAGGAAAATAATGCCGTCGTTCGAGGGATTATCGCTTTCATTGGCACGTGGTCAGTCGACGAAGCAAGCAAGACCCTCATCACGAACATCGACGCCAGTTCGTTTCCAAATTTTAACGGCAAAAGCCTGAAACGAATTATTACCGCTCTCACGGCGGACGAACTTAAATACACAAACCCGGCCACGAGCGCGGGAACGACGACTGAAGCCGTATGGAAGCGGATAATGTAAACACTCTTCAAAATTACCCGTCTGCAAGGCCCTGGTCTGCTTTCGCGGAGCGGGGCTTTTTGCTGTCTGTGTCTTGCTGTCTGACCCAATGGCCCGTGCAACGAATGTCCGCTTTGGGTCATAAGCGGACATTTTGCAATGCACGCGCCCATGAGCTTTACCCAGCGGTGCAATTGGCGATGTCGCTTTGTGCCAATAGCGGACATTGTTCGCTTGCGTTGAAATGAAAGAGGCCGCCAACTGAGGCGGCCCCCCTGAGGTGCGGTTCGCACTTGGGCTATTGCGGCAGTCCTTCGACGACGTAGGCGCGGAAAGTCGCATACTTGTCGCCAATTTTCCGTGCTGCTGTGTACTCGGCTCCAGTGCGCCAGGCTTTCGCTTTTTCGAGGCTGTCAAAGGCATTAATAGTAACGCGCGACGTTGGCGCAGCCCCTTCAAGCGAAGTCACGTTTTGACTGGCAGCAACGGTTTTACCGCCCGAATTCTTGATGCTCGCCCGAGCTAACGGGACAAATTCTTTGGTGTAGGCATCCACGTTCGTCACACTGATTTCACCCACGACATAAACTGGCGGCTGAGCCTGAGCATGAAGGCCTTGTATGGCCGCTCCTCCAATGGCAGCGCCAGCGACGAGTGCGATGGCTAGCTTGTAATTCGTTTTCATGGTGTCCTCCTTGATTGATTGAACTGCCTCTTTCCTTTGGCATAGGGCCGAGTTGGTGATGGGGTATATTCAGCATTTATCGAGCCGCCTTTGGAACATTGAGCTAGATCAATGCGGAAATGCCGGCTTGATATACCTCTCCTGGCTCTATGTTGCACACAGGACTTTTGAGCTTGTCCGCGTGCCGTGTAGGGCGTCCTGATTTTCAGATTACGAAACGGAGGACACAATAAATCGGCGCATACTCGCTCTGAGCACGATGGCACTGCTGTGTTTGGGAGTTGCCCTCCCCGGCGCTGCCGCCGCGCAAACCGCCAAAGACCTCGTCGGAACCTGGGTAATGGTTTCGGCTGACACTGCGCGCGCCGACGGTAGTAGGGTTCCGACATTTGGTGCCAATCCGAAAGGAATCCTTAACTTCACCAGTGATGGTCGCTTTATCTATCTATTCTCGAATGCTGACCTTCCAAAATTCGCATCCAACAACCGCGCCACGGGAACTCCCGAGGAGAACAAAGCAGTCGTGCAGGGGAGCATCGCGACTTTCGGCACGTATTCCGTAGCGGACAAGACCCTCACGATCAAAGTCGAGCACAGTACTTTCCCGAACTGGATAGGTGCCGATCAGAAGCGAACGGTCACGATCACCGGAGATGAACTGAAGTGGACCAATGCTGCGGGGTCCGCCGGTGGGGTAGTTGAACTGGCATTTAGGCGAGCCAAGTAGGCACTATATCCGTAACCCCTTTTGGATTGGCCCCGCTCGGCTTCCGCCGCGCGGCGGGGCTTTTTGGCACGAAGAGCGTCGCTCGCCGTCTCATTGCCTCCCCCGAGGATCAGGACACGGCATCGTACCGGTTTAAACCTGGGAAGGGCCCGCCATGTCCGCTTTGGGTCAAACGCGGACATGTGCAGCGCAAAACCGCGTGTCCGCTTTACCAATAGCGGACATGTGCGGTGCAAAGAGGGATGTCCGCTAAGTGCCATAGCGGACATTTGCCTTATTCCGGCAAGCCGGCTTTCCGTAGGCCTTCCTCAAGCTTTGCGAGGTCTTCCGGCCGGTGAAACGCGGCCCAATCCTTGACATTGCCAACGCGCAACGTGGGATCGAGCTCGCGCAAGCGAACCAAGGCTTTTTGCGCTTCCGCAGGACGCCCGGCGAGTGCATTGCTTGCCGCAGCTATGATTAATGTAGTCAGGTAATTCGTTTGCTCCCACATGGCCTTTCCCGCCCATAATGACGCCTCCTCAAAGCGGCCCGCCATATAATGCGCGAACGCAGTCCCGGCCTGCATCCCAATGCTATGCGGGTCGAGTGGGCTCAAGCGCATCGCTTGTGCGAAATGCTTTATCGCTACGTCTGACTCCCCGAGAAAAATTCGTACCCAGCCGCTGGCGTACCATGCCCCCGCTAGGTTCGGATTGATCGCGAGAGCGCGATCAACGAACGTGGTGGCGGCATCCAGGTCGCCGACAACATATCCGAGCGCCTGTGCGCCCCGAGAAAGCGCGACTGCGTCGTCCGGGCCTAACTCCGCGGCCCGCCTCGCTAGCCGTGCAGTTTCAGCAATTTCTTGGGTGCGATCGGTCATCCAGCCATTAATCTTACGCCAAGCGTAGCACCAAGCGGCCATGCCATAGGCTGAGGCGAAATTGGTGTCGAGCTCGATCGCTTTGTAGAACAATGGCAGCGCCTCGTTGATAGCCTCCCGGGTCCGCCCGTAATAGCTCGCCATTCCGCGCAAAAAATAGTCATAGGCATCGAGGCTGTCGGTCGGCTTACGCTTGGCACGCTCGATCTCGGCATGCTCCAGTTGTGGCGCGATCGCCCCGATCACGCTCGCGGTAACCTGGTCCTGCAAATCAAAGATGTCTTCGAGCGCGCCTTCGAACCGGTCGCCCCAAAGATGCGCGCCGGTCGAAACATCAATGAGCTGCCCAGTTACGCGCACCCGGTTCGCTGCCTTGCGCACACTGCCCTCGAGTACGTAGCGCACCCCGAGCTCGCGACCAACCTGCTTGACGTCTACCGACCGGCCTTTGAAGGTGAAGCTCGAATTGCGCGCGATAACGAATAACCAGCGTATGCGCGATAGCGCTGTGATGATGTCTTCCACCACGCCATCGGCGAAGTATTCCTGCTCCGGATCGCCGCTCATGTTCTGGAAGGGCAGCACCGCGATGGATGGTCTATCGGGAAGCGATAGCGCCGGGCGGGTTGCGGCACCATCGAGGCGAACGCCGTAGACGCGCACTGGCTGCGCGATGTTCTTGAGCTGCTGCTCACCCATGTCGCTGACTTCCAGCGCGAGCTTTCCCTTAATTTGCTGGTAGGCGTGGTCGGAAAGACAGATCGCGCCAGGGTTGGCTAGTGTCTCCAAGCGAGCAGCTATATTGACCCCGTCGCCGTAAATATCTGCCTTCGTCGATGATTATGTCACCGACGTTGATGCCAATGCGAAACTCGATCCGCCGCTCTTCGGGAATTTCGGCGCTCCGCTCCGTCATGGCGCGCTGAATTTCCATGGCGCAGCGCACTGCATCGACAGCGCTTGCAAATTCGACAAGCGCACCATCGCCGGTCGTTTTGACTATGCGGCCGCGATGCTCTGCGATCTTGGGATCGATCAGTTCCCGTCGGTACGCCTTGAGCGCCGCGAGCGTACCTTCCTCGTCAACGCCCATTAGGCGGCTGTAGCCGGCAACATCAGCCGCAAGGATGGCAGCCAGCCGCCGTTCGGCACGCGCCTCGGCCATAAGATTGTCCCAACCAACCGTGATTTCGGCCTGAGTTTATGGTCGAGGATGGAGAGTGTCTATTGAGGCAAGAATGTCCGCTTTGGGTCAAAAGCAGACATTTTGCGATGCAAGAGCCATGTCCGCTTTACCCCCAAAAGCGGACATTGATCGACGGCTCTGAAATGTCCGCTAAGTGCCAAAAGCGGACATACGACGATTATAAAAAGCAGAAAGACCGCCTCGCGGCGGTCTCTCCGAAAACCGATCAGGTGATTTGATCAGGCTGCGACAGCTCTTCCGCTTCCTGCGCCCCGCGGTCACGCTGAGCTCGGAAAACCGTAGAGCGTCGCCGGATTTTGCACCAGGATGCGCGTGCGTGTCGTCTCGTCGGGCGCCCATGCGGTGAGCAGGTCGAACAGTACCGCATCGTCGGGCTTGTTCTTCTCCGTAGGGTGCGGCCAATCGCTCGCCCAGACCATGCGCTCGGGTGCCCCTTTGATGTAGGCGCGGGCGATCGGCACGGTGTCGGAATAGCTCGGCGGGCCGACCTTGCTGTCCACGTAGGCTCCTGACAGCTTGACCCAGGTCTTGCCCTTGTCGATCAGCTTGCTGATCGTCTTGAAGCCGGGATTCTCTAGAGGATTGGGTTGCGCGAGCCGGCCGAGGTGATCGAATATGATCGGGGACGGCACGCGCAGCAACAAATCCTCGATTGCCGCAATCTGCTCGCCCTTCATATGGATTTGAATGTGCCAGCCGAGATCGTTCACCCGCTTCGACAGCGGCTCGATCATCTCCGTGGTCGTTGCTCCCGCCTGAACCAGGTTGAACCGGATGCCCCTGACGCCAAGATCGTTCATGCGCTTGAGCTCGGCGTCGGCGACCGTGGTGTCGACGACGGCTACGCCACGGGCGGTTGGACCGATCAGCGCCATTGCGTCGAGCGTGACGCGGTTGTCGGTGCCGTAGGTCGAGGGCGTGACGATCACGTTGCGGCTGGTGCCGATCCGATTCTGCAGGAGCTTGTAGTCGGTGACCAGGGCGTCGGCGGGTTTGAGCGTCGCATTCGCTGCGACCGGATATTTGGCGTCGTATATGTGCATGTGACAGTCGCAGGCATTGGCCGGCGCCTTGAGCTTGGGCGCTTCCGTTCCCGAGGACCAAGGCACCTGCTGCGCGAAGGCCGGTGCACCGCGGAGCGTGCCCGCAGCGGTCGCCAGTGCCATCACGCCGGCGGTCTTCATCAGGCAGCGACGGTCGAGTATGCGATTCATGGAATTCCTCCCTTGATGCTTGTTGCAGATGACGCAAGTCCTACAACAGACCCAAGAATTTATGCCAATCTCCGTCTGCCGTCCTGCGTCGTCAACCCTCTTTGCCGTCGAAACCGCGCGCGCCATGCGCACGCGCAAGCGTTGCGGAGGCTTCGGCGTGACGTTCAACGGGCTTTATCGCCGGAAGAAATAAGACACACTGCGCTAGTCCTTGGATAGCCCGGCGAGTCAGGCACGATCGAATTGCGATGTCTGCTTTGGGTCAAAAGCGGACATGTGCAACGCACAAGCCGATGTCCGCTTTGTGCCAATAGCGGACATCGGTCGGATTGCGGTTTAGCTGGAGATGGAAGCCGCCGTTCGCGGCAGGACAATCCTAACCTCCGTGAATTCGCCGGGCTGCGTATCGACCTCAATAGACCCGCCATGTTGCTTGACGATAATGTCGTGACTAATGGAGAGGCCAAGCCCAGTGCCTTCTCCGGCAGGCTTTGTCGTGAAGAACGGATTGAATATCTTCTCTTTCACCTCGGGTGGAATGCCGGTGCCGTTGTCGCGGATCCTGATCTCCACGCGGTCGCCGAGGTTCTTGGTCGCGGCAGCAAGCGTTGGCTCGTAGTCGCCTCCGTTTCCTTCGGCTGTCCGCCTTGTTGCGGCATAGAAACCATTCGAAATCAGGTTCAGAAGAACCCGTGTGATATCCTGCGGAAAGACGTCGGCCTCTCCTGCGTTCGGATCCAGTGATCGTTCCAAAGTGATGTTGAAGCCCTGTTTCTCGGCGCGCGCCCCGTGATAGGCGAGGTTGAGGCTTTCCTCGACGAGAGCGTTGATATCGACGGGCCGGTGCTCACCCGAGCCTTCGCGCGAATGCAGCAGCATGTTCTTGACGATGGCATCGGCACGCTTGCCGTGCTGCACGACTTTGTCGAGGTTCCCCTGCAGTGTCTCCGTCAGTGCCTTAATCTCAGCCCCCGTTTTGTCGTCGACCGACACACGCTTCAAGATATCCTGCAACTCATCGATGAGTTCGGCGGAGACCACGGAGAAATTATTGACGAAATTGAGCGGGTTCTTGATTTCATGCGCGATGCCAGCGGTGAGCTGACCAAGTGAGGCCAGTTTCTGCGTCTGGACCAACCGATCCTGCGTGGTGCGTAGGTCCTCCAGCAACTTCGCCAGTTCGCGCGTACGTGCCTCCACGCTTTCAAACAACCGCACGTTTTCGATTGCTATTGCCGCCTGATCGGCGAAGGTCGTGACCAACTCGATCTGCTTGTCAGTAAAGGCCCGAATTTCCGAACGCAACAAGGTCAGAACCCCGATGGGAACGCCCTCGCGCAGCATTGGAACGCAGAGAATCGTGCGATAATCACCCAATCTCTGCCCCTCGACCAAGGTGTATTCTGGATCAGACTTTACGTCAGCGATGTGAACTACTCGACCTTCGAGTAGCGCACGTCCGGATGCCGTGCCGCGTTCGGCTTCGATTGGAATATCTTTTAAATAATCCACGAGTTCGCGAGAGAAGCCGTAGCTCTCAGCACTGTAGAAAGCCCCGTTTCTGTCGCGAACAACGTTGGCCTTGTCGGCATCGCAGAACCGGGCAGCTGATTTGACGAGGGTCTGCAGCACTGCCCGCAGATCAAAGGTCGAGCGACTGATGATCTTGAGTACGTCAGCGGTGGCGGTTTGCTGCTGCAGAGATTTGGAAAGATCTCGCGTCCGCGCTTGCACCTCTTCAAACAGACGAACGTTCTCGATTGCGATCACTGCTTGGTCGGCGAAGGTTTCAACAAGCTCAATCTGCTTTTGGTTGAATGGTTGTGGCGAACGACGCATTACCAAAACTATTCCAATCGGCGATCCTTCTCGCAGAAGTGGCACCCCCAGCGTAGCGCGAAAGCCGACTACTTTTTGAACCTCCAGATAAGTGTATTCGGGGTCTGCCAACACGTCCGTAACGTGGACGGTTTTGCCCTCCAGCAAAACGCGGCTCGCAACACCGCCACGTCCAGGGCCCATTGGTACGCTCTTTACATATTCACTCTGTTCCGCTGACAAGCCGTAACTCGTCGCCCAATAATAAGATTTACCTTTTTGGCGAATAATTGCAGCTATATCTGCCTCGCAAAGTCGCGCTGCGGACTCAGTAAGTGTCTCGAGTACCGGCTGCAGATCGAACGTTGACCGGCTGATGACCTTGAGCACATCGGCCGTGGCGGTCTGCTGCTGAAGGGACTCGCGTAGCTCGTTCAGCAGGCGTGTGTTCTCGATGGCGATGACGGCTTGGGCAGCGAAGTTCTGGACTAACTCGATCTGCTTGTCGGTGAACGGGCGCACCTCCGTGCGGTATATGGCGATGACGCCGACAATCTCGTGTTCCTTGAGCATCGGCACCAACACGAGCGTCCGCGCGTCGGCGGAATTGACAAGCGTCAGAATGCGTGGATTACCATCAAGGTAGCTTTGGTCAAGCCGAAGATCGGGGATATGGAGGACTTGTTTGGCTAGGGTGACACGGTCGAGCAGCGGGGCATCGCGCAATG
Source organism: uncultured beta proteobacterium (assembly GCA_963727115.1). GTDB lineage: Bacteria > Pseudomonadota > Gammaproteobacteria > Burkholderiales > Rhodocyclaceae > Azonexus. The sequence goes on along the minus strand of CAVSFS010000003.1, from coordinate 45,390 downwards.
AGGCGAATGGCGCACGTCGCCAGTACTCGACGTAGGTGGGCTCTCCGTGCACTGCAGCAGCACGATAGCCATCGCCCTCGCGCAGGAACAAGTTACCGAACTTGGCGTCGCAGATTTGTGTGGCGTTCTCCAGCATTGAATGGAATACCGGCTCAAGCTCGCCTGGAGAACTGCTGATAACTTTCAGCACCTCGGATGTTGCCGTCTGCTGTTGGAGAGATTCACGCAGTTCGTTGAGCAGGCGGGTGTTCTCTATGGCGATCACGGCTTGCGCCGCGAAGTTCTGGACCAGCTCGATTTGCTTGTCGGTGAATGGCCGTACTTCTTGGCGATAGATTGCGATGGTCCCAATCAGTTGGCCTTCCTTAAGCATGGGCACCGCGACGTACGCACGCGCTCCAGCCAGCTCAACGAGTATAACGCGCATTGGATCGCGTTCAGCGTAGGCCTGGTCGGCCCTGACATCGGCGATGTGGATTGGCTGTTTCGTTACCGCGATGCGCCCAAGGCCTGTATTTGGACCGGGATGAACAACCGGTTCACGCCACCTTGCCTCGGCGAACGCGGGCGGTGCACCGAGCAGCGCGCCAAGCCTGAACGCGTCGCCCTCGCGCAGCCAGAGCTCACCGAACTTGGCCGCGCAGATACGAGTGGCATTCCCAAGCATGGCCTCAAAGACCGGAGCAAGGTCTGCTGGTGAGGAACTGACGACCTTCAACACTTCGGAGGTCGCTGTCTGCTGCTCGAGCGACTCGGAAAGTTCGCGCGTGCGCCCTTGCACCTCGTCGAACAGTCGCACGTTCTCGATGGCGATCAACGCCTGGTCGGCGAATGTTTCAGCGAGTTCAATCTGCTTGTCGGTAAAAGGTCGCGGCGCGCGGCGCGCAATCATAAAGACGCCGATCGCAGTACCCTCGCGCAGCATGGGCACGCCAAGCATCGCGCGAAAACCACCCAATTGTTGTGCTTTAGTAGGGGTGTATTCAGAGTCGGCCAACACATCGGGAATTTGAACGACCTGACCTTCAAGCAAGGTGCGCCCAATTAGCGTCCCCCGTGTCGGTTGAAGCGGATATGTTTGCATAAATTCGAACCACTCAGGCGAGCAGCCAATGCTTGCGACGTGATAGTGGGCGTTATCGGCCCCCCTTGGGCGCGTCACTGAAACCATATCGGCCTCGCAGAGCCTGGCCGCCGACTCAACGAGAGTTTGCAGTACTGTCTGCAGATCAAAGGTCGACCGGCTGATGACCTTGAGCACGTCAGCGGTGGCGGTCTGTTGCTGCAACGATTCGCGCAGCTCGTTGAGCAGCCGCGTGTTCTCGATGGCAATGACGGCCTGAGATGCGAAGTTCTTAACCAGCTCGATCTGCTTATCTGTAAAGGGCTGCACTTCCGTCCGATAGATGAAAAAGGCGCCGACCAATTCGTTCTCTTTGAGCATCGGCACCGCGATTGAAGATCGTGCGCCGCCGTACCTGACCGAGGGGCTGGGGTCTGGATCGGTTGCTCGGTCGACGACGGCAATCACCGTTTTTGACTGACAAAGGCGGCCAAACAGCTGACCGGACTTGGGCGCAAATGCGCCCTGCTTATCGAGGAAATCGGAAAAAGCAGGCGGCACATCAAGCAATGTTGCCGGATGAAACAGGCCGTCTTCGTACCGGAATAAAACTCCAAACTTGGCGTCGCAAACGCGCGTCGCGTGCTCAAGCATCGCTTGGAAAACCGGGCCAAGCTCGCCCGGTGAATTGGAGATGACGCGCAACACCTCCGAGGTCGCTGTCTGTTGCTCGCGCGCCTCTTTCAGCTCGCGAGTGAGAGCGGCAACCTGCTCTCGCAGGTCGGCAGTGGCTACCTGTGCGGTCGACGTTTCGCGAGCCTCGGGCCTATTCGCGCTCTGACCCTTCGCCGGCTGTCCACTTCCGCCGCGTCGCTGCATGTCGCCCCCTCGGTTGGGTCACGACGGTGTCGATCTTATGCAAATCCTACCCTTCGCGCCACGGCAAGACGGGAGGTAAAGATGCCGGCATGATCCGGTAAATGTCCGCTTTACCCCCAAAAGCGGACATGTGCAGTGCACTAGGCGATGTCCGCTATGTGCCAAAAGCGGACATCAGGCCGCTTTTTAAATCCGCCCCGGCCAACGCTGGCTAAAATTTAATGATACGGGGGTCCGCAATAGCGCTAATATTTTTTGATGGGGCTGCGGGGCTTCCAACATGGGAGTCCCAGAAATGTGTGACTACAGCCTTGAAAGTGTCAGGTCGCGCCCTGCAAAGGTCGGCGACAAACTTACCACACGTGACTTTGGTACCTGCACCCGGGGCTTCGCTGCGGCGGAAGATGCTGAAGTGGCGGTTTGCGTTCTTCCGGGAACCGAGCTTGCGTTTTCCAGCACGGTGAAAGTTGCAAATTTCGGCTATCTCGTTCGTCAGCAGGTGGAAACACTAAGTCACGCGACAGCAATCTTCCGACAAGTGAATAAGGACGAACCGCGCAAGCATCACGATGCGCTCGAATTTCCGGATGGGCGCATTGTTCTCCTGACACAACTATTTGAGGGGCAGGAGGCAACCGTGCTTCAGTTGCCTGCGCAGCCAGCGAGCGCGGGCGAGGCAAATGCCCAGACGCGCATTGCCTACGTGGACTGAAAGTTCGGCACAGATGATCTGTGTGCCGGCTGCCTTAGGAAGCCGAAGGAAGTGCTATGTTCCAGACGGTATCGCAACTCCTTCCCGAGGTTCTGCTCATTCTCGTGACCGCCGTCGCTACGCATTTGGTCATGTCATTTGCGCAGACGCTGATGCACTACAAGCTCGGCCACCATCCAATGGGTGGCAAATTTTTCCGCAATCATATCAATTTTCATCACACCTACTATTCGAAAGACCATCTCGTCTCACGGACATACCTTGGTGACGAAGGCAACAACACACCCTTTTTCTTCGTCCCTGTGTTTCTGGTAGGAGGGTGCGCTTATTTCATATTGCCGCTAAATCTTTTTGTGGTGCTGGTAATCGCATGCGCGATGTCGTTTTACGCACACGTCTTTTTCGACAAGGAATATCACGTAGAGGGATCACGGCTTCAAAGGTTTGCGTGGTTTAGACGCCAGCAGGAGCTGCACTTTGTTCATCACCGGCACGCGAATAGCAATTTTGGTGTAATTCACTTCTTCTGGGATAAGATTCTCGGTACCTATCGAAGGCCGGATGCCGGTACATAAAATCAGGCGCATGTAAAGCGATTACACTTTTGGTCCGCCTCGCCACCAAATGCGACTTCCGCTCTGGGTCAAAAACGGACATGACGCGGTCTAATTGCGATGTCCGCTTTACCCCCGTAAGCGGACATGTGCCGTGCAACTAGGGATGTCGGAGCGTGAACGAAGGCTAAGATCAGCAAAGACTTCTTAAAATAAAAGATCAAACTTCGCTTTGAATTTTTGCAGGCTCTGAATTGACGATTTCACCACCAAGCTCTGGCACAATACTGCTGTCAAAGCAGCCACAGGAAAGAGCCTTACGGGTCTCTAGTTCGATGCGCCGCCCGTTCGGATACTCAATATACCGCCGAACGAAACCGCCGTGGCTTTCGAGAATATACTTCGTTCCAACAGGAAAGCGTTTTGGAAGCCGCGGGGAACGACGCATCACCACACACTCCACTATACTCCTCAGAGCAACAGAGCGAGTACCGTGCGTTCAATGTGTGACGAAATCGTTACTTATTCGCGACTTCAAATAACTGACACTGCACAACCATACCGGCAACCCAAAAAGCGGACATTCGTCAGCGCGATTGGCATGTCCGCTATGGGCCAATAGCGGACATAAGGCGAATGCCCGCGTATCATCAGTTTGTTCAAAACAATTCGTGCTGGCTAAACCAAACTCCGGATCAAAGGGCAGATAAAATGAACACGCCGCTGTTGCTTGTTGGCCTCATTGTTTGCGCGGCCGGAATTCTCTTCGCCGGGCAAGGTCTGGGGTACATAAATTGGCCCGCCAGCAGCTTCATGATCAGCCAGATGAAGTGGGTCTATTATGGGGGCGGCATCGCAGTGGTTGGTATTCTGCTGGTCATCATTGCCCTGCGGTGAGATAGAGTTGCTCACTTATGCGGGCGCCATGCGGATGTCCGCTTTGGGTCAAAAGCAGACATTTGCGATGCAACAAGGCATGTCCGCTTTACCCCCGAAAGCGGACATTCGGAGGTGTCGTTGGAATGTCCGCTAAGTGCCAATAGCGGACGTGAGCGGCTCGTCACCATCCGCGCCTTGGTGAGCGGGCCGGTGTCCTTGCACACCTGCTTACCGACCTTGCTGAAGCGTGGGTCAATCGTCGGGTCATAGTGATCGCCGAGTTGGCCGATCTTAACACTCACGAGACCAGCCGAAATTTCGCTTCACCGCTGCGCGTGCGTGTGCTTTTGGACCTTGGGGTCCATGTGATCCCAAGGCTGCGCGCTTGAGGTAAATACGTCCATCATGGGTCGGTACATTGATGGGTCGTCCAAGCTTCCCGCTTGCAATGCGAGGATGTTGGGCAGCCGTTCCAATTTGTCGGTCACGTGGCTGCCGCAGGTCGGGCAAAAGCCGCGTTCCATCGCTTTGCCGGCGCCGCCAACGATTTTGTGATACCGCGGCTCCCCACGCATCTGCACCGCAGCTTTCGGAACGACGACAATTGCTGCGTAGGCGCTGCCACTTGCCCGTTGGCAGTCCCGACAGTGACAGTTGAACATAATAACTGGATCGGCATTGCAGTCGTAATGGATGGCGCCGCACGCGCACCCACCGGACAGTTTCTGGGTCATGGCATCCCTCCGAAGCGATTGGCTGTGTGCCGTTACGTTAAATTAGTTACCACCTCTGGCCTCGGTGATTGGCGTAATCGCCATCAACTCGGTGATTTGGATGAACCATCGACACGACCGTTACGTCGCATGGTCCTCTCCGTGAAATCCCGTCTATCGAATTGAATGCACGATGTCCGCTTTGGGTCAAAAGCAGACATGTGCAGTGCAAAAAGGCATGTCCGCTTTACCCCCGAAAGCGGACATGTGCAGTGCAACTCGGCATGTCCGCTTTGTGCCAAAAGCGTAATTGACCGGCTGGTTATCTCCTCGCCGCCTTTCGAGCCGCCAGCCGCGGCGTATCCCATGGACTGGGATCATTGATCGGAGCAGGAGTAAAATCTTTTGTCCTAAGCGTTCGACCGATCCGTCGTTCAAGACAGCCCACGCAGAGGAAGCCGCGTTTCATTCCGGCCGTCCCCCACAGTTTGTCGCGGACCATGTAATACTCCGAGCGACCCTTACGTCGGCAGCCGCGTTTGCCAGTGCATCGCATTGTGTTCATACCGCAATCTTTACAGTGGTAGGTCGTTGCTTCAGTGCTCATTATGCCGGTCTCAGGTGCGTCTCTCGAAATGTGCGAGTGGATTTGCGTCGTGTTTTCTGCCGCACAAGCTCAATTCGGCCGCCTTGTTTTTATTACTTCTTCCTGGCCGTCGTCGTCATCAGGTACGAAACCACAGCCACCGCACGTTGGGCATTGCTGTTCGTCGTCCGTGCCTTTTTCAATGACACCATCACCGTTGCAGTCTGGACAGGTTTTCATGTGGGCGCCTCTTGGGATCAGCGTTCGGACGCCGCCGAGGCGGTGCTCCGAGTACGTGCCGCCTATTATCGCCACTTTATTGAGGTCGAGGGGTGTACTTACTTGGCTGTCTTTCTTGAACATTGCTTGAACGCTGCCGATCACCTCACCAGCACGGTGGCCGGCACTGACGACATTCTTCATGGCGTCACGCGTTTCACCGAGATCGGGTATCTCTTTCGCAAGCCATCGTAAGCCAGCATTCGCATTTGCTACCATGGTCGCCAGCGGTTGTTTGATCTCGTGGGCGATGGAAGCCGTCAGTTCGCCGGCGGTCGCGACTCGATTCATGTCCGCAAACTTCGCCAACGCGCTACGCGAGTTTGCTTCTGCATAGCGGCGACGACGATGTTCATAATAGAGCCAGATAATCAGGGTGGTCTGAATCACTAACGCTGCGGCAATCAGCATGATTTGCCAACGGTATTGCTCCCACGCAGTCAGCTCGCGAAAGCGGATGTCACTGCCCGGGGGCAGGTTCGCCTCGCTGATGCCGAACCGGTTCAACTGCCGCCAGTCAAAGATCGGTCTGGCTAACTCGCTTTCTTTTATGGGAATATTTGAAGCAATTTCGCCATTGAGGATACGCAACGCAATTTTGGCGGCGGCTTCGCCCAATGAAAAACCTGTAGTAATCAAGCCGCCGACAGTACCCCGTCCAAAGTGAGTGTCTAAATCGACCACGATTGGCCGGTTGGCCATTTCTGCGACGAGCGCGACGGCATCAGCCGGAATGAGAGAGTTGCCCTCGCCGTCGGAATAAATGCTTGTGTGAAGGATCACGGTTTGGTCTGGCAATGCGGCAACACGCGTTCTTAGTTCCGTCATTGTCAAACCGGTAAGATCGATAAATTCCAAATCAGGAGCGACAATTGGAATCTCCTTCTTTAAATCGCGATAATAGGTTTGATTTTCCGGGGGGTCTCCCACCAGTGCAATTCTTTTGATGTCGGGCACCAATATTCGCGCAACGGCTATCATGTCGCGGGGATGTGATTGCAACGTGTTTCCCGTCACATCGGGAGGCAGCTCCAATTGCGCGACGGCCGGCTTGTCAACAAAGGTAAAGACCACCGGCACCGCGGGCCACAGCTCTGGGCGTGAGCGCAACACGTATTCAAGCGCGGCGGGGCCAACTGCAATGATAACGCCGCAATGACTAAGTTGATCACTCTGGCAAGCCTTTTTTCCAACCTTGGGACGCAACAATGGTACGCGCGACAATACGACTTGCGTTGTTAGTATGCGGCATCATCAGTCCGGCTGCATTGGCATACGGACAAGATACGAAACCCAACATTGTGGTCATCTTGGCCGACGATCTTGGCAACGCAGATCTCGGCTATCGCGGCAGCGACATCAAGACGCCGAATATCGACAAACTCGCAAGCGACGGCGTGCGATCAGAAGTGTTTTACGGAATGCCAGTCTGCACGCCAGCACGGGCAGAGCTGATGACCGGCCGCTATGCCATGCGCTACGGCCTGCAAACGCTCGTTATATTTCCAAGCCACACGTTCGGACTGCCGACGGACGAGCGCACGCTGCCTCAGGCATTGAAGGAGGCTGGGTACCAGACGGCCATGGTCGGCAAGTGGCACCTCGGCCATGCCGACAGGAAATTCTGGCCACAGAACCGCGGCTTCGATCATTTCTACGGCAATCTCGTCGGCGAGGTCGATTATTTCACCAAGGAGCGGAGCGGGCTGGTCGATTGGCAGCGTGACGGCAAGTTCGGCAAGGAAGACGGCTACTTCACGACACTGATCGGGAACGAGGCTGTGAACATCATCGAAAACCACAACACGTCAAATCCGCTGTTCCTCTATGTTGCGTCCCTTGCACCGCACGCGCCCTATCAAGCGCCCAAGCAGGCCATCGAAGCCTACAAAAATGCGACAGGCGATGAACATCGGCACACATATGCCGCCATGATCACTGAGTTGGACACTCAGGTTGGGCGTATCGTCGCCGCGCTGAAACAGAAAAGCATGTTCGACAACACGCTCATTATTTTCAGCAGCGATAACGGCGGGGCCACGAGCGCCTTGTTTGCAACCGGTGCGCGGGCACCGAATGAACGTGCAGAAAGCGGCGGCGTCGAGATCGGTGCGAAAACCCCGGCTTCGAACGGCGACCTCCGCGGCGGCAAAGGCTCGCTCCACGAAGGTGGCGTACGGGTCCCGACCATTTTCAGTTGGCCCGCCAAGCTCAAACCGAAAGTTGTCAATGAACCTTTGAGTGTGGTGGACGTGATGCCAACGGTGTTGGCGCTCGCCGGAGCCAAGGGAAGCCCGGATCACCCATTTGACGGAAAGAATATTTGGCCGACTTTGGCGGAAGGCCAAGCCTCACCTCATGAGGATGTCTTGATCAATGTCGAGGCTTTCCGTGGCGCGATCCGCAAAGGCAACTGGAAGCTGGTCAAGATTGCGCTGCTTCCGGGCAAGACCGAACTGTTCGATCTCGAAAAGGATCCGGGTGAGAAAAATAATGTCGCTGGCCAGTTTCCCGAGATCGTCAGCGATCTGGAAGCGCGCCTCCTGACTTATGCCAAGGAAATGAAGCCGAGCCAGTGGATCAAGGCCCAACCCGCTTTCCTCGGCGCACAGGGCAAGACAATCTTCGATCCCGATTTCGACATTGACGACAGCGGGGTACCTCATGAGAAGCCTGTGCTTCCGAAGTGACGGCTAACCGATGCGAGTGCATTGCCGATGTCCGCTTTGGGTCAAAAGCGGACATTTGCAGTGCAAAAGGCATGTCCGCTTTACCCCCGAAAGCGGACATTCGGCAGTCGCGAGACCGACGCACTGCGTCGGATGATCCAGCGCGCCTAGGGGCTGGGCCGGGCTTCGTCGAACACGCTCGCGAATGACTTCGGGATTTCGCCGCGAGCGACGCTGTCGGCGATCACCGCGCGCAGCTTCGCCAGCGCCTGCGAGTACGGCATGAACGGCTTGCCATCGCGCTTCGCCGCCAGTCGGCGCTCGCGATATGTTCGATTGAACGTACGCAACGTTCCGGCGTCGATGGCCTCGGCAATAGCCTTGTCGAGCGCTGCCGTTTTCTCCGCCACGCGCCGAAGCACGGTGTCGTGCGCCGTGACCGTCAGCCCGAGCCTTGCAGCAGCGCCGGGAACGTCGCCGTTCATCCAAGCCACGTTAGCGATCTGGTCGGCGAATTCGGATTTGGTCCACCACGCGGCGGCCGCGCCTTTCGGGTCACGGCTGACGAAAACTCTGCCGCTCGGGCTAACGGCAACTGCGACGACACCGAAACTGCGCAGATAATCGAGACCGGCGTAGCTCAGAGGTTGGATTGTTGGCACGACGACGACTCCGGGGTAAGTTGCGGGCGTCGTCATTGGTATTTCCTTATGCGCCAGTCTCTCCGGGCTGGCGCTTTTTTTTAACGGCTCACGCCGCCGCCGGAGGATAGCGCGTACCAAGTCGCGGGCAGACCACGGCTTCGCCTTCGCGCTTCAGGACACGTTGCAAGACTTCCGAGGTCGCCGCGCGCCATACCGTCCAGCTATCAACGTCAACGTGCGGCCGGAATTCTTTCTGCAATGCCTCGGGGCCGCAGGTATGCAGCAGCGCCAGATAGGCCGCGAGCGATCCGGTTAGCGGCGTGTCCCGATCCGGGCCACTGGGATTGTCGTAAAGCTGGCGCACCTGCCAGCACTCGGCCTGCGTCAGCATGACGTGCTTGCCCTTGTCCGGGCCGTCTGGATAACGGCAGTAGTTCTCGATCCAACAAAGGGCGCGATCACCGCGAGTTAGCACGCGCATGTTCAGAGGCTCCTTCACCAGGGGTCTGGCCCCGACGGCGATGGCCTGGTCGGATTGTTGGGCGCTCTCGCCTGCGGGCTTAGTCGCAGCCGCATCGACAGCGCGACCAGTCCCTTTGTCGCTTTCTCCAGCACGCTGACCCATGGACTTGTGCGGCCGCCGATCACCGGCCCCTCATTGCGCAGGCGACCGGCAGCGGTTTCGGCGAGAAACGACAGTTCGCAATACCTGCAAAGCAGCGGCAGATCGGTAGCCTGAAAATGACTTGCCTTCGATCCGGCAACCAGATCGACGAACAACTGGCGTTCCCGTTCGCCCAAGCTCTCCGGTGGACGCAGCCGACTTTCGCGGGCGTCGATTGAGATCACCGATAGTTCAGCGGCAGACTTGCGGGGCATGGTCAGCCCATTCTAGGGCCGGTAGCCGGTAGGGCGAAAGCAAAAATCGCGTAGGAATTTTCGACAGGTAGCAAAGAAGACTTATGGGGGCGCTCCGCAGTATTGATCGCATTATTTTTTTGATGCCCCCCCGGGGGGTCGGTTCGTCAAGTGCCAACATAACTGGTACATGCCGAGCGAGCCAATTTATTCCTCCCAGACCGGCTCGATACTTGAACCGCTAGTCGCGGCTTTTATATACGTGACGTGCATCAAGAGTTGGGCTGACGCCCTCGCCAACCTGCCGACCCCGGCAAGGTGGCTCTCCGAAAGGAGGATGCGGCCGATTTGGCAACTAAAGGGGTTTTCCATGATTAGTCGCCGCAGGTTCCTCGTTAGTGGGTCTGCCACCGTTCTTTGCGCACCGGCTGTCGTGCGAGTTGCAACCCTAATGCCAGTACGCGGGATCGTTATCCCAACAGGAGAACTCCATTTCGGGTTTTGCGATCGGTTGTGTGTACAAGTGCACTTGCCGAGAATTACGCAGCTGCAAAACGAGGGTCTGTCACTCCAGCAAGTTGCGAGCGAGCTAAATGAGGCGCGGGCCCAAGCCATGGATTAACGGCCCTTGGGATCTACAATTCGTCACTGCCATGCTGAAAAGGGATGAAGAGATCAGACGGGTCGATGCGTATTTCCGCATGAAGCGTCAATTCATGCGTTGAAACTAACCAAAGGAAAGTAGAATGGGTGAGAGCCCAAAACAAAATTCGTTCGACATTCGGCTCCTTACGTTACCCGACCGTATGCACGTCATAGATAATATGGACGTGAAGATGCGAATTCCTCTTCCGTCTATGCAGCTTTGGGAAGTCGAAGACGGTCCCGTTGTCATCGAGGCACCGTCAGGAGACGCAAGGATTTTTATGGACGGAAAATGGTGCGGTATGGACCCATGGGAAACTGTGTTCAATGGTCGTCCCATGTCCTTTCAAATGTTTGAGGAGAAATGGCCCGGTCTCGTTTCGCTAAACGAATTTCTCGGCTCATTCTGAAGCCACGAAGATGAAGCGCTGCATGTCCGCTTTACCCCCGTAAAGGGAAGAAATGCAAAATCATACGGCGTATTTCCCGCCCTTTGCCATCAGATGGTTTTGTCCAAGTTACGCGGGACATGCGCTCACTGCGTTAGACAGATTAAGAACAACAATTTTTTATCGAGCGTTAGCTTATCCTGCGAACACCCGCATGCCTTCCTGACGCAGCTCTCGGGCCGGTTTGCTTCGTGAGATTAACGGTCGTTTCCGACGGATTCCCTACGACGGTGATCGTTTTCATCTTGGTGCTCCAATCATTCCTGCGCAGTGCAGTCAAGCAGAAGACAAGCCCATTTCTTCGCGAGATTAGTCATCATTGACCCGTCTCCCGTTTGTTGCACGGCACCACCATCTCCTCGGCCACCTTGCGCAGCGCCTCGGCCCAGCGTGCCAAGTCAGCGGTGGTGGCGCCGTTGAATTTCAACGCCATGTCACCCGTCACCTGGTGCAGGGTGCGATGCCAGCCGTTCAGATCAATCACGGTGCCCGGGGCGGCATTCATGTGCGTGATATCCCTCGGCGCCGCAGCTGCTGCAGGGCCAGCCCAGATCCGGAAGCCGGAGATGGTCCGGCCATGCCGGCGGCAGCGGTCGAGCTTTCGGGGGCGGTGACCGCTTAGGCGCCACCCGTTTCCTCCGGCCGGCCACACGTAATAGCCGTCTCGCCTCGGCCTCGAGTTCCCGCCGTCGCTGCCTGGACACCCTCATCGGAACCTCCTCAGACCGCCTCACTTCACCGCCTCACTTCGATTTCGCCCCCGGCGGCAAAAAGTGGATATTGGCAAAAAACCCTTTATTCATGGGCATTTACAAGCCGCCTCACTTCGCCGCCTCACTTCAACCCCCTAGATAAATCGAAGTGAGGCGGGTGAAGTGAGGTGGGTGCAATGTCACCCGTCCGGCTCCTCTTCTGGTTTCGGCTCCGGCCGGGTCAGCCACAGGTACGTGATGCCGTCGACCTCGCCGGCGCTGATCAGCTCCTGATCCTCAGCCCACTCCAAGGCCCGAAAGAACTTCTGACGCCGGGTCTTTCCCTTCTGCTCCGGAGTGCCGTCAGCCGGCGTGTGTGCGTAAAATTCGTCCCGCACGATCTCCTGGTTGACCATCCGCACCATCGGCCCATCCGGCGGAATCAGCAGTTCGACACCCTCATCGGCCAAGACGCTCATAAGCACGCGCTTCAACCGTAAAGCTGCAGCACGTTGATCTTGGCGGCGGCCTTGAGCCCATGGATCCGGCGGCGCCTGAGCTCCGCCCGGGGGTGCAGCAACCCAATCCACAACCATGGTCGTAACTGGCTCGCCGTCTTCATCTGGCTCCGGCGCGTTCACGGTCCGCAGCACGAACGGGTACTCACGGCCTTGCTGACCGCCGCGATTCTTGCGCACTGCTAGCCTTGTGTTGACGACGCTGCCGCTGAGCTCTTTGTCGCCGAGGCAGGCCAGTACGAGATCACACGAAGCCTCCTTCGAACTGGCACCGCGGGTACCCGCCTCTAGATTTTTTCCGAAATGATCGACGCCCAACACGAAGCAGTCGAGGGCTTGTGCGACCGCCTTTAATACATTCATCACCGCCTGACCGACTGCCGGATCATTCTCATCCCCGGCGCGCGCATAACCAGCGCAGGCGGCGATGGTGTCGATAACGATAAGGCCGAGCGGCAGGCCGAATTCCTCGAGCAGCGAAGCCTCGGCCTGCTTAGCCATGGCGATCAGCGTTTCGATTGCTTCCTTGTGCAGCAGCATTGGCGCCGTCTCATACCAGCGGACGGGCGCACGCTGTATGTCGCCGCACTTGGCGCGGACCACCGCATCCAGCCGCAACCGCACTTCGTTGGCGCCTTCGGCGGCGATTAACAACACACCACACTGCCGCTTTACGACGTGGCTAAGGAAGGGTTGATTGCTCCCCAGTGCGGCCGCCAATTCAAACACGACGAAAGTTTTGCCGGCGCCCCATTGACCGCTGAGCAACCCGTGACCGCATTCAGGGAACAGGTGCTTGACCAGCCAGCTCTTGACCGGCCGTGGATCAGGATCACCGTGTGCATAGAGCGGTGGCAGACCTGGCTTGTACTTCGTCGGTTCCGGATCATCGTCTGAATCGAGATCATCATCGAGCTCATCATCATCGAGATCCGGAGCCGGATCCCCCGGCGTCGTCTGTTCGGCAACATCGTCGTCAGTTTCTGGATCCGGCTGTTTCTGCTCTGGAGTATCGTGGTCGAGTTCAGGATCCGGCTGCGGTCCTTTTGCTTCCCAGCCATTGGCCCAGCCGTCGACACCGGACGCAGGCAACACACCGGCATCGTATTTGCCGGCGCTGCGCGCAACCTCGCCGCTCAGGCGCCCTTCACTGAGATAACGGCCGCCGATGCCGTCGGGAAACTGCCCGAGATGTGCGGTGATACGCTCAGCATCCCATCCGCATCCGGTGTAATGCCCGACGATCGCGTGAAACATGTCGCTGCGGTTAGCCCCGGGCGGCAACGCACCGGTGCTGACCATCACTTCAATTTCGTCGAGCGAATACGGGAATCCGTGACCGTTACCGTTGGGACGGATTGGAGCAGCTGCCGCCGGTGCCGGCTTGTGCTTCTCCCCGAAAAACACGCACCAGTCCATCAGCCGATCGATATTGCCGAGGCTGCGACCTTGACGCAGGTCTAAACCGGAAATGGTGAGTGCCTTGTTGGTGCAGCGGAACAGCTCGACCGCGTGTTTGTCGCCGGTATCGAGCTCGAATTTGCAGTGCAGAGCATTACCGGCAGCGCTACCCCAGATCCGCAAACCGTCGCCGCTCGGGGTAATTTCGGCGTAGCTGTGCAATGCCTGCTCGAGCATGAGCTGGGCCCAGCATTCGACCGAACCGGTCGTGGAGTCGCGGCAATGATCGAGATCGATCGCGGCCAATCCGTCCAGCTTCGTCAGAATATAGGTAACGCCGTCGCCGTGTCCGGCCTGCACAGCGGCCAGCGCCGCGGCGTAATCTGTCCAGGTATTGGGATCCGTTATGCTGGCGTGCCGCGCCGGACGCGTCGCCATGAAGGGCGGCTTTTGCCAGCCACCGCCCGGCCTTGGCGTCCAGCGCCATATTGCCCATTGCGGCCGCTCAAGCAGCGGCGCCAGGGCGCGCGGCAGCTTCGCAAGATTAGATTGATGCGTTGTTGGCTTCGCGGTAATCGTGTCGACGCTCACTGTGCAGTTCCTTCTAAAGGGGTGGCGGTGGGCTGTGTCGCAGCTCACCGCTCCCCATCGTTGTTTGCTTTCAAAACGGAATCTCATCGTCCATTTCTTCAGCCGCTGAGAGTTTCGGATCCGGTTCGAGCTCCGGATCAGCAGCCGGCGGAGGTGGTGCTGCCGCGGCGCCATTTCCGGACGGCGACGCCGGCTGTGTCGGCTCAGCCGTTGCCGTAGGCTTCTTCGGCAGCGGAATACGCACCCGCAATGCGGGGACCATCTTGCCGCCAAACTCCACCTCCGTCGGAAACAACACGATGACCTTGTCGATCCAGCCGGCGGTGTCGTCGCCGAAAGCGCCACGCAAAGTACGGTTGTTGATCTTATTGAGCGTAAAGCCGCGTTGATCGTTAGTGAACCAAACGATCAACTTCGTTTCTTTTTGGCCCGTTTTTCTGTCGGTGAGCTCAGCCGATGTCAGCTCCTTGATGCGAAATTTTCTCTCCCGATCGAGATCGGGAGCCTTCAGGTATTTTGATTTGTCAAAGTCAGACGCGAGCAACATTGGATTCTCCTTTTGAGTTGCTGTTGCATTTGCAGTGGCAGTCGGTTGTCAGCCGGAAATGTTGACGACGTTCCTCCTTCAACTAAATCGCGGACCGGTCCACGCTTTCGCAGCGATCGGCAGCGTCAGCGCCCAGGACGGCGCGCGAGTCATGATGCGGGTAAAGTCCTCAGTGCTGCCGAAGCCTTCCGGCACTTCAGCGACAATCTCGTCGTGCACATGCAACACGATCGAATAGCCAGCCGCTTCAATCCTCAACATTGCTTCAGCCAACAGGTCGCGGCTTATCGCCTGCACAACATTTTCGACCCAAGTCCCGCCGAATGCGCCGCGGCCGTCGCGGCAGTCGCGCCAGCGACCGGCGGCATTGTCGGCGAACAACACGACGCCGCGCTGTGGATCGGTAAGTTTTGTTCGGGCGACGGGATAGGCGAGCTTGCGGCCGCTGGGCAGCTTCAGGAACAGAAAGGCGCCGACGCAACGGAAAGCGACTGGACCGCAGTGAATAATGCTGCCGCGGTTCTGTACAGCAGCCCAGGCAGCGCGATCGATCTCGTACCAAAAATTAACGACGTTCGGATGCGCGGCGCGCCACTCATTTTTAATTTGCTCGCGCTTAGCTTCGTCAAATACGCCCGGCGCAAACTTCTCGATCGCGCCGGCACCCCCCATGTACCCGCAGGCGAGATCCGCGGTTTTCCCAATTTTTCGCTCGGGCGATTCCGACGTGAAGCTGCCGTCCGGCACGTGCAACATGCGGCAAGCGAGGATGCAATACGGCTCATCGCGCGGATCCTGTGTGGCGTCGTAACGCGAATAGACGTCGAGCTTCCACTGCTCGTTACCGACCCAGGCTAAGCACGCGGCTTTCGATAGCGGAGAAATCGGCACCGATCAGCGTGTGGCCGGGCGCCGCAATGATAAGGCTGCGGCCGAGGTCGCCGAGCAGAGACAACGCCCGCGGATACAGGCCACGCACGTGTTCGTAATCGCCGGTCGCAACCGCGGCGATCGCAGCCTCGAGATCTTCCTCCTGCGGTCGCTTCAGATTTTGCGGTTGGAATCCCTCGCCAGCCCAACGACCAGTAGATGCTTTGTGAAATTGCAGTGCACCGCGAACACGGCCGTCGATCGCCGGCACGCTGCAGCAGCGTGCTGATCTTCTTGACGGCGGCCTGACCGCCATCCTGGCGGAGCTCGAGCGCGCGCTGCACTTTCGAAGGCAGCTCGACGTCTTCGAGCAGCTTCTTCACGGTTTTTTTCTGCAGGTCTTTAACAGCACAGCCATTCCTGCTCCAGCCATGCTTGCAGTTTGGCGACCTGATTGACGGTGGTAACAGCGCCATCGGTAACGGTAGCGAGCTCGCTATCAATCTCCGGCCCAGCGGCTTGTGCGATCTTGCGTGCAGCTTCCGCCAGGCTACGATCGATGCAGAACCCGCGCTGATTAATTGTCGCATCCAAGATCCAGAGTGCCTGTTCCGAGGGCGACAACGGCGGCAGACGCGCGAACAATTCACGCTCAGATTCAGCGTCCGCTTGACTGTACCCGTACAGGCGCCCGAGGCGATCCTGGTCCTCGAACCAATAGAGCTGTTTCGGATCCTCATCCTTGTGCGGCTTGCGCGGCTTCGCCATCATCAGCATGAGCCGGTGGCCGCTGGCATCTTTCTGGTGCCGCAGCTCGAGCGCGCGTGCGACAGCATCCAGTTTGGCCGGCAGGGATAGCGCCAGAGCCATCGCCATCGTGCAGCGCTGTTGCTCGAGCGGGATCAGCGGCCAGCCGAACCTCGGGCCAAGGATGTGCTGCTCGATCGCCATCTCGAAATGCGCGTTATGGGCGACAACGAGCCAGTTCGGATTTTTGGCAGCCTCGTAAAACTCCGGCGGTATTGCATCGCCGGGTGTCCACAGTTTCACCGGCTCGTTGTCGACGGCGTAAGCGCAGCAGAGGACGGTGGTACGTGAATCAGCGGCGTAGCGATGAACTCCAACTTTGTTGAGCGCCAACACACCACGAGTTTCATAATCGCGAAGCAAAACGTGTTGCGCGCCATCATATCCGGGCGCTGTTGAGGTTGAGATTTCGTGGTTTGCGCGCTCAAGCATCGTTGTCGGTTCATCGGGTGTGAAAGCTTTTTCGTTAACCCGGATGGAGCGCCGTGGCGGCCGCCGCGGGCTCCACTCCGGAGCCTCTTTACGAGGCGACAGCCGAACGAGTCGTGGCCAATCGCAGACCGCGGTTCTCGTTCTTGAGGCGTCGGACGATGGCGGCCGCAAGATTACCGCGTACGGCAATCTCGATCGTCTCAGCGATTATCTTGTCGATGGCGGCATTAGCCACGGCATCACACTCCGCGTAAGTCGGGAAAGCGCTGTTGTCGAAGTCGTCATCGAAGCGCTTCTCCAAAACGTAGGTGCGCTGCTGGACCGCGTCTTCGAACGCCATGATTGCGTGAATCAGCCCACCGAAAAATTTGTGAAGCTCCGGCGATTTTTCGCGCATCAGCTCATCGCGCATTTCGTAGTCCGTTTTCATCTGCGTATTCCTTCTGTATTCGCTGTGAGTGCGGCATCGGCCACTACTGCGGTCGACGCCGCGGGGCGCCGAGACGATTTCAATCGAGTGCTGGGGCGATCGCGTCATCCCACAGGTTGGCAACGCCGATGCGCTGTGCGAAGCGAATCCGATCGAGCGGGCCGGCGGCCTGCCACGCTGTCACCAACTGATCACCTGCAGCCGGACGCACGGCGTGAACAAACTTGGCAGGGATGTTGAATGCGCGGGCGATCTGCGGTGTGGTCAGTTCCGCCCAATGGCTGCGAAGGATCTCGCGGGCAAGTCCAGCCTTAACCCGCGGTTTCAAGTAGCGGCGTGGAACGACGCGGCGAGTAGCGGGTTCCGTGGAATCCGATCCCGTGGTCCCATTTCCGTTGTTGTGCGGATGGGTAGGCCCCCAGCGCCTTGAATGCTCGAGGCGGCGAGGGAGGGTTGTAGATGTTGCCGGTCGCGTATTATATAAGTGCATCGTAGTACTCCCGCGGCCCGTGGTTGTGTGGAGCAGAATCCCGTCCAGGAGACCCGTTCCGCCCTCTCGATCAGCGGCCGCGAACCCGATCGAGAAGGAACCGAGACGAAGAAGCCGGGCCACGTGCCCGGCTTCTGAATTTCAGGCAGCTTCGCCGTCCTCGGCCAAGCCGAGCTTGCGCAACACGGCGATGGAAGAGACACGCTTCTTGCCGCCAACCTGCATTACCGGGACGCCGAGTTTGCCGTTGCGGGCGGCCTCATAGGCGCCGTTCCGGGACAGGTCGCCGAGCACTTGGCCGGCGAGCGGCACCGAAACTGTCGGCTTGCTCTTCAGCTCAGCCAAAATTTTTGCCCAGACCATCTGGATTTACCTCATTAGTGTCGAATTATATTGACACTAACAAGTGTGAGGCTGAACGTGCCTACTTGTCAATAATTTTCAGGACTGATAAATAGACACAATTAGGTACAGAGAGGTACAGCCAATGACAACAGACGTCGGAACAGATGAGCGCAGAAAGCCCGGCCGCCCGCGAAAGTTTGAGCAAGGCCGAATCAAAAGCGGCGGTGCGGGTCAGGCCAAAGACGTACGCCGTTCTCAAGGCGGCGTCGGACAGCAACCGGCGCAGCGTGAGCGAAGAAATCGAAACGAGACTCGAAGAATCGAGTCTGTCGGAAAGTCTTCAAGACATTCGCCGCGATATCAAAGACGTCAGCACGAACATCCAGAAGCTGACGGCGGCTAATCTCACCACGTCGCCGCCGGTCATCACCGCGGCCAGCCTGACATTGAAGAGCGAGACGGATTTGCTCGACAAGGCCCTGGCGCGTATCGACGAACTCGAGAAAGCACAAACCCTCAACGAAGAAATGATCGAGCGCGCGGTCTTGCGAGCTCTCGCCAAGACACACATCACGATCGGTCACAACCTCACCTAACTCTTTCCGCGACGAAAAACAAAATGACGAACCTCATCCCGTTCCCGGAGCCGGACGCCAAAGCGCACGCAGACGCCGAAACCGAAATTAAAAAACAGTTGTTTGCTTGGGCCGACGGCGTGCTGCAGCAGCTCGGGCTCACCGCCAAAGTGGCGCAGGCAATGCGCTTCGATGATTTGCGCAAGATCACACTCGACGTCGATGATGTCGAAATCGCGCTGGCAATTCGCGACGCCTTGCATCCACCTGGCGGACAGCGAGCCAAACACTTCGTCGGCCTAAGGGCTGGCGCGCTTAAGCGACTACTTAAATTGCGATTCGCCGAAATGAAGAAGGACCGCGAAACGCAATTGCTGCGCGGAGTAATTCGACAGCACATAACTGGACCAGCGATATCAAACTCGATGCCAAAGGCGGGATCCACCCGATCCTCGCAAATCTCATCCTCTTTCTGCGCGAGCATGCCATGTGGAAAGGCGTGCTGGCCTTCGATGTTTTCAACGCACGGGTTGTCATCCGGAAGCGTCCTTATTGGGGCGATGAAGCGCCGGATGCGGCATGGACCGATCATCACGACTCGCTGGTGCGGGTCTGGTTTCAAAACGAGGACATCGCCGCTAATCAGTGCGACATCGGCCGGGCAGTGCAGGCTGCAGCGCGAAGCAATACAGTACATCCCGTGCGCAGCTTCCTCGACGCGTTGATCTTGGGACGGCAAAGGCCGGATCGACAGCTGGCTCGTTGACTACTTGCACGCCGACGATTCCCCGTACGCACGCGCCGTTGGCCCACGGTACCTCATCAGTGCCGTTGCACGCATTTACCAGCCGGGCTGCAAGGTCGATCATATGCTCGTCCTTGAAGGTCCCCAGGGCAAACAGAAGTCTGAAACGCTACGCACGCTCGCGGTTCGTGATGCTTGGTTCACCGACCGTCTCAGTCACCTCAGCAACAAGGACGCCGCGCAAGAGTTGGCAGGCGTTTGGCTGATTGAGTGGGCGGAAATGGAGGCGCTTTTCAGGGCGACATCGGCTTCGGCTAAGTCGTTCATCACCCGACGCTACGATCGCTATCGGCCGCCGTACGGCAAGCACCCAATCAATTTGCCGCGATCATGCGTGTTCGCCGGCACCATCAATCCGATCGTCGGCGGCTACCTGATTGATCCAACCGGTGCGAGGCGTATCTGGCCGGCGGCATGTCAACGGCATGATCGACATCGATGGATTGGCGCGCGAACGTGATCAGCTCTGGGCGGAAGCAATCGTCCGCTTTAACGCGGGCGCGAAATGGTGGCTGGAGACGCCAGCTCTGGAAGCTCTCGCCGCCACGGAACAGGCGGCCCGCTTCAAGTTCGATGCCTGGAAGGAGCCCGTCGAACAATGGATCGGTGCCCGCACCGACGTAAGCATTAGTGAAGTCCTTAAATACGCGCTCGGCCTTGCGCCGCAGACCTGCTCGCCGTCGGCAGTAAATTCGGGTCGCCAAAATTCTCACCGCCATCGGCTTCGCCCACTACCGGCCGCGCATCAAGGCGAGCGGCCATACCGCTATCGGCGGGAAAAAAATTAGGCGCGAGCAAAAGATTGCCAACAGGACCCCAGACCACCCAGACCAGGAGGGGGAAATCCATGATCAACACGGTGATTCACATGCCGCCAAGCGGCGCCCGTCCGGCATTGCCGCGCGGTCGATTGATTTTTGCCTGCGACGCGACTGCAAGCCGCGAAGAAACTTGGAATGTCGCCCGCGAGCTACAGGGCCAGATGTTCCGCGAGGCGGCGCCGATCGGGCAACTCAACATGCAGCTCGTGTTTTATGGCGGCGATCAATGCCGTGCCTCGAAGTGGACGTCGAGCGGCGAGCAGTTGGCACAGTGGATGGGGAAGGTCGAGTGCAAGCGCGGCATGACGCAGATCGAGCGAGTGCTGCGCCACGTCTTGTGCGAGCACGAGAAAATTCCGGTGCAGGCGCTGACCTTTATCGGCGACTGCTTCGAAGAAGAAATCGGTCCGTTGTCCAGCTTAGCCGGTGAGCTTGGCGCGGCTGGTGTGCCAATCTTCGCGTTCCAGGAAGGTCGTGACCCGACCGCTCTCCGCGCTTTTCGGCTGCTTGCGTTGCGCTCAGGCGGCCAGTATTTCGAATTCAATGCGGAGACAACGCAGGCGATCGACCGCCTTGCAGGACAACTCAACGCCGTCGCGCGCTTCGCCGTGACCGGCAACGCCAGCGTCTTGGCGATCGCGGCAAACGTCGTAAAATAGGTGGGTGAATGGGTGGGTGAAAAGCATTACCCCCTTAGAAACCCCGATAAACAGCTGACTTCTTGGCACATTGCCTGGACCGAGGCTCAGGACAAGGCATCGTAGCGGCTTAAACGAGGTTCGGTAAGGACGGTCCCTGGTCCGCTTTGGGTCATAAGCGGACATATGCAGCGCAACACGTCATGTCCGCTTTACACCCGAAAGCGGACATGTGCAGTGCAACTAGGCCATGTCCGCTTTGGGCCAAAAGCAGACATCGGATCAACCTCCCCGCTCCGTGAATATCCACGCCCCTTGCCCCAGCTCCTCGGGGAAGCGCGCGAGCAGATCCGCGCCCATCGGACTCGTCGCGATCTCGGCGTCTGCCAGTATCGTCTTGATCGCTGACAATGATCGCACCCTGATGCTGTTTGTTCCCATGAAGGGTACTGACGGAATGGGAATTTGGGGCAGCATCCGCGCAAATGCGTCCCCTCCGACAAGCTCAACGCGGCCGCGGTCGAGCGCGATGGACTGCCCGGACGGCGACGGCTGCGCTGCGCGACCGCAAAAGCGCGCAAAGCGACTCGCCGCTTCCCCGACATCCGCAACCACAATCGTCATGCCCGCTAGCCCAAGCGCGCCGTTCGGGTGCGTGAGCCAGCGCGGCTGCCACACAGTGTGCTCAGTGTGGTGCGTGAGAATTCTGAATGCGCCCTTCCGGCATTTCGGCGGGCTCGACACGCGCAACCGTGAAGGCCGCCGTTCCTGGCCCGGCGCCAGTATCGACCGGACGCTGCAACTCAACGAGCGGCCGTACGCGAAAGCCATTCTCGGCAAGGCGGCGGTTGTGCCCCGGCAGCATCCGCCACGACAAAGGCTGCAAGCTGCACTCCGGCGTAGCGCGCCATCGCGGTATCAAATTCACGGCCGAGCGTGGTATCGGCGGTCTTGAACAAAATCTCGATATAGCCTCGCGGCAACATAGCGGTGACGTTGCCCGTGCCTGTCAGTTGCGGCGCGCCGCCTTTCGGATCGGGATTGACTTGGATTGATGCCGGCGTCGGCGCAAAGCCCGCCCGTGCGAGTGCCCGGCTCGCGGCCTCATGATCGCGCACGAAGTGCCCGACATGGTCTAGGAAAATCTCGTCGGGAAATGGAAGCTGCCGATCGGCCTCTGCGTGTCCGCCCGGCTGTTGCGCCTGCGCTGCGAGCGGCCATCCTGCCGCTGCTCCACCAAAAAGAGTGATGAACTCGCGTCGCCTCATATCCGCCCCCAGCCGCCCTGGTATGTGACCAACATGGTACCGGCCAAACACAGCGCTCGGAAAGGGGCGTTTCATGTCCGCTTTGGGTCAAAAGCAGACATGTGCGGCGCACAAGCCGATGTCCGCTAAGTGCCAACTTAGCCGTGATAGAAAGGGCCTCCTCAAACTCACTCGGGCCACCTAACAAAACCGGTGACGCATCCCGGCGTCTTCCGCCGCAACGAACCCGCGCGTGCAGGTACCGAAGTCACGCGTGGTCAGGTTTGTCGCCCACTCATCGCGGGTCGATGAATATTAGCGCAGTTGCGGTCCTGGCGCACCGCAAACGCGAAGTTCCAAAGAGGCTTGCGGAATTTTCGCCGCTGTGAGCTAAATCGCAGAGGGGCGATGCTACTTCGACTTTAGTCGGAACGAATGAGCCGACCCCGGTCGGCCCATAACAATCTAATAAGTCCTGGGAGGACCTCCATGAAGACCCCTATCCTTGTGTCTGACCGCCGTGCACTCTTGAAAGGCGCCGCTGCGCTGGGCGCGCTGCAGGTCGCTGCGCCCTTCGTTGTTCCCGTCCGCGCCGCCGACAACATCAAGATGGGAATGGTCGATCCATTGACCGGCGTCTATGCCGCCCCAGCGGGGAACGAAGTCATTGGCGCCAAGCTAGCCGTAGACCAAATCAACGCGAAGGGTGGGATCCTCGGTCGTCAAGTCGAACTCCTCGTCGAAGACTCAGCGAACGACGTGGGCACCGGCGTTCAAAAAGCGCGCAAACTGATCGAACGCGATAATGTCAATTTCATCATCGGCGATGTGAACTCAGGCATAGCCGCGGCGATCGCCCAAGTTACTGCCGAAAAGAAGGTTCTCCACGTCGTCTCGGGCGGGCACACAGATACAATTACTGGAAAAGACTGTCACTGGAATGTCTATCGGGTGTGCAATACCACGAGGATGGAAGCGAACTCGGTATCTGAGCTGCTTTATAATAAGTACGGTAAAAAATGGCATTTCATCACACCGGACTACGCGTTTGGCCACACTCTCTATGATGCCTGTGCGGCCAACTTGAAAACGCTTGGTGGTACGGTCACCGGAAATGAACTAACGCCGCTTGGTACAACCGACTTTTCTGCCTATCTGATTAAGGCACGCGCTGCCAATCCCGATGTCCTACTACTGCTAGTGCAGGGCTCAGACATGATCAATTGTCTGAAGCAGATCGTACAGTTCGGTCTCGATAAGCAGATCCATGTCGCCGGTACTCAACAGGAGTTGGAATCTCTAGCGGGCCTGCCACCGGAAGCTCGTATCGGCATCTGGATGTTTGAATGGTATTGGAAACAACCTGGAGTGCCGCACGTCGCGGAATTCGTCGCTGAGATTCGCAAACGCAATGACGGCAAGGTGCCGACTGCGCGTCACTGGTTTGGCTACGCCTCGGCAATGACGTTTGCGCTTGTTGCAAATCAACAGAAATCTCTTGATGCAGTAAAGCTTGCGCAAGCACTGAGCGACTTCGAACTCCCGCCAGAGGTCAAACTACAGCCTAACAAGGTCTATTATCGTAACGGTGATCATCAACTAATGACGTCGGCCTTTGTCGGCGAAGCCGTGAGTAAAGGCAAAGACGATCCAGAAGACCTGTTCAAAGTGGATTTGGTCGTGCCCGGCGATAAGACCGCGCCGCCTGTCGCCGACACCGGCTGTACGTTGAAGTGGCCAGCTTGATGATCATCTTTCATGCAACCCGGGAGGTTTCGCACTTCCCGGGTTGCTAGCGACCTTTCAGTTTCTAACGCGATTCATGACACAACTCCTGCTCTTCAACGTTACCAACGGGCTAATTATTGGCGCGTTCTATGTGCTTATGGCACTCGGCCTGTCGCTTATCCTCAACCTGAGCAACGTAATTAATTTTGCCCACGGCGGCTTTCTCGTTATTGGCGGCTATATCGCGTACACGATCACACCCTATGTGGGTTTTTGGGGCGCGTTGCTGATCGCTCCACCTTTAACCGCGCTCATCGGGCTTGTTGTTGAACGTGTATTGATCCGACCACTCTACGGGCGCGATCCGCTCTATAGTCTGCTGCTCACGTTCGGCTTGGCCTTTATCATCGAGGACGGCACGCGGTTCATCTGGGGCGCACAGGGTAAACCGGTAACCGTTCCCGCATTTCTCGCACAGCCGATCAGTTCTGATTTCTTTTTCATCACCGGCTACCGCCTGTTCATGGTGGGGGCCGTGGTGCTGGCAGTCGTGTTGTTGTTCGTCCTGCTGCGCTTCACACGACTTGGGATACGCATCCGCGCCGGCACGCTGGACCTGGAAACAGTAGCGGCGTTGGGAATCAATGTACGCATGCTGCGCTCGCTCAATTTTGCGGTCGGCATCTTCCTGGCTGGCTTGAGTGGTGTGCTAGCTGCGGGGCAACTCGGTCTCGAGCCGACCATGGGTACAGGACTATTGATGCCGAGCTTCATCGCCATCATCGTCGGTGGTGTCGGCAGCCTCACCGGCACGTTGCTCGGCGGCTTGTTGATCGGGGTCGCGTCTGGATTGACGGCGATGTTCTTTCCTGCCGCGAGCGAGGCGATCATGTACGTGCTGATGGCAGTTGTCTTGCTTGTGCGACCGCGCGGTTTGCTCGGTGAAGAAGGCATGATGACATGAGCGGCGAACAAACGCGCAAGCTTATTGTGCTCGCGGTCATCTGGCTTGCGCTATCGCTGGCGCCGTATTGGATGGTGCCGCTCGGCGGCTACACGGCGCTTGCTACGCGCGTTCTCGTGCTTGGCCTGGCGGCCATGTCGGTGAATTTCCTACTGGGATTTACCGGTGTGTTGTCGTTCGGTCATGCGGCATATTTCGGGCTCGGCGCCTATGGTGCTGGGCTCGCGCTCAAATTTCTGACGACCAGCACGCCAGTATCACTTGTTTTGGGGATGTTGCTCGGCGGAGTTGCTGGCGCTCTTTTAGGTGCGCTGATTGTGCGAAGGCGCGGCGTCTACTTCGCAATGGTAACCATCGCATTCGGCCAAGTATTTTACTATGTCGCATTTCAGTGGAGCTCACTCACCGGTGGGGACGACGGGTTACGCGGTTTCTCTCGCCAGCCGCTCGATTTTGGGTGGTTCCAGATCGATATCCTGTCGAACACAGACTATTTCTATTATTTCGTTCTGTTTTGCTTCGCGCTTGCTGTCAGTGCAATGGGAATTATTCTGCGCTCTCCGTTCGGCCGCGCAATGATCGCGATTCGTGAAAATGAGCGCCGCGCGCGTTTCTTGGGCATTCCAGTCGAGCGTCACATCTGGATCGCATTTACCCTGTCGTGTTTTTTCATGGGCCTTGCCGGAGCGCTTTACGCCCTCGTCAACAATTTTGCCGATCCGAAAGGGCTGCACTACAGCCAATCCGGCGATTTCGTGATGATGGCAGTGATGGGCGGCATGCGCAGCTTCTGGGGTCCGCTGCTGGGTGCCGTTCTGTTCGTCGTTCTGCAGGATTACCTGTCAAGCGTTACAATCAACTGGATGTCGTTCGTGGGATTGTTGTTTGTTTTGGTCGTGCTGTTCTTCCCACGCGGTCTGTTAGGCTTTATTCGCCGCAAGAGCACGGCATGACGGACGCACCATGACAGTGTTGGAAGTCAAGCGCGCCACAAAACGCTTCGGGAGTCTGGTAGCCGTGCGTGACGTGTCTCTCCGCGTTCCGAAGGGCGAATTGCGCGCCGTCATCGGTCCGAATGGAGCGGGCAAGACCACGTTCTTCAACCTGATAAGTGGCTTCTTCCCGCCAAATTCAGGCACCATCGAATTTGACGGTCGCGATATCACCCAACTGGCCGCGCACAAGCGCGTCGGACTGGGTATGGCGCGCACTTTCCAGATCACGGAAATATTTCCCGAACTTACCGTATTTGAGAATGTGCGCATTGGCGCCGAAGTAGCGGGCGGCTATTGCCTACGGCCGTGGATCAGCGCAGCCGAGAAGGCCGGCATCGAAACGAGAGTGGAGGAAATTCTCAAATTGACAGGCCTGCAATCCAAACTCGATCGTCTGGTCGGCGAGCTTGCCCACGGCGATCAGCGGTCAGCGGAAATCGCCATGGCGCTAACGCTCAGACCGCATCTGTTACTGCTCGATGAACCGACTGCCGGCATGGGAGATCAGGAAACCTATGAGATTACCCAGCTTATTCGTCGTCTGCACCACGACAGTAAGCTCACCATCGTTTTGATCGAACATGATATGCGCGTTGTCTTTCATCTCGCAGACCGCATTACCGTCCTTGACCAGGGCAGCGTGCTGGCGGAGGGCACTCCGCAAGAGATTGCCAATAACGAGGCCGTTCAGGCCGCATATCTCGGCAAAGCCGCATGAGCGCCGCGCTTACCGCCGAAGGGTTGCACACTTATTACGGCAAGAGTCACATTCTGCACGGCGTCAGCCTGGAAGTGCCCGAGGGCAAAATTACCGCGCTACTGGGCCGAAACGGCGCCGGCAAAACTACGACTTTGCGCAGCTTAATGGGACTGACGCCGCCTCGCGAAGGGCGCATTACAATTTTCGGGAACCAGACTATCCATTGGCCGACCTATCGCATTGCCGCTCAAGGCGTCGGATATGTACCCGAGGGCCGACGGATTTTTGCCAATCTCAGTGTTGAGGAAAACCTAAAGGTTCCGCTTGAGCGTAGCGGTCCGTGGACAGTCGAACGGATCTACCAGCTCTTCCCCCGCCTTGCCGAACGCAAGCTCAATCGCGGTCGCCAGCTTTCTGGCGGTGAGCAAGAGATGTTATCGATCGGTCGCGCCCTGCTGCTCAATCCCAAACTGCTCATTCTCGATGAGCCATCGCAGGGGCTGGCGCCTCTGATCGTGCGCGAAGTATTCCGCATCGTCGCGCAGATGCGAAACGAGGGCATATCGGTATTGCTGGTCGAACAGAATGCGCGCATGAGCTTAGAAATTGCAGATCATGCTTACGTGCTCGATGATGGCGCCATCGTTTATTCAGGATTTGCACGTGAACTTGCGGCAGACGAAGCTCGCGTGCAGGCGCTCGCTGGCGTCAGCGCCGAGGAATGGACAGCTGCCTAAGCCGATTTTCCGAATTACCCGGATGTCCGCCTTGGGTCAAAAGCGGACATATGCAGCGCACAAGCCGATGTCCGCTAAGTGCCAATAGCGGACATCCCCTAGTTATTCGATGATCTTGTCGGCGCGAAGCAAAAGGCTCGTGGGAATGGTGTAATTCATCGCCTTGGCGGTCTTGAGATTGACCGCCAGTTTGAAAGTGCTTGGCTGCTCGACTGGCAAATCGCCGGGCTTTGCACCGCGAAAAATTTTGGCGACCATGGACGCTCGTTGGCGAAAAACTCTAAGAAGCTGGGGCCATAACCAAGCAGTCCTCCGTCTTCAGCCATTTCAGGCCACTGAAAGATGGCCGGTAATTTGAGTTCTACGGTTCGCTCAATGATGGTTTGGCGGTTGAGAAACAGCATCGGCGAAGCCAAGACATTGAGCGCGTGTGCTCCCTGAGCACTCGCATTCTTTATCGCTGGCTCTAAGTCGGTGCGATTTGCCACACGGATGATGAGCAATTCCTTGCTATGCCCTTTCGCGGAGTTTTCCAAAGCTTTGAGGTGCTGCAAGGTCGCGACATTGGAATCCACCAGCACCGCGATCCGCTGCGCTTGTGGCACGGCCTCAATTAAAATGTCCTGTCGTTTGCCATCCAGATCGGCGGACATGAGACTTACGCCGGTAACGTTGCCCCCGGGTTGTGCCAACGATGCCGCAAAGCCAGCGGCCACGACGTCTTCAGTAATAACGATGATGGGAATGGTTTTGCTCGCCTGCTCAAGGGCACGCGTACTGAGATCACCTCCGCTTAAAATGACATCCGGTTTGCCCGCGACCAGGTTCGCAACCGCCTGGGGAACTTGCTCATTGCGGACTTCAAATCCTCCAGAAATAACCACGAGATTTTGACCTTCGACAAATCCGTTGGCCCGTAATTCATCGAAGAAGGCCATGATGGCTGGCGCAGTGCGGCTTACTGGTAGCAAAAAACCTAGTCGATAAGTTCGTCCCCCCTCCTGCGCGGACACAACAAGCGGCCAAGTGCTGGCAAAACCCGCGATGACTGCGATGAACTCGCGCCGCTTCATGTTGCCTTCCAAGCCCGGGACAAAGGAGCGTACCAACTCGCTTGGGCCGTCATAAGGGGGGGTGGCGCTATGTCCGCTTTGGGTCAAAAGCAGACATGTGCAGTGCACTAGCCGATGTCCGCTAGGTGCCAATAGCGGACCTATGCCTCTTCGCTCCACCTATCTAGTGCAGCGTACACAGTAGCCAACACGATGCTGTACGTCAGCAACATGCCTAGCGACAACAACGCGGGCGCGATACCGAGTCCAGCTTGAAAGGCAAATGGGCCAAGCCCGATTAAAGGAAAAAATATCACTCCCATTAGCACCCATCCGATAAGACCAAAGATCGCGCCTTTGCTTATGCCATTTCGACCAGGCAGTAGGCGATTAATGCGCGCGAATAGAAATCCAAGAATTGCCATACCGTTCACGAGCGAAAGCAACCACGGCACAAAGGTCGGCACATCTGCGCCAACCCACTGACTAAGAGAATGTTGCAAACTCTGATACGGTTGAAATGCTGGGAGCAGACCTGCTCGCGATTTGAGATACATAAAACAGAAATGAACGAGTGTGCCGCACAAGCCCGCGACAGCCGACTTCCAAATCCAGCCTTTTACGACCAACGGGTTGCCACCAAAATCGTCTGGCGTACCAGCGAGGCTTTCAATGCATTGGGAATTGACCCATTGCTATCATCAAGTGATGCGGCTGATGGTGCCCGCCTTGCACCATGATCCCCATAAAACCGAGCGCCTTTAACTTAGTGAGCGGTTGCGCTTCGCTCGCCAAGACCGTGAGTGTTACGCCATTTGGCAAGTCTTCGCTCTTTGCGCCCCAACCGATTTCGTGCAGCTCGTTTACGTGTGCCGGGACCATGCGCTTGATCGCTTCAAGCGTCCGACCTTCGCCCGTGACGGTGATCTCGATGCCATTGTCAATCATGCGCTGGGCGGCAGCGGCGTGCAGGGTTACCTCATTCATGTCGATGAGGTGCTGTCTTAACGCGTCAATGTTGACCTTTGACCAGTCTGTCTTGGGATCGGATTGTAGAGTTTGAACGATCTCTTGGATCATCCCGAAGGCATCTTGCCCGGGCATGGTCGGTGTCCCGGTCGCGGCAGATTGCTGACCATGCATTCCGCCATGACCGCCCATCCCGCCGCGCATTCCCATGCCGCCAGGCATTCCGTCTTGACCCTGCATCATCTGGCTATGCATCTGGCTCATCATATCGCCTTGCTGCATCTGACCATGCATGCCCATTGGGCCACCCGACGGCATTTGGGCGAAGGCATAAACAGTCGCGGCAAGGACTGCCGTCACGGCAAGCATTGTCTCCCATCGAAGGTTTGACATCAGGTGCCTCTTTCGCGTTATGCCTAATGCCCTGAATAGCTTGATCCGCAAAGCCAGCATATGATCTCGATCATACGCGGCGTAACAGTGTGATTTTGCTGTGATTGCGCCTGATCTCGCCAGAGCGTTCAAGCGCGGCCAAGGTGCGGTAAAGCGCCTCGTGAGTAAGGCCCAGTTCTGCGGCCAAATCCTTCAATGTGCCGCGGAGTTCAAATACGCGGCCATTAGCCTTGGCATTTAGGGTGAGAAAATGCCGCACGCGTTCCCGCGCCGAGCGGATGTTGCGTTGCTCGATACGGGTACGAAGGTCCATCACCTGATGGGCAAGCCCTGCAGAGAATGCCCGCGCAGCCTTCGGGTTTCTCTCGAAGGCGGCCAGCACTTCTCGTTTCGGATAGACGCGCACGGTCGCGTTGGTGCTGGCTATCGCATCACAGTGATACTGCGGAGAAAACAGGGAGGCCTCGGCAAGCGTCTCACTCGCCCCCGCGACGTGCAGTACGACCTCGTGCCCCGAGCGATCAACCCGCGCAAGCCGTACGCGGCCAGCAATAACCTCACATAAGCCTATGGTCTTGTCGCCGAGCCGGAATAGAACCTCACCCGCTTTCAGCTTACGGACTTTTGCTGCGGCTCGCACACCAGCGGGCATCCAATCTTTTACCAGCACTGGACGACGCCTCTCTCCGTCTGATGATCCTTTGGGCTTCGTCCTCTGGCGATGCCCCTTCGATGGTTGTCCGCTAACACCGCGTCGCTGCATGTCGCTCCCGACGGTTCACGACGACGCTCAATCCTAGGCAAATCCTCGTTTTTACTCCATGGCAGGATGTCCGCTTTGGGTCATTAGCGGACATTTCTTGATGTCCGCTTTTCCCTGAAAGATGTCCGCTTTACCCCCAATAGCGGACATGTGCGGTGCAACTAGGGATGTCCGCTATGGGCCATAAGCGGACATCACTGAGTTAGGATTCCATCAGAGGCTCGACTTCACTTCATTAATAGTCGTCTTTGTTGCGCCGCTGCCCTTCCACTGCTCACCTCTTTCCTCTTCCCCAGCGAAACAGCTTGGCTGATGCTCGTTCACAGCGCTTGAAGGGAGGGGAGCGGTTGGTGGAGGCGGGTCGACTTCACCACTACCACCACATACATCGCAATGCCGTCGGCCACTGCCATTACAAGTAGGGCAGGCGGTCATTCTTTGGCCATGGCACTTAGGACATAAAACTTTGTCGGGCATTTTCCGCTTCCTCCGGTATCTCCTCATGAAGATATGGGACGGGACGCAATATCCACAACTCGCGTGATGAGCCGAGCCGGACTACGGGGGGCGCTAGCCTATGTCCGCTTTACCCCCGAAAGCGGACATTTGCAGTGCACTAGTCCATGTCCGCTAAGTGCCAAAAGCAGACATCGCGCTTCTATTCGATCAACTCGTCGGCGCGTTGCTGAAGTTGTAAGGGGACGTCGAGGCCGAGCGCCTTCGCTGTCTTAAGATTGATGGTCAGCTCGAATTTCGTCGGCAACTGTACTGGCAACTCGGCTGGCTTTACGCCTTTGAGGATGCGATCGACGTAGCCGGCCGCTTGCAGGAACTGGTCGACGACATCGACACCATAGGATATCAAGCCGCCGTCCACGACGTTGTCACGGAACGCATAAATTGTGGGCGCACGATGTCGTGCCGCCAGTGTGACAATCAGTTCGCGATGAGTGTTGGTGGTACCGTCCGGCAGCACAATTAGGCCGCTGTTCGGCTCACGGGCGAATTCACTGATGGTGCTCTCGATCTCGACGGCACCGTGAACCGGTGTGGCCCTTGGCGTCACCGCGAATGATGGTGCAGTGGCTTCGATCAGACGCGTATAATATGAGCCGCCACCAGGGGCTAGTTTTGGATCGAATATAAATGCGACGCGCTTGATGCTAGGCGCAATCTGTGAGCAGTTCCAACCATTTGCCGGCCAGCGAAAACTTCGACGTTAGTGAACCCCGTCACGTTGCCCCCCGGGCGCGCCAGGCTTTCCACAAAGTGATCCCCGACGGGATCGGAGACCACCGTGAATACGATCGGGATTGTACGCGTTTCCTTCAAGAGCGCTGCCGTCACTGGCGTGCTCCTAGCGAAAAGCACATGCGGTTGCAGCGCAACAAGCTCCTTTGCAAACATCTGCATCCGCTCTGCGTCGCCGGCCGCCCAGCGATAGTCGATCTGGAGATTGCGGCCTTCCGCCCAACCTAATTTTTGAAGCTGACGCACAAACGCCGCTACTTGGCGCTTCATTGACGGATCGGTCGCCGCAAGTGGCATCAGCACGCCAATCCGGCGCACCCCATCGGGCTGTTGGGCATCCGCAGTGAACGGCCACGTAGCTGCCGTGCCGCCGAGAAGCGAGATGAATTCGCGCCGCTGCATGTGCCCCGTGAGAACACGCCTTGTGCAATGGTCTAAAGCCTAGCACTTCGCACGGGCCTCGCGAGTTAGAAATGATCCACAACCGGCCTCAGACGCCGATCACGTCCGATGTCCGCTTTGGGTCAAAAGCAGACATTCGCACCGCAAAACGTCATGTCCGCTTTACCCCCGAAAGCGGACATTTGCAGTGCAACTCGGTATGGCTGCTTTGTGCCAATAGCGGACATTCCTCCATTTACTCGATCACCTCGTCGGCGCGCCCGACTTGTGAGACGGTCAAAATATTGCATTTGGCCCCCTTTGTCTGGCGGCTATTTCTAATTCCGAACGCAATCACCATTTATACGAAGTCTTCATTCCTCCGCATCGCTAATCGGTTGGTAAAATTCTGTTCGGGCCACGCTACCAAGGTTCCAATTGCCAATGCCGCATCGTCGACTTCGCTCCTTGCCTGCCAAACCGCCGGGGCGGCTGCAGCCCGGGTTTCGAGAACAATATGATCTGCTGGAAGCCCGACGCGCCCAAATGATCGCGCGACTGCATTTGCTGCGCAAAATTACGCAGCGTCATCCCGGCTACAAGCACGCGCTCAAGTTGCTCAACTATACCTTTCGCCGGCAAAAACTGGCGGGACGATTCGTGGTGCTGCAGGCCGCCAACTGGCTGATCAGGGTGCTGGAAGAACTCAACACTTTGATCTGAAAGGTCCTGCAATTGGTACCGGGACCGAGGCGTGTTAGGTTTTTTGTTTTAATTGAAATGCTTAATAACTGATATTGCGACCTTCGTCGTAAGACCTCCGATGTAGAGACGCGCCGCAACCCGCGGCGTATTTCTGTTGCGGGACGGCTTTTGGCGATCATACGGGTGGCTGTCCCGAATTTAAGAAACCAAAAACAAGAAACAAACAATCAACATAGGGACAACGCACATGGCAACGATGATGCAAGCCTCGGCACGCGCCGGCAGCATGTCGAAGGACGAAAAATTCGTCATCTTCGCATCCTCGCTCGGCACGATTTTCGAATGGTACGACTTCTATCTCTACGCGGTGTTGGCGCCGTTCTTCGCCGCGCTGTTCTTCCCGACTGAAAATGCTACGGCGGCACTGCTGTCCGCCTTCGCCACCTACGCGGCGGGCTTCCTTGTGCGCCCCTTCGGCGCGGTGATCTTTGGCCGTATCGGCGACCTGGTCGGCCGCAAATACACCTTTCTCGTCACCATCATGGTGATGGGCACCGCCACCTTCCTGGTCGGCGTGCTTCCAACATATTCGAGCATCGGCTGGCTGGCGCCGATCCTGCTCGTCTCGCTTCGCCTGCTGCAAGGCTTGGCGCTCGGCGGCGAGTATGGCGGAGCGGCAACTTATGTCGCGGAGCATGCCCGAGCGCATGAGCGCGGCTATGCGACCAGTTGGATTCAGACCACCGCAACGCT
Source organism: uncultured beta proteobacterium (assembly GCA_963727115.1). GTDB lineage: Bacteria > Pseudomonadota > Gammaproteobacteria > Burkholderiales > Rhodocyclaceae > Azonexus. The sequence continues at coordinate 11,860 of CAVSFS010000003.1, read as the reverse complement.
CGGCCTGCTGCTGGCCCTCATCCTGATCGCGCTGTGCCGCGGCAACATGTCCGCCAAGGACTTCGCCGAGTGGGGCTGGCGTATTCCGTTCCTGATCTCGGTCATCCTGCTGGTGTTCTCGGTCTACATCCGGCTCAAGCTGAATGAGACGCCGATCTTCCAGAAGATGGTGCAGGAAGGAAAAGGCTCGAAGGCTCCGTTGACCGAGAGCTTCTTCCACTATCCCAACAACAAATACGTGCTGCTTGCGCTGCTGGGCGCCACAGCCGGTCAAGGCGTGGTCTGGTACACGGGCCAGTTCTATGCGTTGTTCTTCCTGGTCATCACGTTGAGGGTCGACTACATCACGGCTTATGAACTGATCGGCCTGTCGCTGATCATCGGAACGCCGTTCTTCATCGTGTTTGGCTGGCTCTCCGACCGCATCGGCCGGCTCAAGATCATTCTGGCCGGCTGCGCCATCGCGGCGATCACCTACTTCCCGCTGTTCCAGGGTCTGACGCACTATACAAACCCGGATCTGGAAGCGTTTGCCGCAAAGAACCCGATCTCGGTCTCGGCCGATCAATCGACCTGCAACCTGCACGTCTTCGTCGGTCCGTGGTCGAAGTTCAGCGACTGCGACCGCGCGCAGGACTTCCTGACCAAGTCGGGACTGTCGTTCCAAACCATCCACACACCCGGAGCGAAGTCGGCCGATCTCGACATTGCGGGGACCAAGGTTGCAGGCTGGAATGCTACGACGTGGCAGGCGGCGCTCACCGCCAAAAACTTTCCGAAATCGGCCGACCCGGCCAAGATCAATTGGTTCATGACCGAAGTGATCTTAGTCATCATGGTGATCTACGTGACCATGGTGTACGGGCCGATTGCTGCATTCCTGGTCGAAATGTTCCCGACCAAGATCCGCTATACCTCGATGTCGTTGCCTTATCACATCGGCAATGGCTGGTTCGGCGGGATGTTGCCGCTGCTGGCGACCGCGGTGGTCGCTGCGACCGGTAATATCTACAACGGTCTGTGGTATCCGATCGGAGTAGCGGTGATGACTTTGGTCATCGGCCTGGTGTTCCTGCGGGATACCAGGGGTGTGGATATCAGGACAGGTTCGGGTGTTGCGATCCAAAAGGGCTGATTGCTCAACGGCCGGCGGCAAAACATTCGCCGCCGGCCCCGTTATCGACTGCACGCCCCGTACCTCGGTGCGGGGCGTTTTATTGTGACAAGACCGCTGCCGTCGCCAAGAGCCTTGACGACCGCCGCGCCAACTTGGCTGGCTGACCGGCGGCATGCAGGGGCGAAAGGGCAGACGGAAGCGGGTCTGCATGTCCGCTTTACCCCCAAAAGCGGACATGTGCAGCGCACATGCCGTCGGCTAAGTGCCAAAAGTGGACCTCTAAATATTTGAACACGATATCGGCGTAGGCCCTATCGCCTATTCGAACGGTCCGGTGTTCCGCCATAAATCGAAAGCCAGAGCGCCAATAAACAATGCCATCACGTTGACCGTCGGCGCAAAATTGCCCCTTTGGGTGAAAATGCACCAAAGTATCCAGCCCACCACGGTGACGATGAACGTCCCAACGTATTGCCAGACCCTGTCCAGCATTCCACCCCAACCTCGGCAAAGGACACTTACCATCTTACACTAGCGGTGAGGTTCGAAATGTCCGCTTTGGGTCAAAAGCAAACATGTGCAACGCACAAGCCGATGTCTGCTTTGTGCCAATAGCGGACATGCGCGATACGGGCTGCACGAGCTCGACAAGACTACCCCGGGGGTTCGCGGTTCCTTGCTTGTTAACTCAACGAGCAAATCTTGCCTCAAACACTTGCCTTGCCAACCCGAGTTAAATGACAATCAGAGGGCCGGTGGCAATGGTGTCTCCGGCTAACCACCTTCCCGCGTCGCGAATGGCGCGGGCTTTTTTTACTTCAATAGCGGACAAAGTCGGGTACGGCTGGCATGTCCGCTAAGTGCCAATAGCGGACATCCATTCGACTATTCGATCACTTGGTCAGCACGGGCGAGCACCGCTTGCGGAATCTTGAGGCCCAACGTTTTCGCCGTTTTTAGGTTGACCAGCAGTTCATATTTCGTCGGCGCTTGCACGGGAAGATCAGCGGGCTTCTCGCCCTTCAGAATACGATCTACGTAGACAGCGGCGCGCCGGAATTGGTCTTCAAGATTAGGGCCATATGACGCGAGACCGCCGCTTTCGACAAACGTACGGTTAGGACCGACCGACGGTAGTTTAGTCCTTGCAGCTAGTCGGGCGATTAATTCGCGATGAGTGGTTGTCCACGGACTCGCTGTCACAACCAAGCCGCCGTTTGCTACCCGCGCAAATGCCGCAACGCCGCGCTCTATTTCGGCGGCCTCGCGCATGTCGATTGGTCGAACGTCAATGCCAGTTGCCGGCGCTACCGATTGGATAACAGCAAACTGTCCGATCCCCGCTGATACGTCTGGATCGCGAAGCACTGCTGCACGGGTAACGCTGGGTGCGATCTCTTTCAACAATTCCAGCCATTTTCCACTCAGATTATATTCGAACTGCATGAAGCCTGTAACATTGCCGCCGGGCTGCGCCAGACTATCGACAAATCCGGCACCCACCGGATCTGGCGCTATCGCGAATACGACTGGGGATGTGACGAGTCGTCTTTAAGGCTGCCAAGCTCGTAATACCCGACGCCAAAATGAGGTCCGGCGAGAGCGCAAGCAGCTCGGCGGCCACTTTGCGGGCGCCGTCAACTGTGCTGGTGTCCCACCGAATATCAAACCGGATATTGCGCCCTTCGACCCAGCCCAATTCCTGCATGCCCTGTAAAAAAGCCTTGGTGCGGGCCTGCGTTTCAGGGTCGCTGAGCGATGTGGTCATGAGCACACCGATGCGCCGCACTCGCTCCTGTGCGCGGGCAGCGAGAGGCCAGGCCACTAAGGCGCCACCAAACCCTTTGATGAATTCGCGCCGTTTCACTGCCACCCCCGAGGTCAAGGACACAACATCGTACGGCTCGGGTCGGTGGATTGGAAGGCGGCCGCACCAATGTCCGCTTTGGGTCAAAAGCGGACATGTGCAGTGCAAACGCCGATGTCCGCTTCACCCCCAAAAGCGGACATGTGCAGTGCACTAGCCGATGTCTGCCAAGTGCCAAGAGCGGACATCGTTGCCGGGCCGAGAAGCAGAAGCCCCAGCCTTGCGGCTAGGGCTTCGCGTGTGAATGCATTGCAAAGGGGCAAACCAAAACAACACACCCGGCACACTTATTGATTAGCACATATGCCGCTCGAAATGCGTCCTTGGCTGCTTCACGGGTTTCAATTGTGTCAGCCACGCCGACGCGGTAGCGATAAACCATCTCCCAACCCTTCCAGCCGGTGAACAATAAAGTGCAGACGACGATAAGCGACAGGACCAAGCCCTTGGGCACGATCGCAGGGCAACACGATCGGCCAAAGGGGGTTGTGAATTTCTGACGCGAGAAGTCGGAACCGCGGATTGGTTTGCAGATTAATTTGATGCCGTCGGCTTGGTCCCCGAAGCCCCACTTCCACAAGCTGGCGTCGCTCATGCAAGGGGCTGCCATTCACCCGGATGGTGGCCCCCCACTTATTCGGGAACCCTCACACTGATGTGTAAGAACATCGCTGCGCAGGAGGCGTTGGCCCTCGTACCGTGAACAACGCAGAGAGGTCAAAATGCGGAAACTAGCCTTAGCGGCACTTCTCACCGCACTGCCAATCGCAAGTGTGCTTGCTCAGAGCGCGCCATCGCCGGCCAACCAGTCAGGCCCTGGCGTAAGCCCGACGACGCCGTCCCCGACGGACCCATCAGCTGCCGCCGAAAGCGGGAATACGAAAGGCATTCCGGAGCGTGGGACTCTTAGGACGCCGCCTGCAACGACGGGATCCGGTCTAACGAGCCCGAGATCAATGGACCGAGACAACACGTCGGTACCCGGTCAGAGTTTCGATAAGGACGATGCGCCGAAGTCGCGGTAAGAAAAACTTTTCTCTCCTGAAAAGAGCCGTGCCGAGTTGGTGCGGCTTTTTTTTTTCGGGCCATATCAATCCATCGCGTCCGAACTGATCGTCTTGTTCGGAGTTTGCAGAACAAGGGCGAGCAAACGGAGGATCGTCATGCCACGCGGTGACAAGTCCAGTTACACAGACAAACAAAAACGGCAGGCCGAGCACATTGAGGACAGTTACGAAAGCCGTGGGGTATCTCACAAAGAGGCGGACATAAGGGCGGTGAAGCCTCGGCTAACCGACCGGCCTCAGAACGATCACGGTCCACAAAGAAAGCGGCGAGAACACGCAAGAGCCACGCCGCATAAGCTCGGGTAATCAGTTTTTCTTGTTGGTTTCGGCTTCGTCGCCCTGCAACGCCGGGTCGTGGTCTGGCCACTCCTTGCGTTGCCTGGTCCTTCGATGATGAGTGCAATGAAAGACTTACTTACACAATCGGAATTGATATTCTTGGCAAGCCAAGGTCTCGGACCGGACGACGTCTACGATGCGCGCGATCTCCCTCAATCTTATTGGATGAGGGACATCGAATTTCAAAACAAAACAGTGGCTCTAGGCACCAGATGCTCGAAAGCGAGTCATCGTCTCCGCTCCCGGCGAGGCCATTGCGTTCAATGCGACACGAGAAAATTGGCCTTCCAAGCGCGGTTTAGCGCCACTCAATATGTTTACATTGCGGGTTCACGCTCGGCTGGGCTTATTAAAATTGGGACATGCCGAGATTGTGCGTATTGAAACGAGCCAAAAAGCTCAGCGCGGCGTCCATCTCGGTGACTTGGCGGCTTATATCGACAAGCGTCGCGCTGCGGCTATCAAGGAATGCCGACAACTTACTGGTACGACGTGGGTACGACTGCGGGCCGACAAACCGAAACGTGAGCGCCCCGAGCGCCAATGAATTCTACGCGCCCTAGACGGTCGATCCCATCATCAAGCGCTGATAGCTGCTCGGGCCTCGTGATGAGCTATCGCGCCAGTGCATCAAGCTCAAGACGTTAAGTCAGCCAACGAATAGCCGTTATTACCACCACTAAGTAGAGGATCCCTATAATCCATAAACTCAATGGCACGTCCGAAGCGTTGTCTTTTCGTTCCCGGCGTATCACAATTAAGCCTCCGCTAGTAACTGTGAAAGTACGGCAAGTCGCAAGCTACTATAGGAAATATTCGCCTCTATTTAATTTTAGTGCCAACTAAATTCGTAGTTCCTCGATTTCCCACCAGCGAGCTCACCGGCTTAGACCATTAGGCGAGCGTTATTTGTTTCCGCGACGATGCGTCGGCCTTTTGCAGTCCGTATACGTCATTTGCTCACGATCTTGATCGGTCGCGGTGTCTTTGTGACGAGCCGACGCGGGTGTGTTCCGGGCCGTAAACCAAGCTGCAGCCTGAAGGGACTCGGCAGATCGTCTGAGGCCTGCCGATGTCGATCAACGCGTGGCGATCAGGTCGATTTCCACTAGGGCGTCCTTGACAAGCAGACCGGTCGTGCCGACCGTTGTGCGCGGCGGCGGCACCTTGAAAAACTCCTTCCAGACCTCGTCAAACGCGGCAAAGTTCTTGAGATCGGTCAGGAATACCTGCGCCTTCACGACATTGTCGATCGAGCTACCTGCCGCTTCGAACGTCTGCTTCAGGTTGTTGAGGACGTAGCCGGTCTGCAGCTTGATATCCGAGCCGTAGAACGGGAAGTTCTGGTGCTTGCGCGCTTCGGTAGGCACGCCAGTTTTATAGTCACTGGCGATTTGCCCCGCGGCGAAAACAAAATCACCGAGCGTGAACGCTTCCGAATAATTCGCGAGCGGACGCGGTGCGCTGGATTTGATAACTTCGATCTTGAGGCCGGAGCGCGGGACATAGCCAATCAGGTCAATTTCGACCAAGGTTTCCCTCACCAATAGGCCGCTGGTTCCTACCGTTGTGCGCGGCGGCGGCACCTTGAAGTAGCGCTTCCATACCTGGTCGAAGCCGGCGAAATCATTCAGATTGGTCATGAACACCTGGGCCTTCACGACGTGGTCGAGCGAGCTTCCGGCTGTTTCGAAGGTTTTCTTCAGATTCTCCAGCACGAATTCGGTCTGCAACTGAATGTCGGACCCATAGAAGGGGAAATTTTCGCCGCGCTTGGCCGACGCCGGCACGCCTGTCTTGAAATCGCTCGCCAGCTGGCCTGCTGCAAAAATAAGATCGCCCACCTGCATCGCCTCGGAATAGTTTGCGAGCGGCTTCGGCGCGCCGGATTTAATGACCTTTCCCGGTTTGTCCGGCAGCGTCGCAATGAGGTCAATCTCGACCAGCGTGTCCTTCACCAGGAGACCAGTCGTGCCAATAGTTGTGCGAGGCGGCGGCACCTTGAAGTGTTGCTTCCAGACTTCATCGAATCCATTGAAGTCGTTTAGGTCCATCAGAAAGACTTGGGCCTTGATGACATTGTCGAGCGAGGTGCCGGCCGCCTTAAAAGTCCTCGCCATGTTTTTCAAAATGTAATCCGTCTGCAGCTTGATATCCGAGCCGTAGAACGGAAAATTCGGTTGCTTGCGTGCTTCCGGCGGCACGCCTGTCTTGAAATCGCTAGCAAGCTGTCCAGCCGCGAAAACAAGCTCGTTGGCGAGTGACGCTTCTGAATAGTTTGCAAGCGGCTGCGGAACGTCAGACTTGATCACATGGATACTCATAGTTTTTTCCTCTCCCTCAACAGATTGGGCGCGCGCACACGAACCGTCACGTGCGCGCAGTTGACGCTGATTTTATTTTTGGACCGGAATGTCGCGACCGTTGGTCTCTTTGCCGTTTACGATCTTCACGACGTGCGTCACCAGCAATGGATCTCCTTTCTCGTCGAACTTGAACGGGCCGCGGGTGCTGTCGAAGCTGATCTTAGCCAAGGCATCGCGAATCTTGCCACGGTCCTCGCTGCCTGCCTGCTCTATTGCAAGCAGCGCCATCGTGATCGCGTCATAAGCCTCGGAGTGATACGCATCAGCTACCTTGTTGTAGGTTTGCTTGATCTTAGTGACCAGTTGTTGCGCCGCCGGAATGTTGGCGGTCGTCGCGCTGCTATAGTGCGTAGTGTAGAACACGCCATTCACGGCATCGCCGCCCAGTTCGATATACTTCGGCAATGCAACGCCGTCGCAGCCGAAACGCGGCAGCGTCATGTTCATCTGAGTGAATTGCTTCGCGACCAGCGCGCCTTCAGTGTAGCGCGACCATTCGACGAGCACCTGAGCGGGACTTGCCTTGATGCGTCCAAGTTGCGCCGTGAAATCCAGGTCGCCTCTGGCATAGCGTTCCTCCGCAACGATCTCGAATCCAAGCTTATCTCCGGCTGCTTTGAATGACTGAAAGCCGCCGCGTCCGAAATCGTCATTCACGTAGAGGAATGCCACCTTGGTGACGTTGGGGAACTTCTCATGGATGAAGGCTGCAAGATCGGCCGCCAACTTCGTATCGGGCACGGGCGAACGGAATACCCACTGGTTTCCCTGCGTCGTGATCTTCTGTGCAGTTCCTGCCACGACAATCTGAGGGGTTTGCGATTGCGCGGCGACCTGGGAAGCGGCGAGGCTCGCCGGGCTGCTGATGCTGCCGATGAGGATCGATACATTGTCGCGCGCCGTCAGTCGCTTCGCGACGTTGACAGCTTCCTCCGGTTTGCCGGCGTCATCCGCATAGACTGCTTCGATCTGTTTACCGCGGATGCCACCAGCTGCGTTCTTTTCCTTGATTGCAAGATCGACCGCTTCTTTCTCCGCGGCACCCGTGGCAGCGGCGTCGCCAGTAAGCGGTCCGAATACTCCAATCTTGATCGTTTCGGCCGATGCACTTATCGCCGATCCGATCATCAGTGCAGAAGCGAGTAAGCCAGCTCGCAGAAAGTGGCTTTTCAGTCCAGTCATGTCTGTCCTCCCCTTCATGGGTTGAGCACACTTACTTCGAAGACGCAGATGTCCGACGTTGGTCGTCGGTCTCCAGTTCCCAATCTTCCAGGCCAAGATAACTCGCCCAGACCTTCGGGTTTTTCAAAAGATTGGAAGCTGTGTCGGTGAGCACAATTCGCCCGGTCTCGATAACAAAGCCGCGCGACGCCATTTCCAGCGCCAGCTCCGCGTTTTGCTCGACCAACAGAATTGTCGCCCCGTCGTCATGAAAACGGTCGATCGCGTGCGCCACTTCTTCCACAAGTATCGGCGCGAGGCCGAGCGAAGGCTCGTCCAGGAGCAGCAAAACGGGCTTTGCCATCATCGCGCGACCAAACGCCAGCATCTGCTGTTCGCCGCCACTGAGCGCGCCGCCTGACTGACGTCGCCGCTCCGCCAGCCTTGGAAAAAGGCTGTAAACTTGCTCACGCGACTCTTTTTCTCCTGAGCGCGCACGTGCCGGATAGGCTCCAACCCTAAGATTTTCCTCGACCGTCAAGCGCGGAAAGACCCGCCGCCCTTCTGGCACCTGAATGATGCCGAGCTCCACAAGCTGTTCGGGTGCAAGGCCTGCGAGCGATTTTCCGTCGAACTCAATCGTGCCGGCCGATGGCCTGACAAGCCCCGAAATCGCTTTCAACGTGGTCGATTTGCCGGCACCGTTCGCGCCGATAAGCGCAACAATTTCCCCCCGTTTGATATCGATATCAACTCCCTGCAAAGCCGGGATCTTCGCATACTCGACGTGCAGGTCTTCAATGCGCAGCATGGCGAGCCTCATTTGCGCCGCGCTGCGCGGATCGTCGATATGCTCTTTTCGTCCCGAGATAGGCCTCGATCACCCCCGAATGATCGCGGATGTCGGCGGGGCTTCCGTCTGCAAGCTTCTTGCCGTAGTTGAGAACGGTGATGCGGTCGCAAGCCCGCATCACAACCTCCATGTGGTGCTCCACAAGCATCATCGTCACGCCGGCAGCTTGAATGCGGCGGATTAGGCCGACGAGCTGACCGGCTTCCGCTCCGTTTAGACCGGCAGCAGGCTCGTCCGCCAAAATCAATTTTGGTCTGCCAACGAATGCGCGCGCGATTTCGAGGAGCCGCTGATGCCCGTAGGGCAGGCTTACGGCAATGGCGTGCGCCAGGTTCGACAGTCCCACGAAATCGAGCGCTTCGCGCGCGCGGTCGGTAATTTCCTTTTCCTCGTGCCGCTGCGCCGTAGTCCGGATCAACGAGGAAAACACCTCGCTGCGGGTATTCGCATGCAGACCCACCATGACATTCTCAAGCGCGGTCATTTCACGAAACAACCGCAGATTCTGAAAAGTCCGCCGGATGCCCGCGGCCGCGCGCAGGTCCGCCGGCAATGGCGCGAGGTCGCACCCGTCAAAATTTATTTTGCCGCCGGTCTGACGAATGTGACCCGAAATCAAATTAAGAAAAGTCGTTTTCCCCGCGCCGTTTGGTCCGATCAAGCCGTGCACATGACCTGCTTCAACCGAAAGATCGACGCCGCCGACGGCGACCAGGCCGCCAAAGCGACATGTAAGCTGCTCGGTGACGAGTAAAGCAGTCATCGAATGACCTCCACCGACTCCGCAGCTTTCGGATCGGACGCAGAGCGAAATCGCGGAAAAAGTCGCAGCAGCATCGGCACAAGTCCCGCAATGCCGCCACGGCTGACCCCCATCAGCACGACGACTAGTGCGCCGAAAAGAATGAGCCTCCACTCGCCCGACGAGCGCAGGAATTCCGGCATGAGCACGATGATGATCGCGCCGACGACGGCACCAGGCAGGCTGCCAAGGCCGCCGACCACCACCATGATCAGAATTTCGATCGACTTGTTGAAAGTAAAATCGTTCGGGTTGAGATAACGAGCGTGGTGCGCGTAGAGCGAACCGGCGATTCCGGCCGTGAATGCAGCAACAAGGAAGCACTTGCTTTTGTAGCGGATGATTGAAATTCCACACGCGCGCGCTGCGTCTTCATCCTGCGAGATAGCCCTCAGCGCACGGCCAAAACGCGAATGCGCCAGCCTGTCGAGACCGAAATAAACGATTGCCGTGACGGCTAATATGAGAAAGTAGAGATCGCGCTCGGTGGTGAACTCGAAGCCAAAGATGCTTGGCAGCGGAACGTTTAGCATTCCATAGCTGCCGCCCGTCGCCCACTCCTCGTTGAGCATAAAAAGGTAGATGATGATATTGAACCCGAGTGTCGCGACCGCAAGGCTCGAACTCGGCAGTTTCACGATAGGCACAAGCAATAAGCTGCTGATCGCGGCGACCACTCCCGCCGCCAGGAACGCCAGGCTAAACGGCACGCCGAAGTGCAACGTCAGGACCGCGGAAACATAGGCGCCGATGCCGTAGAACGCGCCCTGGCCCAGAGACAGCAGGCCCGCCATGCCTACGAGCAACTGTAGCCCCAGCGCCAGAATTGCTCCGATCAGAGCAACACCGAATACGTGTTGCCAATAAGTGTTGGTCTGGATGAACGGAGCCGCCACGAACAAGAGTAGAACAAGAATTCTGATCGTGGTGGACTGCATGAGCCGCGCTCAAACCCTGCGGCCCGCGCGTATGAAAATTCCCGACGGGGCCAATAACAGGATGGCGATCAAAACAATCATCCCGACTGCATCTTTGTACGCTGTCGAGATCAAAACTCCGGAAAACGTCTCAATGAGACCGAAGGCAATTCCGCCGACCATGGCGCCCGTCAGACTCCCGAGACCGCCCAGCGTGGCCGCGACAAATGCCTTGATGCCGGTAAGAAATCCCATATTGAACGAAGCGAAAAACAGCGATCCCAGCAGCACGCCCGCGGCGCCAGCCATGACGCCTGCCACGATGAACGTGTAAGTGGTGGTTTTTTTCACGCTGATACCCATCAGCTGGGCGGCTTCGGCGTCCTGCGCCGCGGCCTGCATCGCAATGCCGAGACGGGTATACCGAAAGAACAGCTGCAACGCCGCCATCATCACGAAGCCGAGGACGACGATCCATATGAGCTGCGGAGAGATCGCGAACCCGGCGATGTCAATTCCACGTGTGTGGAACAGCGGCGGATAACGCAGAGGTTCGGATCCCCATATCAGCCGCGCCGCGTTCTGCAGAATAAGCGAGACACCGAGCGTCGAAATGATGATATTGATGAGTGGCACTCGCAATGTGCGTAGCGTGCGATAGATCGAGAGCTCGATCGTTACAGCGGCCACGCCGCCGCCGATCATGCCAACGAGCAGCACAACCACAAACGGCAGATCGACCATCCACATCGCGGACAGCCCTGCCATCGCCCCGATCATCATCAGCTCGCCTTGCGCGAAATGCAGAATCTCGGTAGCGCGGATGATGATCGTGATGCCCAATGCAATCAAACTGTAGATACAGCCGATCGCAAGCCCCCCGATCACGCCTTGGATAAATTGTTCGGAGGACATGATACTCGCCTCACCCGCTTACATACTGAACCATACAAAAAACGGGTGGGCAACAATTTCTGCATGCGTATGCAAAAATGAGCCGCGGCGTATTTCGACGCAGCGGCCGGCCGATCTCAGACAATTCCGCCGTTGACGCCGACGACCTGTCCTGTAATCCAGCGGGCGTCATCCGACGCCAAAAAGGCAACTACATCTGCAATTTCCGCCGGGGATCCCAATTTCCCGAGCGGCGTGATTGCAGGCGCAGTGTCGCGCGAAAGTTGCGACACCATGTCGGTATCTGTCGGACCGGGCGCAATGGCATTGACCGTGATACCGCGACCGCCAACTTCCTTTGCGAGCTTCTGACGAATTGTTCGACGGCCGCCTTGCTTGCCGAGTAGAGCGCATGGCCCGCGCGCCCCTGCAACACCATGTTGCTTGAGGTCCCGATAATTCGTCCGCCGTTGCTGA
>CAVSFS010000002.1:0-74039 GCA_963727115.1 uncultured beta proteobacterium | reverse complement strand
CGGCTTCGGCCGGGTAGCGTAGGGCGCTGGTTGCAGTGAGCGCAGCCGTGAACCTGCGGACCGGAACTGCATCCGCTATGCCTGATCGCCGCCGGCGCGGCCTTGGGCTTGTTGGCGTTCATCTGATTTTTGCCCCTTTTCGGGGCGTCGACCGCAACGATTGGCACTACAGGCATTGGACCGGTTTCGACCGAGGTTGTGTGAAAACCCTTCGGCTGTGTACTCCAAACAGGAGGGTCGTGCGTTGATTCCTGTAGGGAGGTACAGGAATGAAACGATTCATCGAAGGCCAGGTACGAAGCCAGCTCACGTTGATGCCGGAATCTCTGGAAGACTATATTGGCACGGACAATCCAGTCCGGGTCATTGATGCTTTCGTTGACGCATTGGATCTGGCCGAGATGGGATTCGACCCGAGTGCCGCCGCGACAGGCAGACCGGGCTACCATCCGGCGCTCCTGCTCAAGATTTACATCTACGGCTATCTGAACCGTATCCAGTCCAGTCGGCGGCTTGAACGTGAGGCTGGGCGCAATGTCGAGTTGATGTGGCTGACGGGACGCCTGTCGCCCGATTTCAAAACCATCGCCGACTTCCGTCGGGACAATGGCAAAGGGATCCGCAACGTCTGTCGGCGCTTTGTCGCCCTGTGTCGCCAGCTCGACCTGTTCAGCGAAGCCATCGTGGCCATTGATGGCAGCAAGTTCAAGGCGGTCAATAACCGGGACAAGAACTTCACCCCACACAAACTCGAACAACGGATGAAGCAGATCGACGAGAGCATCGAGCGGTATTTGCAAGAATTGGACACAGCCGACAGAACGCAATCCGCCAATGCCGGCCACAGAAATCAGCACATCCAGGAAAAGCTTGAAAAACTCCGCCAGCAGATGGAATACCTCCGCGAAATCGAGATCCAGTTGAAGCAGCAACCGGACGAGCAACTGTCGCTGACCGACCCGGATGCCCGCTCGATGGCGACCAGCGGCCGAGGGACAGGCATGGTTGGCTACAACGTACAAGCGTCCGTCGATACCAAGCACCACCTGATCGTTGCCCATGAGGTCACCAATGAAGGGCATGACCGCAGGCAACTCTCAAATATGGCGTTGCAGTCGCGAGAAGCCATGGGGGCTGGACAACTCGACGTCCTGGCCGACCGGGGGTATTTCAAAGGGCCTGAAATCCTGAAGTGCGTTGAGGCAGGCATCACGCCCTGGGTACCGAAGACCATGACCTCGGATAACAAGGCCAAGGGGCGATACGACAAGCGCGATTTCGTCTATGTCGAGGCGGCGGATGAATATCGCTGCCCTGCCGGAAGGCAACTTCCTTATCGCCATTCCTCGATGGAGGACGGGATGCGGATAAAGTCCTATTACACGACAGCCTGCCCGACCTGCGAACTCAAGGCGCAATGCACCACCGGCAAGGAAAGGCGGGTACGGCGCTGGGAGCATGAAGGCGTGCTCGATGCCATGCAGCACCGCCTGAACATCACGCCGGGGAAAATGAAGCAGCGACGCTGTACCGTCGAACATGTCTTCGGAACGTTGAAGTTCTGGATGGGTTCAGCCCACTTCCTGATGAAGAGGTTGAAGAACGTGAAAACCGAGCTGAGTTTGCACGTCCTGTCCTACAACCTCCGGCGAGTGATCAACCTGCTGGGGGTCCAGGGAACCCTGCAAGCAATAAGGCAGGCGGTCGTTTGAGGGGCGGAACCCCCTCTCTTTATGTCGGGATGCGCTTAAGAACACCCCCCCAAGACCTTCTGGACAACGCCCAGCCTCACGCAAGGATCAAAAAGCCATCATCAGGATACTTGCAGCATCGTTTCCACAAAATCCGCTTCGAAATCGCGTTTCCACACAACCTCGACCCACAAGAGACATTCATCGTCGCGGTTGGCCCTGCGGCAGGTTTCTGACTTGGAGCGGTCATACAGCGCGCGGAACTGACCGAGGACTCCTCGGCCGGTACTGCAGTTGGTCTTTTCGACAGGACACTTTCGCTTCGGGCTTGTTACCGGACGTAGGACAACCGACCGAACGACAGCTATACAAATGACCAATTAGCCGCCAGTGTTTGCCATGATGCGAACGATTTTTTTCGGCTGTTCCTGAAATTCGTGTTTCCAGGGTTTCTGCATGACGGCAAGCTTTATCACATTGCCAATTTCTGCATCACTACCCCCCTGGCGCAGCATCGGTAGTAATTCGAGGCGATCTTCCTGGCCAAGGCAGAGGTGAAACGTTCCCGTCACCGACACCCGGACGCGATTACATGATTCACAGAAGTGTTGCGATATCGGCGTGATGAACCCGATGGAAAATCGCCCATCGGCCGATGCCAGATAACGTGCAGGGCTACCCCCGGGATGACGCGATCAACCAGACCATGCCGTATGCGCAAGTCTGCAATAACGGATTGCAACGACGAACTGCCCAAGTGTCTGGCGGCATCGCCCATGGGCATGTTTTCGATGAGGCGAAGAACGAAGCCATTGCCACGGCAATAGTCGATCATTGCGTCGAGTTCGTCGCCGTTGATCTCCGGAAGCCAGACCATGTTGATCTTGACGAGGTCGAATCCTTCTGCTCGGGCCGCATCCAGCCCACAAAGCACATCATGAAGGACATCGCGGTGTGTAATCTGCGCAAACCGTTGTCTCGACAGGGTGTCCAAACTCACGTTCAGCCTTTTCACGCCAGCACTTTTCAGCGCCGGTGTCCACTGGGCCAAACGGGTTCCATTGGTGCTCAATGACAAATCCTCGAGACCTTGAATCCGTCCTAGGAGGTACGCCAGATTATCGATCCGAGCCCTGACCAAAGGCTCTCCACCGGTTAAGCGAACTCGACGCACCCCGAGTTCCACGAATAGCCTTGCAACTCTCGCGATTTCGTCGATCGTCAGCCAATGCTTGGGATCGTCGTAATCCTTGTACTCCGGCGGCATGCAGTAGGCGCAACGCAGATCGCAATGATCGGTAACGGACAGCCGCAAATAGTCGATTCGACGTCCAAATGAATCAGCGAGCATTGTTTCGCGACCTGAAAAAACGGCGCAGTGCTTGGCTGCGCCGGGAACGGGAAAGATGAATCAGAAAACCTATTTCAAGGTCAGCACAAAATCGACCAAGGTCTTGATGTCCGCATCCTTGACCGTAGCGTTTGGCGGCATCGGAATTGGGCCCCACGTTCCCTTGGTACCCTTCTTGACCTTCACGACCAACTGCTCGGCGGCGGCAGCATCGCCGGAATATTTCTTGCCGACCTCCTTCCAGGCAGGCCCGACCAACTTCTTGTCGAGCGCATGGCAAGCCAGGCAGCCGTTTTTCTTGGCAATATCCATCGCCGTAGCTTCATCCACCGCTGCCATGGCAGGCATGCCCAACATTGCTGCAATGGCGAGAGCGATCAGTTTTTTCATGATTGAAACTCCATAAGATGGGCGAGAGCAATCCCGCCCGTATTGGGTTGCTCAGACAATCGGGCGTGGCTTCAGGCTCATGCGGGTCAGGTCGGTCTTGTATTCCGACTCGCCCACCTTGGTCAGCGTGCCACGGCCCAGCTTGTAACGGTAGTTGTTGGTCATCGGGTCAGGGACGGCAGAAACCACCGAGTTGGCCATCGATTTCGGCGTATTGAAGTTCGACTTTGCGACGCCTTCCTTGATCTCGTCCGAAACAATGGCAACGGCCTTGAAGCGCCCTTCGGCAACCTTGATGTGACCATCCTTCATCAGCTGATTGAAGGTCAGATCGGCATCGAGTACGCCTTGCGGCTGGCCGGTCTGGACATAAACGGTGTCGTTGTGGATTTCGACCCAGTCGCCCGATTCGATGCCGCGCTTCTTTGCATCGTTCGGATTGATGATTATGAAGTTGTCCGGCCAGCGCTGGTTCAGGTGCGGCTTGCGGCGGTCGTCGAAGCCGGACTGCCAAGTTTCGTTGATACGGCCGTTGGTGACCCAGATCTCGTTCTTCTCGGCACGCGGTTTAACCGCTTCGAAGAACTGATACCAGCCGGCGAACTTCCACGGACTCTTGAGCAAAATCGCTTTGCCGGAATGCGTATTGAAGGCGTAAAGGAACCGCAACTGGACCTCGGAGCTTTCCATATCCCCCCAGTTGTTGGCCGGATCATGTAGCCGTTGTGTGCCGACCAGCTTGCCTTCGCGGACGCGAATTGGTGTCTGAATGCCGGTCGTCCCCATGGTGCGCAGCAATTCATGACCCTTGACACCCATTTCCTTGGCCTTGACGACCAGCGGCTGGTAGTTGAGCACACCACCGCGCCCGAAGCGGGCCGCTTCTTCGAACACATCGTTGGACGACTGCCAGTTGTAGCTGCCATCCGCCGCGTAGCCCATTTTATCGGCAAACTTAGCGACTGCCCACCAGTCCGGCTTGGCATCCCCCGGCGCATCGTAGAACTTGGCTGTACAGACGCAGGCGGCGCTCGGAGTTGCAGCGCGTCAGATCATCCTCACCCCACGTCGCTGCCGGCAGGACGAAATCTGCGTAGTCGGTACCAACCGGCTCGCAGGGATAGATGTCGGAATCGACCATCACCATGCCGCCCGAATCGACGCGCTTCTTCAGCACTTCGAAGATGGCGGCACGATCAAGACTGTTGATCTGGTTCGGGTTGCCGACCGTCAGTTCCTTCATACGGTTGCCCAGCGCATCGGAAGCCATCATCGCCGCCACCCAGGTGGTGCCAAAGACCCAGGCAAACTTGATTTCACCGGCCATCAACCAGCGGTCCAGGTTGAAATCCTTCTTGCGCCGCCCCGGGTACTTCTCCGGAGAAAGCCAGCCGGAGCCACCACCGGCGCCCATCATGCCGCGCTGGTGACCGCCGCCACGGGAGATCATGCGGCCCGGTCGATTGCCGGCACCGCAGATCAGCCCGAGGCTGGCGAACGATGCGCGTGTTCATGTAGTTGTTGGACCAGTAGTTGCCCTTCTCGCACATGAACGAGGTCTTGGGTGCCTTGCCATTGACCGGCTTGGCAATCCATTCGGCAGCCTTCTGGATATCCTCGGCCTTGAGACCGGTAATTTTGGCGGCCACATCGAGCTTTGACTCTTCCTGGGCCAGAATAAACTTCTTGTAGTCCTCCCAGTCGCTCTGCCAGGTGCCCCAGGTGGTGCGCCATTGCCAGCCGGTATTGCGCGTGCCGCGACCGTAGCCTTCATCGACTTCCCAGGGCTTGGCGATCCACTGGTTGATGAACGCCTGATCCTGCCAGCCATTTTCGATGACGATGCGCGCCAGCGCCATGTGCAGCACGCTGTCGGTACCGAGATTGATCGGCAACCACAGACCACGCCCTTCGCGTTCCGGCCCAGGCGACACCCATGGTCTTGTGCGGGGTAACAAAAATGAATTTCTTGTCGCCCGGCATCATCCAGGTAGTGAATAGCGTCGTCTTGGTTTCGTAGGGATCGACGCCCGACAGGAACGCCACTTCGCAATCACCCCAGTCCTGATAGCTGGATGCAAACGAATCGATCCCGGCATCGTCGAGACCGGTCGCATCGTTGGTGTTGGCACACTTGTCATGCGGCGCGATGGATGGCGTCCCGACCGAGGTCATGCCCAGCTTGGTGATGGCGTAGGTATTCTCGAAATACTGGTAGGAGTACATCTTGATCGCCCAGGCATGTTCGCCATACTTGGCCAGGATGTACTTCGAGATGTCGGCCATCGCTTCCGTAGCCAGATCCCAGCTTACCGGCGTCAGCTTGCCATTGACCCGGATCATCGGGCTGGTCAGGCGTTCGCGGGTAGCGGTGTCCGGGTTGTAGCACTTCTGCCCGAGTGTGCCGCCACGAATGGAGTGGTTGCCGCCGACATTTACCACGGTGGCATCCTTGTCCGGCACGACGATGACGTGATGCTTCTGGCCCTTGTGGGTGACCACGTTGTACTGCGCCGGGCTGACCCAGGAGGTCATCATGGCCTGATGCGGGAAATCTGCCTTCAGGGCATTCTGACTGGCCTGCGGGCCGCCTTCCTTGCCAACCGGCCAACGATAGACCTTGTAGCCGCAAGCGACGGTGCAGTAGTCGCAAGCGGTAGTCAGGACTTCAGCATCCTTCGGAGGCAGCGGGATACGGTCTACCGCGATATGTTCCATTTTTTTGCTCATGTCCATTCTCCTCAAGCGCGGGCGGTCATGGCGCTATAGCCATAGACCAGACCCATGACGCCGACGGCGTAGATGTCATCACCCTGCACTTCGAGCACGATCTGCGGCAGGCTCTCCGTACCATGGCCGGAAATCACCATGCCGTGCTTGGTCAGGTCGAAGGTGGTCAAGTGCAGCGGACAGGGACCGAGCGCTTGATACGCGTCCTTGTAGGTACCCTGCAACGGACCGCCCATGTGCGTGCATTGCTGATTGAAGGCGACGATGTCCTTGTCCGGACCGACGCCACCACCTGCGACTGTGCCCAGCTTGACCAGAATGTTCTGGACATCCGGGTACGGATAGGCGAAATCAAGCGGGATGCCTTTTTTCAGGGCCGACAGGCTGCCGATCTTCTGCTTCGGGAAGCTGGCCTTGAGGGCATGCATCGGTGCCGCCTCGGCAGTGCCCGGCAAACCAATTGCCGCCAAGGTCACCATTGCGCCGCCGGCCAGCAGGAATTGACGGCGGCTCATGCACAGGCGGTCGTGGTGGTCATCGTGACCATCCGCATGAACGGAAATTACTTTGTTCGTCATGGTTCGTACTCCTTACTTGGCAGCCGAGGTGGGTGCGGGAAGCGGCTGGTAATCGCCGGGTAGCTTGGGATCGTCTTGCAACAGGGGTTCGTCCATCGACAGCGCTTCGAGGAAGGCGACCAGATCCTTCTTCTCCTGAGCGGTCAGCTTCAGAGGCTTGAGCAGCTTGGTCTTGTTCTGTGCCTCGCCACCCCCCTGGTTGTAGAACTCGACCACATCATCGAGCTTGGCCAGCATGCCGTTGTGCATGTACGGCCCGGTATATTTCAGCTCACGCAGGCTGGGGACACGCCATTTGCCAATGTCCTTCGGGTTCATCGTCATGTAGTAAAGCCCGGCGTCACCCTTGGCATTGCGATAGTCGCTCTCAGTGACGCCCTTCTGATACCACTCCCAGCGATGCGTGACCTGGCCGACCGGGTCTTCCTTGAACTGCGGGTGATCCGGGACGCCAGTCGCGTAGAACTTCTGGTTCGAGGCAAGTGGCCCGTTATGGCAGGCGATGCAGTTGGCCTTGCCGTTGTAGAGCGCCATACCGCGTTTCTGGCTATCGTTGAGCGCCTTTTTGTCGCCCATGGCGTAGCGGTCGGCCGGCACCTTTTTGGCATCGGAAACGAGCGTGCGCTGGTATGCGGCAATCGCCCGCCAGGCGTCATTGATCCGCGGCCATTCGCTGCCGAAGACCTTGTTGAACTCGGAAACATACTCCGGCAGGAAGCGCAGGCGCATTTCCATCACGGAATCGTCGCCGTTACCGGCCACGCCACCGCCCGCAGCTGCCGGTGCCTGGGCTTCAAGGCTGGTCACCGACCCTTCCCAGAAGAGTTTGTTGTAGTAGGCAGAATTCAGGACGGTCTGCGAATTTCGCCAGTGCTTGGTGCCGGGATAGCCACGGGAAATCTGGCCGCCATCGCCCCAGCCCAGACCGGGAACGTGGCAGGAAACGCAGGGCATGGAACCATCGCCGGACAGGCGGTTGTCCCAGAACAGTTTCTTGCCGAGTTCGACCTTGGCCGGCGTGTTCGGGTTGTCCTTTGGAATCGGCGGCGGCGGCAACGGGCCGAGGGCCGGGTATTTTTCGGCAGCAGTCGCCGAGAGAGCCAGCAGCATAGCGCCGGCAGCGAGGGTCAAGCGGGTCGTGGTTTTCATGTCGCCTCCTCAGTTCTTGCCGTAGGTCTTCCAGACCTGCATGTCGGGTTGCCCCGGGTCTTTGACCATCACCTCGTCGCCTGACATCGACATCAGGAAGGCCTTGAGCGCCTTCTTCTCGCTGGCTGACAGGTTCAGTGCCTTGAGTTCGGAACCGGCGCCGCCGCCTTTGTCGTAGAAGTCGATCACATCGTCGAGCGTGGCCATCGTGCCGTTGTGCATATAGGGTGCGGTGTATTTCAGGTCGCGCAGCTGGGCGGTGCGGAATTTGCCGATGTCACGCTTGTCCTTGGTGATGGCGTAAGCACCGACATCGGTACGCGCGTTCATGTAGTTCGGCATGCCGCTCGTAGAGTAGTGGCGCAGCATGGTGATCGTACGCGACGGGTTCTTCAGCACGTCAGGGTGTTCAGGCACACCGGTCTTGTGCAGGTTGCCGTCCGACCCGATTGGACCGTTATGGCAGGAGACGCAGTTGGCCTTACCCTTGAACAGGGCGTAGCCATCCTTCTGCTCCGAGGTCAGCGCCGAATCCTCGCCTTTCTTGAATTTGTCGAACGGCGCATTGGTCGTTTCCTGGCTACGGATAAACTCACCAATGACGTTGAAGACGCGCATGCCGTTGATGTCGTCGTTCGGCCGCCACTTCTTCCATAGGGCATCATATTCCGGCACCTGCTTCAGGCGTTCCTGCATCAGGCGGCTGTCCATGTTCATCGTATGGGTCTCGGTGATCATGTCGCGAACCAGCGTGCCTGCATCGGAACCATCCAGGCGGCCATCCCACAGGAAGCGCTTCTGATGTTTCGCGTTCAGCACGGTCGGCGAGTTGCGGAAATACTCCATCGACGGATAGCCGGCCGACAGTGCCTGGCCGTCGCCCCAGCCTTTTTTCGGATCATGGCAGCTGGCGCAGGAAACGCCCCAGTCACCGGAGAGGCGGTTGTCGAAGAAGAAATATTTACCGAGTTCGATCATTGCGGCATTGCCCGGCTTGGACTCGGGCATGGCAGCAAGATCCGGTGCGGCGTTCTGGGCGTTGGCGCTCAGCGAAATGACGCCAGCCAGACCCAGAGCCCCCACGGTCAGCGCCAGGCGCTTGCGATGCTGGTTTTTCATGATTCCCCCTGTGTTTGGAGATCTGTGGGAACAGCCCCACAACACGAAGGGAATCGCACTGTTCGTGCCAGCCCCCGATATCGCTGATTCATTGGGGTTTCCGGCAAAACGTGCGGACAAAGCGATCAAAAAACATCCATCCGGTCATTTTCTGACCGGATGCTTATTGATCACTGTCAGGTTTTTAGCGGGTCGTCCGGTTCGCGCAACTTGTTGCGCAGGGTCAGGCGCGTGATGCCAAGCAGTTCGGCTGCCTGAGTCTTGTTGCCACCGCAGTGTTGCAGGACATGGCGAATGTAATCCGCCTCGATATCAGCCAGCGGGCGAATCGCAGGCCCGTGTTGTTGAGCCGGCTCCACAAGTTGAGCCGGCTTGTCGCCAACGATTTCTTTGGGCAGATGCTGGGCACCGATGAGCGCACCACGGGACAGTATCGCTGCGCGCTCGACGACGTTGCGCAATTCCCGAACGTTGCCTGGCCAGCGGTAAGCCCTCAGCAGAGGCTCGACTGAGGTATCGAAACCAGGGGATTCGATACCGATGACCGGCGCGGTCTTTTCCAGAAAGTGCCTGGCCAGGGGCAGGATATCCTCCTGTCGCTCACGCAGCGCCGGAAGATCGATGGCCCCGACATTCAAGCGGTAATAGAGATCCTCACGGAACTGGCCCGACTGCACCATCGCCGGCAAATCGCGATGGGTTGCCGAGACGAAGCGGACATCGACACGAATCTCCTTTTGCCCGCCCAGGCGACGAAATGTCTGGGTTTCCAGTACGCGCAACAGTTTCGGTTGGAGCGCCAGCGACAGGTCGCCGATTTCGTCGAGGAACAACGTGCCGCCGTCAGCCAATTCGAGCAGGCCGCGTTTCATCTGCTTGGCGTCAGTGAAAGCGCCACGTTCATGTCCGAACATTTCGGACTCAAGCAAGCCTTCCGGCAGGGCCGAGCAATTCAGCGTTACCCATGGGCCATCGGCGCGAGGCGATCGGCAGTGCATGGCTTGCGCCACCCGTTCCTTGCCAGTACCGGATTCACCACGAATAAGGGCGGGAATCTTGCCGGCCGAGGCGATTCTTTCAGTCATCTCCAGCATCAGTCTGAACGGCGCACTTTGACCGATCAAGTCCTTCGATCACGCAAGTTTCCGACTGGGCGCGGCGCCATTCGACTTCGCGGCGCAGGCGCTGGGTTTCGCAGGCACGCCGGATCAGTTCCTGCAAATCCTCGAGGTCGAAGGGCTTGTTGATGTAGTCGTAGGCACCCGCCTTTAGTGCCGCCACGGCCGTTCGTACCTCTGGGTAGGCGGTCATGATGACGACCAGCGGCTGATCGTCCGATTCCTTGATCTTGGCCAGGATGTCGAGGCCGTTCATATCTGGCAGGCGCAGGTCGAGCAGGACAAGGCTGAAACTGCGCTCCTTCAGGAAGGCCAGCGCTTGGGCACCATCCTCGGCAACCTCGACATCAAAGCCCTGGCGGGCAAGGAAATTACCCACCGTCACCCGGATGGTGTTGTCGTCTTCAACGATCAGGATGGGTTCGGGCATGTCAGTTTCCAGCAAGCGGCCATGTCAATGTGAAGCATGTTCCATGCCCCGGCTTGCTGGTCGCTTCAATGCTGCCACCATGCTGCTCGACTATCTTGCTCACGATAGCCAGGCCAAGACCAGTCCCTTCGCGGCGCGTGGTGTAAAAAGGCTCGAAGATTCGGCTCAACACCTCTTCTTCCATACCTACGCCGGTATCCGCAACGCGAACAATAGCGAAATTGGCATCCCTTTCGGCGTTGACCGTGACTGTGCCACCGTTCGGCATGGCGTGAATCGCGTTCATAAGCAGATTCAGAAAGACCTGCTTCAACTGATGCGGATCGGCGGATAGTGGCGGCACGCTGTCGATCCCCGCCAACTCGAAGCTGATGCCGAAGCTCTTGGCATCCTTGCGCGTCCAGAACAGCACATCGTCGAGAACCAGCCCTAGCTGGCAGGACTCCCGCAGTATTGCCTGCGGTGCCGCAAAGCCATGGAAACTGCGCAGGAAGCCGGACAAGCGGTCGATTTCGGCCTCCATGCGTTTCAGCGCTTCGACCAGCCCAAGCGGAATGTCGTCCTCATATTGCATCGCCTGCGCTACCGCCTTCATGCCAGCCAGAGGGTTACCAACCTCATGCGCCAGTCCCATGGCCAGTTCGCCTAACGTGGTCAGCTTTTCCATCTGGAACATCTGGTGGTCCAGTTCGCGGCGCTCATCCTGGACTTTCCGTTCGCCGCTGACATCGCGGGCAACGACAATGAAGCCGGCGGTAGTCGGTGTGACCGCCAACGAGATGACCTGCTCCGGCAACTGGACATCGCAACGCAATGCACCACCCACAGCATCCCGGGCAATGTCAGGCCAGTGCGGCCAAAATTTCTTGATACTGACCCCGGGCAGAGAAGTCGTGCCACCCAGCAGGTGGATGGCCGCCTGGTTGAGCAACTGGATGACGCCATTGTGGTCGATGGCGAGAATGCCGTCTGCAGTGTGCTCGATCACCGCTTCCAGCGATGTCCGCTCTTGCTCGAGCTCCCGCGTCCGTGCCCGGACTTCCTCTTCCAGATGATCGCGATGAGCGTTGATGGCTTGCGATGACACTTCCAGGCGCGCGGCCATGCTGTTGAATTTCTCCCCCAGAGCAGTGATTTCGTCATTACCGATAACCGAAACGCGACGGGAAAAATCACCGCTCGCGATGGCGTCGCTCTCTTTCGACAGATCTTCAAGCGGCCGCAGCAATCGCCGGGAAAGCGCATAACCGCCAATGGCGGTTACGACCAGTGCGACAAACAGCACGACATAGAGGAGGTAAAGATTGACAACGGCATTGAACAGTTCGCGCTCCGGGTAAGCCAGCGCAATGCGCCATTTCCCCTTGGAGTTCTCGGCGATAGCTTCGGGGGCGTAGTCGATTGGGGCGTGGGCGACAATCCAGCCATCTCCGACACTAGGCGAGCTAGTACCTTGAATGAGGTTATTCGCGATGCCGGGCGGGAAAAAGTTGTTCAGTTTCTCGACCGGCTCAAGAGAAAAGGCGCCAGCCTCCCCGCCCGCAGAACGGCTAACGTAATGCCCCTGGTTATCCAACAGATAGGCTGTTCCCTGGCGGGCGTTGGCCATTTGCTGAATCTGCTCTAGCAAGATATCGGCATGCAGGTTGATGATCAGAACCCCGACCTTTCCTCCATTCGGCGTCAGCCACTGGCGTAGCGACTCGAATGACCGGGCGCTCAGGCTTTTCGATCTTGCCGAACTCGACGTTCAGGTCGAGGGGCGAGACATAAATCTGACCAACCCGCACATCCATGGCATCCCGGAAGTAATAGCGATCCCCTTTGGGCTGTAATGACTCTCGCGGTACGACATAGACCCCTTCCGGCTTGCGATCGACGCGAACCCACTCCTGGCCATCCGCAGTAATCAGGCGAATTTGGTAGATGTGCGGGTAGAGACTGGCCAGCGCGGCATAGTCTCGTTCAAGGCGCGTTGTGGCCAGTTGAAGAAGTTGAGCGTCCTTCGATTGTCTTGCTGCAAGCACATCGACCAATCCACGGGCATTGGCCAAATAAAGCAACTCCGAAGACAACTGGTCAAAAAATCGACCGACACCCTGGGAGCGGACGGTGACCTCCTGATCGAGATTACGCAACGTCTCGTTCTTGAGTGCCTGCAAGGAAAGATATACGCCAATCGCGCCGGCCAAGGCGGTAGGGATTACTGCGGCAATCAGAAACGCCGCGTAAATACGGCGTGAAAGACCACCCAAGGCACTGAAATTGGCAAAGCTCATGGCCTATTCTAGCAATGAGCGACCCGGAACGGCTCTTACGCCGAATGACCGGAGTTGGTAATAATGAAGACTACCTTATGCGAATTAGCTTAGCGACTAGTTTGGCCGAGTCTGTGTGAATTGCCCCTACGGCAGGTTTCGAAGTGCAGCAGTCGTTCGGATTGGCTGCTTTCTGGAAGCATCGAACGGCAGTTCCTGGCCGCTCTCTGCCCCATGACAAATGGAAAAGCACAAAACTCGGGACACCCTCCAACGCCGAGGTTGGCACCTGCGCCTGAAATCACCCCCGTCGCTTTCGCTTGAATGACTCGCTGTTGGCGTTCCTGAAGGCCTTGTGATTATGCGAAGTGGCCAGGGCACGGCCACTTCCCTGTGACAAGGCCGTAGCCGCCACCTCGCTGCCCAACTGTCCATGACTGGTACCCTGACACGCACTTGTGGTCCGGTCAGGACTATCATGGCGCCATGAGCGGAGAACTCCGCGACCTTTGGAGGCTGTCATGGCCGTCATGATGCAGGCGTTTTTCTGGGATTGCCCGCGCGAGGCGCAGCAGGAGTACCAATGGTGGAACCATGTTCGCGACCACGTCGCGGCATTGGCCGAGGCGGGTTTCGGCGCCCTCTGGCTGCCTCCGGTGCACAAGGCGGCCAATCTTGGCGGCCCGTCAATGGGCTATGACCCCTACGACTACTACGATCTTGGCGAATTCGACCAGAAAGGCTCGGTCAAGACCTGGTTCGGCTCGAAGGAGGAACTGCTGGCCCTGATCGGCGCTGCCCACGCGAACGGCATGGAGGTGATCGCCGATTTTGTCGTCAATCACTGTAGCGGAGCCGACGCTCAGGAATTGAACCCGATCACCGGCGAGCGCCGCTGGACGCGCTTCGAGCCTGCCAG
The DNA here is from genome assembly GCA_963727115.1 of uncultured beta proteobacterium. Lineage (GTDB taxonomy): Bacteria > Pseudomonadota > Gammaproteobacteria > Burkholderiales > Rhodocyclaceae > Azonexus. Next base: position 60,306 of record CAVSFS010000002.1, on the reverse strand, counting down.
CGGCAAGTTCCGCCGCGATTGGGAGTGCTTCCACCCCAATCCGTACGAGAGCTGGGACGAGGGCAGCTTCGGCGAGATGCCGGACCTCTCCCACCGCAACCCCTACGTGTTCGGCGAGATACTCAAGCTGGCCCGCTGGCTGGTCGAGGAGATCGGCTTCGACGGCTTCCGCTACGACTACGTCAAGGGTTACGGCGCCAATACCGTCACGGCCGCCCAGGAGTACCGCTACCAGCGCGCCGGCAAGCTCGTCAAGCCTTACGGCGTCGCCGAGTACTGGGACAACGCCCGCACCATCGAGGGCTGGATTGACATCAGTAATTTCTCCAATCAGAACCCTGTGAACGCCTTCGACTTTCCTTTGCGCGAGACCCTGAAGTCCATCTGCGATCAATACGGTTTTGGCCTGCGCAATCTGATCGACCAGCCCAGCCTGGCCAAGGACGTAACCCGCGCCGCTGTAACTTTTGTCGAAAACCACGACCTGCGCGATCAGGGTCGCGGCATCGTCCATGACAAGATGCTGGCCTACGGCTACATCCTGACTCACGAGGGCTACCCCTGCGTCTTCTGGAGGGACTACTTCGTCGAAGGGCTGGGCCAGCCGGGCTCACCGAACGGCATTGCCGCCCTGGTGGCGGCCCACGAGAAATATGCTGGCGGGGGCACCGAAGTTCTGTGGGTGGACGACGACCTTTACATCATGCAGCGCCTGGGCAGCGGCAATCGACCTGGCCTGGTCTTCGTCTGGAACAACCGGGGCGACGACTGGCGTGGCGCCTGGGTGCGCACCTGCTGGCGGGATACGGATTTCACGCCCATCGCCTGGTGGAGCGGCACCGACGCGCACCAACCCGAGGACCAGCGCTCGGGATCCGAAGGCCACGCCCCCTTCTGGGCGCCGCCACGGGGCTATACGGTTTACGCGCCACGGCCATAGCCGAAGGACGATTCGCGCCGCCTTGGCGGCCGCGCAACCGGGCGGCACTCATGGTATTGTCGAAACTGAAACCGAGGGCGCACTCGATGCAGGTTCGGTGTGGCGCCTGATTCCCGACAATCCTCACGGTGCACAGGTGTGCGCCGCTCTTGTGCTCACAGGTGAAACGATGACAATTTCCCAGAAAGTTCTCGAGAACTTGCGCGAGCACCGCAAACAGGCGCGGTCCGGCGGCGGCGCCGACAAGCTGGAAGCGCGCCACCAGAAAGGTCTGCTCGGTGCCCGCGAGCGCCTGGCGCTGCTGTTCGATGCGGACACCTTTCAGGAAGGCGGCGCCTATATCCGTCACTGCGGGGTCCACTTCGGCATGGAAGCCAGGGAACTGCCGGCAGATGGCGTCATCGTCCGGCACCGGCTATGTCGACGGCATGCAAGTGGCGGCCTTCAGCCAGGACTTCACCGTCGCCGCCGGCACGCTCGGCAAAATGCACGCGCGCAAGATCGTCGATGTGATGCGCGTCGCGCTGAAGAACGGCATTCCGCTCGTCGCTTTCAAGGATTCCGGCGGCGCCCGCATTCAGGAGGGCGTCGATGCCCTTTCCGGCTACGGCGAGGTCTTCTACCACAACGTTCTGCTTCCGGCGTCGTGCCGCAGATCGCCGTCATGCTCGGCCCGTGCGCCGGTGGCGCGTCCTACTCGCCGGCGCTGATGGACTTCATCATCATGACCCGGCACAACGCGCTACATGTTCATCACCGGTCCGGAAGTCATCAAGGCGGTCACCGGACGGGCAACGAGCATGGACGAGGTCGGCAGCGCCGAGGTGCACGCGACGGTCAGCGGCAATGTGCATTTCGTCGCCGAGGACGACTGCCAGGCCGTCGCGCTGGTCAAGCCGCTGCTGTCCTATCTGCCGGCCAACAATACCGAGGATCCGCCGCACATTCTGGGCGCCGACATCGATTTCACGCCGGACGCGGGGCATGCATGCACTTGATCCCGGAAACGACCCGTCGGAGCCGATGGACATGCACGCCGTCATCCGCCGCATCGTCGACGACGGCGAGTTGCTGGAAGTGCATGCCGGCTGGGCGCGCAACATCATCGTCGGCTTTGCGCCGCATCGAGGGCGTGGTGGTCGGCGTCATCGCCAACAATCCGATGGAGAATGGCCGGCGCGCTCGACATCAACGCCTCCGACAAGGCGGCGCGCTTCATCCGCTTCTGCAATGTCTTCAACATTCCGCTCGTCACCCTCGTGGACGTGCCCGGCTTCCTGCCCGGCGTCGAGCAGGAGCGCGGCGGCATCATCCGGCACGGCGCCAAGATGCTGTTCGCCTACGCCTCTGCACCACGCCCGAAGATCACGGTGGTCCTGCGCAAGGCCTATGGCGGCTCCTATCTGGCGATGTGCAGCCAGGAGATGGGCGCCGATTTCGTCTATGCCTGGCCGACGGCCGAAATCGCGGTGATGGGCGCGGAAGCTGCGGTCAACATCCTGTACCGCAAGGAACTGGACGAAGCGGAGGACCGGCGGCGCAAAGCCGCGCGAGCTCGCGGCGGCCTACCGGGCCGAGTTCGCCTCGCCCTATTTGTCGGCGGCCCGCGGCTACATCACCGACGTGATCGAGCCTTCGGAAACGCGACCGATGCTCGCCCTCTCCCTGCGCAAATTGCTCGGCAAGCGCGAACTGCGGCCGGCCAAGAAGCATGGCAACATTCCGCTGTGAGGCGCCATATGCAATTGCCGGGAGGGCAGCGATGAGCGAAGTGATAATCAAGACCCTGTGGATCTACGGTCTGGCAATCATCGTGTCGATGTCCGTGGCCGTGATCATCAAGGTGATCGTCGTCACGCTCAACCTGCTCGAGCGCAAACCTGCCGCACCGGTGCCGCCAGTGTTCGTTCAGCCGGCGCCGCTCGCGGTCGAGGCGCGACCATATTGCGGCGATCGCGGCGGCGGTCTATGCCATGGCTGACACCCATCACATCGTCCATATCGAGGCGACTCACCACCATTCGGGATGGGCTGCCGGCGGCCGCCAGGCGCATCACGCATCGCATACTCCGCCCCACCATCCCAAGCGCCAATCCTGATTGCCCGACTACTTCCCGGAGAACCAGCACCATGGAAAAAAAATTCAAGATTACCGTCGATGGCAGGGAATACAGCGTTACGGTCGAGGATCTCAGCGATGGGGGCGGCCTGCTATACCCGGACCGTGGCAGCATGAGCATACCGGCCCCGCGACCTGCGGCTGCGGTGACAGCGGCTGCGCCAGCGACCAGCGCTACTGGAGGCGGCCTCGCCGCAGCGGGCGACGTGGTGAGCACGCTTGGTGGCGTGGTGGACGCCATCGCCGTCTCGCTCGGGCAGATGGTCAGTGCCGGCGACACGGTAGCCGTCGTTGAAGCCATGAAGATGAAGACGCCGATGATTGCAAGGACTTCCGGGAAGGTCACGAACATCGCGGTCAAGGCTGGGGATCCGATTGAACCGGGGCAGATCTTGCTGACAATTTCCTGAGCGGGGTCACGACGATGCAAGACATCCATCTGCTCGATCTGTTTCAGGGCATCGCGACGCTGCTGGCGGCCGACCCGAAGATCGCTTTCGGGCGCATCGCGCTGATGCTGCTCGGTTTTCTGCTGATCTATCTCGGCAAGAAGGAGATTCTCGAGCCCTTGCTGATGATTCCGATGGGACTCGGAATGGCCTCGGTCAATGCCGGAGTGATGTTCTTCGAGAACGGCAGGATGGGGACCCTGTTCGTCGATCCCCTGGTCAGCGAAACCAACGATATCGTCAATATGCTGCAGATCGACTGGCTGCAGCCGATCTACACCCTGATGTTCAGCAACGGTTTGATCGCCTGCCTGGTATTCATGGGCATTGGCGTTTTGCTCGATGTCGGCTTCGTCATGGCGCGCCCCTTCCAGAGCATGATACTTGCGCTGTTTGCCGAACTTGGCACGGTGGCCGTTTTTCCGATCGCGGTTGCGCTGGGAATGACCGAACGGGAGGCCGCCTCGGTGGCGCTGATCGGCGGCGCCGATGGCCCGATGGTCCTCTTTGCCTCGCTGATCCTGGCCAGGGACCTGTTCGTCCCGATCACCGTCGTCGGCTACCTCTACCTGGGCCTGACCTACGGCGGCTATCCGTATCTGATCAAGCTGCTGATCCCGGCGCGTCTGCGCGCCATACCGATGCCGGTCGAGGAGGTCAGGAAGATCACCTCGGGTCAGAAACTGGTGTTCGCCGTCGTCATTTGCACCCTCATGTGCCTGCTCTTCCCGGTCGCGGCGCCGCTGTTCCTTTCGCTCTTCGTCGGCGTGGCGGTGCGTGAAGGCGGCCTGGTCAATTTCTCCAACCTGATCGGCGAGACCTTCCTCTACGGCGCCACGTTCTTCCTTGGTCTGACCCTGGGCGTCCTGTGCGAAGCCAGCACCATCCTCAATCCTGTCGTGCTCAAGCTCCTGCTGCTCGGCATGCTGGCGCTGCTGCTCTCGGGAATCGGCGGGATCATCGGCGGCTACGCCCTCTATTTCTGGTACAAGGGCAAGTACAACCCGATGATCGGCATCGCCGGGGTCAGTTGCGTACCGACGACCGCCAAGGTCGTGCAGAAAATCGCGACCGCGGCCAATCCGGGCGTCATGATCCTGCCGCATGCGCTGGGGGCGAACATCAGTGGCGTCATAACGACGGCGATCCTGACCGGCATTTACGTCGCCATGCTGCGCTGAGTCCGGCCGATCGCTCAGGCTTGCGGTAAAATTCGCCCTCTTTCCATCGTCAACCGCAACAGCTTGCCGCCATGACCCAGAACACTTCCCTCTCCTACCGTGATGCCGGCGTCGATATCGATGCCGGCGATGCCCTCGTAGAACGCATCAAGCCGCTGGCCAAGAGCACCATGCGCGAGGGTGCTCGGCGGCATCGGCGGCTTCGGCGCGCTGTTCGAAGTGCCGAAGCACTACAAGGAGCCGGTGCTGGTGTCCGGCACCGACGGCGTCGGCACCAAGCTGCGCTGGCCTTCGACCTGAACCGCCACGACACCGTCGGCATCGACCTGGTCGGCGATGAGCGTCAACGACATCCTGGTGCAGGGCGCCGAACCGCTGTTCTTCCTCGACTACTTCGCCTGCGGCAAGCTCGATGTCGACACCGCCGCCGAGGTCATCGGGGCATCGCCAAGGGCTGCGAACAGGCCGGCTGCGCGCTGATCGGCGGCGAAACCGCCGAAATGCCCGGCATGTACCCGGCCGGCGAATACGACCTGGCCGGCTTTGCCGTCGGCGTCGTCGAGAAATCCAAGGCCATCGACGGCAAGTCGATCGCTGCTGGCGACGTGGTGCTCGGCCTGGCTTCCACCGGCGCCCACTCCAACGGCTATTCGCTGGTGCGCAAGATCATCGAGCGCTCCAATCCGGACCTGAACGCGCAGTTCGATGGCGAGCGCACGCTGGCCGACGTCGTCATGGCGCCGACCCGCATCTACGTCAAGCCGGTGCTGGCGCTGATGGCAGAAGCTCAGCGTCAAGGGCATGGCCCACATCACCGGCGGCGGCCTGCTCGAAAACGTGCCGCGCGTGCTGCCGGAAAACACCGTCGCCGAACTGGAAAAGGCCGCCTGGCCGCGTCCGCAGCTGTTCGACTGGATGCAGGCCGAAGGCAATGTCGCCGAAAACGAAATGCACCGCATCTTCAATTGCGGCATCGGCATGGTCATCGTCGTGGCCGCGGCCGATGCCGAGGCGGCGATGGCCGAGCTGAAGGCGCAGGGCGAAGCTGTTTATCGCATCGGCAAGATCCGGGCGCGTCAGGGTGACGAAGCGCAGACCGTCGTGGTCTGATTTGCTGCGCTGGACCGCCGCGCTGGCGTGCGGTCTGTCGTTGCTGAATTTGCCGGCGCCGCTTTGGGCTGCGGATAAATCCGCCCGGAAGCCGGTCGCGGCGAAGAAACTACCCCCTAAAAAAGGCGCGAAGCCGCCTGCTCACACGCCTTCCTCGGAAATTGGCACGGCCGAGATCGTCGAATCGGAACTGACCGGGCTGCATGGTTCGGCGAGTTTTTACGGTCGGGATTTTCATGGCCGGCGCACGGCAACCGGCGAAGTCTTCGACTTGCGTGGTTTCACCGCCGCCAGCAACCGCTTTCCGCTCGGTAGCTGGGTGGCGGTGCGGCGCCTCGACAACGATCGCTGCGCCATCGTCAAGGTTAACGATCGAATGGCGGCCCACCACCGAAGGCGCATCATCGACGTTTCACGGGGCGTCGCCGAGTATCTCGACATGGTCCGCACCGGCGTCGTTCTGGTGCGTGTGGCGCCGCTCAAGGGCAGCCAGCGCAACGATCGTTCCTGCGCCGCGGCTTTCGAAAGCCGGGACATGCCACCCGATTCGGCTCCCGCCATGGATTGGCATGACATGCAGCCGGAACCGCAACTCGACGCGATGCACTGAGCGGAATTTTTCTCCCGTTTTGCGGAGGAGTTCGATACAATTGAACCAATTACTGACTCGTTGGTCAGTATCAAAAATAACGGCGCCCTCCCCATGAAGAAAAATACCCGACTCGGCATCATTGCCCTTGCTCTTGCCGGCCTCGCCGGTCTTGGCTACTACGCTTACACGGCGAATCGTGCGCCGGCATCCGGACCCGGCGCGCCGGCCGGCGGCGCGGCAGCCAAACCGGGCGGCGGCGCCCCCGGCGGTTTTGCGATGGCGGTCGAGGTGGCGAAGATCGCGGCGGCGGATTTTTCCGACGAGGCGAGCGCCGTCGGCAACCTGAAATCGAACGAATCGGTGGTCATGCGGCCGGAAACGCCCGGGCGCATCGCCGCCGTCAATTTCAAGGATGGCGCCATCGTCGGCAAGGGCGCGGTGCTGGTGGCCCTCGATGCCGCGGTGCAGGAAGCGGAATTGCAGCAGGCGCGGGCGAACCTGGCGCTGGCCCAGAGCAACCACAAGCGCAATCAGGAACTGCTGGAGAAGAAATTCGTCACCGCGCAGGCGCTGGACAACTCGGCGGCGACGCTCAAGGTGCAGGAAGCGGCCGTCCAGCTGGCCGAGGCCAAGGTCGGCCGGATGCGCATCAAGGCGCCGTTCAACGGCATGGTCGGCCTGCGCAACGTCAGCGTCGGCGATTACGTCAAGGAAGGCCAGGACCTGATCAACATCGAGGATATCGGCACCCTGCGCGTCGATTTCAAGTTGCCGGAAACCTATCTCGGTCGCGTCGTCAAGGGCCAGGTGGTCGAGGTCAGCACCGACGCGCTGCCGGGCGAGCAATTCAAGGCGGTGCTCGATGCGGTGGACCCGATGGTCGACCAGAACGGGCGGGCGATTTCCAGCCGCGCCCGGCTCGACAACGCTTCCGGCCGGCTGCGGCCGGGCATGTTCGTCCGCGTCCGCCTGCTCTTCGGCGACCGCAAGAATGTGCTGATGGCGCCCGAGCAGGCGATCGTGCCGGGGGCGCAGCCGACGGTGTTCAAGGTGGTCGACGGCAAGGCGCTGGCGACCAAGGTCAAGCTGGGCGTGCGCCGCGCGGCGCAGGTGGAAATCATCGACGGCCTGGCGGCCGGCGATGTGGTGGTCACGGCCGGCCAGCTCAAGCTGCGCGATGGCGCCCCGGTGCGGGCGATCGGCGAGGGCGCGCCGGCAGCGCCGCCGGCAGCCGGCATGGAAGGCATGTCCGGGCATGGCGCCGGCCAAGGCGGCTGAAGCCAAATGAAGATTTCCGAGATTTGCATCAAGCGGCCGGTCTTCGCCACCGTGCTGTCGCTGGTGGTGATGCTGATCGGCATCGTTTCCTACACGCGCCTGCCGGTGCGCGAGTACCCGAAGATCGACGAGCCGGTGGTCACGGTTGACACGACCTATCGCGGCGCTTCCGCCGAGATCATCGAATCGCAGGTGACCAAGCCGCTCGAGGATTCGCTGGCCGGCATCGAGGGCGTCGAGGTCATCACCTCGATCTCGCGCGCCGAGAACAGCCAGATTTCGGTGCGCTTCAAGCTCGAACGGGCGCCCGATTCGGCGGCGGCCGACGTCCGCGACCGCGTTTCGCGGGTGCGCAACAAGCTGCCGGATTCGGTCGACGAGCCGGTGATCGCCAAGGTCGAGGCCGACGCCAACCCGATCATCTGGATCGCCTTCTCGTCGGACAAGCATTCGGCGCTCGAAGTCACCGATTTCGCCAGCCGCATCGTCAAGCCGCGCCTGCAGACCCTGCCGGGGGCGGCCGACGTGCGCATCTTCGGCGACCGCAAGTTCGCCATGCGCATCTGGCTCGACCGCGCAGCGTCTCGCCGCCTACCAGCTGACCCCGGCCGATGTCGAGGATGCGCTGCGGAAGCAGAACGTCGAGGTGCCGGCCGGGCGCATCGAGAGCCGCGAACGCGAGTTCTCGGTGGTCGCCAATACCGACCTGACGACGCCGGAAGGCTTCGGCGCCATCGTCGTCAAGACGGCGAACGGCTACCCGGTGCGCATCGCCGATCTCGGGCGCGTCGAGATCGCCGCCGCTTCCGAACGCAGTTCGGTGCGCTTCAACGGCCGTTCGGCGGTGGCGCTCGGCGTCATCAAGCAGGCGACGGCCAATCCGCTGGAGCTGTCGAAGGCCCTGCGCGCCGAATTGCCCAAGATCACCAGCGAACTGCCACCCGGCATGCGGGCGGACATCGCCTACGATTCGTCGATCTTCATCGACCGCTCGATCGAGGCGGTGTTCAAGACCATCGGCGAGGCGATCCTGCTGGTGCTGGCGATCATCTTCTTCTTCCTGCGCAACTTCCGGGCGACGCTGATTCCGCTGGTGACCATCCCGGTCTCGCTGATCGGCGCCTTCGCCATCATGTTCATGCTCGGCTTCACGATCAACACGCTGACCCTGCTCGCCCTGGTGCTGGCCATCGGTCTGGTGGTCGACGATGCCATCGTCATGCTGGAAAACATCTACCGCCACATCGAGGAAGGCATGCCGAAAATGCAGGCGGCCTTGCAGGGCTCGCAGGAAATCGGCTTCGCGGTGGTGGCGATGACGCTGACGCTGGCGGCGGTGTACGCGCCGGTCGCCTTCATGACCGGGCGCACCGGCAAGCTGTTCATCGAATTCGCGCTGACCCTGGCCGGCGCCGTGCTGGTGTCCGGCTTCGTCGCGCTGACCCTGTCGCCGATGATGTGCTCGCTGCTGCTCAAGCACGAGGAAAAGCACGGCAAGGCCTTCCTGATGATCGAAGGTTTCCTGAACTGGCTGAATTCCGGCTACAAACGGGTGTTGACCGCAGCACTCGGGCGCGCGCTGGATCATCATGACCGGTTTCGTCGCCGTTGCCGCCGCCTGCGTCGCGCTGCTCGGCGTGCTGAAGTCGGAACTGGCGCCGGTCGAGGACCGCGGCGTCATCCTCGGCGTCTTCCTCGGGCCGGATGGCGCGACGCTCGACTACACCGACAAGTACGCGCGCCAGATCGAAGGCATCTACAGCCAGACCAAGGATGTCGAGCGCTTCTTCGTCGTTTCCGGCAACCCGACCGTCAGCCAGGGCATTTCCTTCGTCGGCCTGACCGACTGGAAGGAGCGCGACCGCAGCTCGGCGGACGTCGCCAAGGAGCTGTTCCCGAAATTCATGGGCATCCCCGGCGTGCTGGCCTTCCCGGTGACGCCGCCGTCGCTCGGCCAGAGCCCGCGCGAACGGCCGATCAATTTCGTCATCGTCACCTCGGCCTCCTACGAGGAACTGCAGGAAGTGACCAGCCAGTTCCTCGCCGAGCTGGCCAAGAATCCCGGGCCTGACCAACGTCGATACCGACCTCAAGCTGAACAAGCCGGAACTGTCGGTCGAGGTCAAGCGCGACAAGGCGGCCGACATGGGCGTGCCGGTCGAGACCATCGGCCGCACGCTGGAAACCCTGCTCGGCGGGCGTCAGGTGACCCGTTTCAAGCGCGACGGCGAACAGTACGACGTGATCGTCCAGGTCGCCGACAGCGATCGCCGCAATCCCGAAGACATCCGCGACATCTACGCCCGCGGCCGCGACGGCAGCATGATCTCGCTCGACAACCTGGTCGGCGTCAAGCGAAACCATCGCGCCGCGCGAACTCAACCACTTCGGCCAGCGCCGCGCGGTGACCATCACCGCCAACCTGGCGCCGGGCTACACGATGGGCGAGGCGCTGAGTTCCATGGACGGCATCGCCAACCAGCTGCTCAAGCCCGGCTACGCGGTCGATTACAACGGCCAGACGCGCGAGTTCCGCCAGTCGTCGTCCTCGCTCGGGCTGACCTTCAGCCTGGCGCTGGCCTTCATCTACCTGGTGCTGGCGGCGCAGTTCGAGAGCTTCCGCGATCCCGTTCATCATCATGCTGACGGTGCCGCTGTCGATGGCCGGCGCCCTGCTGGCGCTGTGGCTGAGCGGCGGCACGCTCAACGTCTACAGCCAGATCGGGCTGGTGACGCTGGTCGGCCTGATCACCAAGCACGGCATCCTGATCGTCGAATTCGCCAACCAGCTGCAGGAAAAGGGCATCGAGCTGAAGGAAGCGGTCATCGAGTCGGCCACCCTGCGCCTGCGGCCGATCCTGATGACCACCGGCGCCATGGTGCTCGGCGCCTTGCCGCTGGCGCTGGCGACCGGCGCCGGCGCGGAATCGCGGCAGCAGATCGGCTGGGTCATCGTCGGCGGCCTGCTGCTCGGCACCTTCTTCACGCTGTTCGTGGTGCCGACCGTCTATACGCTGCTGGCGGCGCGCAAGACGCCGGTGGCGGACGATTCAGGCGTGCCGGTTGCGGTGCCCGCGCACTAGGCGCCGAGAAACCCGGCAACCCGCGCGGCGATCTTGTCGCTCAGCGCGGGGTCGAGGCAGTCGTAATTCTCGGCGTGAACGAATTGGTCAGCCAGGTGATCTGGCGCTTGGCCAGCTGGCGCGTCGCGAAAATCCCGCGGTCGCGCAGTTCCTTCTGCGGGATGATGCCTTCCTGCGCCTCCCAGGTCTGCCGGTAGCCGACGCAGCGCATCGACGGCAGGTTCAGGTGCAGCCGGTATTTCTGGCGCAGCATGGTTACTTCCGCGTCCAGTCCGGCCAGCAGCATTTCGTCGAAGCGGCGGGCGATGCGTTGGTGCAGCACGGCGCGCTCGGAAGGCAGCAGGCCGATCGAGAGCAAATCGTAAGGCGGTTTTTGCTGCTCGCTTGCGGCCAGCAGTTCGGACATCGGCCGGCCCGTCAGGCGATAGATTTCCAGCGCGCGTTGCAGGCGCTGGCTGTCGGTCGGGTGCAGCCTTGCTGCGGTTGACGGGTCAAAAGCGGCCAATTTCGCGTGCATGCGCCGGCCAGCCCTCGGCGGCGGCTTCGGCGTCGATTTCGGCGCGCAATGCCGCATCGGCTTGCGGCAGATCGGCCAGCCCGTGCAGCAGGGCGCGAAAATAAAGCATCGTCCCGCCGACCAGCAGCGGCACCTTGCCGGCTGCCGTGATTTCAGCCATCGCCGCCAGCGCGTCGCTGCAGAAGCGGGCGGCGGAATAGCTTTCTTCCGGCGAAATGAGGTCGATCAGGCGGTGCGGGTAACGCGCCAGCGTGTCGCGATCCGGCTTGGCGGTGCCGACATCCATGTCGCGAAAAACCTGCGCCGAGTCGACGCTGATCAGCTCGACCGGGAAACGGTCGGCCAGCGCCATGGCAACCGCCGTCTTGCCCGAGGCGGTCGGACCCATGAGCAGGATGGCGGGCGGCAGGCGGGGCTGATTCATGGCGGCGAATGCTACCACGCACGACGGCGGCTATAATCCTGCCATCAAAGGGGGAAACCATGCCGCTCGTTCCATGCCGCGCCTGCGGCCACACCGTCGATACCTCGGCCGAGGCCTGTCCCGGCTGCGGCGCCACCAATCCCGGCCGCAAGATGAGCCGCCAGCAGCACGACCTGATCGTCCTGCTGATCCAGCTAGTGATCGGCACGGCGATGCTCTTCATCGCCGGCAACATGGCGTGGAACGCCGTCGGGCCGATCATCAAGCAGCAGATGGCCAAGCCGGCGCAACGGCTGAACGGCTGGAAGAGCGCCGGACGCCGCGACCGGCCCTGGCGAAGCCTGCTTACCAGGCCAGGGTGAAGCGGAATTCCGCGCGGCTGGGTTCGTTGTTAGTGATGCGGATGATGGCGGTGAAGTTGTTCGCTTCGTCGGGCTGCTGGGTGATCTCGACGGTGCCCGGGCCGGCGACGTTTTCCAGGCGTACCGTGAGCGGGCGCGCGGGCAGGAAGCCCTGCACGCGATAGTTCTGGTGCTGCCGGCGCAGGCTGCGGCCGGAGACGACGTTGATCCGGACGCTGCGATGGCGGAGCGAAATCTCGATGGTGCCATCGACTTCGCCGCGCCAGACGATGTTGTTGCCCTGTCGCGGGGCGGCGACGGCGCTTGGGGCCGCGCTTTCTTCGGCGCTTGCAGGGAGGGCGAACGCGGCGCTACCCAGGCATAGGAGCGCGACGGCGGCAATTTTGGCGAACGGAATCATGGAACCAAGCCTCGGGTTGAATGGTGGGTGGAGCATACGTGACCGGGTATGCCCTGTCCATTCGGCACGCCTCTTCGCCCGCTGACGCGGCGCTTCACGACCGCGTTGTCGGAGTAGGCTTGGTTGATAAGTCGCGGGAAAATTGAAATCATTCAGGTGCCTGCCTGCCCCGTCGCAGCAATGTTGTTGCGAATTCAACTCAAGGAGTTTTCCATGAAAAAAGCCCTAATTCTCGCCCTGCTGGCGCTTTCGCCGCCTGTCTCCCAGGCCACGGATGTCAACGTCAATCTCGGCGGCGCCCGGATCACCTCGGGCGGTACGACCATCCAGTTCGGCGACCGCGACAAGCGCGGCTACTATTGGGACGGCAAGACGTGGCGTGACCCGGGTTACTGGGAAAAGAACCACGGCAAAGGCAAGGGTGTCGGCCAGGATTGCCCGCCGGGACAGGCCAAGAAGGGCAACTGCCGCTAGTGAATTCGGGGACTCAACGACCGTGGCCGTTATTGGCCTGGCTACTTGACGCGGGATGCGCGAGTCGTTCGTATTCGGCGATCACTTCGGCCCCGAGCAGCAGCAGCGTGGCGGCTATTTCCAGGCTGAACAGGATGATAACTGCGCTGGTCAGCGAGCCATAGACCACGCTGGCGTTCGACAGGCCGTTGAAATACCAGACCAGCACATGGCGGATTATTTCCCATAGCGCAGTTGCCGTGATGCCGCCTACCAGCGCGTAACGCAAGGCGATCCGGCCGACCGGCAGAAAATGGTAAATCGCGGCGATCATCAGCGCTTCGGTGGCCAGGCCGAGCAGATGGAGGATGGTGCCGGACAGGCCGGGCAGGTACCAGTCACGACCGAAAACGACACCGCTGTCGGGCACCAGGGTCTGAACGCCGATCGAGATCAGCGTGACGGCCAGCAGGCCGATCCCGAGCAGGGCGACGAAGGCGTAGGGCAGCAGCAGCGACAGCAGCGAAGAACGCTGATCGGCCATGTCGCGATGGCCAAAGATGACCGCCATCGCTTGATTGAGTGCTGAAAAAGTCAGCGTGCTGAAAAAGAGCATGGTGGCGAGCAGAACGCTGCCGATGGCTACCCGCTGGTCGAGGAAGCGCGACAACTCTTCGAGAACGGCGCTGGACTGACTGGGAACCATCCATTCCAGATAGCGCCCGAGCGTATCGAGCAGTTCAGCCGGGGCCACCAGTTTGGACAGTACGATGACGCTGAGGATCAGCAGCGGAACAAGGGAAAGCAGCGCGTTGTAGGCGATGGCGCCGGCCAGCAGGAAGCCCCGGTGGGCCTGGAAATTTCTCAGCACGCGCAACGCAAAGGCGAGCGGGTGGGTGAGAACCTGGAGGGCGGGCGAATGCGGGTGTCGCGACATTTTCCGATTACTGGCCGCGCAGGAACAGCCTGTCGAGTTCCGCCAGCGGCAGTTCGGTCCACGTCGGCCGGCCGTGGTTGCATTGGCCGGCGCGTTCGGTTTCTTCCATCTGGCGCAGCAGGGCGTTCATTTCGGGCACGGTGAGCAGGCGGCGGGCGCGCACGGCGCCGTGGCAGGCCATGGTGGCCAGCAGTTCGTTGCGGCGGGCGGTGGCGAGCTGGGTGATGCCGTGTTCGCGCAGTTCGGCGATCAGCGAGCGGGCGAGCGCGGCGGGGTCGCCGGATTGGAGCAGGGCGGGGACGCTGCGCACGCCGAGCTGGTTGGGGCCGAGCGGGGCGATCTGAAAGCCGAGGTCGGCGAGGGCGTCGGCGTGTTCTTCGACGGCGGCGATGTCGAGCGGGTCGGCTGAGAAAACGGCCGGAATCAGCAGCGCCTGGGTGGCGATCTGGCGGTTGTCGAGGGCGGTCTTCAGCTTTTCGTAGAGGATGCGTTCGTGGGCGGCGTGCATGTCGACGAGCACCAGGCCGCGCGCGTTCTGGGCCAGGATGTAGATGCCGTGCAACTGGGCGAGGGCGTAGCCGAGCGGCGGGCTGTCGTACCCCAAGGGTACTTCCTGCGGGGCGCGGTCGACGGCTTCGGCGGGCGTGAATTGGGGGGCGGCGGCGGAAGTGCTCGCCGGTGCGCCGATGCCTTGGGTGGCGCGGGCGAAGGCGAGGTAGGCGGCAGCGGCGGGTTCGGCGACGCCGAGCGTGCCTTGATGGCGCAGCGGCGGCGGCGTAGTTCGCGGCGAAATTTGGAATTTGCCGGTTTTTCGGGCGTCTGACCGTTCAGACCAGCGTGGGAATTCGCGGGTTTCGGCCTGCACCGGCGCCGCCAGCGTGCGCTGGATGGCGTGGAAGACGAACTGGTGCATGGCGCGCGAGTCGCGGAAGCGGACTTCGGTCTTGGCCGGGTGGACATTCACGTCGACCAGCGCCGGGTCGATGTTCACGAACAGGCAGACGGCGGGCTGGCGGCTGCCGTGCAGCACGTCGCGATAGGCTTCGCGCAGGGCGTGGGCGATCACCTTGTCGCGCACGATAGCGGCCGTTGACGAAGACGTACTGGCCGTCCTTGGCATCGGTGGCGCGCGTCGGGTCGATGGCGAAACCGGCGATCGACAGCGGGCCGGCGGCGGCGTCGAGGCGGCGGGCGGCGCCGAGGAAATCGTCGCCGAGGATGTCGGCGATGCGCCGCGCGCTGTCGGCGGGGGCGAGCTGGAACAGGTTGCGGCCGTTGTGGGTCAGGCTGAAGGCGACGTCGGGGCGGGTCAGCGCCAGGCGCTTGACGGCGTCGGCGCAGTGGGCGAATTCGGTGCCTTCGGCCTTGAGGAACTTGCGGCGGGCCGGGGTGTTGAAATAGAGGTCGCGCATTTCGACGACGGTGCCGGCCATCAATGCCGCCGGTTCCGGCTCGGCACCAGTTTCGGCTTTCAGCTTCCAGGCATGGCTGGCGCCGCGCTCGCGGCTGCTGATGGCGAGGCGGGCGACCGAGGCGACCGAGGCCAGCGCTTCGCCGCGAAAGCCGAGCGTAGCGACGCGTTCCGAGATCGTCCAGCGAAACGATTTTCGAGGTGGCGTGACGGGTCAGGGCCAGCGCCAGCTCGTCGCGGGCGATGCCGCAGCCGTCGTCGGTGACGCGGATCAGCTTGACGCCGCCTTCCTCGAGATGGACCTGGATCGCCCGGCTGCCGGCATCGAGGCTATTTTCGAGCAATTCCTTCAACACCGAGGCGGGTCTTTCGACCACTTCGCCGGCGGCGATCTGGCTGATCAGGAGGTCGGGAAGGCGGGCAATCGTCGGCATGGCGGGATTATACCTTGGGGTAAAATCACAGCTTTCTCACGCCCGGCGCAACCCATGGAATTACTGACGCAGTTCATCGACATCGTGCTTCATCTCGACAAACACTTGGCGATCCTGGTGCAGCAATACGGGCTGTGGATTTACGGCATCCTGTTCGTCATCATCTTTTCCGAAACCGGCTTCGTCGTGACGCCTTTCCTGCCCGGCGATTCGCTGCTCTTCGTCGCCGGCGCGCTGGCGGCGATCGGCGAGGGCGGCATGGACATTGTTACGCTGATCGGGGTGCTGACCCTGGCCGCGGTGCTTGGCAATACGGTCAATTACCAGATCGGCCGCTTTCTCGGGCCCAAGGTCTTCCACTGGGAGAACTCGCGTTTCTTCAACCGCGACGCGCTGGTCAAGACGCATGCCTTCTATGAAAAACACGGCGGCAAGACGCTGGTGATCTCGCGCTTCCTGCCGCTTTTTCGCACCTTTGCGCCGTTCGTGGCGGGCATCGGGGCGATGTCCTACGCCAAGTTCACGATGTTCAACCTGATCGGCGCCCTCGCCTGGGTGGTGTCGCTGTGCCTGGCCGGCTACTGGCTGGGCAACATGCCGTGGGTCAAGGCCAACCTGACGCTGATCATCGTCGGCATCATCATCGTTTCGCTGGTGCCGGTCGCCGTCGGCTGGCTGAAGCACCGGGCCGCCTGATGCGCTGGCTGGTCCTCCTCCTTGCTTTGTCGCTGGCGGCATGTGCGACGAAGATGGGGAAGGATGGCCGGACCCAGACGACGGTGGACGTCAAGTATCTGGCCAAGTCGGATGTCGACCGCATTGCCGACACCGATCGCGCCGAAGTCGTCGAGGGCCTGTTGCTGATTGCCGACAAGCTCTACAAGCGCAATCCGAAGGAGTGGAAGAAGGGTGGCGCCGTTAGCCGGGAGGCGGCCGTCGAACGCCTGCGCCACCGCAACTATCGGAACTGGCCGGAATTCGGTGGATTGCGCGAGCGCCAGGCGGCGGCGCTGGCCTTCAGCAACGCTTACGACGGGGACCGGGTGGCGGCGCTGGTCTACGGCTTGCTGACCATGGTCGATGCCGCCTTCGAGCACAAGGAGGAGTTCTACATCCTCGACAGCCTGAACGAGACGAAGCTCTACAACTGCGCGCGCAACATGGAAATCGCCGTCTGGAAGCTGGGCAACGACCGCAATCAGGCCGGCGAGTTGTTTCTGCTGTCAAACGAGCTCGACCCGGCCAACCGCAATCTCTCCTTCGAGCGCGAATTCGGCCGGATCACCGGCCTGCTCGATCTCATGGCCAAGATCGTTGCCGACCGCAACGGCCGGGCTGTTTCCCGGTCGGCGCAAGCGGTTGCGACCATGGTTTTTCTTCCGGTAGGTTTTTGAAATGAAGAACATAGTCATCCTGATTTCCGGCCGTGGCTCCAATATGGAGGCACTGATCGCCGCCCGTGATGCCGGCACCCTGCCGGTCAACATCGCCGCCGTGATCAGCAACCGGCCCGCTGCCATGGGGCTGGAGACGGCCGAAAAGGCCGGGATCACCGCCCACTACATCGACCACAAGGCCTTTGCCGAACGCGATGCCTTCGACGCCGCGCTGGCCGAATGCATCGATAGCTTTGCGCCCGACCTCGTCGTGCTGGCCGGCTTCATGCGTATCCTGAGCGATGCTTTCGTGCGCCATTACGCGGGCCGGCTGATGAACATCCATCCCTCGCTGCTGCCGGCCTTCCCCGGCCTGCACACGCACCGACGGGCGCTGGAGGAGGGCGTGCGCATCCACGGCTGCACGGTGCATTTCGTGACCCCGGCGCTCGATCACGGCCCGGTCATTATCCAGGCTGCCGTGCCGGTGCTCGACAGCGACGACGAAGCGACGCTGGCCGCCCGCGTGCTGCGCCAGGAGCACCGGATATATCCGCAGGCCGTGCGCTGGTTCGCCGAGGACAGGCTGCGGCTCGACAACGGCCGGGTGCGGCTGGCCGGTGAGCTGGCCGACAGTGCCGTGCTGATCGCGCCCGAGGTGTGTTGAGTCGCGATGCCGGTCGCGCTGCTCGCCGCGCTCTTCGGTTCGCTGGCCATTCATGCCGCCGCGCTGCTCGGGATGGATGTGGAACTGTTCGGCGGCGGTCCGGAGCCGGATCCAGTGCCCCTGCGTGCCGAGCTCAGGCCACCACCCGCACCGCCCAGACCGCCACCCGCCGCATCGCCCGCGCCGGCGAAGCCGGTAGCCAGGCCGGCACGGGCGCCGAAACTGGCGACTGCCGCACCGACGCCGCAAGTCGTGCCGGTCGCACCCGCAACCGAACCTGCTCCGGAAATCGCCCCTGAAATGCCGTTGACCGCGCCCAAGCCGCCTGCCCAGCCCGCCAAGTCACTGCTGCCGGCAAGCGGCACGATCCGCTTCGCCATCTACAAGGAATCGCTCGGCCTCCAGATCGGTCGCGCCGAACATCGCTGGGAGTTCAGCGAAGACGGTCGCTACCAATTGACCGGTATCACTGAAACCAGCGGCCTGGTTTCGCTGTTCAAGCCGATCCGCATCAAGACGGAGAGCTCCGGTCGCCTGGTTGCCGGCGGGCTTGCAGCCGGAACGCTACCGCAGCCTGAAGAATGGCAAGGATGACAACCAGAACGCCGATTTCGACTGGTCGACCGCGGAGGTGCGCCTGTCGCGCGATGGCAGCGTGCGGCCGATTGCGCCGGGCACGCAGGACATCCTGTCGCTCAACTACCAGCTCGCCTATCTGGGCGGCTTGGCCGAAGGCCGCGTGCTGGGCGTGGTTACCGGCAAGAAATACGAGCGCTATGCGCTCGATTCGCTGGGCGAGGAGGAAATCGAGACGCCGGCCGGCCGTTTCCGCACGCTTCATCTGCGGGCGATGACCGACAACACAACGGAGGTATGGATCGCGCTCGATCACGCCAACTTGCCGGTTAAAATCCGCTTTACCGATAAAAAGGGCGAAAGCTTCGAGCAGGTCGCCACGGAAATAGGATCGCAATGAACGCTCGCTTTACCCCCGCCCTGTTTGCTCATGCCGAAGCCGTTCTCGGCCAGTTGCTGCGTTTCGACTACCCGGCGGATGCGGTCGTTTCGCGCTATTTCCGCGAGCATCGCCAACTCGGCCACGCCGACCGCGCCTTTGTCGCCGAAACCGTATTTGCCGTGCTGCGCCGCGGGCGCAGCATCGAGGCGCGCTGTGCCGGCAAGCTGTCCGATCGCGCCCGGCTGCTGGTGGCGCTTGCCGTGACGCGCGGCTGGAGCCAGCGCGAACTGGCCCCGGTGCTGCGGGCGAGCGAGGAAGAATGGCTGGCTACCGCCAAGTCGATGGCGGAGGCCGAGTTCAGGCCCGCCGTGCGCTGCGATCTGCCGGACTGGCTGTACGACAGGCTGGAAGCGCAGTTCGGGGCCGAGGAAGTGCTGCGCCTGGCGGATGCGCTCAACCGGCCGGCGCCGCTCGACCTCCGGGTCAATACTGTGAAGACGAATCGCGAGGCGGTTCTCGAGCGTTTGGCTGCCGACGGGATTGCCGCCATGCCGGGTACCCTTTCGCCGCTGGCGATCCGCCTGCGCGAGAAGCCGGCGCTCGCAAAGCATCCGCTGTTCCTCGAAGGCGCGTTCGAGGTGCAGGACGAAGGCAGCCAGTTGCTCGGCTACCTGATGGAGCCGAAGCGCGGCGAGATGGTCGTCGATTTCTGCGCCGGGGCCGGTGGCAAGACGCTCTTGCTCGGGGCGCTGATGAAGAACACCGGCCGCCTCTATGCCTACGATGTGTCCGACAAGCGGCTGGCCAAACTCAAGCCGCGTCTGGCGCGCTCCGGCCTGTCCAATGTGCATCCGGCGCGCATCGAGCATGAGCGCGATACCAAGATCAAGCGCCTGGCGGGCAAGGCCGACCGCGTGCTGGTCGATGCCCCGTGTTCCGGCCTTGGCACGCTGCGCCGCAACCCCGATTTGAAGTGGCGACAGAATGAGGACTCGGTCGCCGAGCTGGCGGTCAAGCAGGCGGCCATCCTCGATGCGGCGGCCAAGCTGGTGCGTCCCGGCGGTCGCGTGGTTTATGCCACCTGCAGCCTGTTGACCGCGGAAAACGATGCCATCATCGAGGCTTTTCTGGCTAGTCATCCGGAATTTACATTGACGCCGGCGTCCGGCGTACTGGCCAGGCACGGCGTCATGCTCGAAGGCGATTTCCTGCGCTTGCTGCCGCACCGGCACAACACCGACGGTTTTTTCGCCGCTGTTCTGGACAAGAAGGCATGACCCAGAAAAACCCGGCCCTGCAATTGTTTCGCGATCTGGTCGACGATCTCGGCGACCCGAATTTCGTTTGGCAACTGGTTGCGCTGGCCGCCTGCGTCGGCGTCGCCTGGCTGTTCGCGCGCTGGTGGATCGCCCGCCACCACCAGGAGGGCGCCGGGCGCCTGCAGGATGCCGGCGCCCGGCTGGCGTTTCCGCTGACGGCGATCGTGCTGGTCGGCATCACCAAGCTGGTGCTGGCGAACTTTATCCACGTCAATCTGTTCCGCCTGGCGATGCCGCTGCTCGGTTCGCTGGCGCTGGTGCGCGGCGTCGTCTTCGTGCTGCGCCAGGCTTTTCCCAAGGCGACCTGGCTGGCGACCTGGGAACGCATCATCGCCACCTTGGTCTGGGGCTGGCTGGCGCTCTACATTACCGATCTGGCGCCGGATGTGATCGACAAGCTGGAGGGGGTCGTCTTCCCGCTCGGGGCGCAACGCCTCAACCTGTGGATGATCCTGCAGGGCATCGTCACCGTCTTCCTGACGGTGGTCGTCGCGCTGTGGATCGCCGGCCTGCTCGAAGCGCGCCTGATGCGCATGGAAGGGGTCGATTCCAGCCTGCGCATCGTCGGCGTGCGCGTCGCCAAGGCGCTGCTGACCGTGGCGGCGCTGGTCACCGGGCTCTCGATGGTCGGCATCGACATGACCGCCTTCTCGGTATTCACCGGCGCCCTCGGTGTCGGCCTTGGCCTCGGCATGCAGCGCATCGCCAGCAACTACGTTTCCGGCTTCATCATCCTGCTCGACCGCTCGATCCACCTCGGCGACGTCGTGCAGGTGGGCGCGGACAGCGGCCAGGTGAGCAAGATCACGACGCGCTACACGGTGCTCAAGAATCCCGGCGGCGTCGAATTCATCGTCCCCAACGAGGCGCTGATCTCCAACGTCGTGCAAAACCAGTCGTATTCCGATAGCCGCTTGCGTCTGGCCACCACCATCGGTGTCGCCTACGACACCGACCTCGAACTGGCGATGCGCCTGATGTGCGAAGCGGCTGCGGCGCAACCGCGCGTGCTGACCGATGCGCCGCCGCGTGTTTTCCTGACCGCATTCGCCGAGAGCGCCATCCATCTCGAACTCGGCTTCTGGATCGCCGACCCGGAAGAGGGCAAGGGCAATATCGTTTCCGACATCAACCTCGCCATCTGGCGGGCATTCCGGGAAAACGGCATCCGGATTCCCTATCCGCAGCGCGAAGTCCGGGTGCTCAACGAAAAAACGGCGGAACAACCCGAGTAGGGTTTCCGCCGATTTCCGGACCGGGATTTCGGAAAATTACGTAGCCTGCAGCATGCTCCGCTCGAATGCCCGTTCGGCGCGCTCCTTGCGGTGCTTGGCGAAGTATTTCTGGGCGTGGGCGATGCGCAGGCCGAGCCTGTCCAGCTTCAGAAACCGCTTCGCCTTGCTCTTCGTTTTTTCCATGATGTCTCCTTCTGTGGCTGACGACGAAGTCAATTTAATGCAGCCGGCGGCGGGCGTCTGTGCAACTTATTTGGCTGCTTTGTAACGTTTGCTGACCGCTTGCCGATGCGCGCTGGTGGCGAGCCCTTTCTTCATGCTTGCACGCCGAGAATGACCCCTTGCCGGCGCAGGTCGTCCAGCAGCGCCGCGCCGAAAGCGACCACTTGCGCCGGGTTGGCGTGCTGCAGTTCGGCGGCAATCTGCCGGCAAGCGATGTTGCCGCTGGTCGGCTGTTCCGTGAGCAGCGCGAGCAGGCGGGCCGTGACTGGATTGATCTCAACGAACTGGACGCGATCATCGATATCACGATAGACGACGATATGCGTCGCTTGCGGCTTGCGCGGCCGATAGTCGGGGCCGATGCGCTGCACCGGCCAGGCGTAGGACAGATCGAGGAGGGCGGGGTTGAGCACGATAGTCTGCTGCATCAGATCGCCGGCCGGATCGTGCTCGGGAATCGGGCAATCCATGATGTTGACCGCAAGCTCCGCCCATTCATAATGCGCCAGCTCGGCAAACCACGCCGGCAGTGGCTGACGGATGACGGCCTCGTTCAGGTAGCGGACGAATTCGCGGGGGATCTCGCGGAACCAGGGCGTGTGCGACTTCCAGTCCCGGTAGAAGCTGCGGTTCAGCCGCCGCCAGCGTGATTCGCCGAGCAGCTTGCGGCAGACCGGAAAGCAGGGATCGAGAAAGCCGGTAATGTTGTTGAACAGCAGTTCGTTGTACACCGCCATCCGGCGCGCTGGCACACCAGCCGGGCGGGGCGTGTGCTGCGGGTCGCGGATATGGCGGCCGAAGGCGTGCTGGAAAACCTGGAAGTCAGGGGCGCTCATCAGGCTGCCTCGCGTCGTTTGGCGGCGGCCTGCAAGCGGGCAATGATCTCGACTTCTGTGGTCAACTGCCCCAGATCGGGGATGTTGAAGTCGCGCTCCAGGCAGGTCGGCACCTCGCCGATGCGCTGGTAGGCGGCTTCGAGCAATGACCAGACCGGGTCGATGACTGCGGCGCCGTGCGTGTCGATCAGCAGGCCGTCGGGTTCGACGTAATGCCCGGCGACATGGACGTAGCAGGTGCGTTCCAGCGGCAGGCTGTCCATGAACGTCAGCGGATCGAAGTCGAAGTTGCGGCTATTGACGTAGATGTTGTTGACGTCGAGATGCAGCAAACAATCAGCTTCGCGGACGATGGCGCTGATGAACTCGCTTTCGTTCATTTCGGCGCCCGGCGGGGCGACGTAGTAGGAGGCATTTTCGATGCCGATGCGCATGCCGAGGATGTCCTGCGCCCGACTGATGCGGTCGACTGTCCATTTGACCGCTTTTTCAGTCAGCGGGATCGGCAGCAGGTCGTAGAGATGGCCGTCATCGCCGCACCATGAAAGGTGCTCGGTGTACAGCTTCATGCCGTGGTCAGTCATGAAGGCCTTGATCCGCCGCAGCAGGGCTTCGTCGAGTGGCGCCGGGCCGCCCAGCGAGAGCGACAGACCGTGGCAGACGAACGGGTAACGCTCGCTGAAGTGGCGCAGATCCCTGGCGGATTTCCCGCCCATGCCGGCCCAGTTTTCCGGGGCCAGTTCGAAGAAGCGGATCGCTTCCGGCACGCCGGCCTTCAGCGTCTCGATCAACTCGCGGCGGAAGCCGAGACCAGCGCCGCTGGCGGGACGTGCATTCATCAGGCTGCTCCGTGAAAGCGGGGCGGGCAGGGAAATCCCTGCACCGCTACCCGTCAATGAATGTTTACATCTTCTGGTCAGCAGGGGCCTTGGCGTCGGGCTTCTTGTCCGCGCCACATTTGGCTTCGGCGGCTCTCTTGTCGGCGCCGCACTTGGCTTCGGCAGCCTTCTTGTCGGCACCGCATTTTGCTTCAGCCGCCTTCTTGTCGGCGCCGCATTTGCCGTCCTTCGTCTTGGTGTCAGCCTCGGCCAGTTGATAACCGGCTTGCAGCCTGGTGGCGCCGAACGGGTTGTCACCGGTTGCGTGCGCCATCGGGGTCAGGGCTGCAGCGGCAAAGGCGGAACCGACGGCCAGTGAAACGAGATTTTGCCTTTTCATGAATTTCTCCGTTGAAGTTGAGGTCGATGCGTTAGTCTTGCTGACTCATCCGGGCACTCGTCGCATTGCGCGGAAACCGGAACTGTTTTCCGTCTCGTGCGTTTGATACGAGTACCTGTCTGATTAGTCGGCGGCACGGGAAAATTCTTACAAGCTTTTTCAGATGATCGAAAAATCGACTTCCCGCGACCCGACATGAGCCAGGACACCCCGAGTGACACCGGGTTCCTGGAGAACCTGCGTCGCGACATGCTGACACTTCGTTTTTCTGGAAGAGTGACTTCGTCTGTTCCTTGTTTTATTGAATGCATCCTGCCACTATCCTTAGCTGCACATCACATACCCTGAACGGAGACATCGATGAAATCATTTGTCCTTTTTACCGCCGCCCTGGCGCTTGGTTTGACGCTGGCCACCGGCGATGCCGAAGCCAAACGTCTGGGTGGTGGGAGTTCATCCGGCATGCAGCGTCAATCGGTCGCCCCGAGCGCCCCGCCGTCAGCTGCCAAACAAGCCCCGGCTGCCGCGCCGGCCGCTGCCCCTGCCGCTCAACCCAAGCGTTCGTGGATGGGACCGCTGGCTGGCCTGGCCGCTGGTCTGGGTCTGGCTGCACTGGCTTCGCATTTCGGCTTCGGTGAAGGTCTGGCCAATATGATGATGATCGGCCTGCTGATTATGGCAGTCGTCATGGTGATCGGTTTCGTCATGCGCAAGAAAGCGGCTGCCGCCCAGCAATCCGGCATGGGAGGCGCGCAGTATGCGGGCGCCGGCGCCAATTACGGCCGCAACGCACCGAGCACGCCTGACTTCACGCCGGCGGGCAGTGCCGCGCCGGCCGCCGCTGCCGTGGCTGCAAGCAACGCCAACTTTATCCCGGCCGATTTCGATGTCGACGGCTTTGTACGCAATGCCAAGGTGAATTTCATTCGCCTGCAGGCGGCGAACGATGCCGGCAACCTTGAAGACATTCGCGAATTCACGACGCCGGAAATGTTCGGCGAGATCAAGCTGGGTTTTGCCGAACGTGGTCAGGCTGCCCAGCAGACAGACGTCGTGACGATTAACGCTGAAGTGCTCGACGTGACGGAAGAGAGCACCCGCTATATCGTCAGCGTGCGTTTCACCGGACTCATCCGTGAGGCCGCCAACGCGGCTGCCGAACCGTTCGATGAAATCTGGCACATGGTCAAGCCGCGCGACGGCAGCCGGGGCTGGACGCTGGCCGGTATCGAACAGGTCAAGTAAGGTTTCGACACTTCCCCAAGGGCTCCGCTGGAGCCCTTTTTCATTTCTGGAGGATCGGCTGCCCGGCGGTTTCCCGTCGCCAGCACTGACGATTTTGCCGCGAATCCTGCGTTGACCGCGGCAAGCATGGGCGGCGATACTTCAATGCTTCGCTCGAATTCCGTGCTTTCAAGATGCCCAACGCCAACGCCATGACGACTTCAGTCTTGCCGCGCCCTCTGGATCGCGCCGAAGCCTTTTTCTGGTTCCTCGATCGTTTTTCATCGATGAATTTCGCGGTCATGGCCGAGGGCCGCGGCGATCTCGACGAGAAGGCGCTGCAGCAAGCGCTCGACGCCGCGCAAAGACGTCACCCGCTGCTCAAGGCAGCCATCGAGGCCGATGCCGGCCAGCGCTTGCACTTCGTGCCAAGGCCGGCGACGGGTCTGCCGTTGATCCGCATCGACGACAAGGACTGGCGCATGGCGCTTGCCGAACGCATCGTTGAACCCTTCGAGTTGGGCGAAGCGCCGCTGATCCGTGCCTGCCGCCTCAGTGACGGCGAGCGCTGGATCATTGCCCTGATCTTTCATCATTCGATCGGCGATGCGCGCTCCGGTTTTGCGGTTCTCAGCGAAGTACTGCAAGGTGCGGCAGGCGCGCCGGTCGATGAAACGCCGATGCCCTTGCAGCCACCGTTGGGAGCACTCTACCCTGCCGCCTTTGCCGGCGATGCGGGCCGCGAACTCCTGGGTCAGCTGAAGGCGATGCGCAAGGCTGCCGCCGAGCGCTCGGGTCTGCCGGTGGCCCAGGTTGGTCATCGCCCAAGTGACGAAATTGCCCCGCGCATCATTTCACTACAGCTCTCGGTCGCCGAAGCCGATGCGCTTGCGCGAAATGCCCGCGCCACCCAGGCCACCGTCAATGGTGTGATCGGCGCGGCGCAACTTATCGCCCTGCGCGCGCTGTTTGGTGATGACGATGAGCGGGTGCTGGGCCTCACCTGTGCCGCCGACCTGCGCCCGCACCTCGCCAAGCAGGTTGGCGCCGATACGCCGAGCTTTTACGTGACGCTGGTGACAAGCATCCAGCGGGTCGGGAACGATGCCGCGCTGTGGCCGCTGGCGCAGCGCCTGACCGGCGCCATCCGGCAGCAGATCAGCGCCGGCGCCGGCCATCTGTTCTATGACTTCATGCCGCCGGTCGAGCAATTTCCGGCCAGTCCCGAGGGCGTCGTGAGCTTCAGCGGCATGATGGCGCGCGGCGTTCAGACCAGCCTGCTGTCCAACGCCGGCCGCTTGCCGCCGCTGCCTGAGCTACCCGGGCTGGCGGTCGAGTCGCGTTCTTTCGCGCTGTGCCCGACCAGGACGCAACCGGTCTTCACCGCCGTGACCACCCATTCCGGCGGGATGACGATCAACGTCAATTACAACGCGGCGCAGTTCGGGGATGACGATGCCCGGGCCGTCGCCGCAGCGATGCAGCGCCTGTTGCGCGGCGCTTCTGCCTGAAGCCGGCTTCAGGGTTTTTCTCACCATTTCCGCCGGCAGTCGATCTGAGTATCCGGCGGACCCAGCGAGCATATCCATGAAATTTGAAGGTACTGACACCTACGTCGCCACCCGCGACCTGACCCTCGCCGTCAATGCGGCCATCGCCCTGCAGCGCCCGCTGCTCATCAAGGGCGAACCAGGCACCGGCAAGACTCTGCTGGCGGAGGAGGTCGCAGCTGCGCTCGGCATGCCGCTTTTCCAGTGGCACATCAAGTTAACCACCAAGGCGCAGCAGGGGCTCTACGAATACGACGCTGTCTCCCGCCTGCGCGATTCGCAGCTCGGTGACCCGCGCGTCGAGGACATCAGCCATTACATTGGTCATGGCGTTCTGTGGCAGGCCTTCGAATGCGAAACGCCGTCGGTGGTGCTGATCGACGAAATCGACAAGGCCGACATCGAATTCCCCAACGACCTGTTGCGCGAACTCGACCGCATGGAATTCCATTGCTACGAACTGCACCGCACGATCAAGGCCAAGCACCGGCCGCTGATCATCATCACCTCGAACAATGAAAAGGAACTGCCCGACGCCTTTCTGCGCCGCTGCTTCTTCCATTACATCAAGTTTCCGGACAAGGAAACGATGCAGCGCATCGTCGCCGTCCACTTTCCCGTTCTCAAGCACGACCTGTTGCGCGAGGCGCTACAGGTTTTTTTCGACCTGCGCGAGGTGCCCGGCCTGAAGAAAAAGCCGTCGACCAGCGAACTGATCGACTGGCTCAAACTGTTGCTGGCCGAGGATATTCCACCCGAAGCGCTGCGCGCCAAGGAGGCGAAGGATGCCATTCCGCCGTTGCATGGCGCCTTGCTCAAGAACGAACAGGACGTCCATCTCTTCGAACGCCTGGCCTTCATGGCCCGCCGCAAGTCGTAAATGCTCGTTGATTTCTTCCTGCACCTGAAGGCGCGGCAACTCCCGGTTTCAACCAAGGAGTTGCTGGTACTGCTCGAAGCGCTGGAGGCGCGCCTGGTCAGCGGCAGTCTGGACGATTTCTACCTGCTGTCGCGCGCCATCCTGGTCAAGGATGAGGCACTGTATGACCGCTTCGACCGCGCATTCGGCGAATACTTCAAGGGGGTTGAGGCGCTGCCCGGAATGGCGCCGATGATCCCCGAGGAATGGCTGGAACTGGCGGCTAAACGACATCTTTCCGAAGAGGAACGGCTCAAGCTGCAGAAGCTCGGCTACGAAAAGTTGTTCGAGCAATTGAAACAGCGACTGGCCGAACAGAAAGAACGCCATTCGGGCGGCAGCAAGTGGATCGGCACGGCCGGAACTTCACCCTACGGTCACGGTGGCTACCATCCGGAAGGCATCCGGATCGGCGGCGCATCGGCGGGTAACCGGACGGCAGTCAAGGTCTGGGAACAGCGCGAGTTTCGCAATCTCGACGATTCAGTGGAACTGGGTGTGCGCAACATCAAGGTCGCCCTGCGCCGCCTGCGCCGTTTTGCGCGCAAGGGAGCGCCCACCGAACTCGATCTCGACGGCACCATCACCGGCACGGCGCGCAACGGCGGCTGGCTCGATCTGCACATGCGGCCCGAGCGCCACAACGCGATCAAGGTCCTGCTGTTTCTCGATATCGGCGGTTCGATGGACGATCACATCCAGACCTGCGAAGAACTATTCTCGGCTGCCCGCTCGGAATTCAAGCATCTTGAACATTTCTACTTCCACAACTGCGTTTATGAGGGCGTGTGGAAGGACAATCACCGCCGCCACAGCGAAAAACTGTTGACCTGGGATGTGATCCACAGCTATGGTCCGGACTACAAGCTGGTATTCGTTGGCGATGCCAGCATGAGCCCCTACGAAATCGCCCGCCCCGGCGGCAGTGTGGAGCACTGGAACGAAGAGGCCGGCGCTGTCTGGATGGAACGCCTGCTGAACACCTGGTCGCGCGCCGTGTGGCTCAATCCGCTGCCCGAAGAACACTGGAATTACACGCCATCGATCCTGTTACTCCAGCAACTGATGGGCAAGCGCATGTTCCCGCTGACCATCGATGGTCTTGAGCGCGCCATGCGCAGCCTGTCGAGGTAATCGGCAGCGCCGGCAAAAAAATCCCCGCCTCGCGGGCGGGGAAACAGGAGGTCTCGAAACGGGTATTTCGAGGGAGGGTAAAGGGGAAGATCAGTTCTTGCGGCGTTTTCCGCGCCAATGACGGACCAAGAAAATCACGCCGCCGGCAGCGATCGCTGCCAGCATGCCCGATTAGTTCGGCATGGCCATCGACCAGCCAATCCATTCCAGCCACGCCGACGAAGACGCCGAGGCTTTCATTGATCGGCAGGTTGTCGGCGAAGGCCATTACTGGACCTTGCTGGCGCTTGTCGGTATGGCGTTGACCGGAAACAGTCCGAACAGGTGTTGACGGGCTGCTTCGATAAACCGGTTGATGTTCATTTCGCTCATGTCATTGCTTTCGCTGTGCGTGTACTGCTGTTTATTCATGGACTGAAGTGTATTGGCCAAGCGCTGCTGCGTCTGTTGCACACGCGTTGCTCCGACGTAACGGGGGATGATCTTCCGTGACGCTGTGTAACGGCGACTACTGCGCTATCGGCCAGGCCAGCGTGAAGCGGGCGCCACCAAGCGGTGAAGCGCCGGCGGTCGCAGTGCCGCCATGCAGTTCAAGCACGCGCCGGGTGATTGCCAAGCCAAGGCCGTAGCCGCCGGTTGCACGGTCGCGCGAGCGGTCAAGCCGGGTGAACGCCGAGAAGACGTTTTCGCGGTCTTCCGGCGGAATGCCGATGCCGTCGTCGTCAACATGAACCACGATCTTTCCGTCCTGCAATTCGGCGCTGACGATGATCTGCCTGCCGGCATATTTGAAGGCGTTGCGCAGCAGGTTGCGCAGGGCATAGGGCATGGCCTTGCGGTCGACGTCGATGCCGAGGTTTTCCGGCAGTTTTTTGGTGTCGACCGCGATGTCCAGGTCGCGCCCGAGCAGGCGGACAGCATCGACCTCGTCGCGCAGCCATTCCGCGAAACGCACGCTGGAGAAGTGCGGCTCCGGGGTTTCGCGCTCGAAGCGGGCATAGGTCAGGCTGGTGTCGATCAGGTGATCGAGTTCGTCAAGATCGGCTTCCATCATTGCCCACAGGCGCTCGCGCTCGGCGCGGTCATCGGTGTCGGAGAGCATTTCGAGGGCAAAGCGCATGCGGGCGATCGGGGTCCGCAGCTCATGCGAGATGGCCGAGGACAGTTCGCGGTGGGTGGCGAGCAGTTGCTGTACCCGCTCGGCCATGCTGTTCATGGTGTCGGAAAGCGACGCGAAGAGCTGGCTGCGCGCTGGTGGCGAGCGCGCCTCGAAGTCGCCGTCGCCGAGGTCGCGCGCGGTCTGGCGCAGGGCTTCCAGATCGCGCCAGATCGGCCGTACCCAGAACCAGAGCGCGATGCCGAAGATGACGCCGATCAGGCTCCAGGTGAGCAGGCGCAGGCGCAGATCGAGTGGCAGGCGGTCCTTGAGTTCCGGGTTGCGGTTGGCGGCCAGCGGGCCGACCACCAGAACCTTGCTGCTGGTACCCAGGCGGCGGTACATGATGTCGCCGTCATGGTCGATGGCGATGTCGCCGGCGTCGAGCTTGCTGACCTGGGGTGCGGTCAGGGTGCTGTCGAGGGTGATGCGTTCGACGATGCCCAGGCGATAGGAAAATTTCTCGTCCAGTTCCTCGATTTTCTTGGTCCAGCCGCTGCGCGGGGTGCGGTAGAGCTCGTCCTCGATCAGCGTGATGGTGCCGCGCATGAAACGGCGGGCGTAGTCGTCGGTGATGCCGCGCTGGGCGGTGGAGATGATGAAGTCGGCGGTGAAGGCGATGGCGACGAACGAGCCCATCGCCAGCAGGTAGAAATTGAAGAACAGCTTGGACAGGCTGTAGCGCCCGCCACGCCAGCGCGGCAGCGAGACGCGGAAAAGCGAGCGGACGAGGCCCTGGCTTTTCTCGCGCCCGTCGCCGGGCTCAGTTCCAGTCATGCTTGCTGAACAGGTAACCCTTGCCGCGCACGGTCTTGATGCGCGTCGGGTTTTCCGGGTCGTCGTTCAATTTCTTGCGCAGGCGCGAGATGCGGGCGTCGATCGAGCGGTCGAGTCCGTCGAAGCCGATGCCGCGCAGTTCCTGCAACAGGTCGTCACGCGACAGGACGTTGCCGGCATGCGAGGCGAGCAGCCAGAGGAGATCGAATTCGGCGGTGGTCAGGTCGATAGTTTCGTCGCCCAATGCGGCGGTGCGCGTTGCCTGGCTGATGCGGAACTGGCCGAACACCATCTTTTCGGCTTCGCCTGCCGGGCCTTCGCCGGCAACCGGCAGGCGGCGGAGCAGTGCCTTGATGCGGGCGAGCAGCAAACGCGGCTGGACCGGCTTGGCGATGTAGTCGTCGGCGCCCATCTCGAGGCCGAGGATCTGGTCGAAGTCCTCGTCGCGCGCCGTCAGCATCAGGATCACGCCGCGATAATGCGGGCGGACGCTGCGGCAGACCTCGAAGCCGTCCTTGCCCGGGAGCATGACGTCGAGAATGACCAGATCCGGCTGCTCGGCGATGATGCGGGCCTCGGCGGTGTCGCCGCGCGGCTCGATGCTCACCTGCAGATCGTTCTTGGTCAGGTACTCGGCCGTCAATTCGGCCAGGCGTTCGTCGTCTTCGACAAGCAGTATGCGTGTATTCATCCGGCAATCTTAACGGCGCCCAACGCGGCGGTCTACTTTGTTGCGGTTGACCGTCCCGGAAAGGCATTTTTCAGGATTGTTGCGAGCCGCGCCGCACGTGGCCCGGCGCATGGCTTAAAATGCTGAACACGAAGCATTCTTGAAAGACT
The DNA here is from genome assembly GCA_963727115.1 of uncultured beta proteobacterium. Classification (GTDB taxonomy): domain Bacteria; phylum Pseudomonadota; class Gammaproteobacteria; order Burkholderiales; family Rhodocyclaceae; genus Azonexus. Next base: position 29,185 of record CAVSFS010000002.1, on the reverse strand, counting down.
CCATGTCATCCGGTATTTTTGATCTGCCCTGGTGGGGCTATGTTCTGGTGCTGCTCGGGCTGACGCACGTCACCATCGCTTCCGTTACCATCTTTCTGCACCGCCATCAGGCACACCGGGCGCTCGAACTGTCGCCGTTGCCATCGCACTTCTTTCGTCTCTGGCTGTGGCTGACCACCGGCATGGGGACCAAGGAATGGGCGGCGGTGCACCGCAAGCATCACGCCAAGTGCGAAACCCCGGAAGACCCGCATAGCCCGCAGGTGCTGGGCATCAACCGGGTGTTGTGGGGTGGCGTCTTCCTCTACGTCAAGGAAGCGCGCAACCAGGAAACCTTGCGTCGTTACGGCCATGGCACGCCGGATGACTGGCTGGAGCGGCATATCTACAAGCCGGGCCAGAAGGCCGGGATCGTCCTGATGCTGATTATCGACGTCGTCCTGTTCGGCGCCGTGCCGGGTGCCCTGATGTGGGTCGCGCAGGTCGCCTGGATTCCCTTCTGGGCGGCCGGCGTGATCAACGGCCTCGGGCACTACTGGGGCTACCGCAATTTCAATTGCGCCGATGCCTCGACCAATATCTTTCCCGTGGGCATCTTCATCGGTGGCGAGGAACTCCACAATAATCACCATTCGTTCGCGACCTCGGCCAAGCTGTCGAATCGCTGGTACGAGTTCGATATCGGCTGGATGTACATTCGCATCCTGTCGGCGCTGGGCATGGCGCGGGTGAAAAAGCTGGCGCCGGTGCCGAGAATTGTTTCGCCACGCCCGGTGGTCGATGGCAGTACGCTGGAGGCGGTTATCAACCATCGCCACGACGTGCTGGCGCGCTATGCCAGCCTGATGCGCAAGCTGTACCGGGAGGAACTGGCCAAGTTGCAGGACAAGGCCAACTACAAGGGCCTCAAGCAGTGGCTGGAAGTCGATGTACGCCAAATTCCCGAGGACTGGCGCAAACGGCTCGACGGGATGCTGGCAAACAGCCAGAACCTCGCCACTTTCTACGCCATGCGCGACGAACTGACCGCGCTGTGGAACCGCAGCAACGCAAGTCGCGAGCAACTGGTCGCCGAACTCCAGGCCTGGTGCCAGAAGGCCGAGGCCTCCGGCATCCGTCAGTTGCAGGACATGTCGATCCGCATGCGGAGCTATGCGCTGGCGTGAGGTGCCCGTCAGGGCATGGTTCGCCGCGCTGGCGCTCGGGGTGTTCGGCCTCGTGGCGGTGGGTATGGAACTGCAGCACCTGTTACGGCTGGCGCCGTGTCCATTGTGCATTTTCCAGCGCCTGCTCTACCTGATCATCGGGCTGGTCGCCTTAGCAGGCGTGTTGCTTCCCGGCGGGCGCTTGTTGTGGTCGGCGTTGATCGCCGCGCTGGCGGCCGGTGGCGTGGCGGTAGCCGGCTACCAGACTTGGATGCAGGCCTTTCCGCTGCTGGCGACCGAGTGCGGCTACAGCGATCCCAATGCCATCGAGCGTCTGGTCAACTGGCTGGGCATGGAATGGCCGTCGCTGTTCCTGGCCACCGGCTTCTGCACCAGTCGCGAGTGGGAATTTCTCGCGCTGTCGATGGCTAATTGGTCGCTGCTGATCTTCGCCGGGATCGTCGGCTACGCTGCGTTGCTGTTCTGGCGCAGGGATTGAGGGCCTCAATCCGCCGGGATATGGCCCAAGGCCGCGCCGCCCTAACCGGCAGCGCCGGTGACACAAAAACAAAACCCGCCGAAAGGCGGGTTTGTCGAAAGCTGGAGGGAGCCGGATTACTTCAGCTTCACTTCCTTGTAAGCAACGTGCTTGCGAGCCTTCGGGTCATACTTCATCATCTCCAGTTTCTCAGGCGTCGTGCGCTTGTTCTTGGAGGTGGTGTAGAAGTGCCCGGTGCCAGCCGTGGATTCCAGCTTGATTTTTTCGCGACCGCCTTTAGCCATTTTATCTATCCTTCCTTAATCAGACTTCGCCGCGCGCACGCAGATCGGCGAGGACGGTATCGATACCATTCTTGTCGATGAGGCGCAGGCCGGCGTTGGAAACACGCAGGCGCAGGAAGCGGTTTTCAGACTCGACCCAGAAACGACGATACTGCAGATTCGGCAGGAAGCGGCGCTTCGTTCTATTGTTGGCGTGGGAAACCTTGTTCCCGACCATCGGGGCTTTACCCGTTACTTGGCAGACTCGCGCCATGATTGGTGCTCCAGAATTCGCTATAGGAAAGCCCGCGAGTATAGCGAAGAACCCCCGGTTGTTTCAAGTGCTTTTTGTCTTTTCTACAAAAGACCGCGTTCGGCAAACGACAGCGGCGTGGCTGTGCCGGCGACAATGAAATGATCGAGCACCTTCACATCGACCATGGCCAGCGCTGCCTTGAGGTTCCGCGTCAGCATTTCGTCGGCCGGCGACGGCTCGGCGACGCCGGAGGGGTGATTGTGGGCGAGGATGACTGCCGCCGCATTGTTGGCGAGCGCGGCCTTGACCACCTCCCGGGGGTAAACGCTGGTTTGCGTCAGGGTGCCGGAAAAAAGTTCGTCGGCCTTGATCAGGCGGTTCTGCGCATCGAGCCAGAGCGCCATGAAGACTTCGCTCTGGCGCGTCGCCAATTTCAGCCGCAGCCAGTCGCGCACCTTGCCGGGCGACGAAAACGAGTCGCGGGTTGACATTTCACGGGCCAGCGCCCGGCGCGCCAGTTCAAAACTGGCCTTCAGTTGTGCGGCCTTGGCCGTGCCGATACCGGAAACGCTGGCCAGTTCTTCAAGCGAGGCCTCGACCAGCGCGCTTAAGCTGCCCTCGAAGCGCAGCAGCAGTTCACGGGCGAGATCGACGGCGCTTTTCCCGCGCACGCCCACTCTTAAATAGATCGCCAGCAGTTCGGCGTCGGAAAGCGCTTCCGGTCCGTGCGCCAGCAGTCGCTCACGCGGTCGTTCACCTGCGGGCCAGTCGCTGATCGCCATGCGATTTCCAGTAGAATGGGAAAGCACTCATTCTAATGGCAAGGCAATGGAATTACAGGGAAAGCGCATCGTTCTCGGTGTTACCGGCGGCATTGCCGCCTACAAGGCAGCCGAACTGGTTCGTTTGCTCGGCAAGCAGGGCGCCGAGGTGCAGGTGGCGATGACCGAGGGCGCGACCCACTTCGTGACGCCGATGACCTTCCAGGCGCTCTCCGGCAAGCCGGTATTTACTGACCAGTGGGATGCGCGGATGCCGAACGCAATGGCGCATATCGATCTTTCGCGGCAGGCCGACCTGATTCTGGTCGCCCCCGCCTCGGCTGACTTCATTGCCCGCGCGGCGCATGGTTTCGCCGATGACCTGCTGGCGACCATGGTCCTGGCCCGCGCTTGTTCCCTGATTCTGGCCCCGGCGATGAACCGCCAGATGTGGGAAAACCCGGCGACGCAACGCAACGTGGCGCAACTGATGGCCGACGGCGTGCGCCTGCTCGGCCCGGCCAGCGGCGAGCAGGCGTGCGGGGAAGTTGGCGCCGGCCGCATGCTGGAACCGGAAGAAATTCTTGAAGAGACAATCGCCTTCTTCACGCCCAAGGTGCTGGCCGGCAGAAAGGTCTTGATCACCGCCGGACCCACCTTCGAAGCCATCGACCCGGTGCGCGGCATCACCAACCTGTCCTCCGGGCGCATGGGCTATGCCGTGGCGCGCGCTGCCCGGCAAGCAGGGGCGGAGGTGACGCTGGTTTCCGGTCCGGTCGGTTTTGGGCCTCCGCAGGGTGTCGACCGCATCAGTGTGACCAGCGCCCTTGATATGCACGCCGCAGTGATGGCGCGGGCTGCTGGGGCGGACATCTTCATCGCGGTCGCCGCGGTGGCCGACTACCGGGTGGCCAATGTGGCCGAACACAAGCTCAAGAAGGATGCGGGCGGAATTCCACCGATCCAACTGGTCGAGAACCCCGACATCCTTGCCGAAGTGGCGGCCCTGAAGAACGGCCCGTTCTGCGTCGGTTTCGCCGCCGAGAGCCGCAATCTGGACGAGTACGCGCAGGCCAAGCGACGCAAGAAGAATATCCCGCTGATCGCCGGCAACCTGATCCAGGATGGTTTCGGCGGTGACGACAACCGCCTCGTGCTGTTCGATGACAACGGCACCCACCCGCTGGCGCCGGCGCCGAAATCGGTGCTCGCCCGCCAGCTCGTCGCACATATTGCCGACCTCACAGGAAAAGACTGATGCACCGTATCGACGTCAAGATTCTCGACGCGCGCCTGCGCGAGAGCCCGCCGCATTATGCAACGCCGGGTTCGGCCGGGCTCGACCTGCGCGCCTGTCTCGACGCGCCGCTGGAAATCGTCCCCGGCCAGACGACGCTGGTGCGCACCGGCATGGCCATCCACCTCGCCGATCCGGGGCTGGCGGCGATGATCCTGCCGCGCTCGGGCCTTGGTCACAAGCATGGCATCGTGCTCGGCAACCTGGTCGGGCTGATCGACAGCGATTACCAGGGCGAACTGATGGTTTCGGTGTGGAATCGCGGACAGGAGCGCTTCACGCTCAACCCGCTCGACCGCATCGCGCAGTTGGTTGTCGTGCCGGTGTTGCAGGTCGGCTTCAACGTGGTCGATGATTTCGATGCCAGTTCGCGCGGCGAAGGTGGCTTTGGCAGTACCGGCAAGGGTTGAGGGGAACAAGAATGGTTCGATCAGGACTGGTTACGGGTTTTCTGGCGCTTGCCGTGATGTTCACCGCGCCGGTGCTGGCGGCTGATGCCGCGGGTGACCAGAAGCGGGCGGAGGAAATCGTTGCCGAGCGCTGTTCGCTGTGCCATGGCAAGGGCGGCGAATCGGCGAGCCCCGTCTATCCGCGCCTGGCTGGTCAGCACGCCGAATATGTTGCCCGCCAGTTGGCGGATTTCAAGAGCGGCAAGCGTAACAGCGAGACGATGAAGCCGCAGGCGGAGTCCCTGACGCCCGGGGAAATGGTGGCGCTCGGCGCCTATTTCGAAAAGCGGAAGGCCGGCGGCCGGCGCGCGCAGGACGGCGAGCTGGTGGCGGTCGGCAAATACATTTTCGAGCAGGGCAATCGCTATTCGGGTGTGCCGGCCTGCGCTTCGTGCCATGGCGCGACGGCGCATGGCACGCCGCAGTTGCCGCGCCTCGCCGGCCAGCACCCGCGCTATATCGAGGACCAGCTCAAGCAGTTCAACAAGCGTGAGCGGACCAACGACAATGCCGTGATGCATACCGTGGCCTCCAAGCTGACAGAACTGGAAGCGCATGCCGTGGCCGAATACGTCGCGACGCTCGACTAGGTGACCATCCGGAAGGGAAGGTGCGTTGCGGCTTCCTCGGCATAGGTCCCGATAGCCGGGCGTTGCCTTTCGAGGTGTTGTCCGATCAGGTGCCGCATGCGGGCATCTTCTATCCAGTGGCAGGAGCGCACCACGGTCGGTTCGAAACCCCGTGCCACCTTGTGTTCGCCGCCGGCCCCAGGCTCGAAGGTGGCGAGCCCTTGGCGCAGGCAATAGTCGATGCCCTGATAGAAGCACAGTTCGAAGTGGAGGCTGTGGTAATTCCCCGTCGTGCCCCAGTAGCGCCCGTACAGGGTGTCGTCGCTGCGAAAGCAGATCGAAATCGCTACCGGCATATCATGTTCGCGGGCAATGAAGGCGACCATTCGCCGGCCAAGAGCGCCGGCGAGGTCGGCGAAACATTCCGGGGAAAAGGCGGCGTAATTCCCGTATTTGTCGAAGGTCGAGGCATACAGGTTGTGGAGGTCGGGCCACTCTCCTGGATCGATTTCGTCGCCGTGCCGGACCTCGATGCTCAGGCCGCTTTCAGCCACGCGACGGCGTTCGGCCCTGACCTTGCGCCGCCGCTCCGACGCAAAGCTCCCGAGAAAACCGGCAAAATCGCCGTACCCGTGGTCGCGCCAGTGGAACTGCACGTTGTGACTGACCAGCAGTCCATGCGCGCGGAGCAGTTCCACCTCATGCTCGGCCGGGAAGGCGACATGCCAGGACGAGAGCCTTTGCTCGGCCACTGCCTCCAGGGCCGCCTCGATCAAAGCGTGCCGGACCAAATCGGTATCCGCTCCGGGGCGGACGAGAATCCGGGGGCCGGCTGCCGGCGTATGCGGCAGGCCGCTCAGCAGTTTCGGGAAATAGGGTTTCCCGAGTTGCTGATAGGCGGCAGCCCAGGACCAGTCGCGGATGAAATCGCCGTGCGAATTTGACCTGACATACGTCGGCAGGATGCCGAGTACCGTCCCGTCTTGGGCCTTGGACACCAGGTGATGGGCATTCCAGCCGCAGGCCGGGCCGGCTGTTCCGTGGCGTTCGAGGATGGCGAGAAAATCGGCGTTGAGAAATGGGTGCCGACCGGGGGCAAGCTGCGCCCAGTCGGCCCTGGTTATCTCGCTGGCAGCGGATACGGCGGAGATGGCAAGCGAGGACATCGTGATGCTCGGTGTGGTGACCGCTATCAGAGTCACATAGCCGTCATCGGTTCCACCAGAAAGCTTCAGCCGCTGAGTTGAATGGAAAGGCCGGCAGCGAAACGACGCTTCTCTGCGGCAGTCATCCGCTTCACCCGATACTCGGCTTTCGATGCCGCCGAGCGGTCGGCATGCGCTTCGCATCCCAGAAGCCTTGCCGGTGGATGCGAGCGGGTGTAACGCGCGCCGGTTCCGTCCCGGTGTGCGGCATAGCGCGCTTCGACGTCGACGGTGATGCCCGTGTAAATGCTGCCGTCAGCACATTCGATCAGGTAGAGGAACCAGGACTTCACCGGCCGGCAGAGATTGTTTCCTTACTTGCCGAGGGCGGCGAGGGCAGCGGCGTAATCGGGTTCGTTGGCGATTTCGCCGACCAGTTCGCTGTGCACAACACGGTCGTTTTCATCGAGAACGACCACGGCGCGTGCCGCGACGCCGGTCAGCGGGCCGGTCTTGACGGCAACGCCGTAGGCTTCCAGAAAGTCCCGGCCGCGCATGGTTGACAGGGTTTGCACATTGTCCAGTCCTTCGGCCCCGCAGAAGCGGCTCTGGGCGAAGGGGAGGTCGGCGGAAATGCAAAGGATGACGGTGTTGGCGACGTCGTTGGCGCTCTGGTTGAACTTGCGCACCGAGGCCGCGCAGGTCGGCGTGTCGATGCTCGGGAAAATATTCAGAACCTTGCGCTTGCCGGCCAGGCTAGCCAGGCTGACGTCGGCCAGATCCTTGCCGACCAATGAAAATGCCGGGGCCTGGTCGCCCTTGGCGGGGAAGCGACCGCTGACTTCAATGGGGTTGCCGCCTAGCGTTACGGTATTTGACATGTGAGTCTCTCCTGGTTGGTTGGGGCCGTCAGATGCCAAGGCGCCTGACGGTTGGGGGTGTTAACTTGGGTGCAACCGGCTGCTCAACCCATGGCCTTGAGATGCTGGATGATCTCGCCGGCCATCGGCTGGGCATTGCCATAGAGCATGCGGCAGTTGTCGGTGTAGAACAGCGCGTTCTCGACGCCCGAGTAACCGGTGCCCTTGCCGCGCTTGATGACGATGACGTTCTGCGCCTGGTCGGCATTGAGGATCGGCATGCCGTAGATCGGGCTCGATTTGTCGGTGCGGGCGCTCGGATTGACCACGTCGTTGGCGCCGATGATCAGCGCCACGTCGGCCTGGGCGAACTCGCCGTTGATTTCCTCGAGATCGAAGATCTTGTCGTAGGGCACGCCGGCCTCGGCCAGCAGCACGTTCATGTGGCCCGGCATGCGCCCGGCCACCGGGTGAATGGCGAACTTCACCTCGACGCCGGCTTCTTCCAGAATGGACGTCATTTCCCAGACCTTGTGCTGGGCGTGCGCCACCGCCATGCCGTAGCCGGGGACGATGATGACCTTGCTGGCGTAGCGCATCATCGCCGCCGCATCGAGGGCGCTCAGTTCCTTCATCGTGCCCTCGATTGCCGCGCCGCCTTCGGAACTGGCAACCATCGGCGTGAACAGGATGTTGGAGATCGGCCGGTTCATCGCCTTGGCCATCAGCTGGGTGAGCAGCGTGCCGGCGGCGCCGACGACGATGCCGGCGATGATCAGCGCCGGGTTGCCCAGCACGTAGCCCTCGAAGCCGACGGCGAGGCCGGTGAACGCGTTGAACAGCGAGATCACCACCGGCATGTCGGCGCCGCCGATGGGCAGTGTGACGATGACACCGAGCACGAGCGCGATGGCGAAGAACACCAGGATCAGCCCAGGCTGGGCGGGGGCCAGGACGATCATCGCCGCGCCGAGCCCCAGCGCGGCAAGCGCCAGCAGGACGTTGACGACGTTCTGTGCCGGCAGGCGGTGCGCCTTCTTGAGCAGCCCCTGCAGCTTGGCGTAGGCGATACAGGAGCCGGTGAAGGAAACCGAACCGATCAGCGCGCCGAGCACGGCCAGGGTCGTGACGACGACACTGTGGCTATCGGCCCGGGCAAACTCGATGGCGGCAATCGCCGCCGCTGCGCCGCCGCCCATGCCGTTGTAGATGGCGACCATCTGCGGCATGTCGGTCATCTTGACCTTCTTGCCGGAAATCCAGGCAGCGGTACCGCCGATACCGAGCGCGGCGAGCATCAGGGCGAGGTTCCTCAGCCCGGGGATCAGGAAGGTGCCGGCAATGGCGATCAGCATGCCGTAGCCGGCCCAGACGATGCCCTGGCGGGCGCTGGCCGGCGAACCCATGCCTTTCAGGCCGACGATGAAGAGCAGCGCGCCGATGAACCAGGCGCCTTGAACGTAGAGGGGCAATGTCATTACGCACCCTCCTTCTTCTTGAACATGGCGAGCATCCGTTCGGTCACCACGTAACCGCCGGCGGCGTTGGCCGCGCCGAGGGCGACGGCGAAGAAGCCGATGGCCTGTTCAAGAACGGTGTCGGCCAAACCGAGGGCGACCATGGCGCCGACGACCACCACGCCGTGGATGAAGTTGGAGCCGGACATCAGCGGCGTGTGCAGGATGACCGGCACCTTGGTGATGATCTCGTAGCCGGTGAAGGCAGCGAGCATGAAAATGTATAGCGTGAGCATGCCGTCCATCATGCGTCTCCCATAATCTGCTTGACGGCGGCGTTGACCGTGGCGCCGTCCTTGCACAGCAAGGTACCGGCGACGATTTCGTCATCCCAGTCAAAAACCAGTTCGCCGTCCTTGATCCACGGCGAAATGAAGTTGTAGATGTTCTTGGCGTAGAGCTCGGAGGCATGGGTCGGCATGCGCGACGACAGATTGAGCGGGCCATGGATATTCACGTCGTTGGCGATGACATGTTCGCCGGGCTGGGTGAGCGCGCAGTTGCCGCCCGACTCGGCGGCCATGTTGACGATGATGGCGCCGTATTTCATGCGTTTTATCATGTCGACCGTGACAATTACCGGCGCCTTCTTGCCGGGAACGGCCGCGGTGGTGATCACCACGTCGGCCTGGGCAACCGCCTTGGCCAGTTTCTCGGCCTGGGCGGCTTTTTCCTCGGCGGTCAGTTCGCGGGCATAACCGCCGGCGCCATCGGCCGAAACGCCGGTGTCGACGAATTTGGCGCCGAGCGACTCGATCTGTTCGCGCGCTGCCGATCGCACGTCGTAGGCTTCGACCATGGCGCCCAGGCGCTTGCAGGTGGCGATCGCCTGCAGGCCGGCAACGCCGGCACCGATGACCAGAACGCGGGCCGGACGGATGGTGCCGGCGGCGGTGGTCAGCATCGGGAAGAATTTCGTGCAGCGGGCGGCGGCGATCAGGCCGCACTGGTAGCCGGCGCAGGAGGCTTGCGACGACAGCGCATCCATGCTCTGGGCGCGCGAGATGCGCGGCAGCAATTCGAGGGAAAAGGCGGTGATCTTCCTGGCATTCAAGGCGGCGAGGCGCGCCTTGTCCTCGAACGGCTTGAGCAGGCCGATCAGGACGCTGCCTTCGGGCATCGCGGCGATTTCCTCGGGCGAGGGCGGGGCCACCCGCAGGATCAGGCCGGCATTGGTATAGCCTTCCGCAATGCCGGTGACCATGGTGACATCAGGAAAATCCTGATCGAGAAAATGACTTTCGATCGCGGCGCTTTGTTCCATGCGCAGCCGTGCGCCAAGCGCGGCAAATTTTTTGGCTGTCTCCGGGACGAGGGCGGTCCGGCTCTCGCCGGGTGCGCGCTCCCGCACGACTGCTATGCATAACTGCATGCTGAGTTCTCCATTGTTGAGGCGCGTATTTTAGAGGTTTTTGATATTCCTTGTCAGCCGGCCGCGGGCGGATCAGGGTCCGGCGGGCGCTTGCTGAAGCGGATTTCCTCGGGATAGGGGAAGAAATCCTCGACATGCCCGTCACGGATTTTTTGCTGGGCATCCTGCCAGAATCTGGCGGCCAGCAAGTCGCGATGGTACTTGTGAAAAACCTTGCGCAGCATCGGCGAGGCGAGCAGAAAGGTGCTGAACTCTTCCGGGAATACATCGTTCCTGGCGACCGGGTACCAGACTTCGCCCGACATTTCGGTTTCAAAATCAGGTGCCGGCGGAATGTTGCGGAAGTTGCAATCCGTCATGTATTCGATTTCGTCGTAGTCGTAAAACACCACGCGCCCGAAACGTGTAACGCCAAAGTTCTTCCACAACATGTCGCCCGGGAAAATATTGGCCTGGGCCATTTCGCGAATGGCGCTGCCATATTCCCTGATGGCGTGTTCCAGTCCCTCGATGTTGTTGGTGCGTTCCATTCGGTCGAGGTGGATGTTCAATGGCTCCATCCGGCGCTCGACATAGATGTGCTTGATGATCAGTGTTTCGCCCTTGATCTCGAAGCATGAGGGAGCGAGCTGGCGCAACTCGTCCATGACTTCCTCGTTGAAGCGCTTGAGCGGAAAGGCGGCGTTGGAGAATTCGATCGTATCGGCCATCCGGCCGACGCGGTCGACCTGCTTGACCATCATGAATTTTCTTTTGACCGTGGCCCGGTCCATGTTCTTCGAAGCGCCGAAGACATCCTTGATGATCTTGAAGACATAAGGATAGGACGGCAGCGTGAACACCAGCATGACCAGACCGCGAATACCGGGGGCCATGATGAATTCGTCTTCCGAATGGCGCAGATGGTAGAGGAAATCGCGGAAAAACATGGTTTTCCCCTGCTTGCCGAGCCCGAGCATGATGTAAAGCTCGGAACGCGGCTTGTTGGGCAGGATGGAACGCAGGAACTGCACGTAGCCCGAGGGGACTTCCATGTTGACCATGAAATAGGCGCGCGACAGCGAGAACAGCACGCCGATCCGCCAGGCGTCGAGCAAAATGGTGTCGAGGTAGAGCTTGCCGTTTTCGTCGTGCAGGACGGGAACCGCGAAGGGATACTCGAAAGAGCCGTTGATCGCCTTGCCGATGATGTAGGCCGCCTTGTTGCGATAGAAGGGCGAGCCGAGAACCTGGATCTGGAAATTGACGTCCCGCGCCGGCTTCTCCTTCAGGTAGCGGTGAACCGCTTGATAGACATCGTTGACGTCCCGCTCGAGGTCGGCAAACGGGCGCTGCCATTCAAAATCGCCGACGATCTTGCGGATCGACCCGCGCAGGCCATCTTTCATCGCGTAGTAGCTGCGATAGGTGGGGGTTTGTTCAGGTTCGATGTTTTCGGTCGACAGGCTCGGGCGGACAAAAATGAAATCGTTGCGGAAATAGTCGCTGTGGAGGATCTTGGTCGTCACCGAATTGAAGAAGGTTTCGGCCAGTTCCGGCTGCTTGTGGTTAAGCAGCAGCCCGATGTAGAGCAATTTGACCTGCTGCCAGGTGTTTTCGTCGAGGTTCCCGGCATCGAATTCGTTGCGCAGGCGTTCGACACACTCGTCAACACGGTCGTCGTAAAAGCGGATACGTTCCTTGACGGCCTTATGCACCCCGAGCCAGTCGCCTTGTTCGAAGCGTTCCTTGGCATTCTTGCTGGTTTCACGAAACAGCTTGTAGTGCTTGTTGAAACCCTGGATCGTCGCCAGCGCAATCTGGTGGGCAGTGGCGCCGTAGAGGCCGACGGATATTTTCATTGTTGCTGGTCCTGAGTTGAACGTGAATTTTAGCACTCGCGCTACAAGATGATTAGCATCGGAAATGGCTGATCGCCGTCCTCGCCTTGCGACAACCGGTGGTGGCTGGTTTGTCAGGCAACGATGCCCGAACCGGATTTTGTTTGTAAGTATGGCGCAAGGGGATTGGCGTAGATTGCCTCCGCGTAAATCAACCCAAATCGAGGAGTTGCCATGGCTGCAGGGAAAGCAAAGATTATTTACACACTTACCGACGAGGCGCCGCTGTTGGCGACTTGTGCCTTTCTGCCGATCATTCGAACGTTCACCGCGCCGGCCGGCATCGAGATCGTCAAGAGCGATATTTCGGTTTCGGCGCGCATCCTTGCTGAATTCTCCGACTACCTGACCGATGAGCAGAAGGTCCCGAATACCCTGGCCGAACTCGGCAAGATGACTCTGCTGCCGGACACCAACATCATCAAGCTGCCGAATATCAGCGCCTCCCAACATCAATTGATTAGTGCGATCAAGGAATTGCAATCACGCGGCTACAAGATTCCCGACTTCCCGGAAGCCCCGAAGAGCGACGAAGAAAAGGCGATCAAGGCCCGTTATTCCAAGTGTCTGGGCAGCTCGGTCAATCCGGTGCTGCGCGAAGGCAATTCCGACCGCCGCGCGCCGTTGGCAGTCAAGAACTATGCCCGCAAGAACCCGCATTCGATGGGTGAATGGAGCATGGCCTCGCGTACCCACGTCGCGCACATGAAGCATGGCGACTTCTACCATGGTGAAAAATCGATGACGCTGGACAAAGCGCGCGACGTCAAGATGGAATTGATCACCAAGTCCGGCAAGAACATCGTCCTCAAGCCGAAGCTGTCGCTGCTCGCAGGCGAGATCATCGACTCCATGTTCATGAGCAAGAAGGCGCTGTGCGACTTCTACGAAGAGCAACTGGAAGATGCGCGCAAGACCGGCGTGATGTTCTCGCTGCACGTCAAGGCGACGATGATGAAGGTTTCGCACCCGATCGTCTTCGGTCACTGCGTCCGGATCTTCTACAAGGAAGCCTTCGAGAAACACGCCAAGCTGTTCGAGGAGCTGGGCGTCAACGTCAATAACGGCATGGTCAATCTGTACGACAAGATCGCCACCCTGCCGGAGTCGCTACGCGAAGAAATCGAACGCGACCTGCACGCCTGCCACGAGCATCGCCCGGAACTGGCGATGGTCGATTCGGCCAAGGGCATCACCAATTTTCACTCGCCGAACGACGTTATCGTCGATGCCTCGATGCCGGCCATGATCCGCATCGGCGGCAAGATGTGGGGTGCCGACGGTCGTCCGAAGGACAGCAAGGCAGTCATGCCGGAATCGACCTTTGCCCGCATCTACCAGGAGATGATCAATTTCTGCAAGACCAATGGCAACTTTGACCCGCGTACCATGGGTACCGTGCCGAACGTCGGCCTGATGGCCCAGCAGGCCGAGGAGTACGGGTCGCACGACAAGACCTTCGAAATTCAGGAAGACGGCGTGGCCAATATCGTCGACCTCGCCACCGGCGAAGTGCTGCTGAGCCAGAACGTTGAACAAGGCGATATCTGGCGCATGTGCCAAGTCAAGGATGCGCCGATCCGTGACTGGGTCAAGCTGGCTGTCACCCGCGCCCGGAATTCCGGCATGCCGGCCATCTTCTGGCTGGACCCCTACCGTCCGCACGAAGCCGAACTGATCAAGAAGGTCGAAACCTACCTGAAAGATCACGACACCACCGGCCTCGACATCCAGCATATGTCGCAGGTTCGCGCCATGCGTTACACGCTGGAACGCGTGGTCCGCGGCCTGGACACCATCTCGGTGACCGGCAACATCCTGCGCGACTACCTGACCGACCTGTTCCCGATCATGGAACTGGGCACCAGCGCCAAGATGCTGTCCATCGTGCCGCTGATGGCTGGTGGCGGCATGTACGAAACGGGCGCCGGCGGCTCGGCGCCGAAGCACGTCAAGCAGTTGGTCGAGGAAAACCACCTGCGCTGGGATTCCCTTGGCGAATTCCTTGCACTGGCCGTTTCACTCGAAGAAATGGGCATCAAGACCGGCAACAAAAAAGCCACGATTCTGGCCAGGACGCTGGATGAGGCAACGGGCACGCTGCTCGACAACAACAAGTCGCCGTCGGCACGCACCGGAGAGCTGGACAACCGGGGTAGCCAGTTCTATCTGGCCATGTATTGGGCGCAGGCGCTGGCGGCGCAGACGGATGATGCCGAATTGCAGGCGCATTTTGCCCCGCTGGCCAAGGCGCTGACCGGTAACGAGCAGAAGATTGTCGAGGAGTTCAAGGCGGTACAGGGCAAACCTGTCGATATCGGTGGTTACTACATTGCCGAATCCGACAAGTGCAAGGCGGTGATGCGCCCCAGCGCAACCCTCAACGCTGCGTTGAGGGCGGCGCGGGTTTGATCGAAAAATCCGTACCGGCCAACCGCTTGTCCGGGTTGGCGGTACGGAATCGTCACTTTGCGAGAAAAAGCGAAGGCCATGCCGGCCTTCGCTTTTTTTCTTCCGGCCACCTCGACGGGGGCCGTGCGCTCGGTTCGGGTGAGGGAGAAAGGGCTGACATCTTCCACCGGTTTGCTTCATAATTATGGGCGAAGCTGGTTACAGAAAATCCCTCGGCCGGTAACCCTGCCGAGGACGTTTCGACTCAAACCGGTTCGTCCAACAACAACGCACGGAGTGAATATGTCATCTCACATCAAGGTTCCGCAAGGCGGTTCAAAAATCGTTCCGGGGCAACCGGTTCCCAACAACCCGATCATTCCCTTCATCGAGGGCGACGGCATCGGCATCGACATCACGCCGGTCATGATCAAGGTGATCGACGCCGCCGTGGCCAAGGCCTACGGTGGCGCCAAGCAGATTCACTGGATGGAAGTCTATGCCGGTGAAAAATCCACCCGCCTGTACGGGCCGGATGAGTGGTTCCCGAAGGAAACCTTCGACGCGCTCAAGGAATACTCGGTTTCGATCAAGGGCCCGATGACCACCCCGGTCGGCGGCGGCATCCGTTCGCTGAACGTCGCGCTGCGTCAGGAACTCGATCTGTATCAGTGCGTCCGCCCGGTGCAATACTTCAAGGGTGTGCCTTCCCCGCTGAAGCACCCGGAACTGACCAACATGGTCATCTTCCGCGAGAACACCGAAGACATCTACGCCGGCATCGAATGGGCCGCCGAATCCGATGGCGCCAAGAAGGTCATCAAGTTCCTGCAGGATGAAATGGGCGTCAAGAAGATCCGCTTCCCGCTCACCTCGGGCATCGGTATCAAGCCGATTTCGGTTGAAGGCACCACCCGTCTGGTGCGCGCCGCGCTCAAGTACGTCGTCGCCAATGATCGCAAGTCGCTGACCATCGTGCACAAGGGCAACATCATGAAATTCACGGAAGGCCTGTTCCGTGACACCGCCTACAAGGTCGCCCAGGAAGAATTCGGCGCCGAGCTGGTCGATGGCGGCCCGTGGTGCAAGTTCAAGAACCCGAACAGCGGCCGCGAAGTCATCGTCAAGGATTCCATCGCCGACGCCTTTCTGCAGCAAATCCTGCTGCGTCCCGGCCGAATACGACACCATCGTCACCACCAACCTGAACGGCGATTACATCTCCGACGCCCTGGCGGCGCAAGTCGGCGGTATCGGTATCGCCCCGGGCGCCAATATCTCCGACCAGTACGCCTGTTTCGAAGCCACCCACGGCACGGCGCCGAAGTACGCCGGTCTGGACAAGGTGAACCCGGGTTCGCTGATTCTTTCCGCCGAAATGATGCTGCGTCATCTGGGCTGGACGGAAGCGGCCAACCTGATCATCAAGGCGATGGAAGCAGCCATCGGCGACAAGCAGGTTACCTATGACTTCGCCCGTTTGATGGAAGGCGCCGAGGAGCTGTCCTGCTCCGCCTTCGGCGACGCCATGATCGCCCGCATGTAATTCCGGCGTCGTTCTGGCTGAATGGAGCCCCCGCAAGGGGGCTTCCGCGTTTACGGCCGCGCGCCCTGTCGTGGTCGGGCATCCTGCCCGCTGACACAGAACGGCTGCATACGCATCCTCTCCCAGCCGGCTTACCCCCATGCCCAACCGGCGGCAGCCATCGCGGCCCGTCTTGCCGAGGCGACGGCGACGCCGCATCACGCCTTCTGGCCGGACGGCGTCAGCCTGCTCGATGCCGAGCGAATAGCCTGGACTGCCGTGCTGGGTAGCCGACAGGTCACCGATGTTTATCTGCTGGCGCTCGCCGTACAACAGGGTGGCAGGCTGGTAACGCTGGATCATGCTGTGCCGCTGAAGGCCGTGCGCGGCGCAAGGACGACACATCTCGCGGTAATTTGAACGGTTCTGTTACGGTTGACGGCGAAAAACGGCCAAAAACCGATCGGACTCGGGGCTTGGCTGGCAAGGGTGTAATATGTTGATACTTATAAACATTCGAGAAAAAATTGATGAACACGGCAATACTTGATTTACTCAAAACCCAAGGCGAACGACTCGACAGCGAGATTGCCAGTTCGCTGCAGCTTTCGAAGGCCATGGTGGCTAACCAGATCTCGGAGCTTTCGTTGTCCGGCGACGTCATCTGCTGCAAGGTAACCCGCTACATCGACGGGAAAACGATCGAAGGCGTCAGTTGCCGGCTCTCCGGCGCGCTGCCCAAGGCGGCGCCGGGACCGAAGATCGGCGCATCGCGTAACGCCACCAGCACTTCCTATTAGGTCGCCAACCCGGCATGCGGAATCAGTCGCCGCGGGTTCGGGTCTGGTAAATTCCGTTACCCGCTGTACTGCTGCGTGGCGAGCGCCCCGAAGCTTTGCCCGACCTGAATCGTTGACCGCTGTCGGCCTTGACGGTGACCACTTAAAAGACTATGGTCACGAATGTGGTCAGTATTTTCGGAGACCCTCATGCCGACAATTCAAGCTTCAGAATTCAAGGCCAAGTGCCTTGCCTTGATGGACGACGTCGCCAGTAAAGGTGAAGTCTGGGTCGTGACCAAAAATGGTCGCCCGATCGCCGAGTTACACCCTTATACCGGCGGACGTTCCGGTTCGCCATTCGGCTTGCACCCCAAGCTGGAAATTTGCGGCGACATTGTTGAACCACTGGACGATATCGAGTGGAAGGCGTTGGCGTGATCGTTCTCGACACGCACACCCTGCTCTGGATGGATCGCGACGACCCGGCGCTGGGTCCGGTCGCGCGGCGCCTGATCGAAGATGCCTGGCGCGCCGGCCAGGTCGCCGTGAGCGCCATCAGCTTTTGGGAGACGGCCATGCTCGCGCAGCGCGGACGTATCGTACTGCCCCTGCCGGCGACCGAGTGGCGCTCCGAACTGCTTCAGGCCGGGGTCCGGGAAATTGCACTGGACGGCCGCATCGGCATCCTCGCCACCCAACTGGAAAACATGCACCGTGACCCGGCAGATCGTTTTATCGTGGCGACTTCATTGCAACACCAAGCAACGCTGATTACGGCCGATCAAAATGTGCTGGCGTGGGAATCGGAATTGGTGAGGCAGGATGCGCGGCTGTGACGACCGGAACGCCTGCGTGCCAGAAGTTAGTCCGCGGAACCGTGGCCTGTCCCCGTTTTCACAATGCGTCGCGCTGTCTGATTGATTCGAAGGCCCCCGCAAGGGGGCTTCCTTTTGGTGATCCACGATGACTTCCGAACTTCCACAAACACCCCTGACCCCCGAAGAACTGGCGCAGCGCCGGAAAAAAGTCCGCAACGTGGTGCTGCTGCGCGCCTTCCTGTTCGGCCTGATGGTCGCCGCCTGGTGGATCTTCTTTGCGCCGGACTCCCTGGTCGATCCCGCCCTGAAGAATCCGCTGGGCATCGCCGCCGGCCTGATCGCGATGGGCGCCTATCTTTATTTCCTGCGCGAGTCGCTGTTTCCGAGAAAGTGAAAGCGGCGGCGATCGGCCAGCTCCGGCCATGGCAGCCCCGAAAATGCGTGCTGAGTGAACGGCTGTTAACTCATCAGATACCCGCCGCTCGGCCGTTCTGGTGGACGGCCCGGTCATCGGCCTGAGCAGCATTGAGGACTGATTTCAACAAACCGGCCAATCACCTCGGCGATATTGAACGCTCATCGTGGGCTCCATGTGTGTTTGACGACGCCAAATGAGCGCGCTATTCGGTCAGGAAGCCAAGCGATTAATCGATCATTTCCATCATCAGAGTGCTGGCTGCACTTGTGTCACATTGATACAATGAAATCTTTATGCCAATCCGATTAGGCATCCAATATGAAACGCTGTGTTGTCGGTATCCGTCGTTCTGGTGATGCAGTAAACGCAGAGCAGCGGCAAGAATATTCCCACGGTATGGTTTCCATCGATGGCGACAATGGCCGCCGTGCTTTCCGAGGATAACCAGGCACTGCTTCGCGTCATTCGGGATGCCAAGCCAAAAACGCTGACCGAGTTGGCTACGCTGAGCGGGCGGCAGGTGCCGAATCTATCGCGCACGCTGCGAATGATGGCGGGCTACGGGCTGGTTGAACTTAAACGTAATGTACGTGAGGTGGAACCGATTGCCCTAGCCACCAGTTTCAACATTCTGATTGATTGAGGGACAGAGATGACCGGAGCGGCAATGCGAGAAGGCGTGATGACTGAAGCTGACACCTGCCGCGAATTCGTCACGCCCCGACTGGTCGAGTCCGGATGGTCAGTTGCACCACATCGCTCATTGGCGAACAGCGCAGCTTCACCAATGGCCGCATCATCGTGGCTGGCGGCAAGGTGCGTCGCGGCAAGCAGAAGCCGCGCCGATTACCTGCTGTACTACCGGCGCGATTTCCCGTCTGGCCGTCGTCGAGGCCAAGGAAATCGGCTCTGCCCGCCGAGACCGGCGTGCAGCAGGCCCGGGAGTACGCGGAGATGCTCGGCCTGAAGTTCGCCTACGCCACCAACGGCCATCGCATCATCGAGATCGACTACACCACCGGCACCGAGCGCGAGGTTGATCGTTACGCGACGCCCGCACGAACTTTGGCCGCGGCTGACGGCGGCCCATCGTGCCGCAGCCGCAGCTCGCGCACCTGCTGGAACCGTTCAACCTCGTTTCCGGCAAGGTGCCGCGCTACTACCAGCACATCGCCATCCATCGCGTCATCGAGGCTATCCTGCTCGGCCAGAAGCGCATCCTGGCCACGCTGGCCACCGGCACCGGCAAGACCTGCGTTGCCTTTCAGATCTGCTGGAAGCTCTGGAACAGCCGTTGGAACCGCACGGGCGAGTACCGGCGCCCGCAAGATTCTGTTCCTCGCCGACCGCAACATCCTGGTCGACGACCCGATGGCCAAGATGTTCGCGCCGTTCGGTGATGCCCGCCACAAGATCGCCGGCGGCGATGTCAGCCAGAGCCGCGACATGTATTTCGGCATCTACCAGGCGCTGCCGCACGAGCACGCGAGGACGTCTTCCGCAAGTACCGCCCCGACTTCTTCGACCTGATCATCATCGACGAGTGCCATCGCGGCTCCAGCCGCGACGAGAGCAGCTGGCGCGCCATGCTCGACTACTTCGAGCCGGCCGTCCAGTTCGGCATGACGGCGACGCCGCTGCGCGAAGAAACGCGCGACACCTACGAGTATTTCGGCAACCCGGTCTACACCTACAGCCTGCGCCAGGGCATCGAGGACGGCTTTCTCGCACCGTACCGGGTGCACCGCGTCATCACCACCGTGGATGCCGCGGGCTGGCGGCCCAGCAAGGACGAGCTGGACCGCTACGGGCGCGAGGTGCCGGACGACGAGTACCAGACCAAGGACTTCGAGCGCGTCGTCGCCCTGCGGGCCCGCACGCGGGCCATGGCCCGGCACCTCACGGACTTTCTCAAGGGCACCGACCGCTTCGCCAAGACGCTGGTCTTCTGCGTCGACCAGGAGCACGCCGCCGAGATGCGGCAGGAGCTGGTCAACCTGAACAGCGATCTGGTCAAGCAGTACCCCGACTATGTCTGCCGCGTCACCGCGGACGAGGGCGCCATCGGCCTCACCCACCTTGCGCACTTCCAGGACGTGGACAAGCCGGCGCCGGTCATCCTGACCACTTCGCAGTTGCTGACCACCGGCGTGGACGCCGAGATGGTCAAGAACGTCGTGCTGGCCCGCGTCGTCGGCTCGCGTGTCGGAGTTCAAGCAGATCATCGGCCGCGGCACGCGACTGAAGGTCGACTACGGCAAGGTTTACTTCAACATCATCGACTTCACCGGCACCGCGACTCGGCACTTCGCCGACCCTGACTTCGATGGCGATCCGGCGCGCGCTGCGAAGAGGTGACGGTCGATGAGGCCGGCGAGGTGGTCGACACGACGATCGTCGAAGTCCCGAGTGTGGCCGAACCGGAGGCCGAATACCTCGATCGAGCCGGAGCAGGCCGAGCCGGTTGCGGCAGAGATCCTGACCGACCCGCCCGCGGAGCCGCGCAAGTTCTACATCGATGGCGGCGAGGTCGAGGTCATCGGCCATCTGGTCTACGACCTCGACACCGATGGCAAGAAGCTGCAGGTCGTCCGCTACACCGAGTACTCGGGCCGCGCGGTGCGCTCCCTGTATCCCGACGCGCGACGCGCTGCAATCCGCCTGGGCCGACCCCGACGCCAGCGGCCGACGTGCTGCGTCGAGCTGACCGAACGCGGCATCGAGCTTCGAGGAGCTGGCGGCGAGCAGCGACCAGCCCGATGCCGACCCGTTCGACCTGCTCTGCCACCTGGCTTGGAACGCCCCGTTGCTGACGCGGCGCCAGCGCGCCGAGCGCGCGCGCAAGGCCACGCAGGACCTGTTTGCGACAGCTACGGCGACACGGCCCGCGAGTGCTGTCGCTGCTGCTCGACAAGTACGTCGAGCGGGGGATCATCCAGTTCAATGCGCTGTCCGACCTGATGAAGGTCCAGCCCTTCGACCGCTACGGCTCGCCCTCCGAGATCGCCAGCGCCACTTCGGCGGCGTGAAGGGCCTGAAGGAAGCCGTGTCACGGCTGCAGACGGCGATCTACCAATGACCACGAGACTCCACTGAATGCCTGCTCGCAAAGCCAGCAGCCACGAAAAGAAGACCAAGGCGCCCCGCAAGCCCAAGGCCGCGTTGACCACGCGCGAGAACCTGTCGGCGTCTGATCGGCACCGCGCGCAACATCCTGCGCAAGGACAAGGGGCTCAATGGCGACGTGGACCGGCTGCCGCTGCTCACCTGGGTCATGTTCCTGAAGTTCCTTGACGACCTGGAGGTCGTGCACGAGGAAGAGGCCGACCTCGACGGCAAGCCCTACCAGCCCATCATCGAAGCGCCTTACCGCTGGCGCGACTGGGCCGCCCGCGAGGACGGCATCACCGGCGACGAGCTGCTCGCCTTCATCAGCCAGGACGACTGCGGTGCGCGCCCGACGGCAGCAAGGGCAAGGGGCTGTTCGCCTACCTGCGCGGCCTGGGCGGCCAGGGCGAGAAGGGCAGCCAGCGCGAGGTGATCGCCAACGTCTTCAAGGGCATCCAGAACCGCATGGTCAGCGGCTACCTGCTGCGCGACATCGTCAACAAGATCAACGGCATCCACTTCAGCGCCAGCGAAGAGATGCACACGCTGTCGCACCTCTACGAGTCGATGCTGCGCGAGATGCGCGACGCGGCGGGCGACGCCGGCGAGTTCTACACGCCGCGCCCGGTCGTGCGCTTCATGGTGCAGGTGATGGACCCGCGGCTCGGCGAGACCGTGCTCGACCCGGCCTGCGGCACCGGCGGCTTCCTGGTCGAGGCCTACGACCACATCGCACCGCAAGGTGACCGTCGCCCGACCAGCGCCGCGCGCTGCAGCGCGAGACCCTGTTCGGCCAGGAGGCCAAGCCGCTGCCCTACATGCTGGCGCAGATGAACCTGCTGCTGCACGGCCTGGAGGCCCCGCAGCATCGCCTACGGCAACACGCTGGACCGCCGGATCAACGAGATCGGCCACAGCGAGCGCGTGGACGTGATCCTCACCAACCCGCCCTTCGGCGGCGAGGAGGAGGTGGGCATCAAGGCCAACTTCCCGCCGAACATGCAGACCGCCGAGACGGCGCTGCTGTTCCTGCAGTACATCATGCGCAAGCTGCGCGTCGCCGGCGCGCCGGTGCCCGGCGGCAAGCCCGCAGCGCGCGGCGGCGGGCGGCCGTGGTCGTGCCGAACGGCACGCTCTTCGGCGACGGCGTCAGCGCCGTCATCAAGGAGGAACTGCTCAAGGAGTTCAACCTGCACACCATCGTGCGGCTGCCGCAAGGGCGTGTTCGCGCCCTACACCGACATCCCGGCCAACCTGCTGTTCTTCGAGCGTGGCGGCCCGACCGACACCATCTGGTACTACGAGCTGCCCCTGCCAGAAGGCCGCAAGAAGTACAGCAAGACGGCGCCGCTGCAGTTCGAGGAATTCGCTCCGGCACTGGCCTGGTGGAACGACCGCCAGACCGGCCCGCAGGCTTGGGCGGTCGACTTTGCGGCGAAGCGAGCTGCCGCCGTTGAAGCTGCGACGCCTCACTGGCAGAAGGCCGAGGCCGAACGCAATGCGGCGTTGGCCCTCGGCAAGCCGCTGCGCGAGCTGGAGCAGGCCATCAGCGCCGCGGCCAACGGCGCGAAGTCGGCGCTGCAAGACCGGCTGCGCACGCTGAAGGCAGAGCAGCTTGCGCACGAGCAGGGCGCCAAGGCCGCGCAGGCCCAGGGCGACGCGCTGTACTGGCCGATCTACAACCTGGACATCAAGAACCCCAACGCCAAGGCGGGGTTGGAGCACGCCGACCCGAAGGACTTGATCGCCTCGATGCGCGGCCACGAGGCCGAGGTGATGCGCCTGCTGGGTGAGATTGAGGCCCTGGTCAACGAGGTGCAGGCATGAGCGAAGTTGCGCCCGCCGGCGCCGACGGCTACAGCGGCATCCACGGCGACATCGTCGCCTTGCTGGAGTCCGCGCGCCGTGCTGCCGCCCGCAGCGTCAACGCGCTGATGACGGCCAGCTACTGGGAGATCGGCCGGCGCATCGTCGAGTTCGAGCAAGGCGGGCAGGGGCGGGCCGACTATGGCGCAGGCACTTGCTCCAGCGCCTGTCGGCCGACCTGACCGGCCGCTTTGGGCGTGGATTCTGGCGCCGCAACCTGCAGCAGATGCGCCTGTTCTATCGTGCTGGCCCGCCGCAGCAGATTCGTCAGACAGCGTCTGGCAAATCGGCCACCCCGCCAGAATTTCGCAGACAGCTGTCGGCGGAATTGACCTCGTCGCAGATTTCGCGAGACACTGTCTCGGATTTCTGTGACCTGCCCGCGCTCGCCCAGGCCTTCCCCCTGCCGTGGTCGGCCTATGTGCGGCTGCTGTCGGTCAAGCGAACCCGCAGGCGCGCGCCTTCTACGAAACCGAAGCGCTGCGCGGCGGCTGGACGCGTCCGCCAGCTCGACCGCCAGATCGACAGCCAGTTCTACGAGCGCACCGCCCTGTCGCGCAACAAGGCGGCCATGCTGCAAAGGCCGAGGCGGCCGAGCCCGGTGACGCCATCACGCCCGAGCAGGCACATCAAGGACCCCTTTGTCCTGGAGTTCCTCAACCTCAAGGACGAATACTCCGAATCGGATCTCGAAGACGCGCTGATCCAGCATCTGGCCGACTTCCTGCTGGAGCTGGGCGACGACTTCACCTTCGTCGGCCGCCAGCGCCGCCTGCGCATCGACGACAGCTGGTTCCGCGTCGATCTGCTGTTCTTCCACCGCCGGCTCACGTGCCTGCTGGTCATCGACCTGAAGATCGGCAAGTTCAGCCACGCCGACGCCGGCCAGATGCACATGTACCTGAACTACGCCCGCGAGCACTGGACGAAGCCCGGCGAGAACCCGCCGGTGGGCCTGATCCTGTGCGCAAGAAGGGCGCAGCCGAGGCCCACTACGCACTGGAAGGGCTGCCCAACAAGGTGCTGGCCGCCGAGTACCGGACCGTGCTTCCGGATGAAAAGCTGCTGGAAGAGGAGTTGGACAAGACGCGGCGGGAACTGGAGGCGCGGCGTTTAGGCAGTGCTGGCGATGAGGGGTATGTGGAATGAAGTCGTGGCCCAAAGTGGCACTGGGTCAGTTGATCTCGCGTGCCGATGAAACCGCAGTGCTTGACCCGCTTGAGCAATATCACGAAGTCACCATCAAGCTATGGGGCAAAGGCGTACTCAGCCGTGGCAAAGTTCTGGGCAGTGACGTAGTTTCTGTGCGGCGCGTGGTACGAGAGAATCAACTGATCCTGTCGAAAATTGATGCCCGTAACGGCGCTATTGGGTTGGTACCCCCAGAGCTTGACGGCGCTATCGTCAGCAACGACTTCCCGTCGTTCTCCTTCAATGATCTTGAACAATGTGATCCGGCATTCATGGGATGGCTTGTTCGTTCAACCCCGTTCGTTGATCTGTGCAAAGCGGCCAGTGAGGGCACGACCAACCGCGTGCGCATCAAGGAAGACCGATTCCTTGATCAACAGATTGCGTTGCCACCGCTGGCAGAGCAACAAGCCATCGTCGCACGCCTCGATTCGCTGACCGACAAAACCCGACAACTCGAAGCGCATTTGGATGCCGTAGAGCGCGATGCCAAAAGCCTGCTGCGCGCCTATATCTTCCATCCTCCTGGTGAAAAACCTCTGAAGAGACCGATGGCCGAAATGGTCGCCATGCGACAACCGGATGTACGAGTCGATCGATTGGCACAGTACCAATTCGCCGGGGTCTATTCCTTCGGTCGTGGTGTGTTTGCCAGCGCAAACAAAGCCGGGAGCGAATTCGCCTACGAACGCTTGTTGACAGTCTGCGCCGGTGATTTCACCTATCCAAAGCTGATGGCTTGGCGCCGTGCTCCTGCATGTAGGCGACGTAGGCCAGCGAGACACTGGCGGTCATGCCGTCGAAACCCGGAAAGCCCGGGGTGTTGGAGTCCGGGTTGGTGATCGGCTGCCCGTTCAGATCGTTCAGCGCCAGCTTGCCGGAGCCCGTGCCGCCCAGCATGGGGTTCACATATTTGGTGCCGTACAGGGCGTTGAACCCGCTGTAGCCACCCGGCTCGTCGGGCAGCAGGTCCGGCTGGCCGTTGTTGGCGATGGAGCACAGGCGCTGCCCGCCGCGCAGTGCACGGCGATGCCCACGAAGTCGGTAAAGGCGACCTTGGGATTTGCCTTGAATTCGGCGTACTCGGGCGAGGGATCCCCGAACACCTTCGGGATGTCGAAGCGAGTTGTTCTCGAGCACGATGTTGGCGGTCGAAACGGCGCCGAAGTTGCAGCCGGCGCGGGTGTAGGGCACCCAGGGCGCCGGGGCATTGTGCCCGTCGGCAGTCAGCATGTTGTAAGTGGTGTCGGTGGGCGCACGACGGCAGCGACGGGTCGAACAGCGGATCGGTCCAGTAGGCAAAAGAGACGCCGGTATTGCTGGCGCCGTCGGGCAGGAAGTAGCGGAAGCTGTTGCTCACCGGCACGCCGTGGCGGTCGCCGTACACGCCGGTCAGAGTCGTCAGGATGTCGGTGGCGGTGTGCGAGATGAGGGGCGTGTGATGGTTGCCCGAGAGCACGCCGTTACTTTTGATGAAGTTCAGCAGGTGCGGCATCTGCTCCAGGTCGGACGGCACGTTGGGTTGATCACGGCTCAGGTGCGTGTTGTCGAACTGGACGACGATGACATGCTCGGCAATCGCCTTTGGGCGAGCTTATCCAGCCGCAGCTGTTCGTCGAAGCTGCCACAGCGTGGTCGCCGGAGCAGCTACGGCGACAGTAGCCGGAGCCAGCGGGAAACCAATGGTCCGATGACATCAAAACCTGTACCCCGCGCGCAGGAGAGCGCGTTAATGGGCTGCGCGTACCTTTTTGAACCTGTAAATTTTGCCTTACATGTTTTCAATCTCACCGATAAATTTTTGATACCCCTCCGAATTTTCGTAGGGGTTGGTTATTTCCAGCGTGCAGGCGACAGCCTGCGCCCTGGTGAAACACTGCCTGGTACAGAGCTCGGGTTTATCTTTGCTCGGCTGCACTCCAATTTCCCCCGTTGAGCAAATGATGATGGTTAGATTTAGTACGACAGTAGTGCAAGCAGCAATAATAAGATAGTAGTTATCTTATTTAAATTAATCATACTTCAAAGGGATACGATTATCAAGGGGAAATATTTGTGGATGGGGAAACCCCCTTAAATTAAGTATTGACTTAATTAAGTAATTGGTTTATTATAAGGGTATGGATATATTTTATGCGCTCGCCGAGCCTACCAGGCGCAAGATTCTCGAGCTGCTGGCCAGCCAGGGCCAGTTGTCAGCCACCGAGATTTACGACCATTTTGCGGTCAGCCACCCCGCGTATCGAGCAGCATCTCAAGGTCCTCCTGGATGCAAACCTGGTGAAGATGGAAAAGCGCGCCCAACAGCACATTTACCGGATCAACCCGCAAGCCATGCTGGAGCTGGAAGATTGGGCAAGGCATCCCTGACGAAGCTCTGGAACCAGCGTTTCGACGCCCTGGATGAGGTGGTGAAAGCAGAAAAAGAGAAAAACCTTAATGTTAGAAAGGATGAATAAAATGTCAATAGAAATAACTATCAAGCGCACTTTCGATGCGCCACCGCGAGGTGGTGTTCAATGCCTGGACCGACCCAAAGCTCATGGCCTTGTGGTGGGGGCCGCATGGATTTACCAACCCTGTGTGCGAGCTGGATGCCCGCCCCGGAGGCAAGATCTACATCGTCATCCGCGGGCCTGC
Source organism: uncultured beta proteobacterium (assembly GCA_963727115.1). GTDB lineage: Bacteria > Pseudomonadota > Gammaproteobacteria > Burkholderiales > Rhodocyclaceae > Azonexus. The sequence goes on along the minus strand of CAVSFS010000002.1, from coordinate 2,433 downwards.
CGGCAGCGATTTTAGCGGCGATTACCCCACCACGGGGGTTTTCCACGAGGTCGAGCCGCCCAGCCGCCTGGTGTTTACCACCAAGGCCTTCGAGGACGAAAAAGGCAATTCCCGAGATAGAAGCGCTCGCCACGGTCACTTTCGTCGAGGTGGGCGGCAAGGCCGGCGGTAAGACCGAGGTCACCCTGCACGAGGTCGTCGTCAAGGCGGCGCCCGGCATGGAAGGCGCCCTGGCCGGGATGGAAGCCGGCTGGAACGGCAGCCTGGACAAGTTGAGCCACGAATTGGGCTATCTCAAACCGGGGCCCCCGGCGACGAGAGCCAAGCACACGGTGGCGCTGGGCACGCAAGACTTCGTCCTCGCACACCTCTGGATGCGCCGCCCGAGATCGTTTTCAAAGCCTATACCGACCCAAAACTGATCCCGCAGTGGTGGGGCCCACGCCGTGTTTCGACCGCGTCGACAAGATGGAGGTGAGGGCGGGCGGCCTGTGGCGTTTCATCAACCGCGATCAGCAGGGCGGCGAGTTCGCCTTCCACGGCGTGTATCACGAGGTGCTGCCCGAGCGGATCGTGTTGGCCTTTCGTCGAAGGAATGCCGGGGCACGCTATTCTGGATATTGTGACCTTCGCAGAACAGCACGGCAAGACCTTGCTGACCGATAAAGCCGTCTTCCAGACGGCGGACGACCGTAACGGCATGATTTTTTCGGGCATGGAGCTTGGCGCCGTCGAGAGCATGGGCGTGGCCGAAGCGCTGGTAAGCCTGGGGGTAGATGAGAGATCAAAATGACACGGCCTGCGCCCCAAGAACAAAACCCGGCCCTCCAAGCACCTTGAAGTTTTAGTTGGCGATTGGAAGATGGAACTGTCAGATGCAGCTTTTCTTACCGGCCCATCAGAGACCGTGAATGGGCATGTCTCATTTGAGTGGTTGGAGGCCGGAGCTTTTCTTGTTATGTACATGGGGAACAGGCCACTGGTCACACCAGATGCTATTTGGCTGATCAGCCGAGACGAATCAACCCTGACTACGCTGTGCTCTATTATGACTATCGAAAAGTTTCAAGGGTGTATGAGATGAGTTTTTTGGATGGTATATGGAGGATGTGGAGGAATTCACCTGACTTTTCACAACGTTACGAGGGCAAATTGAGCGCTAGTGGCGATACCATCGCGGCGTACTGGGAAAAATCATCGGATGGTAAGAAATGGGAGCATGACTTTAATCTAACCTATACCCGGATCAAGTAGAATAAGGAGTGTATAACCGATCGATACATACAGTAGTATAAATTGAAGTCAATTCAAGAGTCACAAGAACAAGGACAAATATTCAATAAAAAAATTAGAAAATCTCCGGAAACCAACATGCGATGGGCTGATATCCAACCCTTCGCATGTTGGTTATCAGAATTAATGTCCCTCCCGGCTTAAGGATCGAGGCGTTAGAAATTGATAACCGAAGCCAACCGGTGGGATGGGCTTTTTCCAATCCAGTGAAATGCACCATTTATCATCGAACGGTGTTACATCGTAAAGGGAAGGCTGAATGGCAAATAAATCTTTACAAGGCAAAGTCATCCTGATCACCGGCGCATCCGGCGGGATGCGCAAGGCAGCCGCCTCGAGACTCTGGCCCGGCAGGGGGGCTGCATTGCCCTGGCCGACGCGCCAGACGCGGACCTTCTCGACGCAGCCGCAGAAGAGATCCGGGCCCTGGGGGCCGAGGCGCTGGTCGTGCCCACCGACGTGACCGACCAGGCGCAGATCGACCGGCTCGTCGAACGCCGTTGTCCCGCTGGGGCCGCATCGATATACTCGTCTCGAACGCCGGGCAGTACATCCGCGTCCCCATCCGGGGGCCTGACCATCCAGGACATGGAACGCTCGATGGCGGTGAATTTTTACAGCCACGTCAGCGTGGTGCTGGCCGTCCTGCCGGCCATGCGAGTGCAGAAGGGCGGCCACGTGCTGCTGGTGGCTTCGATGGACGCCAAAAAAGGCATCCCACTCGACGCACCCTACGTGGCAGCCAAATATGCCCTGAGCGGTTTTGGGGAGGTCCTGCGGCAAGAGCTGGGCCCGGCGGGCATCGCCGTCACCACGCTTTACCCGGGCCGCGTGGATACCCCCATGATCGAGAACCTCGCCGTGCCCCGGATTTCCGCCAAGATACCCCGCCTCAGACGTGGCCGACGCCATCTCCCACGCCATCCGGCGCCGGCCCGCCGAAGTGATCCTGCCCTTCCAGGCTTATCCCCTTTACCTGCTCAATTTTCTTTCTCCTCGCCTGGCCGACGCGGCCGTGCGCATATTTCAGCTACAAGGCCGGGAGAAATAGACTGGAACAAACCATGCCCAATCCAACCCCATCACACCAAACCCATCAACCACATCCCGTACACGACTGGCTGCACAAAATAACCCTGG
>CAVSFS010000001.1:0-78840 GCA_963727115.1 uncultured beta proteobacterium | reverse complement strand
GGTCGTCTCTACCTGTTCGTGGCCATCGACCGGACATCAAAGTTCGCCTACGCCGAACTGCACCCGAAGGCCACGCGCATGGTGGCTCGCGTCTTCTCGACCAACTTGGTCAGCGCTGTGCCGTACGCCATCCACACCCTGCTGACCGACAACGGCATCCAGTTCGCCAAACGCAAAGGAACCGAAGCCTATCGGGAAATCCCCTTTTACCGTGTTTGCCGGGCTCAGGGCATCGAGCACCGGCTCACCAAGGTCTGCCATCCGTGGACCAATGGCCAGGTCGAGCGCATGAACCGAACGATCAAGGATGCGACGGTAAAGCGCTACCACTATCAATCTTACGACCAACTGAAATCACATTTGCAGACCTTCTTGATGGCCTACAACTTCGCAAGAAGATTGAAAACCTTGAATAAGTTAACGCCTACGAATTCATCTGTAAAGCATGGACAAATTCGCCGGAAAGATTCACGATCAATCCAATCCAGCACACCGTGGGACTAAACATCTAGCAAACTTATTATCCCAAATGAGACAATAAAATATTCAATAGAGCGACGAACGGAGCACATGCATCGATAAGATGGCATAAACGGTGAAGATTTTCCGTCGAGATGATCTCAAACTGCTGATCTCGACGGCAAGCCCGTGGCCGCGTTGGTTGATGCCCGCTTGTTCGAGCGCATTCGTCGCATGCAGGAGCGCTTTGACGGGCTTTGTCGGCGCATTCAGTCGGGCTTCGAAGGCGTCCCCGAAGCGGATGGGCTACAGGAAATCGAGGCCGCTGTCGCGCTTGAGCGCGCCGGGCATCGGATATTAGGCAGGGGCGTTGAGCCAGGAATGGCGACATTAGGGGTGGTGCTTGACACGAATGTCCTGCTATCGGGCATCGCGTACCCTGCCAGCATTCCCGGAAAGATCATGGCGGGCATGGCGCGACGGCTCGGCTGAGGAAAATCCTGTTCTCGTTCTATCCTCGACGAACTCCGGCGAGTACTTCCTCTGTCTCACCAGCCGGCATGGCCTGACAACCGGCGAGATGAATGATCTGGTCGATAACTGAATCCATTCAGACCGAGACAATTGATCCGCTACCGACTCGCAAGCCGGATTTGCCCGATGAAGGCGATCAACCGGTGCTTGGCACGCTACTGGCTGCAATGGAGTCGGCGGGTGTCGATTATCTCGTCACGGGCGATAAGGATTTGCTGGCGCTGGCCGGGCGTTTTCCGATCCTTACCCCGGCGGGGTTCTTGGCAGCACACGGGGGACTTTGACAGCGAGCGGGCTACGCCAGCCCCTTCGGCAGCGGAAACGACCCCCCTCTCCTCCACTCCCGACGCCGTTGCCCACTTCCGCGCCGGTCAGCGCCCTGATGCGGTCGACGACCCGCTGGACCAGTATTTCGGGGGCGGAGGCGCCGGCGGCACCCCGATCCGCCGCTTGCCGGTCAGCCAGCCGGGATCGATCTCTTCCGGCCCGTTGAACAGGTAGCCATCGATGCCGCGCGCCACGGCAACTTCCTTCAGCCGCCGCGAATTGGAACTGTTCGGGCTGCCAACGACGATGACCAGGACGCATTGTTCGGCCAGCGCCTTGACGGCATCCTGACGATTTTGCGTGGCATAGCAGATGTCATCCTTCTTCGGCCCCTGGATTTCCGGAAATCGATCAGCCGCCTGCTTGACCAGGTCAACAAAAAAATCTGCTTTGCTGCTGGCTCGAATCCTCCTTGACTAGCGGCTCGAAGGAGCGATCCACCTTGCGAAAAATTGCGAGAACGCCGGCTTCAGCGACATCATCCCTCAGCGCTGCCAATTTGAGGCACGCTCTTGTATCCCAAAGCAGATCGAAGTCAGTTGTGGCCATCAGCCCGGCATCGAATTGCATACCAGCGACAGCTTCGTAGCCATACATGTCAGTTTTGTTTGCTGACAAGGCGTAGTGCCGTCGGCTTTGAGCGGGCGTGCCACAACGAACACACGCCCGCTCATTTCGGGTATCACGACAAATAAAGTGGCGCGATATTTCTTGCGCGCCACTATCGCGCCACTTAAAATGGCGCGATACTGTCACGACAAATGCCATGGAATAGATCACATGCCAAAAGTCACGCCCCAACAGGAACTTGATCGTCTGGTAGCTTTGGTCTCCGGGCATCAAGAGGGAATAGGCATCGACGCCATTTCGGCGGCGTTGGAAGGGGGCCTGCCACGCAGAACTCTACAGCGTCGATTGGCCTTGCTGGTTGAACAAGGTCGCTTGCAGATGCAAGGTGAGGCTCGTTCGGTACGTTACCTCCGCGCCCCCCGAATTATTGAGGCCACGATACATGAATCCGTTGATGCTGTAGATCAAGCTACTGCCGAGACCTATGTGCCAACCTCCCCCGAAGGTGAAGAAATCAAGGCCTATGTCCGCCAGCCCCGGCAGATGCGCCAGCCGGTCGGCTACAAGCTGGAATTCCTTGAGCAATACCACCCCAATCAGACCGCGTACCTACCGCAAGGCCTGCGCGATCAACTGCACGCGCTGGGGCGCTCACCAGCCGGCCAGACCCCGGCAGGCACCTTTGCCCGCGACATTCTCAACCGCTTGCTGATTGATCTTTCCTGGGCATCCTCGCAGTTGGAGGGCAACACCTACAGCCGTCTGGATACCGAGCGCCTGATCGAATTCGGCCAAGCCGCCGAGGGTAAGGGGGCGCTGGAAACCCAGATGATCCTGAACCACAAGGATGCCATTGAATACTTGGTGCGCGACCCTGAACATGCAAACCTGACTACGGACACCATCATTGCGCTGCATGCCTTCCTGTCAGATGGTTTGATGGCCGACCCGACTGTTTGTGGTCGCACCCGCAATCGAGCCGTAGAGATCGGGGGCAGCGTCTATCTGCCAGTGGCCTTGCCACAGCGCCTTGAAGAGTTGTTCGGCATCGTCATCCAGATGGCTGCGGAAATTCACGACCCGTTCGAGCAGGCATTTTTCCTGATGGTGCATTTGCCCTACTTGCAACCCTTTGAAGACGTAAACAAGCGGGTGTCCCGGCTCGCTGCAAATATTCCATTCATCCGCCACAACCTGTGCCCGCTGTCGTTCATTGACGTGCCGCAACAGGCTTACGTGGATGCCATGATCGGTGTGTATGAGTTGAACCGCGTCGAGCTACTGCGCGATGTGTTCGTCTGGGCCTACGAACGCTCCTGCCAACAATATGTGGCAGTGAAGCAGAACCTTGTGCCTCCAGATATATTTCGGCTGCGCTATCGGCAGGCATTGAGCGAGGTTGTCGCGGCCATCATCCGCAACGGCGAAGCCGCCACCGATACCGCTATACGTAGCAGACTCCCTGCCGCAGTAGCAGTGGCTGACAAAGATCATTTCGTTGAATTGGCTCTTGGAGAATTCAAAACATTGCACCCGGGCAATGTCATTCGCTTTGGAATCAGGCCGCTGGAGTTTTCCACATGGCAAGAGCGGCAAAGTGAACAATGACAAAATGATGGCCGACGGATTGCACATGATGGCTGCCCGGCAGTTGGCCGGGGCGGACTATTTGATCACGGGCGACAAGGATTTGCTGGCGCTGGCCGGGCGTTATCCAATCGTTACCCCAGCAGGATTCTTGGGCTGCGCACGGCGGTTCTTGACCGCAAGCGTACTACGCCAAACCCTTCGGCAGCGGGAACGAAACGCCTTCCTCCGCCCCCGCCAGTTGCCCGATTTCCGCCCCTGTCAGTTCCCTGATGCGGTTGACCACCCGCTGGACCAGAATTTCGGGCGCAGAGGCGCCGGCGGTCACGCCGATTCGCTGCTTGCCAGGCAGCCAGGCCGGATCGATTTCTTCCGGCCCGTCGATCAGATAACCATCGATGCCGCGCGCGACCGCTACTTCCTTGAGCCGCCGCGAGTTCGAACTGTTCGGGCTACCGACGACGATGACCAGGTCGCACTGCTCGGCCAGTGCCTTGACGGCGTCCTGACGATTTTGCGTGGCGTAGCAGATGTCGTCCTTCTTCGGCCCCTGAATTTCCGGAAACTTTTTCCTGAGCTCCGAAATTACCTTCGAGGCATCGTCGACCGATAGCGTGGTCTGGGTCACGAAGGAAAGCTGGGCGGGGTCGCGTACCTGCAGCCGGGCCACATCTTCCACGGTGTCGACGAGATACATGCCTTCAGGACTCTGCCCCATCGTGCCCTCGACCTCCGGGTGCCCCTTGTGGCCGATCATGACGACTTCGCGCTCCTGACCGCGCATCTTGCCGACTTCGACATGCACCTTGGTCACCAGCGGGCAGGTGGCGTCGAAGACCTTGAGGCCGCGCTGCTCGGCTTCGGCGCGTACTGCCTTGGAAACACCGTGGGCGCTGAAGATGACCGTGCTGCCGGCAGGCGCGTCGGCCAGATCATCGATGAACACCGCCCCCTTGGCGCGCAGGTCGTCACAGACGAACTTGTTGTGCACGACTTCGTGCCGCACGTAGATCGGCGCGCCGAATTTTTCCAGGGCGCGCTCGACGATGGCGATGGCGCGCTCGACGCCGGCGCAGAAGCCGCGGGGGTTGGCGAGGAGGATTTGCATGGATTTCCTTTGTATTTCAGAGGCTTGGAGCCTTGTAAATTGATCGCCAAGTGATCAATTTACAGGGAAGCACACTGCATTGATGGAAGTGAGCGGCCCTTGCGTCCAGGTCAGTTTCCGTTCCACGGATTCAGGATTTGCACGCCAGTCGGCTCGAAATCGGCGACGTTCCGCGTAACCACAACCAATCCATGCACCAGCGCAGTCGCCGCAATCAGGCAGTCACGGATCGGCCGAGGATCTGGAACATGCAGGCGTGCACTGCGGTGAGCGACTGCCAGATCCACCGGCAGGATGCGTCCGCCGAAAGCGGGAAGAACATGCTGGTCGAGCCATGCGCGGAAAAGCGCCCCTTGCATCGGATCGCGCCGTTCAGCAAGAAGAATCCCGATCTCGAGCTCCTGCAACGAAATCACCGAGAGATAGAGATCGCCGGCATGGACATTGTCGGCCCAAGCGGAAACATTGCGATCCGCCTTTCCCGAACGGACCTTGCGCAACTCGGAAACCACATTGGTGTCGAGCAGGTACATCAGGAGAATTCAGCAGCACGGGCAGTTTCAGCCGAACGCGGTATCGCCAGGTTGACATCGTCGATGGCCGGCATCGCCAGCAAGTCAGCAATGTTGCCCCGGCTTCCGGCAATTTTCCGGTAATCGTCGAAAGTGAGCAGGACATGCGCCGGGCGACCGCGGTCGGTGATGATCACGGGGCCAGCCGACGCCGCTTTCTTGGCCTTGCCGGCATCCTGATTGAACTGCCGGCTGGAAAGGGTGGTAATGGTCATGGCTGCCTCTAACCAACGCAAAAACAATGTAGCTACGTTACTACATTATCCCGATGATTTCCACCTCGAAGCGGATGGTCTTGCCGGCGAGTGGGTGGTTGAAGTCGAACAGCCCGTGCGTGGCGTCCAGCTCGCGCAGGAAGCCGGCAAAGGCGCCGCCGTTGGGCGCGGTAAATTCGACGACGGAGTTTTCCTTGAGTTCCATGTCGGCCGGCAGGCCATTGCGGGCGATGCGCTCGACGAGGCGCGGGTTGTGCTGGCCGAAGGCTTGCTCCGGTTCCAGTTCGAAGACGAAATGTTCGTGCGCCGGCAGGCCGATCAGCACGCTTTCGAGGTTTTCGGCGAGCTGGCCGCTGCCCATTTGCAGCGTCGCCGGACTCATGTCGAAGGTGGACAGGAATTCCTCGCCGTCGAGCGCGGTGATGCGGTAATGCAGGGTCAGGTAGCTGTCGGAACGGACGGTTTCGCTCATCGGGGAATCGCTTTCGTGTTTGCCGCGGTCAACGTCGAAAACACCAGCAAAACGGCACCGAGCGTGATGGCGGAATCGGCGACGTTGAAGGCCGGCCAGTAGTAGCCGGCGGCATGCCATTGGATGAAATCGACGACGGCGCCGAAGCGCACGCGGTCGATCACGTTGCCCAGCGCCCCGCCCATGACCAGCGCCAGGGCGAGCGAGAGCAGTTTCTGTTCAGGGTGACGACGCAGTTCCAGCGCGATCCAGCCGGAAACGGCGATCGCCAGTACGCTGAAAAGCCAGCGCTGCCAGCCCGGCTGATCAGCGAGGAAGCTGAAGGCAGCACCAGGATTGTAAGTCAGCACCCAGTTCCAGAACGGCGCGACATAGATCGTCTGGCCGAACTCGATGTGGTTCAGCACCACCCACTTGCTGATCTGGTCGAGGACGACGACCAGCCCGGCCAGCGCATACCAGTGACCAGCCTTAGGCACCGGTACGCGCCTCGCCCTCGCCGTAGAGGTTGCTGACGCAGCGGCCGCACAGGGTCGGATGCTCGGCGTTGGCGCCAACGTCCTCGCGCACATGCCAGCAGCGTTCGCACTTGGCGTGTTCGAGCGGGGTGGCGATGACCTGTTCAGCTTCATCCTTGACGACTGCGGTTGACGAGCAAATGAAGACGAATTTCAGGTCGTCACCGAGCGCTGCCAGCGCGTCGAACTTCTCGCCGGCACAACGGATCTCGACCGCGGCCTGCAGGGCGGAACCGATCTTGCCGGCTTCGCGCTGGGCTTCGAGCGCCTTGGTCACGTCGGCCCGTGCAGCGCGGATCAGCGCCCACTTGGCGAGCATTTCGCCCTCGCCTTCCGGCTTGGGCAGGTCGTGCCAGACCTGGAACATCACCGAATCGTCGGCATTGCCGCCCAGCACCTGCCAGACTTCTTCGGCGGTGAAGGAAGTGATCGGCGCCATCAGGCGCACGAAGCTGTGCGTGATGTGCCACAGGGCGGATTGGGCCGAGCGGCGGGCGGCCGAATTCGGCGCCGGCGGTGTACAGGCGGTCCTTCAGGATATCGAGGTAGAAGCCGCCGAGGTCTTCCGAACAGAAGGTCTGCAGCTCCTGCACGACGAGGTGGAATTCGTAGCGGTCGTAATCGGCGCGGCAGCTTTCCTGCAGTTCGCGCGTCAGCGCCAGCGCATAGCGGTCGATCTCCAGCCACTCCTCGACCGGCAGCATATGCTGTGCCGGCGTCGAAATCGGACATATTGGCCAGCAGGAAGCGCAGCGTGTTGCGGATGCGGCGATAGCCTTCGACGACGCGCTTGAGGATTTCGTCGGAAATGGTCAGCTCGCCGGAGTAGTCGGTGGACGCCGCCCACAGGCGCAGGATGTCGGCGCCCAGCTTGTCGAACACCTTCTGCGGCGCGATGACGTTGCCCTTGGACTTGCGCATCTTGTGGCCCTTGCCGTCCACCACGAAGCCGTGCGTGAGCAGCGCCTTGTACGGCGCGCGGCCGTCGATGGCGCAGCCGGTGAGCAGCGAGGACTGGAACCAGCCGCGATGCTGGTCGGAGCCTTCGAGGTACAGATCGGCCGGGTAGGCCAGTTCGGCGGCGTGCGAGCCGCGCAGCACGCAGGCAGTGGGTGATGCCGGAATCGAACCAGACGTCCAGCGTGTCGCTCACCTTGCTGTAGTGCTCGGCCTCGGCGCCCAGCAGTTCGGCGGCATCGAGGCTGAACCAGGCTTCGATGCCCTGCCTGTTCCACGCGCTGCGCGACCTGCTCCAGCAGCTCCGGCGGTGCGCGGATGCAGCTGCGCCGGTTTCCTTGTGCACGAAGAACGGCATCGGCACGCCCCAGTTGCGCTGGCGCGAGACGCACCAGTCCGGGCGGTTCTTGATCATCGCTTCCAGGCGGGCGCGGCCCCAGGCCGGGAAGAACTCGGTGTTCGTCGACGGCGCGCTCGGCGATCCAGCGCAGGGTCGGCGTGCTTCGCCCTGCGTGTGCTTCCATGCCGATGAACCACTGCGTGCGTGGCGCGGAAGATGATCGGCGTCTTGTGCCGCCAGCAATGCGGGTAGCTGTGCTGGATTTTCTCGTTTTTGAGCAGTTGACCGCTGGCGTTCGAGTTCCTGCAGCACCAGTCGGATTGGCTTCCCAGACGATCTTGCCGGCCAGTTCGCCGACCGCCAGCGGCGGCGTCGTGCCGATGAACTTGCCGTCGTCGCCGACCGGGTTGTCCACCGGCAGGTCGTATTTCTTGCCGATGATGTAGTCGTCCAGGCCGTGCGCCGGCGCGGTGTGCACCAGGCCGGTACCGGCTTCGAGCGTGACGTGCTCGCCGCAGATGATCGGCACGTCGCGATTCGTGGAACGGGTGCTGCAACAGCAGATCTGTCCAGCGCTGCGCCCTTGCACGATGCGCCACCACTTCCGCCGCTCGAGACCATAGCGCTGTGAGGCAGGCCTCGGCCAGTTCGCGCACCAGGATCAGCGACGCCCTTCTGCGTCTCGATCAGGTCGTAGGTCGAATTCGGGATGCACGCTGACCGCCTGGTTGGCCGGCAGCGTCCACGGCGTGGTCGTCCAGATCACCGCGATAAGCCGGCATCGCGCAGGTGCGTCATGCCCGAAAGCGTTGGCCAGCTTGGCGGCATGGTCCTCATGCACCGCAAAGGCGACGTCGATGGCCGGCGAAGTCTTGTCCTCGTACTCCACCTCGGCCTCGGCCAGCGCCGAACCGCAGTCCAGGCACCAGTTCACCGGCTTCTGGCCCTGGTAGAGGTAGCCGCTGCCGTGGAATCTTGCCCGAGCGCGCGCATGATCGTCGGCCTCGGCCTTGAAATCCATGGTCAGGTAGGGATTGTCCCACTCGCCCAGCACGCCGAGGCGGATGAAATCCTTCTTCTGGCGCTCGATCTGCTCGGCGGCATAGTCGCGGCACAGTTCGCGGAACTTGGCGGCGGGAATGTCCTTGCCGTGCTGCTTCTCCACCTGCATGCTCGATCGGCAGGCCGTGGCAATCCCAGCCCGGCACGTAGGGCGCATCGAAGCCGGACAGCGTCTTGATCTGGACGATGATGTCCTTGAGCATCTTGTTGACCGCATGGCCGATGTGGATGTCGCCGTTGGCATAGGGCGGGCCGTCGTGCAGGATGAACTTGGGGCGGCCGGCGCTGACCTCGCGGATGCGCTGGTAGAGCTTTTTTTCCTGCCACTGCGTCGACCCATTGCGGCTCGCGCTTGGCGAGATCGCCGCGCATCGGGAAAGGCGTGTCGGGCAGGTTCAGGGTGTCTTTGTAGTCAGCCATTGTGCATGCTCACAGCTTGAAGAAGGCCCGCGCCGCCACGGCATCGGCCGCGATCTGCGCCTTGAGGGCATCGAAATTGGGAAATCGTTGTTCGTTGCGCAGCTTGTGCACGAAACGAACGGAAATATGCTTGCCGTAGATGTCGCGGTCGAAATCGAACAGGTGCACCTCGAGCAGCGGCCGCGTGCCGCCGACGGTCGGCCGGATGCCGAGGTTGGCGACGCCGGGCAGCGGCTGGTCGCCGAGGCCGCTGACCTCGACGGCGAATACGCCGGTCATCGGCAGCGGATTGTGCTTGATGCGAATATTGGCCGTGGCAAAGCCCAGTTGGCGGCCGATCTTGTCGCCATGGGCGACCTGGCCGTCGATGATGTAGGGGCGGCCGAGCAGGCGCGCCGCGTGTTCCATCTCACCCGCTGCCAATGCGGCGCGAACGCCCGAACTGGACACTCTTTCGCCGTTGACCGTGACACTGCCCATCGCCTCGACGGCAAAGCCGTGCAGGGCGCCGGCGCGCTGCAGCAGCGAGAAGTCGCCCGAGCGCCCCTTGCCGAAGCGGAAATCGTCGCCGATGATCAGATGGCGGACGCGTAGTCCGCGCACCAGCACCCGTTCGATGAACTGGTCGGCGGACAGTGCCGCAAACGCGCCATTGAAGCGGCACACCATGGCCTGTTCGATGCCGGCCGCAGCGAGCAGTTCGAGCTTCTCGCGCAGCGTGGTCAGGCGCGCCGGCGCCGAGGCCGGGCTGAAGAACTCGCGAGGGTGCGGCTCGAAGGTGAGGATGGTCGGCGGCAGCGAAAATTCGCGCGCAACGTCGCCCAGGCGTCCCAACAAGGCGCCATGCCCCCGATGCACACCGTCGAAATTGCCGATGGCGACTGCCGTCGGTCCCGGAACCGGGCGCGAAAAACTGCGAAAAACCCGCATCTGATGCCCGAAAAAATGTGGAATTATAACGGCTTGTGACCCGCCACGCTTGTTCGGGACGCTGGCAACAGCAAGCGCCGCGCCGCGCGCTCACATTCGGGGGCGAAATTTGCTAGAGTCACTTTTTTGCTTCAGCGAGAATCGCTACCGGCCATGCTCCAGCTCATCGAGCACATTATCCGCATTTCGTCGAGGCGCGACCGCACCGAGATCAATTCGGCACTGGTTGACGCGATGCGCGACATCTTCGAACCATCCGCCCTGGCCGTGTATCGCTGCTACCCCTGTGCCGGGGAGACGATTGTCTTTGCCTGCGCCGGACTGGAGCCCGGCGGACAGTTCTCGCACAACGCCTATCTGCCGGAACGCCGTTATTGCCACCCGATCGACCACGACCCGCTGCTGCAGCGTTGCCAAAAAGAGCGCGCCATCGTCCGCGAGACGCTCGCCGATGGCTCCGACCGCCTGGCTTTCCCGGTCATCAGGCAGGAACAGCCAATCTACCTGATCGACATTTCCCTGCCCAGCGACTTCCCGGCCGACCGCCGGGTGCTGCTTATGGGACTGGTGGAGTATTTCGGCCACCATATCTCGCTGCTCGATTACGGCGAGGCCGATACGCTGACCGGTCTCGCCAACCGCAAAACCTTCGACAAGCATCTGTTCGAGGTGCTTGGCAAGGCAGCCGACGACGAGGCCCTGCACCACCTTGCCGGGCCGGCCCGGCGCCGTGAAGCCAGCAACAACAGCCACTGGCTGGCAGTATGCGATATCGATCATTTCAAGCGCATCAACGACACCTGGGGTCACCTCACCGGCGACGCGGTCCTGGTCAAGTTCGGGCAACTGATGCGCGACTCCTTCCGCTACGATGATCAGTTGTTCCGCTTCGGTGGCGAGGAATTCATCGCCGTGCTGCAGCCGGCAAGCCAAGGCAATGCCGAACGCGTCTTCGAGCGTTTTCGCAAGGCCGTCGAGCGTCACGTCTTCCCCGATGCCGGCCGGGTGACGGTCAGCATCGGCATCTGTCACCTGCAGCCGCAGGACACGCCAACCGCCATCATCGACCGCGCCGATGCTGCGCTCTACTGGGCCAAACAGAATGGACGCAACCGGGTCGCCTGCTACGACACGCTGGTGACCTCGGGACAACTGGCGGCGAAGCCCGTCAAGTAAGGCAGCGCCACCAGTACAGTACACGCCGCCCACAAACTGTTGCAATCCGTTACTTGAGTCGGCGACCCAACGCCGCTATCTTTAGCACATGCGCTGAACCTCTTCAGCCTAGGCGGCCCACCTCTCTCCCTCCCTGAACCCGGCCGCCTTGAAAGCCCCTTGCCCCCCTCAAGGGGCTTTCGCCTTTTCAGGTTATCGGAAAGCCATGCGCAAATTAATTGTTGCAGTGCAGCAATTCGATGGGTATAGTGAACTTGTCTCCTCCTCCAGTCCTCTGGATGGATTTAAGCCCGCCTAGTGCGGGCTTCTTTTTTGGCTTCACGCCACCAGCGCAAACTCTGTTTTGCCTGCCTGGCTAGGCGATGCTGGCGAGCCTGGACTTCGGGCCGGGCGGGTGCTTGATGAAGAATTGGCGGACGCCACGGACGATGGCATCGGCCAGCTTGTCCTGGTAGGCATCGTCATTCAGGCGGCGCTCTTCGTCCGGATTGGAGATAAAGGCCGTCTCGATCAGCGCCGAGGGAATATCCGGCGCCTTGAGGACTGCAAAACCGGCTTGTTCGACGCTGGTCTTGTGCAAGGTATTGACCGAACCGAGTTCCCCGAGCAGGTATTTGCCAAGTTTGAGGCTGTCGCTGATCGTCGCTGTCTGCGACAGATCGAGCAGCGTGCGGGCGAGGAACAGGTCCTTGGCGCTTAGATTGACGCCACCGACCAGATCGGCTTCGTTCTCGCGCTGGGCCAGCAGCCGGGCCTGAGTGCTCGACGCGCCGCGCTCGGACAGCACGAACACCGATGAACCACGCGCATCGGGCTTGACCCAGGCGTCGGCGTGGATCGACAGGAAGAGATCGGACTGCACGCGGCGCGCCTTCTGGACGCGCATCTGCAAGGGCACGAAGAAATCCGAATCGCGCGTCATTACGGCGCGCATGTTCGGTTCGGCATCGATACGCGCCTTGAGGCGCTTGGCGACCGCCAGCGTGACATTCTTCTCGTAGGTTCCGGCCCGCCCGACCGCACCCGGATCTTCGCCGCCGTGCCCGGGATCGAGGGTGATCGTCACCATCCGGTTGACAATCGGCTTGCCCGACTTGCGGCTGGTCCTGATCTCCGGGGCTTCGGGCGCCGGTGCCGTCTCGGCCTTTTTCGTCGGTAATTCCTGGGGCTGGGGCTTGGACTCGGCGTCGAGCTTCAACGGCTCGACGGCATCCTTGCGCCCTTCGACCAGCGACATCAGCGGATCGACCGGCGTCAGCGGATAAACGTCGAGTACCAGCCGATGTCCGTATTCGCCAACCGGTTTGACTTCGAAGACCTGCGGCGCGACCTTGGACTTGAGTTCCATCACCAGGCGCACGACGCCCGGCTTGTAACGCCCGGCCCGCAGCAGCTTGATATACGGATCGTCGTTCGTTACCTTGCGCGCCAGGCTGTCGAGGACGCTGTTGAATTCGACGCCTTCGATGTTGACGACCAGCCGGTCGGGATTCTCGACGGTGAAATGGGTGAACTTGAGCGGAGCGTCGTGTTCGAGGGTGACGCGGGTGTAGTCGGCAGCCGGCCAGATCCGCACCGACAGGACGGATGGCCGCTTCGCCGCGGCGCCAGCCAGCGGCGAAACCGAGAGAATCAGCGTGGCGCCGGCGTAACGAAGGAGCTGCCGTCGCCCAATGCTGAGTTCACCGCCTTTATGCATTGCGCCCCTTCCGGTGTATTTGCCACGGCTTCGAGGACACGCCCGAGACCTGCATGATGAAGGCACAACCGCAGGTCTGGCGCCGGAACGCAGCCTTGAGCGCGCTCCGGCCATTCGACCAGGCAGACTGCACTATCGTTAAAGTATTCATCAAAGCCCGCATCGAGAAACTCCTCTGGTGACTCGAAACGATAAAAATCAAAGTGATATAAGTATAAGCTCGAAACTACGTAAACTTCAACCAGAGAATACGTCGGGCTTTTCACCGGCCCTTGGTGACCGAGCGCGCGGATCAGGGCGCGCACCAGGGTCGTTTTCCCGGCGCCGAGATCGCCTTCAAGAAAAATCACCAGCCCCGGATGCAATGCCGGCGCCAGCAACGCCCCCAAACGTTGCGTGGCCGCCTCGTCGGGCAAGCGAAAAACGGCGGTAACATCGGGGCTATGCACGATCTGAACTCCACGTTGGATGAAGCGGCGCTGAAGGAGGCCATCCGTCAGGCCGGCAGGGAACTGGGCTTCGCGGCCGTCGGCTTCGCCCGCGCCGAAACCGACGGCGCGGCTGCGCATCTGCGCGACTGGCTGGCTGCCGGCTGTCACGGCGAGATGGATTATATGGCCCGCCATGCCGAATTGCGCGCTGACCCCGGGCAACTGCACGCCGGAACGGTGACGGTGATCTCTGCCGCGGTCGACTACCTGCCGCATGGAAAAATCGCCGATGACCCGGAGCAGGCAGCCGTTTCCCGCTACGCGCAGGGGCGCGACTACCACAAGGTCGTGCGCAACCGGCTGCAGCGACTGGCCGCTGCGATCAGCGCACTGGCCGGGCCGTTCGGCTACCGCGTCTTCTCCGACTCGGCGCCGGTCATGGAAGTGCATTTCGCGCAGCAGGCCGGCCTCGGCTGGCGCGGCAAGCACACGCTGCTGCTCTCACAGCAAGGCTCCTGGCGCTTTCTCGGCGAGATCTACTGTGATTTGCCGCTGCCACCCGACGCGCCGGTCGCGGACCATTGCGGCACCTGCACGGCCTGCCTCGACGTCTGCCCGACGCGGGCCATCACCGCGCCTTATCGCGTCGACGCAAGGCGTTGCATTTCCTACCTGACCATCGAACTGGCCGGCGCCATTCCCGAGGAACTCCGGCCACTGATCGGCAACCGCATCTACGGCTGCGACGACTGCCAGCTCATTTGCCCGTGGAACCGCTTCGCGCAGCCCGGCGACCCGGAATTCGCGCCGCGCCACGGACTGGACGAGGCGCGGCTGGTCGAGCTATTTGCGTGGACGGAAGCGGAATTCAACGAACGGCTGGCCGGCAACCCGATCCGCCGCATCGGCCATGCGCGCTGGTTGCGCAATATCGCCGTGGCGCTGGGCAATGCCGGGGATTCAGTCGAAACCCGCTCGGCGCTGGCCAGCCGTGCCGACCACCCATCCACTATCGTTCGCGAACACGTCACTTGGGCGCTGGCGCGGCTACACGCTACCAGCTCGGCCCCTGGGCGCCCGGCATGAAGCGGATCGGCGCGATCTCGGCTTTGTCGAGCGCCAGCTTCCGGTGAATCCTTGCCGCCATCTCCTCGCGAGTCGGTAGCGGGCAATTGAACATTTCATCGAGCAAGGGCGAGGCGCCCAGGCTGTTGTTGAGGTAAATGGCGGCGTAATCGGCGGCCAGTTCGTCGATCGTCTGCTGCAGCGGGTTTTCAGGAAGTACGGCAAGCGCTTGCGCAACATTGGCATGGGCAAGCGCAGCGATTTCGTTGTCCGGTCCCAGTGCCAGGCCAGCTGGAAAATCGGCGACCTTCAGCGCGTTCAGGGTTTCCGCATCGAGCTCGCGGTCATGCAGACGAATGAGCTGATCGAGGTCTTCAAGCAAAGCATCGCTGAATTCGGCTTGCATCGGGTTGGCCATTGCTGTCCAAAATAAAACCGGCCCTTGAAGGCCGGTCAGAAGAAACGCCGGTTGCGGAACACCATGTCAGGCAACGCCGGCGTGACACTCCACATAATGTTTCAGAACGCTCTTGAGAACGGCCGCATGTTTGGTATTTCCGGTTTCCCGGGCATGGTTGATGTCGTTGACGATCATGCGCTTGATGCGCTTTTCACCGCTTGCCGTATGGACAAGATAGTTCCCCAGTTCGACGGCAACCATTTCCGGGATGTTTTCATGCTCGGCGATGGCAAGAATTTCTTCTTCGGTCAGATCGGACAGCTCGATACAGTCTTGCAACGTCAACATGATGATGCCCCCGTCTTTTAATTACTCGTACAGATCATTAAGACGCGAGTATCAAAAAATTGCGTTGACCTGAGACAAGTTTGTGTCAAAAACCCTGAACGTTTGCCGGATTACGCCACCGGCCGCCCGCGATCGGCGCACCATTCGCTCCACGAACCGGCATATAAACGCGATCCGGGCAAACCGGCAATTTCCATCGCCAGCATGCAGAGACAGGCCGAAACACCGGAACCGCACAGGTGGACCACCTGCTCCGGCGGCGAACCGGCGAGCACCGCCAGCCATTCGGCACGCAGTTCGGCAGCCGGCTTGAAACAACCATCGACCTGCAAATTGTCGCGAAAGAAGCGGTTGACCGCGCCAGGGATGTGGCCGCCGACCGGATCGAGGGTCTCGTTCTCGCCGCGGAAGCGGTCCGCGCTGCGCGCGTCGACAAGATGCATGCGCGAAGTGGCGAGGAAGGACTGAACGTACCCGGCATCGACCATGCAATCACGAACCTTGGCCACGAAGACGGCCGACCGGACCGCCGGCGGCGCCTGCGTCAGGGGCTTGCCCGCTGCCTGCCAGGCCTGCAGGCCACCGTCCAGCAACGCCACCCGGTCGTGCCCAAGCCAGCGCAGCAGAAGCCACAGGCGGCCGGCGATCATGCCTTGTGCATCGTCGTACACAACGACCTGCGTCCGCGGCCCGATGCCGATCTCGCCCAGACGAGCGGCCAGCTTGTCGGGATCCGGCAAGGGGTGGCGGCCGTTGCTGCCGGTCATCGGACCGGACAGATCACGGTCGCAATGCAGGAACGCGGCGCCCGGAATGTGCGCCTCGCCATAAACCCGCTCGCCGTAGCCGGTGTCGGACAACTGATGCCGAACGTCGACCACCAGCCAGTCCGGGTCGCCCAAGTGGGCGGCCAGCGCGGCAACGTTGACCAGCGTCGTGTAACTCAAGCTGGCGAATCCAGCCACTCGCGCGCTTCGTCGGCATTGTCGAAGACCTCGACATCGGCATTGACGAAGGTCTGCGACAACCAGGCGCTCCAGGTAACCCACTGGCTGTCGGTCACCACTGCAATGCGCTTGAAGTCGTTGGCATGAGCGCGGGAAAACTTGATGTCCTCCCATGCGACATCGATGGTCAGGTCGGCCATCTGGCTCAGGTCAAACAGCAGGTTGACCGGCCCTTCGAACTTGACCTTGTAATTGACGACCTCCTCGAACTCCTTGTAATCGGCCAGCGCGAACTCCCCGAACACGGAAACGCTGACGCGGTGAGGTTTTTGGTCAATGACGATCATTGCAAATCTCCGGTGTTGTTTGCTGCCAGTTTAATCCTGTTCGACGGGGCTGGCGCGGGAAAAATGCGTCGCCACGATGCCGGACAGGATGATCAGCCCGATGGCAAACCAGGCCACCGCATCGAGCACTTCGCCCCAGAACAGCGCGCCGAAGAGGCTGGAAAAGATCACCGTACTGTAAGCCAGCGTCGCCGACAGCAGCGTCTTGCCGCGCGTGTAGGCACGCGTCATGGCCAGTTGGGCGACGGTGGCAAACGAAGCGACGCCGAGCAAAAGCAGGCCGCTACGCAGGTTGACCGCATGCAGCTCGCTGAACAGCAGCCAAAGCGCGGCGCAGGCCGAGGAAACCAGCGAAAAATAGAAGACGGTGCGCACTTCCGGTTCGCCACGGGCGCCGAGTTCGCGCACGCTGAAATAGGCCATGCCGGCCAGCACCCCGGAACCGAGGCCGATCAGGCCGGCGACCAGTTGCTCGGCGTGCAGCGTCGGCTTGAGCAGCAAGGCCACCCCGACGAGGCCGATCACCAGTGCGCCGAGGATGCCGCCGCGCAAGCGCATGCCGGCCAGCGCGAGATAGGTGGCAAGGAAGATCGCCGACGTGTAGTTGAGCGTCACCGCCGTCGCCAGTGGCAGCAGCGTGATGGCGTAGAAGTAGGCAAACAGCGCCGAGAAGCCGACGACGCCGCGGCTGATCTGCCAGCGCCAGTGCGGTGTTGCCAGCCGCACCCCGCGCAGGCGCACCAGTCCGTACATCATGACCAGCGAAATGAAGCTGCGGTAGAAGGTGATTTCGACCGCCGAATGGGTCTCCGCGGCCAGCTTGACGCAAACCCCCATGCAGGCGAACAACAGGCTGGCGACCAGCATCCAGAGGGATTGCATTCGTATACGGCTCAAAAATGACAAGGCGCCGGATTTTACCCCGACGCCTTGTGCGTTGCAGCAAAACCCTAGATCCGACCCTGCATGATCCGCCGGTAGAACTCGTGGAAATGCTGCATGCCGTCTTCCATCGGGCTCTGGTAGGGGCCGACCTCGTTGCGCCCTTCCTTCATCAGCGCGTAGCGGCCGCGATCCATGCGCTCGCCGATGTCGTCGTCCTCGATCGCGGTTTCCATGTAGGCGGCACGCTCGGCCTCGATGAAATCGCGCTCGAAATCGACGATTTCCTCCGGGTAGTAGAACTCGACGACGTTCAGGGTCTTGTTCACATCCTGCGGAATCAGCGTCAACACGACCAGCACGTGCGGATACCACTCGACCATGATGTTCGGAAAATAGGTCAGCCAGATGGCGCCATGTTCGGGCGTCTTGCCTCCGGCGCCGTAGATGTCGAGCACCGCCTTCTGCCAGCGCTCGTAGGCCGTGGAACCGGATTTCTGCAAGGAAGTGATGCCGACGCGCTGCACCGAGTACCAGTCGCCGAACTGCCAGGTCAGATCGTCGCAGGTGACGAAGTTGCCCAGCCCCGGGTGAAAAGGCGCGACGTGGTAGTCCTCGAGATAGACCTCGATGAAGGTCTTCCAGTTGTAGTTGCACTCGTGCATCTCGACGTGGTCGAGCTTGTAGCCGGTGAAATCGAGCTGATTGGCGACGTTCATGCCGGCCAGGTCGGCATTGGCCGAGCGCGGCCCCTTGAACAGCAGGCCGTTCCAGTTTTCGAGCTGCGCCTTGTTCAGATTCAGGCACGGGTTCTGCGGGAAATGCGGGGCGCCGATCAGCTTGCCGCCGGTATCGTAGGTCCAGCGGTGGATCGGACAGACGATATTGCCCTGCAGGCGGCCGGAGCCCTGCAGCATGATCGCCTGGCGGTGGCGGCAGACGTTGGACATCTGCCAGAAACCCTCGCTGCCGCCGTTGAGCAGCAACTGGCCGTGGTCGCGCCACTCCAGCGAACGATAGTCCATCGCTTCGGGCACCATCAACTGATGTCCGACGTAACCGGGACCGGCATCGAAGATCAGCTTTTTCTCCAGTTCGAAGATCTTTTCGTCGAAATACCAGTCAACCGGCAGTTGGGAAACTGCAGGGGCCAAACGGGACAAGGACGCCACGTCGGACATTCCACGCCTCCAGCGAGGTTAAAAGAAGCATTTTACCCCTCCCTGAATTTGACCTGAAGCCCCCTGATAGGGTATTTTCGCTTGTTTCCCCGAACCCGGTTGCTATGGATCAAGCCCCTGTCGTCAACATGAAATTCGAGGCCGCGCTGGCCGAACTCGAGAACCTCGTGCACAGCATGGAAGATGGCAAACTCGAACTCGAAGCCTCGATTGCCGCCTACCGCCGCGGCATGGAGCTCATGAAGCACTGCCAGGCACAACTGGCCGATGCCGAACAGCAGATTCGCGTGCTCGAAAATGGCGAGTTCCGGGACGTCGACCGCGACAGCCTGGAGGGGCAGTGAGCACCACTGCTTTCACCGACTGGATGGCCGCCACGCAAGCCCGCGTCGAAACCGCGCTCGCCCACCACCTGCCTGCCGCCGACAGCATCCCTGCCCGTCTGCACGACGCCATGCGTTATGCCACGCTCAGTGGCGGCAAGCGCGTGCGGCCACTGCTCGCCTTTGCCGCCGGCGAACTGAGCGGCGCCACACCGGAAAAACTCGAAGTCGTCGCCTGCGCCGTCGAAATGATTCACGCCTACTCGCTGGTTCATGACGACCTGCCGTGCATGGATAATGACGTGCTGCGCCGTGGCCGCCCGACCTGCCACGTCGAGTTCGACGAGTCGACCGCCCTGCTGGTTGGCGACAGCCTGCAAACGCTGGCCTTCGAACTGCTGGCCAGCCAGCCTGACGACGACCCGGCCCGCCAGCTCGAAATGATCGCCCTGCTCGCCCGTGCCAGCGGTTCGCGCGGCATGGCCGGTGGCCAGGCGATCGACCTCGCCGCGGTCGGCAAGGCGCTCGACCAGCCCGAACTCGAATTGATGCACGCGCTGAAGACCGGCGCCCTGATCCGCGCCGCCGTGCTGCTCGGCGCCCTCGCCGGCGAGCCGCTTTCCGCCGCCGAACGTCATGGTCTCGACCGTTTCGCCAAGCGCGCCGGCCTGCTCTTCCAGGTCGTCGACGACATTCTCGACTGCACGGCGAGTACCGCCACGCTGGGCAAGACCGCCGGCAAGGACGAAGCCGCCGAGAAGCCGACCTATGTCAGCCTGCTCGGCCTCGATGCCGCCCGCGCCTACGCCGACGAACTGCGGAGCGAAGCCCTCGCCGCGCTTGCCATCTTCGGCGAGCGCGCCACCCGCCTGACCGAGCTGGCCGATTTCATCTGCCACCGGCAATTCTGAAATGAGCGCCTTCCCTTTGCTTGAAACCATCAACAGCCCGGCCGATCTGCGCCGACTGGACCGCAAGCATTTGCCGCAACTGGCGACCGAACTGCGCGCTTTCCTGATCGATTCCGTCTCGCAGACCGGCGGCCATCTGTCGTCCAACCTCGGCACCGTCGAGCTGACCATCGCCCTGCATGCCGTCTTCAACACGCCGGAGGATCGACTGGTCTGGGACGTCGGTCACCAGTGCTACGCGCACAAGATCCTCACCGGGCGCCGTGAAGGTATGAATCGCCTGCGCATGCATGGCGGCGTCTCCGGCTTCCCCAAGCGCAGCGAAAGCCCCTACGATACCTTCGGCGTCGGCCATTCCTCGACCTCGATCTCTGCTGCCCTCGGCATGGCCCTGGCCGCCAAGCACAAAGGCGAAGACCGCAAGGCGATCGCCATCATCGGCGACGGCGCGATGTCGGCCGGCATGGCCTTCGAGGCGATGAACAACGCCGGTGTCGCCGATGCCGACATGCTGGTCATCCTCAACGACAACGAGATGTCGATCTCGCCGCCGGTCGGTGCGCTGAACAACATCCTGACCCGCCTGATGTCCGGAAAGACCTTCAACGCAGCCCGCGAGGGCGCCCGCCACATGCTCGAACTGGCGCCGCCGCTACTCGAACTGGCGCGCCGCGCCGAGGAGCACGTCAAGGGCATGATCGCGCCGGGCACGCTGTTCGAGGAATTCGGTTTCCACTACTTCGGCCCGATCGACGGCCATGATCTCGACGTGCTGATCCCGACGCTGGAGAACCTTAAGAATCTCAAGGGCCCCAAGTTCCTGCACGTCATCACCAAGAAGGGCCAGGGCTACAAGCTGGCCGAGGCCGACCCCATCCTTTATCACGGGGTCGCCAGGTTCGCGCCCGGTGAAGGCATCAAGGCCACCAAGGGCCCGGGCAAACTGACCTACACCCAGGTTTTCGGCGACTGGCTGTGCGACATGGCCAAAGCGGACAGCAGGCTGGTCGGCATCACCCCGGCCATGCGCGAAGGCTCTGGCCTGGTACGCTTCGCCGCGGAATTCCCGGATCGCTATTACGATGTCGGCATCGCCGAGCAGCATGCCGTCACCTTTGCCGCAGGTCTCGCCTGCGAAGGGCTGAAGCCGGTCGTCGCCATCTATTCGACCTTCCTGCAGCGCGCTTACGACCAGTTGATCCATGATGTCGCGTTGCAGAATTTGCCGGTCGTTTTCGCGGTCGACCGCGGCGGTCTGGTCGGCGCCGATGGCCCGACGCACCACGGCACCTTCGACCTTTCCTTCGTCACCTGCATTCCCAACATGGTGGTCATGACCCCGGCCGACGAGGCGGAATGCCGCGCGATGCTGTCCACCGCCTACGCGCTGGATGGCCCGAGCATGGTCCGTTACCCGCGCGGCGGCGGCAGCGGCTGCGTGCCGGCGATGAATCTTGACCCCCTGCCGCTAGGCAGGGGTGAAATCCGTCGCCACGGCGAGGGCGTCGCCCTGCTCGCCTTCGGCAGCCTGCTGGCCCCCGCCCTCGCAGCCGGCGATGAACTCGATGCCACGGTCGCCAACATGCGCTTCGTCAAACCGATCGATGCCGAACTGATTGTCGAACTGGCCGGGAACCATTCCTTGCTGGTCAGCATCGAAGAGAATGCCGTAATTGGCGGCGCGGGTTCGGAAATCGAACGCGTGCTTGCCGAACGAGGGATAAAGGTGCCGCTACTGCGCCTTGGCCTGCCCGACCGCTTCATCGATCACGGCGAACAGGGCCAGCTTCTGGCTGAACTGGGCCTTGACAAGGATGGCATCGTTCGCGCGGTGCGCGCCCGAGCCGATACACAATAATCTGGATAGAACAGCACACATGAATAGCCCCTCCTGCCCCATCCCCGACGTTCAGAACACCGCGGATACCCGTCACATCGCCATCAACAAGGTCGGCATCAAGGCCATCCGCCACCCGATCAAGGTGCAGGACAAGTCGGCCGGCATCCAGCACACCATCGCCTTGTTCAACATGTATGTCGGCCTGCCCCACAATTTCAAGGGTACCCACATGTCGCGCTTCGTGGAGATTCTGAACAGCCATGAACGCGAGATTTCCGTCGAAAACTTCCCGATCATGCTGCGCGACATGATCGCCAAGCTCGAAGCCGAAACCGGCCACATCGAGATGAATTTCCCCTACTTCATCAACAAGACCGCCCCGGTTTCCGGCGTCCAGAGCCTGATGGACTACGACGTTACCTTCATCGGCGACATTTCCGGCGACGGCATCATCACCTCGGTCAAGGTCGTCGTGCCGGTCACCAGCCTCTGCCCCTGCTCCAAGAAAATTTCCGAGCGCGGCGCGCACAATCAGCGCTCGCACGTCACTGTCACCGCCCGCACCAACGATTTCGTCTGGATCGAGGAACTGGTGCAACTGGTGGAAACCGAGGCCTCCTGCGAACTGTTCGGCCTGCTCAAGCGCCCCGACGAGAAATTCGTCACCGAGCGCGCCTACGACAACCCGAAGTTCGTCGAAGACATGGTCCGTGATGTCGCCGCCCGCCTCAATGCCGAAGGCCGGATTGACGCCTACGTGGTGGAATCGGAGAATTTCGAGTCCATCCACAACCACTCTGCGTATGCGTTGATCGAGAAGGACAAGACCCAGGGTTGAAGTAGGCTGTTGCACCCCAAGGGTACTTCCTGCGGGGCGCGGTCGACGCCCGATTTCGGGCAAAAACAAAAAAGGGCGCCGAAGCGCCCTTTCTCATGCCATGCCGCAAATCAAGCAGCTGCGACCGGCTTTTCCTTGCGGGTCAGCTTTTCCTTGATGCGCGCCGACTTGCCGGAACGCTCGCGCAGGTAGTACAGCTTGGCACGACGGACATCGCCGCGACGCTTCACTTCAACGCAGCCACCAGCGGGGAATAGGTCTGGAAAGTACGCTCGACACCTTCGCCGGACGAAATCTTGCGCACGGTGAAAGCCGAATTCAGGCCGCGATTGCGCTTGGCAATGACGACGCCTTCGTAGGCCTGCAGACGCTCGCGGTTGCCTTCCTTGACCTTGACCTGGACGACGATGGTGTCGCCGGGGGCGAAGTCGGGGAGGGTCTTGCCCAGGCGGGCGATTTCTTCTTGATCCAGTTGTTCAATCAGATTCATGTGAGATCCTTAAATTTATAAAACTTGCTCACCGCATTGCTCCTCTCCGGTGATTTCCGTGAGGAGTTGCGTTTCTTCCGCGCTCAACACGCGGTGCGCCAGCAAATCCGGCCGGCGCTTCCGGGTTCGCGCCAGCGACTGTTTCAGTCGCCAGCGGCGAATTCTCTTGTGGTCGCCGGACATCAACACTTCCGGCACTGCCTGACCTTCGTACACCTCGGGCCGCGTATAGTGCGGACAATCCAGCAACCCCGAGACAAACGAATCCTCGACCGCCGAAGCGGCATCTCCCAACACCCCCGGCAACTGGCGGACAACAGCGTCGATCAACGCCATCGCCGGCAACTCGCCGCCGGAGAGCACAAAATCCCCGATCGAAATCTCCTCATCGACGCAGCGCTCGATCAAACGCTCATCAATTCCTTCGTAGCGGCCGCAGAGGAGGATCATTCCTTCCTCGCCGGTCGCCAGCTGCATCACCCGTTCATGGGTGAGCGGCGCGCCTTGCGGCGAGAGATAGATGACTCGGCTCCCGGCCAGTCCTGCCTCGCGCTGCCGCACCTTGGCAGCCTCGATCGCCTTTTCCAGCGGCCTCGCCTGCATTACCATGCCCGGCCCGCCACCAAAGGGGCGATCATCCACCCGGCGCCAGGCATTCTCGGCGAAATCGCGCGGATTCCAGCCCTGCCATTGCCAGCGCTTTTCTTCCAGCGCCCGCCGGGTAATGCCACTTTCCGTCACCGCGGCGAACATCTCCGGGAAAAGCGTAATGCAATCGAACCGGATCACCAGTCGCTGCCCCACTCCACACGGATCAGTCCCGCTTCCTTCTCCACCGCCAACACCACCGCTGATACGAATGGCAGCAGGCGTTCGCTTCCGTCATCGCCAACCACGCGCAACACGGCGTTGGCCCCCGTCTCGATCAGTCCGGCCACCCTTCCCAGACGCTCGCCGACCGGCGTTGATGACATCGAGGCCGATCAGATCGGCCCAGTAAAACTCGTCCTCTTCAGTCTTCGGCAACGCAGCGCGCGGCGCGCCGACCAGAAAACCCTTCATCCCCTCGGCAGCTGTTCGATCGGGGATGCCCTCCAGTAGCACCACCAGACCATCGCCGTGCGCCTTCAAGGCTTTCAGCCCGCACTCACGCCACGGTCCGCCTTCCTTGCCAAGCCACCAGGCGGGCATCTTGCCCCAGGCCAGTGGATCGTCAGCAAAGGGGTACAACCTGAGCCAGCCCTGCATCCCGTAGGGGTCGGCGAGCCGCCCCAGAACGACGATGTCGTCGCCAGCCAAAGCGCTGACTACTTACGCAGCCTGTTGGGCAGCGTGTTGCTTGACCAGGCGTGCAACCGTCGGCGACAACTGGGCGCCATTCTGTTGCCAGTAGCTCAGACGATCGACGGCGACGCGCAGCGCTTCGGCGTTGCCGGAGGCGACCGGATTGTAGAAACCGATACGCTCGACGAAACGACCATCGCGGCGATTGCGGGAATCGGTAACGACCATGTTGTAGAAAGGGCGCTTCTTGGCGCCGCTACGGGCAAGACGGATAACAACCATGGAAATTCTTTCGGTGCTTGAAAAAAGACCCGAGATTATAGCGCCAAACCCAGGAAAAACAAGTTACTTAGCGCAGCCGCCAGGAGACAGGCCAGGTCGCAATCGACCATTCATGCCAAGCCGCAGGCCGCTGGTCATTCTCACGTAGCTAAATCGCCGTAGATTGTTTATTCTGGCCAATAAATATGTCCGACGATTTGCATTTTTCCTCTTCGCACCCCATCGATGGCAAAACCACGGCCGTCTTGAAGTGGCTCGCCGTCGCCCACGGCAGGACAGGCTCGAGTGATGCCGAAGAGATTCATCAGCAGTTGCTCTTGTTGCGCGAATCTCCGACCCCGACCGGGCAGCGCACCAAGCTTCTCGACCTCATCTTCAAGCATGTGGAACGGGTCGTCACCGCCGAAATGCCATCGTTGCACGAAGTCAGCCTCCCGGTTTCGCGCAATTTGCGGCAACGCATCGGCATCATTCAGGAACTGCTGGAAACACTGATCCAGGAGTACTTCAACACCCTTTCGGAACTCTTCGACCCGCAGAGCACGATGCCGCTGCATGCGCCGCAAAATACGCTGTACCTGGTCATGCAATGCATTGCCTGGCATATCCGCATCAGTCATCTGGTGGCCGCACCCAACGGCGTCGGCATCTGGCAGAAATTGCATGCAGCCTACCGCACCGCCCGCCGGCTCGGACTTGCCGAGACACCGGGAGCGGACGGCGAGCCGAGCATCCAGCAGTCCTATATCCGCATTCTTCTGGCCGCAATTGCCCAGCCGGCGTCGTTCTGCTCGATCGAACTCGAGTTCATTTCCGACTATATCGAGTCATGCGTCAGATCGGTCAACATTCTCGAAACCCCGCCGCTCGATCGCAACGGCGTGTTCTGGCTCGATCTTGACCAGGACATTCCGGCCCATGCACTGGAGCGCCGCCTGCCACCGAGCGATATCCTCGCCCTCTATTTCGCTTGCGACCTCGTCGCCCGCGACACCCGCGGACGTCTGGCTGCCCTGGCGCAGGGTGCACCGGCAAGCAGCCTCGGACTCCCCGCCTTCGCCGACACACCGGCGGGCCGTGGCGTTCTGCGCCGTCTCAGCCTGCTCTGGGGGCAACCGGCCAAGCGCCGCTATCCGCGCCGCCGCCAGTCATACCGCGTCAATCTTTGTGCCGGACTCGAGCAACTCTGGCAACTGATCCGCTATCCGGAAAAGGCGGGCCAGATCAGCGAATGGATGGTCACCAACGAAAGCCCCGAAGGGTATTCACTGATGCACATGACGGGACTGACGTCGCACCTGCGGGTTGGCGACATCGTTGCCGTTCAGCCGACGGGCGATCGTGCCGAGGCGGCGCCGAACTGGCATGTCGGCATCGTGCGCTGGGCAATCTCGGAGAACCCGGAGCACATCGAGCTCGGCATGCAGCAACTGGCCTCGCACGCCATTGCCGCCGAGGTCATTCGGCCGCTTGAACTCGAGGATGGCAATATCTCGGCGCTGATTCTTCCGGAAATGCCCCCGTTGCGGGAACTACCGGCACTGGTCGCCGCAACCGGCAAACTCAACGAGCGCCAAGGCAGCCTGATCCTGCTGGTCGAGCAGGGCAATGTCGGAATACGCGAGGTGCACCCAACAGCGCTCACCGAACAGACCTCGAGCATCGAGGTCTTCAGCGTCGAGCCGGGCGAGAAGTCGTAGCGGCGATCAGCCCCCCGAACAGGACGACTGCCCAGCTCAGGTGCAGCCAGATCAGAAAGACCGGGAACGCCGCAAATGCGCCGTAGAACACTCTTCAAAATCGCGGAACTGGCGAGGTACCATTCGAAGAGTTTCTGCATGAGCGCGAAGGCCAGGGTGGCGAACAACCCGCCCAGCAATGCGCCGCGCCGTGACACCGGCGCATTCGGCACCGCATGGTAGAGAAATGAAAAAAACAGGCCAAGGACAAGCACCGACATCGACTTGAACGTTATCCGGCGAATCCATTCCGTTTCTTCAATAAAGCCAAGCGACGTGGTAACGGCAAACGAGATGGCAGCCGCCACTGCGGCGAGAACGAAAGGCCACACCAGCATCGCGAAAAGGTAGAGTTTGAGACGGGTCAGAAAGGGCCGCGGCTTGACCTGCCAGAGGTGATTGAAGGCGCGTTCGATGGTGTGCATCAGAATGAAGACCGTAATGCTCAGGAACGCGATGCCGGCTACGGTCAACTGCTGCGCACGATGCGAAAAGCGGACAATGCCGCCGGAAATAGTGCTTGCCGCCCCGCTCGGCAGCAATGAGCCCTGAATCAGCAGTTCGAGCCGGGTCAGCAGCAGGTTCAGATAGGGAACCGCATCGGCGACCGACAAGATGAGTGTGACCAGCGGGACCAGCGCCATCAGCGTCGTGAACGCCAGCGCAGAACTGGTCTGCATCATGTTTTCGGTCCGGAAGCGCCGGAAAATCGTTCCCGACACACCCGGTTTGGGCGCCGACCGTCGATATCGGGAGTGAGTCTGCATGGGGCCGTATAATAACGGACCATGCACGACATTCTTGTTCTCTATTACAGCCACCGCGGCTCGGTGCGTACCCTCGCCGAGCGGATCGCGCGCGGGATCGAATCCGTGCCCGGCGTTCAGGCGCGTCTGCGCACCGTGCCCCGGGTCTCAACCGTCTGCGAAATGTCGGAAGATCACGTTCCGGATTCCGGCGCGCCCTACGTCGAAGCCGCCGATCTCGACGAATGCATCGGCCTGGCGCTCGGCAGCCCGGTCCGCTTCGGCAACATGGCAGCGCCGATGAAGTATTTCTGGGATGGCACCATCGCCGCCTGGCAGAACGGCACCCTGGTCGGCAAGCCTGCCTGCGTCTTCACCTCCAGCAGCAGCCAGCACGGAGGTAACGAATCCACCCTGCTCTCGATGAGCCTGCCGCTCATCCACCACGGCATGCTGGTCATGGGCCTGCCGTTCACCGAGCCTGATATCAGCCATACCCAACAAGGCGGGACGCCCTATGGCGCCAGCCATGTCGCCGGCGCCAGCGGCAACCCTGTGCTTTCCGACGCCGAAAGCCGGCTCGCCTTCGCCCAAGGCAAGCGTCTGGCAAATATCGCCCTGAAACTGAGTTGACCGTGACCGCCCAACGTTACCAATTTATCGCCAGTGCCAGTCTGATCGCGCTGATCTTCCTCTGCCTCGGCTGGGAACTCTGGTGGGCGCCGCTCAAGCCGGGCGGCTCGTGGCTCGTGCTCAAGGCAGTGTTTCTGCTGGCGCCACTGTTCGGCATCCTGCGCGGCAAGCGTTACACCTACAAATGGGTCTCCCTGTTCGTCCAGTTTTACCTGCTCGAAGGCCTGGTCCGCGCGACCAGTGAGCGCGGCCCGACACAATGGCTGGCGATCGGCGAAACCATTCTGGCGGGCATCCTGTTCGTTTCGGCGATTCTCTACATCCGGGCCACGCGCGGGCCCCAAGAAGAAAAAGCCGCGTCAGCAAGCTGAGGAGGCCTGGCCAAAAAGACTGGCGAGTTCAGACCCCGCCTTGCGCCCGCACCTTGTCCGGGGTGGAGTGCAGCTTGTTCAGGGCATTCAGGTAGGAACGCGCCGAGGCGATGACGATGTCGGTATCGGCGCCGTTGCCATTGACGATCCGTCCACCCTTCGCGAGCCGCGTCGTGACTTCACCCTGGGCATCCGTACCGGTGGTAATGGCATTGACCGAGTAGAGCAGAAGTTCCGCTCCACTACCGACGACACTCTCGATCGCCTTGAAGGTCGCATCGACCGGACCGCCGCCGCCCGCCTCGCCTTTCAGCTCGGCTCCGCCGACATTGAGAATGACCTTGGCGTGCGGCATCTCGCCGGTTTCCGAACAGACATGCGAATAGACGAGCTTGTAATGTTCCTGTTCCGGCGTGACGACCTCATCGGAAACGAGCGCATGAAGATCCTCGTCGAATATCTCGTGCTTGCGATCAGCCAGTTCCTTGAAGCGGGCAAAAGCCGAGTTCAGGGCCTCATCGCTCTCAAGCTCGATGCCCAGTTCCTGCAAACGGCTCTTGAAGGCATTACGCCCGGAATGCTTGCCGAGAACGAGCTTGTTCTGCGCCCAGCCGACATCCTGCGCGCGCATGATCTCGTAGGTTTCACGATGTTTGAGTACGCCGTCCTGATGAATCCCGGACTCGTGGGCAAAGGCGTTGGCACCAACCACCGCCTTGTTCGGCTGCACCGGATAGCCGGTAATCTGCGAAACCAGCTTGGAGGCCGGGACGATCTGGAACGTGTCAATGCGCGTCTCGACCGGGAAGACATCGGCTCGAGTGCGCACGGCCATCACGATTTCTTCCAGCGCCGCGTTGCCGGCCCGCTCGCCCAGGCCGTTGATCGTGCATTCGACCTGCCGGGCACCGGCCAGCACCGCCGCCAGGGAATTGGAAACCGCCAGCCCCAGATCGTTGTGGCAATGAACCGACCAGACCACCTTGTCCGAGTCGGGCACGCGCTCGATCAACTGACGCACCGTTTCGGCGTACTGAAAGGGAATGTTATAACCCACGGTATCCGGCACATTGATCGTTGTCGCCCCGGCCTTGATCACCGCGTCGAAGATCCGGACCAGGAAATCGATCTCCGAACGCCCTGCATCCTCGGCCGAGAATTCGACGTCGTCGGTATACTCCCGGGCCCAGCCGATGGCCTTGACGGCCTGCTCGACGACCTGATCCGGGGTCATGCGCAGCTTCTTCTCCATGTGGATCGGCGAAGTCGCGATGAAGGTATGAATCCGCCCCGAAACTGCCGGCCGGATCGCCTCACCCGCCTGGCGGATATCGTTCTCGTTGGCCCGCGCCAGCGAGCAGACAGTCGAGTCCTTGATCGCATGGGCGATCGCCTGAATGGCGTCGAAATCCCCCGGAGATGCGGCGGCGAACCCTGCCTCGATCACATCGACCCGCATCTTTTCGAGCTGACGGGCGACGCGGATCTTCTCTTCCTTGGTCATCGACGCACCCGGACTTTGCTCTCCATCGCGCAGGGTCGTATCGAAAATCACCAGATGTTGTTTCATTTTATGCTCCGAATTGTCAAAGGCTCTTGCGCTTGAACAAGCCGACTGCGGCCAACACATAGCCAGACAAACCGTATAGGACAAAGAACCCGAACAGGGCGATTTCAGGACTGTAGGCAACCAGCGCGAAACCCAGCGCAATGGCTGCAATTACGAAGAACGGCACACTCTTCTTTAGATTAACGTCCTTGAAACTGTAATAGCGAATATTGGAAACCATCGTGATGCCGGCAATGAGTGTCAGGCCGCAAGCCAGCCAGCGCACATCCCTGCCCGAGACGCCGGAATCGATCATTACCCAGACCAGTCCGGCGACCAGCGCAGCAGCAGCGGGTGATGGCAAGCCCTGGAAGTAGCGCTTGTCCATGACTTCGAGCGTGGTGTTGAAGCGCGCCAGACGCAACGCCGCGCCGGCACAGTAGATGAATGCCGCGATCCAGCCGAGGCGCCCCATGTCACGCAGCGCCCATTCATAAATCACCAGCGCCGGTGCCGCGCCAAAGCTGACCATGTCGGAGAGCGAGTCATATTCGGCCCCGAAGGCCGACTGGGTGTTGGTCATGCGCGCCACGCGCCCATCCAGGCCGTCGAGCACCATGGCGATGAAGATGGCCATGGCCGCCCGCTCGAAATCGCCCTGCATCGCCTGAACGATGGCAAAGAATCCGGCAAACAGTGCCGCCGTCGTAAACAGGTTGGGGAGCACATAAATGCCCCGGCGCTTGAGTTCCGGATTGAACAGCGTCTTGCGTGGCTTGCGTTCGGTCATCGTGGAGACAGTTCGATCAAGGCAGATGGGAAAGGATACACCGTTTCACGAGCGGCAATTTCCGCAAAGAGAACGGGCGGTGCAGTATCCCACACCGCCCGAAGCGAAGTCTGCAGCGCCAGGCGCGAACGCCAGGAATGGCGCCCTGCCCGACAGGATTCAGAATCAGTTCTTGGTCTGGTCGACCAGCTTGTTTTTCTTGATCCACGGCATCATGTCACGCAGCTTTTCGCCGACCGTCTCGATCGGATGCACCGCGTTCAGACGACGACGGGCAGTCATCGCCGGATAGTTGGTGCGGCCTTCGAGGATGAACATCTTGGCGTAGTCACCGTTCTGGATGCGCTTCAGTGCATTGCGCATGGCAGCACGGGACTGCTCGTTGATGACTTCGGTGCCGGTCACGTACTCGCCGAACTCGGCATTGTTGGAGATCGAGTAGTTCATGTTGGCGATGCCGCCTTCGTACATCAGGTCGACGATCAGCTTCAGTTCGTGCAGGCACTCGAAATAAGCCATTTCCGGGGCGTAGCCGGCTTCGGTCAGGGTTTCGAAACCCATCTTGACCAGTTCGACAGCACCACCGCACAGCACGGCCTGTTCGCCGAAGAGATCGGTCTCGGTTTCTTCACGGAAATTGGTTTCGATAACCCCGCCCTTGGTGCCGCCATTGGCAGCAGCGTAGGAGAGGGCGATGTCCTTGGCCTTGCCGGACTTGTCCTGGTACACGGCGATCAGGGACGGCACGCCGCCACCCTTCAGGTACTCGGAGCGCACGGTGTGACCGGGGCCCTTGGGAGCGACCATGATCACGTCCACATCTTCACGCGGCACGACCTGATTGTAGTGAACGTTGAAGCCATGGGCGAACGCCAGTGCGGAGCCCTTCTTCAGGTTCGGCCCGACTTCCTCGTTGTATACCTGTGGAATGTTCTCGTCCGGCAACAGCATCATGACTACATCGGCGCCCTTGACGGCCTTGGCAATTTCCTCGACCTTCAGACCAGCCGCTTCGGCCTTCTTCCAGGAAGCGCCACCCTTGCGCAGGCCAACAGTAACCTTGCAGCCGGAATCCTTCAGGTTCTGGGCGTGGGCATGGCCCTGCGAGCCGTAGCCAACGATGGTGACCTTCTTGCCCATGATGAGGGAGAGATCGGCGTCCTTGTCGTAATAAACTTTCATGAAATCCTCTTTGGTTACAGATATTTAGACTTTAAGAATACGATCGCCGCGACCGATGCCACAGACACCGGTACGGACGGTTTCGAGAATCAGGCCGGCATCGAGTGCGGCGATGAAGGAGTCGAGCTTGGCGCTTGCTCCGGTCAACTCGATCACATAGGTCGATTCCGTGACGTCGATGATGCGGCCACGGAAAATATCGGCCATCCGCTTCATCTCCTCGCGGTCCTTGCCGGTGGCGCGAACCTTGATCAGCATCAGTTCGCGCTCGACGTGCGCGGCTTCGGAGAGATCGACCACCTTGACCACATCAACCAGCTTGTTGAGCTGCTTGGTGATCTGCTCGAGCACCTCGTCGGAGCCCCGGGTCAGGATGGTCATCCGGGACAACGAGGGATCTTCCGTCGGTGCCACGGTCAGCGATTCGATATTGTATCCACGTGCCGAGAACAGTCCGGCCACACGGGAAAGCGCACCCGATTCGTTTTCGATCAGGATGGAAATGATGTGTCGCATAGTATTTTCTCCCCCCACTTACAGATCTTCAGCGAGGATCATTTCGGTCAGTCCCTTGCCGGCCGCCACCATCGGGAAGACGTTGGCTACGGGATCGATGATGAAATCCATGAAGACCAGATCGTCCTTGTGCTCGGTGAAGGCCTTGCGCAGTGCTGGCTCGACATCTTCCGGCTTTTCGATACGCATGCCGACGTGACCATAGGCCTCGGCCAGCTTGACGAAATCGGGCAGCGAGGTGACGTAGGACTGCGAGTAGCGCTTGGAATAGAACATTTCCTGCCACTGACGGACCATGCCCAGCATGCCATTGTTGAGATTGATGATCTTGATCGGTAGCCCATACTGTTTGCAGGTAGACAATTCCTGAATGCACATCTGGATCGAACCCTCACCCGTCACGCACGCAACCGGCGCGCCCGGGTGGGCCAGCAGCACGCCCATGCCGTAGGGCAGGCCGACGCCCATGGTGCCCAAGCCGCCGGAATTGATCCAGCGGCGCGGCTTGTCGAATTTGTAATACTGCGCGGCAAACATCTGGTGTTGACCAACGTCCGAAGTGATGAAGGCATCGCCACCGGTCACCTCATAAAGCTTTTCGATGACGTATTGCGGCATGATCAGCTGATCCTGCTTGTAGCGCAGACTGTCGCGATCGCGCCATTGGTCGATCTGCTTCCACCAGCTGGTCACTTCCGGATCTGCCGTGAAGCCGCCAGCGACCAGTTTGAGCATTTCCTCGAGTACGTCGGCCACACTCCCGACGATGGGCACATCGACCTTGACGCGCTTCGAAATCGACGACGGATCGATATCGATGTGGATGACGCGGCGCTTCTCCTCGCCGAAATGCTCCGGGTTGCCGATCACACGATCATCGAAACGGGCGCCGACCGCGAGGATCACATCCGCGTAGTGCATCGCATTGTTGGCTTCATAGGTGCCATGCATGCCGAGCATGCCGACGAACTGCCGATCGGTGGCCGGGTAGCCGCCGAGGCCCATCAGTGTATTGGTGACCGGAAAATTCAGCTTGCGCGCGAGTTCGGTCAACTGCGGCGCCGCGTCGGAGAGAATGACGCCGCCGCCGCTGTAGATAATCGGGCGCTTCGCCTCCTGAAGCATTTGCACGGCCTTCTTGATCTGGCCGAGATGCCCCTTGACCACGGGGTTGTACGAGCGCATCTGGATGCTCTTCGGATACTCGAACTCGCACATCTGGGCGGTGACATCCTTCGGAATATCGACCACGACCGGACCGGGACGACCGGTTGCCGCAATGTGGAATGCTTTCTTGAACGTCAGCGCCAGATCCTTGACGTCCTTGACCAGGAAGTTGTGCTTGACGCAGGGTCGGGTAATACCAACTGTGTCGCACTCCTGGAAGGCATCCTGACCGATGTACTGGGTCGGCACCTGGCCGGTGATGACCACCATCGGAATGGAGTCCATGTGGGCAGTGGCAATGCCGGTCACCGTATTGGTCACGCCGGGACCCGAAGTCACGAGGGCGACCCCCACCCGTTGCGAGGAGCGCGAGTAGGCATCCGCCGCATGAACTGCCGCCTGCTCGTGGCGGACCAGCACATGCTTGACTTGATCCTGCTTGAAGAGTGCGTCATAAATGTGTAGAACGGACCCGCCGGGGTAACCGAAAACACACTCGACCTTTTCTTCCTGCAGGCACCTGATTACAATTTCTGCACCGCTGATCATCATTCTTGAGCCCAATAAAGCTGTTGCCTGAAAAGCGTGTAACCTTAAAGCAGTGACCCTGTTCGGTCAAGGCGTTACAGCATAACCACAGGCTTTCCAAGGCCTTTTTACCGAAAGAGACAACCCTGGCTTCACCCAACGAACTGGCCCACTTTCTTGAATCCGTTGAGCGCCGGGCGTTCAAGCAGGCCATGTTTGCCGTGCGCGAGGAGGAAGGGGCGCTCGACATCGTTCAGGACAGCATGCTCAAGCTGGCGGAAAAATATGGTGACCGCCCGGCCGAAGAGTTCCCCATGCTTTTCCAGCGCATCCTGCAGAACACGATTCGCGATTTTTATCGGCGCAGCAAGGTCCGTTCGATGTGGACAACCGTGCTGTCCGCCTTCTCGCCTGATGGCGATGAAGACTACGACCCGCTGGAAACCCTTGCCGCCGACGAGGGACCGAATGGTCCTCACACCCCGGAAAGCAAACTTCTGCAGGCCCAGACCTTGACTGCGATCGACAATGAAATAAAAAAACTGCCGGCACGTTAACGGGAAGCCTTCCTTATGCGTTATTGGGAAGACATGGACGTCGCTGAGACCGCAGCGGCGATGGGCTGCTCAGAAGGCAGCGTCAAGACCCATTGTTCGCGCGCAACCCACGCGCTTGCAGCCGCCCTGTCGGCAAGAGGTATAGAGCTATGAACGAAGAACGTTATGCATCGCGAGTTCGGCAGGCGCTGAACCATGGACTGAAAGACATTCCACCGGCCTCGGCGCGGCGGCTGGAGGCTGCCCGCCATCTGGCGCTGTCACGCCAGAAGCAAGCCTTACCGCAGATGGTGCTGGCAGGCCACAACACATCCCCGTTCCGTTTCGCAACGGACAACCGCTACCTGCGGCAGATACTTGCCGTCCTCGCGTTGTTACTCGGAATGTGGATTTCTTTCTACATGGATAGCGTAAAGTACGTCACGGCACTTGAAGAAGTGGACAGCGCGCTACTTTCCGATGACCTGCCTCCCGAAGCCTTTCTGGATAACGACTTCTTCGAATGGTTAAAAGACGATACATCGGCGGAGTAATTCTCAGCCTGGCCCTGGCCGGGCCGCTTGCTGCCCAGCCGCCCACCACCGCAGTCATCGGCACCCCGCCGCAACCCGGCTGGAGCCTGCTCAGCACGCAGCAAAAAGCTGTCCTGACGCCGCTCGCTACGGAATGGGACAAACTCGACAATATTCACCGCAAGAAGTGGCTGGGCATCGCCGAGCGTTACCCGACCATGAACCCGGATGAACAGCGGCGCGTCCAGGATCGCATGCGCGAGTGGGCGACTCTGACCCCCGAACAGCGTGCCAAGGTCAGGGACAGTTACAAGGAATTCAACCAGCTCCCGTCCGAGCAGAAGCAGACGGTCAAGCAGAAGTGGGAAGCCTATTCCAACCTGCCGCCCGAGGAAAAGCAGCGTGTGCGGCAGGAGGGCAAGTCATCGCAGCTTCTGGCGCCACCGGTTGTCGAGCCGCCGCCGGCCGCCGTATCTCAGGAACAAGCTGCCGCGAACATCGATAACGCGCCACCAACGCCGCCAACGACCGAGCCTGGCAGGAATTGATGCCGGACGAAACTCCGGGCATGGCGCGGCGCCTCGCGAGCATGCTCTATGAAAGCCTGGTCGTGTTCGCCGTGCTGCTGATCGGTTTTCTCCTGCCACAGATCGTGATCAACGCGTTCGGGCTAGGCATCCCCGGCAAATTGCTGTGGCTGCACGTGCTGGCGTTGCTGATGCTTTATTTCGTCTGGTTCTGGCTGAACGGCGGTCAGACGCTGCCGATGAAGACGTGGAAGCTGCGTCTGGTCGGTGAGGACGGCGGGGGCCTGCGTCCGCTGCAGGCAGTCCTGCGCTACCTGGCGGCTTGGCCGAGCATTCTTTTGTGCGGAATCGGCATCTTCTGGGCGCTTTTCGACAAGGACCGACAATTCCTGCATGACCGGATCGCCGGCACCCGTATCGTTTACGCCGACAAGACATGAACGACGCGTCGCCTCAGCGACGCTCCACCCACCACAGCATCCCGATTGCCGCCAGCAAAAACAGCGCGGATGGCGCCGTGGCGCTGGCAAAGGGCGGCCACGAGTTGATCACGCCAAGATTCGAGAAAAGCCCGTTCAGCATGTAAAACAGGATGCCGAACATGACACCTGCGAAGATCTTGAGACTCACGCCGCCCACCCGATTGTGCGAGTAGCCGAACGGCAGGGCCAGCGCCACCATGACGAATGCCGCCAGCGGATAGACCAGTTTTTTCCAGATCGCAATCTCGTAACGCTCTGTTTTCTGACGATTGTCGGACAGGTGCTGCGTGTAATTGACCAGCCCGAGCAAGGACATGCGCTCCGGCGAAACCATCAAAACCGACAGCAAATCCGGGGTGACCGCAGACCGCCATTCAGATGTTTCGGCGCGCTCGACCCGCGCCGTGTCGCCTTCGAGCACGGTGCGCACGACGCCCTTGAGCAGCCAGCGCTCCGGTGGCTGAAACTCGGCTTCCTCGACATCCGTCACCGATTCCAGCGCGTTCGCGTGATCAAACTTGTAGATGCGCATGCCATGAAGCCGGGCGTCGGGCGTGGCCTTGCGAATATTGATGAAACTGCGCCCGTCCTTGACCCAAAGCCCCGTCTCGAAACCCTGGGCGATCACGTTACTCAATGCCTTTGTTCTCAGCTCCTGAGCCATGCGTTCGGAAAACGGCACCAAGCCCTCGCCAACCAGCATGGTCAGCAAGGCGAGCAGGCCGGCAACCCGGAACAGGGTCATCAGCAGGTCACGCGTTGCCAGCCCGGAAGCCCGAAGAACGGTAATCTCGGAGTGCCGGGCCAGTGTCGACAGCGCATACAGGCTGCCGATCAGCGCCGCAATGGGGATCAGTTCATAGATCATGCCCGGCAGGCTCAAGGCCACGAAAGCCACGGCATGGCCCAGTTGATACCCACCCTTGCCGACGCTGCGCAGTTCGTTGATCAGGTCGAAAAAGCTGAAAAGTGCAATGAATGCCGCGAGCACAAGGAAAACGGCTGCGAACGTCTCGCGCATGATGTAGCGTTGGTAGAGGCGCAGGCTGAACATCAGGCACGCCCCCGCCGCCAGGGCATGCGCACGACGATCCGCTTGTAGAAAAGCAGCAGTAGCGGGATCAGCATCAACGCGTGGGCCGCCCAGACGCCTACCCCGAACGACAGCTTGCCCTGCGCCACCCATGCCTGGCTGACCGAGATCATGTTGCTGTAGATCGCGTAGACAAGGATGGCGATCAGCATGTTGGCCGAGCGCCCGGCACGCGGATTGACGTAGGACAAGGGGATCGCCATCAGGGCCAGAATGATTGCCGAGATCGGCATGCCGATCCGCCACAACAGCTCGCCGCGCGCCTGGTTGCTCGTTTCCAACACCAGTTCGGTGATCGGCAGGCGGCTCGGCGAACGGTCCGAGGGCTTGGCCTGAGCATCCTCCGTGCGAACCTTGTAGCGTTCGAACTCCATGACCTTGAATTGCGGCGTTCCCGGCTCGACTTCGTAGCGCCGGCCGTTTTCCAGGACCACGAACTTGTCCCCATTGGGTGCGATCTCCTGGTAACCGGTGTCGGACATCACGACACCCAGCTTGCCTTCCTGCATCGACGCCACGAAGATATTTCCGACGTGAGTGGCGTCGTCGGCGACGGACTCGACAAAAAAGACGCGCTGCCCGCGCTTGCCTTCGCGAAATGCCCCGGGCGACACCTGCGACACGTCACTGCGCGCCGAGAGCTGCTGCTTGTATTCAGCCGTGTTGTAATTGGCCCAGGGCGACAGAAAACCGGACAGCACCGCGATTGCCAGTACGATCGGCAGGGCAAAGACGAGTACCGGACGAATCCACGCCGTCAGCGGCTGGCCGCAGGAGGACCAGACCACCATCTCCGAATCGCGGTAAACGCGTGAAAGCGTCAGCAGGATCGAGACAAACAGGGTCAGGGAAAGCAGGATCGGCATGAAGTTCAACGCCGCGAAACCGAGCAGCGACGCCACTGCTTCGGGTGCGATACGGCCGCCGGCTGCGTCCTTGAGCAGGCGAATCAACTGCGTGGAGGTCAGGATAGCCAGCAAGGCGACACTGATGCCGGCGGCTGCCTGAGCGAACTCGCGCCGGGCGGCGCGCTCGAATATCATGCTTTGACGAAACCAAAAAAATGCGTGGATAATCCCACGGATACTGATATTTCCATGAACTGGAGCAGCCTGTGGAATTTAGCATAAAAAGTGGTAGCCCGGAGAAG
Organism: uncultured beta proteobacterium; assembly: GCA_963727115.1. Lineage (GTDB taxonomy): Bacteria > Pseudomonadota > Gammaproteobacteria > Burkholderiales > Rhodocyclaceae > Azonexus. The sequence continues at coordinate 40,783 of CAVSFS010000001.1, read as the reverse complement.
CAGCGTAGCGCCTGCGTTGTGGTCGGGGTTTTCGAGACGAGAAAGCTCACGCTTGCCGCCGAACTGCTCGACAAGGCTGCCAACGGCTACATCTTCGATATCGTCCGGCGTGGCGACATGGAGGGCAAGGCAGGCAGCACGCTGCTCCTGCACAACGTCCCGGGTACCCTCTGCGACCGCGTCCTGCTGATCGGCCTCGGCAAGGAAAAGGAGTTTCACGAGAAAGCGTTCGGCGCCGCGGTGCGCTCCGCCGTCAAGACGTTGAACGACACCGGCGCCTTCGACGCCTCGATCTTTCTGACCGAAATTCCGGTGAGAAGGCGCAGCCTTGCCTGGCGGGTGCGCCAGACCGCGATGATTGCGCTGGATGCCACCTACCGCTTCGACCAGTTCAAGAGCAAGAAGGACGAAGTTCGCCGCCCCTTGCGCAAGCTGACCCTTGGCGTCGAGCGGCGCAATGAACTGGCGGAAGCCGAAGAAGCGCTCGCCCAGGGCATCGCAATTGCCGAGGGAACCGCGCTGACCAAGGATCTCGGCAACCTGCCACCCAATGTGTGCCACCCCACCTATCTCGCCGAGCAAGCACAGACGCTGGCCAAGGAATTCAAGCTGGGCTGCGAAATCCTCGACCGCCCGCAAATGGAAGAGCTGGGCATGCACTCGCTGCTGTCGGTCGCGCGCGGCGCCCATCAACCGCCCAAACTGATCGTACTGACCTACAAGGGCGCCAAGACCGGCGAAAAGCCGATCGTTCTGGTCGGCAAGGGCGTCACTTTCGACACCGGCGGCATTTCGCTCAAGCCCTCGGCCGAAATGGACGAGATGAAATACGACATGTGCGGCGCCGCGAGTGTTCTCGGCACCATGAAGGCCGTTGCCCGCATGGCTTTGCCGATCAACCTGACGGTCATCGTCCCCGCCACCGAGAACATGCCGGGCGGCAACGCCAGCCGGCCCGGCGACATCGTCACCTCGATGTCCGGCCAGACCATCGAGATTCTCAATACCGATGCCGAGGGTCGCCTGATCCTCTGCGATGCGCTGACTTACGCCGAACGCTTCGAACCCGATACCGTGATCGACGTGGCGACCCTCACCGGCGCCTGCGTCGTCGCCCTCGGCGCCGTCGCCAGCGGTCTGTTCGCCAACAAGGACGGACTGGCGCGCGACCTCCTGGAAGCAGGCAACGAAGCGCACGACCGCGCCTGGCACATGCCGCTGTGGGAAGATTATCAGGAACAGTTGAAGAGTCCGTTTGCCGACATGGGCAATATCGGCGGCGCGCATGGCTGGCGCCATCACGGCCGCCTGTTTCCTGTCGCGCTTCACCAAGAAATTCAACTGGGCGCATCTCGACATTGCCGGCACCGCCTGGAAGTCGGGGGCCGACAAGGGGGCAACCGGCCGACCCGTGCCACTGCTCACGCACTACCTGCTGCACCGCGCGGGCAAACTCAATTGACCCAGGTTTTCTTCTACCACGGCGCCTCGGACAAGATTGCCGCCGCCTGCGCGCTGCTCGGCGGGGCCTACGCCAAGAACAAGCCGATGCTGGTTTACGCCCCCGAAAATGACGTCGCCAGCGGAGTTGACCGCATGCTATGGACGCACCCGGCCCTCGGTTTCGTTCCGCATTGCCGCGGCGACTCCCCGCTCGCCGGCGAGACGCCGATCCTGATTACCGATAATCTCGACACCTTGCCGCAGGATGATCGCCTGATGAATCTCAGCCAGGTCGTCCCGCCGGGTTTCTCCCGCTTCCACAGCCTGATCGAAGTCGTCGGCCAGGAAGAAGCGGATCGCAACAGCGCGCGCGAACGCGTCAAGTTCTACAAGGATCGCGGCTACGAGGTCAGCTATTTCGACCTCGGCAAGCGTTAGGAAGAACACCATGCCCAGCACCATTCTTGCCCGTGCCGACGCCCTGATGAGACGGCGGCGTCAGAGCAGCAGCGAACCCGACGACGTTCCGCTTCTGACCGACGCCATCGACCCCGATACGGAGATCCCGGTCCTGCTGGATGCCGAGCCGCCGGTCGCGGTCGCCGAACCGCGACACGAAACCGAACCGCTGGCGGAACCGGGCGTCGGCGCCGCCATCGACGAAGCGATGCTCGATCTCATTGCCCATGAACTGTCGCGACGGGTTCACGAACGGCTCGCCGCGGAACTCCCGGCCATCGTCGAGACCACCATCCGTGACTTTCTCGCCGAGCCGGAGATGCTCGCGCTGCTCCGTTCGCACGACTGAGATCGCGGCGAAGCCGGGGCTGCGCTCCGGTATAATTGCGGGTTTTCCCCTTTTCCGACAAGCTCATGGAACTCGCCAAAGCCTTTGAACCGGCGGATATCGAACGCCGCTGGTACCCCGAGTGGGAAGCCCAAAATTACTTCGCGGCCGGCGTCGACCGCAACAAGACCAGACAACTTCTGCATCCTGCTGCCGCCGCCCAACGTCACCGGCACGCTGCACATGGGCCACGGCTTCAACCAGACGCTGATGGATGCGCTGACCCGCTACCACCGGATGCGCGGCGACAACACGCTGTGGCAGCCGGGCACCGACCACGCCGGCATCGCCACGCAGATCGTCGTCGAGCGCCAGCTCGATGCGCAGGGCATTTCGCGCCACGACCTCGGCCGCGAGAAATTCCTCGAAAAGGTCTGGGAGTGGAAGGAATACTCCGGCAACACCATCACCCAACAGATGCGCCGCCTGGGCACCTCGCCCGGACTGGAAGCGCGAGCGCTTCACGATGGACGCCGGCCTCAACAAGGTCGTCACCGAAACCTTCGTCCGCCTGTTCAACGAAGGCCTGATCTACCGCGGCAAGCGCCTGGTGAACTGGGACCCGAAGCTGCACACCGCCGTTTCCGACCTCGAAGTCGTGCAGGAAGAAGAAGACGGCTTCATGTGGCACATCCGCTATCCGCTGGCCGACGGCATGCGGATAGCCTGGTCGTCGCCACCACGCGCCCGGAAACCATGCTCGGCGACACCGCCGTGATGGTGCATCCGGAAGACGAGCGCTACAAGCACCTGATCGGCAAGATGGTGAAGCTGCCGCTGACCGACCGCGAAATCCCGATCATCGCCGACAGCTATGTCGATCTCGAATTCGGCACCGGCTGCGTCAAGGTCACGCCGGCGCATGACTTCAACGACTACGCGGTCGGCCAGCGCCACGGCCTGCCGATGATCTCGATCCTGACGCTGGACGCCAAGATCAACGAGCAACGCCCCGGAGAAATACCGCGGCCTGGACCGCTTCGATGCCCGCAAGGCCGTCGTCGCCGACCTCGAAGCCCTCGGCCTGCTGGAAAAGACCGACAAGCACAAGCTCAAGGTGCCGCGCGGCGACCGCACCAATGTCGTCATCGAGCCGATGCTCACCGACCAGTGGTTCGTCGCCATGAGCAAGCCGGGCGACGACGGCAAGTCGATCACCGAGAAGGCGCTCGATGTCGTCCATTCCGGCGAGATCAAGTTCTATCCGGAAAACTGGGTCAACACCTACAACCAGTGGCTCAACAACATCCAGGACTGGTGCATCTCCCGCCAGCTGTGGTGGGGCCACCAGATTCCGGCCTGGTACGGCGACAACGGCCAGTCTTCGTCGCCCACAGACGAGGCCGAAGCGCAAGGCCGAAGCCGCCAAGGCAGGGCTACACCGGCGCCGCTGAGCCGCGACGAGGACGTGCTCGACACCTGGTTCTCCTCCGCGCTGTGGCCGTTCTCGACGCTGGACTGGACGCGGCGACGAAGCCATCGACGCAGCCAACCCGATTTTGCAGCAATATTTGCCGTCGACCGTGCTGGTCACCGGCTTCGACATCATCTTCTTCTGGGTCGCCCGCATGGTCATGATGACCAAGCACATCACCGGCCAGATCCCGTTCAAGCACGTCTATGTGCACGGCCTGATCCGCGACGGCGAAGGCCAGAAGATGTCGAAATCCAAGGGCAACGTGCTCGACCCGATCGACCTGATCGACGGCATCGGCCTCGACGCGCTGGTCGAAAAGCGCACCACCGGCCTGATGAACCCGAAGCAGGCCGAAAGCATCGCCAAGAAGACGCGCAAGGAATTCCCGGAAGGCATCCCGGCCTTCGGCACCGACGCGCTGCGCTTCACCTTCGCCAGCCTCGCCTCGCCCGGCCGCGACATCAAGTTCGACCTGCAACCGCTGCGACGGCTACCGCAATTTCTGCAACAAGCTGTGGAACGCCACGCGCTTCGTGCTGATGAACGTCGAAGGCCACGACCTGGCGCTCGACCATGAACAGAAACAAGGCGGCATCTGTGTCGTGCCGGAAGGCGAAGCCCGCCTCAAGTTCAGCTTCGCCGACCGCTGGATCGTCAGCCAGTTGCAGCGCGTCGAGCAGGAGGTCGAGCAGCACTTCGTCGACTATCGCTTCGACCTGCTCGCGCAGGCCATCTACAAGTTCATCTGGGATGAATTTTGCGACTGGTATCTTGAAATCGCCAAGGTCGAGATCCAGACCGGCGACGAAGCACAACAGCGTGGCGCCCGCCGCACTCTGGTCCGCGTCCTCGAAACCGTGCTTCGCCTGGCCCACCCGCTGATCCCGTTCGTCACCGAAGAACTTTGGCAAACCGTCGCGCCGATCGCCGGGCGCAAGACGCACGACTCGATCATGCTCGCCGCCTACCCGCGTGCCGATCTGTCACGCATCGATGAAGCTTCGGAAGGCAAGGTCGAACGCCTCAAGGCGCTAGTCTCAGCCTGCCGCAACCTGCGCGGCGAAATGAACGTCTCTCCGGCCCAGCGCATGCCGCTACTGGTCGCCGGTGGCGGCGCCGAGATGGCCGAATTCGCCCTCATCCTGCAAGCACTCGGCAAGCTCTCCGAGGTACTAATCGTCGTCAACATGCCGACCGACGCCATGGCGCCGGTCGCCGTGGTCGGCGAAACCCGCATGATGCTCAAGGTGGAAATCGACGTCGCCGCCGAACGCGAGCGGCTGGCCAAGGAAATCGACAAGCTCGAAAAGCAGATTTCCATCGCCCGGAACAAGCTGAACAACGAGGGTTTCGTCGCCCGCGCGCCGGCCGCCGTGGTCGAACAGGAAAAGCAGCGCGTTGCCGACTTCTCCGCCACACTCGAAAAACTCAAACCCCAACTGGCCAAGCTCGGCTGAACGAAGGAAAGCAATGTCTCTAGACAAACGTGGCTTTTTTGCCAAGGTATTCCTCGCCATGATGATCTTCACCGGCCTGGTCTGGGTATGGACGGTCGCCTTCATCATCTCCTGGCCGTGGGAAAAGAACGACATCTGGAAACCCGAGTTCCGCGTGGTCGCGGTCTGTGCCAATAACGAGCACTGCGGATTTGCCTATGGCGACCTGGCCGCTGCCAAGGCCAAGGGGCTCTTCACCTCGCTGAACCCCGCCGAGCCGGCCGGCGATATCGAGGAAGAGCGTAACTGGCTGAAATGGAAGGTCGAGAATGGCATCATCGAAGCCAAGGCGTCTTCCTGGCACTTCCAGACCACCATCCGCTACAAGGTGGAAAACGAGACCCCGATTCTGATCGAGTACCAGGATGTCGGCGCCAAGGCGTTCTACTATGGCATTGCGGCAGGCCTGTTCTCGCTGATCGGCCTCTACCTGCGCCGACTGCGCGGCTGATTGTCGCGGTCAACACCTGAAAATGGCCAATTTTCAGGGCGCAGGCAATTCAAGGCGCACCTGAATCAAGCCACGTAACGCGTTGCCGAGCCAGAAACCCTGTTTCAGGTCCTCGGGCAGCAGAACGGCTTCCCGAGCCCTTCCGGCAACCATTAACTCGGCACGCAGAACACCAGGCAGCGCACCGCTAGCCAGCGGCGGTGTCAGCAAAACACCATCCCGTTCAACGAAAACATTGCTGCGCGCTCCCTCGGCGACTTCTCCGCGCTCGTTCAGGAACACCACGTCGAAGACCGGCAAATCAGGCTCCAGGCAACCCAGAGCCGCATCGTATAGCTGCCGCGCGGTGGTCTTGTGCCGCCGCAGTGGGTCGCCGGACACGATCCTGACCGTCGCCAGACGCGCCAGCCAATGCGGATGTCGCGCGGCTGCCAGCGGGAAGAATTGCAGTTCGATTTCACCCGTCTTGGCGAGCGTCAGGCGAACCCGCCAGACACCGCTGCCTGGAAGGCCATCTAGACGCTGCCGCAACGCTGTTTCGTCGAATGGAAACCCGAACCAGTCCGCCGACTGCCGGAGTCGCTCCAGATGCCCCGCCAGCCGGGGGTAGCTTCCATCATCGCGGCGCAGGGTTTCGATCAGCTTCAACCCGGGATCGCAGTCGCGCAGGAACCTCGCTTTCAACTGGCATTCCTGCCATTCGGCAGCCGCCTCCGAATCGGCAACGATCCCGCTGCCGATGCCCAGCCGGCCACTATGGTCGGCCGCCAGTTCCAGAGTGCGAATGGCCACATTGAACCGGAAGTCGCCTTCCGGTGCGATCCAGCCGAAAGCACCGGTATATAGACCGCGTGGTTCGTTTTCGAGCGTTGCCAGGATCTGCGTGGCACGAATCTTCGGCGCACCGGTAATCGAGCCGCAGGGGAACAGCGCGCGCAGGATTGCGGCCAACCGAACCCCGGGAATCCTGGCCGACACTTCCGAGACCATCTGCCAGACGGTCGGATAATCCTCGATCGCGAACAGTTCGTCGACCTTCACGCTGCCATTCGCCGCCACGCGACCGAGGTCATTGCGCAGCAGATCGACAATCATCAGGTTCTCGGCTCTATCCTTGGCCGAAGCCAGGAGGCGTGCGGCGGACTCCTGGCGCGACAGGGTTCCCTTCATCGGCCGGGTGACCAGATGCTCGCCCTCCTTCGCCAGAAAAAGCTCCGGCGAGAGCGAGACAATTCCGCCGTCGGCATTGCCCAGAAAACCGCCGTAGCGCACCGGCTGGCGCTCGCGTAGTCTGGCGTACAAGGCCAAAGGATGGCCGAACCATTCAAAAGTCAGCGGAAAGGTGAAATTGGCCTGGTAACAGTCACCGGCGGAAATGTATTCACGGATGCGGTCGACCGCGGCAGCGTGCTGATTTTCATCAACCACAGACCTGATCCCGCCAACCCCGGCCGGCAGCTCGACCGCCTGCGCCACAAGCCACGCCTCAGCCGCGCTGGCATCCATGGCGATTCGACGCTGAAAGCGCCAGAAGCGGGCAAGCGGCCGTTCAGGACGCGCTGACCAGCCGGCAGGCGCGGTCGCCGGTTCCAGCAGGTAACCCAGCTCGAACTCAAGTGCCGCGACACACCACAGGTCGCCGCCTTCGACAGCCGCAAGCACGGCATCAACTTCTTCGGCCCGGGCGATGGTCAGGCAATCGACCAGCCCCTCAAAACGCCAAGCGGCGGGCGCTCCCCGCGGAGCCCGCCGATCTTCGAAAAATGCGTGGAACGCCGAGTTTATTTGCGCTTCAGGTAATACTCGAAGACGCCGTTCACTTCCTGCTGCTCGACCAGCTCATTCGCCGTCTGTTTGGAAAAAGCAGCAAAATCCTTGACGGAACCGGGATCGGTCGCCTGCACCCGAAGCACCTGGCCGGGCTCCATTTCAGACAGCATCTTCTTGGTACGCAGAATCGGAAGCGGGCAGTTGAGGCCCTTTGCATCGAGATCGCGATCAAATTCCATGGTGTGTCACCCGCTATGAGAGCCTTGAATTCTACCCCTAATTCCGCCGCTCCTTCATCTCCTCGAGCTGGCGCTTCTTCATTTCGCGCAGGCGCCCGTCGATCTCCGACATCTCGTAGAAATTGGCGTCGCCCGCCTGCTGGGCCAGTTGCAACTGCTCGATCGCACCCGCGGTCTGTCCCTTGAGCAGGGACATTTCCGCCAGCGCAAGATGCTGTTGCGACCGGCGTCCCAGGCCCGCATTGGCCTCGGCGCGCATCTTGTAGAAACGCGCATCCCGGGAATAACTCTGCAACTGCGTGTCGGAGAACTTGAGCGCCTCGGCAAACCGCTTCTCGGCAACCAAGGCGTTGCCGTAGCCATAGAGCACGGAAAGATTGAGCGGGTAACGCGCCATCGCATCGCGGTAAATCATCAGACCGGCGTCCTTTTCACCGCGCGCAATCTTCACCTCGCCAAGCAAGCGCTCGACCATCGCCGACGACACTTTCAACTTGCGTACCGCCAGCAGTTCCTGCTCGGCGGCAGGCCAATTGGCGCTGCGGGCGAACGCCACGGCCAGGCCATAACGCGCGCTGCCTTCCGAGACATACTTCTTGTCGCGCAACAGGGTTTCAAAATCCCTGACTGCATCCACTGGACGCCCCTGCAAAGCGCGAACCCGGGCGCGAACCAGCAGGAAGTCCTGGCTGTCGGCAACCTGGCGATAGGCGACCGCCTGCTGCCGGTTCTGCATGTCCGACAGACGCTCGACGGTCAGCGGGTGCGTTCGCAGGTAGGCGGTCGCATTATTTTCGTAAAGACGTGACGAATTCTGCAAACGTTCGAAAAATCCTGGCATCCCGCCAGGATCGAAGCCTGCCGAGCGCAGCGTATCGAAGCCGAGGCGGTCGGACTCCCGTTCAAAGTCCCGCGAATAAGCCAGTTGCGCCGAAATTGCCCCGGCCTGCGAAGCGGAAATTCCGGCCATCGCCGCCTGCGGACTGGAACGGGCGGCCAGCAGCGCCAGCCCCATGGCGACCATCGAGGCCATCGACAGTTTTTTCGACTGAAAAACCTGACGCGCGATATGGCGCTGCGTCACGTGCGAGATTTCGTGCGCCAGCACCCCGGCCAGCTCGGACTCGGTCTGTGCAGTCAGGATCAGTCCGGTATGAACGCCGATGAAGCCGCCAGGCATCGCGAAAGCGTTGATGGTGGGATCGTCGATCGGGAAAAAATAGAAGCCCATGCCCGGATCGCTGCTCATCGCAACCAGACGACCGCCCAGCTGATTGAGATAAGTCTCGACATCCGGATCGTCAAGGTAGCTCGGCTCGCGCCAGCGAATTTCATCCATGATCTGCTGGCCGATCTTCTTTTCGGCCGCCAGCGACAGCTCCTCGCTCGCGACATCGCCCAGTTCCGGCAGCTCGTCGGCGCGCAAGGGCTGCGCAACCAAGGTACAGGCCAGTAGGCCAGCGAGGAAACGTCGGACAAGGTGCATGGTGCTATGATACCGCAGGCGATCGCAGCACCCGGCGTGCTGGTCGTAACCAAGCGTAACAAATCGTGACTGATCAAACCCTTACCCATTTTGACGCCGCCGGCCAGGCCCACATGGTCGACGTCGGCAGCAAGGCCGAAACCGCGCGCGTCGCCCGTGCCGCAGGCAGCATTTTCATGAAACCGGAAACCCTGGCGCTGATCCAGTCAGGCTCGGCAAAAAAGGGGGATGTTCTGGGCATCGCCCGGATTGCCGCAATCCAGGCCGCGAAGCGCACAGGCGAACTGATCCCGCTGTGTCACCCCATCGCGCTGACCCGTGTCACTGCGGATTTCGTTATCGATATTGCAGAAAATGCGGTTCACTGCCTGGTAACCGCCGAATGCCATGGCCGGACCGGCGTCGAGATGGAGGCGCTGACCGCAACCTCGGTCGGTCTGCTGACCATTTACGACATGTGCAAGGCGGTCAACCGCGCCATGCGCATCGAAAACCTTCGTTTACTCGAGAAATCGGGCGGTAAATCCGGACACTGGGTCGCCGCCGGGGCCGGTGACATAAAAAAACCCGCCTGAAACAGGCGGGCTCTTGATACCCTGCTCGTCCGTTGTTCAGGCAGCCTGGATGTTCGAAGCCTGCTTGCCCTTGGGACCTTGCACGACATCGAAGGAAACTTTTTGACCTTCTTTGAGGGTCTTGAATCCGCTCATGTTGATCGCGGAAAAATGCGCGAAGAGATCTTCGCTGCCATCATCCGGCGTGATAAAGCCAAAACCCTTGGAATCATTGAACCACTTGACGGTACCGAGTGCCATGTTTGCAACTTTCATACAAGAAACGAATAAATTTACGGGTCTCCCCGACTCCCTGTTTGAGCTCAGCGACCCGGTGCCTACGGCAATCCCGATACAACGTGAATCCAAACACAAGCGCTTTCTACCCCCGTCACGAAACTGCGTGAACAACTTTCAATGACGCGCCGCAGCATAAGTCGAGGAAATTTCAGCATTTTCCGGATGATTTTGTCGCCAACCGGTAGTTGCACAATGGAATGGACTGTATAGAATCCGACTCATGGCTACAAAGTCTCAGGATGGGAGTCTGCTGGAAGCACAACGTGCCAAGGCGATGCCTCCAAAGATGTACAAGGTGCTGTTGCTGAACGACGATTACACGCCGATGGAGTTCGTGATCGTCGTGCTTCAGCGTTTTTTTGCTATGGATACTGAACAAGCGACGCAAATCATGCTCAAAGTTCACAACGAGGGCCGTGGCGTGTGCGGGGTTTTCCCGCGCGACATCGCCGCGACCAAGGTTGAACAGGTGGGCGCATTCGCCCGCCAGTACCAGCATCCACTAGCTTGCATCATGGAGGAAAATTGATGATTGCCCAGGAACTTGAAGTCAGCCTGCACATGGCTTTTGTCGAAGCAAGACAGAAGCGCCACGAGTTCATCACGGTGGAGCATCTGCTCCTCGCGCTGATCGACAATCCGTCGGCGGCTGAAGCCCTGCGCGCCTGCGGTGGCAAGCCTGACGCGTTGCGCAAAGACCTGACCAACTTCATCAACGAACATACTCCGACGGTTTCGGGCGAGGACGATATCGACACGCAGCCGACGCTCGGCTTTCAGCGTGTCATCCAGCGCGCCATCCTGCACGTCCAGTCCTCAGGCAAGAAGGAAGTCAATGGCGCCAATGTGCTAGTCGCCATCTACGGCGAAAAGGACTCGCACGCGGTCTATTTCCTGCAGAAACAGGGCGTTACCCGGCTCGATGTGGTGAATTACATCTCGCACGGTATCAGCAAGGTGCCGCAGCAGAAGTCGCCGACCGAAGGCGAAGTGGAAACCGAAGGCGAAAAGGAACAGGCCGGGCCGCTCGAGCAATACACGATCAACCTCAACGCGCTGGCACTGCAGGGCAAGATCGACCCGCTGATCGGTCGCGACCGTGAACTCGAGCGCGTCATCCAGACCCTGTGCCGCCGGCGCAAGAACAACCCGCTGCTGGTCGGCGAGGCCGGCGTCGGCAAGACGGCGATCGCCGAAGGCCTGGCGCGCCGCATCGTCGAAGGCGATATTCCCGAGATCCTCGCCAAGGCGAATGTTTACTCGCTGGACATGGGTTCCCTGCTGGCCGGGACCAAGTACCGCGGCGACTTCGAGCAGCGCCTGAAGGGTGTCATCAAGCAGTTGGGCGACAATCCAAACGCGATCCTGTTCATCGACGAAATCCACACGCTGATTGGTGCCGGCTCGGCTTCCGGCGGCACGCTGGATGCCTCCAACCTGCTCAAGCCGGCGCTGTCGTCGGGAAGCCTGAAGTGTATCGGCGCCACCACCTACACCGAGTTCCGGGGCGTTTTCGAAAAAGACAGCGCACTCTCACGCCGCTTCCAGAAGATTGACGTCAACGAACCGTCGGTCGCTGAAACTGTCGAAATCCTCAAGGGCCTGAAGGCGCGTTTCGAGGCGCACCACGGCATTAAATATTCGGCCACGGCTATCACCTCGGCCGCCGAACTGGCCGCCCGCTACATCACCGACCGCCACCTGCCGGACAAGGCAATCGACGTTATCGACGAGGCTGGTGCAGCGCAGCGAATTCTGCCGAAATCGAAGCAGAAGAAAGTCATAAACAAGACTGACATCGAAGAGATCGTCGCCAAGATCGCCCGCATTCCTTCGCAGCATGTCACCCTTGACGACCGTGGCGCGCTGAAGAACCTCGACCGCGACCTGAAGGCCGTCGTCTTCGGTCAGGACAAGGCGATCGACGCACTGGCCAAGGCGATCAAGATGGCCCGTTCCGGCCTCGGCAATCCGGGCAAGCCGATCGGTTCCTTCCTGTTCAGCGGCCCGACCGGCGTCGGCAAGACCGAAGTCGCCAAGCAACTGGCCTACTGTCTGGGCATCGAACTGATCCGCTTCGACATGTCGGAGTACATGGAACGCCACGCCGTGTCGCGGCTGATCGGCGCCCCGCCGGGCTATGTCGGTTTCGACCAGGGCGGCCTGCTGACCGAAGCGGTGACCAAGAAGCCCTACAGCATCCTGCTGCTCGACGAAATCGAGAAGGCGCATCCGGACATCTTCAACATCCTGCTGCAGGTCATGGATCACGGCACGCTGACCGACAACAACGGGCGCAAGGCTGATTTCCGCAACGTGGTCATCATCATGACGACCAACGCCGGCGCCGCCGATCTGCAGAAGTCGAGCATGGGCTTTACCAATGCCAAACAGACCGGCGACGAGATGGCCGAAATCAAGCGCCTGTTTACGCCGGAATTCCGCAACCGTCTGGACGCCACCATTTCCTTCGCGTCGCTCGACCGCGACATCATCCTGCGCGTCGTCAACAAGTTCCTGATGCAACTCGAAGAACAGTTGCACGAGAAGAAGGTGGAAGCCCACTTCACCGATGCGGTCAAGGAAATGCTCGCCGAAAAGGGCTTCGATCCGCAGATGGGCGCCCGTCCGATGGCCCGCCTTATCCAGGACGTCATCCGCTCGGCGCTCGCCGACGAGCTTCTGTTCGGGCGCTTGGCCAGCGGCGGGCATGTCACGGTCGACCTCGATAAAGAGGGCAAAATCAAGCTCGATTTCGAGGAAGAAAAAACCGAAGCCGTTGTTTAGAATTCAACTCACTTTCCAACAAGCCATGCGATGCATGGCTTTTTTTCTGCCAGGGAGCCCTCCATGACCTTCAAAACCCCCGATCTTTGCGATCAATTCGAAACCGAACTCGGCAAGAGCCTGCGCGTCGTCGCCCCCATGTTCCAGCGCTACGGCGGCCGCAACAGCTTTTCCGGCGAGATCGTCACCCTGAAAATTTTCGAGGACAACTCGCTGGTTCGCGAAGCCTTCGCCGAAGACGGCACGGGCAAGGTGCTGGTCATCGACGGCGGCGGCTCGCTGCGCTGCGCGCTGGTCGGCGATCAACTGGCCATCCTGGCCAAGAAGAATGGCTGGGAAGGTGTCGTCGTTTACGGCTGCATCCGCGATTCGGTCGACATCAACGGCATCGACATCGGCGTCCGCGCCCTGAACACCCATCCGCAGAAAAGCATCAAGAAGGGCGTCGGCGACCGCGACATCGCCGTCACTTTCGGCGGCGTCACCTTCAATCCGGGTGAATATCTTTATGCCGACGAGGATGGCGTGCTGGTCAGCAACAGGACTTTGTGCTGACGCAAGAAAATTCGTTTCACGGACACAAATCACGTTTCACAATGCGAAACTATGAATCTAATATATTGTTTTAATTAATTAAAATTTTGTCTTATGTCTTATATAAGACTATTGCTGCTATGCGGAAAACTCTCTATACTTCCTCCATCGTCCGGGACCAAAACCCCGGCGCGTTTTTCCAACCCGAATATCAAACCCTTGAGGAATTCATAATGAGCACTCGCGAACAGCAAATCGCCGCCCTTGAAAAAGACTGGGCTGAAAACCCCCGCTGGAAGGGCGTCAAGCGCGGCTACTCCGCTGCCGACGTCGTTCGTCTGCGCGGCTCGCTGCCGATCGATTACACCCTGGCCAAGCGCGGTGCAGAGACCCTGTGGGCCAAGGTTAATGGCGGCGCCAAGAAAGGCTACGTCAACGCCTTCGGCGCGATCACCGCGGGTCAGGCCATGCAACAGGCCAAGGCTGGCCTGGAAGCCGTCTATCTGTCCGGCTGGCAGGTAGCCGCCGACGGCAACACTTCGGAAACCATGTACCCGGACCAGTCGCTGTATGCCTACGACTCGGTGCCGACCATGGTTCGCCGCATCAACAACACCTTCAAGCGTGCCGATGAAATCCAGTGGTCGCGCGGCATCGAGCCGGGCAGCAAGGAATTCATCGACTACTTCCTGCCGATCGTCGCTGACGCGGAAGCCGGTTTCGGCGGTGTGCTCAACGCCTTCGAACTGATGAAGAACATGATCGCCGCCGGCGCCGCCGGGGTGCACTTCGAAGACCAGCTGGCGGCCGTCAAGAAGTGCGGCCACATGGGTGGCAAGGTGCTGGTTCCGACCCGTGAAGCCTGCGAAAAGCTGATCTCCGCGCGTTTCGCCGCCGACGTCATGGGCGTTCCGACCCTGATCCTGGCCCGTACCGACGCTGAAGCCGCCAACCTGCTGACCTCCGACTACGACGAGAACGACAAGCCATTCCTCACCGGTGAGCGCACCCAGGAAGGTTTCTACCGCGTCAAGAACGGTCTGGAACAGTCCATCTCCCGCGGTATCGCCTACGCTCCTTACGCCGACCTCGTCTGGTGCGAAACCGGCGTGCCGGATATCGGCTTCGCCCGCGAATTCGCCCAGGCCGTCCTCGCCGCCTGCCCGGGCAAGCTGCTGTCCTACAACTGCTCGCCGTCGTTCAACTGGAAGAAGAACCTCAACAACTCGCAAATCGCGTCGTTCCAGGACGAACTGTCTGCCCTCGGCTACAAGTACCAGTTCATCACCCTGGCCGGTATCCACATCAACTGGTACAACACCTTCCAGTTCGCCCACGCTTACGCCAACGGCGAAGGCATGAAGCATTACGTCGAGATGGTGCAGGAAAAGGAATTCGCTGCCCGCGAGCAGGGTTACACCTTCGTTTCGCACCAGCAGGAAGTCGGCGCCGGTTACTTCGACGACGTGACCACCGTCATCCAGGGCGGCTCGTCCTCGGTCAAGGCGCTCACCGGCTCGACCGAAGAAGAACAGTTCCACTAAGAACTTTCCCGTTTTGATTGCTGCCTCACCCGGCAGCAGCACAAGGCCGGCGCTCACAAGGCGCCGGCCTTTTTGTTGCCCGGAAGACACGGGATACCCTGCAATTCCGGCGGAACGGCGCCTGGCAGCAGGCCGCAAAATATCGCCATGCTGATAAGAGTATGGGCCATTCGTCTTTTCGGCGCCGCCAACAGCTTCATCAGGAGCAGGAATTGCAGGCATTTCCCCGGACAACAGGCGCTCTGCTCGCATTTTTGCGTCTTTGTTTCATCGCGGCGCTCTGGCTCTCCGCGCCGGCTGGCGCGAACGGTGGCCAAACTGCCCGCATTGGTGTTCTTGCCTTTCGCGATATCGAAGCAACCAGGCAGCAATGGGCGCCCCTTGCCGAGCACCTGAACCTGCAGATTCCCGGCAAGCGCTTCGTGCTTGTTCCGCTCCACCTGGACGACCTGAACCGCGCCGTCGAAGCCGGGAATATCGACTTCGTGCTGACCCAACCCGAGCATTACGTGATGCTGCGCACACGCCATGGCCTGGCGGCGGTGGCCACCCTGATGCCACTCGCCGGAGGGCACCCGGTATCCCGATTCGGCGGCGTCATCGTGACCCGTGCCGGGCGTGGCGACATCCGCGAACTTGCCGACCTTCAGGGAAGGACAGTCGCGGCGCCGCACCAAAACTCGCTCGGCGGCTATCGGGTCCAGCAGTGGGCCTTGTTGCAAGCCGGGATCCACCTGCCGGATGACCTCAAAAGCATCGTTTTCACCGGCCAGTCGCAGGACGAAGTCATCAGGCAGGTCGTGAGCGATGAGGTGGACGTCGGCTTTGTCCGTACCGGCCTGATCGAATCGATGATCGATGAGGGCACGCTGGACGCCGGCGCCATCAAGGTAATCAACCCGCAAGACGATCCCGGCTTTCCCTTGCGGCGTTCCACCGAACTTTATCCCGAGTGGCCATTCCTGGCGTCAGGGCATGTTCCCGAGCCGTTGATCAAGGCGGTGGTCATGGCGCTGCTGCAAATAAAACCGGACGATCCGGCGGCGCTTGCCGGCAAATTTTACGGTTTCTCGCCCCCCGCCGACTACGGCGCGCTCGAGTCGATGTTGCTTGAACTGGACGCCCACCCGAATCGCCTGGCGTATTTCGGCCTCCGCGACATTATCGCGAAATATTCCGCCGCGGTCGTTGCCAGCCTGAGCATCCTGCTGATTCTGATGCTGCTGGCCGTCGTTCACCTGATTCGCTCGAAACGCCAGGTTGCCGCCACCCTGCGCGAGCGCGCCTCGCTGCTCGACAGCCTTGGTGAAGGGCTCTACGTGATCGACAACCGCGGGTACTGCAGCTTCATCAATCCAAAGGCCCTCGAAACCCTGGGCTTGACGCAGCAGGAAATCGTCGGCACGGATCAGCACCAGTTGTTCCATCACCACCGTCCCGACGGCTCGCCTTATCCGAACAGCGAATGCCCGATCTATCTGACCCTGCACGACGGCCGCAAGCGGCAGGGCGAGGAATGGTTCTTCCGGAAAAACGGGGAAGGCTTTCCGGTCCGCTATTCAGTGACGCCGATGCGCGACAAGCGCAACGAGGGTGCGGTCGTGGTCTTCCACGACATTTCCGAGTCGCGCAAGGCCGACGAACTGATGCGCATCTCGGCCATCGCCTTTGAAACCCAGGAAGCCATGCTCGTCACCGATGCCGCCACGCGCATCCTCCGGGTCAACCGCGCCTTTACCGAAATTACCGGCTACGCGGCCGAGGAGGTGATCGGCCAGACGCCGGCGATGTTCAAATCCGGCCACCACGAATATGGCTTTTACCGGGAAATGTGGGCGGCCTTGAAGGCGCATGGACACTGGCGTGGAGAAATCTGGAATCGCCGGAAAAACGGCGAGGTTTTCCCGGAATGGCTGAGCATTTCCGCCGTCCGCAACGCCCAGGGCGAAATCACCCATTTTGTCGCCTCCTTCCTCGACCTCACCCAGCGCAAGGAGGCCGAAGAACAGATCCAGTTCCTCGCCTTCTACGATCCGCTGACCCACTTGCCGAATCGACGCCTGCTCAATGAACGCCTGGAAAAGGCGCTGCTTTCGGGCGTCCGCCACCACCGCTACGCGGCCCTGCTGTTCATCGATCTCGATAACTTCAAGATGCTGAACGACTCCATGGGTCACGCCATTGGCGACCTCCTGCTGTGCCAGGTTGCCCAGCGTCTGGGCAACTCGGTCCGCGCCAACGATACGGTCGCCCGCCAGGGCGGCGACGAATTCGTCATCCTGCTCGAAGAGTTGAGCCAGGACATCCACGGCGCGATCGCCCAGATCAAGTTGATCGCCCAGAACATGCTGGAAGCGCTGGATAAGCCCTATCAATTTGGCGATGTTTCCTACCACTGCACCGCCAGCATCGGGGCCATTCCTTTCATGGACGCCGGTGAAACGGTTGAGAGCCTGCTCAAATCGGCGGACATGGCCATGTACAAAGCCAAGGCCGCCGGCAAGAACGCCCTGCGTTTCTTCGACCCGTCGATGCAAACCGAAATCGAACAGCGGGCCACCGTCGAGCGGGAACTGCGGAATGCGCTGCAGGCGGGTCAGTTCGAACTCTACTTCCAGCCCCAGGTTGACAGCGCCGGCAAGGTGTTTGGCGCCGAAGCGCTGATCCGCTGGCAACACCCGAGCCGTGGCCTCGTCGGACCTGACGAATTCATTCCTATTGCCGAAGAAAGCCGACTGATCCTGCCGATCGGGCAATGGGTCCTGACGCAGGCCTGCCGGCAGCTCGCGCTCTGGCAGAAAAATCCCGACACCGCGCATCTGACGCTGGCCGTCAACGTCAGCGCGCTGCAATTCCGTGACAGCGATTTCGTCAACAGCGTGGCGCGCGCCATCGCGGAATCGGGCGCACCGGGCAGCCGCCTGAAACTGGAAATTACCGAATCGCTGCTCCTCGAGGATATCGGCGGCACCATCGAACACATGCGGCCACTCAAGGAAAAGCTGGGCGTCGGCCTGGTGCTGGACGATTTCGGCACCGGCTATTCATCCTTGAGCTACCTGAAACAACTCCCGCTCGACCAAATCAAGATCGACCGCAGCTTTGTCCGGGACATCAACAGCAACCCCAACGATGCCGCGATCGCCGAAACCATCATCGCCCTGGGCCACTTTTTCAATCTGACCATCATCGCCGAGGGGGTCGAGACCCCGGCCCAGCGGGATACGCTGATCACCTGCGGCTGCAAGGCCTTCCAGGGCTTCTATTTCGGCAAACCGGGAACCATCGAACAGTTTCAGGCCGGCCTGGGCGGTAATTCATGACAAGCATTCCACTTGCTGCGGTCAACGGCTTTTTCAGGCCTGTTTTCCGGTAGCTTTCAGTCACCCGCCGAATGCCCGACCACGCCCGCAGCTTTCCGCCCATCGCCAGCCCCCGACGCCCGCGTCCTGATCCTTGGCAGCATGCCGGGCCAGGCGTCGCTTGCCGCCGGCCAGTACTACGCCCATCCGCGCAATGCCTTCTGGCCGCTCATGGCGACACTGCTCGGCTTCGACGCCGCGCTCGATTATCCAGCCCGGACCAGGGCCCTGACTGCCGCCGGCGTCGCCGTCTGGGACGTGCTGCATTCCTGCCGCCGCCCGGGCAGCCTCGATTCGTCGATTGAAGCGGAATCGCTGGTGGTGAACGATCTCGCCGGATTTCTCGCCCGCCAGCGCGCGATCGAGCACATCTTCTTCAACGGCAGCGCCGCCGAAAAGCTCTTTCGCAAGCATGTCGGGACTGACCCGAGCATCGCCAGGCTGCGTCTGACACGCCTGCCATCGACCAGCCCGGCGCACGCCGCGCTGAATTTCGCGCAAAAGCTCGCCGCTTGGCGCGCGATATGTGAGTGTTGCACCCCAAGGGTGCTCCCATCGGGGCGCGGTCGACCCAGATTTCCAGGCAAATCTCAGCGCAATTCCCAGTAACCCGCCCGGCCGTAGGTTTCCTTCAGCAAGTCGATGAACAGCCGTACCCGCAGCGGCAAGTGCCGGCGCTGCGGAAAAACGGCGTAGATACCCATCGGCGGCGCCTGCCAGCCATCGAGCACGGAGGTCAGGCGCCCCTCCTTCAAATCCTGCCCGACTTCCCACAGCGAGCGCCAGGCCAGCCCCTGCCCAGCGAGCGCCCATTCGTGCAGCACCGCACCATCGTTGCACTCGAAGCTACCGCTGACTTTCAAGGTATCGGCTTCGCCCGTCGCCGGATTCAGAAATACCCAACCGCGCTGCTGACCAAGTGACAGGCAGTTGTGCGCAACCAGATCAGCCGGCTCACGCGGCACCCCATGCGCCACCAGATAAGCCGGGCTGGCCACCACCATGCGGCGCATCGCGCCGAGGCGAACGCTGACCAGGCTGGAGTCGGTCAACTCGCCGATACGGATCGCGCAATCGATATTTTCATTGAGCAGATCGACCAACCTATCGCTTAAATCAAGGTTGACCGTGACCTCGGGGTTCGCCTTCATGTATTCACCCACCAGCGGCGCGACGTGCTGCCGCCCGAAACCGGCGGGCGCCGAAATTCGCAATTGCCCGCTTGCCCGAATACTGCCCAGCGAGACGGCAGCCTCGGCATTCGCCAGATCATTCAGCGTTTTCTGGCAGTCCTCGAGAAACGCCTGGCCCTCGAAAGTGATAGTCAATTTGCGTGTGGTGCGCAGCAGCAACTTGACGCCGAGCCGCGCCTCCAGTGCATCGAGGCGTCTGCCGATGATCGCTGGCGTCACCCCTTCGACCCGCGCGGCGGCGGACAGGCTGCCGCGCGTGGCGGCCGAGACGAAGGCTTCGATCTGTTTCAGGCGGTCCATTTGATACTTAATGTAAAAGATGAATTGATTCTAGCCGTCTTTTTGTCGAAGCGGAATATCAATACAATTTGCGGCGTTGCACCAATTCACCTTTCATCTGGAGATACCATGAGCCTGAACCTGCCTGCTGGCGTGCAAATCACCGGCCCGATCAAGCCGGGTTACGAATCCATCCTCACCCACGATGCGCTGGCCCTGGTCGCCAAGCTGCACCGCGCCTTCGAAGGCCGCCGTCAGGAACTGCTGAAGGCCCGCGTCGCGCGCCAGGCGCGCATCGACGCCGGCGAAATGCCGGACTTCCTGCCGGAAACCGCCCACATCCGCGCCGGCGACTGGAAGGTCGCCCCGGTGCCGCCCGCGCTGCACTGCCGTCGCGTCGAAATCACCGGCCCGGTCGAGGCCAAGATGATCATCAACGCCTTCAACTCCGGCGCCGACTCCTACATGACCGACTTCGAGGATTCCAATTCCCCGAACTGGGACAACCAGATCGTCGGCCAGATGAACCTGTACAAGGCGATCCGCCGCGAACTGAGCTTCAAGAACGAAGCCGGCAAGGAATACAAGCTCAACGACAAGATCGCCACCCTGCAGATCCGTCCGCGCGGCTGGCACCTCGACGAGAAGCACGTGCTGGTCGACGGCCAGCGCGTCGGTGGCGGTATCTTCGACTTCGCCGTGGTCTTCTTCCACAACGCCAAGGAACAGATCGCCCGCGGCGCCGGCCCGTTCTACTACCTGCCGAAGATGGAAGGCCACCTCGAAGCCCGCCTGTGGAACGACATCTTCGTCATGGCCCAGGACCACATCGGCCTGCCGCAAGGCACCATCAAGGCCACCGTGCTGCTCGAAACCGTCCTCGCCACCTTCGAGATGGAAGAAATCCTCTACGAACTGCGCAACCACTCCGCCGGCCTCAACGCCGGGCGCTGGGACTACATCTTCTCCTGCATCAAGAAATTCAAGAAGAACAAGGACTTCTGCCTGGCCCAGCGTGGCGCGATCACCATGGAAGTGCCGTTCATGCGCTCCTACTCGCTGGCCCTGGTGCAGGCCTGCCACAAGCGCGGCGCCCCGGCGATGGGCGGCATGTCGGCCCTGATCCCGATCAAGAACGACCCGGTGGCCAACGAAAAGGCGCTGGCCGGCATCCGCCACGACAAGACGCGCGACGCCAACGACGGCTTCGACGGCGGCTGGGTCGCTCACCCGGGCCTGGTGCCGATCGCCATGGAAGAGTTCGTCAAGGTGCTCGGCGACAAGCCGAACCAGTTCGCAAAGCAGGTCGAAGGCAAGTTCGGCCCGGCCGACTGGCTCAACTTCCAGCCCGAACAGCCGATCACCGAAGCCGGCCTGCGCAACAACATCAACGTCGGTATCCACTACCTCGGCAGCTGGCTGGCCGGCAACGGCTGCGTGCCCATCCACAACCTGATGGAAGACGCCGCCACCGCCGAAATCTCCCGCTCGCAGGTCTGGCAGTGGGTGGTTTCGCCGAAGGGCATCCTCGACGACGGCCGCAAGGTCACGGCCGAACTGGTGCGGACGATGATTCCCGAGGAACTGGCCAAGGTGAAGGCCACCGTCACCGCCCAGGGCGAAGCCACGGCCACCTACGACCAGGCCGCCGGCATCTTCGACAAGATGTCGCTGAACCCGGAATACCCGGAGTTCCTGACCCTGCCGCTGTACGAGGCGATGGAATAAGCGGTCGCGCAAGAGAAGCAAAGCGGAAAGAAAGCGCCGGGGAAACCCCGGCGTTTTTTCGTTGACCTCGCCAAAACCACAAACGATTCATTGATGGTTTGCAAATGACGAATCATTACAATCAACCTGGATTTTGACTAAATTTTTCCGTTGACCGCAGCATTGTCGATTCACCCTTGGCGATTCATACAAATCAATCAATGAATGGCAAGATTTGTATCAACCAGGGTGCAGCATCCTAAAAAACGACAAGCCTGAATCACCCCCTGCAAGGCATAATTAATATTTACACCCCAAAAGGCGTATTTGTGTAATATCCCTTATACGACGTTTTTACGGAGCTTGCCGTGGCCTTCGTCATTACCAACCCGCAACAACTTGGCCCCACCTTGAAGGGCTTGCGCAAGCAGAAGTGCCTGACGCAAATGCAGATGGCCAGACAGAGCGGTCTTGGCCAAAAGACCATATCCCTGCTGGAAACCGAACCCTGGCGTTGCAGCGTGGATAGCCTTCTGCGCTATCTGTCCGCGGTTGACATCGCCATGAGCCTCGATTTCATGGCGGCGCTGCGCGGCGGCAGTGACGCGACATGGTGACGCGGCGTACCCGGAAGTCCGGCGCGCTTGGCCTGTGGATGAACGGCCAGCGGATCGGTGCCTGGGTGGTCACGGCGAAGGGCGAGCATCAGCTTCATTACGATGAGGCATGGCTCGCCTCACCTCTGGGGCGGCCGCTTTCGCTTTCCATGCCGCTGCGGCCAGCCAGCGCGCCGTACAAGGGCGAGCTGGTCCGCAATTACTTCGAGAATCTGCTGCCGGACAACGACAACATCCGGCAGCGGCTAGCCAAGCGTTTTTCAACAGGTACTGAAGCGTTCCGCCTGCTCGCCGAAATCGGCCGTGACTGTGTCGGCGCCCTGCAGGTCCTACCCGATGGCGATACCCCGCCAGCGAGCGATGCCATCCAGTTCGAACCACTCTCCAGCGAACAGGTGGCTGAACATCTGGCCGGCACGCTGACCGCCCCCGCCTTTGTGCAGGCCGACGATACGTTCCGGATTTCCATTGCCGGCGCGCAGGAAAAAACGGCCCTCCTGTGGCATCAGGCGCAGTGGTGCCGTCCGCTGGGTGCCACGCCGACCACCCATATTTTCAAATTGCCGATGGGCCGGATGCCGGGCGGCATCGATCTGTTCGACTTCCGTCGAGAATGAGTGGCTTTGCCACCGCCTGCTGCAGGCCTTTGATATTCCCGTCGCCCAGGCCGGGATGGTGCAGTTTGGCGAAATGAAAGCGCTCTGCGTCGAACGCTTCGACCGTCGCTGGCTGGCCGATGGTCGCCTGCTTCGCCTGCCGCAGGAAGATTTTGCGCAGGTTTTTGGCGTGCCGCCGGACATCAAATACGAAAGTCAGGGCGGCCCCGGCATTCGCGCCATCCTCAATCAGTTGAACGGATCGATCCAGGCGCAATTCGACCGCCGGGATTTCTTCCGCACCCAGGTCGTGTTCTGGATGCTGGCCGCCATCGATGGCCACGCCAAGAACTTCAGCGTGTTCATCGAACCCCGGGGCTTTTACCGGCTGACGCCGCGCTACGACGTGCTTTCCGCCCACCCGGTTATGGGTCACGGCGCCGGGCTTCTTTCTTCGCACAAGCTCAGGATGGCCATGGCGGTCGACGGCAAGAACCGGCATTACAAATGGGCTGAAATTCGCCGCGAGCACTTTGAACACACGGCACAGGGCTGCCGCCTACCGGATGCGCCGGCACTGATTGACGAGCTGGTTGCCAGAACCCCGCACGCCATCGTCGAAGTGGCCAACGAGCTACCCGCAAACTTCCCTGCCGACCTGGCCAACACGATATTCGATGGCCTGAAGCAGGCTGCCGTTACCTTGGGGCATCCATGAACGCCAACGCCTATTCCGAAAACCAGATGATCCAGGCCGGCACGGCCGGTTTTTTTACGGGACATCTGGGTTGGCGTTAGGAATACGCTCTCGACCGCGAGGATTTCGGCCCGGACAGCCTGCTCGGGCGCAGCCATCGCTGCGAGGTGGTGCTGCTGCGGCCATTGCGCCAGGCGTTGAAGAAGCTCAATCCCAAAGCGCCACCGGCCGCCATCGAGGTGGCCTTTTCGCAACTGGTAGCCGACGACGCGGGCAAAAGCCTGTGCCAGATCAACGAGGACAAGCACCCCCTGGCTGATCTACGGTGGTGAGGAGTCCTACGAACGCAGCGGGGTCAACATCTTCGGCTGGCGGGGTTTTCAGGCCAACATTTCTCAGATCTAATCACTGCCCATCCGGATGTTGCGGTCGACCGGAAAAAATGGCGAGTTTTCACATCAGCGTTGAACCAAGTCAGCAAGCTCGTACTTTGGATTAACATGACGACAGTATCCTGTTGAACTACCCCCCTCACGCCATGACCAGCAAACTGAACCTTCGCCAGACCGTCATCGATTATCTCAAGGAGCGGCCGGAAGAACGCTTTTCCGCCCGGCAACTTGCCATATGGATGTTCGAGAACCTGCGTGAGGCCTGTGAGGAAAAACGCCGGAGCAGTCAGCAGGATCTGCGCGACAACGCCGCGCTGATTCAACAACTGGTCGCCGAAATTGGCGCCAATCGGCCGGAAATGCAGAAGCGTTTTCCGCAGCTACGTACGACCGAAACCCGGCCACGCCAGTATTATTGGAGCACCGTGACCGAAGCCGCCGAGGTGGCCCAAGCTGAAAGTCTGGCACCTGCCGGTCATGGCACACCGGCCCAAAGGATACTGGAGCATGACCTTTACCCGCTCCTCTGCCGTTACTTGCATCTCGAACTTGGTCTTTACCCAAAGCGTATCGACGAGAAGCGTTCGTCAAACAAGGTTGGCCCTAACGGGAACAAGTGGCTGTTCCCTGACCTGGTGGCGATGGAAGATATCGGCGCCGAATGGGAACGCGAGATCCGCGCCTGCGTGCAGCAAGTTGGCGCCCAGCGCGCACGGCTGTGGTCGTTCGAGGTCAAGCTCTTGCTCAACCGCTCCAATGTGCGCGAGGTCTGGTTTCAAACCGTCTCGAATTCATCATGGGCCAACTTCGGCTATCTGGTCGCCGCCGACGTCCAGGAATCAGCAATGAAAGAAGTTCGCCTGCTGGCCGCGTCCTACGGCATCGGCCTGATTCGCTTGAATTGCGAAGACCCAAGCGAGAGCGAGATTCTGATCCCGGCGCGCGAGCGCATCGACATCGATTGGGACGCCTGTAACCGACTGGCGCAGGAGAACTCGGATTTCCGCAATTTCATTAGTTGGGTACGCCAGTTCCACCAGACCGACAACGCCCGCGTTGGCGATTGGGACCTTCCCGCCAACCTGAATTGATCTGCATCGCCGCTGCTTTCTGCCAACAAGCAAGAACACCCCCGGAAGGCAAGTCGAGGTAGGCCGGGAAGTAAGTCAACTTTAATTGCCGCGGTCAACCACCTGAAACGGCCAAAAAGCCAACGCGAACCTCTGTACCCAAGTCATACCCGGCCAATAACTCGGCAACCAACTCGGTTATTACCATGAGTAACGAATCAATAGACAATTTTCGGACTATTGATGACTTGCCATAAGCAATAAACTGGAAACCTCGCTTTTGGAGGTTCGCATCATGTTGCCTGCCCTGACCCAACTGCTGGTTTTTCAACTGCTCGGCGAAGTCGTCGCCCGCTGGCTGGCCCTGCCGGTGCCCGGCCCGGTGCTCGGCATGCTCTTCCTGTTCGTCGCGCTGGCCCTGCGCGGCGGGCCGGGGCATGAGCTGCAAGCGACCAGCCAGAACCTGCTGCAACACCTGTCGCTGCTCTTCGTGCCGGCCGGCGCCGGGATCATGGTGCATCTGCACCGGGTGGCCGATGAATGGCTGCCGCTGCTGCTGTCGCTGCTGATCAGCACGGCGGCGACACTGGTGGTGACGGCGCTGGTCATGAAGCTGCTGATGCCCGCTCAGGCGGCGCCGGGAGAGGCATCGGGAGAAGCGCCATGACCCCGCCGATCAGCGAAATCTGGGTCTACCTCTCGGCCTCGCCGCTGCTCGGGCTGACCATCACGCTGCTCGCCTACCAGGGCGCGTTCTGGCTCTACCGGCGTTCCGGCATGAATCCGCTGGCCAACCCGGTGCTGATCGCCGTGACGATTTTGGTGCTTTTATTGACGTTGACCGCAACCAGCTACGAAACCTACTTCGCCGGCGCGCAGTTCGTGCATTTCCTGCTCGGGCCGGCCACCGTGGCGCTGGCGGTGCCGCTCTACACGCAGTTTCGCCGCGTGCGCTCGCTGCTGCTGCCGGTGCTCGCCGGCCTCGTCGCCGGCAGCCTGACCGCCGCGCTGTCGGCGATTGCCGTTGCGCGATTGTTCGGCGCCAGCCTGCCGACCCAGTTGTCGCTCGCCCCCAAGTCGGTGACGACGCCGATCGCCATGGGCATCGCCGAACGAATCGGCGGCATTCCGTCGCTGACCGCCGTGCTGGTGATCATCACCGGCATCCTCGGCGCGGTCGGCGCGCGCTACATCTTCGACGCCATGAAGCTGCGCGACCCGGCGATTCGCGGCTTCGCCATCGGCGTCGCCTCGCACGGCATCGGCACCGCCCGCGCCTTCCAGGTCAGCGAACAGGCGGGCGCCTTCGCGGCACTGGCGATGGGCCTCAACGGCGCGCTGACCGCCCTGCTGCTGCCGCTGGTGCTGGGCTGGATGCGGTGAGCGGCGAGCCGGCCACTTAGGGTATCTACCAATGGCCGAGCCGCGCCGGCTGGCGAAGAATCGCTTCATGTTCATCCGCCCCCCGCCCCGCCAGCCGAAGCAGACCTGGCTATGGCTCGCGCCTTACGCCGCCATCGGCATCTTCGCGCTCGCCATGCTGATCCTCACCGGCCTGCTGCAATGGCGCGAACAGGACACCGCGCTGTCGGCGCTCGAAGGCGACATGCACTGGGCCGAGCGCACGATCGAGGCGCGCCTGCACGCGCACCAGGATTTCCTGACCGAACTCGGACGCGAGCAGGAATTCCGCCAGCTCACCTACGAAACCTTCCAGGTGCGCGCCAGCCGCTATGTGCGCGACAACCCGGAAATCAGCGCCATCATCTGGGTCAGCACCGACGGCAAGGTCGAGTGGGTCGCCCCCAACGAATCGACCGCGACCTTCGTCGGCGAGCAATTGACCGGCATCCGGCTGAGCGCCCTGCAGGAGGCGCTGCGCACGCGCCGCGAACTGTTTTCACCCGACTATGCGGGCGCCGACCAGCGCCGCGCCAACGACCTGATCCTGCCGGTCCAGCAGGGCAGCGCCGACCTCGGCGCCTTCATCGCCATGCAGTCGCTCGAAGGGCTGTTGCGCGTTACGCTGCCGACCAGTTTTACCTCGCGTTACAGCCTGTCCGTGGTCAACGCGGAAAATCGCGAGGTTTTCAGCAATTCCTCGGTGCGTCCGACCGACCGCCGGATTTCCGGCACCATCAGCCTCGACCTGCCGAGCAACCGGCTCGGGCTGAACATCGTCGCTTACCGCGGCGGCGGCGCCTGGCTGCCCTTCGTTCCCGCCGCGCTGATCGTCTTCCTGACCCTGATCGCCACCGCCACGCTGCTCCAGTTGCGCCGCCACGCCCGCCGCCGCGCGGAAACCGAGGAGCAACTGCGCGCCGCCTACGCTTTCCGCCAGGCGATGTCGCAATCGCTGGTCACCGGCCTGCGCGCCATCGACCTCGACGGCCGCATCACCTTCGTCAATGCCGCTTTCTGCCGCATGACCGGCTTCGAGGAAGCCGAACTGGTCGGCGTCGCCCCGCCCTACCCCTACTGGCCGCCCGAGGAATTCGACCAGTTGCAGCGCAACATCGACCAGGCGCTGGCCGGCCAGGCGCCGCCGGGCGGCTTCGAGATGCGCATCATGCGCAAGAACGGCGAACGCTTCGACGTCCGCCTCTACTTCTCGCCGCTGATCGATGCCGCCGGCCAGCAGATCGGCTGGATCGCCTCGATGAACGACATCACCGAACCCAAGCGGGCGCGGGTCGAACTCGAACGTGCGCACGAACGCTTCGTGACGGTGATCGACGGCCTCGACACGGCGGTGCACGTCGCCGACGCGCAAAGCGGCGAAATCCTCTTCGCCAACCGCGCTTTCCAGCACATCTTCGGCTTCGACACGGTGGGCCGCGATTCGGCGCTGGTCACCGCCGCCTGCCGGCCGGCCCCGGAAGCGCTTGCCCTCGACCCGTCGGACATCGATCCGGCCACGCTGCCCGTCGAAATTTTCGACGGCGAGATCCAGCACGCGCTGTCCGGCCACTGGTATCACCTGCACGAGCGCGCCATCCGCTGGGTCGACGGACGCACGGTGCGCGTCCAGCTCGCCGCCGACATCACCGACCGCAAGCACATCGACGAAGTGAACCTGCAGCAGCAGAAGCGCCTGGAGCAGACCTCGCGCCTGATCACCATGGGCGAGATGGCCTCGTCGCTGGCGCACGAACTCAACCAGCCGCTGTCGGCGATCGCCAATTATTGCGCCGGCTGCGTCAAGCGCATGCAGGCCGGCAACTACAAACTTGAAGACCTGCTGTCGGCGATGCAGAAGGCCAGCGACCAGGCCGAGCGGGCCGGCAAGATCATCCGCCGCATGCGCGACATGGTGAAGAAGAGCGACCCCAACCGCCAGCCGATCGCCCTCGCCGAGCTGCTCGACGAGGCGCGCGCCTTCGCCGACATCGAGGCGCAACGCACGAGCACGCAGATCGTCGTCGACCTGCCCGAAAATTTGCCCAAAATCGTCGTCGACCGCATCATGATCGAGCAGGTGCTGCTCAATCTGATCAAGAACGGCATCGAGGCCATGCACGACACGCCGGTCGAGCGCCGCCGCCTGAACATCAGCGCCCGCCAGATCGACGAACGGCTGCTGCAGGTCGAGGTTGCCGACAATGGCCATGGGCTGGCGGAAGAGGATGTGGAAAAGATATTCGCGCCGTTCTACACGACCAAGCAGGAAGGCATGGGCATCGGCCTGGCGATCTGCCGCTCGATCATCGAGTTTCATCAGGGCCACCTGTGGGTCGAAGCGCGGCACGAGGGCGGCACCGTATTTCGTTTCACCGTACCGATAGAGGAAATCGATGATGAGTGAACAAAAACAAACCATCCACGTCGTCGACGATGACGAGGCGATGCGCGACTCGATGACCTGGCTGCTCGAAGGCGAGGGCTACACGGTGGCCTGCTACGACTCGGCCGCCAGTTTTCTGGCCGCGCGCAACGACCGCATGCGCGGCTGCATCGTGCTCGACGTGCGCATGCCGGAGATGAGCGGCCTCGAACTGCATGAAAAGCTCGAAGCGCTCGGTTCGCCATTGCCGATCATCTTCGTCACCGGCCACGGCGACGTGCCGATGGCCGTCTCGGCGCTGCAGCGCGGCGCCTGCGACTTCATCGAAAAGCCGTTCAACAACGAAGAACTGTTGTCCCGGATAAAGCGCGCGCTGGAACTGGACTGCCAACTCGCCGCGCGCCGCCAGCGCGACAGCGTAATCGAGCATCGCCTTGGGCAACTGACCCAGCGCGAACGCGAGGTCATGCAACTGGTCGTCGCCGGCAAGCTCAACAAGCAGGTTGCCGACCAACTCGACATCAGCATGAAGACGGTCGAAGCGCACCGCGCCCGGGTCATGGAAAAAATGGGCGTGCGCACGCTGGCCGAACTGGTCAAGGCGGTGATGACCGTAACTAGGGGATTCGTCACACCGGCGCAGCCGGTGTCCAGGCTGCCACTTTCCTGGATTCCGGCCTGCGCCGGTTTGACGAGCAGTGCCAGCCCGGCGCGCGATAATGGCGGCCTTTCGTCCGTCCCTGCCGCCATGACTCCGCCTGACAGCCAGAAGAAAATCCAGAAGAAGGTCGTGGTCGCCGCCTGTTTCGGCACCTTTCTGGAGTGGTACGACTTTCTGACATTCGCCTCGCTGGCGGTCTATTTCAGCGTCCTCTTCTTTCCCGCCGACGACCCGGTCGCCGCGCTGCTCGCCAGCCTCGGCACCTTCGGCGTCGGCATGATCGTCCGCCCGCTCGGCGCCGCCCTCTTCGGCTCGCTCGGCGACCGCCACGGCCGGCGCACCATCTTCCTCGTCACCATCGTCCTGATGGGCGTGTCAACGGTGCTCGTCGGCCTGCTGCCGACCTACGAGCAGGTCGGCCTGCTCGCCCCCGCCCTGCTGCTGGTGCTGCGCATGCTGCAGGGGCTGTCGGTCGGCGGCGAGATCGGCGGTGCCGCGGTCTATCTCACCGAGCATGCGCCAGAGGGCCAACGCGGTCTGTACACCAGCATCCTGCAACTGATGGGACCGCTCGGCATGATGGCCTCGACGCTGCAGATCATCGTCCTCCAGCAAGTGCTGAGCGACGCCGATTTCAGGGCCTGGGGCTGGCGGATTCCCTTCCTGCTTTCCGCCGTGCTGCTCGCCATTTCGATCCGCAGCCGCATGAACCTGCACGAATCGCCGGTCTTCAGCCATCTGCGCGAGAAGAACGCACTGTCCACGATGCCGCTACGCGAATGTTTCCGCGACCGCCATACGCTGGGGCGCATGGCGCTGCTGTTTTTCTGTGTTTCGGCCGGCGGCTCGCTGCTCTTCTTCTCGGCCCAGGTCTATACCGGAATCTTCCTGAAAACCGTCGTCAATTTATCGGCCGCCCAGGCGGGCGCGCTGGTCATGGTTTCCACCCTCGTGCTGTTTCCGGCCACCCTGTTCTGCGGCTGGCTTTCAGACCAGATCGGCCGCCGGCCCGTCCTGCTGGCCGGACTGATCAGCGGCGCGCTGACCATCTTCCCGGTCTTTCAGGGGCTGCTGCATTACGGTTCGCTACCGGTTCCCGATACGACGATGATCGTCGTCCTGCTGCTCGTCCTCGTCGTGCCGCTGGCCTGCATTACCGGGCCGCAGACGGCGACCCTGCCGGAACTCTTTCCGGCGCGCACCCGCTACACGGCGGTGGCCCTGCCGCACAACCTGGCCGCCGGCTGGATCGGCGGCATGTCGCCGTTCATGGTCACCTGGCTCGGCGTCCGCTTCGGCGACCCGCTGGCCGGCCTGTGGTATCCGACCGGCCTGCTGATCCTTGCTTCGATCATCGGCTTGCTGTTCCTGCCCGAAGTCCGCAACCGCCCGCTGGAGAATTAGTCCTTTTTGGCCTTCGCCTTGGTCGGGGCGCTTGCAGCCGGCTTTTTCTGGCCGCCATCCTTGCCCTTGTCGTCATAGATGATCTTGGCCGATTGATCCTTGGGCGCCTTGCGGCTGGCGGTGATTTCCATCGTCGCGGCACGCGCGGCGTTGCCGGGCGGTCGATTTCGGCGCGCATGACGCGGACGCGCTCGACGTTGATCCGCTTGTCGATGGCTGCGGTCGATTCGCCGCGCTCGACCAGTTTCTCGCGCATCTCCATCAACTCCTCGAGTTCCTTCGACGTGCGCAGCGAACGGGTCGGCTCGCCCCAGGTTTCCTTCGGCTGGCTCATCGCGATGTTGAACTCTTCCGGATTGGTGATCATCCGGGCGATACCGACCTGGTTGTAACGCATCGCCCATTCCAGCGCGCCGTCGCCCCAATCGTTCTTGAAACTGCGCTCGGCGCCCTTCTCGATCAGCATGCGCGCCAGTTCCTCGCGCCCCTCGTAGATCGCCATCATCAGCACGCTGGAGCCGTTGGTGCTCAGGGCGTTGATGTCGGCGCCCTGTTCCATCAGGTAATCGACCACCTCGCGCTGCCCGGCGAAAACCGCATAGTGCAGCGGCGACCACTGGCGCGGCGGCGCATTGATCCGCGCACCGCGGTCAACCAGCCACTTGACCGCCTCCAGATGCCCACGCCAGGCGGCGAGGATAACCGCCGTCTCGCCGTTGCCGTTCATCCGGTTGATGTCGGCGCCGCGCGAAATGAACAGCCGCATCATGTCGATGTTACCTTCCCAGGCGCCGATCATCAGGCCGGAGCCGATGCGGCTGCCCATGAAATCGGGGGGCAGTCCGGCGTCGAGCCAGGCTTTGGCCTGATCCAGATCGCCCAGTTCGAGGTTGGTCACGAAAGCGGTCGGGGTCGGCAGGGCGGCCGGATCACTCGACCAGAATTGGGCATGAACCGGCAATACCAGGCCCATCCCGATTATCATTGCGACCAGCAGTTTCACCGAACCCGGCTTCATCGACGCCCTCATCTCATTTGGCCAGCCCGCATTTTCTCATGACCCGGAACGAATACCGGCTTTTGCTCGCGCTGGCTGCTTCGCTACTGTTGCACATCCTGCCCCTGGTCGCGCAACTGATATCGGCATCCCCACCGCCACCAAAAGCACCGCCGATCGAAGCCACCCTGCGCCCGCCCCCGCCGACGCCATTGCCGCCGCCCCCGCCCTTGACCCTGCCCGAACAGCCCAAGACATCGACGACACCGCCCAAGCCGCCCCCGCCCAGGCCGGAACAGCGCGAGAAGCCAGCGGTCTCCGCGAAAACCTGGACGCAGGCGATCCGCCAGCACCTGAAGAAGCTCGACGACAGCGGCCAGTTCTATCCCGAGGAAGCGATCGCCCGCGGCCTGGAAGGCGAGGTGCTGGTCCTCATCATCATCGACGAGAGCGGCCAGGTCACCGCGGCCCGCGTCGAGCAGGGCAGCGGCCACCGCATTCTCGACGATGCCGCGTTGCGCGCCGTGCGTTCGCTGCGCTCGCTGCCCGCCGACGCGCCGCGCGAGGCGCTGCTGCCGGTCCGCTTCCGCCTGCGCTGAAGAGCGAGACCGCGCTGACGACCGGCGGCCGGGCAACGAATTTCGGGTCGAAACGCATGTCAACCGCGAAACATGGCAATTGACAAGCCGGCAGCTTTACAGGAATCTCTTGCTGCCTGGTTGGCCCGACCTTTTCAACCCCTCCCCCGGCCAATCGCATGACGCGGCCCGAGTCGCAGCGGAGTATCGAAATGGATGTCACCGAGAAAATCCCGACCGTCGACGGTGTAACTTGGCATGCGCTTCCTGCTGACGAAGTTGCAAAGCAACTTGCCACCGAGCCTTGAGCAAGGGTCTGGACACCGGCGAAGCGCAAAGCCGGCTGCAAAAATTCGGCCCCAACCGCCTGCCGGAAGGCAAGACGCGCGGCCCGTTTGCACGCTTTCTCGCCCAGTACAACAATATCCTCGTCTATGTGCTGCTCGGCGCCGGCTTCACCAAGCTCATGCTGAGTCTATGGCTGGATGCCGGGATCATCTTCGCCGTGGTGATTCTCAACGGCTTGCTCGGCTTCATCCAGGAAGGCAAGGCGGAAAAGGCGCTCGACTCCATCCGCAACATGCTGTCCGCCGAAGCACGCACGCTGCGCGGCGGCGAGACACGCATGATCCCGGCTGATGAACTGGTGCCGGGTGACGTCGTGCTGCTCGAATCCGGCGACAAAATCCCCGCCGACCTGCGTCTGGCGGAGGTCAAGAACCTGCGCACCGAAGAGGCGGCGCTGACCGGCGAATCGGTTCCCGCGGAAAAGATCACCGATCCGGTGCCGGAAAAATCGACCGTCGGCGACCGCGAGTGCATGGCCTTCTCCGGCACGATGGTCGTCTCCGGTCGCGCCAGCGGCGTCGTCGTCGCCACCGGCAGCGAGACCGAACTCGGCAAGATCAACCAGTTGCTCGCCAATGTCAGCGCCCTCGAAACGCCGCTGCTGCGCCAGATCAAAAGCCTCGGCTACATGATCACCGGCGTCGTCGCCGTGGTGGCGGTGGCGGTGTTTGCTTATGGCCACTGGGTCATGGACATGGCCTTCGTCGAGCTCTTCCAGGCCATCGTCGGCATTGCCGTGTCGTTGATTCCGGAAGGCTTGCCGGCGTTGATCACGATCACCCTGGCCATCGGCGTGCAGCGCATGGCGCAGCGCAACGCGATCATCCGCCGCCTGCCCGCCGTTGAAACCCTGGGTTCGGTATCGCGTATCTGCTCCGACAAGACCGGCACGCTGACGCTGATGGAAATGATGGTGGTGTCCGCCGCCACGGCTGAATCCGAATACCAGATCAGCGGCAACGGCTACGCGCCGGAGGGCGAGGTCAAAAAAGACGGCCAGCCCGCGGGCAAGGATAGCGTCATGGATCTGATGGGGCGCGTGTCGATGCTCTGCAACGATGCCGAACTGTTCCAGGTCGAAGGCGTCTGGAAGGTCGAGGGCGACCCGACCGAAGGCGCGCTCTACCCCTTTGGCAACAAGCTCGGCATGGACCGCAAAACCGAGCAGGAAGCGTATCCGCGTATCGATGCCATTCCGTTTGAATCCGAACACAAGTTCATGGCCACGCTGCACCGGGCCGCCGACGGCACGGAGGCGATCTACGTCAAGGGCGCGCCGGAAGTCATCATGGACGCCTGCGACCGCCAGCAGATGAGCGACGGGCAGACGACGCCGTTCAACCGCGAGCATTTCATGCAGGTATCGGACAAGCTCGCGGCGCAGGGCGAGCGCGTGCTGGCGCTGGCCTGGCTGGAAAACCCCGGGGTGCAGGCGGGCAGCCTGAGCCCGGCCGATCTGCCGCAGAACCTGGTGCTGGTCGGCCTGATCGGCCTGCTCGACCCGCCGCGCAAGGAGGCCATCGAAGCGGTCAAGGAATGCCACGCGGGCGGCATTCGCGTCACCATGATTACCGGCGACCATCGCATCACGGCTGCCGCCATTGCCAAGATGCTCGGCATCGGCGACGGCAAGACGGCGATTACCGGTACTGAAATCGAGGAAATGAACGAGGCGGCGCTTCAGGAAGCCGTGCGCGATGTCGACGTCTTCGCCCGCGCCAGCCCCGAGCACAAACTACGTCTGGTGAAGGCCATCCAGGCCAACAAGCAGATCGTCGCGATGACCGGCGACGGCGTCAATGACGCGCCTTCGTTGAAGAAGGCCGACATCGGCGTCGCCATGGGCATCAAGGGTACCGAAGTGACCAAGGAGGCGGCCGAGATGATCCTCGCCGACGACAACTTCGCCTCGATCACCGCCGCCGTCAAGGAAGGGCGGACGGTTTACAACAATATCGAGAAAGCGATTCTCTTCCTCTTCCCGACCAACTTCGCGCAGGCACTGGTCATCGCGGTGGCGATTTTCCTGGGCTTTACGCTGCCGATCACCGCGCCGCAAGTGCTCTGGGTAAACATGGTGACGTCCGTGGCGCTCGGCCTGGTGATCTGCTTCGAGCCGCACGAGCATGATGTCATGACGCGCCCGCCGCGCGCCGTGGATCGCCCGATTCTTACCGGCTTCGGCATCTGGCGGGTCATTTTCGTCGGGCTGGCGCTGGTGGCATTCACGCTCTGGGCGTTCTTCTGGATGAAGGCGCAAGGCGCATCGGACGGCTTCGCGCGTACCGTTGCGGTCAATGCCATCACCATCGGGCAGGTTTTCTACCTGCTCAACAGCCGCTTCCTGCTCGATTCCTCGCTGACGATCACCGGCCACAAGGGCAACAAGTACCTGCCCATGGGCATCGGCGCGGTGGTCGTGCTGCAACTGCTGTTCACCTACGCACCGCCGCTGCAGGCCGTGTTCGGCAACGAGGCCATCCCGCTGCACGTGTGGCCCGTCCTGATCGCGGGCGGCGCCGTGTTCTTCCTGATCGTCGAACTTGAGAAATTCGTCATTCGTTCGAACAGTTCGCTGAAACGTGCGGTCACGGCGGTTGAGGCGGGCTCTTGAGCGAAGGGCGCAGACAGTAGCGGGCGCGTCCGCCTGCGCCGGGGATCAGACGGCGCCGGCGGCGCGCAGGCGCGCAATCGCCGCCGCGTCATAGCCCAGCGCGGCCAGGACCTCATCGGTGTGGGCGCCGAGTGCCGGCCCTACCCATTCGGTGCTGCCCGGCGTTGCCGACAGTTTCGGGACGATGCCGGGCATGCGGAATTCCTTGCCGTCCGGCAGCCGCGCCGACTCGAACATTTGCCGGGCGATGAATTGCGGGTCGGAAAACATGTCGACCGCGGAATACACCCGCGACGCCGGCACCTCGGCCGCCGCCAGCGTCGCCAGCACGTCGGCCTCGTCGTGCGAGGCGCACCAGCGGTCGATCAGCGCATAAATCTCGTCACGCCGAGCATCGCGACCGGCGTTGTCGGCCAGCCCCGGATCGTCGGCCAGATCATCACGGCCGATGGCCAGCATGAAGCGCCGGAAGATCGCATCGCCGTTGGCGCCGATCGTCACGTGCTTGCCATCGCGCGTGGTGTGCGTGTTGGACGGCGTGATGCCGGGCATGATGTTGCCGGTGCGTTCGCGCACGAAGCCGAAGACGTCGAATTCCGGCACCAGCGACTCCATCATCGCGAACACCGCCTCGTAGAGCGCGACATCGACCACCTGCCCGGCGCCGCCATTGACCTCCTTGTGGCGCAGCGCCATCAGCGCACCGATCGCCCCCCACAGCGCGGCAATCGAATCGCCGATCGAAATCCCGGTGCGCACCGGCGGTCGGTCGGGAAAACCGGTGATGTAGCGCAGGCCGCCCATCGACTCGCCGACCGCGCCGAAACCCGGCTGATCCTTGTACGGCCCGGTCTGCCCGAAACCGGAAAGGCGAACCATGACCAAGCCGGGGTTATCCGCCTTGAGCGTTTCCCAGCCGAGGCCTAGTTTCTCCAAAACGCCGGGCCGGAAATTCTCGACCAGGATGTCGGCGTCGGCGATCAGGCGGCGCACGAATTCCTTCCCTTCGGGATGCTTCAGGTTGGCCGTCACCGACTTCTTGTTGCGCGCCTGCACGTACCACCACAGCGAGGTGCCCTCGTACAGCTTGCGCCACTTGCGCAGCGGGTCGCCGCCATCGGGCGCCTCGACCTTGATCACCTCGGCGCCGAATTCGCCCATGATGCGCGTGCAGAACGGCCCGGCGATCAGCGTGCCGAGTTCGACGACCTTGAGGCCGGCCAGCGGCTTTTGGGTTTCGCTCATGTCAGGGTTCCCAGTGTTCGACATGCATTTTTACCCCGAAAAGCCGGTCGACCGTAGCAGTCACCGCCAGCGGCGCGCCACTGGTCGCCACCGTCAACCGGCCCTGCCCACCGCCGAGCAGACCACCCGCGGCCAGCAGGCGCTCCAGTTGTTTCGCCACCGGCTCTCCGGTATCGAGCAACGTCACCCCGGCCGGCATGCGCCGGGCAATGGCCTCCGCCACCCACGGGTAATGCGTGCAGCCGAGCACGACAACATCGGCATTGGCCGCCGCCAGCGGCGCGACGAAGGTATCGAGCAAGGCAGCCACCGCCGTGCTGCCCGGCCCCTCGCTTTCGATCGCCTCAGCCAGCCCGGGACAGGGCTGCGCCACCACCTTCAGATGATTGGCATGATTGCCGACCAGTCGCTCGAAGCGCTCGCTGTGCAGCGTGCGCGTCGTCGCCAGCACGCCGATGACCCCAGTTCTGGTCAGTGCCGCCGCTGGCTTGACCCCCGGCTCCAGCGCGACAATAGGCAGCGAAGTCGCCGCCCGGATCGCCTCCGCCGCCGCCGCCGTCGCCGTGTTGCAGGCGATCACCAGCGCCTTGGCCCCGCGCCGCGCCAGCGCCTCGGCAATCAGCACGCCGCGCTCCTTGAGGAAGACTTCCGGCCGGTCGCCATAGGGCAGAAAGCGGGTATCGGCAAAATAAAAAAAGTCCTCCTGCGGCAGTTGACCGCGCAAGGCGCTCAACACCGTCAGGCCGCCGAGGCCGGAATCAAAAACGCCGATGGGATGGGAGGTCAATTGGTGTTTTCAAATGAATGCTGGCAACCGCCGTTTTCGACCCAAAGCGGACTAATGACATGAACAATCGAATTGGCTGCTTTCTGAACCTAATCCCGCCGTCGATTACAACTGATATTCGAGATCCCTCCGCGCCCAAGGACGCCAGTAGCTGAAAGCATCGATACAGTTCAACGCCATCGTATGTTTCTTCGCGCCTCAAATTTCCCATGATGGTTTAAAAAATAGCGTTCAGATCAAAACTCCAAACGTAACGCTGCCGGTGTCGTGCCAAACCAGCGCTGACAAGCCCGGCTGAGAGATCTCTGTTCGCTGTAACCGAGGAGAATTGCCACTTCCTCCAAAGGCAGCGCGGCTTGGGCCAGGAACTCATGCGCCTGGCTTCAGACGGGACGCGGTCCAGAATATCGGAAAAGCGGATTTGCTGCGCCTCCAAACGTCGCTGCAAGGTGCGCTCGTTCATCGCCAGTTGCTGGGCGATGCCGGCCAAGCTGCAGTCGCCATTAGCCAGTTGGCGTGCGATCAGCTCTTCTATTTGTTGGACAAGATCAAGCG
The DNA here is from genome assembly GCA_963727115.1 of uncultured beta proteobacterium. Taxonomy (GTDB): domain Bacteria; phylum Pseudomonadota; class Gammaproteobacteria; order Burkholderiales; family Rhodocyclaceae; genus Azonexus. The sequence continues at coordinate 3,029 of CAVSFS010000001.1, read as the reverse complement.
GATTGCGGCGAATCAGGTGAGCTACAAAGCGTTCGACGGCAACGCGAATATGTGGATTTCCGCTATCCAGAACCTGCTGGAGGAGCGCTTTTGGAATCATCCGCCGTTACCAGACTGCTGGCACGCAACTTCACATTCAAAAATTTCACGGTAACGGGAAAGCGGCACACCGGCCGGATGCGCAAACAGCACCTGCCAGTCGGCACCTATATCCCCTCTAAGCATGCGCAGGGTCTGGATCAGTAACAAGCAGCACATCTCCACTGACTGACGATGCGCTCCGCAAATCTCCGAAGGCAGTTCGTAACGTAGCCAAATGAGTTTTTCGGTGGGCCCGGCTTCCATCCGACAGCGAGGTGCGCGCTACGTGGTAAGGCAGATTGCGCGCGATCGCAATCAGTGCATTGCCCACGGTGTCGGCGCGACGGGCAATCAGTGCGAGGGGCCAAGCGCCGAAGAATCCTGACGTTGCGCGAGGAGCAAGCCAAAGTCGGGCGCGGCGAGCTGTGATGCCGCGTTCTCAAGCAGTGCTACTGCGCCGGGCATACTGATTGTTGCTTCCGGTCGAACGAGCATTTGTGTGGATAGCCCAACCTCATGAAGCAAGCTTTCGGCGTCGCCACCAACACTCTCTTGACGAGTTCGGCAAAACCGGTCAAGCGCGCGAGCGCGCCTCAAGAGAGGGAAGTATTCATCATGGGCATGATTATTGAAATGTCGTCAAATGTCCACTCTGATGGCGTTAATTGTCCTATGGCAAAGGCATTCAGAGCAATATTGACTGGTTGATTATCCACTATTGTCGTAACCTTGGAGCGGGCGCAGATGCCCAATTCGTTCAGGTACTGAAGTTACTGTTCGGAATCCGAAGAATGTTGGAGCAAAGCCTTTCGGTCTCACGAAATTCGGCTGATTGGAGTACGCAATGAAAAAGCAGCTATTCGGGTTGGTGCTGTCCTGTATTGCCACCATCGGCTTCATGGGGTTTGCTTCGGCACAGCAGGTCACCGGGTCTGGGTTCCGCCAGCGCGACGACCACCATCAGCGGAAAGCAGCTGCCGCCGCCCGACCCGAAGTTCGGCGGGGTGATCAAGGAGAGGGCCCGGATCGACGCCGTGGTGGCCGCCCCGCGTGGTGCCGCCGAAGAAGGCGCCCAATGTGCTGCTGATCATGACCGACGACGACGGCTTCGGCGCGCCCGGCACCTTCGGCGGCGTCATCCCGACCCCGGCGCTGGATCGCATCGCCAAGAGCGGTCTGCGCTACACCAATTTCCATTCCACCTCGCTCTGTTCGCCGACGCGGGCAGCGCTGATTACCGGGCGCAACCACCACTCGGTGGGCTTTGGGGTGGTCGGCGAAATCGCCACCGGCTTCCCCGGTTACGACTCGATCATCCCGATCGAGAAGGGCACCATCGGCACCATCCTGAGGGACAACGGCTACGCGACCTCGTGGTTCGGCAAGGACCACAACACGCCGTTCTTCGCGAACAGCCAGGCCGGGCCGTTCGAGCAGTGGCCGAACGGCATGGGCTTCGAGTACTTCTACGGCTTCGTCGGCGGCGACGCCAGCCAGTGGCAGCCGAACCTGTTCCGCAACACGACGCCGATCTTCCCCTTCCAGGGCAATCCCGGCTGGAACATGAACACGGCCATGGCCGACGAGGCGATCCAGTACATGCGACAGTTGAAGGCGCTTGCGCCGGAGAAGCCCTTCTTCGTCTACTACGTGCCCGGCGCCACGCACGCGCCGCATCATCCGACGCATGAGTGGATCGACAAGATCAGCGCGATGCACCTGTTCGACGACGGCTGGGAGAAGCTGCGTGAGACGATCTTTGCCAACCAGAAGCGGCTGGGCATCATGCCGCCAACGCGCAGCTGACGCCGTGGCCGGACGGACAGGACATTTACAACGGCGCCAAGCTGCCGCGCTGGGACTCGCTGAGCTGGGAAGAAAAGAAGCTGTTCATCAAGCAGGCGGATGTCTATGCGGCCTATCAGGCCTACGCCGACAACGAGATCGGCCGTGTCATCCAGGCCGTCGAAGACATCGGCCAGCTCGACAACACGCTGATCATCTACATCAGCGGCGACAATGGCGCGAGCGCCGAAGGCATGGTCAACGGCACGCCGAACGAGTTCACCACCTTCAACGGCATCGAGGTGCCGGTCAAGGACCAGTTCCTCTGGTACGAGTTCTGGGGCTCTGAAAGACCTTCCCGCACTACTCGGCGGCGTGGGCCTGGGCCTTCGACACGCCATTCAAGTGGATGAAGCAAGTGCCGTCGCATTTCGGCGGCACGGCGCAGGGCATGGCGATCTCTTGGCCAGGACACATCGGCGACCCGGGCGGCATCCGCCGCCAGTTCCACCACGTCATCGACATCGTGCCGACCATCCTCGAGGCGCCGGCATCCCGGCGCCTGACACGGTTGACGGCATCAAGCAGCTGCCGATCGAAGGCACGAGCCTGGCCTACACCTGGGACAAGGCCAACGCCAACGCGCCGACCCGGCACACGACGCAGTACTTCGAGATGCTCGGCAACCGCGCCATCTACCATGACGGCTGGGTTGCGGCGACGACGCCGGTGACGCTGCCCTGGGAGCTCAGCACCAAGCCGCCGCCGGATGTGATCACCGGCTACAAGTGGGAGCTCTACAACGTGATGGAGGATCCCACCCAGAACAACGATCTGGCGGCGAAGATGCCCGACAAGCTCAAGCAATGCAGAACATCTTCTATCTCGAAGCGGCGAAGTACAACGTGCTGCCGCTCGACAACACGACGCTGGCCCGCTGGAACGCGCCGAAGCCCAGCCTGACCGCCGGGCGCACCGAGTTCACCTACTCGGGCACGCTGGCCAACGTGCCGGGCAGCACGGCGCCGCACATCCTGAACAAGTCGTACACGATCACCGCCGAGGTCACGATCCCCGCGGGCGGCGGCGAAGGCATGATCGTCACCGAGGGTGGTCGTTTCGGCGGCTATGGCCTGTTCCTGAGCAAGGGCGAACTCGGGATC